>JBMNEM010000001.1:0-367901 GCA_050948785.1 Dethiobacteria bacterium
TCGGCAAAAATCAAGGGGACGGGGGTATTGATTTGCCTCCTCGGAAGAAACCCAGGCCTACATGCTACGGTGATAGGCACCTAACTTAACAACTTATGGAATATATTAAATGCTCAGGAAATTTAAAAGAAATTTTATGTGTAAAAGAGGCGAGATAGGCCTGTAGCGAAAAAGAGCAAATACCGGTTCAATGAAGCTACAGACGCCATTTTTCCGGATCACCGGTACAATGATCAGTTTAACGTTCATAGTGGCTTCGAACCCTGCGTTTGACCTCTTCCCAACTTTGTTTTGAGGCCGGGTGCTTGAGTAAATTTATTTTTCTTCGCTCCAGTTCTTCTTTTTGCCACTCAAATATTGGCACCATTTCAGGAGAGGCTGCAAGATCATCCCAGAGGTTTTCAACAAGTTGGAGCTTTTCCGCTGGGCTCAAATCAAAAACCGAATTTATGTTTGAACTCATAAATAATTTTCCTCCTCATTGCTTGGATAATATTAGAATCGAATAAATAACCATTCACCACTGGTTTACCTTTCGTAATCCCATTCTTTACGGGTTTTATATATCAATCCCTGATAGTTAGCCGCACTCGATTCCAATTTATGGGTTTGCATGACTTAAACCCTTTTTATATTTCCATAATTTTTGGTGACCCATTGTTCGGTTCGGTGCGCGGCCCCATGACTATTTAGCAATCTTTTACTATTATTATATCATGGAAACAAAGATGGTAATAGAAGCACCGGGCTTAAAATTAAATATTTTGTCTTGAGCGGATTTAGGCAAGGGACATAGGCAAAAATGAGCAAAAGATGACCCATTTTTTATTCCAAAAAAAACTTTCGGATCGGCTTTTGCCCTCCCCATTAGGCTCCCAAAAGTATGCCAGGGTTGATGATTATGGCGTAGTGCTACCGGTTGCAGTGAGCAATTGTACCATATCGGCTTATGCTATGGATAGTGGACATGCAGCTTCCTGCCAAGTTACGGTGAAAGATGCTAATGCCCGTGGTTACAACGATTTTCCGTTGGATCCGTCGGTGGGTCTGGATGTGGATCTTAACAAAAGTTGGGGAATAAGGTTCAATAAGGGTCTAAACGTTGACACTGTTAACAAAGAAAACATCTATATCTGTGACGCCGCTGGCAATGTCGTGCCAGCTACAGGTTAAGATGGCCAATGATGATCGGACAGTGCATCTTATCCCCCTTAAACCCTACAAAGAACAGGAAGTATACAGTATCTATATTACACCTGAGGTCCACAGCCCAGGCGCTGGAAGTACTGGGTGAGTGGATGGGATTACTGTAGCTTCAGCACTACACGCTTTGTCCGGGAAAATCGATTTGTAATGGCTCTTGCCTGCCGGGAGGATAGAGCAATGCTGGAAAAGAGCCTCAAGCGCCTGGCAGGATTCTGTAAAAAGGTAAGGGGAAAAGGCGGCTGCCGGCTGCCTTTTCCCCTTTTTGGAGAACTTAAGCGATCAATCCCGGGGTTTGGGGCAGAGCCCCAAGGTTCCATTTTAATGTGCAAGATGTTGTTTTTTTGTCAGTTGCAATGTGAAATATCAGGTCTAAACCGGGGAAATTTATTGTGAAAAACAGGGTCTGTTTTAATTTGCAAAATCACAGACAATGTCGTGTTAAGTTTCAATTCCTCATAGGTAGGCTAACATTTCGCCCCAGAGTTCGGTGTTTAAGAGGAAATCAAGGGGGGAAATCAAGGGGACGGGGGTATTGATTACGGAAGCCAAGGAAAAGTAGAAGGATTAATTATTATAAAAAATGACAGAAATCCTTACTTCGTACCATCTACGTGGTAAAGAAGAGGGCAGGGCAGAAGGCAGAATCACTGCGCTGCAGAGAACTTTGATAAAGATAGCCAGGCGGAAATTAGGAACCATCAGTTTGGAATTGGAAAATCAGATTCTGAAAAACACCAATATTCCCCAGTTAGAAAATGCATTGGAAAATATTTTTGATTTCGACAGTGAGGAGGCGCTGCTAAAAGCTCTTCAACAGGATGAAAATTAATAGGTGGATGAGCCTGTATTAATATTGCTGATCCCGGAAGATAAAATCGGCACCCCTTACGAGTGCCGTTATAATCGCTGGTGGGGCTGCAGGGATTATAACCCTGGGCCTCTTGAATGTGAGTCAGGAGTTGGGGAGTCACAGGCCCCCATAAACAGGGGATCCGTGAAAACGCTTGCCAGCTGTAGATCTTTTTCTAAGGTAAAATAATAATTCATGCTATACTTCTATCGATCTTTTAAATATTTTGCTGATCTTATTCGGATTAAATTTGGATTTATTACAATAAAATTTCCGTATAAATCCTTTTCATATTTCCTAATGGCTTTTAATACAATCTCAGATTTTTTTTGAATAGGCAAGCCGGCGAGACGTGTTAAAATTACTCCATGTATCGTTCTACCTTGCCGAAATACTATTTCTCCAAAATCTCTGTCAGAAGTAAGTAAAAGCGCGCCCTCTTTATTAGCACGCAAAATGACTTGCTCATCAGTAATTCCTGGCTCCATTTCCAAAACATATAAAACGATATAACCGGATTTCCTAAGTGTTTCAACTATTGGTTTATCAATATTCTCATCAGCTATAAATTTCACTGATTTGCCTCCGTAAGGGGATAAACGATATCAGCACGTAATGCTTCAGCTGCAAACATTAATGCAGCTTGAACCGCTTCACGGGTTAATCTGGGGTTAGATATTATAATATCTTCTGTGGATTCACCTGCAGCAAGCCTTTCCAAAATTGATTCAACAGTGATACGGGTTCCTGCAATTACTGGTTTTCCCATCATTATTGAAGGATTTGACTCAATTAATCCTTTTTGCATTTTTTCTTTACCTCCTCAAAACTATTATACCATGCTTTCATCCGATGACCTATAAAGATGACCTGGAATATGACCATATGCGGGCACATTTTAAAATCAAGGGGACGGGGGTATTGACATACTTCCTCGGAAGAAACCCAGGCTTATAATGGAAGCAAATATCAGGTACGAAAGCATCGGATACTATGCTTTATTATTTTTTCTGCTGCTGCGGATTGTCACTTCTCGAATATACGCGTGGGATACTATGGCACCTGTACCCCTGTCTCCGTAATAAAAAAATTATATCCCTGAAAAATCTGTTGCTGTAAGATAGAATAAATGGGAAACCCGTATTAGTATTGGAGGAAAGTAACATAAAAACAGAGCTGCCTCCCGGAAAGATAAAATCGGCACCCCTTACGAGTGCCGATTTGGATTTTATCACTGGTGGGGCTGCAGGGATTTGAACCCTGGGCCTCTTGAATGTGAGTCAAGCGCTCTCCCCCTGAGCTACAGCCCCCTGATGAACTGATCATCGACTGATTAAATGTGGCTTTTAGATCTAAATGCTTGCCTTTACAAATCTTATCCTCCCGGTAATGCTCCGCTCCCTACATAATAATTATAAAACTACTGCAAAAGGATGTCAAGAAGAATCATCGGCATTTGGGGGGACAGGGTAGCGAAAGTGCCCTGTAATTTCCCACCGCAAAAGGCAGTCTTCTTCTCTGGCCAAGCCGGCATTGTGAATAACCAGGGGAGTACCGTCACTTTTAGTCCGATCGCTGACAATGCCGCAATGATCACGTCCATTCGGGAAGCGCCAGTAAACTATGTCACCCCACTGCCATTCATCCAGGTGTCCTTCTACCTCCAGTGTCAACGGCAAACCGTAACGTTCAAAAAAGCATACCTGGTTGGGAACGCGGCGGTGGTCAATGTTGGGGTCGGGGGCGTCCAGCCCCCATTTCTGCGGATAAAGGGGAAAGTTCTTTTCCATATCCTCATGGATCAGCTGCTGCAGATCTATGCCGACATGGCGAAAAGCCCGTATGACAACATCGGTGCAGGCACCCCGGTCAGAAGGCACATCCCCTCCGGGGTAGCTGATGACGGCATAAGCTGCATCATAGCGGGTCCTGTTTGTTGCCTCCCGGCGGGCACCCAGGAGAATTAAATCAGCTGTTGTCAGCTCTTCCTCCGGGATTTCTTCTACCGGAGAGGGGGGTACGGTCTTGCCCAGTGGAATTTTAATATCCATATTTTGAATTATATTCGGATACTGCAGGCGGATCTGCTGACCAATATTATTGACTTTTGCCGCCAGGAAAAATCCGGCGGGTATCAACAGGATTAACAGGACGGAAATCAGTACTGCAAGTTTTAACTTAGTATTTTTCATTTTTCATGTTTTTTCTCTTTCAAAAAATTTTTGCATATATTTTGCATATATATTAAAGACGCTCCAAAGCACCTTTTTGTTCCCGGCCCCAACAAAATTATTTCATTATTATGATCTCTATTATCGAAAAATTTAGTCGAAAAATCGAAAATCGAAAAGCCTGTCAGCCTGCTGTGGGAATAAAGGCGTCACTTCATTCCCGCAACCTTTAAAATGCCTATACAGGATAAGCGCAAGTTTGCCTGTTAAAGGTGTTACCAGATTTTGAAACTTAAATATATTTTAAAGGAAATATGTTCTATGTAGTAGAATAATAACAATAAACCTTTTTTATACTTGTTGGAAAAATCAAAAGTGTTTTGCAAGCCTGTTTAATCTTAGGATTATGGGGAGAAAGAAGGAAGCCTTTTACCTCCGGTATTGAATTTTCTCCTGAAAGGAGCTGGGGTTTATGAAAGTGGAGGAAATACAAATTAAAGTGGAGGGTCTTGCTCTGAAAGGTCGGGCTTATTGGGAAACGGTGGGAGACCAGGCCGGGTGGAAGGAAAAACCTTTACTGATTTTGTGTCACGGGGTTCCCCGGGGCGAACCCTCTCCTGAAGAGAACGAAAAACAAGGGGAGAAGGATGGGGGCTATGCGGCTCTGGCCGAGCATTGTCTAACAGAGGGGTTTCCATGTTTTCATTTTAATTTCCGGGGTACAGGAGAAAGTGAAGGGGACTTTGATGTTTTTGGCTGGACACAGGATCTTGCCGCTGTTTTGGATTACTGGGGAGAACGTGATCAGTATCAAAAAGGCTTCTACCTTTGGGGTTTCAGTATGGGAGGGGCAGTTTCCTGTTATGTAGCTTCTAATGATCCCCGTGTTAAGGCTCTGATTATGGCTGCTAGCCCCGCAGAATATAAGACGATCATTACCCCCTGGGATGTAGAGAAGCGTGTTGAGCACTTTCGGGAAATCGGTATTATCAGGGATCCTTCTTTTCCTCCGGATCCTGGCCAATGGTTAAGGAACCTTTACTCTGTAAACCCGCTGCAGTATGTTTCTAAAATAGCGCCACGGCCGCTGTTGATTGCTCATGGCACCGAGGATGAGGTTATTCCTGTAATGCACGCTGAAAAGCTTTATGAGCTGGCAGGGGATTCCGCGGAACTTTTACTTTTACCTGGTGCCGTTCACCAGCTTCGCCGGGAACCGGAGGCTATTGCACAGTGTCTGGAGTGGTTAAAAAAGCTTAACTGAGGATAACCTTACGAGAAATTTCGCAGAAAGCCCAGAGCGGGTAAAAGCGTCGGGCGTGTAGAAAGTTTTCATAAGGTTGGGGCACCAAACTTTGTTGGAGAAAGAATAAGACCAGTCTGGCATTTTTCAATGAAGCAGAATTCCATGGCTTTAGCCGTGGGAGTATGTTAATTGAGCCGCGGTACAATTGATGATCAAACGCCAGTTAATTAAGCTGAAATTAATCCCAGTAGAAATTTTTAATTAATTAAATTTAAGGCTGCCCGGGTGTCTTTACCCGGGCAGCCTTAAATTTGAGGAGATGCCTTTTCAGGATTGGAATGGGTTTTAGGGTAGCGTGTATTCCATGGCCCAGATTTCGGTCTGTTCGGGCATATTTTTGCTGGTAAGTTCCAGGATACTGCTCTGAGATTTGACGGGGTAAGGTATTTCCAATATTAGAAATTCGTCCAGGGTGCCGATCGGGGTTTCCGGGTTATGTTCGGTTTGGTAATGCATGGGAATAACCACGGCCGGGGAGAGTTGGGCGATCAATTCCAGCGCTTCCTGGGGGGCAATGGTATAATGCCCTCCGACCGGGATGAGCAGCACGTCCGGGCTGCCGATCTGAGCAATTTCTTCTTCTTGCAATACATGTCCGATATCGCCTAAGTGAGCCAGGCGCAGGTCGGGGGTTGTGAGCATAAAAATGCTGTTTTTGCCCAGGTTTTTACCGTGAAAGGTGCCGTCCACACTTGTGATCTGCAGCTCATCGAGACGGTAGTCTATTTTTTGCCAGTCCCCGGCTGCGGTCAACCCGCGCAGGACAGCTGCTTCCTGGCCTCCCCCCGGGGCGTAGTTGTGGTCAGTGTGCTCGTGAGTGATGAGCACGGCATCAGTGTTCAGGTCGATCTTGCCGTAGCTGCCAAAATCGGGCTGGTAGGGGTCGATCAAGACGCTGGTGTCCCTGTACTGCACTAAAAAAGCGGCATGCCCCAGGTAAGTAAGGGTTAACGGTTCTTCAAGGTCTTCTTCTGCGGCAGGCCCATCTTTTGCGGCAGTTCCCTCTTCGGTGCCCTCATGATCCTCGTTCAACTCCAGCTCGTTTTCCGTTTTTCCTGCGTTTTCCGGAGAGGAAGCGCAGCCGCCGAGGGCGATGCTGGCGAGCAGTAAAGCGATCAGCAAAAATAGCAAAGCCTTTTTTGCCTTTTGCAAGAGAGATCACCTCCTTTACAATTTTATTATACTGGCCGTTCCTCCTGAAGGCAAGCGCTGAGGTGCTTTACCTCTTCTGAAACGAGGTCTCTTCTTTCCTGCCTGGGTTTAATTTTTTACTCATAGCAAAAAAAGAAAAAGAGAAACCATTGTTTGTTGATAAGTAGCTTGATACAATAAATCTGTAAACCTCATTTTTGAGGGTATTGGCTAAGGGGATAATTTTTTGAAAAGGAGCAGCTGTTTTGCTAAGACTTTTTTTTAAATACTACCGGCCGCATCTGCCTTTGTTTTTGCTTGATTTTGGCTGTGCTTTTGCCATGGCCGGGCTGGATCTTGTTTTCCCGGTTGCAGTGCAGCGGATCATTGACCGGGTCCTGCCGCAGCAGGACTTAACCCTCTTTTTCCGGATCTGCGCCGGCCTGCTGGGGCTCTACCTGCTGCGGGCGTTCCTGCAGTATGTCGTTGATTACTGGGGGCATGTCCTTGGTGTGCGCATAGAATATGATATGCGCCAGGACCTGTTCGATCATATCCAGAAGCTCTCTTTCCGTTACTTTGACAACACCAAGACCGGCCATCTCATGTCGCGGCTGGTAAACGATCTGAATGAGATCTCCGAACTGGCCCACCATGGGCCCGAGGATCTTTTTATTGCCACGGTGACGCTGATCGGCGCCTTCTTCATCATGATCACGATCCATTGGCAGCTGACACTGCTCGTATTTCCACTGGTTCCTGTGATGATCTGGTTCGCCGTATCTAAGAATAAGCTCATGCAGGATACCTTCCGTGATGTGCGCCTCAAGGTTGCCGACATCAACGCCCGGGTGGAAGACAGCATCTCCGGGGTGCGGGTGGTCAAATCTTTTACCAACGAATGGTACGAGAAAAAGAAATTTGAGCGGGACAACCGGAACTTTCGCCGCTCCAAGCAGAGATCATTCCGGGTCATGGCCGAGTTTTTCTCCGGGGTCAACTTCTTCTCCAACCTGATCAATCTCATCGTTGTCTTTTGCGGCGGCTATTTTATCCATCGGGGGCAGATTACACTGGGGACTCTGGTCGGTTTCCTGCTTTATGTGAACTTGTTCCTGCAGCCGATCCGGCGGATCACCATGCTCGTGGAAATTTACCAGCGGGGGATGGCCGGCTTTCATCGTTTTGTGGAGACGCTGGAGATTGAACCTGAAATTGTGGATCAGAAGGACGCCCGTCAGGCCGGCCGCCTCAAAGGTGAAATTGTTTTCAATGATGTTACCTTTAGCTACAACCGCGATAAAAAAATCATCAAGGATGTCAGCCTGCGAATTGCCCCCGGGGAAACGGTAGCCCTGGTCGGCCCCTCCGGCGCCGGGAAAACCACGATCTGCAATCTTATTCCCCGCTTTTATGATATCCAGAAGGGGAGCATTCTCATAGACGGCACCGATATTCGCGATTTTACCCAGCGATCGCTGCGGCAGAACATCGGCATTGTGCAGCAGGATGTCTTTCTCTTTAACGGGACCATCAAGGAAAATATTGCCTACGGCAGGATTGATACTACGGAGGAGGAGATCGTGGAGGCCGCGATCCAGGCCAATGCGCATGAGTTCATCATGGAGCTGGAAAAAGGTTACGATACCTACACCGGCGAGCGCGGGGTGATGCTTTCGGGCGGACAGCGGCAGCGCATTGCCATCGCCAGGATCTTCCTGAAAAACCCGCCCATTTTGATTCTGGACGAGGCCACCTCGGCCCTGGATAATGAAACTGAGGCCCTGATCCAGGAGGCCCTTTTCGAACTCTCCCGGGACCGCAGCGCCCTAGTGATCGCCCACCGCCTCACCACGGTGCGCCGGGCACACCGCATCCTTGTTCTCACCGACGACGGCATTGTGGAAGAAGGCACCCATAAACAGCTGTTGAAAAGGGGCGGCTACTATGCCAGGTTATATCGCGCCCAATTTGACGGCCTTGTGCCAGAAATCGCCTGAACCATCCGCCTCTGCTGCAGTTGAATTTTCATATATACAGCCACAAGGACAGCCACAAGGACCGTCCCCGCGGCTGGTTCATCGTTTCTGCAGTTGCTTTATCGGTAGTTGTTTTTCTCATAAGCATTGTTTTCGGGACATGGGGACGATTCTCCTGTCCCGATTTAGATTAAAAAGCTACTTTTCCTGGATCTTTTTTGGACCAACCACAAGGACCGTCCCCGCGGTTGGTGAAATAACTAATTGCTCACGGTTTTGCCTGTCCAAGAATTGTCGGATATAATCCCAACTTTTACAGCAAATAAAGGGAAAAAGAGGCCGCAACCCTTGTACCTAAAGGGTTTGCGGCCTACATATTTTGTCACTCAGCCCCTTTTCCACAAATTAACAGACAAGCCTTGTAGGATTATGGTAACTCATGTCGAATAATACAGTTTAAGGGTTTGCAGAAATTTTTTTGTAAAGGCGGTTTGTTATGGGCAGCTTAACAGGAAGAGGTAAAAAAAATTGCATTGTTTCTGCAGTTGCTTTACCGGTGGTTGTTTTTCTCATAAGCACTGTTTTTATCCTGGCCTTTAACGGGCGTGCGGCGGCGGCAGATTTTCCGGATTTGCACGGCCACTGGGCTGCGACGGAGATCCTGGTCGCAGCGGAGGCAGGTTATATAAAAGGTTATCCTGATGGGGCCTTCCGGCCTGACCGGAAAATTACCCGGGCCGAGTTTGTCTCCATTGTCAACAATTATTTCAGGTTTAAAGCGCCTGAAAGTTTTACGGGTTTTAAGGATGTGGCCGGGAATGACTGGTTTTTTACGGAGATAGGTAAAGCAACGGCGGCGGGGTATTTCCAGGGCTATCCCGGGGGGTTCTTTTATCCTGATGCGGCGATCACCCGCCAGGAAGTGGCCGGTGTTTTGGGGAGAATACTGGCTCTGGAAGAAGCTGCAGGGGCAGGGGAGGCTTTAAACTTTACCGATGCGGGCCAGATCGGGGCCTGGGCGCGGCCCTCTGTGGCCGGGTTGGCTTCCCGGGGCCTCTTTGCCGGCTATCCCGATGGGAGCTTTCGTCCCCGGCAGGCGGTTACCAGGGCAGAGGCCGCAGTTTTGATTTTTAAGGTAAAGGACTACCTGCAGGAGAAGGTTGCTACATCTTACCTGGAAGTCGAAGGGGATGTTGTGAATATCAGGTCGGGGCCCGGCCAGAGCTTTGGTGTGCTGGGCAAGGTGAAGCTGGAGGAAGTCTTAAAAGCGGAGTCGTTCTGTAACGGGTGGTACATGGTAGAATACCGCGGCGAAGCGGGCTGGATCGCCGGCTGGCTTGTGCGGGAACACGATGTGCTACCGCCGCAGCAGGGTGAGCCGGGTGAGCCAAGTAAGCCTGGTGAGCCGGGAACCCTGAAAATTGAAGTTCTGCCTGGGGAGGGAGAACTTGCTGTGAACCTCTTTGCCGGGCCGGACGCAGATTATCGCTGGGAAGAAAAACAAGTGTCCAACAGGCTGCTGGTTTCTGTGACGGGGGTTGACTCCCTGGATTCACCCCGCAATCTGGCGGTGGGGCAGGCCGGGCTGAAACAGATCACCTCCCGGCTTTCCGGCGGCGTGGCGGAGGTGGAGTTTCAGTTTGCTGCCTCCCCGGCTCCTGTTGCCTACAGTGTGGAGGAAAAGGGGACGGGTCAACTGCAGGTTGTTGTGCCTTACCAGCTGTTGGGGCTAGATATTGAGGAGACAGACGAGCTGGTCGTTGTGCGCCTGCAGGCTACAGTGCCCATAAACTATGAGGCCTTCAGGCTCCGCAATCCGCAAAGGATTGTGGTTGATTTCCCCAACCTGACGTTAAATCCTGACCTTGCCGGCTGGGAAAAAGGATTTGCTTTGCCCTTTCTCCGCAGCCTGCGCCTCGGACAGTTTCTGCCGGAGGTTGCCCGGCTGGTGGCGGATCTGAACGCAGCCGCTTCTTATGAGATTATTCCAGAAGCAAAAAGCAATACGCTCACAATTGAGCTGCGGAAGGCTACTGTGCAGGGGAAGCGGGTTTGCCTTGATCCCGGCCATGGCGGGAGCGATCCCGGGGCGGTCGGGCCAACAGGCTTGATGGAAAAGGAGGTCAACCTGGCTATTGCCCTGCAGACGGCGGAACTCCTGCGTGCTGCCGGGATGGAAGTGATCCTGACCAGGGAAGAGGATTACTATGTGGATTTATTTTCGCGGGCGGCAATTGCCAACAACAGCGAGGCCGATGTTTTTGTGAGCATTCACGCCAATGCCGCGCTTAACAACCCTGCTGTGGGAGGGACCTCCACTTACACTTATTATGGCTGGCAAAAGGAGGAGCGCGCCTACCTTTCCAGGCTGCTGCAGGAGGAACTAATTGCCGCTTTGGGTTTGCGGGATATTGGCATTTTTAATGAGGGTTTTGCAGTAATTAGAAATACGCAGATGCCGGCTGCTTTGGTCGAGGTTGCCTTTATCAGCAATCCTGTGGAAGAAAAGCTCCTGGCCGGCAGGGATTTCCAGCAGCGGGCTGCGGGTGCGCTGGCGCAGGCAATTACACGGTTCTTTACAGAATAAGTAGTGATCATCACCCCCGTCCCCGCGATTTCACGTCCCGCGGTTTCAGCCGTTTGAATCACCACCCCCGTCCCCGCGGTTTCCGCCAGTTGGCACTATTTCCAGGGAAATGGGGAGATGCATTTATCCGGAAGCAGCTATTCTTGCGGCCAGCTCCTGAATGGTTGTCTTTTCCAAAACATGCAGCATTTTCTCCTGTGCTTCCTTCCAGACATCTCGCAGGGGGCAGGAAGGTTTATCTCCACAGGGCATACTTTGGAACAAACAGCGGGTAATGGTAATGGGGCCGTCAATCAGCTCGATTGCTGCCCGTAAAGTGATCTGCGCGGGGTCCTTGCAAAGAAAAACCCCTCCGCCGGCTCCCCGGGTGCTTTTAATCCATCCTGCATCACGCATTACGGGTAAAAGCTGGGCAAGCAGGTTGGGCGGGATTTTCCGGCGTTCGACAATTTCCCGTGTCGTTGTTTTTTGGCCGTGCGGCAGCGCGGCCAGATCGGCCAAAGCAATGACGGCGTATTCTGCTTTTTTGGTGATCATTTATGCACCTGATTTCTGCATAGTTATATAACCAAGTTAGTTATATATTACAGGAAGACAATCCCATAGTCAAGCCTCAACTTCCCGGTTGGGCTTTCATTCCCATGTCCGGGTCAGGAGGTCTGGAGTTTGCTTGTTTCAGCAAGTATGTTTTCGCCGGCTGCTTTCAGTTTCCGGCCGAGATAGCCCCTCAGCCAGAGCGAACTGATGATGCCGTAGCCGATATTGGCCAGGGCGACAGCTCCCCAGGCTCCCCAGGGCCCCAGTTGGAGGAGAAGAGTAAAAATGAAGGCCCCGGCTGCTTGAAAGACTAATAACCGGATGAGGATATTGACAAATGGGGGATAACCGCAGCCCATCCCCTGAAAAGTGGCGTTGGCCAGCAAGCCGGCACCTAAAAAACAGTAAGTCAGGGCGGTAAGCTGGAAGTATTGGGTGCCAAATCTTACTACATCAATGTCCATACTGAAGATTTTAATCAGGTAAGGGGCCAGGATAATGACGAAAATTCCCATCAAGACCATAGTTTGAAAAAGGAATTTGCGCCCCAGTAAGAAAATCTCTTTTACCCGTGCCAACTTTCCGGCGCCAAAATTTTGCCCGGTCATAATCACCGTCCCGGCAGAAAGGCCTACCAGCGGCAAGATCATGATGGCCTCGACACGGAAACCGATGCCAAAAGCGGCTACAAGGGTGTTTCCCTGGGGCAGTTGCATCAAAATATAATTGAAGAACAGCAGGGATAGAGAAAGAAAACTTTGGTTTAACGATGCCGGCAGACCGATGGCTAATATTTCCTTCAGGTGCTGCCAGCGCAGAGTAAAATGGCGAAAATCAAGATTAAAGATTCCTTTGCCCCGCCGGTAATAATCGAGGGCATAAAGGCAGCCTATTACCCAGGAAATGGCCGTGGCAACAGCAGCACCTTTTACTTCCAGCCGGGGGAAAAACCAGAGGCCAAAGATAAAAAAAGGATCGAGGATAATATTGCTGATGCTGGCGGCCAGCAGCATCCGCATGGAAGCACCGGTATGCCCTTCTCCCCGCAGGGTGCCGTCGAAAACGTGTAAAAGGTATTTGGCGATACCGGCTAAAATTATGACCTGGACATAGTCGTGGGCCATGTGATGAATGGCACCGCTGGCGCCCATGAATGAAAGGATCGCGGGGGAGAGCCAGGTCCCGCCCAGGGTGATCAGCAGGCCAAGTGACAGTGCCAGGGCGACCCCCTGCTTCCCTGTCTCTGCAGCAAATTCTTTTTCACCGGCCCCCAGAGCGCGTGCTACTGCGGAGCTGACGCCAATAGTGAGCCCCGCGCCGATGGCGATCAAAAACATATATATGGGAAAAGTAAAGCTCATGGCTGTGATGGCATCATTTCCCAGGCGGGAAACGTAAAAAGTATCCACAATATTAAAAACGGTTATGAAAAACATGGCGATAAGGATGGGGTAGGAAAGTTTGAGCAGGGAGGGTAAAATCTGGCCCTGCAAAAGATCGTTGGCCTCAGTATCCTGCTGCCCGTTGATAGCTGTAATTTCATCAATGTTCTGATTACTGCTGCTGCAGTCTTTCTCCGCGTTCATATTGCCTCCTTAATAAGTGCACAAAAACATGTTTTCATTATGTCATTTACGCCGGCTTCTGTCAACAAAAGTGCCGGTTTGTTGGTATGCCGTTTTTGGCCGCTGCTGGCAGGATCAGCCCTGAGGATGGGGATACTTGCTCTTTGGTACAAAAAGCCCCAAAAGGAGTTGCGATTCGTGCAAGGGTCCCCCACATTTTAAGCCATGTGTGCCTTGACGTTCATCGCAGCAACAATGTGCCAACATCATATCGTAATCGCAGCGGGACCGTCTGGTTTCTAGAGGAACGATTCATGCATCGCCGGTGAGAGGTACCGTCAGGCGGAATGATCATTTTCATGTTAAAATAGAATATGGGCAGTATCTGTAGAAAAGATAATTTGAAAAAAAAATTAAATTTTTAGGAGTTATGCATGTTATTAATTTTGGCGGCACTCTTACTTTTAGCCACGTTTTCAACAAAAATCGCGGCACGTCTGGGAATTCCCGGCCTGGTTTTATTCCTGGCCCTGGGGATGATTTTTGGCAGTGACGGTCTCAATATTGTGCACTTTGACGATCCGCTGCTGGCCCAGCAGATTTCCGCCGCTTTTATGATCATTATTCTTTTCGAGGGCGGTTTTAATACCAAAAAGCATCTGCTGCATATCGCCTTTAAGCCGGCCTTTTCCCTGGCTACTGCCGGTGTAATTGTTACCGCGGTGGCTCTGGCGCTGTTTTCCCATTTGATTATCGGTTTGGACCTGTATGCTTCTTTTTTGATCGGGGCCATTATTTCCTCGACGGATGCAGCGGCGATTTTCGCCATTTTACGGGACAAAAACGTCCAGCCCAAAACGGCCGCCACACTGGAGATAGAATCGGCTTCGAATGACCCCATGGCCATTATTTTAACCATAACCGTCATCAATTTTATCCAGGGAATATTAACGAACCCGCTCTCCATCGTCGCCAGCCTGGCGTGGCAGATTGTGATCGGTATTTTGATCGGCTATCTGATTGGCAAACTCGGCCCTTATCTGATTAATAAAATCCGGCTGGATACGGGCGGATTCTATTTTCTGCTTGTTTTAAGTTTATGTTTTTTCAGTTATGGTTTGGCCGAAGAGCTCCAGGCCAATGGTTTCCTGGCCGTATTTTTTACCGGTTTTTATCTGGGCAATGCCGAATTTGTCTATAAACAGGGTGTTTCCCGTTCGATGGAGGACACTTCCACGGTTTGCCATGTTATGCTCTTTTTAATGCTCGGGCTTTTGGTTTTTCCTTCAGAATTACTGGTTTTCTGGAAACAGGGTGTCCTCATCGCTTTAATTTTGACTTTTCTGGCCCGGCCGATAGCTGTTTTTCTCTGCACGTTGTTCTGGAAATATACGGTGAAGGAAAAAATCCTGCTCTGCTGGGGGGGAATTAAAGGGGTGATTCCCATCGTGCTGGCCACATATCCGGTTGCTGCCGGCCTGGAAGGAGGCCGTTACTACTTTAATATTGTCTTTTTTGTAGTTTTGATCTCCGCTTTGGTGCAGGGTTCCACCATCGAGGTGGCGGCCAAAAAATTGGGGCTGTTAACCGGCAACAAACGCCTGTCGTCACATTCACTGGAGCTTATTTCCCTGGAACATTCGGGTTGTGAACTGTTGGAGTACGATGTCGGGGCGGGATCCTCTCTTCTGAACAGGCAACTAAAGGAGATACCCCTGCCCGAGAACGCTCTGGTGACGGCTATTGTCAGGCAGAATGATCTTTTTGCACCGCGCGGTGAAACAATCATCGAGGATAAAGATCTGTTATATATTCTTGTCCGGGACGAAGATAAGGAAGAATTGTTGGGTGTGCTGGAGCCCCCTGCTGAAGAGCCGGCAGCGGGGGCCGAAGAACTTGCCCGGGAAGAAGCAGAAATAGAATTATCAGGTGTGCTGGAGCCCCCAGGCGCTGAACCGGCAGCCGATGCCGCAGCAGGAGTGGAAACAGAAGATGCCCGGGAAGAAAAACCCGAAAGTATTCCTTAGCCAGAGAAGAGATGAAAGAAGTATGCAGAAATATTAAAAAAATGGGGAGTTCTTATAAATTCTCATCTTCAGATAAAGGATTTTAGGGATTCCAAACCGAATAAGACTTTGATAAAGAGAGAATAAAGAGATCAATAAGAGTAATGGATAAGCTGATGTGCTTGTTTTGGATGTGGGGGGGCAGCGTTTTTGATTGACATTAGAAATCTCACCAAGATTTTCGACGGCTCCGGCCAACAAGTGCTTGCACTGGACAATGTCAGCCTCACCGTAGAAAAAGGTGAGATTTTTGGCATTATCGGGTTGAGCGGGGCGGGAAAGAGCACGCTGATTCGCTGTATCAATATGCTGGAACAGCCCACGGCGGGGCAGATTTTCGTGGACGGCCAGGAAATCACGGCCCTGAAGCAGCGGGAACTGCGTCTGGCCAGGCAAAAAATCGGGATGATTTTTCAACATTTCAACCTGCTTTCTTCACGGACAGTGTTTGATAATGTCCTGTTTCCCCTGGAAATCGCCGGTGCTGCAGGTAATGAGGCCCACAAGAGAGTCGCTGAACTGCTTGAGCTGGTGGGCCTGACCGATAAAGTGCTAGTGTATCCCGCCCAGCTGAGCGGGGGGCAGAAGCAGCGGGTGGGCATCGCCCGGGCGCTGGCCAACGAACCCAAAATCCTGCTTTCCGATGAGGCCACCTCTGCTTTGGATCCGCAGACGACCCGTTCTATTCTGGAGCTGCTCCGGGACATTAACCGTCAGCTGAACCTGACTATTTTACTGATCACGCATGATATGCATGTGATTAAAGAGGTCTGCGATCGGGTGGCGGTGATCGATGCGGCACGCATCGTCGAGGTCGGCGATGTCCTGCATATTTTTTCCAATCCACGCTCTGCTGCTGCACGTAGTTTAATCAACACGGTGATCAACCGGGAGATTCCCGCGGAGCTGTTGAGCTCTTCACAGCAGGGGAATGGCCCGGCCGATGCGAAACTGATCCGGGTCTCCTTTATCGGTGAGGCGGCCGGTGAGCCTGTTATCTCTTCGATGATTAAAAAGTTTGATGTCAGGGCCAATATCCTCTACGGCAATATCGACCGGATTAAAGATACTCCTTTTGGGAACCTCGCCCTGGAAATAATCGGTGAGCACGGTTCGCTTGCGGAGGCCCTGGACTACCTGCGCAGCCGCGGCCTGGAAGTGGAGGTGCTGCCGGATGCCTGATCTTTTTACTGCCCTCAACCTCGAAGCATTTTTCAAGTCTTTTCTGGGAGCAAATGACTGGGTTCCAGGCAGCCTTTTGTTGGCTACCTGGGAGACGATCTACATGGTCGCGATCTCAACCTTTTTAAGTTATGTTGCTGGCCTGCCCCTCGGTGTGATTTTGGTGACCACGTCCAAAGACCATATCCTGGAAAATCAGCGCTGGAATCAGGTCCTGGGTTCGATTGTCAATGCCGTCCGATCGGTTCCGTTCATCATCTTTCTGATCTTGTTGATTCCCCTGACGCGGCTGGTGGTCGGAACTTATATTGGCACGATGGCCTCGATTGTTCCCCTCACTCTGGCGGCCATACCCTTTGTGGCCCGCCTGGTAGAGACATCTCTCAAAGAAATCGAATGGGGGTTGGTTGAGGCGGCGTTATCCATGGGGTCGAGTGCCTGGCAGGTGATTTCCAAGGTGCTGCTTCCTGAAGCAAAACCGGCGTTGCTTTTAGGAGTGGCGATCACCGCGATCAACCTGGTAGGCTATTCTGCCATGGCAGGGATTGTAGGTGGAGGGGGTTTGGGAACGCTGGCCTATTTTTACGGCTACCAGCGTTACCAGGTAGTAGTAATGTGGAGTTCTGTGGTTGTGCTGGTTATTTTAGTGCAGGGCATTCAAATGCTGGGCGATAGCCTGGCGGCAAAGGTGGTCAACAAAAGGAGGTAAAAAGGTATGAAAAAAAATATGAAAAAATTCCTGACACTTATTCTTTGTCTGGGGTTGGTCATTGGCTTGATGGCCGGCTGCGGCGGCGAGACGGCCCGGGAACCGGAACCGGCTCCCGGTGGTGAGACAGCTGAGGAACCGGCTGCCGGTGAACAAACCGCTGCCCCGACCAGGATCGTGGTGGGAGTTACTCCCAAACCACACGGTGAGATCCTGGAAGTCGCCAAGCCCCTGTTGGCAGAGCAAAATATTGATTTGGAAATCAGACCTTTTACGGACTATGTGCTGCTGAATCCCGCGCTCAAGGATAAGCAGATTGATGCCAATTTCTTCCAACACATTCCTTACCTGGAAGACTATAATTCCCAGAACAATGCTGATCTGGTCTGGACGGTAAAGGTGCACGCGGAGCCCATGGGCGTCTATTCCAAGAAAATAGATAGTCTTGATGAACTGGAGGATAATGCCAGGGTGGGGATTCCCAATGATGCCACCAACGGCGGCCGGGCACTGGCGGTGCTCGAAAATGCCGGACTGATTGAGCTCCGGGAGGGTGCCGGGATTACCGCCACCGACCGGGACATCGACAAAAACCCCAAAAATCTGAAGATCCAGATGATGGATGCGCCGATGCTCGCCCGGGCGCTTGATGACCTGGATGTCTGCGTGATCAACAGCAACTATGCCATCGAGGCCAACCTGAATCCGGTTGAAGACTCTATTTTTATGGAGGCGAAGGATACACCCTTTGCCAACGTCCTCGTGGCCAGGCCCGAAGACAAGGATAATGCAGCAATCATCAAACTCGGTCAAGCTCTGCAGTCACCCGCAGTGAAACAGTTCTTGGAAGAAAAATACCAGGGAAGCTGTATCCCGTCCTTCTAGGACATAAATGCTTGCCAGGATATGGGAATTCTATAAAGAGTATGCTTTTATTGCCTTTGTCTTGTTTATGGTTGGTTTTTCAGTCCATAAACTTATACAAGAGCAGAACACAAAATGGGTCAAACCACTGTTTGTAGTTTTATCAATAAGCATCTTAATTATGGTTGTTGTAGTCTTACTGGTCATACGAAAATAGCAATGTAATTAACCTAATTACCATAAACTCCACCCGGGGAAGTTGTTCCCCAGGTGGAGTTTATAGTTATTGAGGATGTAAACACTGCAGTTGGCTGGCTGTACCGGCCACAAGGCCCGTCCCCGCGGTTGGTGGCCAGCCACGAGGCCCGTCCCCGCGGTTGGTGCTTGCGTCTGGTTTGGCCAGCCACGAGGCCCGTCCCCGCGGTTGGTGCCCGCAGCTGTTGTAGCGTTGGCGGTTAAATAAAATTTTTTTATTTATTGGTCTGGAAACACTTGACAGGAAAGTAAATCCGCATTATAATATAACTAACTTGGTTAGGTATACATACAAAATTTTTAATTCCAATCCATAGAAGGAGGGAGACACCATGCAAGTACCGAAATGTCCCGGCCAGGATAGAAGATACTGGAAACCTGAGGATATTTACGAGGATGAGTGTCCGACCTGTGGAAATATCCTGGAATTCTGGAAAACCGATATCCGGATCCGCTGTGAAAAGTGTCGGAGGCTGGTCAGTAATCCCCGTTTTGACCTGGGATGCGCGGAATGGTGCTCGTATGCCGATTATTGTTTGGGTGATATAGCCAAAGGATATGGAAAACCGGATTCATTTCTGGAAAAAATCCAGGCGGCAATGGAACAAATCTTAGAACCAGAAGCCCTGACAAAGCTGCAAAGGGTGCTGCCGGTTGCAGAGAAACTTTCTGCTGAAAGAGGGGCCGAACTTTTAGTGGTTGTTCTCGCGGCTTGTTTTCAAATCATCAAGGAATCCATGGACAGGAGAGCTGCGGACAAAATAATTGCAGAACTTCCAGGTAAGGCCGGTCTGCCTCGCCTGGTTGTGGAAGAGGCCTCGCAGGTGCTTGCCGAGCTGGAAGGTGGAAAGCTGAGAAGCCTTCCTGCCCGTATGCTGCACAAGGCTTTGAAGCTTGGCGCCAGGAGTAATGACGAGCAGATAAAAAAGGCCCGGGGAGCCTGAGGTGTCCAGGGTGCACAGGATGATTTACGATAAAAAAATTATAGTTTGTATTATTTAAGTAAAATGAAAGATTGACATACTCCCACGGCTAAAGCAGTGAGATTTTGGGTTCAAGCAGAGACTGCCTCTTAAGTAGCAGGTCTTACATCTCCTAGCCCAATGGAAGATGCCCCTTCCATAAGAATATTAATTGCTGCGTTCTCGTCCCGATCATAGGTTGCACCACAGGTGCACGTTCAAACTCTGTTCGATAAAGATAAATCTTCGTTAATCTTACCGCAAACATGGCAGGTTCTGGAGCTGGGGGTCTACAAAAATCACTTTTTTGCCTTTGAACAAGGTAATGTATTTTAAAATATTAATAAAGTTTATACTTCGGCAGGTTGTCCCAAGGTTCATGACCAGTCAATGGGGGTACCATTTTTAATCTAAATATGTCATCAAAAACATTGGTTAAAAAACAAGGAGGAGAAAAAAATGGTAGGCAGGATCACGCGGGAGATCATCCATATTGATGAGGAGAAGTGCGACGGGTGTGGTTTATGTGTGCCGGCTTGTGCTGAAGGGGCGCTGCAGATCATTGACGGTAAAGCCAGGTTGATCGGTGAACGCCTTTGTGACGGTTTGGGGGCCTGTCTTGGTGACTGTCCTCAGGGGGCGATCTCCATTGAAGTGCGGGAAGCTGAGGCCTTTGATACCCAGGCGGTAGAAGAACATCTCAGCTCCATTCAGGATGCGGCGGCAGAAAGTGAATGCACGGACACGGTGGCCTGCACCGCCTGCAGCGAAATGGTGTTTGAAAAAGAGGGGGAAAGCCAGGAGGTAGAGGCAGGACCGGCCGCTCTTTCCTCCGAGCTTACCCACTGGCCCGTACAGCTCCGGCTGGTTCCCCCCGGGGCGAAGTTTCTGCAAAAACCCCACCTGCTGGTAGCTGCGGATTGTGTGCCCTTTGCTTTTGCGGATTTTCACCGCCGTTTTTTAAAGGGGAAAGCGCTGTTAATCGGCTGTCCCAAGCTGGACAATGCTGCTTACTACCTTCAAAAGCTGGTTGAAATTTTCCAGAAGAATACTCCGGAAAAGATCACCGTTTTGACGATGGAGGTTGCCTGCTGTTCGGGCCTGAACCAGCTGGTGGCCAGGGCCTGCGCCCAGGCAGGTGCTGATGTTCCTTTGGAAAAAATTGTGATTACCATTGACGGCAAAATCAAATCTCTTCAAGAAAGCAAATAAAGCAGGCTAGTTTTCGGATCTGGTTCACGGCAGGCCGGTCCTTGCGGCCGGCACCAAAAACGGGCACCAACCACGGGGACGTACCTTGTGGCTGGTCAAGTGACAAGTGACAGGGGACGGTTCTCTGTCACCCAACCAAAGGAGACAGGGACCGTTTGGCCGTCCCCGCGGCCGGTGCTCCCCAACCACAGTGCCCCCCAACCACAAGGACCGTCCGGGACTACTGGCCCAACCGTGGAATCTTGTGGTTGGTCCACCAACCCCCTCCTGCCGCGGGGACGGCCAAACGCAGGGGAAAAAGGCAGAAAAAACAGCAGAAAAAACAGAGGAAGGTGCGCGGAAAACCCGGGGAAAGCGGCTGTTTAAAGTTTGACAGGCCAGGCAATTCCCGGGTTTTTTGCTGCGGAAGACACTGTTACTACAAAAAGTGTATAAAAATAGTGCAGGAAACCGGTTTACAATGTAGAATCTTGTAAGATAATAGGATAGAGTAATGACAATTACAAGAACATTTTGTACCGCGTGTGATTTCCATTCCGGTTGGTTCTTGTGCAATTAAGTATATTTAAAGGGGAGGTTCTATGGTAGACAAGGAAAAAATTCAAGTTGCCGTGAAAATGATTCTGGAAGCCATAGGTGAAGACCCTGAGCGTGAAGGGTTGAAAGACACCCCGAAGCGGGTCGCCAAGATGTATGCCGAGATTTTTAGTGGTTTACATGCCGACCCCAGCGTGCATCTGCAAACCTGTTTTTATGAAGAACAGCATGATGAAATGGTGCTGATTAAAGATATCAGCATTGATTCCATGTGTGAGCACCACCTGCTGCCTTTTTTTGGGAAAGCTCATGTCGCTTATATTCCCAATCAGAACAAAATTACCGGCCTTTCAAAACTGGTCCGGGTTGTGGATACGCTCGCCCGGCGCCCCCAGCTGCAGGAACGTCTGACTTCCCAGATCGCCAATACGATCATGAGTGCACTGCATCCCAAGGGAGTGGTTGTGGTTGTCGAGGCCGAACACCTCTGCATGGGTATCCGCGGGGTTAAAAAACCGGGTACGGTGACGATTACTTCGGCGATACGCGGCATCTTCCGGACCAACCATAAAACCCGTGACGAGGCTTTTTCCTTGATCAAAGGAGCAAGATATTAGTGCAGAGGTTTTACAAGGTTCTTGCCGATCCCCGTTTTCAGGAATACAGGAGCCGGATCAGTAAACATGAAGCCCAACGAAAATTTTGCGGTCATGATGAGCAGCACCTGCTGGATACGGCACGGATTGCCTGGATTTTGTCGCTGGAGGGGCAGTTAAAATTTTTACGGGAAACGATTTATACGGCTGCTTTTTTGCATGACATCGGGCGCTGGTGTGAATATGAGGATGAAAAAAAGGATCACGCTGCTGCCGGTGCGGCCCTGTCCCGCCCGATACTGCAGGAGGCGGGTTTTGACAAGGCAGAAACAGATGTGATTGCCGCGGCGATTGCCGAGCACCGTCTTTTACCGCAGCAGTGTGCTACGCCGCTGGGCAGGCTGCTGGCGGCAGCTGATGACCTTTCCCGCCGCTGCTTTGACTGTGCTCTTTCCCCGGAATGTCATAAATACGGGCGTATGCCCGCACGGGATAAGCCGGTGTACTGAGGGCCGGCCCAATTCCGGGCTGTTTTTTAAATCGTTATGGGCAACATTCCAGACTTCACCACTGGTCGAAGTCGCTAAAGTCAATTAAGGGAGGCAGGTTATGACCCGCTGTAGGCTTGTTTATTTCAAAAACAAACAGGAAATCAAAGAAATGTTGCAGTCGATCGGTGTTGACTCCCGGGGCGCGCAGATCATGGCGCCCAAAGGTTTATTTTATACAATCCTGGTCGAGGAACTCCCGCTTAAGGCCGCGTTACTCCTCAAACAGGAAATGCTGGCCAAAGGAGGGGAGTGCGCTGTATCTCGCAATGTTGCCAGCTTGCAGGCCGAAAAAAGCAGCGCCCTGCTCTGCGGCACCAAACGGCAGTTTGTGCAGCTGGTTAAAAAATTGCGCGGGCAGCCTTTTGGCCTGAAAAATCTGGGGCAGCAGTTGACCCGGGTCATAGAGGACAGCTACAGCCGCCCTGCGGTCCTGAAATTTAAAAATATAACCTACCCTCTGGGGGAAAGGACCCTGATCATGGGTATCCTGAATGTTACCCCTGATTCTTTTTCAGATGGTGGCAGGTATCACACTGTGGAGGAGGCCGTGGAGCAGGCCCTGCAAATGGTGAAGGATGGGGCCGATATTATTGATGTCGGCGGGGAATCAACCCGGCCAGGATACGAGGAAATAAGTGTGGCGGAGGAAATAGGCCGTATTGTGCCGGTGATCAAAGCAATCCGGGAGGTTTCCACGATCCCTATTTCTGTTGATACCTATAAGGCCGCAGTTGCCAGGGCAGCCCTGGATGCCGGAGCGGATATGCTCAACGATATTTGGGGCGGCCTGAGGGATGCGGCGATTTTGGAAGTTGCCGCCGCTGCCGGCCTGCCGGTTTGCCTCATGCATAACAGGGACAGCACCCAATATGAGGATCTCCTCTCCGAGGTTGTTGCCGATCTGAGAAACTGCGCGGAGAGAGCTCTCGCGGCCGGTGTGGCTGAGGAGAATATAGTGCTGGACCCGGGGATCGGCTTTGGTAAGGATTTTGCGCAAAATCTGGAGGTAATGCGCTACCTGCAGGAGTTCACCATCCTTGGTTATCCGGTCCTTTTGGGAACTTCCCGCAAGTCGATGGTCGGCAAGGCCTTGGATCTGCCGGTGGAGCAAAGGCTGGAAGGGACGGCAGCAACTGTTGCCTACGGCATTGCCTGCGGTGTGGAGATTGTGCGCGTGCATGATGTTTTAGAGATGAGCCGGGTCGTGCGCATGACCGATGCCATCTGCCGGGGAGGGCGTACCTTTGCCGGATAAATTAGTGTTAAAAGATATGGATTTTTATGCCTACCACGGTGTGCTTGCCGCTGAAAAAGAGCTTGGACAGCGGTTTCAGGTTACCGTAAAAGTATTTTGCAACCTGCGGCAGGCAGCCAGCAGCGATCTTCTGACAGAGTCGCTGGACTATGCCAAAATTTACCGGGAAGTTCAAAAAATAGTGGAAGGCCGGCGCTTTAACCTGCTGGAAGCGCTGGCGGAGGCGATCGCCGCACGAATCCTGGCCATAGGTGCGCGGGCGGTGCAGGTCAAAGTCAAAAAAATGCACCCTCCCCTGCCCGGCCAACTGGCCTATGCCGCTGTAGAGATTACCCGCAGCCGGGAAGAGTGGGTGGAAAGACAGTAACTTTGTTAGCCGGCGCTGTGACAAGCCTGTAAGGATTGTTGTTTGCTGTAAACAGGGGGGAAAATAATGCCACCGGGAAAAAAGGAAACCGCCTCCGGGCAGAATTACAGGCCGCCCGTCACTGTATATCTGGGCCTGGGGAGCAACATTGGCGATTCCCATGCTTATTTGCAGCGCGCTATCGATCTGCTCAACGCCCACCCGGACATTAAGGTGGAGCGTGTTTCACCCTTTTTGGAAACGGAACCGGTGGGCTACCTGGAACAGCCCAATTTTCTAAATGGTGTAGTGCAGGCGGCCACCTCCCTAACACCGCAGGAGCTGTTAGCCGCCACGCAGTCCATAGAAAACAAGCTGGGCCGTGTCCGCACGATCCGTTGGGGGCCGCGCACGATTGACATTGATATCCTGCTCTACGGGGATCTGATTTTGGAAAGCACTGACCTGATCATACCCCACCCCCGTATGCTGGGAAGAGCCTTTGTTTTGCAGCCCCTGGCCATGCTTGCCCCGGAGCTGCGCATACCCGGATGCCCCGAAACAGTCCGAGCCCTCGCGCAAAAATTTCAGCGTTAAAGTACCGGCACCAACCGCGGGGACGTACCTTGTGGCTGTTTTCTCAACCGCGGGGACGTACCTTGTGGCTGTTTTCTCAACCGCGGGGACGTACCTTGTGGCTGTTTTCTCAACCGCGGGGACGTACCTTGGCGGGCCCTTTCTTAATTTGCCTTCGCCTTCAGGCTAAAATGTAAGCCGGTCAGTCACTGCCGGCCAGCATGTGAATATCTTCGATGCGCATGTGCAGGCCGTAGCTTTTTTGCAGCAGCATATTCACGAGGCCGGTGTGGTTCAGCGACATCATACAGAAGCCGGGTAAAAAAGTGGCCCGGCAGCCAAAGGCAGGCTCTTTTTTTATACTGCCGGCGAGGCCTTCAAACCCGATCATATGATAAGCGACGACATCCTTGACTTCCTGCTCACGGGAATAGCGGGGGCCGACCACCCAGGTGTAAAGCAGCCCGGTGACCTGTTCGGCCCGGATCACCTGCAGCACGTGGGGGATGGGGCACCCCGCACCCATGGGCCGCCCCAAAACATAATCCCCTTCCCTGATCTTCATTTTATCTACCATATCGGCACGAAAAGGCAGGACAATTTTACGCGCTGATATTTCGCCGGGCAAAGGTTCAAGGATAAAGTCATAGGCATGCCCCAAAATATCTTTTTCCGGATAGACGGCGGTGCTGACAGCAGCGGTTTTTTGCTGGGAAAACGGATCGTGATAGTAGGGGCAGTCGGCGTTCTCCTTGGTCAGATCATTGACGGCGCGCAGGAAATTTTTACAGTTTTGTTCACCGCACAGCCCGCAGTTTTTCCCGGGGGGAAGCCAGGAATGCCGGGCATGTTTGCTCTTCACAGCTACTCACCTCGGTAAAGATATTCTGCAATCGGCCCATCAAGCTTTTGAATGACTCCAAAATGATGCTGCCAGCCGATTTCTTTTTTGCCGACACAGATTGTGCAGGTGCCTAAAGGGGGATTCCCTTTCAGGTATAAATTATTTTTATCGATATCTGCAGAAACTTTGATCAGATCATAGAGGCGGTTTAAAGAATTACCCTGCAGGGCATTTGTTTCCATCAGCACGATATCAGTATGTACTTCTTTAATTTTTTGGATGAGAACTTCCCTTTCGGCCTGGCTGACCAGGTCAATTTTGGTAATGACGGCCACATCAGCCAGGCTGACCATCGCCCCCATTTTCTCCGGAGTATGAATCCCGGAGATGGAGCTGAGGACGATGATCCCCAATCCCTGGTTCAAATAAGGTGAACAGCGTAAACACAGCCCGGCGCTTTCTACAATAAGGAGGTCCGCGGCATTGTTTTCAGCCCAATCCACGGCATCACCAAGGATCATCACTTCGGCGTGGTCCGGACACAGATCGCCGGAATAAACTTTTTTAGTTAAAATTCCAAACTCCTTATTTAACTCTATGTCTTCAAAAGCTTTGACGACATCAATTTTTAAAAAAGCGATGCGCATCTCCTGATTAAACCTTTTGACGATCTGCTTTGTTAGAGCAGTTTTGCCGGCAGAAGGAGGGCCGGCAATAATGACCAGTTTCATAATATCTGCACAGGAATTACCGCTAAAAGCCTACTGCTTTGGCTGTGGGAAGCATGCGGTTAATCCCTTTTTCTCCTTTCCAGATTATATTTGCTGCTTTCAATGTCAGTTAAGAAGCAAAGTTTACAGCCATCAATTCGTTTGTGATTGCATTGCCGGCTCTCAGCTCTTCCCGGATTACGCCGATTTTTTTATCTATCTCCAGAAGGTTTTTGGCGGCCACCATTTCCAGCTCGTTTTGATGCAGGACATTTTTCACGGCGCCATTTTCCATAATTATCCTTGTTTCTGTCAGGAGTGCAATCACAGGATCGTGGGTCACAAAAACTACGATTTTGCCGGCATTTTGGATGAGGTTGATGACCTCCTGCCTGAAAATCCCGGCATTTTCAATTTCATCCATTAAAATGATCGGGGCGGCACCGATGAGGATCGCATCGGCAATTAATAAAGACCGGGTTTGGCCACCGGAAAGAACGGTTACCTTGTAATCATCTTTGATCTTTTCACCGGTGAATTTATTGGCAAGATCAATTGTGGCCCGGATGACCTTTTTATCGTCAATTTTACGGGCCCGGGCATGAATCTGGAGAAATTCTTCCACCGACAGATCAGCAAAACATTTTGTGTTTTGGGTGATCATGACAATGGGTTTCATCGCCGGGTTGTAGCGGATCTCATCCGAGGGCGGTTCCCCATTGACCAGTATCTGCCGCCTGGTAGCCGTATCACCCTGGGCCAGCAGTTCAATATCAGTAATCAGGGCGGTTTTTCCACTTCCTGTCGGGCCGACGATGGAAACGGTTTCTCCGGCTTTTAAGGTTATGTAGTCAAAATTTTCTAAGCGGCCTGCTTTATCCACACCGGGAAAGATGGTGATTTTTTTAAGCATTATTTTTCTCCTCTCAGCTTTTACGTATTTCTCCAGCACTTTAAACTATGTCTGCTGAGGGGGAAAGGTTCCTTTTTCATTCTTGTTCCCTCTATGCATTTTATTTCAACGAAGTTCGAGCAACAGCTTCTAAAAAATACAAATACCAACACAAATACCAAAATCGTGCTTGACAAATATATACAAAAATGGTAAAATAATTGACGAAAAATGAGTTGACAAAGGCAAAACCATCGAAAAGATGGGGACGCAAAGCTATAGGGGCTAAAGCGGTAGATATTCGCCATGCCAGCCAGCTGCCGGTAGGTACACTTTTCTAGGAAGCCCACCTTTAATTAACGGCAGGTGGGTTTTGTTTTTTTATTTTGGCGGGCGGTAGAATAGGGGGTAAAAGGAAGTGCTTATTCAAAATAGCAGCATAAAAAATCTTATAGATGCAATTTTGAATATGGAATTAACGGCTGAACAGGTTCTGTTGATTATGCTTGGAGAAAAAAATGGCGTAGATGTGCCAGAATTTATTAAAGCATTAAATAAATCCAAAATAATTCAAAACATATCTTTACTTTATGAACTGGCATTGGCTACCGGTCAATCACTGGATTTAAAGGAAAGCTGCGATATATTTTTAAAGCGGTTGATGGGTCGGAAAAATCTAATATATAGCGCGGTTTGGATTAAGGACGATTATTTAACGCGAAAAGAGCAGCAGCAAACTGCCACTCTTATCTATGCTTTTCCGGAGCATTTCCCCCAAACCAAAAAAATTTCCTTGGATCACCCGCTGTTCGCCGCTTTAAATGAAAAAGAATTTGTTAAAATTTCATCCTATGAAAAGGAATTTCGGGAACATGCAGATGAAAAAGGAGTTTCCAATGGTACTATTGTCCTGATTTCACTGGAACAAATAGGTGTGCTCAAACTATTTTCTGTGAGAGATGATTGTTTTAGTGACTATGAGCTTAATCAACTGAGAAAAGTGTTTTCCAAGTTTGCATATTCTTTAAAAGGATGTCTCTTTCACAAACAGTTGTTAACAGAAATTGAGGAGCGAAAAAGAACGGAGCAGGCTCTTAAACAATCAGAGCAGCAATTGGCTTATATTACGGAACAAAAAAAGATTGAGGCACAACATGCTTTGTCTCAAAAACTTCAGTCCGTTGGTGAGTTGGCGGCGGGAATCGCTCATGAAATAAATACTCCCATGCAGTACATTGGTGATAATACAAGGTTTCTACAAAATGCAATTAATGATATTATTTACGATTTATTGGTCGATTATAAAAAGCTGAAAAATAAAGCAGCAGCCGAAAAAAATTTTGGGTTGTTGGTTAATCAAATATCAAACAAGGAAGAAGAGCTGGATGTAACATATCTTCTAGAGGAAATTCCCAGGGCATTTGAGGAAACGCTGGAGGGTATCGGCAAAGTTAACAAGCTGGTTTTGGCCATGAAAGATTTTGTCCACCCCGGAGAAAAGGAAATGAAGTTCGCCAATATTAATAAAGCTATCGAGGGAACAGTAACTATTTCCAGAAATGAGTGGAAGTATGTTGCGGAACTGGAAACCGATCTTGAGCCCGGGCTGCCCCTGGTTTGCTGTGTAATTGACGAGATCAATCAAGTTTTGTTAAATATGATTCTTAACGCAGCCCAGGCTATTAAGGAAGCCCCAAAAAGCAGGACTTTAACTAAAGGAAAGATTACCGTAACAACAAAAAATGATGGGGATTATGTCACTATTTTATTAAGTGATAATGGCATAGGTATCCCGAAAGAGATGGTTAACAAAATATTTGAACCTTTTTTTACTACTAAGGAAGTTGGTAAAGGAACAGGCCAAGGACTTGCTATTGCCTATAACATTATTGCAACCAAACACGAAGGCAGCATTGAGGTTGATTCAGAGGTGGGGAAAGGAACAGTATTTACCATTCGTTTGCCGATAAATCCTAAAAATAATACAGGGTGACTTAGACATGAAAAAAGCGGTTCTTTTTGTCGACGATGATGTTAATATTCTACAGGGTATGAAGCGCATGTTGCGGGTGATGCGTTTTAAATGGGATATGTTTTTTGCAGAAGGCGGAGAAGAAGCTCTGCAAATATTATCCCAAAATCATATTAATGTAATTGTTACCGATATGCGAATGCCCGGGATGAATGGTGCGGAGCTGCTTGCTAAAGTAAGGGAGCGCTATCCTCATGTTATCCGTATTGTTCTTTCAGGAGATTCTAACCATGAAATGAATTTACTTTCAGCAAAGGTTGCGCACCAATCCTTAGCCAAGCCATGTGATGCCGATACCCTAAGGAGCACTATCGAGCGTTCCTGTATGCTGCAAAACCTTTTAAAAAATGAAAAGATAGCAAAAATAGTTAACAGTATCAGTGATTTGCCCAGTCAACCTGTTTTGTACAACTCAATTATAAAGGAGATGGAGTCTCCTAATGGCTCCCTGAAAAAAGTGGGTGACATTATTGCCCAGGATGTTTCTATGACAGCCAGGGTTTTACAGTTTGTGAATTCCGCTTTCTTTGGCCTTCCCCAAAAAGTCACTCTTCCTCAGCAGGCAGTAACTTTATTAGGTCTGGATATTTTAAAAGGCCTTGTTCTTTATGCGCAGGTCTTTTCTACTTTTAAAAACGGTTCCAAATTAAAGAGTATTTCTGTGCATAGGTTTTGGAAACACAGTATGATGGTGGGAACAGTGGCCAGGGAGATTGCTTTGAGCGAAGCGGTTAGTCCTAAAATCGCAGATGAAAGTTTTGTTGCAGGACTGCTGCACGATATGGGCAAGCTTTTATTGTACAGGATCCCCGGTCATTTTCAACAAGTCAGTGAATATAGCCAGGCAAAGCAGTGTGATTACCGCAATGCTGAATACGAACTATTAGGGACTTCTCATGCCGAAGTAGGGGCCTACCTGCTGGGACTGTGGGGCATTCCTGAGAATATTGTTGAAGCCGTTGCCTTGCACCATTGCCCTGGCAAAGCGATGGACAAGCAGTTTTCCATTTTGACCGGTGTTCATGCGGCCAATGCGATAATAGGCCAAAGCGGTACTCCTGACGAAAATACCGTCCTTTCCAGTATAGATATGCAATACATCAGCGAACTGAACCTGGAAAGTAATATAAATAAATGGATAGATTGCCGCAAGAAAGTAGAGATAAGGTAAATGAAGGAAGGAACTCAAAATATTATGTCTGAAAAAATACTATTAGTAGATGACGATCTGAATGTACTTTTAGCTTATCGGAGACATATTCAAAACAAATTTAACGTAATTATTGCGGAAAGTGGCACTAAAGGAATTGCTGCCCTGAAAGAACAGGGACCATTTGCTGTTGTTGTTTCCGATTATCGCATGCCGGGCATGGATGGTATCCAATTTCTCTCCCAGTCCCGTCAACTTGCCCCCGATACTGTACGCATCATGTTTACAGGACATGCTGATGTAGAAAACGCTGTAAATGCCATTAATGAGGGCAACATTTTTCGTTTTCTAACAAAACCTTGCACGCCTGAAGTGTTTATAAAAGCACTGACAGCGGGGGTGGAACAGTATCAGCTTGTTACAGGTGAGCGTGATCTTCTGGAAAAAACCCTCAAAGGAAGCATTAAAGTCCTGACCGATATTCTTTCTATCTTAAGCCCTGCTGCTCACTGGCAGGTTTCTCGCCTGGGCCGTATGGCTAAAAAACTGGCCATGCGTTTACAAGTTGATAAACTTTGGGAAGTAGAGCTTGCCGCGATGTTTTCCCAAATTGGGTGTATTACGATTCCCGAAGAAATTATTGAGAAGAAAATCAAGGGGATGGTTCTTTCAGAAGATGAAAATAAGATGTTCCTTGACTATCCTCTAATCGGGGCCCAACTGCTTTCCAATATTCCACGCCTGGAAGAGATTGCTGAAGCAATTAAATATCACCTAAAACGGTTTGATGGAGGCGGAGTAACCGGTGAGGAGTCTGGTAATACTGCTTTACCTTTAATTTCAAGAATCTTGAAGGTTGCTGTCGATTTTGACATAATCCGGGCGGAGGGAAACTCAGCTGCTAAAACTTTAGAAATAATGAGCGGGCGCTCAGGTTGGTACGATCCCGATGTTTTAGCTGCTTTAGAAAAAGAAATAATGGATTCCGGGAAAATTAGAACAATACCTTTAACAGAGATTTTGCCCGGGATGGTGCTGGTTGATGACATTATGGAAGATTCAGGCGTAGTCCTTGTCAAAAAGGGAAATGAAGTCACTGATGTGTTAAAAATGCGGGTTCTGAATTATGCCAAGTATCGTCCGGTCATTGACAAAATAAGAGTGATGATGCCGGGAGGTAAAAGCTCCAATGAATATTAATTTAAGGGATATATTATTGCCCGTGGGATTGAAGATAGAAAACACTTAAATGTTTTCAGCATTGAGTTAGAGTGTAGGGTAGAAAACAATGCATTCATTTGCTGAGCAGTAAAATGCAGGCCTTGCTAAAACAGGGTCTTTTTTTTATTTACATTACTATACAGGCCCCCTTTGGAATAATAGTTAATATCAGGGCAATGATTTTTACTTATCTTTTCGCCCGCGCCCTGAAAATTTGAGCAGGAGTTTTTTCGAATAACTACGGTTGGAAAAAGGGGGTGAAATTTTAAAAATCAAGGGATAAACAGAATCGGAGGCAAGGGTGAGGAAAAATGTTGAGAAAAATATCAACCAGGTGTGTGCAGGAATTATCTTGATTTTATAATGGAGGATCAAGCATGCAAGAAAAAACCAACCTGAAAGTTGTTGCCACGGTGGATTCCACGGCCAATCCAGCTCCTCTTGGCCTATTAGGTTTTGGGATGACGACAGTGCTTCTCAATTTGCACAATGCCGGCTTTTTTGCATTTGGCAGCATGATCATGGCTATGGGTATCTTTTACGGAGGGATCGCCCAGATTATTGCCGGCATCATGGAATGGAAAAAAGGCAACACATTTGGCACTACAGCCTTCATTTCTTATGGAGCATTCTGGCTTACTTTAGTTGGTTTGCTCGTTATACCTGAAATAGCATGGGGAGAAGCTGCGGGAAGCGTGGCCAAGGGCGCATATCTTTTTATGTGGGGTTTGTTTACGGCGGTGATGTTTGTAGGCACGCTTAAAATAAATCGGCGCCTGCAGTTAGTGTTTGGTTCTCTGACCATACTATTTTTTCTGCTGGCCATAGGTGACTGGACGGGTAATATGCTCATCACGCAGATTGCCGGGTATGTAGGTATTGTTTGCGGTTTTTCAGCTATTTACGCTGCTTTAGCGCAGGTGTTGGAAGAATTGTAATAAGTCTTAAGGTAACAGGCAGTTGTCCTTTATTGAATGGCGGAACGTTGCCCTCAAGGAGAAAACCGGCGGAAACGGCCAGGCTTTACGAATGCCGTGTTTCTGCCGGTTCGCTTCTGGTTGGCCCGAGTGGAGCTGAACCCCTGGCCTCTAAATGCGAATTTTTTGCTTAAAATTCCTGATTTTTGAAGGATTTTCCGACTCATATTCCGAATATATTAACTTGTAAAAACAGACAAAATCATTGGAGAACTTAAAATAAAAATACACTTTATAGGAACTATTGAATATTTTAAGGTCTTACCGTGGGGGGAAAATCCTTATGTTAAAAAAATACCGGTTATTAATTGAAAATCTGCCCGATGCTTTTATCTATGTTGTTGACATGAAGACCTATGAAATATTATTTACAAACCGCTACGGAGAAGATGTTTTTGGTAGTGCTGTAGGAAGAAGATGCTGGCAGGTGATCCAGGAAGGACAAACAGGGCCCTGTGAATTTTGCACAAATGACAAGTTGCTGGCTCCTTCCGGTCAGCCTGCGGGAGTATACCACCGTGAGTTTAGAAATACAAAAAACGGCAGGTGGTATGACTGTCGTGATATGGCTTTACAGTGGATTGATGGACGCATGGTGAAACTGGGGATGGCTACTGATATTACCGAGTTAAAGCAGATGCAGGAAAAACTCAAAAATGAGAAAAGTAGGCTGGCTGCTCATCTGGAAGGGATGTTGGATACAGCTGCCATCTGGATCAACACATCGGATGAGAAAGGGAATGCGACTTACTGGAACAAGGCAGCAGAGCAAATTAGCGGTTATAGGGCCGAAGAAGTAATAGGCCATGCCAGGGTATGGGATTGGATTTATCCTGTTCCGGAGTATAGAAAACAAATCTTAAAAATGCGCCATGACATCATTTTTAATGGTAAAAAGGTAGAGAACTATGAAACACAGATCAGAAGCAAGGATGGGCAGTATCGCACACTTTTATGGCATGCCCATAATCTTGTTGAAAATGGTAAAACAATTGGCAGTATTGCCCTGGCAGCTGAGATTACCGAACGCAAACAGGCGGAGAAAGAACTGCGAATCTCTGAGGAACGATACCGTTCCCTGGTAGATAACGCCAATGAAGCTATCATTGTCATTCAGAATAATCTCCTTGTATTTGCAAATCCCATGGCCGTTCAGATCTTTGGTTGTTGTTCTGTAGAGGAGATAACCTCTGCCAGCCCATTCGATTTTTTACACCTTGATGATTGGGAGCATGTCGTAAAGCGGCACAAAAAACTGATGAGGAAAGAACATGTTGAGAACCCTTATACTATTAGGCTGATAGTCGCTGACGACAGCCTGAAGACGCTCTCCAATACCTCCGTTCTGATTGAATGGGAAGGGCGCCCTGCCATTTTATGCCTGATGACCGATATTACGGAAATGACAAAAATGCAAGAAGAAATTATGAAAGCAGATAAGCTTGAATCAATAGGTTTGCTTGCCGGCGGGATTGCCCATGATTTTAATAATTACCTGGCAACTCTGTTGGGCAATATTTCTCTGGCCAAGCTAAATAAAAATAATTTTAACAAAATACATGAAAAACTGGAAAATATGGAAAAAGCAATCCACCATGCAAAAAATCTATCTGATCAATTGTTCACTTTTGCTAAAGGTGGAGGGCCGGTTAAAAAAATGGTATCGATCAAAGAGTTGATCCTCGATGACGTAAAATTTACTTTAAGCGGCACAAATGTTCGTTGTAAATTTTTGATAGCAGAAAATCTCCAGATGGTAGAAGTGGATGAGGGGCAGTTCAGCCAGGTATTGAACAATATCGTTATTAATGCTGTGCAGGCTATGCCTGACGGCGGAATAATTGAGGTTGCCGCGAAAAATGTTACGATTGAATCCGAAAGCCGGGATTATCGCCTGCCGCTGGAGGAAGGGCCTTACATAAAAATATCCATCAAAGATAGGGGCCCAGGTATACAAGAAAAAGATCTGTTAAAAATATTTGATCCGTTTTTTACGACCAAGGATAAAGGAAAAGGGTTAGGTCTTACAACTTCCTATTCCATAATTAAAAAACATGGCGGCCATTTAAGTGTTGAATCCAAAACGGGGGTTGGAACAACCTTTTATATTTTTCTACCTGCTTCCGTGCAGGCCAGCATGGTTACTACCATAGAAGAGGACGTAATTTATGGAACAGGGAAAATATTGCTCATGGATGATGAAGAAGATGTTTTGAAAGTTACCGGTGAAATGTTATCTGCTTTCGGTTACGATGTTTCTCTTTCCAGAGACGGAAAGGAAGCTATAGCAATGTACTTGACAGCTCTAAAAAATGACCGGCCCTTCGACCTTGTGATCATGGATCTAACTGTTCCGGGTGGTTTGGGTGGTAAGGATACTATAAAAGAATTATTAAAAAAAGATCCCGCTGTTAAAGCCATTGTTTGCAGCGGTTATTCTAATGACCCGGTGATGAACAATTATAGTGATTATGGTTTTAGGGGGGCTATCAAGAAGCCTTTTCCAAGCAAGGAATTGTCCAGGCTTGTTTATATTAATATAAATGGTTATAAAAAAGAGGATGCCTGTAAAGCACGATAGAATGGGCATCCATCCATATTTATGAAGGAGTTGGTTTGCTTTTTCGGCCATGAGTAAGTACATTGGCAGGCTCCATAATTAAAATATTGTAAAATTTATGCTACTGCCTCAAGGGTTTTCCGTAAATGATCTTGATCTGACCATAGACATACAACAGATATTTCGTTGATGAGTGTTATATGTTCATTTTTAAACATAAATGATGTGTCGTCCAATAAAGAAATTTTAAGACTTCTTTTTTCAACTCTTCGCGAAACATCAAACCAGGTAGTAATAACTTTTTCTATATTAGACTGTATATTACTTTGACTCGATGAGCCAACAAGTTTTATTAATTTTATTTTTTGATTGACATCAACTGCAAAATTTATTTCATATTTCCTGCCGGAGAAACCTTCAACCAAATAATCTTTTTCATATTTAAAACTATTTATTTCTAAAAAATCGCTGACGTCTTCCTCAAAGGAGGCAAATGACCTGCCTTTTATTGTGTAAACCAAGTCTGATATTCTTATAATTGATTGAACCATATCAATAAGATCCACCATCTGGATACTGAAAGGGAGTATTTAGGGCAATGAAATCATCTCCCCTTTCCGGCGTAAAAAGGGATGGCATATAGGTTAACTTCCTATAAGAATTAATTTGCATGGATAGTCAATTTTAATAGGCACATTAAACTCAACAGTATAGGCTTTGTCGTCAGAGCTTGACCAAGCTATATCTTCTTCTATGGTTTTTTTTGACCTCATGATATCACGTACTTCTTGTTCGCTTACAGGTAAACGGGGCAACCATTATTCGCTCCTTTATATCTGCCTAACACAGTTTTTGGATATTGTTTTTGGGGTTTTGGCAAATTACTTCTTCTGTTTCCCCTGTTCTCCCCATGCCTTCAGCCCCTGAAGAAAAATCTTTAGATTCTCCTTCTCTTCATCTGTCATTCCTTTTAGATCATAAAACTGCAGGGTTATGTCCGGGCCGTTCCGCTGGCTGAAGCCCTGGGGCTGCAAATCAAGTGGATGGAGGGGAAATATCATATTCTTGCATTAGCCAGTGGTTACAGAAAATAACAATGGAACACAATCTATAGACAACAGTTAATCTTGGTTTTTACGAAATTTAACATCTTTTTGGGAAAATAGATTGCCTCCCTGGTTAATAGCTTTTTTATCAATAGTTTTTTTAACTATATCTACAGCTTTTTCAGGGTAAATAAAACTTGGAAAAACCCTTTTCCCAGAACCACCGTTATTATAAGTATTATTAATTCTATATCTCTTACCAGATGGATTAATCTTCAGAATGTCAAGTATTAATTTAACAGGTTTTGAATTAGGGTGATCGCTAGTTTTATATTGTATTCCAAGCCTTTTTGCAATTTCCCAAGTTGTTAAGCCAGTTCCTTCTTCGTATATATCTGCAGTATGTTCATAATTAGGTCTTGTTTTTCTAAACGTTTTTATATGCTTTAAAATACCGAAGTCCTGTGGATCACATTCTTGTGGAATAACCTGGTCGTTATTTTTATAATGGCGGTAAGTAATATAGATACCTGCACCTAAAAGAGCAAGGAATCCTATTAACATGGAATTCTTTTTTGCTTTTTTGTTTTTTGACTGAAGAGACAATAAAGAACCCACTTTTTTTATTCTCCTTTTTTTTCAGTAAAGAATTTAGAAAAAATATTACCCAGCCCTGTGGCTCCAAAGACTCCATTTAAGATGGGAAGAAATGCAGAACCAACAGCGAACAGGCCAATTATTGCCAAAAACAATGTTTTTGAAGGTATCATTTTTCCGCATTCAATTGATGATATTGTTTGTCTGCTAACCCCTACTTTATCAGCTAATTCTTCTTGGGTCCAACCAGCTGCATGCCGTAATTTTTTAATATAGGGTATCGAATTTTTAATATGGTTTTTATCAGCTGAAGACATTTGCCATCCCCCCTGTTGTAAAGTATTGTTAAATTCTACCTAAATATTAGCATCCAAAAAGACATATGTCAAGAACAAATGTCATTATACACGTCAAGCCAGGCGGCCACTGCCATGCTGGCCCAAGCGAACATGGCCCCGCAAACAGTACTGCAGCTTCTTGGATAATACACTTGGAATAGTATCAATCAACAGGCGGCAATTCAGCCAGTGATTGTTGCATTAAACATTCCCCCTTTATGATGTGAGCGGATTGCTCTTGCTTACATCATGAGGGATTATGCAAAGTAAGGCAAAGATTATTTTCGGTTTTATCAGCATTCCAGTAACGAACTTTGCATAATAACTTCCTTTGCATAAGGTGGTCCACTTAGTCCGCTACTTGGCAACATCATGCTGAACGAACTGGACCATGAACTAGAAAGGCGAAGCCACCGCTTTATTCGTTACGCCGACGACCTGCTGATCTTCTGCAAAAGCAGGAAAGCAGCTAGCCGGACACTAAAGAACATTCTCCCATACATTGAAGAGAAACTCTTCCTAAAAGTGAATCGGGAGAAAACTCAAGTGGCACACATAAGCAAGGTCAAATACCTTGGATACAGCTTCTACATCTACAAAGGTGAAGGGAGACTCAGAATACATCCCAAAAGTATTCAAAAATTTAAAGACAAAATCCGAGCAATTACCGGACGCAGTAACGGGATGGGAATCGAGTTTAGGAAAATCCGATTCAACCAAGTAATTCGAGGGTGGATAAATTACTTCAAGCTGGCAGATGCCAAAAACCTAACACGGGATTTGGACGAATGGATTAGAAGCCGCATACGGATGGTTACATGGAAAAGATGGAAGAGAGTCCGCACGCGATTCAAGAACCTTAAGCGCTTGGGAAACAAAGAAAAACAGGCATGGATGTGGGCGAACACAAGAAAGGGCTACTGGCGTATTGCCCATAGCCCGATCCTGTCAAAATCCCTATCCAATGAGAGGTTCAAACGTGCCGGATACCTCAGTTTGACGGAATGCTACTCTGCAAAGTAAGATGTAAACTTTGGAACCGCCGTATACCGGACGGTACGTACGGTGGTGTGGGAGGTCGGCTACCCAAATTAATGGGTAGCCTCCTACCCGATGCAACCTTGGCAACCAGGCTATCATAATGGCTTTCGCCATCGTAGACCCTTTGGCTTTGCGTCCCCGGCTTTCACCGGGTTTGCCCTTTACGTCATTTATACAGTTTTTAATTCATAATGCACAACATTTATTTTGACAGCAGATTATACAGCACTTGGGCCATTTCTGCCCTGGTGGTTGTACTTGTCGGATTTAACTTTCCAGCATTACCTCCAATAGTTCCTGTTTTAACCAGCAGTGTCATGGCTTCTTTTGCCCATGAATCAATCTGCCCCGCGTCGGAGAAGTGGTCGAGCGTCTTGTCGGAATCACCCTGCGGTAGTTGCCCGATGACCTTGAGGGCGTTGTACAGCAAGGTGAACATCTCCTGCCGTGTAATTTCCTTCTCCGGTGCGAACATATTGTTTCCTATGCCTGCTGATATGCCCAATCTTTTTGCCGCGGCTCAAGCTGGCAGATGCCAAAAACCTAACACGGGATTTGGACGAATGGATTAGAAGCCGCATACGGATGGTTACATGGAAAAGATGGAAGAGAGTCCGCACGCGATTCAAGAACCTTAAGCGCTTGGGAAACAAAGAAAAACAGGCATGGATGTGGGCGAACACAAGAAAGGGCTACTGGCGTATTGCCCATAGCCCGATCCTGTCAAAATCCCTATCCAATGAGAGGTTCAAACGTGCCGGATACCTCAGTTTGACGGAATGCTACTCTGCAAAGTAAGATGTAAACTTTGGAACCGCCGTATACCGGACGGTACGTACGGTGGTGTGGGAGGTCGGCTACCCAAATTAATGGGTAGCCTCCTACCCGATGCAACCTTGGCAACCAGGCTATCATAATGGCTTTCGCCATCGTAGACCCTTTGGCTTTGCGTCCCCGGCTTTCACCGGGTTTGCCCTTTACGTCATTTATACAGTTTTTAATTCATAATGCACAACATTTATTTTGACAGCAGATTATACAGCACTTGGGCCATTTCTGCCCTGGTGGTTGTACTTGTCGGATTTAACTTTCCAGCATTACCTCCAATAGTTCCTGTTTTAACCAGCAGTGTCATGGCTTCTTTTGCCCATGAATCAATCTGCCCCGCGTCGGAGAAGTGGTCGAGCGTCTTGTCGGAATCACCCTGCGGTAGTTGCCCGATGACCTTGAGGGCGTTGTACAGCAAGGTGAACATCTCCTGCCGTGTAATTTCCTTCTCCGGTGCGAACATATTGTTTCCTATGCCTGCTGATATGCCCAATCTTTTTGCCGCGGCCAGGTAGCCGGTGTAATAGGTGGCTCCGGCATCTGCAAAATTATTTTTTGGGTCTGCGTCGGGGGCTATGCCATATGCCTTCATCAGCATAACAATGAACTGCCCTCGGGTCAGCTTTGCTTCCGGGCTATAGTTACCGTTGCCCGTGCCGCCTGTTATGCCTCTGGCCGCGATGAAGCTTACCGCCTTGTGATACCACACGTCCGCAGTCACATCATTGAAGCTTACTTTGTTATACGCCACTGCATAGTCGCTGAAGTGGGTGGTGTCGAAGGTAACCGTTTCTGTTGCCGGATCATAATGTCCGTTGGGTATAGTGACAACGTTGCCGCTGCCGTCGATGTACCATACAACGATGCTCTCCGGATTGGCGAGCTCCGCCGCAGTCGGGGTATAGGGTATACTCACTGTCACAGGCGCGTTGGAATTGCTCCAGTCAGTTCGCACGCCGTCAATGGAAAGTGTGAGCTGTACCAGCGGCCTGTCACCGATAGCGGCTTTCACGGTATCGGGCAGATTATCCTTATCTCCCTGACCGATGGCAATCTCCGCTTTACTTCCGCTGATGCCTAATACGCCTGTCAGCATATTGGATGAGACCGTAATGTTGCCCGCATCTGTGTTGACAGTCAGTGTTCCCTGAACATCACTCGTTGACAGATCCGGCACCGGAATGCCGACCGAATAGGTGTCAACGTCGGGAATTGAGGGTATCGTGATGATGGTTCCTCCCTGATCTAAACCTTGGGAACCTGCGTCTACAGAGGCGGTTCCAACATCCTTGTCAACCGTGACCGGGAGCGTCATTTCGGCGCCGCTTCCCGCTTTTACGTCCGCTTTATAAGCCGGGGCTGCTGGAGCTGCCGGGGTTGTCGGAGTGCTGCTACCGCGGCCTGAACCCCCGCCACCGTTATAGCTCCAATTGGCGGTAATCGTTACGTCTTTGGCAGGCATGATAAAGGTGGTTGTCGCATTGTTTGCATTCGCAAAGGGCACACCATCCGGAGAAGTCCAACCGGTGAAGCTGTAATTGCTCCTGCTGCCGGCGTGGATGGAGACCTGTGCGCCAGGGGAGTATTGACCTGCGCCGCTGGTTCCCGCATAGCTGCCATTTACGGTCACCGTGTAGGCTGTCGCCGGCGCGGCTGTCGGAGTAGCCGCTGCGCTTGCCTCCGCTCCGCTGCCTGCGCTGTTCACCGCCCGCACTTTGAAGGTATATGCCGTGCCGTTGGTTAATCCGGTGAAGGTATGGGATGTATTGGTAGCCGCCGTAACCCATGTGCCGCCGTTATCACCGGACACCTCGTAACGGGAAATTGCGGCGCCGCCGTTGCTGGCGGGAGCACTCCAGCGTAACTCAACCTGACCGTCGCCGGGCGTGGCGGTGAAATTTTGCGGCGCACTTGGTGCGGTTGGTTCGGCTTCGTACCCCTGCCATTTCAGGAATGGATAGCCGTTGTTTTTGCCAGCCTCAATACCCCATATGGTATCAAAATCCCAACCCGCATAGGTCATCTGTTGCTTCATTTCCACTGTGGTCTTGCCTGTGCCGCCGGCTGATGTGCTTTGACCTGACGTATCTTTATCCCAATAACAGCCGGTGACAGTTTCATCGTCGCCGTTGCCCACCAGACCGCCGACATCCCTATCGCCGCTCACCGTACATATGGAATAGCAAGCCGTGATTTCGCCACTGTTTGAGCCTACCAGGCCACCGGTATAATCGCCAGCGGTCACATCGCCCGAGGAGTAGGATTCGGTAATTATCCCCTCGGTCAGGTTTTCGCCAACCAAGCCGCCGACATTATCGCCTTCGCTGACCACTGTGGCAGTAGCCCAGCAATTGGTAATCGCACCAAGGTTATAACCGACCAAGCCTCCTGTCCACTCGCCGTATTCTATTATAGCGGTACCGGTTACATCACCCATGAAGCAGGAACCGATAAGTGAACCGTTATTCCTACCAACCAAACCGCCGGTATCCCATTCACCTGTTACACTGCCCGTGCCGATTACATTGGTTATCCCGCCGCTGTTATTGCCTACCAGGCTCCCGACATAATAACAACCGGTTACATCCACACTTTTAAGCGCCAGGTTGCAGATTTCTGCTTCTGCCCCTGTATAACCGAACAAGCCGGCCGGAATACGGTTGTTCCATACTCCAACCTGCTTAATAAAAAGATTGTCAATGATATGTCCATCGCCGTCATAGGTGCCGATGAAACGATCGGTCGATGTGCCTATCGGCGCCCAGCCCGAGCCTGATCTGTAGCCGTTCAGGTCTAAATTCGCTATTTGCCTGAAGTGCTTGTCAAGGTGATTGCGCACATTATAAAGCTGATCTGCATGGACGACAAGGTAAGGATCTTCCACACTGCCGCTGCCGCCTGCATACTCCGCCACACCTACAGCACCTACATATAGGTTGTCTGGGTCTTCATAGATTATATAGCAGCCATCTATTGAAGTAGTATGTCGGCCATCTGTAAAATCAAGTGTTTTGATACCGATTTGTACATACTTCGGCGCTTCTATTACCCCGCGAATAGCAATCGTAGAAGGAGTCTCATTGTCTTCTGCCCATATAACTGCACCTTTCTCGTTGGACCGGACATCACCCTCAACATTAATACGGCTAAATTTTGTGGCACTCACGCCATAATTGTTTACTTCAGAACCGAGGGTTCGAACGTCTCCGGTAATATCAACGTTGGATCCAAAAGCATTAATGCCGCCATAATCGCCCGTAACATTCCCGTAGGCAGTAATATTAGAATGCATGGTATCTATGCCGATACTCCCAGTGCCGCTTGCAGTAATATCATTTTCTACAATTGCTTCTCCATCATCACTGGCTTTTATACCCATACTGCCGCTGCCGCTTACGATAACGCTGCCCTTTACTGTTACTGAAGCAAGCGTATCGGTGTTTACTCCCATACTCATTTCGCCATTGGCATAGACATTGCCTTCTACAATCACTTCTGCATTCTCATAAGACGCCCATACACCACTGTAAGTGGAGCCGCTTGAAGTTGCATCTCCTTTAACAGTAACTTTCGAATGCTGAGCAGCCACACCATCACGCCCAATGCCGGTTGCGTTAGTGATGGTAACTTCGGCGCTTTCCCCCTCATTGCATTCGGCAAAGACTCCGTACCAGCTTCCGGTAACGTTGAATTCACCGTCGCCTTCCAAGGCGACGGCGGCGTTCCCTTTTACATAGAGGCCACTCATTTCCTCTGCGGTGTCTTCTTCTGCGTTATTAACAACATTGAGCGTGTATCCGTTCAAATTAAAGGTAACGCTTTTGTTCTCAATCACAATGGTACTAGTGTAAGTAATATCCGCCGTTAGCTTGATAGTATCGCCAGTCTGGGCTGCAGCCAGTGCATTAGTTAGGGTGGTTTGGTCGTTAACATTATGAACAGTCCCCCCCTCCGCCAAGACAAGCTGGCACAGTGTGAACATCAGCAAAAAACATAGTGCCAATGAGATAATTCGTTTCATTTTCATTCTCCTCCAATCAATTTGTTATGAATACCATGCCGGCGGTTTTGATTTCCGGCGCTTTATCATGTGTTCTGACCGATAAAGCTATGGCCTGTTCTCTCGTTGCCATGCCGTATCCTGCGGCCTCCTGCGCCGGCGTGGTTGCCTTGGGCATAAAATTACCCTGGGCGTCGCCGGCAATAACACCGATTTTATTCATATATTTTGTTGCTTCGACCGCCCAGCTTGAAATATGCTTCTGGTCGGGAAAATCCTTAACGCCCGCTACGCTGTAATCTCCCTGGGGGTGAATGGCCTTAATCGCTCTGAACAGCATGGCCGCGCATTGCTCCCGGTTAATCAGCACTTTGGGCGAAAAGGTGGTTTGTGAGGTTCCTGAGGTTATTCCGAGGTTATAGGCCTTTAGTATTTGCGGGTTTGCCGTGTCCGTAAAGGGGTTTGGAGAAACCGGCTCGCTTTTTTTGTCCGTGACTTTTTCATACAACAAAACGGCAAGCTCGCAGAATTCCTCCCGCGTGATGGGTTTTGTCATATCGGCGCCCTTTAATATGGCGGGGATCAGGCCGAGATCGTTGGCTTTCTGAAGTTCGGGTGTCGCCCAGTCAGATGCTTCCTTGTAGAACGCTTCGGTACCGATAGAAGCAACATTGGAAAATGGACTGTATATATAATGTTCTTCGCCATCGCTACCCTGATTATCTACATACGCGTATCTCACCCGGATATAATAGACATTTGTCTTGATATCGACAGTACCGTCCACACCAAGATTCTCGTTCAATTGTATTGGATCGAATACAACGTCATCTGTTACATAATTTCCGGGTTCATCAAATTCTTCACCAAAATTAAGCGCATTCCCGAAAAGCTCTCCACTCGCGTCATAGTACCATTGTCCGTTGCCGACCTTTACATCAATCTGGCAATCCACACCCCACTCTCCATGTTCTACACCGTATTTTTGCAATTCCCATATACTTTGAGGATTCAGCCACTTAAGCGCAAAATAGGGTCTTCCATCTTCCCATTCCTTGAGCTCCACCGTCAGATTTTGAGGGGCCTCAAAGCTGTCTCCCGTCGGCAGATCGGCCGCGAATGCCGACAAATTCCCCATCATGGTAAACATCATCACTGCGGTGATTAAAAAAACTATAGATTATCTTTTCATTGGTCTTACCTCCGTATAATTTGTTTTTGCTTGTTATTCACACAGCCGCCAGCGGCCCGTGTTTACTTGTTTGCTCACGGCATCAGCACAATCACGCCGTGGGTGATTTTGGCATCATCGGCGGTCACAGGAAAAATGACAGCCTTATTGAAACGGTCAGGCTCCGCCGCTCTTTGCTGCGTAATTCCTGAAAACATGGAAAACGGGTTCTTTAAGTCCTCTAAAAAGAAGGTATTCCCGGCAAAGACCCCCGTGACGGCGGCAGCCAGTTGTATATCGTCGATCTTGTGTTGAAGAATGCGTGCGGCTCCTTTTTCTGGATACATGACCCGCGTTTTTGTTTCCTCCGCAAAAACCTTATTTGTCATAGCCAGTGTATACTGCGGCGTAAATATAGCGAGGGGATAAGGGAGAAAGTCGATTATCTGAGAAAACAGCCCCTCATTTTCGATAAGCGTCTGAAATCTTTTAATCATTTGACCTTGAGTCTCTGTTCTTTCCTCCAACATTTTCTGTACTTCCAACAGTTCCTCAAGCAGCTGCTCTTTCGTTTTGCCGCCCATATGAACGCTCCTTTCCAGCCAAAGTGCCGATATTTTCATTATGGCTACCAATATTTTATTAGCCCGCCGGCTGTGAGGATAGGTTGGATATGCTTATAATTAGTAAGGAAAGTGCGATCTTGAAAATAAGAGCCCCTACCCGTCAACGCAATCAAGGATTGCTGACGGATCCCGGGAACCTTGTTGTATTCACAATAAAAAAAGCCGAGCTTTCGTACACACAAAAGCCTGGCTTTCTCTTATTACTTTTTATGGCAATTTTTTATTCTGACTTTTTCCGGTAAGCAGAAGGGGAAAGTCCGGTTTTATTTTTAAATACTCGGGCGGAATGGCCGTTATAGTCCATGTTGCAGGCGGCAAAGGCTTGGGCGATGGAAAGGTTGGTATCCAGCAGCTTCTCCTTCAATTTACTGATTTTATAATTAGTATAATACTCATGAGGCGTTACACCGGTATGCTTCTTAAACAGCTTTGTGAAATGGGCTTTGCTGAGGTAGGCCACCTTTGCTGTTTCGCTTAGGTCAAAAGGCTCCTGCCAATTGGTTTCTATGTATTCTTTGGCCAGGGCAATTTCTTCTTTCCCACGGTATATTTTTTTAAAGATAAAAACGGCGGCAAAGCATTCTACCACACCATCAGCGTTTACCAAAGGGAAACATGTAATGTCTGAGCTTATGGTCTGTATATCCCTGTCTTCCACATTAAAATACCGGATCATATCCTGATAGGGCGCATTAAAACTCGGTAAGATATACGGTTTTGCCCGTCAATACCTGCCTGACCTGGTCCATAACGCCAAGCTCGCGCACGATGGGGTCCTCAAAAACATTGTATTTGCCCACATGCGATTCCATGCTTTTTATACCTATCATCTCCAGCGTCGCTTTGTTAATCATCCTCGCCGTCCCGTCAAGGGAGAAAATCTGGATCGGATAGGGAAAGAACTCGATTACTTTTGCAAGCAGTTCCTGTTCCTCAAAAAGCGACTGGAATGATTTTGCCAAGCTCCTTTGCGCATCATCAACCTGGTCTTTCATGGATTGGTCCTCCTTTCTTTTTGACCTGACATTTTCCGATAAGCGGAAGGGGAAACACCGGTTTTGTCTTTAAATACTCTGGTGGAATGGCCGTTATAATCCATATTGCAGGCGGCAAAAGCCTGGGCGATGGAAAGGTTGGTATCCAGCAGCTTCTCCTTCAATTTACTGATTTTATGATTGGTATAATACTCATGTGGGGTGACGCCGGTATGCTTCTTGAACAGCTTGGTGAAATGGGCTTTGCTGAGGCAGGCTGCCTTTGCCGTTGCGCCGGCGTCAAAAGGCTCCTGCCAGTGGCTTTCTATGTATTCCTTGGCCTTGGCGATTTCGTCCTTACCACGATAAACCCTCCTGTTGATCAAAAATGCCGCCACATAGATCACCCGTTTTTCGTCGTCCAAAAGAGGGAAAACCGTAATGTCCTGATATACGGCCTCTATATCGAAGTCCTCTACGCCGTATCGCTCCGCAATTTCTTCCAAAGGCACTCTGACATCCGGGAAAAAGACGGTTTCGCCCTTAAAAGCCCGCTTTAACACGGGGAGCTGGCCCGAGGCGACAATGTAAGGATCTTTGAATACATTGTATTTCCCGACAACCATGTCCGGGCTGATAGCATGATATTCAGCCAGCATAGCCTTATTCACCAGCACCGATGTTCCGTCCGGAGCGTAAATCTCAATCGGGTAGGGGAAGCACTCGATCACCTTGGCAAGCAGCTCTTCCTTTCCAAAGAACGATTGGAAGGACTCTATGATATTGTTTTGCATGTCTTTCATATTATTTCCCATTTTTTATCACCTTTTTATACCTGCCGTCCTCAGGCTTTTCCGCGTCCTTGGGGATCAGCCACATATTGCCCATTTTCTCTGCCCCCTCAATCCGCCCATCTGCACAGTACAGTGTTACCATCCGGCTGCCGATACCCCATTTTTCTCCTGCTTCTTTCACAGTCATATAATTCAGCATGGTATCCCCAATATTGTTTTTTTTATTATACTTTAGATTTCAGTATATTTCCATGTTCAGAAATATACTGAGGTCGGAAATGCCTGAACGCTCTGAACACTTTTAAGCAAAACCCGCAATATTGCCTATTTTCTGCGCGTCATTGATACGGTCAGTTGCGTAGCGGTACTGTCCGGCTTGTGATGTCCTTGTTTCCTCAGCTTCCCTTACTGATGTAAAGTCATTCTGGTCATCGCGATTTAAAACGGCGAGGTGGCGCTGCTTGAACCTGCCGCCCATCTTATCACATACGCCAGAAAAAAAGGACGGGGAATCATCACGATTGATCCGAACACGGCTGCCGTGACTCCCATCACCTTAAAGGTAGTGTGATGTTTTTGTTTTTTTCTCTGCCGTTGAGAATTCTTAGAGTGGGAGCTTCGCCTTCACGGTTCATCATGAACCCTCCCATGGTTCACGAAAAGGACAGACTTCCCCCTATATGAGCATTCGGACTTTTTCGTCCGCTGGCCCGGTTAAAGCACAAAATACATGCAACTGCTCTTGCCGCCGTTTTCCCGCCACCGCTGCTCCTTGCGGAGCCGCCCGCACTGGATCAGGTCAGCAATGGCTCTTTTAACGGTGCTTCGGGACAGCTTCAGCTCCGCGGCGATGGTACCAATCGCCGGGTAGCATTTGCCGTCCTTGTCGCATCGGTCACGCAGATACATACACGGTCACCGCCCGGTGAGGCAGCTCCGAGGAGTAGAGAGATGTAAAATAGCCCATACGATCACCTCCAATCAAACGCGGACAGGCGCTTTCGGTTTTGGCGCGGCTTGGTGTTCGGGTTTCTGAACAGGCGTGTGCAGGATGCCGCCCGATACAGCCGCGTCGTCCGGCACATCTTCGCAGGCGGCGTGCCTCCGGATGATTTCATCCTCCAGCTCGCGGCGGTCGGCGTAGGACACTTTCCTTGCCGACCTTTCCGCGATCTCATAAGGCTTGCCAAAAGTAATGCCCCACTTGAGAAACAGCATCAGGCGCGTCCGCATGGGATACGCGCCTGTTTTGGATACGATAAAATGGCCCTTGGGCATGGCTTTGAGCTCATCGGGCATCATCAGCGGCCGCTGGGTCATCTGCAGGCTCTGCGACGGATCGTTCTTGCCACGGCTGACCGAGCCGGTCATGATGGTCCGGTTGCCCAGGGCTTTGGACAGGATTTCAGCCGACTCGCTGTTGGGCGCTAAGCCGCCGAACACCGTATCCTGACAGTTATCGACGATGATGGCGGCGCCTTCCTTGCCGTCCTGCCTCTGTTCCGGCAAGAACAAATTTCGTCTTTAGATGAATTAAACAACTTTTTCCGGCAGTGGCTGGAAAGAGAATATCACCGCAGGGAACATTCTGCTCTGGGAATGAGCCCCCTTGATCGCTACCTGTCCCAGATGAGTACAGTGAAAATGGTAGAAGATCCTGCTGCGTTGAAGGTGCTTTTCCTAAAAAGGGAATACAGGAAGGTCCGTCATGACGGGACTATTTCTCTTAAAGGCCGTCTGTTCGAGGTGCCGCCTTTGTTCATCGGGCAGCGCATTGAACTAAGACATGATGAAGAACTAAAACAGGTGGATATTTTTGCTGAAGGCAAAAAAATTGCTGCAGCTAAAGCCGTCAACCTGGCCGACAACGCCCATATTAAAAGGCAAAAAGCACCTTTGTCCTTTAGTAAATTGTATACAAAGGAGGACAAGTAGGTGTACAAAGCTTTTTATTCGTTAAGCCAGGCTCCTTTTTCCAAGGAAAACAGCAAGCTTTTTGGTTCACAAAGTGCCCGGGAGGCCCGGGGCCGCCTGGAATATTTAAAGAAGACGCGGGGCATGGGGCTTTTGGTGGGCGAACCCGGGGCCGGGAAAACCTTTACACTGCGCTGTTTTACAGAAGAACTTAACCCTGCTTTGTTCAAGCCTATCTACTTCCCTCTTTCCACGGGCACAGTAATGGATTTCTACCGGGGCTTGGTGCGTGGCTTGGGGGAGGAACCACTTTTTCGCAAGGTAGATCTGTTCGGACAGCTGCAGCAAAGGACCCTGTCTTTGTACAGGGACAAGAAAATTACCCCCGTGTTTATCATGGATGAGATGCATCTGGCTACCCCAAAGATGTTAACGGATCTGGGGCTGCTTTTCAATTTCAATATGGATGCTTTAAATCCTTTTGTACTTATCCTGGCGGGGTTGCCACTGCTCCTGCAACGGCTGGAGGTGTCCCACGTCCAGCCGTTAAACCAGCGGATCATCATGCGTTATGTTATGGAACCTCTGGAAAAAGAAGAGATCCGGGAATATGTTGAACATCATTTGCAGGCCGCCGGCGCCAATGTGCCGCTGTTTACTGCAGATGGCCTGGAGGCGGTCGCTTCTTTGTCGCATGGCTGGCCCCGCGTGATCAATAACTTGTGCTTAAATGCATTGCTGTTGGGTGCCCAGGCTAAAAGGGAACAAATTGATGCGGAAACTGTACGCCTGGCTTCCCTGGAAACGGGGATGTAAAGGAGGTTTGCAAGTGATTTTTGAGTGTGTTAGAAATAATTTCAAGGAAAGCGAACGCTGGAAAGGTGTTATTCAGGGTTTTAGAAGATATGCAAGCCACTGTGAATTCAGGATAGAATCCCGTTCGGGAATAATGGTAATCGTTGGCAAAGCTGCTTATGGAGGGTTTGCTTGCATGCCTGACTTTGGTGCAGGCTGCCACCTGTCAAGGTTCGATGATAAGTTCTGGAATACAGAAAGGCTTACGGAAGTACTGGGTGAGGTGGATGGGATTACTGTAGCTTCAGCACTACACGCTTTGTCCGGGAAAATCGATTTGTAATGGCTCTTGCCTGCCAGGAGGATAGGGCAATGCTGGGAAGCGACCTGAGCGTTTGGCAGGATTCCAAAAAAGAGTACGGAGAAAAGGTGGCTACCGGCTGCCTTTTCTCTTTTTTGGAGAACTGAAGCGATAAATCCCGGGGTTTGGGGCAGAGCCCCAAGGTTCCATTTTAATGTGCAAGATGTTGTTTTTTTGTCAGTTGCAATGTGAAATATCAGGTCTAAACCGGGGAAATTTATTGTGAAAAACAGGGTCTGTTTTAATTTGCAAAGTCACATGAAGCAAAAGAACTCCAAACAGTTGACTGTATTAGACTTTATAACCTGCTTAACGATGCAAATAAAAAAGCCTTGGCAGCAGAAGATGTGAGATTAAGAGATCTACATGATTGGATGTCCTTGAGGCATAAAAAACAAACTCATGTTAATATGAAATTTACTGTTCCAGAACATATTGTAAGAAGACTATCAATGCAGCATGGCCGGCTGAGCTTCTTTTTCCCTAAAGAATCAATGCATCTGCTTGAAGCCGGGCATGAGCTCCATAATTGTGTTGCATCCTACGGGTCTGCCATGGGGAAAAATGAATTATGGATTGTCTTAGTCGCCAATGAAAAGGGGAAGCTGGTTGCTTGTCTTGAGATTAAGGGCAAAGAGTTAATTCAAGCAAAAGTAGATAGAAACAAGCCAGTTTCAAATAATGCTGAGTTAAATATGTCAATATTAGCTTGGGCAAAGGAAGTCGGTATTAAGATTAATACTTCTGATGTAATAGTGCCCAAAGAAAGGAAGAACAAAATAAAAACGCCGGCATAGTTCGAAAGGAGGAATAAACATGAATGAGGTTGCTATTCAAAAAAATAGTGACATAACTATTGAAAGGACGCCGCAGGTTATCGCCACGGAAATAAACAGTATCAAGAACCAGACTCGCGTTATAATGCTGCAGGCCAGTATTGAGATTGGTCGGCGCCTGGCCGAAGCGAAAATGATGCTGCCTCATGGGGAATGGGGAAATTGGCTTGAAATATCGGTTGACTACTCCCAGCGGACCGCCCAAAATCTAATGCGTATCTATGAAGAATACGGGAATAGCCAAATGTCTTTGTTTGATAGTTCAAATACGCAAGCGTTTGCGCATTTGAGTTATAGTCAGGCCGTAGCCTTGCTAGGAATTCCTTCTGAAGAGCGTGTTAAATTTGTAGAGGAAAATGATTTAAGTTCGATGTCTACCCGGGAGCTGCAGCAAATCATTAAAGAGCGGGACAAAGTAATTAAAGAGAAAGAAGAAATAGCAAAAAAACTTAAAACGACTGAGAATTTGTACAAAAATATTTCTGAAAGCTATGATAGGCTAGAAAAAACCAATAGTGAGCGTTTTAAAAAAACCCAAAGTTTAGAAAAAGAATCAGAAGAAACCAAAGTGCAACTTAAAAAGGCCCAGGAGACTGGTGCTTCTACTGAACAAGTAAAGCAACTGGAGGAGCAGCTAAAAGAAGTTCAGGCAAAGGCAAAACAACTTGAAAAAGAAGCTAATGAACCAGTTACCCTAGAGCCGGTTGTCATTGAGAAAGTTCCTGAAGAAGTAGAAAAAGAGCTCAATGAGCTGAGGGAAAAGGTAAGGTCTGGACAACAGCAGAGCACTGCGGCTATAAAGTACAGCGTTTGCTTTGAGGCACTTGTCAAAGGATTTAAAGATCTACTTGGGGCTTTGGATGAGATTAAAGCAAATAGTCCGGATGAGTATGAAAAGTATAACGGTACCGTGCTAAAGCTTCTTGATAAAATGGCGGAGCGGTTGTGATAGCGGTCCAGTTTGCAAAATGTTATGTTTATTGAATGCGTAAAACCACGGAAAACACGCTTCACGGAACTTATGATATAGCAGGAAGGGCCCCGGCTTTGCCGGGGCTGTCTTTTTAAAAACTAAAAGAAAGGGGGTAAAATTAGTGTCTAATGTAGTTCAAGCAGGAAACGAGCTACTAACGACATTTCACGAAGCGAATAAAAAATACTTTGGCGGCCAACTGCCGACCCCGGAGATAACGATCCAGCAAGGTTTAATATATATTCGGTGATTACCTATGATATTTGCAGTTATTATAGGCCAAACAAGACTATAACAATAAAGAATTTATTTGACAATCTGAAAAAACATTATATATCCTATCAAGGGATTTTAGTTCGTCTTTTGTAAAGCTATTCAAATACCTAAAATTTTGTGGTGGATTAAATCCTGGTATTATTTCTCGTAAATTATGTAATTCGATATAATCTGGAAATTTCCAGACTTTGTCAATAAAAAATGCATACCCTTTTTTGCAATTCTTAAAATACGACATATAATCCTGGTAGTTAATGCCTGCGCAATTTTGAATTTCAGGCCAATATTCCTTTGGTTTAAATATAGCTGTATATTTAACCTTAAAAACTCCTACTAATGATTTCAGAGGTGAAGAAGCATAAATTAAACAAAGGTCACCTTCATCAAGTTGTGGACATACCTTCCTCAACTCAACTGTTTTTTCTCCATTGAGTATTTTAATCGCATAATTCGGTCTTATAGATATTAATATTGCTTTTTGTGTACGCATTTTTCCTCTAAAGTTTTCAATTAATGCCCTTTTTGTATATTTCAACAAAGCAGGTATGTGAAGCAGAAACTGGTGATTGTAAGATTAATTTTTTTTCTTCATGTTTATAATATATCTCTTTTAATTCGCTTAAACTAATTGGATTTGAAAAAAGCTCCGTACTGCTAAATTTAATTGCCATAAGTGTTTCCATTTTACTCTTTAAAGAAATAGATTGCAAATCTTTTAGTTGATAAACCCCAAGCCTACCAAAAGAATTAAACAGTTTTTCAGGAGAATTAATCGAAATGTCGTCAAGATAGGAAGCAGCTCTAAGCATTTTAGAGCCATAGACATTTTTATTGTAACTTATATACCAAAGAATCCGAGCAGGTGCAATCATAGTCAGTGCTTTTTTAGATCTATAGTATACATTTTCATAATTAAGTGCAGTTTGTATGTTTGCTCCAATTATTCTTTGTTGGGCTAGCTTTTCATCAAATAAATCCATGGCCCATTGTGCTTGAATAGGAATAATAAAAACTGGAAGCACCAAATCAGAAAATTTTCCGGGCCATAAAAAACGTTCAACATTAAGCAAACCGCGATTACTTTTTTTGTTTACTGTTTCGTCTAAAGTATTAATAATAGCTTTTAGTACATCCTTATAACCATCAAATTAATTTCTTAAGTCAATTAACACTTTTGAAATTTTCTTTACAGGTTTTATATCTCTCAAAATAACTTTTATCCATTCTTTATTAGTGGCTGAAAAGATAAAAAAACAATCCGCTAATGCATTTTTGATTTTTTCAGTTAAATATGGTTCTGTTACTTTGACAAATATTTTATTGTTATTGTATGCATCAAGTATACATCTTTGAGCCAAGTAACGGGCAAATGTGGGAGCTAAATTAATATTAGCTAACCTAAAAAGCGGTATTTCCAGCTCATATTCATTTTTTTTACGATATACTATTAATCCGACAGGTTGTTTTTTAAAAGTAATTATGAAGGATTTATAAGTATCTGGATTGGCTAAGAAATTATAGATATTACTCTTAAAATTTTTTTTGGGTTCTCCTAATGAATTACATAAAAATGAATCTATTACAAGATTATCTTGTTCAGATTTTAATAGCTGTAAGGTCGCCCACGAACCTGCAAGACGTGAAGGGCGATATTCTTCTTCTTTGATTAGTTCATCTATATATGAAATTAAATTACTAGGACGCATTATTCTAAGTTCAAAAGAGCTATATATTTGCTCAGAAAGATCCAGCATTTTTTGATCTCGTGTTACAAAAAAACGTATTCCTTTATTAATAGCATGAGCTAAGTGACGTATATCTGAGTAGTCGCTATTTTTCAAAGTAGGAGGATAAAAAGACAAAAGCTTGTTCTTTGTTTCTTCAATTTTTTGACTATCTGCTTCAATTAGAGGAAAGCTGTTTGCGAAATTGCGGCATTTGATTCTTTCTAATTTATTTTCATTTCTTTCTATTTCATTAAATATTTCTTTTGTTAAACAAAGTACCAAACTATCCTGAAGCCAATCAGCTAATAAAGCTTTTGATTCAGGGTTTTCATTATTGGGATCTTGTAAATCAAAAAAGACATTTGCATCAATAATAGCCGAAATACCGGCCTGAAGTTTTAAGTCATTAACTATTGTTAATAAAGACGGGTGTCCATGGTCAAACCACCAGTAATTCAGGCTCTTTCCTGTTTTACTTTTCCCTCTTTTTTCGTGGATTGGGTAAAAACCTAAGGATGGCCATATCTTGTTTGCTTCAAAATCACGTCGACAATAAAGACCTATACCATAGGAATTTTTAGTGTTTTGTTTTAAAAAATCAACCAGTAATTTCGCTATACCTTGTTTTCTGGCAGAGGAATCAACGCACAGGTGAACAATGCTAATCCTTTGCTTTGTAACCCGGTAAATTAAATAGCCAATTAATGAATCAGATTCTGTCACAGCTACAAGAATTTGTCTCTTATCAGCGTAATCGAAAAAAGCGCCATCGGGGAAAAAGCCCAATGTTGCACTATTTGTTCGCCATAGTTTTTTGACTTCCGACAAATATTTTGAGTTACTATTTATGGAAAATATTTTCATTTAAATACCTCAAAAAGTTATTTAAAATTCAGTTAATTAAAGCCTCTTACAATCCCAACAACCAATTTATAAGGTGTAAGCTCTTTTAAATAAAAACAAATAACTTTATTTACCATTTTAACACCACATCCTTCTATGCTAAGGTATAAATTGGTGGAACAGCAGTCCAATTTGGCATCAGCTTTGCGCCAATATATTAGCATCCTTGATGCTGCCTGTGCATATCTCATTTTCCGGTTTGGCAAAAAGGTAACTAGACAAAACCCCGGAGGGAGTACCGGATGGACGTAAAATAGTTTTATTGCCAAAGACCAAAAAACTGTCCTTTGCCCGGGAAACAGCAACATTAAGCATATTTACATTTTTATCAAAGAAAAAATTTGTATCGTTATCCCCGTAAACGGGGGAGAAAATGACTATTTTTCTTTCGGCCCCTTGTAAGGCATGGACTGTTCCTACAGTTATCTTTTTTAAGCCCCGCTGTGAAAAATATTTTTTCAATGCTTGCGTTTGTTTTGAAAAGGGGGTAACTACGGCCAGCAGGTTTTCGATGTTGTCTTTGTAATAGTTTTCAATAAGTTTGCGGTTATTTAAAACCCATTGGACAATAATTGACGCCTCCTTGTTGTTGCGCCGACTGCCCATAACGGTTTCTGAAAAGCCCTTTATATGGAGATATCCCATGTGTGGTAATATATAGTTTTCTATGCTGTTTCTTTTAGGTTCCAATTTGCCTTTATAAGCCAGTTTGTTACAGTAGTTAATAATTTCTGGGACACAGCGGCGGTGCTCTGAAAGGAACATACCTCTTTCGTATTTTTTGTAACTGCTACGATCTTGGGCGATTTTCATGACACAGCCAGTTGAGGCTGCCCTGCCTGAATCTAGAAATCTTTCTATTTCTTCATTAGTTTTTGCTAGGCCAAACTTTTTGATATTGCTTCTGTCAATGGCGCTGCTAATATCCCAGACCGGTTCTATTTGCAGGATATCACCAACAATAAGCGCTTTTTGGGCAAGGGCAAAAGAGGCCCCGGCAGTTTCAGAGGAAACCTGGCCTGCTTCGTCAATAATAAGTAGGTCAATAAATTCGTAAAGAGGCATATCAACTCCTTCCCAGGCCATAAAGTGTTTTGGCAGCATTTGTAATGTTGATACAAAACAGGGGGTTAATTTCATATACCTTCGCCATTTTTTTTTCTGTTTTATTCTGCTTTTAGATTCCTTAAAGGAAGTACTGATTTCTTCCTTGCGTTCTATAAGCCATCTGGCTTCCCAGTAGTGGGTAGATAACTCAAAGGCTGGATAACGCATTTTTGAATCCAGCTCTTCTAATAGATTTTCTGGGTTGATGCTATGAATTTTACACCAGTTTAGATATTTTGTTCGTATTTGTTGGTAATAGGAGAGCTGTCTTTTTTTCTTTTTTCGTTCGGTTTTTAACTCTTTGATATTTTTATCCTGGGTATCTTTAAGTTTGTTGAGATAATCGAGGATTACCTTATTATCTGGTGGAGCAATATTTATTTCAAATTTAGTAAGGTACTCCAAGTTTCGCATGTGTACACGAAACCTTATCGGCGGCAAAAAAGACAATATAGTCATCCAGAAAGGCTCAGTATTTATATGTTTAATAAAACCCTCCAGGATATTTTCAATACGCTCAACTTTTATAATGCATCGGGATAGATCTTCTGATAGAGCAACGATACGGTCTATTAATTGTTTTTCGCTTCCTATTTTAGAAAGGGCAGATTGCAATTCTAAATATAATTGTATCCCATCATGAATAATGTCAGTCTTTGCTTTAATTTCTTTATGCAAAGTATCGGCAATTACTTGGAGCGAATCCGTATCCTGATTGAAATGCTTATGGTATTGTCTTATAAAGTAATTATAAGCATCGTGGAAATATTTTTCTGTTTCCGTGTAAGAAGAAAATTTGTTTAATGTCTGGTATTTAGTGGTTTTTCTTTCTCTTTTTTGTGAGGGACCATATAACCCAAAACTCTTTATTTTTGGAAGCCACCTTTTTACAGAGCTATTAAAGCTTTCAATAACGTTTGTAACAGCCTGGTTGTTATGGGACGCTGCTACAATGACTGGGGGATCTTTTTCCCTAAGAGCAGCCTTTACCCAAAGATTTGCAACTACAGAATGTAAAAGAGTAGTTTTGCCGGTACCGGGGGGGCCGTTAATAGCAAGGATATCCCCCCTTTCTAAGGTAAATAAATGGTGCAGTGATTCCCTCTGGGAGAATGATAAAGGAAATTGATCGCCCATTTGCCCAAGATGTTGGGTAGATGCATTAATATGATTTGTTAAAAGAGGCTTGAGCGGTGTTTGCCCCAGGGTGGCGTAGTTGGTCAAAAGAAGGGGGGGGGTTTCTTTGAGTACAAGATCATAAAGTTTAATAACGTGAAGGTTTGCCCCTTTGACGCGGTTGTCTAGGTAGACTGAACCAGCAACATTTTCATAATCTTCTATTGTAAATTCTTCAAAGGCCACTCCTACTGTTTCTTGGAACATCTGGCGAAAAAATTCCAAAGCTTGTGGCCAGCTTTCAGGGGTTTTCTCATTTTTAACAAGGAAATCATCGACTTTTTGCACGGTGCTTATTGTAATGGGGTTGTTTACGGGTTCTAAAAGGTTTCTGGGTATCCAGGGAATATCAGAGAAAGAAAGTCTGCCGTCTTTGTTAAGTAGCGCAGGGATATAAAGCGGTACTATATACTCGTCATAAGGGCTATATTTTTTCCCATGAAGTCTTTTTGCCCTAAGCTTTAAAGGGCATACGAGGACTTTTATGATGTTCTGTTCTTTATTTTCTTTATTCTTTTCTTCTTTTTGGAGAGCAAATAGCTTTTTTGTTGCCTTATTATTAAGTATTCCCATTATAATTTCTGTAGTCGTTATTTCTTCGCAGGGAACTTTCTGATAATCAATATTCATCCTGTCAGCGTCTACGGTGCTATTGCGCCAATATTGAAGCACATTACTTACCATAATATTTCACCAACTTGACTATCGTATTTTGTCGTATCCCGTCTAAAAATGCCACACCCCATAAAACACGAAAACCACTCTTCCGAGTAGTTTTATTCAATTCCGTAATATTTTTTTACCAGCCCTGGCTTCGAATTTTTTAAGGATATTTGTTGGTTAACTTGGCAGGTATTTATATCTTTGTCAAATTCGACAATAGTTAAAAAATAGTATGCCTGCAAATGAAAACACTCCTTTTCCTATTTACCGCGTGACCATATATTTTCTATGCCTTTCTCTTGCAATAGTATTTGCCTTGCATTCAAATTTCTTATACTGCATGTCCAAACCAATAACATATGTAAATTTGGGCATGTCCGACACAATGTGGTGAATTTCATGTAGCAGAACCTCACGTTTGGTTTGAATGGGAAGGTCCTGGCTGATAAAAATATGGTAAATACCCTTGCGGGAAAAATAAACAAAACCGTATGTTCCGGGTGGGAGAGAAATCGTATGAATCCTGATATCCCCAGCCTTTACCATGCAATTTATGTTTTTAAGATTCATAATTGTATGTCTCCTTTTGCTAAAAAAAAGACAGGTTAAAATTCTTCAGATGCTTCTTCGTCTTCAACAATTTTAATATAACGTATAATCCGTTTTATTGCTTCGGGAGACATATCTCGAGTTTGCTTGAAAAGTATCTTCAAATCTTCACGCTGGGATAGGCTTTCCCAGAAATCGGAGAGCTCCGGATCGTCGGAGATGGCGTTTTTGATTTTTTGTTCGGGGGTGTTACGTTTATCACTGCGGCCGAGGAGGTAGTCGGTAGAGCAATCAAATATTTCAGCTAAATGTTGCAAAATATAAGCATCTGGAATTCTATCAGTTGTTTCATATTGAGAAATGGTAGCACTACTTTGCAGGTTTAATAACTTAGCTAATTCTGTTTGTTTAAGTCCCTTTTCTTCTCTAAGATAACGTAAACGCTCTCCGAATTTAGCCATATTGCAAACCCCCTTACTAAATTCTATCACAAAATGTGAAAGGGAAAAATAAATTTCACAAAAATAAAAAATAAAGGTTGACTTTCACGCCATGTGAAGTATAATAATGTTAAAGAGTTTCACACAGCGTTAAAAGGTGGTGTATTAATGAAAGTAAAAACAGTGCTAAAAACGATTAGGGAATTTAGAAAAGAAACTATTTCAAGCATGGCAAGTAAGCTTGAAATAGGAGTTAGTAGATATTACATGATAGAATCTGGAGAAAGACCTGCTACTCCCAAAATTGCTAAACAAATAGCAGAAATTCTTAATATAAAACAGGATGATATTTTTTTACCTCAGAGTTTCACAGCCCGTGAAAGTAGTCGTTCCAAATCCACCCTTTAAATTACAGCAGAACATGATTCAACAAGCTTATTCAGACGCTTGTTAAAAATATTCAACCTTTTTGGTTCTAAATCCTTCCAAAGAAAGGAAATTAAACATTGGACACTTTGATTTACGCCGTGCAAGTTCAAACCGGTTTTGAAAAAGTTGTTTCTCAGTTGTTCCGTGCCCAGGCAGCAAATGAAGCCCTGGACTTGGAGAATATTGAGCTGCATACTTTTTAAAAATCAGTTGTTAGATATTCTTCTTCCGGGAAAGCTGAAACCCGAATGGAAAACATAGTGCCCGGTTATATATTTTTAGTATGTCCACAATTGGACACTTTCCTTCTTGAACGTGTCTGTGAAGAGCTTCAAGACATGCCCAGAGTACTAAGAGTTGTTGGGGAAGTATCGGTTGAGGAATTTTTACACCTCAAGGCTGAAGCTAAAAAAGCTGTCGTACAGATTGTGGAGCCGGCTACGGCGGATCTGGCCTTTGGCAGCATGGCCGAAAAAGTGGCAGTCCGTATGGAGAAGTTAAGCAAGGGAGCAAAAGCAATTTGCACGCGGAGCCTGGCAAAACTAAGAGGACGGATCGAAGTGCTGAGAAGGAAAAAACAGCAGTACCTGGACTACTTGCGGTACTGCTGCCTGTTTGGTTTAGAAGCTTTTAGAGAAATTAGAGGAAAACGAACGGTTTTGGAGTTCCCGGCTGAACTCCTGGATAAACTCAAGCGCCGGCATAATTTCAATACGGGGGGAAGGGCCGGCCCCCTTGTGCTGGCCGTCTTCCTTGCGCTTGAGGGTGCGTAAGGGAAGGCCATTAACGGAATTTGCAGTAGTATCCCCCTCTGGTCGTTTCTGCCGGTGCTGAAGTTTAGATTTAGACGGACGTAGGAAATGAGGGCTCTTCCCAGTCAAATTTTTTACCCTGATACCCAGCGGGGGTGGAAAAAGGCCGAAGAGAAAACGTAAAAAAGAATAACGGACCGGGGATGGCGAAGCTGTGTCTATAATAAAAAGGTAATTTTACGTCGTGAATCACTTATTTGTATTTTTACCTTATTCTTTTCAATATGATTTCTTCGTGTTTGGTTACTTCGTTTTCTATTCTTTCCAGTTTCTCTGAATTAAGCTTGTACCCATCAAATAAAGCATTAAGCTTTTGGCCATGGTCGTTTTCGATTTTGATAACGGTTTCTTTAGTAAATTTAACGTCGGCCTTAATGTCTGCCATTTCGGTTTCCATACTGGTCATCCTGGAATCCATATCGCCCATTTTTTTAAATATTTTTTCTAACAGTTCCCGATCAGTCATTAAGCTCACTCCTTGTTTTTTTGTTCCCTTCTGGCCTTCAGTCCCTGCAGGAAAATCTTTAGGTTTTCTTTCTCTTCCTTTGTCATGTCTTTGAGGTCATAGAAGTGTAGTGTCACGTCTGGGCCAAGGTCGCGCATGATGGCGTTGAGTTCGTCATCAATGGTTTCGATGGGGGCGCGGATGTTGGTTTTTCCAAGGATGTAGTCCGTGCTAACCTGAAAATATTCAGCGAGTTTTGCAACAGTAGCGAGATCGGGTTCGGCTTTGCTGCTTTCCCATTTGGCAACGGCCTGTTGGGTTAATCCGACTATATCAGCAAGTCTTTGCTGTGATATCCCTGCATCATCTCTTAACTTTTTTAGGATTTTACCAAACAACCAAGACCACCTCTTAACCCATGATACAACAAAAAGTTGTATAAATAAATAATTACAACAAATTATCGTAAAAGCTCCTTGACAACAACCAGCGGTTGTTATACTATAACGACAACTGGGGGTTGTAGGGCTACAACCAAAGGAAGTGAGGTAATTCACTTTGAGAACATGGCTAAAAGTCAAAAGAAACGAAAGACCTCAAGAACTAATTGCTAAAATGGCCGGAATTAGCCAGCAAATGTATAGCAGAATCGAAAGGGGAAAAGCAAACCCCTCCGTTGAGGTAGCCAAAAAAATTGCCGCTGCCTTGGATTTTGACTGGACACGTTTCTTCCCTGATGACTATGACAAACAGCTACCAAGGGAAGTAGAAGCGAAATAACCCTAATGCTTTCATTTGAGTCCTTTTTTTATTCTGATTCCTCATCGTCATAAAAAGTATGTATACATATAATATTTGACCAGGGAATTAATACTAAACCATCGTTGGGTCCCTCAGAGTCTGTAAATACCAATACCATTAAAAAATAAAGGATAAGTCCTAATTCATTGATGTCATATAAAGATATGTCCCATTGCTTATTTGGATTATCCCTGTAAACACCTGCAAATTTCCGGGCGCTTTCTTCCAATTTTTCAGTAATTAAAGTTCTGTTTTTTAGTTCAATAATAAGTTTTTCATTTTTTTCCTTTTTGCTTCTATTAGTTATTCCAAAAAGCATTTTTTGTATTTCAACATAGCTTTTTGTACCTTCAATTGTTTCTATTAAATTTAGATTGACAACCAGTGAATTTTTTTCACGAATGTCTCTGATTTTTGACATGACAATTATCTTTCCTTTCTTATTTTGTATATTTAATATTTACGATATAAATTTGTTATTTCCTTTCTTTTTTATTAACAAACCGGAGGTGTTTTCCTTGGATACTAAAAATGTAGTTTTACAACAATTAAAAAGGATCGGTATAGAAGAGGAAAAAGCTTTATTAATTCTAAAACGGCATAACGAAGATACCATTAATAAATGGCTTCAAGTGATAAAAGATAAAAAGCTTTATAACCCTGGAGCTTTTTTGATAAAAGTACTCGATGAGAACTGGGTTTGCCCTTTAAAATAAGCGGGGGATGATAATGCTGGAAGAGACTAAAAGGGGTTTACAGGGATAATCCAAATAAGCAGATGTTTGCGTGGTTGTAATGTGCGAGAAAAGATAGCAATACTTTTTGGGGAGGTGAAAATATGTCTGACGGTATAACAGACGCTTATAGAGATATGGTGAAGTGGCCCCCATTGTAGTGGTTGTGAATAAGTGGGCAACGCGCAGCGCTGTCCAAGCAGGTGTGGAGCTTGTGGGTAACCCTGCCTCTGGGGGGTTATCCACAAATCCATACCACAACCACCCCCTTAAGCAATCCGTTCCTGTTGCCAGTAAGAATGGGCATAGTAGACATCATCAGGTTTTTGCTTGTTAAGTGACTGATGACCCCGTTCAGAATTGTAATAACGGATATAGGCATCAATGCCTTGGCGCAGGGCCCGTGGTGTTTCATATTGCATAATGTAAATATCCTCCCACTTGATAGTTCTCCAAAACCGTTCTGTGATTGCGTTATCAAGGGCCCTGCCTTTACCGTCCATGCTGATCTTGATGCCATATTGTTTTAGCGTATTAACATAGTCAGGACTGGTGAATTGGCTGCCCTGGTCACTGTTCAGGATGACAGGAGCCCCGTGTTTATCTACGGTGTTAACAACGGCCTTGATTACAAAATCCCTGTTCATGGTTTGTGAAAGTTCATAGCCCATGATTTTCCGGGAGTACCAGTCAATGATGGCTACCAGATACATCCAGCCGCCTTGCATGGCACAGTATGTAATATCTATCCCCCAGACGTGGTTGGGATGTGCCGGCGTAACGTTGCGCAGCAGATAGGGATAAACATATTGCGCCCTGTTGCGTTTGCTCAGGTTGGGGCCAGGGTAGATAACCTGAATGCCCATTTCCCTCATGTAGCGCTGGATACGCTTGCGATTTACCTTAAAGCCCAGTTTCAAATCATTGATATCATCCCTGATGCGCCTCGATCCCTTAAATGGCTTGTCCGTATGGATTTTATCAATTAAGTGCTTAATTTTAATTTCCAGTTCTGATGGCTCCTTATTTTGACGATACAGCCCTGTACGGTTTACGCTGAGCAACCCGGCTTGTTCTTTAATAGTAAGTTTGGGATTGTCCCATTCTATCATTGCCTTGCGATCATTGACGGGGCAGTATTCCAGCAGATTTTTTTTTCAGCCATTCCAACTGTGTGGTTAGGCGGCCAATCTGGGAATACAGGTTTTCGATTTCTTCTTCCTTTTGTTGTTTTTCTTTAGCAGCAGCTTTGGCGCTTTTTGAAGCGGCAAATACCCTGTCAGCGCTTTCCAGCAGCTCTCTTTTCCAGCGATGAATCACGCCGGAATGGATTCCATAATCTGAAGCAATATCGGTAATCAAACGTTCTTCTTTAAGGGCTTCAAGAACAATTTTCAACTTTTCTTCTGGTGTATATTGTTTTCTTGGCATGGGACATGACTCCTTTCTGTTTGTAAATAATTCGGTACCGGTGTCACTTTTCCCCTGCCAAATCGTGTCTCATTTTATGGGTCCATTATATTCTGTCACTTTGTCAAGGCCAAGCCATCGTGAGCATATCCTCCTTCGCTGCGCTCAGTCCGGTATCCCTCCCGACGGTGGCCTGCGGCCAGCCTTGACTTCGTTCCGTCAGGACTCTTTAAAAGAATCGCCCCTTCTGCCCAAAAATGTTTTTTAGGGATGAAAAGGATTTAAGGGATTCGCGCCCCCTAATCCCCCAGTCCCTGGGGGACTTTAACAAAAAATGTATCTTCTAAAAATTGACATACGCATAATTTAGGCGTATAATTAACGGGGTAAGGTGGAAACAATAATGACAGTGAGAGAGATTTTAAAAATCTTGCATAAAGACGGATGGAGGGTGATCGAATCGAGAACAAAAGGTTCTCACATTCAATTGAAGCACCCTACTAAAACTGGGAAGGTCACGGTACCGGCTCATAGAGGCGATATTGCACCTGGCACCCTCAATAGTATTTTAAAACAGGCAGGGTTAAAATAATATGTTTGCCTGATTTTAAGGAAAGGAATGCGTTTTATGCGAAAACTTACTTATTTGGCTGTGTTTGAACCAACCGAAACAGGTTATAGTGTATATTTTCCCGATCTTCCGGGGTGTGTTAGTTTCGGGAGAGATTTTGAAGATGCCCAAAAGCAGGCGGCTGATGCATTAGGGCTGCATATATATGGTATGGAGAAGGACGGCGATGAAATACCGGTTCCATCTAAAACGCCAAAAATAGACTCTGATACAGCGGCAGGGTTTCTAGTGTCTCCTATTACCGTTTTCCCGGATCTTGTGAGGAATGACTTGGATAACAGGGCTGTGAAAACCAATCTGACTATACCGGCTTGGTTGAAGGAATTGGCCGAAGCCCAGGGCGTAAATTACTCAAAGATACTTCAAGCTGCGCTTATGGATTACCTTGGCATATCTGAAAGAGTAGGGAACCTGACTGTAGCCGATAAAAAGTAGTTATTATTTTTGTTCATTATTCTGTTATACTATATAAAAGGGGGTTGGAATCATGAGTATACCCAAAGAAGAATTACACAAAATGGTAGATGCTTTGCCACAAGAAAAAACCCTGATACTTAAAAATTTTTTAGATAATCTATTAAAAACCAATAACGAAGATAAAATTTGGCTGGAAACTGACTTAGGATCACTTCCACCATACGAATGGGGACCTGATGGGGTACCAAAAGGAAAACCGATTGATTATAAACCCGACATTGGATTAGTAGTCAAGGAGGGCGAATAGTGAAAGGCAAGGTTATAGCACAAGGTGATGTAATTGTGGTTGCCCTTCCTTCACACCTGATCCGAAAGGACACGAACAAGAGGGATATGGGCCAGCCAGAACTAATTAGGAAAGTATGTTAAGGCCCGTAAGGGTAAAGGGTCAATTGAACGATAAGGGGGAGATACGGATGGAAAAAACCTCTTTACAGCTTAATGTTCAAGCATTAGCCAGGAAATATAATATTAAGCTGGCGATACTAGGTAAATTAATTAAAGAAGTTCGGCAAGAGTATCCCGATGATGAAATGATGTTTGAATTACATCTTATTAGGGCAATTCATAGGGAGAGTGGCACTGTTTAATGTTTAGCATCTATTTAGATACTTCCGTTATTAGCTCTTTATACGATACCCGTACTCCAGAACGATTATTATGTGAAAAAAGTTGTACAGATTCTAGAAGAATTAGGATATTGAGGGGGTGACGATTATGTCCGAAAAAAAAGGTTTGGAATACTATTTATCTCAAAGTTACCCGTTTAATCTTGAAACGCTTTCTGAAGAGGACGGTGGAGGTTATTTAATTTCTTACCCCGATTTACAAGGCTGTTTCAGTGATGGTGATACAGCAGAAGAGTCTATCCGAATGGGTGAGGATGCTCGTAGAGCTTGGATTCAAGCGAGGTACGAGGATGGTCTTGAGATACCGGAACCTTTTTCTTCATATGCCCGGTATAGTGGGCGGATTACTTTGCGAGCCCCAAAAACGCTTCACCGTAAGTTAATCGAGCAGGCAGAAAAAGAAGGGGTAAGCCTAAACCAGTATCTTGTGTATCTGTTAAGCAGGGAGCTTGTTGTTAAAACGTAGTTTTCCTTGATAACTTTTTGAAAATATTGGGCGGTGTTGATTTGGAATTAAAACTGGGAAAAAAGAAAGATTGCCATTAATTCCCCATATATTGTTTTTGTTATCGCAGAGTGTCACGTCTTCATCCCCGTCCATAAAAGGCCGGGGTTTTCGTTTATTTTTTTCTAACTGGCCATTCACGATGACTATATTACGTCTTTGGGTGCATTTATGACGATATATGGCATACGAGGCCTTCTCACCTAATAAAGTAGGTTGCTGGTAGGCGATTAGAAGCGTTTTGTGGGATAGCGGAAGGAATGGATAAGGGACAAGCATTAGACGGTTAAAAACGCAAATATGTGCATTCCAGGGCCGGGGGCAGGTTAAAAAACTTGCCCCCGGTGTTTTTAAACGGAGTTTTTTTGCTTGAAAACGATAAACGGAGGTATTTTTAATGCTGAAGATCGGCTTTGATGGAGGGTATGGAAATACAGAGGCGGTTGCGTCCAACGGGAGACGGATCGAGGTTCCCTCTGTTGTCGGTTCCGGCTTTAAAAGGGAATTTTCTGGTTTGTTTGGTGAGAACAGGGGCCTTAGTACTGACAATGTCCACGTTAGAATTGACGGTAAAGATTACTTCGTTGGAACGCTTGCCCATGAAGAAAGCGTTACCGCTTCTGCAGCTTTTGATCAGAACAAAATAAACCATCCTAATAACCGTATTATTATTGCGGCAACCACAGCGATGATTATGAAGAACGAGAAAGAGGATATCGTTTTTGTTTCCTGTTTACCCTACAGCGATTATAATGACCAGAAGGATGAGCTGAAGAAGTATCTTCAAGATTTTCGGGCTGAAGTTATACTGTTTGATGGTGAAAAGGAAGTGTATCGTGATGTGCGCTTCAGGCATGTCGGGATTTTTGCTCAGGGTGCTGCTGCTGTCTATTCCATTTTAGAACAGTATAGGGAATATTTAAGTTCAAGGAACGTAACCCTGGCTGTAGCCGACATTGGTATGAAAACCCTGGATGTGGTGGTGGTCAAGATTACGGATCGGATCAGAATCTTGGAATCACTCAGCTTTGGGCTGGATACTGGAATATCTCTGATTCACGAAGCGCTTTCCAAGGCAGTGCAGAAAAAAACGGGTTTAAGTCACGGCACACCTGACCTTGATTACATTATCAGGAATAATGGTAAATGGCAAGAACATGACTTCTCCGCGGAGATCGGGGCGGCTAAGCTGGAGTTAAAGAGGGTTATCAATGATGAGATTAATAAGAGGTGGAAGTCCAGGAAGCATGCAATTGCACGTACATTTCTTGTTGGAGGGGGAGGGGAATACCTTTTTAACGAGTTTAGTTCTATTCAGGACAATGTTGAGCTTCCCCCCGATCCTCGTTTTGCCAATGCGCTTGGGTGCTTAAAAGTAGCAGATACATTGGAAGAAATTTTTCAGGAAAAGGCTGCCTTGAGTATCAACGGTTAAAAAATTGTTCTTCCTGGCTTATGTAGTTTGCAGGGATACACCCGGACAATCGGCGGTATCCCTATTTTATTCATACTAATTGCTAATTTCTTCATACTTTTAGCTGCATTCTTCATCTTGGACTCAAAGAAATAGCAGTTTGTTCATACTTTTTGTTCCCATTTTCATACTTTTACTCAGTGACCGACCTTTAGTTCATACTTTTTGCTTGCTTCTTCATACTTTTTAAAATTGGCTTTAATCTATTTCATACTTATTGCTATTTTCTTCATACCTTTTGCAATGTGTTTTGGGGAGGGATCATAATATGTCCGAAAAAAATACTTACAGGTTTACAATCAGTTTTGACCCTGTTACCGGAAAAAAGCTGGAGAGTATGATGGACAGAAGCCAGTATGTGCGGGATGCAGTTCATTTTTATGAAAAGTATGCAGACATGCTTTCCATCCAAGTTCTGTTAAATATCCAGTTAACTCTATCTGCGTTGCAGAAACAGGTTGAATTGCTTGAGGGGCAGATTGACCGAGAACCTGAAAAGAAAATCCCTGAAAAGGAGCCGGGGATTATTCGGGATAGCATCATGGAAATGTTGAAGAAATAGGAGGTGTTTTATGCAGCTATTAAGTGTTATTTCAAAAAACGATATTCATTTCTTATACCAGCCCATTTACGATTTGGACACGAATGAAGTAGTGGGTGCGGAGGCGCTAATGCGTGGTCCCGATGGCATTAAACCCGGTTATATTTTTGAGGAAGCAAAGAAACTGGGTTTTTACCGGGAACTGGATTACCTTTGCTTACTAAAGGGTATGGAGGCGGCTCCTCCAATTCCCCGGCTTTTTATCAATGTGCATCCTTTAACTCTTTTGTTGCTATTAAAAAGTGGAAAGGTTGGAGAATTAAAGACGCTTTGCCCCCCGGAGATGGTTACCCTGGAACTTGTTGAAACGGAAAATGTCAAAGGATACCTATCGGAGTTGGTAAATACCGTAAATGAGCTTAAAAAACTCGGATACAGTGTGGCTATAGATGATATCAGTTCCGGGTTCGAACGCCTTTTGCTTGTCTCCTTACTGAAACCGGAATATATCAAGCTTGATCGTCCACTTATTAAAAACCTTGATTGCAGAATCAACCAGGTAATCGTTAAAAATCTATTAAACATGGCCAGGGAGCTTGATGCGGCTATCATAGCGGAGGGAATTGAAACAAAAGATGATCTTACAATGGTGAAGGAGTTGGGAGTTCGGTTTGGCCAGGGATACCTTCTGGGTAAACCAAGTTGATGTTAATGAAGAATTTAACAGGTTGAAGCGCCTCAATGGTTTCAATAAAGATGCTTTTGTTAGCCCAGTATTGTTATTCATAATTCAAAAGGAGGTGAAGACCTGAGTTGCTAAAATTATTTTGCAGTAAAATAACCTACAATAAGGCGTATCTGTTTTTATAGATTTTAGCAACCAGGCAATTTAATTGAAACTACTAAAAGTTGCTCAAGTCATAGAGAAGTTAAATATAAGCAAAGGTAAAGCCTATGCGATGATTAAAAAAGGTGTAATTCCCTCTGTAAATATAGATGGCTGCATTCGTGTACCTGAAGAGGTTTTAGAGGAAATGTTTTTCCGGCAACTTAAGCCAAAAATAAAAGGAAAAAGCAAGATAAGAGTTGAAAATGTACATGTTCTTTCCAGTGGCAGCGGACGGGAAGGAGGAAAACAATAGTGTCCGGAAAAGAATTAGCTACTGGATCTGTGTTTGAGTACAAAGATAGGGGTAGTGATGAGCAGGTTGTTGATCCTAAGAAGGGTAAAAAATGGATGATAGTAATAAACCTTCCCAAGCTTATAGACGTAACGCAAAAGCGTCCGCGCAAATATCATACATTTTATGGTTCTAGGACAAAAGCTGAACGAGAAAAGAATAAATTGGTTTACAAATACAATGAAAAAATTAAACGCAGTATTGTAACTGGCAATATAGTAGTTAAAAATACAGATATGACTTTTGGTGAGTACGCTGAGCTATGGATTTTGAAAGCAAAGTACAGGATGAAGAAAAATACTTGGAAAGAGTACGCAAGGGTGCTTAGAAGGCATATAATTCCTGCAATGGGCCATCGCCCCCTAAGGGACATTTCTGCATTTGATATTTCGCAGTATGCAGTTATTAAGCTTAGTGGCGGTAGATTAGATGGTAAAAAGGGTGGTTTAGATCAAGTGACAGTAAATAAGCATCTTTCCTACATCAGTGTTGTTCTAGAAAGTGCAACCGAACCAGAAAATGGACTACTAATTCCTTTTAATCCAGCTTCGCTTGTTAAAAGGAATAAAAACAAGATAAGCCAGAAAGAAGAAACAATAAATAGCAACAATGCTGCAATAGTTAATTGCTATTCTGTTCAGGAGCTAAACCTTCTTCTAAGCAAACTTGAAAAACTCTACTCATTCAGGCGTTTGCCGAAAGAAGAAAAAATGAAACAAGAAAACATTAACGTGTTAAAAAGCTTGGGTTTTACAAAGAAAGAAATTGAATCACCGATGGCATTATTTAAGATTAAGGTAACCACACTTTATCCATTTATTTATCTTGCTGCTAGGACAGGAATGCGACGCAGTGAACTATTAGCTTTAAAGTGGTCAAATATTGATTTTAATCAAATGATAATAAAAGTATATTCATCACTACACCATGGTAAAAAAGAAGAGGGCGAAGAAAACGCATATTTTTACAATACGACTAAGGAAGGGAAGCCTAAAAGTTATATTAAAATAACGGAAAAAGACGTAAAATTTTTGAAGCATCTCAGAAAAGAACAAGTTAAAGACCGCAGGAGGTTCGAAAAAAAGAATAAAGGAAAAAGGAAATACCATGATCTAAATCTTGTTTTTTGCCAAAACAACGGCGTGCCTTTATGGGGAGAATCAATAGGGAAAGCATTAAAAGATTTTATCGAAAGTAACGGACTTAAGCCTATCACGATACACGGCCTTCGGCATACACATTGTACATTACTTTTACTTGCTGGTGTTGATGATGCGTATGTAGCTTTGCGAGTAGGTCATCGGGATTCCACAACTACCAGGCGGATATATTTTCACGTTGATCGGGGGAACATCCCTGATCTTGGAAACATATTTGAGAAAATATTAGAAGGCGACAAGATATTTACAAAAGAAGAAGCAGAAAATGCAGACAAAAGAGCGAATATCTTATTAGATGCAATCGGTGGTTGAACTAGTGGACTGTACCATGACTGTACTCAGGGGGAGGGTGTTTGAAAACGAGAATTTATTAAAAAAAGAGGATGCCCGTAAAGCACGATAGAACGGGCATCCGTACAGTTTACTTCTGGTGGACCCGAGGGGAGTTGAACCCCTGGCCTCTAGAATGCGAATCTAGCGCTCTCCCAACTGAGCTACGGGCCCGTGTCATAATTTAGTCAAAAATGAATTCAAAAGTTAGTTTCAACAGTTATTATAGCAGTTGGGGGGGAGAAAAACAAGGGTTTTGCCATATGCCGGGGGTTCTGATAAAATTTCAAAAAGTACCAATCTATATCAGAACCTCAGGCTCAAACAAAAAAGATGTTGACATTTTATATCAATTATAAGATACTATAGTTAAATAAATAAATATTTTGTTCAGGTTCCCCTATAAATGGGGATAAAAGGGAACCGGGTGAAAATCCCGGACGGTCTGGCCACTGTAAGTGGGGAGTAACTCCCAGATGCCACTGGGCTTTTTGAGAGCCTGGGAAGGCGGGAGATAAACTAAGATCCACAAGTCAGGAGACCTGCCTGATCAATGGTGCATCTCGCCTTCCATAGAAGGGCAAGGGTGTATTTATTAAAGATATAGAAATATTTCAAAACCCTGCTTCTTATCATGAGAGGCAGGGTTTTTATATGTGTGCCCGGGCATGGGCGATAGAATTTAGCGTCAATTAGTAACCGCATAACAAGTGATACGGCGGGAGAGTTAAAATTTACAATAATGATGTTTGTGGGAAGTGTTTGCTGGTGATTGAAATACGCGGTCTATGTAAGCAGTTCCTGGAGTTGGCGAATTATAATCTTTTATTGAATGATCACTAATTGTTAAGGGAGGAAGACAGTTTGTCGGTAATTAAGAAATTGGTGGTGTCAGTGCTGATCAGTGTACTTGTTATCTCTGTTACACTCATACCTTCTCCGTTGCCGGTGGGCGTTGTGCATGCAAAGAGGGTGAGCCTGAATGATCTGTCCAGGATGGCGGTTGGGTTATTGCGCCAGGACTATCAAACTAATGGTGCGCGCAACAGCGACGCCGGAGTGGGATCAATGGCTCTCTATATCCTGGAAACGGCGAAGATCGATACCGGTAGCTGGCGTTATGCAGGTGTTTCCCTCGAGGATGCGGTGACGGCCCTGGTTATCGAGGACATCAAACATCCGACCGATGTCTCAGCCAAAGTACTGGCCCAGGATCTGTTGGCGATGAAAGCTATCCAGCGCACCGATCTGGTGGATCAGATTCTAAAAATACTGCAGGAGAGGCAGAAAGCAGCCGGATTCGATGAGAACATCTTCAGTAATTTTTCTGCTTACGATCTGCTGGCCAGAGGTGAGTGCCTGAACGCCATAGGGACCGTCGAAGTGAGAAACTATCTGTTAACCCAAAAAAAACAGGGGTCTGACGGCAGTTTTTATGGCTGGGGTACCTTTCCCTGGAAGGGAAAGGTACCCCAGCCTGGCATCATGTCTACCTGTCAGGCGATCAGAACTTTGTCCGCCCTAAATTCCCTGAAGACTGATGCTGAGGTGCAGGCGGCTATACAGCAGGGCCTGTCATTGCTGCAGAAATACCAGCAGAGTGACGGCAGTTTTATGTGCGGGATGGATGACCCGGCGATCGATACCGCCGAGGTGATCATAACCCTTGGAAAGCTGGGGTTGAAAGCTGATGCCTGGATCAGCAGTTCGGGCAAGACTGCGGTCGATTATATGGTGGAACAGGTTATTAATCCTGACGGCAGCCTCGGAAGCTGCCGGAACATTATGAATGCCATTTGGGTGTTGGATGCCTGTGCCTCGTATAATTCTTCAGCCGCAGTCCAAAACCAGGGAAGGGAAAGCAATTTTAAAGATATCCAGGGACACTGGGCGGAGCAGGAGATCCGGGCAATGGCTGGCCAGGGTTATGTCAGCGGGGTTGGCGAGCAGCTCTTTGCTCCAGACGCCTCTATCACTCGCGCCCAGTTTGCCACATTGCTGGCAAAATTCCTGGGTATTGATCTGTCACTGCCGGCGTCTTCAGTCTTTGAAATGTATGGATAAGCTGCAGTAAGGGGAGTCAATCATGAATAAAAAGGGAATATTTTATCTTTTAGCTTTTTTGATAATCATGGTGGCGATCATTGTCCCAACAGTGATCAATTCTAAGCATGAAGTGCCGGCGGTTATCAATTCTAACCACGGTTCTGAGCCATTGGTGGAAACAGCGGCACCCGGGGTCGGGAGAGAGATTCCTTCAGTGACAACGGAGGGGAACAATGAGGCAAAAGTCGCTGTTGAAACGGCGGCAGCGACCCTTCACCTTCGACCTGCACCCCGGGAATAGCGGTGGTGGGCAGGAGTGGAGAAAAACTGTTTGGGCCAGCTACAGTGAACGTACTTTCCACCAATCCATGGGGGCTGACCGCCCTTGGAGCACTGGATGCCACGGGATTGTCTTACATTATGTCCACGACATTTGATGGATTCGTGAATTCCATCGCCGGGCAGGCAGGTAGCGGGATGGAGGGATGGATGTACACTGTCAATGACACTTCGCCCATGGTTGCAGCCAAGGATCACGATGTTTCCAGCGGGGACAAAGTAATCTGGTATTACAGCAAAAGCATGGAGCAGGAAGCCCCGACCTGGGCTCAGTTAACTTCCGGAGATTCATCAGGTTCAACTTCATCTTTACCAACTTCTTTTGTGACGAGTACGACCGGGGAGGCCGTTGTCAACCCGGCTGTCGGGGGAAATGTCGGGCTGGGCAGTGAAGTATCGGTCAACATCCCTGCGGACGCCTTGAGTGGAACTGCCGGAGTGAATGTTGCTATCCAGAAAGTGAGCGATCCTCCAGCTGCTCCTGCCGGGTTCAAGCTGCTCGGCTTAGTCTTCGAATTTACCGTGGGCGATAGCACCGGCTACAAATTTAACCAGCCGGTTACCCTGGCCTTCAGCTTTGATCCGACTGCCCTGCCACAGGGAGTATCACCATCTGTATACTACTACGAACCAGCCACTGTTTAGCACATTATTTCAACCCCATTTTCGGTTACAAAGTGCACATTTATCACATTAAAACAGACAATAATACTCTTGTAAGCACACTACAACTGAATAAAAAAACGAGGGCACCCCGGTTTAAAGCACAGAGTACCCTTGTACGGAAGCCTACCTATGAACCTCTTACATTCCCGTCTCCTGAGCAGCCAGGCGTACTATTTCAGCATGGGCATCCATCCATATTTGATCTGTCTAATTTATTTACACTCGCTAACCAGCATCAGGACAATCAGGGCAATCTATTTTAGAAATTTCTTCTAGTTTAAATTCAAGAACCATTTGCAGCTTAATCACTTTAGTCAGAGTAGCTGTTACAGATTCATTAATTGCTATCAAATCTGCAACGGTAACATCTGGCATTGCCAGGACCGCTTGAATTTTCTCTCCTTCAGCATTGATAATATGAGCTAAACCTGCTTCTTGAAGGGCAGTCGATTCAAGTAGATCTATAATTGCCTGGCATGGTTTCCTAATTTCACAGGAAGGGCCGCATATAGCATCTTCCTTTCTCTGTGCAGGAGTAGGTCCACCTTTTACAGCTACATCAACTGAGGTTGTTTCATACACTCCTCTCAATGTTATACAATAGAGAACAGGACTCTCGGCTGCTTCTACGCCTACTTCAAACTTAATCCCATTGACTCCATCAGAAGTTCCCAATTCATAGCCAATGTCTTCTTCCAGCTTAATTCCATTTCTTTCAACTGAAATTAACCTCTCCCTAAGAAGCTCCTGACACGTTTCAAAAACTCCAAGCACCCAGTGGCTTAACCCAGGTGACCCTGTGACCGAAACGCTATAGCACCAGGTAGAATTACAGTTTTTTACCGTCATGCCCTGATAGGTAATGGTATAAGTTGCAGTCGGTTTGCCAGCAGGCACTAAAAAACTAACATTCTGGGGACATTGTATCATACATATCACCTCATAGTACAAAATTAAAAAATAGGAGCAGGCGACAAAACCTGCTCCATACTGTTTTGTTAATAAAAGACCATAATCTTAAGCAGGTTCAACGCAAGGCTCTAGATCAGAAATTTCCTCAAGTTTAAATTCAAGAACCATTTCCAGCTTAATCACTTTAGTCAGAGTAGCTGCAACAGATTCATTAATTGCTATCAAATCTGCGACGGTAACCCCTGGTATTTGCAGAGCTGCTTGAATTTTTTCTCCTTCGGCATTGATAATATGAGCTAAGCCTGCTTCTTGAAGGGCAATCGATTCAAGTAAATCTGTAATTGCTTGGCATGGTGAAGTTGACGATGGTGTAATAACCGGCATTGTCATAATCAGAAAACCCCTTTTCAATATCATAGTGATAGATATAAATTATCTACCCCGATAATATAATATATTCAATATTTATTATATTTCAAAATGGTTCCTGTTCAATATATTTTTTATCTTTGATAACGACACAACCGCACCGCTGCAAAACAAAAACAAGGGCTTCCGAAGTTATACTTATAACCTCGAAAAGCCCTTGTTTTATGCGATTCAACTTTGGATAAAAAAAGCGCGGTTACATTAAGGCTACCGCTTTTTTAACTGATGGGACATTACTTCATATAAAGAAATACCTGTCCTTTTTTTATAATAATTCAGATAATAATCCGGGCCAGCCGCTGAAAATTTGGTAGTTTTTTTATTGTTGGGGTACCTTCCACTTTTGGGCCAGGGCTTGAGTCAGGCGATCAATGAGTATGGCCAGGACGACAATGGCCCAGCCGGCCTCAAATCCGTCACCAACCGCGAGATGATTGGTCGCGATCAAAACTTTCTCGCCCACTCCGCCGGCACCGATCATGCTGGCAATGATAACCATGGCCAGCGCCATCATCGTTGTCTGGTTAATTCCGGCCATGATGGAGGGCATAGCCAGCGGCAAGCGTACTTCCCGCATCAGCTGCCACCTGGTCGCGCCAAAAGCAAGTGCCGCTTCCTGGATCGTTGCTGATACCTGCCGTATCCCCAGGTTGGTAAGGCGGATCACCGGCGGCAGGGCATAAATAACGGTTGCTACAATAGCCGGGACCTTACCCAAGTCAAAAAACATCAGCGCGGGGATCAGATAAACAAAACTGGGCATGGTCTGCATTGCATCCAGCAGTGGTGTGAGTATAAAGTTAAAACGGTTTGATTCCGCCATGGCAATGCCCAGCGGTATGCCCAGTAAAAGGGAAATGGCCACCGAGGCAATGATTATTGCCAGGGTTTTCATGGTCACGGTCCAGAGGCCGAAAAGGCCAATCGTCATCAGGAGCGCTCCTAAGCCGAGGGAGTAGACTGGACGGCGGGTTTGCCACCAGCAGAGGGCAATAACTGCCACAATCCACATCCACCAGGGGATAAAGAGCAGGCCGGCTTCTATTTTAAGCAGGATGGATAAAAGAGTCTGGGAAAAAATCTTAAAGGCCGGCGCACAGACAATTTTCAACCATTCCACAAAAGTATCTATATAGGGGGCAATGTTAAAGCGCAATGATTCGGGAAACAATATTTTTCACCCCGTTACTATGGCATTGTTTTTTGCAGTTCTTTATGAGGGGGAATTTTTTTGAACTGCTGCGATTTGGTTTGATTTTCGTCGTCAGGGTAAAACAACCTCCGTTCATCCTGGACAAAACGCTGGACATATTCGTCTGCGGGACGCTGCACGATTTCCCGGGGAGTCCCCACTTGTACAAATTTGCCCTTATTCATGACAGCCATACGGTCGCCCAAGCGCAAAGCCTCATTTAAATCATGTGTGACAAAAATGATTGTTTTTTGTAACTCCCTTTGTAATCTTAAAAGTTCGTCCTGCATTTCCCTTCTGATAAGCGGGTCTAAGCCGCTAAAGGGTTCATCCATGAGTAATATTGCGGTATTTTGCACCAGAGCGCGTGCCAGGCCGGCCCGCTGCTGCATACCGCCGGAAAGTTGTGCGGGATGATGTTTTTCCCACCCGGAGAGGCCTACATTTTTAATAGCCTTGAGTGCTTTTTTTTGGCGCTCATTTTGTTTTTCACCACGAAGCTTAAGGCCAAAAGCCACATTTTCTAAAACTGTCCGGTGGGGCAGCAGGCCATAATGCTGAAAAACCATGGCGATTTCCGACCGGCGAAATGCTGTCAACTCCTGTTCGCGCATTGTTGCCACATCCTGGCCATTGATCCGTATATGGCCGGCGGTTGGCTCGATTAACCGGGCCAGGCAGCGAATAAGGGTTGATTTTCCGCTGCCGGAAAGGCCCATAATCACAAATACTTCGCCCTTATTTACTTTGAAGGAAACATCATGGACGGCATGGACTACACCATTTTCTTCTTTTTTGGCCAGGGCTTCAATATTATCAGGGCCTAGACCCGCTCTGGCTCCCCCGAATACTTTCCATAAATGGGTAACTTCAATGAGCGGCGGGGTAAGTTGATTACCCGCCTGATTGCGTTTCTCCACTTTATTACACCTCACCTAATGCCTTTTCCACTTTGACGGTGATATCTTCAGGCAGCCATGATTTCCAGATCTCGGTATAGTTTTCAAAAAAGTAATGAGCCGCTTTTTCAATATCCCCGTCATTTTCAATCATGTAAGCTAGCAGTTCGTTGTTTTGCTGCAGTGTTGTTGTGTAGTTTTTAATAAATTCTACAACATCGGGAGCGCTGTCTTGAAGTTCACTGTGAATTCCTTTTTGGACTTTGGCGGCAGGGTAGGCGCATCCTTTATTTTTCTCCCAAACCTCCGGGTCGTAAGGGGGCTCTTCCAGCAGGGTCATATCCAATTTACCCATAACCCAGGTGGGTTCCCAGTAATAACCGACCCAGGGCTCACCTTTTTCGTAGGCGCTGACCATGGATGTGGCCAGAGCCGTATCTGACCCGGTACTGAATAAATTAAACGCTTCATTAAGTTCGTAAGCGGAAAATTTCTCCTCATTAATAGCTGTACAGACCCATCCCGGCGGGCTGTTATGGAAGCGGCCTTTGGAGGTTACCTCCGGATCAGTGAAAAGATCTTTGTATTCAGGCAGGTCAAAAACAGACCGCAGGTTGGGGGCAGTGGCTTCAATACCACGTGCCGGATCACCTTCGATCATGTAAGTCGGCACATACCATCCCTGCGGTGCATCGGGAAAGATTGGCCCAAGATCCTGAGCTGTCCCCTCGGCAAGCACTTTTTCCCAGGCTTCTATGATATTGTCTGTCCAGACCTCCATATAAATATCGATGCCTCCGGTGGAGAGTCCCTGGAGCAGCGGCAAGGTTTCTCCAAAAATATAATCCACCGGATAACTGTAACCGTGTTCAATAATAAAACCGGCAATACGGTTATGTACCTGGATACTGTCCCAGCTTGCATCTCCCAGGATGATTGTCTCTTTTTGCGGGGTGCTTTCCACATCAGTACCGGCACCGCAGCCGGTAATTGCCAGGGTTAGAAAGGCCAGTGCACATAAAAGTAACAGGCTTAGAGCTTGTCTGCCCCGCAAATAAATTTTTCTCCTTTTCCTTTCCCGGCTTTTTGTGCTGTCAGGATGGCATGATGTTCTTACTGTCAAAGAGTTTCCGGTTGTTGACATAAAAAAACCTCCTCATTGACAGGCGTCGTCAAACAAGAGAGGCTAGGGGCAGGCTCAGCTTATATATTTAATTAAGCTGAAGAAAAAAACTATTTAATTTGTATACCCGATACATAGTACATGGCTATACCCGCTTAGCCTACGAGGTTAGCTGACGGACTCGGGCCCGGGTCGCCCTATTCCCGGTAAACCGGAAAATTCGCCCCTCTAATAATGGTTCCCCCGTGTCTCCCGGAGAGACTTCGGCCTGCTTTTATTTATGAAAATAACATTTATTATATTTATAGTCTATCACAAGCTTTTTTAGCAGTCAAATTATTTTTTTCCGTAACTCATAATAATAATCTTATCAGGGCAACGCCGGCCATCCCGGCCAGGATGGTCAGGAACATGTTTTTGGTAAGCAAAGCGATGGCTAAAGAAGGGAGTGCTGCCCAGAAATAGGGGTTTGGCACCGGGTGCAGGGTTAGCCGCCCCTCGGCCATAAAAAGAACCGGGCCCAGCAGGGAGGCCAAAACGGCAACGGGAATGTAAGAAAGCCAGATCTTTACCCGCGGCGGCAGTTTACGCCGTGAAAGTAAAAGTATGGGGAGAAGGCGCGGCAGGTATGTGACCAGGGCCATGAGCAGGATGATGAGTATTATATTTTCAGGGTAAGCAGGCATTTTTCCACGACCAGCAGTAAAATTTTTGGTAAATCAGCTCTGATTATACCAGATTTGCGCAAAAGCTGCACAACCGCGGGGACGTACCTTGTGGCTGGTTTCAACCGCGGGGACGTACCTTGTGGCTGGATCCGCTTTTGCTTCTTTGAGCCATTCATCGATAGGGGGCGATACTTTTTTCGTTTTTTTACTGATCATAACTCAATACACTTCTTCAATTTTAGCGCTGTTCGCGGTGTTCATGTGGCGGCTGTGCAGGGCCGGCGGGGTTGTTCGCGGGGTATTTTTCCAGAAACAGCCCCAAAGTAGCGCTACCCAGTGTGGCTAGAATAATATGCCAGTGGCCCCCTGCTTTCCAGAACAAAAGAGTGGAAAGGGCCGCGGAGAAGAAAGCGATGAAAATATGACGCCAGTTTTTTAACTGGAAAACAAGCAGGGCAATAAACATGGCCGGCAGGGCATAATCCAGCCCCCAGTTTTCCAGGTTGCCGGTAAGCAGGGCGCCGGCCCATGCTCCCAAAACGGAACTACCCACCCATGAGCAGTGGGCAGCCAGATTGGTCGTAAAAATCCCAACTTTTGAAGGAATTTTTTCTTTGGGAAAAGTGACGCTGTAAAGGGCAAAGGTTTCATCAGTCAACTCGTAAGCAAAAAAAGCCTGCTGGAGCCGGCTGAGGTGTCCCAGGTAGGTCGCAAGGGTGGCACTCATCAAAAGGTGGCGCAGGTTAACCAAAAAGGTGGTTACAGTGAGGGTCAAAAGCCCTGCTCCACCGGCCAAAAGACTTACAGCGATCAGCTGGGATGAGCCGGCGTAAACAAGCAGGGACATCAGGGAACATTCCCGGATGCCCAGCCCGGTGTTTGCAGCCAGGACACCGAAGGCAAAGCCAATGGGGAAATACCCCAACATGATCGGTAAACTTCGGAAAAAACCGCGGGCTGTCACTCCAGGGAGCTCCGGGGGGGATTTTCCAGGGCAGCGATTATTTTAAAAAGCATTTCTTCTTCGAGTTGCCCCGATAAGGTGACCAGGGATTCTTCCTGCAGCCATGTTAATGTGCAGAGCCCCGGGGACGGGCGAAAAAGATACCCACAATAGGGGCCCACCTGGATTGGCTGCGCCGGGCTTTGTGCGGTGGCCACACTTGCTCTATCCTCAATCCCGGCTTCATCCTGAATAAACTGCTGGAGGAGTGTAAACCCGCGGTCCTCTTCTCCGGTAAATTCCTGAGAAATTATCAGGGGGGATGCTTCCGTCTGGATAATCTTACCCTCCTGAAAAATATAATTGTCTGGAAGCGACCTTACCTGCCATATTTCTTCGTCGGTTAGCTGCCGGGCCTCTTTAAGGGCCTGGAGGAAAGATTCCTCTTCTTCGAAGGTTTGTTCTTCAGGGGACGGCTGGAGGTTTCTTCCCAACCGGGAATCGCTGATTTGTTTTTCCGGTTGAGAGATTTTCTGCTCCCAGAGGCCAAAAGTTGATGTGGAATGTCCGGCCTGTTCTTCTTCTGCCGGGCCTTTCGCCGGTTCCGGTGGTTGAGCGGGGAGTGCTTCCTCCACGGCACTGCGCAGGCTAAAGCCTCCCGGGGGTGCATTTTCATCGCGTTCCATTGAAAATGTCTGCTGCTTCTTCTTTGCTCTTATCCATGCTTTTGCTTTGCAGGCCCGCTTCCGGAGCAGAAATTTGTTCCTGCGGAAGGGTGGGCTCCTGACCCATAAATGGGGTCAGGCGGGTCAAAAGGACGGCAATAAAAAATCCCGCAGTAATTAAAGCTGCCAGATATTGATGCTTTTTCCAAAATGCTTGAAAACCCTTCCTTTTATTGCCTTGTGTTAAGAAAAACTGCTCCGCTTTATTTTCGATAACGGTAAATTCCGGGCGCTGCTGCAGCTCCGTCCAAAGTTGCTGGCAGGAAGGAGGGTCGATATTTTGGGCCTCCTCACGCAGGGCTCGCTGGAGCAGCTTAGACAGGTTTTTTTGTTTTGTACGGATCATTTTTCCCCAACCTTCCCAGCTATAATGCAGCGGTATGGTTAAAGTTTTGAGGAGATCTTACTTATTTGACGTTTTTCATCCTCAGAAGGTTGCAGTAAAGCACGTATTTTTTTACGGGCACGAAACAGCCGGGATTTCACTGTTCCCGCAGGAGCACTCGGTTGCAGCTGCAATCTCCTTGATACTTAACTCGTTAAAGTATTTTAATACCAGTATTTCCCTTTCTTCCGGCGCAAGCAAAAAGAGAGCCTCCCTGATTTCCTGGGCAGTTTCATTTTTTTCCCAGCTCTCCTGGGGGGAATCACCGGGAGAGGTGCTGGCATGTAAGGAAATATTATCAGTAAAGAATATCTTTTTCTTTTTACGCAGGAGATCGATGCTGTAGTTGGCAGCGATGACGCTTACCCAGGAACCGAATTTCTCTATTTCCCGCAGCGCAGCCAGGTTGGAAAAAGCTCTTAAAAAAGCTTCCTGAGTGGCGTCTTCGGCCAGCTGGTAATCCCTCGTCACCAGATAGGCAGTACGAAAGGTTTTGTTAAAGTGCTGGCGGTATAATTTTTCCAGAATGCTCTGGTCCATGATGATACGGCTCCTCTTCCTTTTGGCCAACTGCCTTTATTTTATCATAAAATGCTCTCTTCGGGGAAAAAATGCTTTTTTATTTCTTTTTCGCAACGCCGGCCGCCGGCCGTGAGAATATGTTAAAATTATGTTTATAGATGTGCGGGAGGTTGAATGACAGGATGCGGTGTGAAATAATTTCAGTAGGTACGGAGCTTCTCATGGGGCAGACTGTGAACACCAATGCCGGGGATCTGGCCCGGGAGCTCTTTTCTTTGGGAATCGGCGTTTATTACCAGACGGCAGTTGGAGATAATGAGGAAAGGCTGGCTGAGGTTTTTCGCCAGGCTTTGCAAAGATCGGGTTTGATCATTCTGACCGGGGGGTTGGGCCCGACGGAGGACGATCTTACGCGTGAAACCGTGGCCCGGGTGCTGGGGTTGCCCCTGGAAAGGAACAGGGATTGGGAGCAGAGGCTGGAAGAATTTTTTCACCGCTTCAAACGTCCCATGTCGGCATTAAACCTCCGCCAGGCTCTGGTTCCCCGGGGTGGGAAAATTTTACCCAATGACAGGGGGACGGCACCGGGTATTTATTTGGATTTGCAGGAGAAAAAAGGCCCGGTTGTCATTTTGCTGCCGGGGCCGCCATGGGAAATGCTGCCCATGTTCAGGGAACAGGTCCTCCCCTTACTACGCGCCAAATTACAGGGAAAAGGGGATCTGGCTATCCTGCAGTCCAAAGTGCTGCGTGTTATCGGCCTGGGTGAATCTACCCTGGCAGAGATGATCGCACCTCTATTAGAGAATCAGAGTAATCCTACTTTAGCACCCCTGGCTAAAGCAGGGGAGGTTCATCTGCGCATGACTGCACATGGCTGTTCCGAAAAGGAAGTGCAGGCCCTTTTGGACAGCAAGGCTCAGGAGCTGCGGGAAATACTGGGGGATTATATTTACGGGGAAGACGAGGAGGGGTTGGAATTTGCCGTGGCGCGTTTGCTTTGGGAAAAGAAACGGACTCTGGCGCTGGCAGAGTCTTGCAGTGGAGGCCTTTTGAGCCACCGCCTCACCAATATTCCCGGCAGTTCTCTTTATCTGCTGGCGGGCCTGGTGACTTACAGCAACGAAGCCAAAGTTCAAATGTTGGGCGTTAACCCCACAACACTGGAGAGAGAAGGAGCTGTCAGTATTGCGGTGGCGGAACAAATGGCGGCCGGTGTGCGCCGGCTCTGCAAGGCAAATCTCGGGGTGGGCATCACGGGTATTGCGGGCCCCGGCGGGGGAACACCGCAAAAACCCGTTGGTTTGACCTACCTGGCCCTGGAGGCCGAAAATTTTAAATTCAGCCGCCGCTATGAATTTTGGGGAAGCCGTCAGGTGATCAAGGAAAGGGCGAGTCAAACAGCCCTGTACCTTTTATGGCTCTATCTCCGGGGAAAACTGAGGCCCAAGGGCTGATTGCGGTAGTCCCTGTCATCTGACGATCCCCAACCGCGGGGACGGTCCTTGTGGCTGGTAGTTGTTTTGCTGGCTGTCCATCTTTTTTTACTCAGAATACAATTAGGGCAGGATAGTAGACAGCTGGCAGCCACCTATCACGCATTCCCCCCACGGCTGAAGATCGTGGGCTTTCTGCGAAGTTTTCCCGTAATTGGTTTCTATTCGGTTTTCGGGTTATCCCGGGGTGGGGCGGGCATATTTCTAGGCCTGCTCTTCTCCCTCTTCTCTGACTACACCAATGCCCTGCTCCAGGTATTCATCACGTGTTTTATGGTACCAGATAGGGCTTTCCTTGATATACCAGAGGGATGTACCGGAGATCTCCTTTTTCACTTTGGCGGGGACTCCCGCTGCCAAATGCCGGGGAGGGATGACCATATTGTCTCCAACAACACTGCCGGCAGCGATAATCGCCTCTTCGCCCACCTGGGCAAAATCCAGGACTATGGCGCCGATACCCACAATGGCGCCCTTGCCGATGGTACAGTCATGCAAAATCGCACCATGGCCGATGGTTGCATTTTCCCCGATAACAGCCTGGCTGCCCTCGGCCTTGAGGTGAACAACGGTGTTATCCTGCACGTTGGCACCTGCTTTTACGAGGATGGAACCCATATCTCCCCGTAATACCGCTCCAAACCAGATACTTACACCTTCTTCGACTGTTACATCGCCGATCAATACGGCGGTCGGTGCTACAAAAGCGTTTTTTGAGACACGTGGCTTTTTACCCCTATAAGGTACCAGAATCATTTTTTCGCAGCCATCCTGCAGTGAATGGCCTGACCTCCTTTCAAAAATGCCGTCTCTCCGGGCAAGCAAATTAAACCCTGTTTTGTCAATATTACATATAATTCTCTTTTAAGTTTTTAATACCTTTTACCTAAAGCGCCAAAATTTTTAATTGCCTGGGTAATAATTTGCCGGCTGGGGTAGCAAAAAAAGGTGCTTAACCGGGCCACGGGGGCAGGGTAGAGCACCTTACCGGAGAAAAAAAGCTGGGCAGTAGCAGGAAAAATATTTTCGAAGAAGAATTAATTATAAGATGTAGAAAAGATTGCGGTGAGGTTGGGTTGTAAAAGTTTTTTGCCAGGAAATCAGCCTGAAGAGTCCACGTGGTCTTGCCATGTGGAGGGTCATTGACATCTTACCCTAAGATTTTTAAGTTTCGGGTGGAGGCTGAAAAATTAAGAAGGAGTGAACTTGATGTCGAACAGCAATGTTGAATTGAAAGAGGGTTCCGCCGGTTTGCCCCCCTGTCAGGTAGCCTGCCCTATACATCAGGAGGTGCGGGAATATTTGCGTTTAATCGCCTGTGGGGATTTTGATCGTTCCCTGGAAGCGATTAAAAGAGCCAACCCTATTTCGGCTGTGTGCGGGACTATTTGTGCCCATCACTGTGAAGACGAGTGCCGGCGTCAGAATGTGGATGAGCCTCTTTCCATACGCGGTTTAAAGAGAGCAGCGGTGGAGTTTGGCAAGGCGGACTTTCCCTCCGGGGCGAAAATTGATCCGGAGAAAAAAATTGCCGTAATCGGTTCCGGTCCGGCGGGATTGATTGCTGCTTTTGATCTGGCCTTACACGGCTGTGCGGTCACTGTTTTTGAACGTGAAAAATTCTTGGGTGGTGCACCACGCAACTTTATCCCCAGTTATCGCCTGCCTGATGAAACCGTGGATAAGGATATTGAAAACCTCAAAAGTATCGGTGTAGAGTTTAAAACCGGAGTAGAATTCGGCACCGATTTTGATGCCGAAGGGCTCAAAAAAGAAGGTTTTAAAGCCATACTTATTGCTGTCGGCCTTACGGCCAGCCGTGGCCTGCCCATTCCCGGGGCAGATCACAAAGATATCCTTTTGGCACTCGAATTTTTAAGAGCGGCCAAGAGGGACAACTACAGGCTTGATGGGCGGGAAGTGGTCGTGATCGGCGGCGGTAACGTAGCCATGGACGTGGCCCGTTCGGCAGTGCGCTGCGGTGCGGCCAAAGTAAGACTGGCCTGCCTGGAGTCTGCAGAAGAAATGCCGGCTTTCCCCTGGGAGATTGAAGAGGCTAAAGAAGAAGGCGTGGAATTCAATCCTTCCTGGGGACCGAAAGCCGTCAAGATTGAAAACGACAAAATTGTCGGGCTGGAGCTGAAAGAATGTTCCGCTGTTTTTGATGCTGAAGGAAGATTCAACCCCACCTACAATGAAGATAACGTGACCATTCTGCCCGGTGATACCGTTATTTTCGCCATTGGCCAGGGTTCTGATCTGGAGGCGGTAGGAAAGGCCGGCGTGCCTGTTAACAGAGGCCGGCTGGAAGGGCTCAATCCAGAGACGCTGCAGACACCTGTGGAAGGGGTCTTTGCCTGTGGAGAAATAGCTATTGGCCCCACTACTGCGGTCAAGGCCATGGCTAACGGCAGAGTGGCAGCACTGGCGGTATTAAACTACCTGGATGGGGAATCCTTCCATACGGCCATGGTTGTAGAGGATGAAGCCCTGCCGGTACTGGCTGACGATGTTGCTGAAAACGTTAAGAAAATTGCCCGGCATGAGATCCCCATGCTGGCTCCCGAAGAGCGCGCCACCAATTTCCTGCCGGTGGAAAAAGGTTACACCATGGCTATGGCGGTCTGGGAAAGCCTTCGCTGCCTGGGATGTGCCGCCGGAGCCGAGAGAGTGGTGGAGAAATGTGCCGATTGCCTGACCTGCCTGCGGACGTGCCCTTACAACGTGCCCGCGGTCAGCGCGGAAGGCGATCTGACAATCCGCGATCACCAGTGTCAGGCCTGTGGGCTTTGCCTCACTGTATGCCCCAACTTGGCCATTGAGTTCCGTGCTCCCTACATCACCGAGGCGGAAGAGAAGCTGGAACCTGCTGTCAAAGACTTGGTAGCTGCCAGAAACGGGGAACCTTCTGTGCTGGTTCTTTCCTGCGGTCTGGGTGCCTATGCCCTGCCGGAGTTCAATGAGGGCTTCATGGCCAATAAACCGGCCAATGTAGAGATCGTCAAATTTCCCTGCATTTCCAAGATCGATACCACCCATGTGCTGAAAGCTTTCCAACTGGGTGCAGACAGTGTGATCGTTGCGGGCTGTGCTGAAGATGAAAACAGCAAATGCCCCTTCCAGAAAACATTGTTCTGGGCCGGCCAGCGCGTCAGCCGTGTGAAAAATATTCTTGCAGACGTGGGAATCGACGCAGAGCGTCTGGCACTCCTGAGCTTTACACCAGAAGAGGTGGCCAATTTTGGCGAAGCCATCGGTGAAACCCTGGCCAAAATGAAGGAATTGGGCCAGCGTTAATACATGAGCACAGGCCTTTGCAGCTTTTAAAGAAAAGGCACCTGATATCGTGAGGATATATGAGAAATATTGCGCTCAGCCCATGCCTTTAGGCTTGTGCTGAGCGCAGTTTGTGCTGAGCGATGCACCTTAGCCTATATTGGGTAAAAGCGTACCTATCTTCAGAATGTGCCACCAGCCGGAAAAAACAGCTTCGGGTATGGAACTTCCGGCTGGTTTTATTTTTCCTTTTTTTTAGGGGAACTTTTAAAGAGGCCCATACGTTCTAGAAGTAGAGAGTAAAAGAGGAGGGTGAGGAGGTTAAAAGGTAAATATAATATTTTGAAGGGGGAGGTCAAGATATCCGGGAAAGTAGACAAAACAAAGCTAAGAAAAAGAATTGTGCGTTGGGGGGGCGGGATACTGCTGCTAATTTTTTTGGTCCTCAGCGTCGGCTGTAGCGCCTCTGTCAAGGAAACCCTGGGGGGACAAAAAGCCAGCACCGATCAATCCGTGGCGGAATATTCCCAAGCAGGTGAAGCCGAAGCGCCTGCAGGGGCGTCTTACAGCTTGGTTGATTCCGGCCTTGTTGCCGGGGAAGAAACTGTGTTTACAGGCAAGGAAGAGAGGCGCTATGTTATCCTGCAGGCCCGGCTTACCCTGGAAATTGAAGATCTGGAGGCTGTGGCCGGAAAAATTCAGGACCAGGTAAAAGATTTCGGTGGCTACATGGTTTCACTGGAGTTTTATGATCTTCGGGACGAACGTCGCGCCGGGCAGCTCTCCGTACGTGTTCCCGCAAACAAATTTGATTCTTTTCTGGAGTCACTGGACGGGTTTGGCCAGGTTAAAAATCCGCATGTTTACACAGATGATGTGACCATGCACTATATTGATCTGGAAGCTCGCCTGAAAAACCTCGCCGCCCAGGAAGAGAGAATGCGTGATTTGCTGGAGAAGGCCAAAACTGTGGAAGAGATCCTGCAGATTGAAAAAGAACTGGGCAGAATCCGGGGAGATCTGGAGGCGATGACTGCCGAATTCAAACACCTGCAAGAGCGTGTCCACTATTCCTCTCTGGAGATCAGGTTGGAGGAAAAGGACCCGCGGACAGTGACGGTCACGGGTGGATTTGGCTCCTTCGGGGAAAGGATCGCCCATCTTTTGTCTTTAAATACCAACCGCCTGCTGAAAGGATTTTCTTCCTGTCTGATTGTGGCCATCGGCTCGCTGCCGCTGCTGGTGCCGCTATTGCTCCTGGCCCTTTTAGGCTGGAAGGCAAAAGTGTTCATCCTGGCCCGGAAAAAAAAGAGCTTGGACCAAAAAGATAACATTGATCAGATCTCGTCTTGAGATTATCCTTGAGCGAGGGCCACACCATTTCCATACTAAGGGGGAGGATTATGTTAAATAAAATTTTAGCGGCCAATAAAAAGTTTGTCGCGGAAAATAAATTTAAGCCATTAAGTCATCATCCAGGAAAACATGTAGCAATTTTAACTTGTATGGATACCCGTTTGGTGGACTTTCTAGAACCTGCTTTGGGAATAGGCCGGGGCGATGTAAAAATGATTAAAAATGCAGGCAATACCGTCATTGACGCTGATGGCGAGATTATGAAATCCTTGGTAGCTGCAACCTGTTTGTTAGGCTGCAAGGAAATTATGGTGATAGGCCATACTGACTGTGGAATGGCAGGTACAACTGATGAAAAAGTCAGGAATGCGATGATTGCTGCTGGAATTGCAGCTGAGGATTTGGAAGGTATTGAGCTTAAATCTTGGATTGGTGGATTTGATCGTGAAGAACAAAATGTACTGGATACAGTAGATAAAATTCGCAACTGTAAATTTATCCCCAAAAGTGTACCTGTTCATGCTTTAATGCTTGATCTTAACACTGCTGCATTGAAACACTTAAAAACGTTATAATGATCTAAAACTGCTGTCTCCAGGTAATAACTCAAACTGTATAAAGCGAGAGTTCTTTTAATACAAAAAGGATTCTCGCTTTTTGTGGGTTGATAGGTAGTATTTGATTATTCCCCCTGCCGGGGTTTGGCTGCTAGCGACATATTAATTGCTTGTTTGATAAAAAATTCTTACATAAAAACAAATCTACCAGGGAAAAATAAAAAAAATTTGTGAGGTGTTTTGAAATTTTTGCTGACAATAAAGACGGGGACACATTAATTAAAGATAAAAATTTGCAGAGCTCTATAGGCTGGTATCCCTGGGGAGATGAAGCTTTTAAAAAAGCGCAAAAAGAAGATAAACCTATCCTCTTGAGCATAGCGGGAACTTGGTGCCACTGGTGCCATGTTATGGATGACGGGACCTACAGTGATCAACAGGTAGTTGGAGAAATCAACAAAAATTTTATCCCGATCCGGGTGGATACGGATCAACGGCCGGATATCAATACCCGTTATAATCTGGGGGGATGGCCGACAACTGCTTTTCTTACCCCGGAGGGCGATGTGATCGCCGGGGGGACTTATATACCTCCGGAGGAAATGCTGGAAATGATTAGTGGCGTCCGCCGCTTATACCGGCAAGATCCTGCCGGTATAGATAGAGAAATGCCGGCCGGGGACGACGTTGAATTTGCCCAGAGTGGACCTCCCCCAAAAATGGAGACAAAAAAAAGAAAAATAGGGATGGAAACGGAAACATTTGCCGACCTGATAGGTTTTACTGCTGATCAGATTAAAGAAAATTATGATTCACGCTACGGCGGTTTTGGCAATTTCCCCAAGTTTCCCATGTTTGAAGCCCTGGAGCTGGCTCAGGTGGCCTGTCTTTACCAGGAGGGGGATCAACAATGGGAAAAAATCTTTACCCACACCCTGCGTTCCATGTTTACAGGGGAAATTTATGATTCCGTGGAGGGAGGTTTTTTTCGTTACAGCACAACACGCGACTGGAGCGTGCCCCACTACGAGAAAATGCTGGAGGACAACGCCCGACTGTTGCACTTGCTGCTCACCACCTATAAGTTCACAGCCGATGAATTTTTTGCCCATGCTTCCCGGGATGTCCTCAGGTATCTGGAAAACAACCTTTACCTCCCGGAATCGGGCTGTTGGGCCGGCTCGCAGGATGCTGACGAGGAATATTATGCTTTGCCCTTAAACGAAAGGCAAGAGCGGGCCAAACCCGGAATAGATCGCAATATTTATGTAAACTGGAATGCTCTGTTAGTGCGTTCCCTGTTTTTTGCCTCGGTTATTTTGGCGGAAGCAAAATGGTATGATCGGGCCATGGTTACGCTCAATACCCTCCGGCAGCGCTGTTACCAGCCGGGTAACGGTATGGCTCACTATCTGTCGAAAGAAGATGCAAATGCGCATGTATGGGGGCTTTTGGAGGACCAGGCCTCTATGGGGTTGGCCCTGACAGCGGCTTACCAGCACAGCGGGGATCCTGATTGGCTGGATTTCTCCCGAGAGCTGGCGGAGTACTGCCTGGAGACTCTTTCCATGGAGAGAGGAGCTCTTTGTGACAGGCCTTTAAGGGATCAGGAACTGGGCAGGCTGGCTCTGCCTCACTTTGATCTCCGCCAAAATTCTCTTTGTGCCCGTTGGTTTACGGAGTTGGCTCTTTTAACTGGAGAGGAAGCCTATCTGGAAAAGGCTGCAGACCTTGTGCATGCCTTTATGGGGGAGTACCGCCGGCATTCCCTCTTCAGTGCGGCTCTGGCGCGGGCGGCTTTTGGAGTCAGGGAGAGAGGGGCGACGATCGATGTTGTGGGAACTACAGATGATCCGGCCCTGTTAAACCTGCACAGTACGGCCTTGGCAGCGTTTGTCCCCCCCAAGGTTGTGAGGTTGCTATCTCCTGACCAGGCCCGGAAATGGGGCTATGAGGAATATGCCCGTGTTGATCAGGCCACGGCCTTTGCCTGCATGGGGAGGCACTGCTTTGAGCCGGCAAAAGACCCTATAGAGTTGGAGCAGGTAGTTGAAAAAATGGTTAAAGAGCGCCGCGCCCATGTTCTGTTTACGGTAAAACAGTCCGAACGGGTCTAGCGGGGCAGCGCATCTGTTCTTTTAATTTTTTCTTAAGGACAAATACCCTCAAAAGCTGAGGGTATTTGTCTTTATATAAATTTTTGTAGTGGTAGAAAATTTTACCCCAAAGCTCAGGAATAGATTCCGAAAATTTTTAATATATATATCAGGGAGGTAGTTTTCGATAATAGTTTTTTTATAGTTGAAAATACAAATTTCTTCCCAAATGACCTCGAATTATTGCTAATAATTATCAGAATTGGTACAAAATAATAAATATGTGATTGACAAAGACAATTCAAACAATATACAATTGTACATAAATTAACCTATATTTTTGGAGTGAATGAAGAGGCATATTGTTACCAGTAGTTCAAGTGCAGTCGCGCCACGATTTGTATCAATTGGATAATACAAACTACCTATGAGGAGGTGGCTTTCCGGTTGTAAAAAACAGGAATTCAATAGGTAATGCAAAATGAGTTAAAACTAAACAAGGGAAGATTGCATTTAGCAAGGGCGGGTACCAATCTTAGCTTTCAAAATTCTTTATTTACTGAGTGTTCAGCCCAGTTCCTGAGAGAAGTTTTGAGTTGGACGTTGTCCAGGAGAATAAAATTCCAATCTTGGAGGTACAAAGATGGGGGAAAGTAAAAAAAATATGCTGGCCGGAAATGAAGATATTATCAATCCTTTTGAAGATCAAAGAGCCAAACAAACTGCTGAGCAATTACAAGCATTGGCCGAACAGGGTATTGAAAGTTTTTGGGCGGAAATGAGTAAAGGTATTTCCTGGTTTAAGGAATGGAGCACAGTTCTGGATGAAAGTAAAGCTTCATCTTATCACTGGACCTGGTTTAATGATGGAAAATTAAATGCTGCCTACAATTGTCTGGACCGTCATATTACCGGCTGGCGGAGAAATAAGGCCGCGATAATATTTGAGGGTGAACTTGGTGATTCACGTGTATTGACTTATCAGGATCTTTATCGTGAGGTCAACAAACTGGCCAGTGCGTTAAAAAAAATGGGATTGAATCGTGAAGATGTAGTGACCATTTATTTGCCGATGATCCCTGAAACCGTGGTCGCCATGCTGGCATGCGCAAGGATTGGAGTACTCCATAGTGTGGTTTTTGGAGGATTTAGTGCCGGTGGGTTGAAGGAACGGATCAATGATTGTTCTTCCAAAATTTTGATTACGGCAGATGGGGGATACAGGCGCGGAAAACCTGTTCCCCTGAAGGATAACGCCGACACAGCCCTGGAAAACAACGGCTGCCCAAGCGTTGAAAAGGTAATTGTTGTCAAAAGAGCGGGACAACCTGTTCATATGGAGGCCGGCAGGGATGTATGGTACTCGGAATTGATGGAAAATGCAGAACTTTATTGTGAACCGGAGGTTATGGATGCCGAGGATCCTCTCTTTATTCTCTATAGCAGCGGGACTACAGGTAAGCCCAAAGGTATCCTGCATACTACCGGTGGTTATATGGTCGGTGTGGAGTCAACTTTTAAATATGTGTTTGATTACCAGGAAGAGGACATATTCTGGTGTACTGCCGACATAGGTTGGATAACCGGCCACAGCTATCTTGTTTATGGTCCGCTTGCCAATGGGGCGACATCCGTCTTATATGAGGGGGGCCCTGATTTCCCGGCGCGGGATCGTTTATGGAAAATTGTCGAAAAATATAGGGTAAGTATTTTTTATACAGCCCCGACATTAATTCGCTTATTAATGCGTTGGGGCGAAGAATGGCCCGCTTCCTGCGATCTTAGCAGTCTTCGCCTGCTCAGCTCGGTCGGAGAGCCGATTAACCCTGAAGCCTGGTTGTGGTTCTACAAGCATATCGGCGGGGAAAAATGCCCGATTGTGGATACGTGGTGGCAAACAGAGACAGGTATGCATTTAATAACCCCTCTGCCGGGAGATGAATGGTTTAGGCCCGGGGCGGCTACCAAGGCTTTTCCCGGTGTGGAGGTAGCTGTTTTTAACGAGCAAGGAGAGCCTGTAAAACCCGGGGAACAGGGTTTCCTGGTCATTACCAAACCCTGGCCGGCTATGCTGCGCACTTTATACAATGATCCGGAGCGCTATCTGACAACCTACTGGCAGCAATTTGAGGGTGTGTATCTCAGCGGCGATGGCGCAACAGTCGATGAAGATGGGTTGATCTGGGTTACAGGCAGACTGGACGATGTGATTAATGTTTCCGGCCATCGTATTGGAACTGCAGAGATAGAAAGTGCGCTCTTGGAACACAGCGAGGTGGCCGAGTCTGCTGTGATTGGCAAGAAACATGATCTTAAAGGCCAGGCTGTGAGTGCTTTTGTTACCCTCAGGGTAGGGGCTCAAGGTTCGGATGAACTCGTCACAGAATTAAAACAGTTGGTGGTCAATAAAATCGGAGCCCTGGCACGACCCGAAGATATCATCTTTATATCTGAGCTGCCAAAAACACGCAGTGGGAAAATTATGCGGCGGCTTCTCCGTGACATTGCTGAAGGCAAAGTTCTAGGCGATACTTCTACATTAATGGACCCTGCCGTTATTAGTTCCATTAAAGAAAAATACTGATAAGGCCGTTATCTACTGAACACAGGTTCTTCTTCTGCCGGTACGCTCCCTGTTTTGGGACGCTGTTATTCTGGCGAAGACAGGGTATGGATCAGGTCCGGGAAGGGGACCGGATAGATCCATGCTCATCCAGCTTTAAAACTTCTATCTTCAAGACAATACCCTCATAAAAACGGGGGTATTGCCTTTTTGTGGGCTTATTTTAATTTTTCGTAGTGTTTGGAAACTGTTGCCCTGTTTTTGAATTCCTGTGTTATAATGGTAAAAGTTAACGTAAGGGGGATTTTTATGTGGGCAGAAGACCTCGTGGAAGTGCGTATCCACGGCCGGGGGGGGCAGGGGGCCGTTCTTGCCGCCACGCTTGCGGCCGAAGTTGCTTTTTGCAATGGTTATTACCCGCAGGCGTTTCCTTTTTTTGGGGCAGAGAGGCGTGGGGCCCCGGTAGCGGCTTTTTTACGTTACAGCAGTTCTCCTCTCATGCCACGTTGTCGTATTTCTGAGCCCTTTTGTGTCGTAGTGTTCGATGTGGCCTTACTTCCGCCGGAAACATTTTTCTATGGGCTGAAAAAAGAGGGGCTGCTGCTTTTAAACACTAAAGAGGAGACGATACCCTTCGGACCGGAAATTGGCCGGGAAAGAAAAGTATATGTTGTTGATGCCGCGCACATTGCTGCTGATTGCGGGCTTATAATTGCAGAGGCCCCCCTGATCAGCAGTGTGATGCTGGGGGCCCTGGTCAAGATTTTGCAGCTGGCGCCGCTGAAAGTCCTCAAAGAAGCCTTACAGGGAAAATTTCCCCAGCTGGAAAGGGAGAACCTGGCGGGGGCGCAGCGAGGGTTTCAAGAGGTGAAGGAGGTTTTCAAGGATGCAATTTTCCAGTGAAAGCGGGTGGCCCCGGCCCGGACAGCTGCAGGAAACGATTCCCACCCCGGTGAATAAAACAGGCTCCTGGAGGTTTTTAACGCCTGTACGCCGGGAAAATAATTCACCCTGCCGGTTATTGTGCCCGCTGGAAAACGGGATACCCCGCTGGATGAACAAGATTCGGGAGGGGGACTGGCAGGGGGCCTGGCAGATCATGCAGGAGTACAATCCTTTCCCGGCGATTACCGGGTATGTCTGCTACCGTTTCTGTCAGGAAAAATGCCACCGCGGTTTATGGGATGAGCCGGTGGCCATCCGCGAGGTGGAGAAGGCTATCGGGCTCTGGCGCCACAAAAATTACCGGCCGGGCGGAACAGGCCTGAACGGCCGGGGTAAAATACCGGGAAGTAAAAAAGTGGCCATCGTCGGCTCCGGGCCTGCCGGGTTGAGCTGTGCTTATTATCTGCGGCGGCAGGGAGCGGCGGTCACTGTTTTCGAGAAGATGCCCCTGGCCGGCGGGCTTCTGGCCACGGGTATTCCGGAATACCGCCTGCCCCGGAGCGTCTTAAAAAAAGAGCTGGAAATTCTGGAGGCAGAGGGTATTGTTTTCAAGACCGGCCTGGAGGTGGGCCGGGATGTCAGCCTGCCGGAGTTACAGGATCAATTTGACGCCATTTTGCTTGCTGTCGGCGCACAGCAAAGCAGGTGGCTGCGGATCAAGGGAGAAGAGCTGCCCGGTGTTGCCGGGGCTCTGGAAATTTTACGGGATATTCACCTGGGGAGGCGGAAAGAGATTGCGGGGCGTGTGGTTGTTGTCGGTGGTGGCAACGCGGCTGTGGATGCCGCCTGTATGGCCAGGCTGCAAGGTGCCAGGGAGGTAAACCTTCTCTACCGGCGTTCCCGGGAGGAGATGCCCGCTCACCCTGATGAAATAAAGGTTGCTGCAGAAGCCGGGGTAAATTTTATTTTTCAAACGGTTTTGCAGGAGATCTGCGGCGGGGGGCAGGTGCAGAAAGTGCGTGCTGTACGTGCCGCTCCTTCCCGGAGGGGGGAGCGCCTGCAGGTTCTTCCCGAAACAGCTTTTGAACTGGAATGCGACCTGCTTATCGTTGCTGCCGGCCAGGATAGTAATCTTCCGGAGCTGTCCTCTTCACTCCAGAACCTGCCGCTTAAAGAAAAAGGGGAGGGGCTGGCCCGGGGCTGCTTGAATGAGGAAAGCAGCATGTTTGCAGCCGGAGATGCCCTGACCGGCCCGGCCAGTGTTGCGGCGGCTATTTTTGGCGGCCGTAAGGCAGCGCTGCTGCTTCTTCGTGCCCTGGGGGAGCAGCCGGAAACTTCGGCAGCTGTTCCACCCATGCAATACTCCGGTGGGCTGCCGGAAACTTCAATAGCTGTTCCGGGCATTGCTGCACCGCTGCACGGCCCTCAGGAGGCGGTCCGCTATGACGATTTAAACTCTTATCTCTACCCGCGGCAGGGCCGTCTGGCTGCGCCGCAGCAGGAGGCCGGGCGCTGTTTTAGTTGTGGAACGTGCAGCAGGTGCGGGGTTTGTTGGGTTTTTTGCCCCGAACCGGCTGTGGAGGAGTCAGATGGCGATTTCCAGATCCTTTTGGATTATTGCAAGGGCTGCGGAATTTGTGCTGCGGAGTGCCCGGCGGGGGCTTTGGTTATGGAGGAGGTACGCAGTGATGGAACGTAAACTTTTAAATGGCAACCAGGCGGCTGCTCTGGCGGTAAAACTTTCGCGGGTACAGGTGGTCTGTGCTTATCCCATCACTCCCCAAACCTCTCTGGTTGAAAGTATCGCTGCCATGTGGGCGCAGGGTGATTTTTCCGGGGAATACGTCAGCGTGGAATCCGAATACTCTGCTCTGGCCTATCTTATCGGGGCGTCGTATGCCGGAGCGCGTACTTTTACAGCCACTTCCAGCCAGGGCCTGGCTTATATGCATGAGCTGCTGCACTGGGCTGCCGGGGCTCGCCTGCCGATAGTGATGGTCAATGCCAGTCGTGCTCTGGGAGCGCCCTGGAGCCTGGAGCCGGATCATTTGGACAGTCTTGCGCAGCGCGATACGGGGTGGATACAGTTTTATTGTGCCGATGTTCAGGAAATACTGGATACGCTCATCCTCTCTTTCCGGTTGGTGGAAGAAACAAGAATTCCCTGCATGGTCATTTACGATGGTTTTGTGCTTTCACATACTTTTGAAGTGGTGGAGCTTCCGGATCAAAAGCAGGCCGATGCCTTTTTACCTGCGCCGCCGGACAGAGCGGCCTTGCAGACGGATCAGCCGCAAAATCTCCAGGCAGTTACGGATTTTCGTTACCTGTCTCGCGTTTTGCAGGAGCGTCATCTCGATATGTTGCAGGTTCTTAGGGTTACAAAAAAGCTCACGCAGCAATATACAGAGATTTTTGGCCGGGATTATCCGCTGGTCGAAGCCTGTGAGTTGGAGGAAGCCGGCACGGTTATTGTTGCCGCCGGTTCTGCAGCGCAAACGGTCAGGAGTGTTCTGCCTTCCCTGAATGATCAGGACGGCAAAAAAGGGCTATTACGCCTGCGGCTTTTCCGGCCCTTACCGGAGGAGGAGATCATCTCCCTGCTCGCCCAGCCGCACATTCAAAAGATTGTGGTCATCGATCGCGATATTTCTGCCGGATTAGGCGGGATTTTTGCCCAGGAACTGCGTGCTCTTTTACAGGGGAGCTCTTTCCAGGGAAAAATTTATGAACTGAACACTGCCGGGGGTATAGATCTTACACCGCAGCTGCTGCGCCGGGGGCTGGAGGCCGTCGCCGCAAGCAGCGGTGAGCGGGGCAAGATTATCTGGGGGGTGGATCTGTGATGTTACATACATTGGTAGGCGATTTTGCCCGCAAAGAATTCATGTTAAACGGGCACAATGGTTGTGCGGGGTGCGGCCCGGCGTTGGCCGTGCGCTATCTGGTCAAGGTTTCCGGACAGGAGGCGGTCATTGTTATCCCCGCCTCCTGCTGGAGCATTATCTCAGGGGTGGAACCTTTCCGCTCCCTGGAAACGGTTGTCCTGCACTGTCCTTTCCCCTCCGCTGCTTCGACAGGGGCAGGCATCAAAAAAGGCCTGGAAGCTGTGGGGGATACCCGGACTCAGGTAATCGTCCTGGCAGGGGATGGGGCTACATTTGATATCGGTTTGCAGGGCCTTTCCGGTGTGGCGGAGCGCAACGAAGATTTGATCTATGTCTGTTATGATAATGAAGCCTACATGAACACGGGGACGCAGAGAAGCTCGGCCAGCCCCTACGGCTCCCTTTCCACGACCACACCTGCCCCGAGGGTAAAAAGCAGCCCCAAAAAAGAGATCATGAAAATTATGGCCGCCCACAGGATCCCTTATGCCGCCACAGCGACAGTTGCCTATCCCGGGGACTTGGTGGCCAAGATGCGGCGGGCCATGCAGGTCAGGGGCTTTCGTTTTCTGCACATTTTTACCCCCTGTATGCAGGGCTGGGGCAGTCCCGTTGAGTTCACGGTCAGGCTTTCCCGCCTGGCAGTGTTGACCCGACTTTTCCCTCTTTATGAGGTGGAAGATGGCGTGCGTTACCGGATCAGTTATTTCCCGGAGGAATATATTCCTGTCCAGGATTACCTGCAGGGGCAGAAACGTTTTTCTTACCTGGAGGAGCAGCAGATTGAAATGCTCCAAAAAAACGTGGACCGCGGGTGGCAGGAACTCTGCCAACAGGCCGGGGTGGAACCCACGCTTCCCGAGGACTGTCCCAGCAGTTGACCAACCACGAGGCTCGTCCCCGCGGTTGGTGCCTGCGGTTGATCTCAGCTGCTGGTGTCTGTGTCAGGACCAACCACAAGGTACGTCCCCGCGGCTGGTCATTTAAAAAAAGCCTCTGTTCCGAAAGTTTGGTTTGCCACCAAAGAATATGGAACGAAGGCTTTTTGCCAGATAAACAAATGGATTTTGTTAAAGCAACCTAATATCAATCAGTTTAAGGGGCTTACGGCCCAGCCACAAGGACCGCCCCCGCGGTTGGCAATTTAAGACCAACCACAAGGCCCGTCCCCGCGGTTGGCCCCGCGGTTGGCCGAGGACTGTCCCAACCACGAGCAACCACGAGAACCGTCCCCGCGTCACCCAATTTAACACCAACCACAAGGTACGTCCCCGCGGTTGGTGCCCGCGGTTGGTGTTAAACTCTATAACACTTTTTCCAGCAGTTTTGCCATTTGCGGCGTACCCAGTTCTTCCAGTGTGTATTTGACCCTCACGGCGGGCTTCTGTAGAGACATGATCCGTCGCAGGTCAATGGGGGTGCCAATGATGACTACCTCAGCCGGCGAGTTGTTGATGGTCTGTTCCAGTTCCTCAATCTGGGTTTTGCCGTAACCCATTGCCGGCAGCAGCCGGGAGAGGTGGGTGTACTTAGCAAAGGTGCCACGGATACTGCCTACCGCATACGGCCGGGGGTCAATCAATTCACTGACGCCCGATTTTTCGGCTGCGAGCACGCCGGCACCGTAAGCCATGCCGCCGTGGGTCAGCGTGGGCCCGTCCTCCACGACCAGGACCTTCTTGCCCCGGACCAATTCAGGCTGCTCGACAGTGATCGGTGAATTGGTCATGATGATTTTGGCGGTGGGGTTGTTTTTGGCAACAGCTTCCTTTACTGCTTCCACCTTGGCGGGGTCCGCCGAGTCAATTTTATTAATAATGGCGATGTCTGCCATGCGCAGGTTGGTTTCGCCGGGGTGGTAACCGGTCTCGTGTCCGGCACGGTGCGGATCAACGATGACGATGTGCAGATCGGAGACATAGAAGGGAAGATCGTTGTTGCCCCCGTCCCAAAGGATTATCATCGGCTTCTTCTTCTGCCTGGCGCAGGATCAACTCGTAGTCAACTCCGGCGTAGACGGCGATCCCCTGGTCGATATGGGGCTCGAATTCTTCTCTTTCCTCGATTGTGCACTTGAACTTGTCTAAATCTGCATAACTGGCAAATCTCATGGCCACCTGTTCGTCCAGGTTGCCGTAGGGCATCGGGTGGCGGATTACGGCCACCTTTTTACCGGCGTCTGTGAGTATTTGGGCAATGTACCTGGTGGTCTGGCTTTTCCCGCCGCCGGTCCTTACTGCCGTTATCGCCACTACTTTACGTTTGGACCGGAGCATGGTCGTTTTGGGCCCCATCAACCTGAAGTCTGCTCCGCAGGCTAAAACCAAAGATGCTTTGTGCATGATTTCCTCATGAGAAACGTCACTGTAAGCAAAAATCACCTGGTCCACAGCATGCTTTTTGATCAATGCCGGCAGTTCCTCTTCCGCATGGATGGGGATGCCTTCCGGGTAGTCTTTTCCAGCCAGTCCAGGGGGATATTGCCTTCCTTCTATATCCGGAATCTGGGCAGCGGTGAAGGCCACTACCCGGTAGGCCGGATTGTTTCGGAAGTAAGTGTTGAAGTTATGGAAATCCCTTCCTGCTGCGCCCATAATAATCACTTTATTTACTTTCATAAAAGTCCACCCCTTTGTATTTTATGATCCGCGACCGACCTTCTTTTTTTACCAGAGCCAGCCGCCTGTCTCCATCCCGGATTCTGCTGCCCGGCTCGCAGAACAGCCAACCCCGGGAACTCTAGGGGCCGCGCCAGGCAGGAAAACGGGCCTTTATTCCGGCTTGAGGGCCAGATACTCCTGGAGGGAAAGAACGCCGTGGTCTTCCCCTACTCTCAGTTCCTCCAAAATTTTTCCTGCAGCCAGGGCAGTGTCCAGGGAGGTGAAGCAGGGAATATTGTGTTCGGCTGCGGCCCGGCGGATACGGAAGCCGTCCGTATGGGGCATTTTCCCTTTTGTTAAGGTATTGATCACCAGGTTGATCTCCCCGGAGTGAATAAGATCGAGAACATGCGGAGAACCTTCACGGATCTTGTTCACGCGTTTTACCTTAAAGCCGGCTTCTTCCAGGAAAAGAGCTGTTCCCCTGGTGGCATATATTTCAAATTCCATCGCGGAAAGCTTTTGAATTAAAGTGAGCACCTCTTTTTTATCTTTGTCGGCAATCGTGACCAGGATATTGCCGCAGGGAGGCAGATTGAATTCCGCAGCCAGCAGGGCCTTATAAAGAGCATGGGGAAGGTGCCTGTTAATGCCCAGGACTTCACCCGTGGATTTCATTTCCGGGCCCAGCGAGGTTTCCAGCCGGTAAAGCTTGGCAAAGGAAAACACGGGCGCTTTTACACCGGTGAAAGGCAGCGGGTCAAGGAGCCCTCCCCGATAGCCCAGGTCGGCGATTGTTTTACCCAGGGAGATCTTTGTGGCCAGGTTGATGATCGGCACCCCGGTTACTTTGCTCAGGAAGGGGACCGTCCGGCTGGAGCGGGGGTTGACCTCGATGACGTAGAGAACATTTTCGTGGTAAACATATTGTATGTTCAGGCAGCCCTTGATCTTCAGAGCCAGGGCCAGTTTGGTTGTATTGGACACGAGTTTTTGCTGCAGCCGGGGGGAAACGTTTACCGGTGGATAAACAGCGATGCTGTCTCCGGAGTGAATACCGGCTTTTTCAATATGTTCCATAATCCCGGGAATAAGGCATTCCCGGCCGTCAGCAATGGCGTCTGTTTCCAGCTCGATACCCCTGAGGTATTGGTCAATAAGCACCGGGTGATGGGGTGAAACATTGACTGCCGAGGTCATATATTCCCGTAAATCCCTGCTGTTGTAGACGATCTCCATGGCACGTCCGCCCAGGACATAGGAGGGGCGGACCAGAACAGGGTAACCGATTTCCCGGGCAATCCTTTCCGCATGTTCCACGGTCACGGCTGTACCCCCGCGGGGGCGCGGGATATCCAAATCTTCCAAAAGCGCATCAAAACGACGGCGGTTTTCCGCCGCGTCAATATCTTCAACGGCGGTGCCGATAATCTCAACTCCTGTTTCAACCAGGGGTTCGGCCAGGTTGATGGCTGTTTGGCCGCCAAATTGAACCACGGCACCCCGGGGTTCCTCGGCCTGAATGACATGGAGGACGTCTTCCAGGACAAGGGGTTCAAAATAAAGGCGGTCCGAGGTATCAAAGTCCGTGCTGACCGTTTCCGGATTGTTGTTGATGAAGATCGATTCAAAGCCTTCTTCTTTCAGGGCCCAGGCGGCATGCACGGAACAATAATCGAATTCAATGCCCTGCCCGATGCGGATCGGCCCCGCACCCAGGACGACGACCTTTTTGTTGGTCGAAGGCCGGACCTCGTTTTCCCGGTCATAGGTAGAGTAATAATAGGGGGTTGCCGCCTCAAACTCTGCAGCGCAGGTATCGACCATTTTATAAACCGGTCGGATGTCATGCTTTTGTCTTAAGGAGCGGACTTCTTTTTCGGTTGTCCCGGTCAGTTCAGCAATGGCCTGGTCGGCAAAGCCGTTATATTTGGCGGAAAAAAGCAGCTTTTTGTGTAAACCGTCTTTCCCGCTGGTCCTCAGCTTGTTTTCCAGGTGGATGATCTCCACTATTTTGTGCAGGAAGAAAGGATCAATTTTGGAGAGATAATTGATCTCCACCAGGGAAATTCCCCGGCGTATGGCCTCGGCAACAGCAAAGAGGCGGCGGTCGGTAGGGGAGGAGAGTTCTTTTCTCAGGGCACCAAAGGTCATATTTTTTAATTCCGGCAGTTCCAAATGGAAAAGATCTATCTCCAACGAGCGGACTGCTTTTAGCAGGGCCTCCTGGAAAGAACGGCCCAAGGCCATTACTTCCCCGGTAGATTTCATCTGTGTTCCCAATTTGCGCTCGGCATGGGCAAATTTATCAAAAGGCCAACGGGGAAACTTCACCACGCAATAATCAAGGGAAGGTTCAAAACAGGCCAATGTTTTGTCAGTAACCGTGTTTTTAATCTCATCCAGCTGCAGCCCGATCGCTATTTTACTGGCTACTTTGGCAATGGGGTAACCGGTAGCTTTGGAGGCCAGGGCGCTGGAGCGGCTGACCCGGGGGTTTACTTCAATGACGTAGTATTGAAAGCTGTTGGTATCCAGGCCGAACTGGACATTGCAACCTCCTTCGATTCCCAGGGCTTGAATGATTTTCAGGGAGGCGTTACGCAGCATGCGGTATTCGCGGCTGCTCAGGGTCAAAGCCGGGGCCACGACGATGCTATCCCCGGTGTGGATGCCCATCGGGTCGACGTTTTCCATACTGCAGATTGTGATGCAGTTGCCGGCACCATCCCGCATCACCTCAAACTCCACCTCTTTCCAGCCGGCGACGCTTTTTTCGATGAGCAGCTGGTGTATGGGGCTGTTTTTTAAACCGCGGCGCGCTACTTCCCGCAGCTCATCTGCATCTTTAGCCATACCCCCGCCGGTACCGCCCAAGGTATAGGCGGGCCGCACGATCACGGGATAACCGATCTCGGCAGCCAACTGTAAAGCATCCTCGAGGCTGGAGACGATGGCGCTGGGGGGTACGGGTTCCCCGATTTCCTCCATGACCTGCTTAAATTTTTCCCGGTCTTCTGCCTTTTCTATTGCTTCCAAAGGGGTTCCCAGAAGCTGGATCTGCAGGCGTTCCAACACGCCCTGCCGGGCCACTTCCCTGGTTATATTCAAACCAATCTGACCACCCAAAGTGGGCAAAAGCCCATCGGGTCTTTCTCTTTCCAAAACCTGTGTGATAAATTTTGGCGTGAGCGGTTCCAGGTAAACGCGATCGGCCATATTGATATCCGTCATAATGGTTGCCGGGTTGCTGTTGACCAGGATCACTTCCAGGCCTTCTTCCTTCAGGGCGCGGCAGGCCTGGGAACCGGCATAATCAAATTCAGCTGCTTGGCCAATGACAATGGGCCCGGAACCGATTACCATGATTTTTTTAATGCGTGGATTTAGGGGCATCGTAAGGAAGCACCTCCTTTAGCCTGAATTTTTAAAGAGCCGGAACCTGCAAATATTTCCAAAAAAGGTTGAAAGGATGCTGCGGATCGGCAATTTCGGAATAATCTTCGGGAGAGTACTGGCAGGTAGTTATTTTTAATTTTTTATCTTCAAACCCTTCCACCGTACCATCATGCAGGTGGCGGTGGGTTACGGTCAGGCCGGCCGGCAGGCTTTTTTCTTCGACGGCATAACCATGGTTTTGAGAGGTGATATAGACATGATTTGTGTGCAGATCCTTGACCGGGTGATTGGTTCCGCGGTGGCCGAATTTGAGCTTGTAAGTTTTACCCCCCAGGGCCAGGGCAATAACCAGGTGGCCGAGGCTGAGGCCTAAAAGGGGGATTCTGCCTGCCAGTTCCCGGGCAACTTTGATTGCTTCCCCCGCCTGCCGGGGATCCCCGGGGCCGCCGGAGAGCACCAGCCCATCCGGCTTAAGTTCCATAATTTCCCGGGTGTGCAGTGTGGCCGGGACCACGGTAATACGGCAACCGTTACTGAGCAGCAGGCGCGCCAGGGAGAGTTTTAGGCCCAGGTCCAAAATAACCAGGTGGGGGCCGCTGTTTTCCCAGGTGTATATTTCTGGGGCTGTGACTTCGGAAACAAGATCCAGGGCAGAGAGAGGGGGTGATTTTCTTACTTTTTCCAGGAGGAGGTTGTAAGGCGTGTCTTCAGTGGTTATGATCCCCCGCATGCTGCCTTTTTCCCGGATTAGCCGTGCTAGAGCTCTTGTATCGACGCCATCCATGGCAATGATATTCTGTTCCTGCAGGTAATCTCCCAAAGTTTTTACCGACCGCCAGTTGCTGGGTGCCGGGCAGATTTCACGTGCAACAAAGCCCCTTAAAAAGGGGCTTCGGGATTCAAAATCTTCTTTATTTATACCGTAGTTACCCATCAGAGGAAAAGTCATCGTTAAAATATGACCACAAGAGGAGGGGTCCGTGATAATCTCCTGGTAACCCGTCATGCTTGTATTAAAAATAACCTCGCCCAGGGCTTCGCCTTTGGCTCCCCGGGAGCTGCCTTGAAAAAGGGAACCGTCTTCCAGAACGAGCTTGGCTTCCATGTTTGCACTCATCAAAAAACCTCCTGACGCCGGAGCCGGCCCAGGAGGTTAAAAGCCACCATTACATACAAGCAACCTGTTAACTCCTTTCCAGCCTCTCCGGACTGGTTTAAAGGATCGCATCGCTTTCGTCTTATTTTAGCAATTGCCGCCGGGGATGTCAACAAAAAAATTGCGCCGGTCCCAAAATTATTTAAGGGCCATTTCAACAGCTTAACTTCGCCTAAACTCTAAAAAGAATTATTTCCCACAGGAAAATTATATGATAATATGTAAAGGGGATGTGCTGTTTTGCCTTCATGAGCTGAAAACGGTTAAAGCCGTAGGCTGGGACTACATCCCGGGTATGATCGCAGATCTGCTAAAGAACATGATTTCTGGGGTGGCTTAATTAATGGTCCAACTCTTTTTAGATAAGGCCGGGAAGCAGTTACCTGTAATTATTGAGGAGTCCAATCAAAAGTTGCGCCTTTTTATAATCGGCGATCAAAGTTCTTCCCTGCAGTCCTGGGTTCTGGGTGAAAGGCTGGCGGAGGTTCTTTTAGAAAGTTTTTCCTGCCGGGTTGAATGGGAAAGGGAGCATATATTTGGCATCTGGATGATTTATGTGCCGGAACTTGATCTCTGGGGAACCGGGGATACTAAAGAAGAGGCTGCCCGAGGATCTTGTTTCTGCAGCAGAGGATTACCGGGAAGTTTATCTGAAGTGCATTCCTTTTTATTTGAGTGCCGGGCGTGAAAAACACCTGCCTTATATTCTCCGCCTGGCGCTTGCCCGTGGCGACAGGGAAAAAATTAAAACATTATTGGGGTTGTAAAAAAAGAAAGGCCGGTAATAATTGAATCGCGCTCGCAAACGGTTATTGGCTACAGTAAAAAGGACCATGATCAAATACGCGATGCTGCAAGAAGGGGATCGGGTGGCTATAGGTGTCTCCGGGGGCAAGGATAGCAGCGCCCTTCTCTATACCCTCTCTCTGATACAGTCCCAGGTTCCTTTCCCCTTTTCTCTGCAGGCCATCTATATCGATCTGGGCTGGGAGATGGATCTTTCTCCCCTGGAAACCTTGTGTTCCCGCCTGCAGGTGCCCTTTCACCGGGAAAAGACGCTTATACAGAAAATCGTTTTTGAAATGCGTCAGGAGAAGAATCCCTGTTCTTTATGTGCAAAGCTGAGGCGGGGGGCGTTACATCAGGCGGCCCAGGATCTGGGTTGCAACCGGGTGGCTTTGGGGCATCATCTTGATGATCTGCTTCAGACTTTCTTTTTAAACCTCATTTTCACGGGAAGGATGGAGACCTTCAAACCAACTACTTACCTTGACCGTCGCGATCTCTACCTGATCAGGCCTCTTGTTTATCTCACCCAGAAAACAATCTCCTCCCTGGCCCGGCAGGAAAATCTGCCGGAAATCAAAAATCCCTGCCCTATGGCCGGGGAAACAAAAAGGCAGGAAATCAGTGAATTGGTGGATTTTATTGTGGCGCGCTACCCTTTTTTTTACGACAGGTTTATCACTTCACTGGAAAAAGGCGGTTTTTGGTCCGGATCATCCCCCCTGCCGGCTGAATGGCGGGAGAGAAGATAAAATGAATATAATGAATATAGTATAGTATTAAGTATACCAGAGGAAAGGAGCTTTAGCATATTGTCTCCAGAAAAATTATGCCGGGAGATTGTTGACTGGTTAAAGGAAATGGTTTTTTCTTCAGGAGGCCGGGGTGCAATCTTTGGTTTGAGCGGCGGTCTTGATTCTTCTGTAGTTGCAGTGTTATGTAAAAAGGCCTTTGGCCCGCACTGTTTGGCATTGATTATGCCCTGCTTCGGCCCAAAAATGGAACAGGAACATGCTGAACTTCTGGTCGAGAAATTTGCCATACCCTTTAAGATTATTAACCTTGATGCGGTTTTCACGCAGATGCTGCAGGCCTTGGGAGAAGAGAAAGGGGAAAAGGACCACCAGAGCCTGGCGGCGGCGAACATTAAGCCCCGCCTGCGTATGGCGGCCCTTTATTATTGGTCTGCCAGTAAGCATTACCGGGTGATTGGTACCGGAAATAAAAGTGAAATTCTCATCGGCTATTTTACCAAGCATGGTGATTCCGGTGTAGATTTGGAACCTATAGGCGAACTTTTAAAAGAAGAAGTACTGGAACTGGCCCGCTATTTGGGGGTTCCCCGGGAAATAATTGATAAAGAACCCACTGCCGGCCTCTGGGATGGACAGAGAGATGAAGATGAAATGGGTTTTTCTTACCGGATCCTGGATGGCTATCTAAAGGGAGAGAAAATAGCACCCTCCCTGGAAGAAAAAATTATGGCCATGCGGCAGGCCAGCGAACATAAGCGTAAAATGCCTCCGATCTTTTTTAGAAAACAATAAGCTCTTCACCGGATTTCTGCTGCCAGAGTTAAGGATTTGGGGCGCGCTGATCCCCGGTGAACAAAAGGGAGGGCTCAGCAGTCCGGCCGGGAAAAGGTTTCCTTATTTTTCCCAAATACTTCTTAGCTCTGCACATTGCGTCTCCGGATGGATGACGGTCACGGGCTCCTGTAAGGCTACTTGCATGGCATTGGCATCAGACGGCTTTTCCCGTGGATTTAAATATGTCCGCGGGATAAAGCGGGCATGGAGGGAAAAATATTTTTCTGCCTCTCCCACGGGAGCAAAAAACAGCCCCATATTAAAACTGGCAATGCCAACGTCAATAAAATAGTTAAACAGGCGTGTCATGCCGTTTACCAGGTCCTGCAGCGTTCTTTCATCCAGATCATAAATAGTCCTGATTTCAGGAAAGACAACCATAAATTCTCCTAAAACCCCCAGGGGGACGAAAGGGGTTAACCAGTAACCTGCACCTGACTCACCGATAAACCGCTCCCCCCGATTTTTTTCTATAACGCAAAGTTCCCTCCAGTAATTTTTGCCGTATTTCATGTAAAAATCTTTGCTATTATCCAAAGTTTTACGGTAAAGATTGCCCGGAAAGCCAGTGATGATGATCTGTATATGAGGGTGCACCAGACCTCCTCCGGAGGGAGGCATATAATTCCAGATCATGATTTGATAGGGAAGCCCGGCCTCCTTTGCCGCGACCCGGCGGGTAAATTCAAGCCCGGCTCCCAAAGCATCTTTGATAAGCGCAGCAGTCATTTTCTCCAGGGGCACAACGTGTGCTTCGCTCATCACGGCCAGGGCGCTATATTGATCGTAGGGGGCGATATTGGGAATAATTGTTGTTTGGCCTCTGCGGAGCCGTCCCTCCGGTATGAGCTCCGGAGGGTATTTGGGTGTGGTTTTCTCCAAATTTTCCGGGCAGAAAGGGCAGCGGCTGCGGTTTTCCGGAGTGTCCCAGGCTAAAAAATCCTCCTTTTGCGTTTTAATCACGCCAAAATGGGCCAGCCTGCCGGTTTCACCCGTTAAAGGATCATAGCGTATTTCTGTTTCGATTGTTTTGGGACGGAAGCCCTCCCGGGGATCCAACAAGTTGGTTAAAACCACCTTTTTGTTAAATTCCAGCATAGCGCTCATCCTTTCTTGCTCAACAATTTGTTCGAAGAACCATATTATTTTAATATTCTTTACAATAGGGCTTGATTCCTGTTGTAATCTGCTTTGTTTATTTTGCTTATTGCCTGCCGGGGGTGGTTGTGCTAAAATGAGAATAAAGTTCCGGGAATATTAAGTGCATTTTTTATAAGCAGTCGCCTTAGCGGCGTCTTTTATTTCATGGGCTTGAAATTATCTCTGCCCTATGGTAAATAAGAGCTAAGGGTGTAGAAATACTGATGTATGGAGGTAGTTTTCTGTAAACTGCCGGTTGAAAGAAACAGTTGCAACGAAGGCCAAGTTCCTGTTAAATTCATGGAGGTGGGCATAATAAGTGTACAGGTGGGAAAAAATAGACAACAATAAAGTCCGTCTGGAGATTGAAATCCCCGGTACGGAAGTCAATGATGCTCTGGATCAGGCTTATCGCAAGGTTGTAAAACAGATTAATCTTCCGGGTTTTCGTAAGGGAAAAGTTCCGCGCAGGATCTTGGAATCCCGTTTTGGGCCGGAGATTCTCTACGAAGAGGCGCTGGAAATACTGGTTAATCCCGGATACAGTAAGGCAATCAAGGATTGCGAGCTTGAACCGATTGACCAGCCGGAGTTTGAGCTGGTGCAGATCGAGAAAGACAAACCCCTGATTTTCAAGGTTACTGTAGATGTCAAGCCTGAAGTAGAGCTGTGCGAGTACAAAGGAATCACTGTCGAACATGCCAAGGAAGAGGTCACTCCCGAAGATGTGGAACGTTACCTGCAATCTTTACGTGAACAACATGCCCGCCTGGTTGCTATGGAGGATGTAGAGCTGCAGGAAAAAGATCTGGCTGTTATTGATTTCAAGGGGAAAATCAACGGTGAACCCTTTGAGGGCGGCGAGTCAGAAAACTATTCTTTGGAGATTGGATCAAATACTTTTATCCAGGGCTTTGAGGAACAGCTTTTAGGTGCCCGTAAGGATGAAAAAAGAGAGGTAAAGGCTACTTTCCCGGAGAACTATTTCCAAGAGAAATTGGCTGGGAAAGAAGTGGTTTTTGAAGTCCTGGTAAAAGAGATTAAAAGACCGCAATTACCGGAGTTAAACGATGATTTTGTCCAGGAACTTACGGAAGAGTTTTCCACTCTAGAGGAATTCAAAGCTGATGTGGAGAAGAAACTCAAAGTATCACTGGAACACAGGCAAAAAGTGGCTTTGGAAAGTAAGATTATTGAAAAGGCTGCTGAAGAGTCCAAGGTGGATGTTCCCGAAGTTTTAATCGAGAGAGAGCTGGAGGCTTCCCTGGCGGAGTTCGAATATTACCTGCGCCTGCAGGGTCTTACTCTGGAACAGTACGGGGAACTGCTCGAAGGGGGCCTGGATAAACTAAAAGAGGAGCGCCGGGATGAGGCTGTCACGCGCGCCAAAGCAAACCTTGTTTTGGATGCGATTATCAAGAAAGAGGGTATCGAGGTTTCTGAAGAGGAAATCGATCTCAAGATCCAGGAAATTGCTGATAGGCAGGAGGTTGATATAGCCGGCATTAAAGAGCAATTTTCCAAACAAGGACGTCTTGATATCATGGCGCACGAAATTCGTTATCGTAAGGTGATAGACCTGCTGGTTGAACATGCTCATATTATCGAAATTGAGGAAACCGAAGAAGATGAAGAAAAAGAAAATATAGAATCAGCAGGACAGGAAAAAGAAATAGAACCGGGGAAGCAGGCGGATGCTGCCAAGGATGAAAACAGTTCTGAAGAGCCGGATGAAGAGAGCACGCCCCGGGCGGAAGAAAACACCGATTAAAGATCGGCTTAAAAAACGAATAGCTTACTAACAAGTGAATGGTTGTAGGATAAAATTTGGTTGCAATTTTTAGGGAGGATGAAGAATGGAAACAAATAAAAATTTTATGCAACTGGTCCCCGTAGTAGTAGAGCAAACAAGCCGCGGGGAAAGAGCCTACGATATCTATTCCCGGCTATTAAAAGACAGGATTATTTTTATCGGCACGCCCGTGAATGATCTTATTGCAAACTTGATTATAGCCCAGTTACTTTTTTTGGAGTCAGAAGACCCCGATAAAGATATCAACCTTTATATAAATACACCCGGTGGAGAAGTTTATTCCGGGATGGCGATTTATGATACCATCCAATATATTAAACCGGACGTTTCGACGATCTGTGTAGGGTTGGCGGCCAGTTTAGGAGCAGTACTCCTGGCGGCCGGAACCAAAGGGAAGCGTTTTGCCCTCCCCAATTCCCGGATCATGGTTCACCAACCTTTGGGGGGTGCCAAAGGGCAGGCTGTGGATATCGAAATTCATGCCCGGGAAATTCTGCGCATCAGGGAAACCCTGAACAATATCCTTTCCTTGCATACAGGGCAACCGGTAGAGCGCATCTCCAAGGATACTGACCGGGATTTTTTCATGTCCGCTGAAGCAGCGGTTGAATATGGATTGGTGGATGCTGTCTTGGAGAAAAGGGAACTCGCAAAGAGGTGAAACAATATGTTTAAGTTCAGTGATGAAAAGGGTCAGCTCAAATGCTCTTTTTGCAGTAAAAACCAGGAACAGGTCCGCAAGCTGGTGGCCGGCCCGGGTGTTTATATCTGTGATGAGTGTATTGAGCTCTGTAACGAGATCATTGAAGAGGAGCTGGGTGATGATTTTGATTTAAACCTTGTAGATCTGCCCAAACCTGCGGAGATACATGAGGTTCTCAATAAATATGTTATCGGGCAGGAAGATGCCAAAAAAACCCTCTCCGTAGCTGTCTATAACCACTACAAGCGGGTTAATGCCGCACAAAAAGTCGATGATGTCGAGCTACAGAAAAGTAACATCATTTTGATCGGGCCGACAGGGGTAGGGAAAACACTCCTGGCACAAACCCTGGCACGTCTCTTGAATGTTCCCTTTGCCATCGCCGACGCCACATCGCTTACGGAGGCAGGCTATGTTGGGGAGGATGTAGAAAACATTCTTCTTAAATTGATCCAATCAGCCGACTATGATCTGGAGAAGGCAGAAAAAGGGATAGTTTATATCGATGAATTTGATAAGATCGCCCGTAAAAGCGAGAATCCTTCCATTACCAGGGATGTTTCCGGTGAGGGAGTGCAGCAAGCCCTTTTAAAAATACTGGAGGGAACAGTGGCGAGTGTTCCTCCCCAGGGTGGGCGCAAGCATCCTCACCAGGAGTTTATGCAGATAGATACCACAAATATTCTTTTTATCTGTGGCGGTGCCTTTGATGGCCTGGAAAAAATTATTCTGAAGCGTACCGGTGCCGGAGGCATGGGCTTTGGTGCCGATATCCGGCCGAAGATTGATTTAAAAATAGGTGATGTGCTGCGTAAGGTACACCCGGAAGATTTAATCAAGTATGGCTTGATACCGGAGTGTGTCGGGCGCTTGCAGGTCGTTGCCGTTTTGGATCTTTTGGATCGTGATTCCCTGGTCAGGATTTTAACGGAACCGGTGAACGCCCTGGTCAAGCAGTACCAGAAAATGTTTGAATTGGATGGTGTGCAGCTGGAATTTAAGGAAGGTTCCCTGGAGACTATTGCGGACGAGGCCACGCGGCATAAAACCGGTGCTCGCGGCCTGCGGAGCATTATGGAAGGATTTTTATTGGATATCATGTATGAAATTCCCTCCAGGGATGATATCGATAAATGTATTATAACCCCGGGAGTAGTCAGAAAAGAAGAGAAGCCGAGGCTTTTAACCTCTGGAAAGAGGCAAAAGAAGGAAGTCTCAGCGTCCTAGCTCTCTGGGGTGGCCTCCAATGGTAGCCACCCCTTTTTTACAAGAAATTTCGCAGAAAGCCCATGCCTTTAGGCGTGGATGAATGCAGCAAGCCTCAATGAAGCAGAATCCTATGGCTTTAACCGTGGGAGTATGTCAAAATATTTTCTTTTCTTTGCGGTTTATTTACCCGGGATGGTTTATTTCTCTCTTTCTCAGGAAATAATAGATTTAGATCCATTGTTTAGTTTAACCTGAGAAGGAGGGAGGAGCATTGTCCGGATTGTCCGGCTGGACTGGTTTATTTGGTTTGATTCAGGTATTGCTGGCTGTGATTATCGGCCTATACTTTTGGAATCTTTTACGCAATCAAAGAGGAAGTAAAGTGGCGGTGGAGAAAGAATCTTCCAAGGAAATGGAAGAGCTGCGCCGCTTACGCTCTCTTTCTTTGACAGAGCCCCTTGCCGAAAAAGTACGCCCGGCTTCTTTTGATGAAATTATTGGACAGGGAGAAGGACTTAAAGCTTTGCGGGCGGCCCTTTGCGGTCCAAATCCTCAACATGTTTTGCTTTATGGGCCTCCGGGAGTGGGGAAAACGGCGGCAGCGCGGCTTGTTTTGGAGGAGGCCAAAAATAATGATTTTTCTCCTTTTACCGGCGAGGCCAAGTTTGTGGAAGTTGATGCCACGACCCTCCGTTTTGACGAGAGGGGTATTGCTGATCCGCTGATGGGTACTGTTCATGATCCCATTTACCAGGGAGCCGGCCCTCTAGGGATGGCCGGTATACCCCAACCCAAACCGGGTGCGGTAACCAAAGCTCATGGCGGCTTACTTTTTATCGATGAAATAGGTGAACTGCATCCTGTTCAGATTAACAAGCTGCTCAAGGTTTTAGAGGATCGTAAAGTTTTTTTGGAAAGCGCTTATTATAACAGCGAGGAGCGTAATATACCCCGGCATATTCATGAGATTTTTCAAAATGGCTTGCCGGCAGATTTTCGCCTGATTGGGGCGACGACCAGGCAGCCTGAAGAGCTGCCTCCGGCCATTCGTTCCCGTTGCCTGGAAATTTATTTTCGTGTTCTCTCTCCGGAGGAAATAAATAAAATTGCTCTCAATGCCGCTACCCGGATTGGCTTTGACATCACCCCGGAGGCTTTAAAGGCGATTGCCGCTTTTGCCGTTAATGGCCGGGATGCTGTGAATATGGTCCAGTTGGCTGCGGGGATTGCTCAGGTTGGGGGTAAAAAGTCACTGGATGTAGAGGACATGGAATGGGTTATCAATAACAGCAGGTTGTTGCCGCGGCCCGAAAAAAAGATCCCCGAGCATCCCCAGATTGGCCTGGTTAACGGGCTGGCTGTTTACGGCCCTTATTTGGGAGCTCTTTTGGAAATTGAGGCTTCTGTCACTCCGGTGGAGCACGGGGAAGGTCACCTGACGATTACAGGTATTATCGAGGAGGAAGAAGTGGGCGGTTTGGGACGGACGCTCCGGCGCAAGGGTGCCGCCCGTGGTTCTGTGGAGAATGTCCTCACTGTTTTGGGGCGTTTATTGGGAAAAAATATGCGTAATTATGATATTCACCTCAATTTTCCCGGCGGTGCTCCCGTGGATGGCCCTTCAGCGGGGGTGGGCATTGCCGTGGCCATCTATTCGGCCTTGATGGGGCATCCTGTTGATCATACCGTGGCCATGACGGGAGAGCTTTCCATCAGGGGATTGGTCTGTCCCGTCGGCGGTGTAACGGTGAAAATCGATGCTGCCCGGGAAGCAGGTGCACAAAGAGTTTTTATCCCCCAAAAGAATTGGCAGCATATTTATAGTAATAAAGAAATAGAAGTAATTCCTGTAAGCCATATTTCCGAAGTTTTGGAAAAAGTCATTGTTGAAAATACAAAACATTCGCAAGCTCAGCTCCGGCCGGAAAATGAGCAGCTTTGCATGTTAAACCCTCTTTCCTTTAACGCTAAAAGAGGAAATTAGATTTAATTTATAGAATTAAAACATCGCTGGGCAATTTCTCATTTTTACAGCCGGGGAATTTTTTGTTTTGAGGGGAGGAAGAAACATGAATTCTAAGGAACTGTCAGTTTTACCCCTGCGCGGTGTAATTGTTTTCCCCAATATGGTTGTACACCTTGATGTTGGAAGGAAATGCTCCATCAATGCCCTGGATGAAGCCATGTTAAGAGAAAATAAAATTCTTCTCGTTGCCCAGAAAGAAGCGCAAATAGATTTACCTGAGCCCGGCGATCTTTACCGGGTCGGAACGATCGTCAATATTAAACAGGTTTTAAAGCTTCCGGGAGGCACTATTCGTGTTTTGGTCGAAGGATTAAACCGTGCCCGGATCAAAGATTTTCTGCAGTCTGAGCCTTTTTACAAAGTCATTTATGAAGAACTGGCAGAAAGTGAATCCAAAAATACGGAAACCGAGGCTCTGGCACGCAATGTCCTTTTACAATTTGAACAGTATGTCAAGCTCAGTAAAAAAGTACCCTCGGAAATCCTTTCCACTGTGGCTGAAACTGAGGACCCGGGACGGCTGGCTGATATTGTGGCTTCTCATTTAACCCTGAAAATTGAGCAGAAACAGGATATCCTGGAGGCTATTTCTCCCAGGGACAGGCTGGAAATTCTGGCTGAAATTTTGGGTCGTGAAATGGAAATCCTGGAACTGGAAAAGAAAATAAACTTGCGGGTGCGCAAGCAGATGGAAAAAACTCAGAAAGAATACTATTTACGGGAGCAGATTAAAGCCATCCAGAAGGAATTGGGGGAAAGAGATGAGCGGACCGCGGAAACAGATGAGTATCGCCAAAGGGTTGATGCAGCCAAGTTGCCGCCGGAGGTCGAGAAGAAGGCTATAAAAGAAATCGAGCGCCTGGAGAAAATGCCGGCGGCAGCGGCAGAGGCCGTTGTCATCCACACTTATCTGGATTGGCTGCTGGAGCTGCCCTGGTCTGAGCAGACTGCGGATCGCCTGGATCTGCAGCTCGCGCAAGAAATTCTTGACGAAGATCACTACGGCCTGGAAAAGGTCAAAGAGCGCATTATTGAATACCTCGCTGTGCGTCGCCTGGCGAAAAAAATAAAAGGGCCCATCCTTTGTTTGATTGGGCCGCCGGGTGTGGGTAAGACTTCACTGGCGCGCTCTGTCGCCCGGGCCATGGAAAGGAAGTTTGTGCGTATATCCTTGGGAGGGGTCCGGGATGAAGCTGAAATTCGCGGTCACCGCCGGACCTATGTGGGCGCCTTGCCCGGGAGGATTATCCAGGGTATACGCCAGGCCAAATCACGTAACCCCGTCTTTTTGCTTGATGAGGTGGATAAAATGTCCACGGATTTTCGGGGTGATCCTTCGTCTGCTCTTTTAGAGGTCCTGGACCCGGAACAAAATAATGTTTTTAGTGATCATTATATTGAAATACCTTTCGACCTTTCGCAGGTCATGTTCATCACTACGGCCAATAACCGCTTTAAGATACCACCGCCATTGCTGGATCGCATGGAGGCCATTTATCTTCCGGGGTACACCGAGGAAGAAAAAGTGCGGATCGCCCAAAGGCATCTGATCACCAAACAGTTGCAAGAACATGGGCTGACCGAGAAAAATTTGCGTATCTCCGAAGGGACACTCCGTCATACGATCAGGGAATATACCAGGGAGGCGGGAGTGCGTAATCTGGAAAGGGAGATTGCCAATATCTGCCGCAAAACGGCCAAAGAAGTCGTAAAAGATAAAGATTATCGCCTCACGATTACGCGCAGCAACTTGCATAAATATTTGGGTCCTCCCCGGTTCCGTTACGGTTTGGCGGAGAAAAAAAGTGAAATCGGTGTGGCTACAGGACTGGCCTGGACAGAGGCAGGCGGAGATCTCCTTGCTATTGAAGCTACTTTGATGAAAGGCCGGGGTAAACTTATGCTGACCGGTAAATTGGGGGATGTCATGCAGGAATCGGCCCAGGCGGCGCTGAGTTTTATCCGTTCCCAGGCAGAGTCTTTGGGTATTCAGGAAAATTTTTACGATGAATACGACATTCATATTCACGTTCCGGAGGGAGCCATTCCTAAAGATGGGCCCTCCGCAGGGATTGCCCTGGCTACGGCGATGGTCTCTGCTTTGACGTCCACGCCGGTGAATCACCAGGTGGCCATGACCGGTGAGCTTACTTTAAGAGGGCGGGTGCTTCCCGTAGGAGGGCTTAAAGAGAAGATTCTTACGGCCCACCGCGCCGGGATTAAAACGGTAATCCTGCCCATGGATAATAAAAAAGATCTCTCAGAGATTCCCAATAATGTACGCCGACGCATAGAATTTGTTTCTGTGGAGCACATGGAGCAGGTTTTTGAGAAGGCCCTGGTACAGGAAGATAGACAAGAAAATGAAGATAATCAAGAAAAGAAAAAAAATGAGGTTTTGCGCGTAAGTTAGCTGCAGTCAATTTTAAACCGCCCCGGGGATTGTTCCGGGGCGGTTTTTTTATGTGGTGTGCCAACCGCGGGGACGTACCTTGTGGCTGCGCCGTCTTTTTTTTGCTTTTTGCTGCAGTAGAGATAAGGTACTAGCTGTTTCTGTCAATAAGAGCAGGTTATTTTTGTTCGGTGGCCGGGAGCAGCCCGGCCCTGACCAGCCGGCGTTTTACAGCAAAGCTCAGGTGGGCGGCGGCAAATAGTTTGACCAGATCCAGAGGGAGAAAAGGCAGGACACCCATCATTAACGCTTGGCGGAGGTCCAGGCCGGCGATGTAAGAAAGCTGCAGCGTTCCCAGGGAAAAATAGGTCAGAAGACAAAAGAACATGCCCAGCAGCATGGCCGGATAGGAATCCCTTTTTTCCACGAATTTGCCCAGGAGGCAGGTGCCGAGCACAAACCCCCAAAGAAATCCCCCTGTAGGGCCGAGGATAATATGCAGCCCGCCCTGGGCGTTGTGAAAGACAGGCAGGCCGGCAGCACCCAGCAGGATATAAATAAGCAGTGAGACAGCACCCCAGCATTTACCTAAAAGCGCGCCGGTCAGGAAGACGGCGAAGGTCTGCCCGGTCAGGGGAACGGGGCTAAAGGGCAGAGGAAAGGAAAACTGGGCCAATAAGGCCGTGATCGCTGCAAAAAGGCTGCTCAGGATTAATTTTTTTGTGCGCTGCAAATTATTTATCTCCTTTCTGTTCGGTTTTTAGCCTGGCGTGGACAGTATAGCTTTGGGATCGGCCTAGATGGTAAAACTAAGCGGCTCTATTTCGGCACTATCCGCCAGCATTTGAACTAGTTTATGCCTGTAAAGTGATCTCTCCGGCCAGGAAACGGTTGATCTTTCCCTGATCATCCTCCACAAGCAGTGCGCCATCACTGTCCAGGTCCACGGCCTGGCCCTGAAAAGCCCCCTGGAGAGTGCGGACCACTACTTTTCGGCCCAAAGTAATATTGTTTTTTTTCCAGGAGGTAATGATCCTGGTTGCGCCACCTTCCAGGAAAACCCGGTAATGATGGTCTATTTCCCGGAGAATGTCCCGGGCAAGCTTTTGTCGTGGAACGATCTTTTTACTGTTTTCCAGGTATAAGGAGGTGGCGCTCCCTTGGAGTTCCGGAGAAAAATCTTCTTCCCGGCAGTTTACATTCAGGCCGATGCCCGTTACAAGGTAGTGCAGAAGATCGGCTTCGGCCTTCATTTCGGTCAAAATGCCGCAAACTTTGCGGCCGTTAAGAAGCAGGTCGTTGGGCCATTTAATGCCCGGGTCGAGTGCCGGCAGATTGGTTTTGATCGCCTGGACGACGGCGCTGGCGGCCAGGAGGGTAAAGAGCGGTGCCTTTTGAGGTGCCAGGGAAGGCCGAAAAAGAATAGAAAACCAGATACCTTTCCCGGCAGGTGAGAGCCAGGTGCGCCCCAGCCTGCCCCGGCCTCCTGTTTGCTCTTCAGCTACGGTTACAGTTCCTTCCGGCGCTCCTTTTCCGGCCATTTCTTTTAAAACATTATTTGTCGAATCAACCTGCAGGTAGTGATGAATCTGCTGCAGTGATACAGCGATAACCTTTGCTGCAGATCCCGGGACAATCTCTGCGGGGTAAAGAAAATCAGGGCTCTTGAGCAGCCGGTAACCCAGGCGTGTGCTTCCCTCGATATGGTAGCCTCCGGCCTGTAAGGACTGTATGTTTTTCCAGATAGCAGTCCGGCTGACCTGAAAGTGAGTGGCCATTTCCTCCCCGGAGAGGTAGGCGGGGCTTTTGGCCCGGAGCAGTTTTAAAATTTCCCAGCGCATGATTTTACCTCCGTGACGGTAGTGTGATGGTAGAGTAATGATGTGTGGATTGGTTATTGAGAATACTGTCATCATAGCAAGCCCGGCCCTGTTTGTCAACCCATTACCTTGCATGGGTTAACAATCTTTTCAGACTGCAACGGCGACAATGTGAATAAAAATTTTACCCTAACCTTAACTTAATCATGAAAAGGGATTTACAGATTGGGCACACGGGGAAATGTTGATCGAGGCGGGCGAGGATTAAGGCTGGCAAGTGAAAGTTTTTGTTGGCTGCGGGAAGGGTGGCGCCAGCCTGCAGGATGGCAGCGGGTTTGCCGGGATAGGCCCCCATGCCGCCCCAAGCGGCGGCAACATCAGAAAATGAAAATAGTAAAGTGAACCAAAAAGCCCCTGTTTTTCGGCGGAGAGAAGGTCAAGCCCCTCTACGGTTGAAAGTTGACTTTGTATAGGTAAAAATGTAATATAAGAGAGAAGATTTTGGTTGTTATCGCCAATTTTATTCCAGTATAAATCTAAATTGTTTATTCGTTTTTGTTGCGGATGATTAAAAGGAAGGGAAGGAGATTAAAATGATTGTTAATCTTCCACCCGTTTATGAACCGGAAGAGGTGGAGGACAAGATCTACCTGTTCTGGCTGGAAAAAAACTATTTCCGGGCCGGGAGAGAAAAGGGGAAAAAAACCTTTACCATTGTTATTCCTCCGCCCAATGTTACCGGTACCCTGCATATGGGCCATGCGCTGAACAATACGATTCAGGATGTGCTGATCAGATGGAAGCGGATGCAGGGATATGATACCCTTTGGTTGCCGGGGACGGATCATGCCGGTATTGCCACGCAGAATAAGGTGGAGGAGCATCTGGCTCAAGAGGGCCTTTCCCGGTATGATGTGGGACGGGAAAAATTCCTCGAAAAAGCCTGGCAGTGGAAAGAAGAATATCACACCCGCATTTTACAACAGCTCTACAAGTTGGGTGTATCCTGCGATTGGTCCCGCGAACGTTTTACGTTGGACGAGGGTTGTTCCCGTGCTGTGCGTGAAGTGTTTGTTTCCCTTTACGAGCAGGGCTTGATTTATAGAGGGGACTATATGGTGAACTGGTGCCCCCGCTGTCACACGGCGATTTCTGATATTGAGGTGGAGCACGAGGAAAAACCCTCCACATTGACCCATATACGCTATCCCGGTGTAGGTTGGGAAGGCCATATTGTGGTTGCCACCACCAGGCCGGAGACGATGCTGGGGGATACGGCTGTGGCCGTCCATCCGGAAGATGCGCGCTACCGGGCACTGGTAGGCAAAAAAGTTCTGCTTCCTCTGATGAACAGGGAAATCCCCATTATTGCCGATGAATATGTCGATCCTTCCTTTGGCTCCGGAGCGGTGAAGATTACACCGGCGCATGACCCGAATGACTTTGCCATAGGCCAAAGGCACGGGTTGGAGACGGTCAAGGCGATCGGTGAAGAGGGAATGATGACCCCGGAGATGGGTAAATATGCCGGAATGGAGCGCTACGCGGCGCGCCGGCAGATTGTCGAAGATCTGGAAAAACAGGGTTTTCTGGAAAAGATTGATGATTACACGCATGCGGTGGGGCACTGTCAACGCTGTAATACCGAAATTGAGCCCCTTGTCTCCCTACAGTGGTTTGTAAAAATGAAACCGCTTGCCGAACCGGCCATCAGGGCGGTGGAAGAGGGGAAGACACGTTTTATTCCGGAGCGTTTTACACGCACTTATCTGCACTGGATGGAAAATATCCGGGATTGGTGTATCTCCCGCCAGATCTGGTGGGGGCATCGTATTCCGGCCTGGTACTGCCCTTGTGGGGAGGTTATCGTTTCCAGGGAAGATCCGGCGCAATGCCCGGCCTGCGGCGGGGTTGATTTGGAACAGGATACCGATGTGCTGGATACATGGTTCAGCTCCGCGCTCTGGCCTTTTTCGACTCTGGGCTGGCCGGAGCAGACGGTTGATCTGCAGCATTATTTTCCTACCAACGCGCTGGTGACAGGTTATGACATTATCTCTTTCTGGGTGGCCCGCATGATTTTTATGTCCCTATCCTTTATGGGGAAGATACCTTTTACAGAAGTATCTGTTCATGGGCTGGTACGCGATGCCCAGGGGAGAAAGATGAGCAAATCACTGGGGAACGGGGTCGACCCTCTGGAAGTTATTGCCCGGTACGGTGCCGACACCTTGCGTTTTACCCTGATTACCGGCCAGGCCCCCGGAAACGACCAACGCTTCCGGCCTGAAAATGTAGAGGCCAGCCGCAATTTTTCAAACAAGATCTGGAACGCTTCCCGCTATGTCCTCATGAATCTGGGGGATTTCCAGCCGGGAGAGCTGCCCAAGGTTTTAAACCGTCATGACCGCTGGATCCTGGATAGTTTTAACCGGGTGATGGAAAAAACAACGGCCCTCCTGGAGGCTTATGAGCTGGGGGAAGCGGCGCGTGCTGTTTATGATTTTATCTGGGGAGATTTTTGTGACTGGTATATTGAATTGAGTAAAGTTTATCTTTATGGTGAGGATGAGGCCGAAAAAGAGAGGGCCCGGTCTGTGCTCTACCATGTCCTGGAAGGAGCGCTGCGTCTTTTACACCCCTTTATGCCCTTTATTTCCGAGGAAATATGGCAGCATCTGCCACGTTCCAATGCCAATACGAAAGAGGCTTTATGCATCTCTCCCTGGCCGGAGTACAACCCTGCCAGAATGGATCAGCAGGCCAGGCGGGAGATGGAATTGATCCGGGCAGCGATCCGGGCTATACGGAATTTACGCAGTGAAGTAGGTCTTCCCCCCGGGCAAAAATCGCCGGTTGTTTTAAGGGTTCCGCCCCAACTGCAGCCTCTTTTTAACGCAGAGCAGGTTTTTATTGAAAAACTGGCCTGGGTGGAAGGGATTACTTTCCTGCCGGATGGCGCGGAGAAACCCCCACAGGCGTTAACAGCTTTGCTGGAGGATATTGAGGTGTATCTGCCTCTCCAAGGCGTGATCGATCTGGAGCAGGAGATTGCCCGGTTGGAAAAAGAACTAAAGGGTACGGAAAAAGACCTGGCCAGATCCGCGGGCAAAATTTCCAATGTCAATTTTATCCAAAAGGCGCCGCCGGAAATTGTGGAGAAAGAAAAGAACAAAAAAGAAGAACTGAGCATAAAACGGGAAAAAATCTGCAGCCGGCTGGCAGAGCTGAAAAAGCTGGCTTAGCCTGCCAGTTTAGCCCGAAAATTTATAAGCGCGCTGGGGGTGGAAAAGTTGAATTACCAGGAGGCCCTTGCCTGGATTCACAGTATCGGCAGGTTTGGCATGAACCAGGGTTTGCAGAGAATTAAAAAGTTATTAAGTTATCTGGGGGATCCCCATAAAAAGTTGAATTTTTTGCATATTGGTGGCACTAACGGCAAAGGTTCCACAGCTGCTTTTGCTGCTGCAGTCCTGGAAGCTGCCGGCTACAGGGTAGGGCTGTATACCTCACCTTATTTGGAGAAATTTACCAACCGTATGGCGATTAACGGTCAGGATATTACCCCGGAGAGACTTGTGGAGCTGGTGAAAAAAGTAAAACCTTTTGTGGAAGAGATTGCTGCCGATCCGCTCTGTGGGCATCCTACCGAATTTGAGGTAGTCACGGCGCTGGCGTTGACCTATTTCGCCCAGGAATCTCCTGATATTGTTGTCCTGGAAGTGGGTTTGGGGGGGAGGCTGGATGCTACCAATGCAGTTTGCCCCCTGGTAACGGCGATGAGTACGATCAGCCTGGAACACACTCAGGTTTTGGGTCATACTGTGGAAGCTATTGCCCGGGAAAAAGCGGGTATTATCAAAGAAGGCGGTGTAGTGGTTACCCAGGCCCAAGAAGCCGCTCTGGGAGTGATCGCTGAGACTTGCCGCCAAAAAAATGTTCCTCTTTTTCGGCTGGGTGAGGAGTTTAAAGTAGAAAAAATCGGCGGCAATCTTGATGGTCAAACCTTTCTTTACCGCGGCCTTCACCACCATTTTCCTGATTTACGGATCAGCATGCTCGGGGATTACCAGGTAAACAATGCCGCGCTCGCGCTGGCTGCATTGGAACTGTTAGAAGAAAAAGGTTATTCTATACCAAAAGAGGCTTTTTATCAGGGTTTGGCGTGCACGAGGTGGCCCGGCCGGTTGGAAATTATGCACCGGGAACCGCTGGTAGTTGTGGATGGTGCCCATAATTTGGAGGCATTCCAGAACCTGCGGGCTGCGCTGCAGCATATTTTTTCTTACCGCCGGCTGATCCTAATGCTTGGCCTTTTGGATGATAAGGCGATGGAAGAAATTTTGGCCGATATTTTACCTCTGGCCGATGTGCTGATTATTACGGAACCCAACAGCCCGCGTGCCGCGGACTCCCGGGTTTTAGAAAATATTGCCAATAAAATAATATCCGGACCAATTTATGTCCGGAAAAAAATTCCCGAGGCTATTCAACTGGCTCTTTCCCTGGCGGGAACGCCGGATCTGGTTGTGATTGCCGGCTCATTATATCTAATTAGTGATGCCCGCTGGGTTTTAAAGGATAAATCGTTGGCAAAGACAAGGACTGATCAACCCCGTTAATCAATCATTATTGATGCGCGTGCCTGTAAGCGACAAGAACTATTTCTTGCTCTTCCGACCGTTCGTTTTGGGGGTCGGCCAGGTTGCTTAAAGTTTTTTCAGCTTCCTTTAATCTTTGGAGCTCTTTTTCGGTGAGGTTTGCTAAGGAATATTGTCCGCAAGTCATATTGTTTTCCTCCTTTTAGTGATATAAATATTATTTGCTTGGAGATAAGATTTATACAGTTTAAAAAAAGGGAGAGAGGATAAACTAAAAACGTGCCAACGCAAATTATTATTATTTGAACAGGTAATAAATATTCCGGCACGGGGGTGTAGCGCGGCCTCATAAAAAGCAGGCCGGTAGAAGATGTATAATGAGGAATACTTAACACTGGAAGAAGCTTCTAAATACCTTCGCCTTTCTTTGGGCAGCATTGATAAATTTATCAGTCAGAATGAACTGCAGGCTTTCAAAAAGGGGCGTTTGATCAAACGTTCTGTTTTGGAAGATTTTACGGAAACTTGGGGTGAAAGGGAGGAGTTTCCCGATTAAATAAGGGGAAAGAAGGTTTATGGTCATACCGAAAAAATATGTTGAGTTGGCCAAGCTGGTTAAAGAGCAGGCTGAAACAAAAATATCCCTGGAAGAGATGCTGCAATTTGCAGAGAAACTGGAAACAGCGGAGCCCACTGAAAATGCTTTAAAGGTAGCGGCCAGTCGTTATTTCCGCCGTGATGAAGAGGGGAAAATTTGTGAAGATTGGCAGGGTATGCTGGAGCGGGTGGCGCGGGACCTGGCCACCGGAGAAGATGGCCAGGTCGATGAAAAGCTGGCTTTCATTTTTCAAAAAGTGATGGCCGCGGGGCTTTTTTTTCCGAACAGTCCCACCTTGATGAATGCGGGGACGCCGGTTCAGCAACTGCAGGCCTGTTTTGTCCTGCCCATCGAGGATTCCATGGAGAGCATTTTTGAAACGCTGAAGCACTCCGCATTAATCCAGAAAAGCGGCGGGGGCATAGGTTACTTTATAGGCAAGATCCGTCATAAAGGGGCGATTGTCCGCAGTACCGGGGGACAAGCTTCCGGGCCGCTTTCCTTTCTCTCTGTTTATAATAAAGTGAGCGGCGAAATACGGCAGGGTGGGCGGCGGCGGGGTGCCAGCCTGGCAACGCTGAATTATAACCACCCGGATATTTTCGAATTCATTGACAGCAAGCGCCAGGGTGAAGAACTGAGCAATTTTAATCTTTCGGTGCGTGTGGATAACAGCTTTATGGAAGCCGTGGAAAAAAATGAAGAATATGATTTAATTGATCCCCGTAATGGAGAGCCGACTGGAGAAAGGCTTTCCGCCAGAGAGGTTTTTAATCGTCTTGTCGAGAATGCGTACAGGAACGGGGAGCCGGGCCTTTTGTTTGAAGAGGCGATCAATGCCGAAAACCCCACACCGCACCTGGGAAAAATGGAAGCCACAAATCCCTGCGGAGAGCAGCCACTTTTACCTTATGAGAGCTGCAACCTGGGGAGCATTAACCTGGCACGGATGCTCAAAAAAGAAGAGGGCGGCCGGTCTGTCCCCGATTGGGAAAAAATTGGTTTTATCACGCAGATAGCTACTATTTTCCTGGACTGTGTCATAGATCGTAATAGGCCTCCTCTTCCCCAGATAGAAAAAATCATGCAGGGAAACCGCAAAATAGGGCTGGGGATCATGGGTTTGGCCCAGTATTTGATCCAGCAAGGGATCCCGTATAATACGGAAAAAGGGTTTTCTGCGGCAGAGGAAGTGATGAAAGTAATTGCCGTGCAGTCCAAGGTTACTTCCCGGCAGCTGGCCCTGGAAAAGGGAACTTTTCCATATTTTCCGGGATCCATTTGGGACCGGCTGCAGCTTCCGCAGCGCAATGCCACAACGACCACAATTGCGCCCACCGGTTCCCTTTCTATTTTTGCGAATGCTTCACCCAGTGCCGAGCCTCTTTTTGGGGTTGGCTTTGCCCGCAATATTTTGGATGGGCGGCTTGTGCAGGTGGATCATGTTTTTGAAGAAATGTGGCGTGCACGTTTTGGGGAAGAACTCCCGGCTGCTTTAAGGGAATCAATCGGAGAAAAGGGACCGGAGGGGATCAGTGAACTTGCCGCGATCCCCGAGGATCTGCGCCGCCTGTTTATCTGTGCCCATGATATTGCACCTTTGGAGCATATCAGGATGCAGGCATCTTTACAAAAATGGGTGGATAACGCTGTTTCCAAAACAATCAATGCCCCGGAGCATGCTACCGTGGAAGAATGCCGGGAGGCTTTTCTTCAGGCCTGGCGCCTGGGCGTCAAAGGTATAACCTACTACCGGGACGGCTCCAGGGATCGGCAGGTGATCACCTCTACCGCTGCACAAAAGAAAGGCGAAGAGGCAAAAGGCGGTGCCGTACCACGGGGGCGGCCTGAAACCACTTACGGGCAAACTACCCGTAAACGCATTGGTTTTTGTGGAAAACTATATGTAACTGTCAACAAAGAGATCATGGAGGATGGTACGGAGCAGGTTTGTGAGGTCTTTACTTCTGTAGGCGAGGAGGGCTGCCCTCCTTTATCCAATGCCCTGGCCAAAATCATCTCCATTTCTATTCGTGCAGGCGTGGATATTGGTGAAATTATTGAAAAACTACGTGAGGAAAAATGTCCATCCTGCATTATGCACCCGGAGACGACGGTGCTTTCCTGTACTGATTTTATCGGGCAGGAATTGGCCAAAGCAGCCCGGAAAAAAATTCCTTACCGCCTTAATGCTGTCGGGGGCCCGAAAAATATCCGTATCTGCAGCTCATGCAAAATTGGCTATATGATCCCCGATGCACTCTGCAGCTACTGTGATTACTGTGGTTATACTATCTGTGGGTAAGGAAATTGGCAAACAAACAAAGGAACGGCCTGTTGTTCAGGCCAGGTAAGCTTAACTTGATTGCTGGTGAATTTTAATAACGGATTTATTGGGGGAGGTAGAAAATTGAGTCTACCGGAATATATTGGTCCCTGTGCTCTGGGAATTAAAATGGGCATTATTTTACCTGGTTGTGATTTGGTTGACTTAATTCTGGAATCTCTGCAAAAATTGGACAGGGATGGTCTGCTTGCGTCCCGGGATGCGCTTTGTATTACGGAATCCGTGTTGGCCCGTGCACAAAATAATTTTGTAACAACTGCAGAGGTGGCCAATGAGGTTAAAGAAAAAATGTCTCTTTTGCCGGCACAGAAAATAGGGGTTCTTTTCCCTATTGCCAGCCGTAACCGTTTTAATCTTGTCCTGGAAGGAATCGCAGCGACTGTGCCGCAGGGGGAAGTTATTGTGCAGCTGTCTTATCCCTGCGATGAGGTGGGAAATCAGTTTATTCCCCCGGAAGTGGCGGCCAAGCTGGAGTCTCAAAAAAAAGATTTGATTACTCCGGAAGACCTTGGGAAAAACTATTTTCACCCTGTTACCGGGATCGATTATCTGGAACTGTACCGTCAAACTATCACCAAAACAGGGGCGCGTCCAACCATATTTTTATGTAACGATCCTTTGAGAATTTTAGAATATCACCCTGATGCCGTTATTGCCGCAGATATTCATACGCGGGAGGGGACCAGGCAGAAGCTGGCTGCTCAGATTCCAAATGTATTCACCTTACAGGATTTGTTTAATGACAGCAGCCTTGAAGCCTGGTCGGAATGGGGGCTTTTAGGCAGCAACATGTCCGCTGGAAACATGATTAAACTTGCTCCCCGGGAGGCGGATAAATTTGCCTATGCACTGCAGGAGCGGATTTTTCAGGAAACGGGCAAAAAAGTGGAGGTCATTATTAATGGGGATGGCGCTTATAAAGACCCCCGCAGCGGTATTTATGAACTGGCGGATCCGCTGCCGGCTTTTGGTGCGACCTCCGGGGTAAACAACCTGCGCCAGGGGTTAAAGATTAAATACCTGATCGATATTTATCACCAGCAGGGAAAATCGAAGCAGGAAATCACCGCACTGCTGGCAGAAGAGGCTGCCAAAGAAAGGGAACCTGATTGTATGGAATTGGGGGGGACAACACCCCGGCGCATGGAGGATGTCCTGGCCAGCCTTGCGGATCTGGTCAGCGGTTCAGCTGATGCCGGAACGCCGTTGGTGCTGATTAAAGGGATTGTTCCCTGAGGAAAGACTTGCGGCAGGCGATAAAAAGGATTAACAGGCAGGGGTAAAGGAAGTAGTTGCCGCCAAGAAGGTAAAGGGTCTGGCGACGGGGCATTTTTGTCTCCAGAAGGGCTACTCCTTCCTGTAAAACAGGCAAGCGTAAAACTTCCTGGCCGTAGGGATCAAAAGAGATGGTATAGCCGGTATTGGCGATCTGTGTAACGCCCACTCCTGTTTCCAGAGCCCGGATGGCCGCGGCGCGCGCATGCTGTTCCAACCCGTTGCTGTCCAGAAACCAGGCATCGTTGGTGAGAACAAAGAGATGGTCAGCACCTTTTTGCACAATACTACGGGCCGGGTGAGGAAAATAAGATTCAAAACAGATGATCCCGCCAAAAAAGAAATCCTTAAAATTAAAACTTTGAGCAGCGGTTCCGGGTGTATAGGTTCCCAGGGAAATGTTCAGGTTGAAAAAGCTGTTTAACAAGTTGGGCAAAGGGAAATACTCTGCAAACGGGACCAATTTGATTTTATCGTAGCGTTTTCCTAAGTTCTCCCTATCTTTTTGCAGGAGGACGGAGTTGAATGTTTTCTGTTCGCTTTGATCTTCATACATGGCTCCAAAAAGTATGGCGGCTCCTGTTTCTTCCGAGAGGGCGGCCATTTCTTTTTCTGCTTCAGGGTGATTTCTTGCCACGTTGGCGGAAAAAACTGTTTCGGGCCAGACAATTAAATCGAGAGGGGCATAAAGAGTGTGTGCCCGGCGGCTTAAATCCAGGTATTTTTGAAAATTTTGGCGGGACAGGGAGGGGTTGAGGATATCTTCCTGGGGGATATTGCCTTGCACCAGGGCCAGACGTAAGGGTCTGTCATTTTTCTCTACAGGAAAAAGAGAAGGCAGGTATAAGCCGCCCCCTAAAAGAGCAAGAAAGATGAAAACAGAAATGATTATCTCTCTGCAGCAGCGGCGGCCAACTTTTTCCCGGTGGCTGCGCCAGAGTAGAAAAATAAGCGCCTGTGCGAAGACCATTAAAAAGGAAAGGCCCCAGTAGCCGTACAGGGAGATGCTTTGCAAGAGAGGGATACTTTCCTGAGTGTAGCCTAAAAAACCGCCTGTATGTCCCAGAAAACCTTGCGAGCGCAGGTACTCCCCCAGCACCCAGGCTGAAGGCAGGGCCAGGGCGGGCAGAAGTATTTTTTTATCCTGCAGGATGAAGGAGGCAGTTAAGGAAAAAAGGCCCCAAAAAAGAGCGGAATAGAGGGCCGTGGCAACGACCACCAGGATGCCGAAATAACGCGTGAAAAAGAAATTTACGGAAAGGGATATGTAGGAGTTAAGATGCAGAAAAAAAATAAATCCTGCTAAAAACCCACCCCGGAAACACTTTTTCCCGGACGAAATCTCTTTTTCAATGTAAAAGAAAAGAGGCAATAAACAAATCCACCCCAGATACCCTTTATTCCCGGGCATAAAAGCAAGCAGTGAAAAAAGAGCGGAAAGCAGCGGTAAGGCATTGTGGTAGTATTTTTTTCCCCATCTGTAGAGCGTCAAAAGTGTTTCCTCCAAAGGTGCTTCCTCCTGAGATAAGTCTATCAAAAAAATACTCGGGAGAAAAGGAGTAAAAAAGCACGGCCAGCTGGAAAGAAGCACCAGTTTGTGCAATCCTTGCTGATTACCGTACAAAAAATAATTGACGGTTTTCAATAAATATGCTTTAATATTAATTGGTTTAAGTTTTTATTATAAATATTATAATTTACCGGGGAGGGGAAATTATGCCAGCCAAAGTTGATGCGGAAAAGTGCTCTGGTTGCGGCAGCTGCGCGGATGTATGTCCTACCGAAGCTATTACTCTTAAAGATGACGTAGCTGTAGTTGATGTTGATGAGTGTACGGATTGCGCTTCTTGTGTTGACGAGTGCCCCGAGGAGGCTATTGAAGTAGAAGATTAGAGGCGGTTAGGAATTGAGAAGTTTTCAAAAAGTACGCCGCTGGCGGCGTACTTTTTATTTGGGGTGTTTTTGTGTTTTGTGGGAAGTGGTGTTGACAGGCTAACAAAGAGTGGCTATAATGTAAAAGGAAAAGACATATGGGGCTGTGGCGCAGGGGGAGCGCGCCTCCTTGGCATGGAGGAGGTCGCGGGTTCGAATCCCGCCAGCTCCACCAAATAATCTACCATCTATTGATAAAAAGAATTTTATCGGTGGGTGGTTTTATTTTTGCCCAAAAGGCTTGAAACAAACCGGATTTCAGCAGTTTTGGGTTTTGCTTTCTTTTAATTAATGATGTAGAGGTCGGAGAATCAAATTGAGCAATAAATAAATGCTTGGTGAAAGGAATGGCTGATAGTGTAATTGATGGAGTCGCAATCTACACAGGCTGGAGCACCGATATTTGGGACTTTGGAGACGATAATGACCTCCTATTATAAAGTCGTTTCAATCGCTCTTTGGAAAAGAAGAACTGCTTGCCAAGGTGATTGAGTGCTTCCCCTATCCGATTCAGATTTACGCTCCGGACGGAACCTCGGTGCTGGTGAATAAGGCTATGCTGGCTGAATATCATGCTATCAGTCCGGACACGGTTGTCGGGAAATACAATGTATTTAAAGATCCTGATGTCATCGCAACAGGTCAGATCCATGCGTTAAAGCGGGCATTTAGTGGGGAAACCGTCTTTTTTCCGGATGTCAGAGTGCCTTTGGAAGGAATTGCGGAGCGTTACGGCATACAGGACTTCGATGTAGAGGCCATATACCAGGACATTACGGTTTTCCCTATTCTGGATGACGAAAAACGGGTGATCTATGTCGCGGCATTTTTAATCAACAGGAGGGTTTATCGCGGCAAGGATGAAATTGAAAAGGCAAAAGAATACATAGAAATCCACTGGCTGGAAAGGTTTGACTTGAACGAAACGGCAAGGGCGGCCTGCCTCAGCAAAGCCCATTTTACAAAGCTGTTCAAGAAGCATACCGGTGTAACGCCTCATGAGTATTATACTAATTATAAAATCAGTAAATTGAAGGAGAAGCTGCTGGATACCAACCTTTCCATCGCCCAAGCCTTTGCCGCCTGCAACATGGACTATAACGGCCATTCCGCCCGAGTATTTAAAAATAAAACCGGACTTTCCCCTTCTGCTTACCGGAAAAAGTCAGAATAAAAAATTGCCATAAAAAGTAATAAGAAAAAGCCAGGCTTTTGTGTGTACGAAAGCCCGGCTTTTTTTATTGTGAATACAACAAGGTTCCCGGGATCCGTCAGCAATCCTTGATTGCGTTGACGGGTAGGGGCTCTTATTTTCAAGATCGCACTTTCCTTACTAATTATAAGCATATCCAACCTATCCTCACAGCCGGCGGGCTAATAAAATATTGGTAGCCATAATGAAAATATCGGCACTTTGGCTGGAAAGGAGCGTTCATATGGGGGGCAAAACGAAAGAGCAGCTGCTTGAGGAACTGTTGGAAGTACAGAAAATGTTGGAGGAAAGAACAGAGACTCAAGGTCATATGATAAGAAAATTTCAGACGCTTATCGAAAATGAGGGGCTGTTTTCTCAAATAATCGACTTTCTCCCTTATCCCCTCGCTATATTTACACCACAGTATACACTGGCCATGACAAATAAGGCTTTTACGGCGGAAACAAAAACGCGGGTCATGTATCCGGAAAAAGGAGCCGCACGCATTCTTCAACACAAGATCAACGATATGCGACTGGCTGCCGCCATCACAGGGGTCTTCGCCGGGAATACCTTCTTTTTAGAGGACTTAAAGAACCCGTTTTTCATTTTTTCAGAAATTACGCAGCAAAGAGCGGCGGAGCCTGACCGTTTCAATAGGGTCGTTATTTTTCCTGTTCCGGCCGATGACGCTGAAATCACCCACGGCGTGATTGTGTTTATGTCATGAGTAAAGCACATCGTGATTTCGGTTCCCTGAACTGTTGCCATTGAAAAATAAATATGACCAACCGGAAATTATCCTGCTGGTCATATCATGCAAGGAGGGTCATTTATGAAAACGTATTTACGTTAGCTTTGGTAGTTATACCAAGCTGTTTTGATAGCTGTAAAGGTATATGAAGCCTATAAAAAATGAAGGGAGTTCTAGAGCGTGAAAAAGATTCTATCGGTATTTTTGGTTTTTCTTCTGAGCCTAAGCATGATACCGGCTGGAGGAGCTGTTTACGCCGAAGATAGCGGAAGCGGTGGTGGTAGTGGCGGTGGAGGCGGCGTAAGCAACATAACCGGCATTACAATATTAAACCCACCCAAACTGTTCTATTATGTAGGCGAATCACTGCATTTGGGGCCATTCGGCGACGATGACGAAGATGGTTTGTTTGTCAAATTGGAATTTGCTCAGGGTGATCCCGAATATGTACCCTATAGCGGCTTCGAAAGCTGGGGCATCACTACCGATCCGGCCAATGGCACAGAATTGACGGCAGACCATGACGGCAAGCATATTAAGGTAACTGTTAACGACTTAGAAGTCTTTACGGAGGCTCCTTTGATTGTAACTTCTGTTCAGGAAGGTGCTGCACTTGATCCCGAAACAGCAAGTTTTGACAAAAATCCAGCCAATCAGGAGGATGTAAGGGTTGAAGTTAATTGGTTGGAGAATGCTCTGGAGCTTATCAAAATAAATTATGGCGAAAACTATTTTGTCTCAGATGAGCATTACGATTTTAGCACGGATGATAGCAGCGGTAAATATTATTTAACCTTAAAAAAAGAACTCCTGGATTTATTACCTGTAGGTCAAGAAACATTTACGCTTAAATTCAGTAGGTATATAAGCGTGGAGTTAAAGGTAAACATAATAGATACCACCGATCCGGTCTTACCTCCCTGGCCGGAAGGCAGTACCTTGACAGCAAGCAGCGTGACCAGCGAATCAGCTTGTTTAAGCTGGACAGCGGCTTCAGAGGACTATGGGGTGACGGAGTACAAAATATATCAGAACGATACGCTGATTCAGACCGTTGACGGTAAAGCTACTGCCTGTGAAATCACCGGACTCTCACCAAAGACAGAGTACACCTTTCGGGTCGAGGCCGGGAACGGCAGTGGACAGTGGACAACCGACGGGCCGACTGTTACTGTCACCACCCTTTCGCCGCCCATCAGCAATCCTCCCACCTGGCCTGAGGGGAGTACACTGACGGTAAGTAGCGCCACTTACGACACGGTTAACTTAAGCTGGACACCGGCTCAGGATGACGTTGCAGTAACGGGTTACAAGATATATCAGGACGGTACGCTTATCCAGACTTTAGGCTCAAGCAATACTTTTGAAGTTACCGGACTTTTGCCTTCTACCACCTATAATTTTCAGGTACAGGCAGGAGATGGGGACGGACAATGGACAACGGACGGACCGACTGTCAGTGTCACCACCGAACCTCTGGCAGTACCGGAGATAGTGGAATTAAAGCTTAATGCCCCCCGCAAAAACATTAAAGGCTCCCTTTATATGGGGGATACAGCAAAAATTGAACTAACCTCAACAGAAACAGGCCTGGAGCCGGAGGTTACGGTATACTACAGGGAATTGAAGAGTGATCGTACAAATATAGAAGAAAAATCAAGCACGGTCACTCTTTCCGAAACGTCATCCGGCAGCAAAAGATATACTACGGATTTTCCCTTAACCGAAGGTATATGGGAAATAGTGTCCCTGGAGGGAAAAGTGCCCGGGAGCACACCCCAAAAGGTAGAAATAAACAGCAGGGTGGCGGGCAGACTTAAAGCCGCAGTGCAGCCGCCCGCCGGGCTGAGTTCTGAGGAGGCTAAAACTTATAACCAATTATTGGCTGCGTCTTTTGCTACCATCAGCACTGCCAAAAGCGGCGGCAGATTCACCGGGCAGTTTAAAGACGGTAATATCATAATTGAAGGCCTGGATCCGGCTCTGGATTATATTTTCGTGCATTACGATGCCAATTACCGGTCGATTTATCAAAGCACTGCCATAGATGTCAAGGGCGGTCTGGAAACCGTACTCAATTATGAGATTGGCGCCCCTTCTAATATCAAAGTCAGGGTTGTAGATGATAATACCGGACTCCCGGTTAAAAACGCCATGGTAACAGGCAAGGCAACATATGCTAATGGGATAAAAACAACGCGTTCCTCATATACGGATGAAAATGGCTACGCAGCGGCAGAGGCTCCATATTTCATTAAAGGTGCGTTAAAAGGTTCACAGATTGAGTTTACGACCACGTATTACTCAAGAACAAACGATGGGTCTGACTGGTATGAAGACGGGTCTTTGCAGGCGGAAATTGCGGCAGTGGGTGATAATGAGTTTGAAGTCAGGATAAAGAAAGCAAAAATGGTAACGATTACAGGTACCGTGAGGAACAGCGATGGAGTTCCCTTGGAAGATGTTTATGTATCCCTTGCAAAGGGAGTTTACAAAGATGGAAGGCCAATAGTAAGAATATACTTGTCTTCCAAAACGGACTCCAACGGTGTATATACCTTGCAGGCAGCTAAAATCCCAGATGAAATTGAAGTAGCCTTTTATAAGGGAAATATGGAGCAAAAAGAGAAACTTTTGCTGAAGGAGGGAATTAACACTCGTGATGTCACCTTTTCGCACTATTTAACGCCCACTATAAAGGTGATCCTGAAAACAATGGATCTCTCCGGAAACATAGGAAAAGCAATTATCGCAAACAACTTAGTATCATTAGGGATAATGGGACGTTCTAATTTAAAAATTGTAAACGAAACAACAGGTTCAACAAGGTGGACGGATGACGGTACCGGTTATTTTTCCATACCGGGAGAACCTGGCGATACAGTAGAGGTTTCATACGATGGAGAACGATTCGGCCTTGGAAAAGGCTCGGCCACGGCCGTCATAAATGAGAACAATTATGCGGAAGTTACAGTTTTTTTAAAAGAAATGGGAAGTATATGTGCCAATGTCACAGACCAAACCGGAAGTAAAAGGATAGGCGAAAAAAGGTACATGTATCTGTTTGCAGCCGATAACGGCCAATATGTAAGCACTGGTGAATCATCTGCTCCCTATATTTCTCAAAGCTTGCCGGAAGGTCGATATAACATTGTATTATCCTGGGATAGATACGGGGGTCAGTTTCACTATAGCTGGTGGCAGAATGACTCCAACTGCATTAGAGTCGAAAATATCGAGGTGAAGGACGGAGAAATCAGCGACCTCGGTACTCAAGTTATAAATTATCATATATCAGATTTATACTTCAGATATAAGGCAGCCAGTGGCATTACCCCAAACAGCGCTGCCGCGCTGCCCGGAAGAGTTGTTACATTAAGGGTTGTTTATGACTATGACCGTGATAGAGTCATAACCCCAGGCAAACTCGATCTTGTGGCGCAGATACCGCTTGGCGCCACCTATGTAGAGGGTTCCGCCGTCCACAGGATGACAAGGGGCAATACAACTGCAAATCCTGTCATTGACGAAAGTGCCGGCGCCATAACCCTTGACTTAAAGGACAGCATTGAGGGAGCCGCGGGCACTTTAACTTACCAGGTCAGGGTCAGCACTCCGGCTATTTACGATAAAATGTGTGCAAGTGCCGAGCTCAGGTTTACTGCGTGGGGAACTCAGCGGTCTGAAATGTTTGGTTCCTTTGAAATTCCTACAAAGATGATAACCTTAGATTCGCCCCTTGATATAGATAAATATCTCATGGGAAATCCCGTTAAGTTCAGCGGCCTGGCCCCTGCCAATAATATTGTGGAACTTTATGACGGCAATATTAAAATTGGCGAGGCGCAAGCCACCCAAACGGGCCAATGGTCTGCCAGCCTTTTATTACCCGACATGGGAGCCCCGGCCTTTCATCACATAATGGCAAAGACAATGGCGGACGGTGTGGAGTACTTTGATAGGGATTTGATACTGGTAGGGGTTGAAGGGGTCTATATGACGGAGTTTACACTGGGACAGGGCAACAATGCTATTAAAATCGACCCAAACGGGTCACCAAAGTTTCCCTTTGCCATAAGCGGGCAAGGTGATTTTTTAGCCGGTGTTTCCTTCAGCGATAATGAAAGGGTGAGAAATGTAAAGATACTGGGATGTGATGCCACCCGCCAGGGTAATGAATTCAGAGCTCTGGTTCCCTATTCCATGTCTACTTCTTCTGAAATCATTGTGGATTACGAGGAGGAATTAATTGAACCCGAAGATATATCAAAATTTATCCATGATTTGGTCCCGCCATCTGTAAAAGAAGCAGAAGCTGAGTTTGTAGAGGAAGGGACTACCATAGATGATGTTCATCTTGAGTATGGCGCTGACGGATATATAAGAGCTTTAGACATCCCCAGGTTCAAGTTGACGATGCAGGATGGAAGCATCACTGCGGGTATGACGCTGGAGCCGGTGACATTCGACACTTCCAAGGCAAAGAACCGCACTAATCTGGGGAACGGCCTGTACGGCTATGATTTTTCCTACGAGTTTATAGATGGGAGATATGTGATAACAGCCTATCTGGACAGGCGGCTTTTCCCCCAACCGGCAGACTACCAGGCGGGACAGATGAGATTGCTTGCCGCAAGCGCGGGCCTTGAAACCGTTAAGGCCGTTCTTGATGTGGTAAGCGACGGGAATGATCTGTTGGGTGCTTACGGTGATCTTTCCACAAGCGCGCAAATGGCGAACCTTATGGCAAAATATGAGAGTGTAAGACCCAACCTGGCGCCTCATTTAGCAGAGTATTATGACGGGCAGATAGCGATGATGGGTGAAAACATTCTCATGGGCAAATCCCTTGGCTCTATAGGAAGCATTGTGGCGGAGGCCGGGAATCTGGTACCCTTGCTGGGGCAGGTTGTAGTAGGTGCGGCCGATCTGATATCCGGAAAGCTACTGGGCGATATGTTTGATAATGAGTTTACATCTGATTACAATAGGCTCATGACCGAGTTTCGCAGCTTACCGGGGGGCGAGGAGGAGTATGAAGAAGGTAATGAGAAGCCAATTTGGGCGTCCCATACTAAACCCATGGACTCCTACTGGTACTGGTATTGGTATATATACCAGCGTGATAAGTGGTATGATTATGACGGGGAAGATGATAATAATGGTTATCCCCCCGGTTCCCGCAGGCCCGGAAGAAAGCCTTTGAGGCCCCACTGGATCTATGACCCCAGCGGATTTGTGTACGAAGGGGTAGAGGACGACCGCATTGAGGGGGTCACCGCCACAGCCCTGTTCCTTCCAAAAGAAGCGGCTCCTGACGCGGCTTCCGCCAAGGCCAGCGATGGGTGGCAGTTCTGGGACGCCGAATGGTACCTGCAGGAAAATCCCCAGACCACCAACGCCGAAGGAAGGTACGCCTGGGATGTGCCCGAGGGCTGGTGGATGGTGCAATACGTCAAAGAGGGCTACCAGACAGCCTACAGCGACGCACTGCCGGTCCCTCCTCCCCAATTGGATGTCAATATTCCTATGGTGAAGCTGGAAAAGCCCGCCGTTGAAAAAACAGTGTGGGGCGGCGGCGGACGATATGTGGACGTATATTTCAGCAAATATATGGATATCCGGTCGCTTGACGAGGCAAATTCCGTCAGCCTTGCCGTGTATGCCGACGGCAGTGGAAGCACCGTACCTGTAACTGCCGAATATCCTGTTCCGGTAAAAACAGGAGTAGGCGGACTGAGTCTGACTAAAGTTGCAAGATTTATTCCGGATGCACCTCTGACAGTGGGCGGGCAGTATACGCTGATAGTAAATAAAGCTGTAGCGGATTATGCCGGTTTCTCCATGACGGATGATTATACCGGGCTTGGAACCGTTCCTGCCGCCGCCCTTATTGGAAATCTGACCGCCTCTGATATAACGGTGGAGCCGGGAAAGGACATTACCCGGGATGTTATGGATACGTTGATCTTTACCGCCGATAACCCCGGTGAAGAGGGGATGCTGGATAAAAGGGCGGTACTCCAATCCTCCAACGCAAATCTGGTATGGATTTCGGATGACGGAAAAGTATTTTCCATGGGTGAGGGTACTGTTCAAATAACCGCAACAGCAGTGGACGATGTAAGCAAGAAGGCTGATTTTACCGTAAAAGCAGCTTATCCTCCTAGACCGGTGATAGTTTCCCATATGGTTATAGCGGACAAAGATGGGAAGGCTTTGACGGACTTAAGCATCCAAAAGGGAAGTACCTATAACCTTACACCTGCTATATCACCTGCCAATGCCACCAACAAAAACATGTCCTACTGGTCCGACAACCCGGCGGTGGCTTCCGTTGACCAAAATGGCAGGATCCAGGCCCTTACTGAAGGGATCGCCCTGATCACGGCCAAAACGGCGGATAAAAATATCCGGCAGACGATCCATGTCACAGTTACTGCTGCCGCGCCGATAAACCCCGGAAATGGCGGTGGCGGCGGCGGCGGAAACACTCCGACAACCCCGGCCTATAACGCGGATGTTAAAGCGGGAAGCGGCTCTGAATCGATACTTCCGGTAACGGTCAATAAGGACAGCGGAAGCGCTTCCATAAATATAAGCGCTCAGAGCGGCCTTGTGTCGGATGGAACCGTCATCACGATACCATCCATCCCCGGCGTCGACACCTATTCAGTCGGCATACCGGTTGCGGACTTGTCAACGGCTGATGGTCAAGGTACGCTGACCCTCAATACCGATGCGGGCAGTATCACCGTTCCGTCAAATATGCTGACAGGCGTTAAGGGAATCAGCGGAAGCAAGGCGGAAATCTCTATCGGTAAGGGAAATAAATCCAACCTGCCGGAGAATGTCAGGGATGCCATCGGCGATAAGCCGCTCATTCGGCTTACGCTGTCCATCGACGGCAGGCAGACCGACTGGTCTAACCCCAACGCGCCGGTAACGGTATCCATCCCCTATACCCCGACAGCGGCGGAGCTTGCCAATCCGGAGAGTATAGTCATCTGGTATATCGACGGCTCAGGCAATGTTATCACCATGCCAAATGGCCGTTTCGAGCCTGTGACAGGCACAGTCACCTTCAACACCACTCATTTCAGCGATTATGCAGTGGCATATAACAAGGTGAGCTTCAACGATGTGCCGGCAGGTGCATGGTATGCTCCGGCTGTATCCTTTATCGCCGCAAGGGAAATCACCACAGGCACAGGGAATGGAAAGTACAGCCCCGACGCGCAACTTTCGCGCGGTGAATTCATCGTCCTGATGATGCGCGCCTATGGCATCGCACCGGATACGAGCCCGGCTGATAACTTCTCCGACGCGGGCAACACATACTACACCGGCTATCTCGCGGCGGCAAAGCGGCTCGGTATAACCGCTGGGGCGGGCAACAACATGTATGCTCCGAGCAAGGAAATTACCCGGCAGGAAATGTTCACTCTGCTGTACAACGCCCTCAAAGTCATCGGGCAGTTGCCACAGGGTGATTCCGGCAAGACGCTCTCCGACTTCTCCGATGCGGGACAGATTGACTCATGGGCGAAAGAAGCCATGACACTGCTGGTTAAAACAGGAACTATTGGCGGTAATGCCGGAAAGTTAAATCCAACAAGTACAACCACCAGGGCAGAAATGGATCAGGTGCTGTATAATCTGCTGTCAAAATAAATGTTGTGCGCTATGAACTAAAAACTGTATAAATGACGTAAAGGGCAAACCCGGTGAAAGCCGGGGACGCAAAGCCAAAGGGTCTACGATGGCGAAAGCCATTATGATAGCCTGGTTGCCAAGGTTGATCGAGTAGGAGTCTACCCAAATTAATGGGTAGCCTCCTACCCGATTGCAAAGTCTAATCGGTTATTTTTGATGTGTTATTTTTCAGCCATTTTGTCAGTTCATTTTTTGTCAGTTCACCTGTTGAGAGTTTAATCATTATTTTGTATGCTTCTTTCTCTGAAGCGACAATTTCAAAACCGTTTTGTTGAAGAAAGGTATCCATAGCAACAAGAGCTATTCTCTTATTGCCGTCGATAAAAGGATGATTATTACATAAATGATATCCATAGGCAGCAGCCATGTTCATTAAAGTATCATGCAAGTACTTGCCTGCGTATGTTACTTTAGGTTGTTCAAGTGCAGAGTCCAGTAATTTTTCGTCTCTAATTCCATAACTCCCACCATAAGTTTGAATTAGCTGATTATGAAAGTATAGTATAATGTCTTTAGGGATAAAAATTATCTTTTTCATTTTGATAATTCTTTTAAGGTGTTTGGATATTTTTTATTAGTTTTATTAAATGTTTCACTCCACTTTTCAAAATCAGGATCATATGGAGTTAAGGTAAAACCATCATTCCTTTCGATAACATGTAATTCCTCTCCCTCTTTAAGATTGTATTTTTCAATGAGTTCTTTTGGTATAGTGAAGCCAAAGCTGTTACCTACTTTACGCAGTTTAACAGTTTTCATTTTTAACCACCTCTATATTATTATAACATTTGTATTACATTTTATGCAAGTAGTAAAAGAGCGGTAAGATTATAGGATAAAAAAGTTCCCAGGGCCATATTGAAAACTATATATGTGTTGAGGAAACTGTTACTGCATTAAAAACACTAAAATTACGGGGAGCATATCTGGGCCCTTATGTCATTGCTTTCCTCGATGCTCATAACAGCCAAGTCCCCCTGACCGTTCTTGGTAATGAACATACAGGCTCTCGGCTCTCATGACAGAACCTGGATATCCCGAGGAGCAGATGTCCTGCGATGAGTGGGTCTTGAAAGAGATAGGCGATGGGGCAAAAAGGCATATTTTCATATCGTTGTTGTCCCTGGCAACGGGGCGGCGCCTCATTAACGGTAGTCCACCGCGCTAAGCGAGGAAAATATTAAGGGAGGGATCAGGGGCGTGCTGAATTTCAAAAAACCAGCGGCATGGGTCATTGCCGTTTCTGTTGTGCTCGTTGTGGTCTTGATTGCGGGATTTGCGGCAAAAAAGGCAAATGACGGCATTGTTCCATCCCTAGAAGCAACTAAACCGTGGGAGCTTTTAGCAAATGCCGATTTAGACAAGGACGGCCGGGAGGAAGCCATTTATCTCGATAAAACCCAAATGGAAAACACTTTTGATGTGACGCTGCGCGTTCTTGATGGCGGCGGCAATGAAATATGGAGCGAGCCTGCCAATACCGTGCATGCGGGCTGGAATTCGCTGTTCCTTTGCGAGCAGGAAGGTGAAAACTACCTTTTACGTTATAATCCAACAATGTATCAGGGCTATTGTACATATGTATATACCATTTTTAATCTTGAGGGTGGCCGGGAGAACGTCGTACGAAGCAGCATGTTGGAATTTGACATAAACGGGACCCAAGAACTGGACACTCCTGAAATGATAGCCTTTGCGGACGAAGTAAACGCCCTGCTCAGCAGGAGTATCCTTCTTATGAGCACCGAAGGAGGCGTATATTCCTTCGGTCCATCTTCGGCAGAACCGTTTTTCGAGGGATATGTTTGGCTGGACGGCTATCCGGAACTTTTTGAGAATGGCGACAGCCTCGAAACGCGCCTCGTCAAATTCAGTGAGTATGCAGTTGCAAACCATCAGAAGGCGCAACGTATTCCGTAACCGATGGCGAAAAAGTATGGATCGATAAGCTAAACCGTGTTGGTATTGGATATTTCGCCCCTTGTCGCCATCGCTCCTTGCTACAGAAATTTGTTGGGGAAGTTCTGTAAAAATAAAAGCCGGAAGATCACTGTTCAAGTGATTCCGGCTCTTTGTACTTTATTTGGTTTGAGGAGCTATTCAAACAGTTCAATGATAATCCGTCATTTAAAAAATGGCTATCCGATATGGTGTTCAACTTAACCTACAATACAAAAGGTGAACCATATACGGGCAAAGTTTAAAGGACAGGGGAATGCCGGGGAAAATTACCTTATCCTTCTTGAAATAATTTCCTCGTGTTTCGATACTTTATCCTCTATACTTTCCAACCTCTCTGAAATAAGCTTGTACCCATCAAACAAGGCCCTCAGCTTTTGACCATGGTCATTTTCGATTTTGACAACAATAGTTTTGACCTCCGCCAATTCCTGTTTGGTAGCCATAGCGTTCTTCATTTCTGCCAGTTCCTGTTTGGTAGCCATGGTGACCTTCATTTCACCAACATCTTTTGTGAGTGTGTCTACCTGGGTTGTAAGGTTTATTACTTGATTTGCAATAAGCTCTAATAGTTCCCGGTCGGTCATAGGGTTCACCCCTTGTTTTTCACACAATTTAGGCAGCTCAGGCCTTGCCTTATTATACCACCTTTGGTAACTACGATCATATCTTATCTGTTACGTAAACGCAATGTCAGTTTTCATCAGTAGTGTCCGGATAACGGAGGATAATGGGATAAATACAGCGGCAATTAAGGCAGGTACAGTAGATAACAGACAGGCTGCCGTCCCGGTGCAGCGTATTCCCGGCAAATGCTACCGGGAATACGCTGGCAGGTCAGGCCTTTTGCTGCGGAGTTTTATCTACAGTAGGTTTTATGCAGGTTTTATTTGCAGTTTGCGGCGCGAGGGTAGCTTCCCAGTATTTTTACCTTAATATTTTTTTCTTCTGCTTCCAGGAGGGCGCGGGTCAGCTTGGCGTCTTTACGGTGCCCGGCCACATCCAGAAAAAATATATATTTTCCCAGGTTGCCCCGTACGGGGCGGGATTCAATTTTGGTCAGGTTAAGATCATAACGGGCAAAGATACCCAGGGCGGAATGCAGGCTTCCCGGCCGGTCCGGCAGGGTGAGCAGCAAGGAAGTTTTATCCCTGCCTGTGAAAGGAGTGTCCTCCGGGGCGAGGAGCAGAAAACGGGTCAGATTTTCACCGGGGCCGTCCTGTATATTTTCCTGGAGAATTTCCAGCCTGTAAAGTTCGGCGGCGCGCCGGGAGGCGATCGCCGCTTTTTGATTGCTTTGTGCTGCCATTAAAGCAGCCTCTGTTGTGCTGGATACAGCAGTACGGGTAGCCCCCGGCAAGGTCCGATCCAGATAGCGGCGGCACTGGGCCAAGGCCTGGGGATGGGAGTACACCTTCTCGATCTCGGTCATTTCCTGCCCGGGACGGGCCAGCAGGCAATGCTTCACCTTGCAGAGCAGCTCGCCCTTTATTTTAACGGTAGTGTTGCCCGCGAGAAGATCGAAGGTCAGGTTCAGGGAACCTTCCAGAGAATTTTCCACGGGAACTATTCCTTCATCAACCTCTTTGTTTTCCACGGCTGCAAAAATCTGTTCAATAGCGGGAAAGGGCTTTAAACGGAAAGCCTGGCCGGCACGATAATTTAAAGCTGCTTCATGGCTAAAAGTGCCCGGCGGCCCCAGATAACCCAATAATTTTTCCATATAAATCACCCCTATACCCCTATGTATTAGCAGGAAAGCGTTGTTCCCTAGAGCTCATTTGTTCGCCTGCCGGCTGCTTTGTCGGCAGGCGGCCTTTCCCACCTCGCTGCCCCTCATGTTTTAATCCCGTGTGTCTCTTAAAGCGTGGAAACACCGGCATAGTTAGTTGTATTATGTTTTACCCTGTTCCGCAGGTCTGTTTGCGGTTCCCCGATGTTGCGCCCACATGCTCTGGCCAGGCCCGGTAACGATTCCATGAGCAGGTGAAAATCCTGGGGTGTCAGGGATTGATCGCCATCGCAGTAGGCATTCTGCGGTTGCGGGTGTACTTCGATCAAGAGGCCGTCAGCGCCTGAGGCGATAGCTGCTCTGGAAAGGGCCGGAACAAGCTTGCTGTTTCCGCTGCCGTGGCTGGGATCCACTACAATAGGAAGATGGCTTAAATCGTGAATCAGGGGAACAGCGCTGATGTCCAGTGTGTTGCGGGTATAATCTTCAAAAGTGCGAATACCTCTTTCGCAGAGAATCACGTTAAAATTTCCCCCGGACAGGATATATTCTGCGGCCATGAGCCATTCTTTCACGGTGGCTGAAAGCCCTCTTTTTAAAAGTATGGGGCGGCCCTGTTTACCTATTTTCTGTAACAGGGGGTAATTATGCATATTACGGGCACCGATCTGCAAGATATCGGCATAAGCGGCAACCAGCTCTACATCCTGGGGGTTGACTACTTCTGTTACGATTTTCAGGCCCGTTCTTTCCCGGGCTGCGGCGAGCAGTTTAAGGCCTTCTTCTTCCAGCCCCTGAAAGCTGTAAGGGGAGGTGCGGGGTTTAAATGCTCCCCCGCGCAAAACCTTTGCGCCGGCTGCGGCAACTTTTTCAGCCACGGTAAAAAGTGTTTTTTCGTTTTCTACAGCACAGGGACCGGCCATAACGATAATATCCTGCCCCCCGATGGTGAGGTCATCCCCCAGATCAATTATGCTTTTTTCTTTCTGCACTTCTTTGCTGGCCAGTTTATAGGGGCTTGTTACGGGGACTACTTTTGCCACCCCGGGTAACAGTTTAAGAGTTGATACCGCTCCATGTGTCTGGCTGCCTGTAACACTGAGCAATATTTTTTGGGCATTTTTGATCGTAAAAAAGTGGCAATCCAGTTCCTTTAAATAATTTTCTATGACCTCGATTTCTTTGGGCAGGGCTTCCGGCTGCATGAAGATAATCATGGAGGATCACTCCTTTTGGATTTTTGATAAAAAAAAAAGGTTTACACTATTTCAGGGACGAAAGTGCAAACCTTTTTTTGGAGAATAAAAAAACTTCCTGTCAGGGACAGGAAGTTGCTTCCGCGGTACCACCCTCATTGGCTTAAAATAAAGCCCACTTTCTCAAGGAGCGGGATCTTCATTACAAGGATCCTATTCCTCTTTCGTTGCTAACGGGTGAAAATCCCGGCCCAGCCTACTTTTCCCAGCTACTACCCTGATACAGCTGAGTTTTCAGCCTGCGGCTCCGGAGGGAACTTCAACCGGATGCGTCTCCAGCAGGGCTTACAGCCGGGACCCTGCCTCTCTGGTGAGTGCCTGACCAGTTTACTTTCCTCTTTCAAAGCCTTTTTCTTGATAAGATTTTTATCATTTTAACAGAAAAGTTCAGCAGTGTCAATGTTTAAAAGCGGTTTTTTTATTTTCCCCCCGTTAATTTTTACCCCTGGTTTGCCAGATTTTTATTGAAGGAATCAGGATTAAAGAGGCCAGGTCCTATAGGATGAAGAAAATAGAAGAAGTAATGGTTTGGACAGGTATAAAATGCCGGGCCCGGCGGATTTGTTCCACCAAGCGTTTGATGTGAAAAATTATCTTGACATAAAAATACCTGATGGTGTAAAATGATTCATAAATCAGGGTTTAGATAAAAACAATGAAGGGGAGAAGTAAGCAACCTTGTAGATGGCAGAGAGCCGGGGGTAAGGTGTGACCCGGTATCGATGGTTGTTGAAATACACCCCGGAGCAGCAAACCGAAAGCAGCCGTTTTACATCAGGTTAATGGGCGGTTGGCGAGTAGGCTTTGACGGAAATTTCTACCGTTAAAAAGGAGAGGGTATAATGCTGGAGCAAAATCGGCACGTACCCTGAAAAGAGGAGGGGCCTGATGGGCCCAACCAGGGTGGTACCGCGTGAAGATAAAGCTTCCGTCCCTATGGGATGGAAGCTTTTCAAATTTTACTGCCCCATTGGGTTGTCAAGTTGTATTGGACGTGACGTATTTCATAAGGTGGTAAAAGGGCGGTGGCCGGGTGTTTTTATGAGCATAGGGGGAAAGCAGTCGTTCTTACCAGGGATTCTGTAATTATTTTACTATACTATTATAACAGGAGTGATGAGGGCATGGCTCATGTAAAATTTTATTATGGGGATAGTGTTCCCTTAGAGATGCATAAGGTCCGCATTGTCCAAAAATTAAACCTTCGGCCCATTGAACAGCGTTGGGAAGCGATTACCGCGGCAGGCAACAATACTTTTTTACTCCAAAACCGGGATGTTTTTATGGATATGCTTACGGACAGCGGGGTAAATGCCATGAGCGATAGGCAACTGGCAGCGATGATGGAGGCAGATGACAGTTATGCCGGCTCGGAAACTTTTACTAAACTGGAAAGTAAAATCAGGGAGATTTTTGGCAAAGAGTTTTTTCTGCCTGCGCACCAGGGCCGGGCATGTGAAAATATCCTTTCCCAGGTTTATGTGAAACCAGGGTCTGTAGTGCCAATGAATTATCATTTTACGACTACCAAGGCGCATATTGTTTTAAATGGCGGCCTTGTGGAAGAAATTTTTCTGGATGAAGGTTTGAAGGTCAAGAGTGACCATCCCTTTAAAGGCAATATGGATATTTCCAAACTGCTTGCCCTTATTGAGAGATATGGCGTGGAAAAAATCGCCTTTGTCCGCATGGAGGCCGGTGCCAACCTAATTGGCGGGCAGCCTTTTTCCCTGGAAAATATGCGGGAAGTGCGCCGGGTGTGTGACCGGTTTGGTTTGCTGCTTATTTTTGATGCCAGTCTTTTGGCTGATAATCTTTATTTTATTAAAGAGCGGGAAGAAAAATGTAAAAAGATGAGCATCAGAGAGATTACCCGTGAACTTGCAGATCTTTCCGATATCATTTATTTTTCAGCACGTAAACTTGGTTGTGCCCGCGGTGGCGGGATCTGTACAGATAGCAGGGAGATATACCAGAAAATACGTGAATATATACCGCTTTACGAAGGGTTCCTGACTTATGGAGGCATGTCCGTGCGGGAAATGGAGGCTATCGCCGTGGGCCTGGATGAAACAATGGATGAGGATATGATCAGCCAGGGGCCGCAGTTTATCGCCTTTATGACAAATGAGCTGCAAAAAGCAGGTGTGCCGGTCGTTACACCGCCAGGTGGTTTGGGCTGCCACCTTGATGCCATGGAGTTTTTGGAGCATGTTCCCCAGACTGAATATCCTGCCGGTGCTCTGGCTGCTGCTCTGTATATTGCCAGTGGTGTCCGGGGGATGGAAAGAGGAACCCTATCCGAACAAAGGGATGAAAATGGCCGGGAAACATTATCCAATATGGAACTTTTGCGGCTGGCCATGCCCCGGCGTGTTTTTACTCTATCTCAGGTCAAATATGCCATTGATCGTATTGTCTGGCTTTATGAAAATTGCCGGCTGATTGGCGGGCTGACCTTTGTGGAAGAACCTCAGGTTTTACGTTTCTTTTTTGGTAAATTGGCTGCTGTTTCAGATTGGCAGGCCAAATTGGTGGCGAAATTCAGGGAGAGTTTTGGGGACAGTCTGTAAAGATTGTTTTAGGCCAACTCAAGGCCGGCTAAAATAACAGGAAGTGCAGGAGGATGTCTGATGATCGTTGTTTTACATGGCGGTACGAGCAAGGAGGATATGGAGGAGGTTGAAGGGCGGATTAAAAGTTTTGGCTACAGTATCCACCGCTCCGAGGGTGAAAACAGGACTATTTTGGGCGCGATTGGCTCCCCCCGGAAAGAAGTCCAAACTGTCCTGGAGGCCATGCCGGCTGTGGAAAAAGTTGTTTTTGTTTCGCAACCTTTTAAACTCGCCAGCAGGGAGCTGCAGAAGGAAAAAACCACCTTCAAGGTTGGGGGAGTGGAGATCGGCGGCCCCAAAATTGTCCTGATGGCCGGGCCCTGCGCCGTGGAGGACAAAGATTCTTATCTCCAGGCGGCGGTAGAGGTAAAAAAAGGAGGCGCATCGATAATCAGGGGAGGGGCCTTTAAACCCCGTACCTCCCCCTACAGCTTTCAGGGTCTGGAAGAAGAAGGTTTGAAAATCATGGCTGAAGCAAGAGAGTTGACAGGCTTGCCGATCATCACCGAGGTCATGGATCAGCACTCCGTTGAAACTGTAGCCCGTTATGCTGATATCCTCCAGGTGGGTACACGTAATATGCAGAACTTCAAGTTACTTCAAGAACTGGGCCAAATAAATAAACCTGTTTTAATCAAAAGGGGTATGTCGGCGACGATTGAAGAGTGGCTAATGGCTGCCGAGTACTTACTCAGCAGCGGTAACCACCGGGTGATCCTTTGTGAAAGAGGAATACGCACTTTTGAAACATATACCCGCAACACGCTGGATATCAGCGCTGTACCCATCGCCAAAGAGCTCAGTCATCTTCCTGTGTTTGTTGATCCCAGCCATGGAACCGGAAAGTGGAAATGGGTTCCCGCCATGAGCCTGGCCGCCGTGGCAGCAGGCGCTGACGGGCTGCTGGTGGAAGTACATCCTTTCCCGGATCAAGCGCTTTGTGATGGCCCGCAGTCTCTCATTCCGGAGAAATTTTCCCAAATGGTTATCTTGTTAAGGGGGGTGGCCCAGGCTGTTGGGCGGACCCTGTAAACCCTTATTTGCCAAATGCTGTATTATTGGACTGGGTCTGATGGGCGCCTCAGTGGGCATGGCCCTGGGTAGGTACGGGGTGGCCGGGGAACGCTGGGGCTATGATCTTGATCCCCGTGTGATGGTTGAGGCCCGGGCCAGGGGGGCTGTCGATGAGACCGCCGCTTTGGGGCTGGCTTTGCAGGAGGCGGAACTGGTGATTCTCGCGGCGCCTGTAGGGCAGATCTTAAAGACGCTGCAGAAAATATCGTCTTTTGTGCCCCAAGGTGCGCTGGTCACGGATGTCGGGAGCACCAAAAAAGAGATTGTCGCCGCCATGGAGAAATTATTGCCCGCGGGAGTGACGGGTATCGGCGGTCATCCCATGGCCGGTTCCGAACAGTCCGGAATTGCTGCAGCCGACCCTTTGATCCTGGAAAATGCCGCTTATATACTGACCCCGACACGGCAAACACCCCAACCGGCATTGGAAAAGCTGCAGCAGGCTGTCCGGGCCATGGGAGCAAAACCTTTCATTCTGGAGCCGGAGGCCCACGACAGGTTTGCAGCTTTGGTCAGCCATCTCCCCTACCTGGTTGCGGTTGCCCTGGTGCAGACACTGCAGAGCAATGGCTATTCGCGTGCACTGCTTTCCAATCTGATCGGGAATGGTTTTAAGGATACCACCCGTATTGCCATGGGGGAACCGGGGATGTGGTATGATATCTTCAGGACCAATAAAATTTTTTTGGAAGATGCTCTGAAAAATTTCCAGAGAGAATTGAATTTGTTGCGATACAATGTGGAAAAAGAAAACGAAACTGTGATCATTAAAATGCTCGAAGATGCCGGGATCTTCAGGCGCTCCCTGGATACCTGGGGAAAGGAAGGGTGAAACATGGGGATCACGCTGGAACCCAGAGAACAAGTCAGGGGCCAGGCAAAAATACCGGGAGACAAATCCATTTCCCACCGGGCCTTGATTTTTTCTTCCCTGGTGGAGGGAACAGTGGAAATCGAAGGTCTGCTTGCTGCGGAAGATACACAAGCTACTCTGCGGTGCCTGCAGAAGCTTGGCGTGGAGTTTCAAGCGGAAGGGCCAAGGCTGCTGGTCAAGGGGCAGGGTTTACGAGGGTTGCAGGAACCGGATGATTTTCTGCAGGCGGGAAATTCTGGCACGACAGCCCGGCTTCTCCTGGGGGTTTTGGCCGGGCAGCCTTTTTTTTCTGTTTTAACGGGAGATGACTCGTTAAGAAACAGGCCGATGGACAGGATCACCAAACCTTTGCGACAGATGGGCGCCTTTATTGAAGGGCGCAAAAAGGGGACTCTTTTGCCGCTGGCTGTGCGGGGAGGAGACTTGACCCCTATCCGCTACCGTTTGCCGGTAGCCAGTGCTCAGGTAAAATCAGCTCTTCTCCTGGCCGGGCTCTACACCCGTGGCCGGGTCGAACTGCTTGAACCGGCTCCCTCAAGGGACCATACGGAAAGAATGCTCTCTTACCTGGGTGGCAGGATCGGGAGGGGTGCAAAAGGGGAGATTATCCTCGAAACACCCTTTAAGTTGGCGGCAAAAAAGTTGAAAATACCCGGGGATCTCTCCTCAGCTGCTTTTTTCCTGGTAGCCGCGGCGCTGGCCCCGCGGGGAGAGCTTTTGCTGGAAGAAGTAGGTGTGAATCCTACCCGCACGGGAATACTCGACATTCTGGAAAAAATGGGGGCGACTGTCCGGGTTTTAAACCAAAGGGAAGAAAACGGTGAGCCGGTGGCCGATCTTTTTGTTCAAAGCGGCCGCACCTTAAAAGGTGTGGAGATCAGCGCGCACATGATCCCGCGGCTCGTTGATGAAATACCTATCCTGGCTGTTGCCGCTCTTTTTGCTGCCGGTGAAACCGTGATCCGCGGCGCCGGTGAGCTGCGTTTGAAAGAAAGCGATCGTTTACATGCCCTGGCCATGGAGCTGAGAAAGATGGGGGCGGCTATAGAGGAACTCCCTGATGGCTTGGTGATCAAAGGGGGAGAAAAAATAAACGGTGCGGTTTGTTCCAGCCACGGTGATCACCGTATAGCCATGGCCCTGGCTATTGCCTCACTTTTTGCTACCGGCGAAACGATCATTCAGGGAATCGAATCTGTAGGAGTTTCCTTCCCTGATTTTTTTACACTCTTAGACAATTTAACAGAGTAGACAGCAGGAAAGATTTGCATGCATGATCTGGAATGATTCCACAGCATCAAGTTGCTTACATGCTTGAACATCATAGAACGCGGCATCCTTATCAGCTTATTTACGAGGGATACAGCGGAGATGTAGTGCTGTGTCCGGAAGATCGGAGCGAAAACAGTGCTTCCCGCTAATCGGCGGAAAAAGCGAACGGAATAATAGTTTAACTCAGGACATCAGTACATGCAAAGGAGGGAGCAGCAGGGACCCTCACGGTTTGCCTTCTACATGGCAGGCTGTGCAGGTCACTGCTTGCAGGGCGATGCGATATTTAACAGCAGGTGAATCCCACGGCCCCGCGCTGGTGGGGATCATTGAAGGATTGCCGGCGGGGCTGAAAATAGAGGAAGATTATCTGAACCGGCAGCTGGCCAGGCGCCAGGGGGGCTATGGGCGGGGAGGGCGTATGTCTATCGAAAAAGACCGTGTCCAATTCCTCTCCGGGATCCGCTTTGGCCGCACAACCGGCAGCCCTCTGGCGTTGATGCTTGAAAACAGGGACTGGCAAAACTGGCAAAAGGTTATGTCACAGCATCCCGCCGATGAAACAGATGAAAGAATGATCACCTGTCCCCGCCCGGGGCATGCGGACCTGGCCGGGGGAATAAAATATTTTCACCGTGATCTGCGTAATGTGCTGGAGCGGGCCAGTGCCCGGGAGACGGCTATGCGTGTGGCCATTGGCAGTGTCGCAGCTTTATTGTTAAGCCATTTTCAGATCAAAAGTGCCGGATATGTCTGTGCCGTGGGGGGGATCGAAGCTGCACCGCGGCGGCCGGAATGGGGCGTGGAAATGATCAGGCAAAAAACGAGCCGCTCTCCGCTCTACTGTCTGGATGAGGAAGCAGAGCAGCTGATGATCGCGGCGATTGACTCGGCCCGGGAGCAGGGCGACACTTTGGGCGGAGTTTTCGAGATCGTGGTCGAAGGGCTGCCGCCGGGGTTGGGCAGTCACGTCCAGGGGGACAGGCGGCTGGATGGTCGCCTGGCCGGAGCTTTGATGAGCATCCCCGGGATCAAGGGTGTGGAGATCGGCCTGGGCTTTGCGGCGGCTGGAAAGTACGGCTCTGAGGTTCACGATACAATGAGCTTTGAGCAAGGGAAAAAAATATCCCGGTCCTCCAACCATGCCGGAGGGCTGGAGGGGGGGATGACCAACGGCGAGCCTTTGGTCATCAGGGCGGCCATGAAGCCCATTCCAACCTTAAAAAAAGCGCTGCCCAGCATCGACCTGGCCACCGGCGAGATGAAAAATGCCGCTGTGGAGCGCTCCGATGTTTGTGCTGTGCCGGCTGCTGCCGTGATCGGCGAGGCGCAGGTTGCCTGGGAGGTGGCGCGGGCCTTCCTGGAGAAATTTACCGGAGATTCCCTGCTTGAAATAGAAGCGGGATGGCGTCATTACCGGCAGCTTGTGCAAGATTACCTGAATGGTGGGGTCTAGATGTTTAAAATACAAATACGCACGCCGTCAAGCAGTTATCCCGTCTTTCTAGGCCGGGGTCTGCTCAAAAATACCGGTCCCCTGATCTCCGGGTATCTGCCGGCCGGCCCGGTCCTGGTGATCAGTGATAAAAATGTGGCCCCCCATTACGCGCCGGGATGCCTGCAAAGCCTGCGAGTCCGCCGGGTTTAAACCTTACCTGGAAGTGCTGGCGGGGGGAGAACAAGAGAAATCCTTGGAGGCAGCGGCCAACCTGTACACGCGGGCCCTGCAGGCCGGCCTGGACCGGCGCGCGGCGATCGTTGCTTTGGGCGGGGGAGTCATCGGTGACCTGGCCGGTTTTGTGGCGGCGACATATTTACGGGGTGTTCCCTATGTACAGGTGCCGACGACGCTGCTGGCGATGGTTGATAGCAGCGTCGGGGGCAAGGTGGCGGTCAATCATCCCCGGGGGAAAAACCTCATCGGTGCTTTTTACCAACCAACCTTGGTGATCAGTGATGCGGCAACCCTTAAAACCCTGCCAGGGCGGGAGTTCAATGCCGGCCTGGCCGAGTTGGTGAAATACGCCCTTATTCAGGACAAAAAGTTTTTTGCACGCCTAGAATCCCTGCACCGGGAAAGTTTTCCAGCCGGAGACAGTTTGCTCCAGGCTGATCACCCCCAACTATTAAAGTTTATTCTCCGCGCGGTCAGGATTAAAGGGGAAATAGTCTCTCGTGATGAGCGGGAAAAAGATTTGCGCCGCATCCTGAACTTTGGGCATACTTTTGCCCATGCTTTGGAGTCCGCCACGGATTTTGCCTATTATCTGCATGGCGAAGCAGTCGCCTGCGGCATGCTCATGGCGACCAGGCTTGCCGTTTTGCTGCAGATTTTGGACCGGGCTTCTGCCCGGCGCATCCGCACCCTTCTTCTGCAGCAGCTAAAATTTCCTTCCCCCCCGCCGGGTTTAAACCCGCAAGCTGTGGCCCAAGCCCTATTTTATGATAAAAAGAAAGAAGGAGCCGAACTGGTTTTCATCCTCCCGCAAAGTGCCGGTAGAGTGCTTGTCTGCAAAGCACCTCCCTTCAACATTGTACAGAGGGTTATTACCGAATACTTACAGGGGGATCTCCAGGGGGATCCTTAAGCTCCCAACCACGGGGACGCCCAACCACGGGGACGGGGGTTGTGATTGGTGCAGGTACCGGAGATGCTGCTAGCGACGTTTGGCCAACCGCGGGGACGTACCTTGTGGTTGGGATCTGGGGCGCTGGTAAAGTGGCTGCTTTGTTGGGGGCAATTGAAAGATGGGGATGGATTGCCGGGCAGCCAGGCGGGAAAGGTAAACGTAGTCTAGAAAAGGAGGCGATGGTTATTGTCTCGTGGCGCACCTGAAACGCTGGTTAACGGTGAAACAAAAATAGTCGGTCTTTTCGGAGAACCGGTCAACCACTCCCTTTCACCGGCCATGCATAATGCGGCCTTCCGGGAGGTGGGGCTAAACTTTTGTTACCTGCCTTTCCGTGTTTCCCGGGAAAATTTAGGGTCAGCGATGAAAGCCATCGTTTCTTTAGGCCTGCAGGGTGTAAATATCACGGCTCCACATAAGGAAGCGGCAAGACAGCATCTGGATAAACTATCTCCGGAGGCAAACTTTTTAGAAGCGGTCAACACTGTAAAAAATATAGAAGGCCGGCTGTACGGGTGCAACACCGATGTGGATGGTTTTGTCTATTTGTTGGAAAATAATTTTGGCCGGAATGCTTTTTCGGGGCAGAAAGCTTGCCTCTTGGGGGCGGGAGGGGCGGCTAGGGCTGTATCCCTGGCTTTGGCCAGGACGGGTGTGCAGTCGCTTCTGATTGTCAATCGCACTGTGGCTCGTGCCAAGGCTTTAGCGGGGCTTTTAATACGAGGCGGTGTTTTTCGGGAAAGTGAAGTTCGTGTCCTAGGGTTGGGGAAGAAGATATTTCCGGAATTTATGACCGGGACATCCCTGTTGATTAATGCGGTGAGCGGTGATCCAGTGGAACACGGTTTTTTACCGGAGGAAAATTTGCCGGGGTGCCGGGCGGCGATTGACCTGCGCTATAATCCTCCGCAAACGGCGTTTATGCGCTGGGCGGAAAAAAGAGGCATTTTTTCTTTAAACGGTTTGGATATGCTGCTGGGCCAGGGCCTGAAGGCGTTTGAAATCTTTACCGGGGAAAAAGCACCGCCGGAAACGATGCGGCAGGCTCTTTTACAGCAAAAACTGTGACACTTCCGGCATCCAATAGACAATAGATCCCAAGATTTCTGCTGGGGATTCTAAGATTTATAAGGATGCACCCGCAGGGATTGTGGCAGCCCACAGCCTAGAGGTACAGACAGAGGAACTCTCCTCGTGGCGGGTGCCGTAACAGGCACCAACCACAACCCCCGTCCCCTCGGTTGGCATGGAAGTACAGGCAGAGGGACTGTTTTCCGCAGCAGGCCCCTGTGGCTGGCCCCGTGCCCGTAGCGTGTCCCAACCACAAGGACCGTCCCCGCGGCTGGTGCCCGCGGCTGGTGCTCGTGGCAAGTGTCCTGTGGGGTAGGGGGTATCAGGGGGAGGCGGTGCTTTTTGTTGGTTTTGAAGAAAAACATTTGCCTGACGGGCTTTATGGGCTCTGGAAAAACCAGCGTGGGCCAAATTCTGGCCCGTATGCTGGGGGTCAGTTTTTGGGACAGCGATGAACTGCTCATTCGCCGGCTGGGAATGAGTATCAATGAGGTTTTCAAGTGTGAAGGGGAAGAGTATTTTCGTAACAGGGAGACGGAAATACTGGCCTTTTTGGGTCAAAAACCCCCGGGGACCTGCGTGATTTCCACCGGCGGCGGGGCTGTCCTGCGGGCGGAGAATCTGGCTGCTTTAAGGGTCAACGCGGTTGTTGTTTATCTGGATGTTTCTGCTGCAGAGGCCTGCCGTCGATTAAGGGGAACGAAAGAGCGGCCGCTTTTGCAGGGGGATAATTCCCTGGCCAAGATAGCGGCAATGCTTGACGAAAGAAGACCTTTTTATCTGCAGGCCGATTATATCGTGGATTCCAACGGCAAGAGTCCTCTGGAAATTGCCAGGGAAATAATTAATGTCCTGCCGGCGCGGAAAATTTAATGTTTTTCGCGCCGGCAAAAAGGGAAAAGGGGTGTTTTAAGGATGAGCACCGGCAAAAAAATACTCGTCCTCCACGGCCCCAATCTTAACCTGTTGGGAAGCAGGGAGGTAAAAATCTATGGCCGTTTAAGCCTGGCAGAGCTGAATAGCTTAATCTTGAAGGAGGCAGAAAAGCTGGGGTTTGACCCGGACTGCTATCAATTCAACAGTGAAGGTGCTCTGCTGGATTGTATTCACGAGGCGCCGGGGAAATACGAGGGGATTATTATTAACCCCGGGGCGTTTACTCACTACAGCATTGCCTTACGGGATGCACTGGCAGGAGTTGACCTGCCGGCGATCGAGGTCCACCTTTCCAACATCTATGCCCGAGAGGCCTTTCGCCGTCGTTCGGTGATCGCCCCTGTTGTTTGGGGGCAGATCAGCGGTTTCGGTGCACAAAGCTATCTGCTGGCCTTACGGGCTTTGCAGGAGATAATTTGCAGAACAAAGGAAGAAGGATAAAGGGAAGCGCAATAAGGTGGACCCCAATGTCGTCAAGACACAATTTTTAAAGTTTAAGCGACACTGGACAAAGGGGACCTCTTTTCTGGCTAAGTTTTGGGCCTTTAAATCTTTGAAATATAAAAATCTTTTGCAGCGGCGATGGTCATAGCCAGAGGAGCTTATAACTACCGGGAAACTTTACCGCAAGAAGTAAAAACTTTTTTACCCTACAAAGCAAAATTCCAACCGTCATCACTTGTCGAAGCGGCATCTTGTCCATAAAGTGATTCAAAAAATTATCAGAAATGGAGGTGAAAAAACCTGGTTTTTTGGTAGCTTGGCAGGTCTGCTGGATGGCGTCACCTAGCGAAAGGCACTGGCGTTAGTAATAAGGGATAGACCTCCATGAAGCTTGTGCTTCACCATCTATGGATGTAAATACAACGATTTATTTACAGGGTAGGTAACTCCCCTAGCCCTGCAGGATGGTAACAGACAACAGTTTATTATTGGCAATGGGACTTGTGTAGTATCTCCGCCCAGTCCACACAGGTGCCGCTGGGGGCCCACACCCCAGGAGTATCCTGTGAGCTATCCGCTTGACTATTTATCAAGCGCCAGGCTATATACAATTGTATAGTTTGGAAAACCAGGTTTATAAAAATGCAGTCTTTCAAGGTCAGGGGTATCCGGGGGGCTGTGGATGTTTCCGCCAACGATGCCCGGGAAATTTTGCAGGCGACAAAGGAGCTTCTGCAGAAAATGCAGCAAAAAAATTCACTGGAAAAAGAAAACATAGCGGCCGTTGTGTTTTCCATGACGAAAGATCTCAACGCTGTTTTTCCGGCACAAGCCGCCCGCGAGTTAGGGTGGAAATATGTGCCCTTGTTTTGTACAGAGGAAATTGATGTGCCGGGTGCTTTGCCGCGTTGTATCCGGGTTTTAATGCTGGTAAATTCGTCCATGCGTCCGGAAGAAATACGCCATGTTTATTTAGGGGGAGCTGCCGCCTTAAGAAAAGATCTACAGGTAGAATGATTAGGAGAATGGTTCGGCCCCTGAAAGCCCTTGGGCGGGATTGCACTGCCGGATTGTTAGATGGTGTTGTTGCGGAAAGCTTTGCGGCCCAGCCTTAGGGCTTGCGTGCGGCCTTCTTCCTGGCGGAGTCTGCGGGCAGCGGTGTTGACAGCTAACAAAATATGTTATAATGAATTCGGTCAGAAAACAAAAGAATTTGCCGTCAGCGGGAGAAGAAAAGCTACATGAAAAAGAAAATAGCGAATGGTGTATGATCAGGGCGGTGCAACGCTCTTTGCGCTTTTTCACAATTGTTTTCAGGGGCAGGGAGGCAAGGCTCACTTTTCCCGGGGGCTGTATTCGGGTAAACTAATAAGGTGGAAAATTGCTCCGCAAATCCGGAGTGGAGGAAATTAGATTGTAGGGGGTATCACGATGGAGGGATACAATGCCAGAGAGCTGGAAACCAGATGGCAGGCTCATTGGCAGCAGAATGATTTTTACAGGGCGGAGAGGGATCCGGCGCAAAAGAAGTACTATGTCCTGGAGATGTTCCCTTACCCTTCGGGAAAACTGCATATGGGACATATGCGGGTTTATTCGATCGGGGATGTTTTAGCCCGCTTTTTACGTATGCGGGGCTTTAATGTCATTCATCCCATGGGCTGGGATGCTTTTGGCTTGCCGGCGGAAAATGCCGCCAAAAAACACGGTGCCGACCCGGGGGAGTGGACGGCAGCAAATGTGTCCATGATGAAAGAGCAATTGAACGCGCTGGGGCTTAGTTATGACTGGGCGCGGGAGGTCACAACCTGTTCTCCTGATTATTATCGCTGGAACCAGTGGCTTTTCCTTCTTTTTTATAAAAATGGCCTGGCCTATAAAAAGAAATCCCCGGTGAACTGGTGTCCTTCCTGCCAGACAGTGCTGGCCAATGAGCAGGTTGTTGACGGGGGATGCTGGCGCTGTGGCAGTGAAGTATCCTGGAAAGAGCTGGAGCAGTGGTTCTTAAAAATTACGGATTATGCGGAACGGCTGCTTCAAGATCTGTCGCTGCTGGAGGGATGGCCGGAGAAGGTTAAAATCATGCAGGAAAACTGGATTGGCCGCAGTCAGGGCACGGATATTGTTTTTACCGTCAAGGAAACGGGTGACCGGTTGGAGGTTTTTACAACCAGGCCGGACACGCTTTTCGGGGTAACTTACATGGTCCTGGCGCCAGAACATCCTTTACTCGCCAAATTGATTGCCGGGAGTCCCCGTGAGCAGGAAGTCAAGGATTTTGTGCAGCAGATCCGCCGGGAAACCGAGATGAGCAGAACGTCTGCCGAAACGGAAAAAATAGGCCTCTTCACCGGCGCGCATGCTATAAATCCCGTTAACGGGGAAGAGATTCCCATTCTGGTCGGCAATTATGTGCTGATGAGCTACGGGACAGGGGCAGTCATGGGCGTGCCGTCTCATGACCAGCGGGACTTTCTCTTTGCCGCTGAATACGGCCTGCCTGTGCGTGTGGTGGTTAACTCTCCGGAAAAGGATCTTACCGCTGCACCATTGCAGGAGGCCTATGAGGGGCCCGGCACCATGGTCAACTCCGGGGAGTTTAACGGCCTGTCCAACACGGAGGCTCAAAAGGCTATCACAGACTGGCTCATCAAACGTGACTGCGGAGGCTACCGGGTGAGGTACCGCCTGCGGGACTGGCTTATTTCCCGCCAGCGTTACTGGGGAACCCCTATTCCCATCATTTATTGTCCGCAATGCGGACCGGTAGCCGTTCCGGAAGAGGATCTTCCCGTCTTGCTGCCCACGGGAATCAATTTATCAGGCACAAAACAGTCACCTTTGCTGGAAAGCGAAGATTTTGTGAAGGCCGGCTGCCCGCAGTGCGGGGGCGCGGCCCGGCGGGAAACGGATACCATGGATACTTTCTTTTGTTCTTCCTGGTACTATTTGCGCTATGCGGATCCGCGCCAGGAGCAAGCCCCTTTCAGCAAAGAAGAGGTTGATTACTGGCTGCCGGTAGACCAATATATCGGGGGTATAGAGCATGCCGTGCTGCATCTGCTTTATTCCCGCTTTTTCACCAAATTTCTTTTTGATCAAGGCCTGGTAAAAATCCAGGAGCCTTTCCAGCGCCTCCTGGCTCAGGGCATGGTTTATAAGGATGGCGCCAAAATGTCCAAGTCTCTGGGCAATGTTGTTACTCCCGATGAGATTATCGAACGCTATGGCGCCGATACAGGGAGGCTCTTTATCCTTTTTGCCGCTCCCCCCGAAAGGGATCTGGACTGGAACGAGCAGGGTGTGGAGGGCTGCTACCGTTTCCTGCGCCGTATCTGGCGCCTTTTCCAACAAAACATGGATCTCTTCTCCGGGAAGGCGGAAGCAGGTAAAGCGCTGCAGGAGATGCACCTCCCCTGAGCCAGGAAGAGGAAGAATTGCAGCGGGCTTTGCATTTTGCCATTAAAAAAGTAACTGTGGATATCGAGGAACGTTTTAATTTTAATACCGCCATTAGCGCCATTATGGAACTGGTCAACGCTGCTTATGGGTATCTCAATGCCCTTAGCGATGAGCGGGAGCGCCGTGGACCTCTTCTTCGCCAGGTGCTGGAGAGTATCGTTTTGCTGCTGGCTCCTTTTGCCCCCCATATCGCGGAAGAGCTCTGGCACAGGTGCGGCTTTGAGGATAGCGTGCACGGGCAGAAATGGCCTGCTTACAATCCGCAGTTCCTGAAGGTGGAAGAGGCGGAGATTGTGATCCAGGTAAATGGCAAGGTGCGCGGGAGGATCCTGGTTCCTGTTGATTCACCACAGGATGAACTGGTCGCCGAGGCCCGCCGGCATGAAAAGGTCCAGCCTTATCTGGAGGGTAAAGAAGTTGTGAAAACGATCACTGTTCCCGGGAAATTGGTAAATATTGTTGTACGTTAATTTGCATGTTTTTCCTAAAAATGGGGTGCTTTCCAGAAGCACCAGGTGGGCTTCCGTACCGGTAGGATTGTGGCCTTGTTGTAGTGTACTGTATACCATCTTTTCCCATGGTAAAAAAAGAAGGAAATTAAAATATTTTGTCGAAATTATGGGGAGTGCCATGGTCAAAGGATGGTAAGGAAGATTGTTCAAACTAACACCCAAGGAAAAAAGACTGGTCTTTTTGCTGGGGGCTCTTCTTGCACTTGGGCTTGTTTTGCGCCTTGTTTTGCCGGAAAATGAAACTTTTGTGGCGCAAGGTACAGGTATGTTGCAAGGTGCAGGTCAGAAAGGGATGTTCATAAAAAATGAGCACGGTGCTGCAGGAGGAGAGCGGGGACGTTTTTTCTCCGGAAGAAGAAAAATTGATCATTGTGCATATCACCGGGGCGGTAACCAATCCGGGCGTTTATACTCTGGAGGAGGGTTCCCGGGTTTTTCACGTTGTGGAAAAAGCGGGAGGGCATCTGGAAGATGCCGATCTGGAGAGGATTAATCTTGCCCAGCCCCTTTACGATGGACAACCAGTTTTTATTCCCCGTAAAAGTGACCGGGATAATTCATCATCAACCGGGGGTCCATCCCCGGCAGGTGATCCTTCTGTCGCCAAAGTTAATATCAATACAGCCAGTAAAGCGCAGTTGGAAACATTGCCGGGAATTGGCAGCGTGAAAGCACAAAACATTATCAGCTATCGTGAGAAGAACGGGCCTTTTCAACGTATTGAAGATCTGGTCAACGTCAACGGGATTGGTGAGAAGACCCTGGAGGGGATGAAAGATTTCATTACCATCTATTAACTACAGAGGAACTGTGCAGCTGGAAAGCTCTCTACTTCTTTAGGAGGGGAAGGAGGCCGTCCTGAGCAAAAAAGTTCAGGCTTACTGCCGTTATGAGGATCAGAATAACACTTATCGCGCTTATTGTTGCCCTGGGGTCGACGATTTGGGCCGCAGGGTTCTACACGGATTTCCTCTGGTTTGAAAATCTGGGTTATGGTGCTGTTTTCTGGAACATTTTTTTATCCCAGTGGGCGGTGAGGCTGGCCGCGGGGATAATTTTTTTCCTTTTTTTGTATGTCAACCTCTTGTTTACACGCCGTGCCTTATTGAGTTCCCTCAATCTGAAATTGCGGGAAAAAATTTTTGAGAACTATTTAAGCAGTTTGCTTACTAAACGGGGGTTAACTCTTTTTTTTCTGGCCGGCAGCCTCTTTTTGGCTTTCTTTTTTTCCTCCTATACCGGAGAGCTTTGGCTGCAGGTTCGCCAGTTTTTACAGGGTGTGGAGTTTGGATTAAGCGAACCGATTTTTAACAAGGATGTTTCTTTTTATGTTTTCCGACTGCCCTTGTGGCGATCTCTTTATGTTTTTTCACAAACGCTGGTGATCATCACCATCCTTGTAGTCAGTATGCTTTATTTGCTGACCAATCCCCCGGTGCAGGTGGGTAGAAAGGTGTTATTTTTTCCTTACCAGGGGCGGCGGCACATCTTTTTTTTGTTGTCTCTAGCCTTTCTACTCAAAGCCGGTGATTATCTTTTACAAATGTATGGGCTGCTGTTTTCGCCGCGTGGGGTAACTTTTGGGCCGGGTTATGCCGATCTCCATGCCAACCTGCCCGCCCTGTGGGTCCTTTTCTTTTTAGCTTTGGCCGCCGGTGGTCTGCTTATTTTCAATATTTTTCAGTTCCGGGCCCGTCTGATTTATATCAGTAGCGGCGTTCTTATCGGCGCTTCTCTCCTGGTGGGGGGTATTTACCCCTCCTTTGTCCAGCAGTTCAGGGTGGATCCCAATGAACTCGCCCTGGAGCGTCCTTATATCGAAAATAATATCAAGTTTACACGCCGGGCTTACGCTTTGGACAAAGTCCGCGTCGAACACTACCCGGTCCGGCGGGAACTGGATTTTGATGATCTGCAGGCGGCCGGAGGAACAATAGAAAATATACGCCTCTGGGATTACCGTCCTTTAGGTCAAACTATTAATCAACTGCAGGGGATACGCCCGTACTATAAATTCCGGGATGTGGATACAGATCGCTACTATCTTGATGAGCAATACAAGCAGGTCATGCTTTCCGCCAGGGAGCTTGACCCGGAAGAACTGGCCGTGCAGGCCCGGACGTGGATCAATTTACGCTTGCAGTATACACACGGTTATGGACTGGCAATGACCCCCGTAGCCCGGGTTACAGAGCAGGGCCTGCCGGAGTTTATCGTGCAGGATATACCGCCTGTGCTTGGCGGGGGATTAGAGCTAAAAAGGCCGGAGATATATTATGGGGAAATGGGCAGCGATTATGTGCTGGTGAATACCAAAACTCCTGAATTTAACTACCCTCTGGGGGATACCAACGTGTATACCCACTATGAAGGCCGGGGCGGGGTGCAGTTAAACAGTATCGGCAAAAAGCTGCTTTATGCCCTCAAATTTTCTGATCACCGCCTGTTCCTTTCCGGAGAGTTGACCGAACAGAGCAGGATCATGTTTAACCGTCGCATTCCGGAGCGTGTGGAGAAGATCGCCCCGTTTTTAAGGTATGATGGTGATCCTTACCTGGTTCTTGCAGAAGGGAAGCTTTTTTGGCTGCTGGATGCTTATACGACGACAGATATGTTCCCTTATGCGGAACTTTTTGCAGGCCTAAACTATATCCGCAACTCCGTCAAGGTTGTCATTGATGCCTATGACGGCACGGTAGATTTCTATATAACCGATCCGGCCGATCCTCTGCTTTTAACTTATGCCCGGATCTTCCCCGGGCTTTTCAAACCGCTGGAGTCCATGCCGGAGGGGCTTGTCCCTCACCTGCGTTATCCGGAGACCTACCTGGCCTTGCAGGCACGTGTTTATGCAACCTATCATATGCTCGACCCGGTGGTTTTTTATAACAGGGAAGATTTCTGGCAGATACCCAACGAAAAATATGACGGGGAATATCAGCCTGTAGAGCCCTATTATACTATTTTAGAGCTGCCCGGGTCAGAGCAGCCCGAGTTTGCCTTGGTCCTACCCTTTACTCCTTCACGCAAGGACAATATGATTGCCTGGATGGCGGGACGTTGTGACGGGGAAAATTACGGGGAACTTTTGGTCTACCTTTTTCCCAAGGAGCGGGTAATTTTTGGTCCGATGCAAATTGAAACGCGCATCGATCAGAATACGCTTATTTCCCAGCAGCTCACGCTTTGGGATCAGCGGGGTTCGCGGGTAATCCGCGGTAACCTGCTTGTGCTGCCCCTGCGCGAGGCTATTTTATATGTGGAACCGGTTTTTATCCAGGCCGAAAAGAGCGAACTGCCGTCGCTGGCACGTGTTATTGTCAGTTTTGAGGACAGGGTTGTCATGGAACCGACTCTGGAAGAAGCGCTGGTTGCTATTTTTGGTTCCGGGGAGCAGGCAGACTCTCCCCCGCCTGCTGACGTGCTTGAGCCTGAACCGGAGCAGCCGGATGAAATTGACGGGCTGCAGCCGGAAACACCGGATGGTGTCCCGGAGTTGGCCCGCCGGGCCCAGGAGCTCCTGCAGGAGGCCCAAGTAAACCAGCGAAACGGTGATTGGGCCGGTTATGGCCGGTCTTTGCAGGAACTGGAAAAAACACTGACCGAACTGGTGCAGAGCAGTACGAACGCTGACAGTTAAGTTTCTTTAAAATAAAAAAGTGTAATTTCTACTAATAGCGGGATTACTTTCAACTAAGATAATACTGGGTGGAGCTTGAGCTTCCACCTTTTTTTGTTTATAAATTAAAAATTCCTATAGAACAAAATACCTTTTGTTTACGTCTTAGTTATTGAGAGTAAGTATATAAGGAGAAAGGGAAGGGGAACGATGAAAACTAAAAGGATAGTTTTTTTGCTGATTTTTTCCTTGCTGTTAAATATTGTGGGGCCGGGGTTGCCGGGAAGGGTTGCAGCAAATGAGACGGACACTCCTGCATCGCCGGAGGAGGCTGTCCCTGCTGTTCCTGCCGCACCTGCCAACCTGCGGGCCAGTGCAGTTACGGCGACCCAAATCAACCTCTCCTGGGATGATCTTGCTGACAATGAAACAGGGTATGAGATTGAACGGAAGACAGGAAGTGGTGATTATGTTTTTCTTTCCGCAGTGGGGGAAAATGCGACGGCCTTTACGGATACAGGTCTTTCTGCCGGTATGACTTATACTTACCGGGTAAGGGCTTATAACGCTGGTACTGGGGATATCGCTTATTCCGCTTATTCCAACGAGGCGAGCCCTCCGGCGGCGCCATCAAACCTCAGCGCCAAGGCTGTTTCTGACAGCCAGGTTAATTTATCCTGGCGGAACAATGCCAGTAATGCCACAGGATTTGTGATCGAGCGGAAGAAGGGAAGCGAAGGTTTTGCCCCCATGAACACAGTGGGAAATGTAACGAGCTTTGCGGACACAGGTCTTTCTGCCGGTATGACTTATACTTACCGGGTGAAGGCTGTCCACAGCCAGGGGGATTTTACCTCCGGGGAATCTCTCTACTCCAATGAGGTCAGCGTGTCTGTAGGCCGCCTCCCCGCGGCGCCGTCCAATTTAAAGGTCACGCCTGTTTCCTCTACGGGGGTTGAATTAACCTGGAAGGACAATGCCGATAATGAAACGGGCTTTAAAATCGAGAGAAAAAAGGCCGGGGGAAGCTACATCGAGATCGCTACGGTTGGGAACAACGTGACCTCCTATACCAATACCAAACTTTCCACCAACACTACATACTACTACAGGGTCAGGGCCTACAACGTGGTGGGAGATTCCGGTTATTCCAATGAAGCACGGGTGACGGCAAGCCCCCCGGCCGCGCCCACCAAGTTGAAGGTCACTACTGTCTCCAGTTCGCGGCTCCGTTTGTCCTGGACAGATAATGCCGGTGATGAAACAGGGCTTTCTGATTGAGAGAAAGAAAAAGGGTGGCAGTTACAGCCAGATCGACAGGGTTGCTGCCGATACTGAAGAATACACGGATACAGGGCTTTCTGCCAACACTACATACTACTACAGGGTCAGAGCTTACAACACGGTAGGAAATTCAGGCTACTCCAATGAAGCCAGCGCGGTGACGACGCTTTTGGCTGCTCCTTCCCGCCTGACGGCGACAACTGTTTCCACTTCGCGGATCAAACTGGATTGGGAGGATAATGCCAACAATGAAACAGGGTTTAAAATCGAGAGGAAAAAAGCCGGCGGCAGCTATGCGCAAATTGCCACCGTCAAAGCAAATGTGGAAACTTATGAGGATACCGGTCTGGCCAACAATACAACCTACTATTACAGGGTCAGGGCTTACAACTCTGCCACAAACTCGGACTATTCCAATGAGGACGGCGCCACGACAGGGGTGCTCCCTGCCGCTCCGACCAATCTTTCAGCTACAGCCCTTTCCGGCACAGAGATCAAGCTGACTTGGCGCGACCGCGCGGATAATGAAACAGGATTCAGGATTGAAAGGAAAAGGGCCGGCGGCAGCTACAGCCGCATTGCCACGGTAGGACGCAATACGACCTCCTATACCGATACAGATCTCACGGCCGGGACCAACTATTCCTACCGGATAAAGGCTTACAATTCCACCGGGGAATCAGCTTACTCCAACGTGGCCGAGGCGACTACGGGAGTTCCGGCAGCCCCGACAAATCTCCGGACAGTTGATATTACTTCCCAGCGGGTCAGATTAACCTGGTCCGATAACTCCAGCAACGAAAGCGGGTTTAAAATTGAAAGGAAAAAGGCCGGCGGCAGCTACAGCCAGATTGCCACGGTCGGGGCCAACACGGTCTCTTACACCGATACAGGCCTGGCGACGGCGAACACTTATTACTACCGGGTGCGTGCCTACAACTCCACCGGAAACTCTGCGTATACCGGTGAGATCAAAGCGGTGACAACAGAGGAGCGGGTTACCATGCTCCTCTATATCGGCAAAACCGGCTATTCCGTTGACGGTCGGGGAAAAATAATGGATGCTGCGCCCATGATCAAGGATAACAGGACTCTTTTGCCGATTAGATATGTGGCCGAAGCTATTGGCGCCCAATCAGAGTGGGTGCCCTCAACCCGGAAGGTGACAGTAACCCTGAAAGGAAATATCATTGAGCTATGGATCAATAACCCTACGGCCCGCGTAAATGGGGAAAGCAGACTGATTGATCCGCGAAACAAAAAAGTGACGCCCCTGATTGTGCCCCCGGGGAGAACAATGCTGCCGCTCAGGTTTATTGCGGAGAATTTAGGGTGTCAGGTAGACTGGAATCAAAGCCGGAAAGAGATCAAGATCACTTACCCGGCTCCCAAGTCATGAAATAGCCAGCTAAAATGGCGGGTAAACCGCGGGGACGGGGGTAATGATCAGGTAACCCGCGGGTAAACCGCATGCGCCGATAGTTCCTGGCTGAAAGGGGTATACGAAATGGCCCGGGTGATCGGCATCATGCTTGTTGTTTTCTTTTTAGAGGCTCGTGGGAGATTCCGGTTATTCCAATGAAGCGCCGGCGGGATTTGCCGTGAGGTTGGTTATCTTCTTATAAAAATTAATCGTTTGGAGGCAGGGTTTTAACAGAACTTTACCGAAACTTTACCGAAATAACTTTCTGTCAGGCCTCTCATTTTTTCGGATCACTGGTTACCGATACGCATATATCTGATCAATTGATTTATTCCCCAAAATGGGCTAAGGTGGTTACAGTAGTTGCTGATACGCGTATCTCTGATCAATTGCCGTGATAAACTGTGGAACGTCATGCCTGTAAAAATATTTGAAATACCTTGACGAGAATTTCAAAGTCCTAATCTACTAGGAGGCCGGGAAGTGAAAGGATGTTTCTTTACCTGCCATGATCCAAAAGAAAAAGACACCACCCTGTGTACTCACTATTGCCGGCTCTGACTCGGGAGCCGGTGCCGGAATCCAGGCTGATTTAAAGTCCATGGCCGCGCAAGAAGTGTATGGACTGACCGTGATTACCGCTATTACGGCGCAAAATACGCTTGGTGTTGAAAAAGCGGAGGTGCTTTCTGCCGCGCTGGTGGAGGCGCAGATTGATGCTGTGCTGCAGGATTTTCCCGTAGCTGTTGTGAAGACGGGGATGCTGGGAAATGAAGAAATTGTGGAAGTGGTTGCATCCAAATTAAAGCAGCATGGGATCTCGAAAGTTGTGGTTGATCCGGTGATGGTGGCCAAAAGTGGGGATCATTTGTTGGCAGGAAGGAGCTCTTAGAGCCTCTGCGGGAGAAGCTCCTGCCCTCCGCCTTACTGATCACGCCCAATATACCGGAGACGGAAGTTCTTTGTGGGTGGCCCATTCAGGATTGGGAAGGCACTGCAGGAAGCGGCTTACTTTCTTTACCGGCAGGGGCCGGCCTTTGTCCTGCTCAAGGGAGGGCACTATGAAGAACAGGAAGACGAAGTAATAGATGTTCTTTTTGATGGGAAAAAGTTTTTTTATTACCGTGCCCCCCGCATTATAACAAGGAATACTCACGGAACGGGGTGTACCTTCGCCGCGGCTATTGCTGCGCACCTGGCCCGGGGCACGACTGTCCCCTTGGCGGTAAAGGCAGCGCGGGCCTATCTGCAGGCAATCATGCCCCACGGCCTCCAGCTTGGACAGGGGCATGGGCCGCTGGATCATTTTTACTGCTACCGGCCGGAAAAGAAGGCGCGGGAAAACAGAATATTATGGTGGTGATACCCCTGTTTTGCCCGTTAATCGGGTTTGATTTTTTGCGTCTTTTGTTAGGTGATTATTGGTAATTGTTGATATGATCCGTAGGGGTATTTCACGTCCATGGTTACGTTCCATAGCAATTTTTTTGAACAGCGGCAGCCTGTCCGCCCAGGCATTCACGTCCATGGTTACGTTCCATAGTCACTCACGTTCATGGTATAATTGTAATGATCATGTTCATGGTATAATTAATTGTATGTATAACCCGTACAGGCGCTTTATAAATCGCCCCGGAAAGGTAGTTTGCCCTTGCAAAAGAAACTGGATTTGAGTCTTTATGTCATTACGGATCGTCTCCTTTCCCGGGGACGTACGCACCAGGAAGTGGTGGAGAAAGCGATAGAGGGAGGCGCAACCTGCATACAGCTGCGGGAAAAGGACGCTTCCATCACCACAAGGGAGCTTTTTACACTGGCCGAAAAGTTAAGGGTGCTGACCAGGGGAAAAGGGGTGGCCTTGATTATCAACGATCGACTGGATATTGCCCTGTCGGTAGGAGCTGATGGTGTGCACCTGGGTCAGGATGATCTGCCTCTTGGCGTGGCGCGACGCCTCCTGCCCCCGGAAATGATTCTGGGAGCTTCAGCCGGCGATCCCCGGCAGGCCCGGGAGGCTCAGGCCCAGGGGGCCGCTTATCTCGGGGCCGGCGCTGTTTTTGGTACGTCGACCAAGCCTGATGCCGGAGAAGCGATTGGCCCCGGTGTACTGGCTGCTGTTTGCCGCAGTGTGGAGATACCTGTTGTCGGGATTGGCGGGATAGATGCCACCAATGCCCGTAAGGTTATCGCTGCGGGGGCGGCAGGGGTGGCCGTGATCTCCAGCGTGGTAGGAGCCGCGGATATCGCCGCGGCCGCGCAAAAGATTGCCCTGGAGGTGAGCAGCGTCCTAACTTCCAGATAAATAGGGGAGGAAGTTTTTAAAGAAATGAAAGAAGTGATTATTTATACTGATGGAGCTTGCAGTGGGAACCCCGGACCCGGGGGCTGGGCCGCTCTTCTCAGATACAATGACATCGAAAAGGAAATATTTGGAGCGGAAAGAGAAACCACCAATCAGCGGATGGAACTTCAGGCAGCAGCCGAGGCCTTAAAACTTTTAAAGGAACCCTGCAGGGTCAAGCTGCATTCTGATAGCGCCTACCTGGTCAACGCTTTTCAGCTGGGCTGGTTGGATAAATGGCAAAAAAACGGCTGGAAAACTGTAAAGAAAGGGCCGGTAGAAAACCAGGATCTCTGGAGAGAGCTGTTGAAACTTTCCCGGCGGCACGAGGTAGAATGGATCAAAGTCAAGGGCCACAGCGATAACGAGGGTAATAATCGTTGTGATTATCTTGCCCGGCAGGCTATTTCCTCACTTTAAGTCAGCGTAAAGAGAAGGCTGGTTGTAGAAGGGGGAGTTTTTGTGCACCCGATTATTTTTAAAATAGGCGATTTTGCCATTTATGCTTATGGTGTCGCACTTTTTGTTGCTTTTACGGTAGGAATTATCTGGAGCATGAAAGAGGCTGACGCCGAGGGTTTGAGCCAGGATTATCTTTATGAAGTAATATTGATCGGCATTGTTCTGGCCCTGGTGGGTTCCCGTTTGACCTATGTTTTCCTGAACTGGGATTTTTATCGCGGTGAGCCCTGGTGGAAAATATTTGCTTTTCGGGAAGGAGGGCTTACCTTTTATGGTGGGCTCTTAGCTGCTTTATTGGGAGGTTATTTTTACTGCGCATACCGTAAAATCTCTTTTTTTAAACTATTGGATTTCGTGACGCCTTTTATCGCCCTTGGTTATGCCATTACCCGTATCGGTTGTTTTTTGAACGGCTGCTGCTACGGTCAGGTCACCACCCTTCCCTGGGGACTGGTTTATCCGGCTATAGATAGTTTCCCCCGGCATCCGACACAGCTTTATGCTTCGGCTTCTGCTTTGTTGATTTTTTTCCTGCTGCGTTATTTGCGCAAATTTAAAACATTTCATGGTTTTATTTTTGCTTACTTTTTGATATTTTACGGTATTTATCGTTTTATTGTCGAGTTTTTCCGAGTAAGCCTGCCCACTCTTTGGTTTTTAACCCCGGCCCAGGTAACGGCCTTGTTCTTTATTCTAGCCGGTGCAGGAATGTTATTGGAGCATAAATGGAAGTATCAGAAGACAGGGTAATATGAAAATAGTGTAAAAGCTGTTTTCGGGGCCAATTACCTAAATTTTACTAAAAAACCTATAATTTTACTTGACACCTTGTTTTGTAAGAGGTATAAAAAGGGTGTGAGCCGTAAGAGAGAATATTGCTAAGGTAGAATAATGAGGTGATTGTGTGAGCATCAAGCAGGAAAACGGGTGGCCACAGCTGGGGCTGGACCTAGGGACCTTTGCCGTAAAAGGGGTTTTGCTGGAAGAAGGGGATGTGCAAAAAAAGATTCTCGTTCCCACGGCCGGTAATCCTGTCCAAGCTGCCCGGGAATGCCTTGCCTCCCTCCTGGCAGATCACCAGGATGATTTTGTTCAATGCGGGCTGACGGGTGCCAATGCTTATCTTTTAGCCCAGGAAGTGGGTGTCAAACCTTTATTGGAGATAGAGGCATTACAGGCCGGCCTTGCCTGGCAGGGAGCAAGGGCGGCCAGCGTTCTTTCTTTGGGCCATGAAAATATGTACTATCTGGAAATGGGGCCGGCAGGAGACATACTTTTTTTCAACCGTAACGGGCAGTGTGCGGCGGGCAGCGGGGCTTTTTGGTACCAGCAGGCCACCAGAATGGGTTATAACGATCAGGAGCTGGCCCAGATAGCCCTGGAGACGGAGTCTGCCGTAAAAATTTCCGGGCGCTGTGCGGTTTTTGCCAAATCGGATATGACCCATGCCATCAACGAAGGGGCGACACAGGGTGCAGTCTCGGCCGGAATGGCCCGGGCCCTTACGGATATGATTTTGACCGGCGTGGCTTTAAATCGAATTAAAGAGTCGGGCACCCTGATTGCTGTCGGCGGGGTGGCCAACAATAAGGCTGTGATGAAATACATAGAGGAATTTTGCCAGGAGCGTTCTGTGGAGGTTGTTGTTCCTCCCGGGCATGAGTATATCAATGCGCTGGGAGCGGCATGTGGCGGCACCGGCATCAAGGTGGAATCCCTCCGGCTGGAGAGTCTTTTAAGCCGTGAATATACTCCGGAAAATCCTTTACCCGCCCTTGATCCGGGTAAAGTAAAGTACATGGAATTTCCTGCTGTAGACAAAAACTATGCTCTCTCTACCGTTTATCTGGGGGTTGATTGCGGTTCGGTTTCCACCAAGTGTGTTTTGCTGGATGCGCAGGGAACTTTTATTGGGGGGATCTATCTCCCCACAGCCGGACGCCCGGCTCTCCAGGTTTTAGAGTTAATGAAAGAAGTGGATCAAAAATATGGGGAGCTGCTGCAGGGGGCGCGCATTGTTGCCTGTACCACCGGCTCGGGGCGCTTTCTTTCCCAGAAAATTTTAAGTGCGGAATACGCCGTTGATGAGATCACCTGCCAGGCTGAAGGGGTAAAATATCTTTGTGGCGATAAGGAAACCCTGGCGGTGATTGAAATTGGCGGAGAGGATTCCAAGTTTTTACAGCTAAAAAACGGCCTTTTGTTTGATTATAATATGAACCCTGTTTGCGCTGCCGGGACGGGCACATTTCTGGAAAACCTGGCCGGGCTTTTAGGGGTGCAGATCAAGGATGAGTTTTCGGAGAAATCTTTTGCTGCTGAGTATGCGATCGATCTGGGGGATACCTGTACGCTTCTTTCGCAAACAGCGCTTGCTTCCGCGGCCTCACGCGGTCTTCCTTTGACTTCCCAGCTGGCCAGCCTGGCCTATTCCTCGGCAAGGAACTATCTCAGTAAAACAGTGGAAAACAGGCCGCTGGAAGGCCGGGTGATCTTTACCGGAGCGACCGCCAAAAACCACGCTCTGGCCAGCGCTTTTGCTGCGGAGTGCGGTCAGGAGATTACCGTGCCTCCCTACCCGGAACTTTCCGGGGCTTTTGGCAGCGCGGTGATCGCCAAAATGTTTCATGAGGCCGGTCAGGAGGGCCGGTATTCCTTCCGCAGCCTCCAGAACTTGCACGGCTTTACGGTCAGCAAGCGTAAATGCAAAGCGGATTGTGAACATGAGCATAACTGTACCCTGGATGTGATCGAGTTCAGCGATGGGGGTAAATTTCTCTACGGGGATCGCTGTGGCCGCTTTTCCGGATTGGATAAGAAGATCAAAGGTTATGAACAACTGCCTGATTATATCGCCCGCCGGAATAAAATTTTTACCGAGGCGGCAGGGGAGTCCCGGCGCGGGGGACCGCGGGTTGGCCTGGCGCACAGCGGGATGTATTTTGAGCTTTATCCTTTTTGGGCTGCCTTCTTCAGAGAATTAGGCGCGGCAGTAGTCCTTTCCTCTAAAACTATGGAGAGCACTTTGGAAAAAGGGAAGAGGAAGCTGGGGACAGAGATGTGTTACCCGTTGGAGGTTTTGGTGGGACATTACCAGGATCTTCTCGAAAAGGGGACGGATTATATATTTATACCCGAAGTTGTGGATATGGAACCTCTTGCCTGGGCACCTGATTGGCCACGGGGTTTTACCTGTTCTCTGATCCAGACGATCAGGGGGACGGTGGTTAATTCTCTGCAGATCCCGGAGGAAAAGCTTCTTTATGCCCAGTTGAACTACCGGAGCGGGAAAGAAGGAATAAAATCCCGGCTGGAGCCCGTGGCCCAAAAAGTACTGGGTGATGAGTACCGGGAGGAAAGGCTGCAAGCGGCTGTGGATGCCGGCTACCGTGCACAGGAAGGTTTTCGCCAGGCGATGCTCCAGGAAAGCCGGAAAGTAGTCGCCGAGCTAAAAAACCACCAAGATGCGGTTGTGGCTGTTTTTCTCGGCCGGGCTTATACAATCTACGATGACTTTGTCTCCAAGGGTTCTTTTCATTATGCCCGGCAGCGGGGGTTGGTTGCTGTCCCTCAGGAATTTATCCTCGAGTACTTGCGGGGCTGGTTTGAAGGCGAGTTTGCAGAAGATCTGCTGACAAATAACGATAGAGAAGCATTTAAAGAACGCCTAGCAGAATTTTATACCCATGTCGATAATATTTATCCCATTCAGCTACAAAAAATGCTTTCCACAGTCCTTTTTGCCGGCTTTTTAAATGAAAGAACGGCAAAAACAGGGCTTCCCCGCCTGCAGTTCTGTTTACAGGATCCCTTCAAATGCGGCCCGAACAGTATGCTGCGCCACTATCTGGAAGGCTTGACCGGTTATCTCCGGTTGACTCTCGATGGGCATACGGCGCCGGCGGGGATGATTACCAGGCTGGAGGCTTTTAAGAATACCTGCCTTTCGCAAAAGGAAGCGCTGCAACCGGAATTTTACTCGGCACGCACGAAAAGTGTCGCCGACCGTTCCTGGGAGAAAATCCTTATCCCTCAGCCTACATATCATGCCCATGTTTTTGCGGCCATGTATAGAAATTACGGTATTGACGCGGATGTTTTACCGCGGAGCAAGGATAAAGATCTATCCCTGGCCAGGCGTTTTGTCAATGGGGATGAATGTCTGCCGCTGATTCAAAACGTCCAGGATTTTTTGGATTACCTTTATACTAATGGCCGGGATGTCGATCTGGAAAAGACGGTGTTTTTCCAGGGCTGGGCATGCGGTCCCTGCCGCTACGGCCTTTATGCGCCGACCCAATCTCTGTTGCTCAACAGGGCAGGTTTTGGTGCCGATAAAATTTGTTCCGTGCGCGTTGATGATACTCTGAAAAGATTCGGTTTCAAATTTGTCACCGGCCTTTATGCCGGGATGCTGGCGATAGACGCTCTTTATAAAATGCTGCACGCTACCAGGCCTTACGAGCAGCAAGCAGGAGCCAGCGAAGCCCTTTTTGAAAAATATGCGGCGCGGCTGCTGAAAACACTGGAAAATTACCGTTTCAGCCTGCCGCAACTACTTGCCGGCACGCATCTGCGTCCCCTGGAGTTATTGCTGGAGGAGGCCTGTGCAGAGTTTGCACAGGTGCCGCGCGCCGACGAAAAAAGGCCGCTTATTCTGGTCGGCGGGGAGTTTTATGTCCGCCTCGATGACCGCTGCAACCAGGAGTTGATCAAAAGAATTGAAAAAGAGGGTGGGGAGGTATCCCTGGCTCCGGCCACCGAGCTTTTTGCCTATACGGCCTATATTAATCATCAGGAGGCCGAGACAGCTTTTGCACTGCAGCGCACCATGCCGAAGTATTTGCTGAAGACAGGGTATGGCCTTGTGCAACGCCTGGCCCACAGGGATGAAAGCCGCCTGCTGCTGGCTGCGCGGGGGATGCGGGATAAGCTGGAAGAACCTTCTGCGAAGGAGATCAGCTCTCTGGCCAGGAAATATGTTTCGCGGCACTATGGGGGAGAACCCCCGATGACGATCGGCAGAACTTGTGCCTGGGCGCGGCGTAATAATGTGGGCGGGGCGGTTTTTGTGGCACCCTTCACCTGCATGCCCGGTTCCGTTGTCGAGGCGCAAATGAGTGCACTGCGGAAGGAGCTTGGCTTTCCCATGATTACACTCTACTATGACGGTAAGGATAATGCCAACCGCGATGAATTTATCGGGAGCCTGGTTTTTCAGGCCCGGCAAAGAATGCGCGGCTAATGGTTCACGGTTCTGTTTTGGCATCAAGGATTGGGATATTTAAAAAACTTCCCTTCCCAATTGCGAAAAGTTACATGTTTTTTATCTATAGAAACCAGGTACTGGGGAAGTATAGGGGTTTTCCCGTGCCCATCAGGTGCATTAATAATGTAAGTGGGAACAGCCAAACCCGATGTATAACCCCTCAATTGTTCCATAATTTCAATACCTTCCTCTACCCTGGGAATAAAGTGACTGGTACCCCTTACAAGTTTGGCATGAAAAATATAGTAAGGCCGCACCATACATTTGAGCAGCTCATGGTTTAATTTTTTCATGATGTGCGGATCATTATTAATTCCTTTGAGCAAAACAGCCTGATTGCCCAGGCCAACTCCTGCCCGGGCCAAGCGCAAGCAAGCTTTTTGGGACTCCCGAGTCACTTCCCGGGGGTGATTAAATTGGGTGTTGATATAAAGAGGAAGATGGCGTGAAAGCATCTGGCAAAGTTCCTCTGTAATACGCTGGGGCAAAGTAACAGGTGTCCTGGTTCCAAAACGTTTTATTTCTACATGAGGGATTTTCTCCAACTCTACCAGCAGGTATTCCAGCGCCTCATCGGGGAGAGTAAAAGGATCGCCGCCAGTAATTAAAACATCACGGATTTCCGGATTTTCCTGAATATAACTTAATGCCTCTGCAATGTCTCCCCTGTCAGAATGTAAATCAACTTCGCCAATATTGCGCCTTCGCTGGCAATGGCGGCAGAACATGGCACACATGTTGGTAATATTAATAATCAGCCTATCACCGTAGCGGCGCGTAATCAAAGGAGCAGGGCTTGTAGACATCTCCGCCATGGGATCGTCTTTCCCCTGGGTATCCAGGTACTCCTGTATAGAGGGGACTGCCTGTAACCTGATGGGATCATTGGGGTCATCGGGTGCGATAAGAGAAGCATAGTAAGGTGAGATGGCCCAGCGATACCTGGAGGAAACTTTTTCTATTTCTTTTATTTCCTGGTCTGTCAGGTCAATAATTTTTCGCAGCATATTAGAATTATCGATCCTGTTTCTTATCTGCCAGTGCCAATCGTTCCAGTTTTTTTCAGTGCCATCCAAAATGTTTAAAATTTTCTCTTTTCGGGCGGCATATTCTTTTTCTAAATTTAATCCAGATAGTATTTTTTTGCGGGCTTTCAGGTAGGGCATTATTCTTTCTTTCAACTCTTTGCTCCGCTGCCAGGCCAGTTCCCTGTTAATACTGGCTTCTTTGATTATGCCCATCACAAAACCTCCTTTAGTGGAAAGTATTCGGGGACAGTTAACAAGCTGCTAAATGTAGATATAAAAAAGCCTTCTTTTTAACAGGTGTCCGTCAGGCGCCCGTCAAACTAAGAAAGGCTAAATGCAGGCTCAGCTCATATCTTTAATTGAGGCTGATGAATAATAAACCCAAGCCGTACATCCTCACTGTACAGCAGCATACAACACTATACAGCGCTGCCCGCTTAGCCTACGAGGTTAGCTGACGGGCTCGGGCTCGGGTCGCCCTATTCCCGGTTTAAAAGCCGGAAAATTCGCCCCCCAATCAATGGTTCCCCCGCGTCTCCTGAAGAGACTTAGGCCTATTTTAGTACTTGTTGACATTATATTTTATCACAAGTAATTCCGGCAGTCAATTAATTTTTTTACTTGTAGCAGGTAAAGAATTCTTGATCACTTTTTTATTCGACTGTTTTACGTTCTTGTGGTATGCTGACATTGGCGGCAACCTCCTGGTGTGGTTTATTTTGTTTTCCAAACCCATAATGCCATAACCGGGCTGGAAACCGTCACTCCAATTTCCACGGCGAGATAATGGCATGCAGAGAGAAAAACCAATCATAATGCCAGGGTTTTATTTTTTTATTTTATACGCCAAACCTGCATGCCGGTTCGTTGGCCCTAAGCACAAGTAAGCGCTGATTTCGCTGTAGTCCTAGGAGGTTTGGTTAAATGGGAGAAAATATAACAAGAAAAATACTGGCTGCGCATCTGGTGGCAGGTGAGATGACTGCCGGAAGCGAGATTGCCATCAGGATCGACCAGACGCTGACGCAGGATGCTACCGGTACTATGGCGTACCTGCAATTTGAAGCAATGGGTGTTCCCCGTGTTAAAACAGAGCTTTCTGTTTCGTATGTTGATCACAACACACTGCAGGCCGGCTTTGAAAACGCCGATGATCACCGTTTTTTGCAGACTGTTGCGGCCAAATACGGGATTTATTTTTCCCGTCCCGGTAATGGCATCTGTCATCAAGTTCACCTGGAAAGATTTGCCGTCCCCGGAAAAACACTGCTCGGTTCAGACAGCCATACACCCACCGGCGGCGGTATCGGTATGCTGGCCATTGGAGCCGGCGGCCTGGATGTAGCGGTGGCTATGGGCGGCGGGCCGTTTTACCTGACGATGCCCAAGGTTGTAAAAATTGAGCTCATCAATAAATTGCAGCCGTGGGTATCGGCAAAAGATGTTATCCTGGAAGTGCTGCGCCGCTTAACTGTTAAAGGCGGGGTGAGCAAAGTGATTGAATATACCGGGCCCGGGGTGGCCGGCCTTTCCGTGCCGGAGCGCGCTACAATCACAAATATGGGCGCGGAGCTCGGAGCAACCACCTCGATTTTCCCCAGCGATGACGTCACAAAAAGTTTCCTGGCCGCTCAGGGCAGGGGAGAGCAGTGGGTGGAACTGCTCCCTGATAAAGACGCTGTTTACGATGAAGAGATGGTTATTGATCTGGCCGCTCTTGAACCAATGGCCGCCTGCCCCCACAGCCCCGATGCGGTTAAAACTATCCGGGAAATAGGTGAAATTGCAGTAAACCAGGTAGCTATCGGCAGCTGTACAAATTCTTCCTACGCCGACTTAATGCAGGTTGCCGGTATTCTGCGGGGAAATAAAGTTCATGATCATGTGAGCCTGGTGATCTCTCCGGGTTCCAGGCAGGTTTTGGAAATGCTGGCCAGAAACGGCGCCTTGGCTGACCTGATTGCTGCGGGGGCACGTATTTTGGAGTCTGCCTGCGGGCCATGTATCGGCATGGGGCAGGCGCCTCCATCGGGTGCCGTTTCCGTAAGAACCTTTAACCGTAACTTCCCCGGCCGTTCCGGCACTGCAGATGCAAAAGTTTACCTGGCCGGTCCCGAAGCGGCGGCGGCAGCGGCCATTACCGGCAGGCTTACCGATCCGAGGAAGCTGGGCGAGTATAAAAAGATGGAGCTGCCCCAAAAATTTTTAATCGACGACCGGATGATTATCGCTCCCCCGGAGAACCCGGAGGCGGTAGACGTTCTGCGGGGCCCCAATATTAAAGCGCTGCCGGTAAACCAAGAGCTGCCGGAGGAGATTGCTGTAAAAGTGCTCCTTAAAGTTGAAGATAATATTACTACAGATCATATCATGCCGGCGGGAGCGAAAATACTGCCCTTGCGGTCAAATATTCCCGCCATCAGCGAGTATGTGTTTAATGCCGTTGACCCTGATTTTGCCAGCCGGGCAAAAGAGGCTGAGCGGGGAATAGTCGTAGGCGGGCATAACTACGGCCAGGGCTCCAGCCGGGAGCACGCCGCGCTTGCCCCGATGTACCTGGGCGTCAAAGCGGTGCTCGCCAAATCATTTGCCCGTATTCATCGTGCAAACCTGATTAACTTCGGCATCCTTGCATTAACCTTTGTCAACGAGGCAGATTACGGCGGCATCGAAAAAGATGATTTATTGGCCATAAAATCATTGCGCAGCCAACTGCAGGCGGGAGACCGGCTTGTAGTAACAAACCTCCGTACAGGTAATTCTTTTCCAGTCAGTCACGGGCTTACTTCACGTCAAAAAGCCATTATTCTTGATGGCGGCCTGCTAAATTATACTAAAAAACAAAACAGGTAATCAAATGCCGGGATCAGGATAAAAGCAGGCTTTTGTAAAAAAAAAGAAAGCCTGCTTTGCTGTCGAAACAATAATATAAATGTGGAATAAATGTTTTTAATAAGGGAATACATCATTATTCGATAGATCTTATGCCGCATGTTCCGTCATCTGAGCTTACAAATCCCCGCTTGCATTGCGTCAAAAAACCCGTGGGCGCGGTCATCCTGCCCACGGGTTTTAGGATTAGTGAAAGAGTGTATTTCGTAAGAGCTTCTTTGTCAATGGAGCATTACTCAGCAGTCTATACTTATATTTACGTTCAGTCATTTACCAGCTTTGCTTTTTGCAACAGCTTCAAAACAACTGCGGCAACCTCGCCGCGGGTGATATTTGCTTTCGGATTGATCTTGCCATTTGAACCTACGATCAGTCCGCTAGTCAGATTGAAGTCAACTGCTTCCGCAGCCCATTGGGACTTCGTATTATAGTCGCTGAAGGCTGCGCTGTTGACTGCCTTCTCTATCCCATTAAACGGAGTAAGCTTCGAGGCGTTAAATACCATCTGCATTGCTTCCTCGCGGGTGATCTTAGCCATCGGATCAAACCTGTTGTCGCCCCGCCCGGACACGATTTCGTATTTTGCCGCTGCGGCAACCGCTCCGTTATACCATGTATCCTTCGGCACATCAGAGAATACAGATGTGCCTTTTGCAGGGAGACCTAAAGCGCGGACCATGATGGACGCAAATTCTGCTCTGGTGATCTCTCTGTCCCCGGCAAAGGTACTGTTGCCAATACCGCGGATGATCTGTCTGCCTGCCATCTCCTTCACAACATCTTCGTACCACCTGCCGCTTGTATCATTAAAGGAGACAGTGTGAGATACAAGCACATAGGTTGAGTTCGTGCGGGAAGCCACGATGACATAATACTTGCCTTCCTCTAAATATACAGCAGTCGGCACAGGCCGGAAAGTGTTATCTTCTTCGAAGACAAGAGCTGTCGAAACATTTTCCGCGATCTCCTGCGTGACCTCAAGGCTTCTTTGTACATATTGCTTAAAGCTGGCAACCTCAACAGTTTTTCCGTTATAAGAGGCGGAAACACTGAATGCAACAGGGGTACCCAAAATTCCCAGTCCTTCCGATGCGGCCGCCGAGTGCAGCACAGCCGTTTCGCCAGAGGAAAGCTGTGAAATGGTGATGGAGATGGGGATGTCGCCATGCTCTGCCTCCGGGCCGAAAAGTTCTTTCACTGCACCAAAATCTATGGAGGCGGGGGGAATGCTGATAGCTGCGGCACCGCTTTGTACTGTTAGAGTCATTTCTCTTTCCGCCATGGTTTCAAAGGTATTTAACGGAAGCTGTGCGGTTGAGGTGTTATTTTCTGATATGGGAATCACGATTCCCGAACCTCTTTCCGCTGTTTCGACATAGGCTTCCAGCCTGACCCTGTCAACCACAGTGGTTGTAGTTGTGCCGGAGGTTGTTTCAGCAGTGATGTCCTGCTCATTCTGAGGGGGAAGCGGGCCGGTTGATGTGGAGCCTCCACCGCCGCCGCCTCCGCTGCCTGTTCCGGGAGTTTCGGAATCGGCAGGAGGAATGGATATTCCGGTCTCGCCTGCAACTTCTCCTGTATAGTTTCTCTTGCCCACTGCCTTGACAGTAATCGTCCTGCCCCGGTCTGCCGCGGCCACGGTATAGGTTGCCGCTGTTGCCACGGTGCTACCTCCGGACAGCCATACAATGTCATATTCATCCGGGTCGGCCTCAGAGGTGAAAACGGCGGTCAGCGTTTCGCCCACAGCTGCTTTGCCTGTGAGCGTCAATGTGCCGGTAATCTCCCGCCTGGCAACCGTAACCGCCACGTCATGTTCCAGCTGCAGGCCCTGATAGTCTCCCGGAGTGGTTACGGTAAAGATCACTGTAATTGATTGCTCGCCGGCATTTCTCATCCCTGCGGGATCTTTGTAGGAAAAGCTTCCCTGAAGGGGGGTGTCACCGGCGGTCGCCGCGCCGTCTCCAAGTGGGCCGGCTTTGTCGTCTCTGTCGCCGTAGGTGTAGCTTGTGCCGGTAATCTTATCTTCAACCGCTGTCCAGTCTACATCTACATCCTCACCGACGATATAAATAGTAACTTGCGCAGAAAATGTGCTTTTTGTGTGGGAGGCGGTCAGGGTGAAGCTTCCGTTTGGGGCCTCGCTTCCGATTGTCACTTGATTGCCGTTCACCGTTACACCGCTGTCTGCCCCCGCGCTGGACCAGGTAAAGTCGCCCGGATCGGAGGCGATCTCGGCACCATACTGGTCTGCCAGCACGGCAGAATAGGTATAGCTTTTGCTTGAATTCTCTCCAAGGGGCCTGGAGATGAAGTCGGAATCTCCATCCTTAAAGAGGAGGGCTTCCCTCTGGATCCGCACCTGATCGGCAATGGCGGCGCCTCTTCTGACGGTAATAACTCCGGTGCCGGAAACCGTTGTGCCGCGAAGGGTGGCGGTGACGGTGCAGGTCATATCGCTGCTGATGACAGCTCTCGCGGCGCTTGTCACTGTGACAATCCCGTCTTCACTGATGGAAACGCCTTCCAGCTGGGGGGAAAGGCTCCAGTCAACGGTTCCGCCCTCGTAGGCCTCTCCGTACTGGTCGTACACTGTGGCGGTAAAGGGAGCGGAGGTATTAGACGCTTCTCCGGTTTCAGGGACTGCAATCGTGCTGTTTCCGCCCTCAATCTCTAGCCGGGCAGGAGTTGCCGGCGTTTGACCATCCTCTCCCGCAACGTAGGCTTCGGCGGTGTAGACCACTTCGTCAAAGGTAAATTCAACCGTGGTTGTTTTATCTGTATCCAGATTACTCAGCGGACGTCTTTGTGACAGAACAAGGTTCCCATCTTCGTCATAGCCTTCCAGAAATATATACTGGTCGCTCAGCACGGTGCCGGAATTGTTGGTAACGGTCACATCCGCAGAATCATAGGTCTCCTTATTCAGTTCGACTGTGGTAAAGACTCCGAGAGGGGCGGTATAGGTAAAGTAATGGCTCCCTTCCTCGTGCAGCGCCGTACCAGAGGGGGCGTGGACGATGACCCATTCCACTCGATAATCCCTTCCGTCTTCCAGCCCCGTAAAGGGCATTGTCAGCATGTCGCTTTTCGTATCTATAATTCCGTCTAACGAACCTCCCGTACCGCTCAGGGTCTGAACGACCGACCAGCCGTTATCATAGGCATACAGGGTTGCAGTAAAACTTGTGGCTCCGACGGCCAGGGGATGGTAGATCGGCGCCTGTACCGCCGTTATTCCTGGAAGAGCTGCAGTGGAAGTGGGTTCCCCAACCGGGCTATATTGATCGACACCGTCATGGAGTGATGGCGGAAATGTGTAATTGACTCCTTCGTGCTTATGCCGGACGGAATTCATCGTATTGAAAATATCATCGCCGTCCCCGGGATTCGCATACAGATTCAAAAGTTCCGTACGCTGTTCTTCGGTCAGAAGGCCATAATTGTCATAGGAGCTGCTCATATATAGATCTTTTATGCCTGTAGCCTTTTTATAAATATCGTAGAGGCGATTGCTGACAGGAGCAGTAGCAACCGTATCTGCATCAAGATAGCCCCGGATTTCCTTAATGGCGCTGCGCAAAAACAAGACGTCATCGCTTTCTCCTTTTAGAATATCGCAAATCCGGGGGATGTCGCAGGTGTTGAAGTACGCCAGGACGTCGTCACTGCTTCTGGTTAGATTGCCCCATTTACCGTCAAGCTCGTACTCGATTCGCAGGGAATAAAAGTTTTTGCAAGGCGTCTCCTTGCTTGCTGCATAATCGTCCAGCGTGCTGTTTCTCAGCTGCCGCATCTCTATGTCCAGGGCACCGATCTGCCCGATCAGGTCCGCCACCACCACTTCATTGATCTCCGCTTGGCGTTCAATGGACTTGAGTTTATTGTAAAGGGTTGCTGTGTTTCCGCCGCCGCGGATATAGTCGCGCAGGCCCGCCACGTCAAAGGCGGAAATGGAAACCACGCTGGTGTTGTATAGATATGGATTATAGCCGTAATAATCATACCCACCGAGGAAAAAGGTGCCTTTCCAGGACGCTTCATAAGCATCTGTGATGTTCTTTATCTCGGCAAGAGCGTCGGCCATTTTCCCTTCCGCCACCTTGTATGCCGCCAGCCAGGCATCCATTTCCTCATAGTATTGTGTTCTCCCTGCTTTATAAGCTATATCATTCTCCAAGCTCTCAGAATGAGCACTTTCAAGCACCTCTTTTATCTCTGAAAGTTCCTGATACAAAGTATACGCTTGATTATATACGTCGGTTGGACGGGTTACCGCCAGCACATCAACCAATTCAGCAGCCAAAGCATCAGGATCATACACTTCCTCCGGCGGGTTTTTCCCTTCAATCGCTTCCGTGAAGCCGTCAATGCGATATGCTGCTCCGGCCTCATCATTATATGGATTGATCTGAGGGCAATTATCATAGTTCGGGCTTGGATCTACCTTATCGGGATCATTGCCTATCTTCCAGATGGCACTGTTGTACAGAGCCCAATAGTTTTCCCTCAAGCTCTCCAGTAAACCAAGATAAAACGCCACATCCTGGACATCGGTTTCGATACTCGCATAAAAACCTTCGTACTTACCCTTCAGGTCATTAGCATCCGCCAGCAGTTCCGCTACTTTTGTCTGGTATTCGGAGATGTGGGCCTGTAATTTCACGTAATAGTCGTCGTATGGCAGTCCGAAATTAGCAAAGTCCTCGAGTTCCGGGCTGAATGAATCAGTTCCGTAAAAAAAGGTGTGGTTCACGGGAATCCTGATAAGATCAAGGTTATCTTCCGGCAGGTCAGAGCCCTCTGCCTTCTGCAGCGTATCAAGCTCGGCTTCCAACGCTTCCACCTTTCCGTTGGCGCTGTTGTAGGCTTCCATGAGCATACCGCAAATGATACCAACCTTCTCGTCAACTTCCGCATCTAAAAAACTCTTCTGTTTTAACACCTCGGCAAAAATTGTTTGTGCCGCTATCTCATATCCAAGGCCCTCAGAGTCTCTCTGTTGCCGCCATTCATCGAAATTGTTGTTAAAAAGATCTGCTCTGAGCTCCGCCTCTGTTTTCCACTTGAAGGCCAGGGTAATGTAAACCTCATCGCTTTCTCCCGGCTCACTGGGCGGAGGAGAAACAAAAGTTTCATCCAGATTTGTCTGATAGCTCTCTTTTGCCTGTTGTTTCTCCAGCTCAATTTGCTGTTTATAAAATTCAAGTGCTTTGGCATGTTCTACTAAAGTGGTATAGGCGTTGCGCAGAGTTTCCATTTTTCCGTCCAATTCATTCTTTGTCTGCTCTGCAATAGTGGCGTAGGTTTCGATCATTGCAGAGCAAAGCTTAACCTGCTCTCCCAGGGTAAGTTGTACCGGGTTTCCTCCCAGAGCGCTGTTTACCTTTTCTGCGATGGAACCGCCGTCCAATCCGACAACCTGCAACAGTACATTTGTCACATCGGCAAACATGCCGGAGGTAGCAACAGTCGCACCTTGTACAACACTGGGAACAAAAAGCATGTCACTGAGCATCTGAGTGCATTGCATCATAGTAAATGAAGCCACTGCTCCGATATTCTTCGCCCGCATATCCACCGCTTTTTGATAGAATTGCCGCCCGATCTCATAGGTTAGTTCTACATCTGCCAGCACCTTGTCGAATTCTTCTCTTTCAAGGCTGCGTGCTACGTTTTTTGGAATGATATATGTCGCTAACTGGTCATAGTCAGAATAAAGGGTACTCAAAGATGCATTCTCATTGAATACCTGGTAAAGCTCGGGGAAGTCCCGGTTTGCAATCCTGCCTTTCCAGATTCTATTGGCAACGAACCATTCGTTGGTTTCACGGATCCAGCTTACGATATCGGCAAATCCGTCTTCTCCGAAGGCGGCCTTTCTTGCCGCCGTGGTGTAAAGTCTGTCATAGGTTTGACGACGCTGCTCCTGTGTCATCCGGCTCCACGCCAGCCGGTTGACCGCACTGGAAGCCTCGTCGGTGCGGTATCTTACGCCGTCCATTTCATATTCCACATACTGCCCAAACCCTCCCCAAAGCATGCTTGGCACGTAGGTTAAGGTGACGCCATTATTTCCCGCTGCAAAGACCGGTATAGTCATAATTAGCTGGGTAAATACCATGCACAGGGCCAACAGGATGGATAACTGCTTTTGTATTTTTCTGAGTTTATTTTCCATTATAAAACATCTCCTTTTTCCTGGTTCCTGACTAAAAATAAAGAAGCAATAGAGAAACCTACTTCTTACCAGCCGCTGATGACTGATTCCACACCGGTTTCACGCCATAGCCTTTGTTTTACATCTATCACCTCCTGCTTGTCGGCCATACCGTGCAACAGCTCCACCCGCACAGTATCGAATCGGTCACCAAAGGTCAGGTAGATTCGCACCCGATCAATCTCAATGGCCCGCAGCCGTACCCCACGCACCCCGTCACAGCCCCATTTGTAGATTTTGCTGCTGACCAGGATACCGAAAGTGGACACTACGATTTCCTCCGCGTCTCTCTTTTCCTTGCCTCCCGATATGGAGATGATAGCCGACGGCACCGAGAGGATGCGATTGTCCCAGATAAGGCTTGCGTAGTAAAGCAAACGGCTTTGTCTGACCAGGAGTATGAGCAAGATGATATTTGCTGTTCCAAAGACCAACACAGCCTCAGCCATAAGTTTCACGACAAACCATGCTGTCAAACAAATACCGATTGCAAAAAGCACGGCGTAACCATTGCGCCGTTTCCGGATCTCCTTCATTTGCATCACGTCTCCTGCATGATACAGTTTAAGGAAAGGTGGGGGGAAAGTCATCGACCTAAAGGATGAAATTGCAGAAAAAAACCTCTCATACTAAAGTATGAGAGGCCGAATTTATCAGTATTTATAAGGCTTTTCAATCGGATTGGTTTTTGAGCAGGGTGCTGATGAGTTCTGCGCGTCTGCTGACATCATATTTTGAAAAAATATTTCGTGCGTGAGTTTTAACAGTACTCTCACTAATGAACAGTGTCGCTGCAATCTCACGGTTGGACTTGCCGGACAAAATGTGCTGAAGTACCTCCTGTTCTCTGGCAGTCAGCTCTTTGAGCGTTTTCGTCTGCCGGATGATATCTGTCTGTTGCGTCTCGCTCATACGGCCATAGGCGGCAAGATAGGCGTGATTCTTGAGCAGCATAACTAGCTGCTGGTTAAGCGGCGGCAGCATCACCAGTGTGACGCAGATAACCGTAAGAGCAATGACCGCCACCTCCGCGCCGGGAAGTTGAAAGGATGTTATAACCATTCCGACAACACCGCCGCAGAGGACGCCGAACACATTTGCGGAGAGCCCAATGCCAAACGCCTTAACCGGATTTTCAGTATAGTCCAACATCTCCCCGATGATACTCCACCAAAACAAATCAAAAATGCCGCATGCGCCCAGCATCAGGGTATCCACAACAAGATAATCGGGAGCGTTTCGTCCCAGCAGCATAAAACTGATGAACGCCCCCATGATCATTGCCATGCCGATATACAAAATTCTTGAACGCTTCGCCTTCATCGGCAAGTTCCGCATCACGGCAAGCGCAATAATATACGGAACAGCCCAATACCAGCTTGTCAGTCTTGTAAGATGTTCAAAAGCCGGGTTTATGACCTGGTACATCAGACCGGAATTGATGGTAATCACAAAAACGAACAGGCATAGCAGCATCAGCGGTTTTTTAATGTCTCCATGCGGCTTGCTTTCCGTTTCCTCCCGCCAGAGTTTCTTCGTGTCTGTAGGCAGCACCCAAATGAACGCCATACCTGCGACAAGACAGAACATAGAGAGGGTGAGTCCAATAAAAGGTGACAAATTAATGGCCACCACATTGACGACAATCATAATAATGTTGGAATAAATCAGAACATCCGCGCATGACTTGATGCGTTGATTCTTAGGCGTAAAGGTTTTAAGGAAAAATCCCCACGACGCCACCGCGCATCCTCCCGTGTACCCACTAACAATCAATCCTGCTGCCCACATCACGGACGGAGCAAAAAAGAACGGTACAGTTGCAATCAAACATACGCCCATGCTGCTAAGCATCGTATATTTTGCCGCTATTGGAGACTTTACAAGATAGCCGCAGGAGAACAGTCCTGCAAAATGCGCAACGATGGCAGCTATTATGTAAGCAGAGTCATGCACATCATGGTAAGCCAGCATACTATAAAGCACCTGACCTTCAAAAAGAAAGGACAGGAGATAGGCAAAGAGTAAGGAGAACCCGGTAATAGAGAGAATACGATCATTTACGGTTTTGAACTGGTTCATTCCATCACCTCCCGCTCATCGGAGGCTCCGCCGTTCTGACCCATTTGTCAACGGTCTTGAAACGCCAGAGCTTGCCAACCTTGGAAGCAGGCATACCACGCTGTTCTACCCAGCACAGGATGGTATGGTGTTTGACGACAAGATATTCGCATAAAGAAGTAAAAGTATATAAACACTGATTTGATAAAACCGGCGGAAAACCCTGCAAAAAACGGAAAAATAGAACTTTCCCTTATATCAAACCGTCCAATTATAGAAGAGGAAGGGTCTTCCCGTGGAAATTATATTGAAAATCAAGTCTGTTAATTCTGGTGGGTGAAAGTTCCACCAGGGTAAAATTGTAGTGTGGTAATGAAAGATAGTAATAACTCCTTGCCTGCACCTACCGCTTATGCCAGTGTCAACCCGCTGCAGACGTGGATTGCCTTGGGTGAAGCAGTATGGCTGTTGGGTATTGCCGTATTACTCATATACAGTGTTTTTACAACTATCAAGCTGTACCTCCAATTAAAATCTGCAAAACCGGTTTTCGATAATGTATATGAGATGAAGGGCCTTAAAACCCCCTTTGTTTTTGGTGCCATCAAGCCCAAGATTTATCTTCCAACAGGTCTTGCTGAAAAAGAAAGAACCTATATCATTAAGCACGAACAAACCCATATTCAAAGGCTTGACCATCTGATAAAGCCTTTTGCCTTTTTGGTGCTGTGTGTTCACTGGTTTAATCCTTTTGTTTGGGTTGCTTTCTTCCTGATGAGCGAGGATATGGAGTTATCCTGCGATGAAAGTGTTATTAAACAACTGGGCAGTGAAATTAAAAAGGATTATTCAACCTCTCTTTTATCTCTATCCACAGGCAGACGAATCATAGGCGGTTGTCCCCTCGCCTTTGGCGAGAACAATACAAAAGGACGCATTATGAATATTTTGCACTACAAAAAGCCTGCTTTTTGGGTTATTGTCGTGGCCATTATTGCAGTCGTGGCCATTGGTGTGGGGCTGATGAGTAATCCACAAAAAAAACAATTAACAGTAGAAGATTATGCCAATCAATTTATGCAAGAAGAAATCAACTACTTAGAAAGCCTGGAATCGTCTGGTTATAAGATAATAGACAGTAAAATCACAACACTTGAGAAAATAGGCTCATTTGACAATCTGCTTACATATCCTCTGGAAATCTGGCATCTTGAATATCGCCTGAAGCCTGATGATATTAGCAAGGTTATGTTGGCAGGGGGTATGAATGAAATTGACGGGTGGATTACCGAAGAAGACAGTATGGGAAAACCGATGTTGATTTTCTCCTATGAAAGCCCAGAGCCCATGTATTTAGGCTGTATTCGGCATGGGGAAGGCGATTTTACCACAATTGCCGGGCAGGAAACCGCGCTTCGCATCTTTCTTGAAAATAGAGGATTGTTACCCGGAGAAACATATAGCGGAGGTCATATTGTTGTAAAATTTCCCCTGTCGACAGGGGAAATCTGCCAATTGTTTTTATCCCAACCGGCTGTTCAGGGAGATCAGGGAATCTGGTGTGTAGAGCGCTGGATGGACGGAAATGGTGCAGTGTATTATGTTACGCCGGAAACTGATACCATGATAGCAGAATATTATAAGGAACTGCAAAATGAAGTCGATCAGGGACATAAACCATGGCTTATAGACCCCTTACAGGTTGCCAATGAATTTATAAAAAATGACCTGGGACAATGGCAAGTTTCAATTGATGACCTTGTTCCCCAACACTCGGCAACAGTTAAGGATTTTCTGGAAACCCCCGAAAGTCATTTTATAGGCTTTATTTCCAACTTTAAAAATGATGACAGGCCTTCTTTTGATTTGGATCAAATTGAGTGGTTGACAGCTGATGATACGGAAAGGCTAAAGGAGTTGAATATAAAGCCCGAGGAGATGCCTAACGGATTCTATATCTACAATCCCCATAACTACCCCATGTATTGCCAGGTAACAGAGCAAACCAAATATCATATTATCAATTGGGATGGAGACGCCACCCATAAATCTGTTACCAGGGAGGAGTTTATTAAGCATCTTGAGCAATATACGGATTTTATACCGCCCTTTAGAATTATTACAAAAGATGGTTATGTGCAAAGTATAACAGAGCAATATGTGCCATAAACATTGTAAAGATAGCAAGAATTGGGGTATAATAAAATTTAGATAAATCAGGAATTTGAAAAGCTGCCACTGAACATTGGCAGTTTTTTATTTCCAGGGGAATACTAGTCCCCAAGGTTTAAAGGCAGCTTTTTAGTTGGCTTATCAGGTGGGGCTTTTGCCCCAGAGTTTAACGCTTATGGTTATCCCGGGAAAACAAGGAGATGCTTGTCCTGGTGGAAAAAGGCACTCTCGAATGCGATAATAAGGCTAAGAGCTTACATTAACATTATTACGAAGGGAGGGATTTATATGGACGATATACCAGTAATCAAAGATTACCGATTAGCGGCGTACTTTCAGCAGACTCTCTTTACCCCAGCGCCGGTTCATCCGCGGCCATGACTGCCGCTCATGCCGCGGCCCTTTTTGCCATGGCCTGCCGGGTAAACCTGCGAAAAATTGAAGAAGGATCATCTAAAAGAGTGGAAAACAATGACCGGAAAACCTTCTGGCAGGAAACTCTGCATAATGCAGCGCTTCTCTTAGAACAATCACTTGCTCTGGCCCAGGAGGACGGTTTTGCGATAAAAGATTTTATAGAGGGGGCTCCCCAGGGCGCTGAGAAGGTGATCGACATTCCCCTGAAAATTGCCCGCTGTGCCGGGGAAATCATCGCTTTGATCATACGCGCCTTCCCCAAATCCTATGCCCATGTTCAAGCAGACGCGGAGTGCGCCCGCTGCCTGGCAGAGGGGAGCAGAAAAGCCGCCCTCACAGTAGCACGCTATAACCTTCCACTGCTCAGTCAGGATAAACGGGAAAGTTATGTTAATCAAATATCTGAGCTCGAACAGGATACATCATCACCCTAAAAAAGCGCAACTGTCATAGATGAGTCAAAAGCTCTTTTGTGGCTGGTTTTTTTGTAGGGTCTCCTCTTGATGAAGCAGTCTATAAGTTGTAGAATGGGCGTATCAGTCTAAGGCTTGTAGACCGAAGAGAGGTGTACAGCATGAAAAAATATAAACTTACCAAAATGGAAACCAAATTTGCAGATATCATTTGGGCCCATGTTCAAGGAACCATAGAAGAGATAGGGGAAAGGGAAACATACTTAAGCAAAAAATCGTGCCGGAAAAGGTAGAGAGTACACGTGTATCCCAAAGGAGAGGAGTAACCTGGAGGGCGTTATTTTTTTAGACCTGGAAACCACCGGCCTTGGTGAGGTTGACGAGATTATCGAAATCGGCGCTATTAAAGTAAACGGAAAAGAAGAACAGGCCTACCAGCAGCTGGTCAACCCTTCCGTTAGCCGTATCTCGCCGCGTATTTTTAAACTCTGCCGCGGTATTACCGAAAAAGACCTGAGGGAATCCCCCTGTTTTGATGATCTCCGGGAAGAGTTTCTTGAGTTCATCGGTGACTCTCCTCTGATTTGCCACAACGCAGCCTTCGAGAAAAGAATGCTTGAAAAAGCGCTCGGCAGGGAATTTAAAAACACCCTGCTGGACAGCCTGGAGCTTTTCTGCCTCTTCAAGCCCCACTTCCCTCGTCACAATCTGCAGTACCTGCTGAAGTATTATTTAAAAGAAGACTGGTCGGAAGCGCACCGCGCCCTTGCGGATGCCCGGGATACCATGAAGCTGGTACAAAAACTATTTGCTGATCTCGCCACAAAGAATCATGACCTGCTGGAAGAAACCCTGCAGAAAATGCACGGCACAGAGTGGAACTGGCTGCCTTATCTGCAGGAGATCACTCCTGCCTCTTTAAAACAGGTAACAAGCGCTGCCTCTGCCTATGAAAAGGACGAGCCTGAGTGCGCTTATTCCCTCGATGATATCGAACATCTGTTAAAAAATGAAAAAGCATGGCAGAAACATTTCCCCGGCTACATCTTCAGGCCGCAGCAGCTCCAGATGGCCTTATCCGTTGCAGATTCATTCCAGGGTAAGCAGGCCATCTTCATCGAAGCCCCCACCGGCAGCGGCAAGACCCTGGCTTACCTGCTGGCGGCGCTCATTTTTTCTGTAAAAGAAAAAGAACAGGTCTTTATCAGCACTAACACCAAGAACTTACAACAGCAGGTACTTGACGAGCTGCCCCAAATAGCGGCTGTTCTGGGCATAGAAAATATACGCTTCACCGATATGAAGGGTATATCTAACTATGCCTGCCGCCGCCGGGTGGAGGAAGAGGCAGAGAACCCCGGTGGTGATCTTGAAACCAGGCTGGCCAGAAGCTATCTTCTTAATTGGGTAAGACGCACCACCACAGGTGTGCTGGATGACATCTCTTACTGGTTTAGATTTAACAATCCCAATCTTAATACTTTGATCAGCATGGTCGGGTGCCGCAGGGAAGACTGCTATGGTCACGAATGCAGTTTAAAAAGCGAATGTTTCTACCGCCGCAAAATAGAGATGATGCAGAAGGCTCATCTTTGCCTGATCAACCATTCACTTCTTTTAACCTGGCCCGGCAGCTATCCGGAAATTAAGCGCCTGATCATCGACGAGGCCCATGTCCTTGAAGAAAAATCCTTTGAGGCTTTTACACGTGAGGTATCTTCTTTAGAGCTGAGCCAGCTCTTAGGCAGGCTGATCCAGAGAGGGAATAAAGGTTATCTGCACTACCTGCTTTTTTACGGGCGGAAAGTCCTGCCTGCGCTGGAGATCAAGCCGGCATGGGACACTATCAATCAAATCAGGCAGTATGCAGATAATATCGCATTACTATTGGAACCCTTCAAGGACGAAAAATATAGCAGGCGCATTGAGATCCCGAAAGATTTTGCCGAACTGGAAGAAGCGGTTCTGTCACTATCGTCCGGGCTTGCAATGCTAGCTCGTTTTCTGGAAGAGACTATGGAGGAAATAAGTATCAAGGACGAAGACTTTGAGAAAACCACACTGTTCAGACAAGGCGAGGAATATATGAAAATCTGCCGTGCCTGGTCCGGGCTGCTGGAAGGCTGCTTCGAAGAAGAGGAGGACGAGAAAAACTGTCACTATCTGGAGTGCTTACGGAACTACTGGTCTTTTCGTACTGCTCCTCTGGATGTAGCAGAACTTTTTCACAGTAGAGTGCTCTCCGGGCGCGATTCACTGGTCCTTACTTCTGCCACACTGGCGGAAAAAGACGGGTATGATAGACATGTGCGCGCACTGGGATTTGACCGGCTGGAGCAGGAAAGGCTGGTTTTTGCAGACCCCCTCCCCGATGTCTATGACTACTGGCAGAACAGTGTACTGGCTATACCCTCCGATTCTCCGGGCTACAGTAAAGACAGTTTCGCAGACTACGCAGCTGAGGCGGTAGTCGGTGCCGCAAAGATGCTCGGCGGGCGCACCATGGCTCTGTTCACCAGCCTGGAGCGCATGCAGCGCGTGATTGTAAAAGCGAGGCCGCGGTTGGAAGAAGAAGGCATCAGCGTTCTCGGCGGGGGGAACAGCTCCAGGCGTGCGGACCTGGAGCACTTCCGGGAGGACGAAAACGCAGTCCTCTTCGGCTCACGCGGCTTTTTCGAGGGCGTGGATATTTCCGGCCCGGCTCTCAGCTGCATAATTATCGACAAGCTCTCCTTCCCCTACCAGAACGATCCGCTGCTTAAGGCACGGGCAAAATACCTGGAGAAGATGGGCCAGAATCCTTTTAATGAGCTGTTTCTGGCCGACGTGAAAAGAACTCTGCGGCAGCAGTTCGGCAGGCTGATCCGCTCGGAAACGGACAGAGGCTTTGTGCTGGTCCTCGATCAGCTTGGTGGGGGGAAGCGGTACTGCAATAGTATTATTGAAGAACTGCCGGGCCCTCAAATCCTGAGTGACATTAAACTGGAGGAAATTATGGAATTTATGAAGGAGAGGTTTATAGAATGGGGCCACGAAATATGCAGGGCTGATTAAAACATTGCAGTGATGATTTTGCCCGCGACCTGCCGCCGCCGTTTACGCAGAACAAACATCTTAGAAACTATTATTTTTTACTATTTTTACTAATATCTTTATTTAACTCCTTAAGTTGCTTTTCAATTGAACTAAAGCCAGCTTTTAAATTCCAAGCAATTATTCCTAATAGTATTATGATTACAATCTGAAAAGGCTCCATTTTATAATCTCCTTTTTGATATATATGAAATGTTCTAATATACTATATTATACCAACCCTTATTGATGTTTCAACGGATGGACAGCCAGCATTTATTTCATATTAGTTGGCAATGTTGACAATTTCACCCATATAAGCAGGGATTTTGGAAAAATGTGACGAATGAAGCAATATCCTAGTTACTTTAAGGCAATATGCAATCTAATTGTTAACGGTGAAAAAAATGAATGATCAGGAATTTAGAGCAAAATTTTCAAATATAAGGGTTTGGAAAAGAAGCGAGGAGCGAGCTCCTCATAAACCTTTACTTATTTTGTATGCTCTTGGTTTATAAAGATAAAGAAAGGACCCACGATATGCAGAAGCTATTAGACCTTATCCACTCAGGCCAGCAAAATAATTGGTCTGAGCGCTCACGTGAAGCCGTTACAGAGTTGTTTGGCTCTGCCGGCGGCAGATATCCTGAGCGGGCCAGACAATCATTCAGCTTACGAGCGCCTAAATTCAGTTCGGGGTCGGGGGTCCCCTTTACAGCTCTCATTGATCCTTCCAATCCAGATTCCGGTGCTTTTGGTGGAATGAGCTTTGTTATCTTTCCCGTTGAAGATAGGGCCGCCCTCATCGGTATGGTAATTGGAACCCAAGGTCTCAGCCCTGACGAAGAAATATTGGGTCGGCCTGGACACGGGCGCAAAATAAGGGCTATCTGTAGTTGGTTGAATGGCAAATATGGTCAGGGGAAGATGGTTGCCTGGGCTAAACAAGACCCGGCACGTATTGACTTGGATATACCGGGCAATATTAAAACAATATTTTCAGAGTTCCAAGCCGTTTTCAAGAAATATGGGAAAGTGATATATGGATTTTATGTTCCTGATGAAAATAGGCAGAAAACGGAAGAAGCCGTAAAAGCTTTTTTGGATTTAATGTTTTTGGAAAGAGGTTATTCCCCTCTCACAGGCGCAGAAAAAGATGCAAGAAAGATTCAAGCTGCTTACTATGCACATATGTTTCCTGCCGCCAATAACCAGCATGTTGCTGATTTATTAGCGGAGCGTAAATATATTATCCTGCAGGGTCCCCCCGGAACTGGTAAAACGCGGATGGCTTTAGAGCTTCTCCGTGATACATATGAAGGTAATGGACAAGTGATTCAGTTTCATCCGAACACAACTTATGAAAACTTTGTGGGAGGCCTTGCCCCCGTTCACACCGAGGAAGGCTTAGGTTTGCAGTTTAAACCAAAACCAGGTTTTTTAATGGAGGCAGCCGCTGCGGCGGCAAAAAATCCGGACAAGCCCTACTTACTGTTAATTGATGAGATCAATCGTGCTGATTTATCCAAAGTGTTGGGTGAGGCGATATTCCTGCTGGAACCATTTGAAGAAGGAAGAACATTAAATCTTGCATACGAATTTGACAAGCCGCATGGTTCCAAACTTAAACTGCCCCCTAACCTGCATATTCTGGGGACGATGAATAGCTCTGACCGCAGTATTGCCATCGTTGATATAGCTGTGCGCAGGAGGTTTGCCTTCTTAAAATTATGGCCCCAGATTACTGTTGTTAAGGCCTATGGACATGAGTTGATGCTGGAAGCATTTCAGGGTCTTATAGATATCTTTGTGGAATATGCCGATGATGAAGCACTGGAGCTCTTACCCGGCCACTCTTATTTTCTCGAAAAGGACCGGCAGAAAGCCCTTAAATCTTTACAGGCCCATCTAGTACCCCTTTTGGAGGAATACTTGAAACAAGGTTATGTTGCTGCCTTTGCCGATTCACTTCAGGCTTATCTACAATGGTTAGAGAGCTTAACAACATGAAAAAAAGTAAACTAGTGCGTGAAACAATCATCTTTGAACTTGAGGATCATGGCCAGCTAAAAATCCCAGCAGTTATGTTGGTTAGAGGCGATGTGCCAAGGAATGCTCAGGGATTATCCGCTCGCTTGGCCCACCAATTTTTAAACCAGAATCTCGGAATTCTGCGTGACTTTGAAATAAAAGGTGATGTACAATTCGATGGGTCAGCAGTTTACATTCAACTGCATGCAGGTGGACAGGTTGGAGCCTTGCCATTATTATCACCAACCAGCGGCCGCCCTGATTATGGCTTGGTAATTAAGCCGCGATTCGGCTGGCAAGGTATTGGTCCCATGCTGGGATCTATGGGCTGGAAAGTAATTCCTATTCCTTTACGGTTGCCTTTGTTGCCCCGTTCTGATCGGAAAATTCCCCCGTGGGTTTTATCAACGACGATTTTGCTGCGATTACAAAAACTGCTTGAAAGCTTGGACCGCAGCTTTGAATTCACAGAGGACGATTTAACTGCTCCCCGGGGGCAGGTTAATTGGACACGCTACGCTACTACAAACATCCCGCGGGCTGGTTTCATGAATGTTCCATGTAGATTCCCAGATTTAAAAGATGACCGGGATCTAAAAGGAGCCATACACTATACCCTGCGCAAGCAGCTTTCCAGCTTGCAGAGCCAACGGACGGCCGGCGTGATTGTGTTGCAGTTAATAAGTTTGTGTCAGAGTTTGCTGGAAAAAGTAAGGGATGTTCCGACAATAATGCCAACTCAACATACTATAAACCGCTGGCTGCACGGAAACCTCAGCACGGAAATATTCCGCAAAGGCATTCAAGCTGTGGAATGGACTGTAGAGGATCGGGGGTTGGCAGGATTAGGTGATCTGCAAGGATTGCCGTGGGTTCTACCCATGGATCAGTTTTTCGAAGCCTGGGTCGAAACGGTAGCAGGTCAATTGGCAAAGAGCACAGGGGGTATTTTAAAAAGGGGCAGGCATCGGGAGACGCTAACGCCTTTAAGCTGGAGCCCGCCATATCTTGGTTCACAGCGCTATTTGCTCCCGGATTTGATTCTGGAACGGGAAGGAGAAACAATAATCATCGATGCAAAATATAAGAACCATTGGGAAGAGCTCAATCGGGAAAGCTGGGCCGGGTTGGAAAAGGAACTGCAGGAGCAGCACCGGGAAGACCTTCTGCAAGTATTAGCTTACTCAACTGCCTCAGAAAGCAAAAGGGTGGTCTGCTGTCTTGTTTACCCATGTCGTGAACGAACCTGGCACTCCCTCTTAAAACGGCAACGGCTATTTCATAAAGCATCGGTGCGTGCCGGTAGCCGTAGAGTAGAACTAATCTTGACAGCGGTACCGATGGGTGTCAATCCGGAAGAAATATGGCCAGAGTTGGGAAGAGCGATTAGTGCGTGAGTATGTTTGGTGTCGCTACAAGCTCATAAACAAAGCACAGTGCAATAGGAAACGTTCATATAGCAACATGGCATAGGGAACTCCCAAAGTAGCCATCGTCTGTAAGCTTGATATACCGTGCTGGGTATCCGCCTTATTTAAACGGTGAATTTTATCCTTTGTTGCCATTTGAACAGGCTGCCTTATTAAATCACATGCTGTGGTTACCAACACCATAATTCTTTTTTTTGCTGTGGGTGTAGCTGATAAAACTTTAAAGGGTTCAAGTCTAATTTTACGGTCCAGACTTCTTATAAAGCCCTGAGTCACCTCGGTCTCCGTGCGTTGGCTTGCCAAATAAGCCAATTCCGGGGGAGTAAAACCCAAAATGGAGCGTAAAACAATTAAAACGATGGGTGTTGTTTTGGTCTGACCCCCTAAATTTGGAAAATAACCTTTTAGAACTTTTCGATTCATAGTAAACCTAAAAATTTCAATGATCTTTGAAAATTATGCAACCAACCTTTTTGTTGGTACCTGATTAGCCATAACAGATCTATAGAACTTTATAGGCGCTATATTATTAATACTGCCGTGCCTGCGCCTGTTATTGTAATAATCCATATAACCGCTAACAATGCGGTAAACATCCTCAAAGTCTTGAAATTCATGGCGGCTGTAGCATTCGTCCTCCAAGATGGCGTGAAATGATTCTATATAAGCATTCATGCTGGGCGATCTAACAGGTATTCTTTCATGCTCTAAGCCCATATTTCGCAGGTAGGGCCAATTGAATTAAGGTTGCCATAACATAAATTTCCAATTATTCTAACAGCACCTCATTAATAACAGCATAGCTGCCTATAGCTAGACCAAGTTTATTTATCAATTCAATGTGCCGTTCTTTGACATTGCCGACAGTTTGAAAATGGGTTCCATCAAGCATCTCTCCTTCCGAGAAGACTATTGATGCGAACTCTTTCATCAACTGGTGAGTGGTCGCCTTTGGATTTAGATTCTGCTTGGCCAGGTGTTCCAGGATACAATAAGCCATAAGGGCGATAAATGTTATTAAGGCCAAACCCCTAATACGCTCTTCGGTATGTAAAAATACCGGCCTGATCTTGATCTTTGATTTCAAATACCGCATTGGCTGCTCGACACTGTATTTTCTACGTGTTCTTAAAAACAGTTCCCTGGTGGTATAGCTTTGGTCGTAAACATTGGTCACCACCGGATAAAGGCCATCTTTTTTCTCTATCCTTTTTAGCAATTCTTCGTTTAAAGCATAAACAAGCTCCAACCGCCCTTGTTTATCTGCCACGGTCGGGTTGCCGAAAACCTTGTGCAGGTAATGTTTTGGACCCTGAAAGCATTTGTCAACCTGGTTTTGAGCATACTCTTTGTCTTTGTATCGTCGTTTATTAAGCTTGGTCAAAGCAATATCTTCTAACCGTTCTTTGATATCATTGATATACTTGGCTCGTTTTTCTTTTTCCAATTTGGATTTGCTTTTGCTCCAAATAATCAGGCAGCGGGCCCAGAAAGGCTTAACTTTTTTTAGATCCTCTTTTGTATCCCGGTCCGGCAGGTCGATGAAGACTCCGCGTTCTGTAACCTTAAACTTTGGTGTTCCATCCTTGTCGGGAAAAACCAAAAGGTCCAGTTCTTCTTCATCAACCGAATCGATGGCCTGCTCAAAAAGACTTGAAGCCGGGCATGGTGCAATAAAGCGGATATTCTGGTCATTTAACAAAAGACAATTAGGAATGGTACCCATGGCGTTATCGCCGGTAAACAGAAGCTCCTCTTTTTTTAAAGCACGGCGCAGTTTTTTAAGATTTTCAACTACAATTGCCACATCGGTGCGGTTGCCGTTTAAAACATCGGCCCTTAAGGGAATCCCGGATTCTTTTTCCACGTTTAGGGCTACCTTGAGTTGTTTAAGGTCTGATTTTTCACCATAACCGAACCGGATCAATTCTGAGGAGTCATATTCACCCTCAAAGTAGATGGAGGTGGTATCCCAGAGAATTTCTTCAAGATTTAACCCGAATTCCTTGATCACATGTAAAGCAAGTGTTGTTTCAATCTCTTCGAAATATTGATCGAGGTCTTCCAAGGCCCTGCCGAGCCGATCGTCGTTTAAGTTTTCAGGCTTTAAGCCGTAGAGCTCTTCAATACCGCAAAGCTCAGCCCATTCCTCAATGTCACGCAGCGGCCTGGGATGGTGAAGGCGATTGGCCACCAGCACTTCTGATACCTGGCCGGTGGTAACAATCTGGCCGTTTTCTTTACGGTCCGGAACAATGCTGTCAATGATCGCTTTAATATTCATTCTTTCCAGCAAAGGCTTGGTCAAGTAAAGTGAACCCAATAACTTTTCCACTTTAAACCGGAAAACTTTTTTTGGTTTCGGGTTAAAACCAGCTTTAAAGGGGTAACCACCGTTTCCCCGATACTTTCGACCCATATCCACTCCCCCCGATTGTTGAGACTTAATGATAACTTCGACATCGGTGGGGAAGGTACCTTTTTAGAATATTGGATCTTTTTACTTTTTCTAAAAAAATTTTCATGATTCGCTTTCAATTCAATACAAAACTATGGACCTGCGAATTATGGGCTAAGTTCCAGATATCACAGGTTTCTTGAAAAACTTTAGCAATAAACTGAGGACCGTTATCTGTCCTTATAACAGGCATCTTTTGGCCTTTATGCAAACCCTTTTTTTGGAGGGCATTCATCAGCACTCTTACAGCATCTTTAGCAGTAGCCGTTAATCCCAGATGATAGGCAGGTATGGACCTGTCAAAAACATCTATTACCGAAATTTGGAAGAAAAACCTACCGGTGCCTGCTATGTAACCATATTTGAGATCCATCTGCCAGTGCTGGTTGGGCCCTGTTACTTCCATCTTTTTGGCCAACTTCCTGGGTCGCTTGGGGTAAACCTTACGCTGTGGGCGCAATATATTAAGTTCCTTACAGAGCCTGTACACCTTTTTATGATTTATCATAAGCTGGTAATCTTCTTTTAAGGAGCTGGTTAGCTTACTATAGCCGTAAGGGAAGCCGTCTCCACAAACCAGCTCTAACAGGTATTCTTTGATTAATTCATCAGATATTTTCTCACCCTGATTGTTAAGAGAATATCCGGGTGGTTTACGTCCTACAGGTTTTTTAGGGTTTTGCACTTTGCCTGTGGTATTGTAGTAATAGGTGGATACAGCTAATCCGACAAAGTTAATGACAACTGCTTTATTATATCCTTTTTCGATCCACCTTTTTGCAATAGTAACTTTGTCGGCTAACGAGGGTTTTGGCAATCTCTGAGCTCCCGTAAAATAGCCAGCTCTAGCTCTTTTTCAGCAAGAAGACGTTTTAGCTTGTCGTTTTCGGCGCTTACCTCTTTAAGTTGCTTCTCCATGGCTTTAAAGCGTTGGTCTTTACCCTTGGGTAAAGGTTTAATAGAACCTCTTTTGCGGACAGCACTGCGCCATGTATGGATGGTGTTGGGTGAAATTTCATGGCGCCTGGCTACCAAGGCTACATTACCGGTTTCCTGGCATTCCTTAAGGATCTGTTCTTTAAATTCATCAGTATACTGTTTTCTGTTTTGCATCACTCTCTACCCCCCATGGTAATGTTAACATACTACAAGACTTTCTTCCAAATCCTTTAGGGGGCTATATAGGTGATTCACCCCCATAACCCTCATGATCCTCCAAGGCAAGCCATTGTTGTTTCTTCGGTGCTTCAATACGCTGTAATAAATATTCTTTGATAGCGGACCAATTCCCCAGTGCGCTAATTTGCTTTTCAACTATTTTCAATTTAGTTTGCGGTTCATTATGGACGTTCCATCTTTCCCTTAAAAACCAAACAGACAGGCGAATTAAATGACCGAAAGCGATACAGCGCATATCTCCCTGACTGATGCGGATATTGGCCGCTTTGAGTTTGTCCACATCCAGCATCACCAGTTTGGCTATTTCTTCTGGTGAAGAAGTGAGAGTGTTGCGGGAGACTACGCCGGTAGTTCGGCAAACAAAAATTGTATCAACGATGGAAGAACCCGTACCATTGATGTGGATGGATGCACCCATTTCCGCAGGGCAGGGAAGAGATGCAGAACATACTAAACCGGCATCCAATAAAGCGGTGGCGATAGGCAGGTAGGCATTAAGATCGTTATGGTGATAGGTAAAAATAAACGGGGAACCGGGCTTTAAAGCTTTGGCCATATTCTGAAATACCTTTGCTAATCCGTTCTGGAAATGTATTAAGCCCCGGGACATGGTGTTGTTGCCGGTCAGTTCATTTTCGTTTCTTGTAGAAACAGGTTGAAAGGAAGGGTCGTTGGAAACAAGTTTTCGCAGCCATACGTAAACAGAAGTCCATTAATTCCGCATATTGGACATTGGCGTAATATGGTGGATCGGTAAGCACGGCATCCAGTGTCTCCTTTTCCAGAGTTAATGCAGTAGAACTGCTGCAACGCAGATCAACAATTCTTTGGCGGGTAACTTCCTTAAAAGTTCTTTCATTTCCGATCCATTCCCCTTTAATTGGAATTTGCTTTTTCCGGCCGTTATGATATTGAATTTCAAACGGTAGTTGGCAAAACTGTTTTGCTTTAACATACTTCTCAATAATGTTTCGCCAGCCTCCGCTGCCGACCTGGGTTCCTTTAAACTCGTCAACGATACCTAAAAGATTGGATTCGCACTGCATTAAACCCACAGGAAAACCATGGACAGAAAAATATCCAGGGATTTTAAAGCACTGGAATCATAGCGGCAGAGCATGTTCAGGGTCGTTGCCCTAGTTGCCTCCGACAGTAGCGCTTCTGTTTTCGGGAGCAGCCTGGGTATTGTCTATTCCTTTTGTTGCCACGACGGCTACACAAAGTTTGGGAAATCGGGTAAACAAATCCCTGCTAACTTCAAAACGTATCTACAAGCACCTCGTTTAATAATTGTAGTATGAAAGTTATTCTTTACTACATTTTGCAGACGGGGAAATCCCCCGGCAGTGCAAATATAAGATAGATTACAATAACATTTCTACGGCTCTAACAGGTACAGCACTTCCTCAATTCTAGATCTGAGACGGATAGAAAACTTTCTTTCTTGCAGCAAGGTTTCTAAAGGTTGACGAACCTCTCCTTCCGGGGAGCGGCCAGGACTTTTAAAATTTTTGTTATCCACTGCCTGGTGGTATTATTGGAAGGTATCCGGTATAGTTCGTCGATCAACAGGGGAATAAGCTTTGACCTCTGGGCGCCTCTCCCATGCTCCAGGCATTCCAGTATTTTAATTTTTTGATGAACTTCCTCTATCTTTTGCGGCAGCGGAAAGTTTTTTAAAAAGTCGAGCAATACTTCAAAAGCTTCCATGTTTTCTTGTATGACCAGGGTTTCCAGGCGGCGCAGCGCACGGTTTTGTCTCTCCTGATCACCGCTATGTAGATCATGCAGATAGGGGGTCACGGGTAAAGTTTTATAATCCACGTTATTAAGCTGTTCTTCAATTACAGCATATCTTAACAACTCCTGGTCAATTTCCCCTGTTTCTTTATATTTTTCAATCAATTCTCTCAAGGAGCTGTTCTCATCTATTTCTTCTATTTCTACTTCGTCATATTTTTCACATGCATCTCTGTCTCCCGGAAATTTCTTTGCCTCCACCAGCTCCCGGCAGGACGAATAATTCATCTCAAATAGCTCATCAATAAAAGGCTCAAATGCATCATCCTCAAGACAGATACCGTACTCCGTGAAATCATCGCAGTCAGGAAAAAAAATAGTTGCAGTTGAAACAGACGCGCTCCAATGAATTATCGTCCATGCCAGGCTCCTCCTAATTATAATATTGTTGTCTCTTTTAGCAGTCTTTCCCACTGGCGGCGGTAAGAGGAAATCAGGAATTTATTGCGAAGAATAATATGGAAAGGAGATGAAGAATATGCTCAAGCATGAAAAATATAAGAAATACCGAAAAATATCCAGGAAGCCCTTTCGGCTGCTGAAATAAGAAAAAGGTTTGGAAGGATAGAAAATGATTGAATCAAGGCACAAATTGCTTTCCCTTGTGGATGATTTTTGGGAAGAACTTGATATGAGAATGGAGCAGGTTAAGATATATTATCCGATCATGGAGATGCTCAGGAGACGGAAGGCGGAGGAGTTTTCCGGACTTGTCCCTGAGCTTTGCTTTTTAACGCTTGCCTATCTGATTTATGAGGGAAAGCTCAAACATAGAGTTATCACGTTTCAGAATTTGGAAGCATTTGTGGGTAAGGCTTTGCAGAGGGTTATGGCAAAGGATTTGGCGCCGGAGACAATCAGGGAACTCACAGCGGAAATACTGGACGGAATGCAAAACGGGGGGCGAAATTACATTTTAAATACCTATAGTTTTAAGCAGATGGAAAAGGGTGCCTTCGCCTTTGCCTATGAAACGGTCAGAAGGCTGAATATGGAGGTGCAAAAAAAGAAGGATCGGAAAAATTCTCTGTTGGAGTCCCTTATGTATGGACGTTTTGATTTTGGGGAGGCTTACAACAATTATCATAGAAGTATTGTCATGCAGTTTGAAGAAGAGGCGGAGTTGTTCAATACAGCGGTAAAAAACGTCAACAGTGCCTTTAATGAATATATGGAAAGAGTAAATAGCGGTGAAGCTACGAGTAAAGAAATCCGGCTTTTACCTTAATAAAGATTATTGAGAAGGAAATTAGTCGGGCACAGACGCTGCACACGGAGCTGTTAAAGGAAGCAGTGGGCTTTACGAAGGAATACGACAGGGTTCTGGGGGTCAGGAGAAAGGCCATTTTTACCGAAAGGTTCAATTTTCAGGGCGAGTTTGAGAAGCTTATTCGCAACAATGCCGAACCGGAACTCCTTAAATATTTGTTTGAGCCGTTAATGAATCCTTACGTGAGGAAAAGCTTTAATCCTTTGCGGGCCTTTGAGCCTCAGCGCCTGGCAAAAGGCGGCCAGGACGCCGAAGAAAGCCGGGAAGATGACATAAGTGCCGACAGGGTCACAATTGATGCTCTAACCCGTAGTCGCGTTAAAGAGAACTTCATATTTTATGCGGCAAAGTTGTTGGAGGCCTTGGACACGCCGAAGGGTCAGGTATCTTTGCGGGATTATTGCGGCAGCCTGGTGGAGAAGTACTCCCAGGACAGCGTTTATAATGGACGGAAGCCTTATCGGCGTACCAGAGAACTTTTATGATTTTGCACCTCGGTGTGGTGACCTCACGTAACCATCAGATGGGCTCAATAACTGGAGGAATATTGTTGAAGATCAATAAGCTTGCACAGAGTATAAGGGAATACAAAAAAGCCTCTCTGCTGGCACCGTTTTATGTCACGCTGGAAGTTATTATGGAGGTCATTATGCCCTTCATAATAGCAAATTTGATCGACTACGGCATTGATGCCGGAAATATGTTTTATGTTCTAAAAACCGGCACGGCGCTTTTTGTTTCGGCGGTTATCTGTCTGATTTTTGGTGTTTTGTCAGGCCGTGCGGCTGCCATAGCATCGGCAGGCTTTGCTAAAAATTTACGTAAGGACATGTACTATAATGTGCAGAACTTTTCCTTTTCCAGTATAGACAGGTTCTCCACCGCAAGCATTATTACCCGCCTCACTACCGACGTTACCAATGTGCAGAATGCTTACCAGATGATTATCCGTTTGGCTATGCGCTGCCCGGTAATGCTCGTATTCTCTCTGCTGGCGTCCTTCCGTATCGACAGGCAGCTTTCTCTTATCTTCCTGGCAAGCATCCCCATTCTCGGGGTTGGCCTCTGGCAGATTATGAGCAGGGCTTTTCCTCTTTTTAAAAGAATTTTCTGCACCTATGATAAAATGAATATTATCGTTCAGGAAAATCTTCGCGGCATGCGTGTTGTAAAATCTTTTGTACGTGAGTGTTTTGAAACCGAAAAATTTAAGGAGATCTCCCAAACAATATATCAGGACTTTGCCAGGGCTGAAAAAATATTGGCTTTTAATATGCCGCTGATGCAGTTTTGTATGTATGGCTGCATGCTGCTGATTTCCTGGTTTGGCGCAAGGGCTATTGTTGCCTGCGGCGGCAACGCTGCAGCAGGGCTTTCCACGGGCGAATTGTTGAGCCTGATCACTTACGCTATGCAGATTTTGATGAGCCTTATGGGTCTTTCAATGGTTTTTGTGATGCTCACTATTTCCCGCGCTTCCGCTGAGAGGATTCTGGAAATACTGGAAGAGAAAAGCGATATAAAAAACTGCGAAAACCCTGTTTTCCGGGTAAAAAACGGTGAAATTCGCTTTGAAAATGTGAGCTTTAGCTATGCCAAAAACGCGGACAAGCTTTGTCTGGAGGGTATCAACCTGACAATTCAATCCGGTGAGACCATAGGTATCCTCGGGGGAACAGGATCTTCCAAATCCACCCTGGTGCAGTTGATACCCAGACTCTACGATGTAACCGGAGGCCGTGTTACCGTTGGCGGTATTGATGTTCGAGACTATGATATCAAGACTCTGCGGAATGAAGTTGCGATGGTGTTGCAGAAAAATGTACTTTTTTCCGGAACGATCAAGGAAAACCTCCGCTGGGGAAATGAGCAAGCTACGGACGAAGAGCTGATCCGTGCCTGCAAGCTTGCACAGGCGGATGATTTTATCGAAGAATTTCCCGAGAAATATGATACCTATATTGAGCAGGGCGGAGCCAATATATCGGGCGGGCAGAAGCAGCGGCTCTGTATTGCCCGTGCTTTGCTCAAAAAGCCGAAAATCCTTATTCTCGATGACTCCACCAGTGCCATTGATACGAAAACAGAAGCGCTGATCCAGAAGGCATTGCGCGAGGAGATCCCCGCTACAACCAAGATTATTATCGCTCAGCGCGTATCTTCCGTACAGGACGCAGACAGAATTGTTGTCATGGACGACGGTAAGATCCATGCTGCAGGCAAGCATGATGAGCTGTTGGAAGAGTCTGCCATTTATAAAGAGGTATTTGAGTCGCAGGTGAAGGGGGGTGGCAATCATGAGTAAACCGTCAAGGAGCGAAGCACCGCCTCTGGGGAGGATTCGCCCGGGGCGGGGGTTTGGGACGCATCCCCGTTTCGGTATGCCTACCAGGGGCAAGATCGATTTTAAAATCGTAAAAAGACTGCTTTCTTATATGAAGCAATATAAGTTGCAGGTTTCTTTGGTCATAGCCTGTATTGTTATCAGCGCCATGACCAATGTGATCTCCTCTTTATTCTTAAAAACACTTATTGATGATTATATTAAGCCTCTGCTGCTGGAAGCAGTGCCGAACTTTACCGCGCTTGGACAGATCATTCTGTTGATGTCCTGCATTTACCTTACAGGTGTCCTGGCAGCCCTGTTCTATAACCGCATCATGGTAGGGATTGCCCAGGAAATATTAAAAAGAATCCGTGATCAGATGTTTGCGCGTATGCAGGCGCTGCCGATCAAGTACTTTGATACACATACTCATGGTGACCTCATGAGCCATTACACCAACGATATCGATACTTTAAGGCAGATGCTCTCTATGAGCGTTCCCCAGGCGATCTCTGCGGCGGTAACCATTGTTGCCGTTTTCTGCGCCATGCTTTCTATAAGCGTCTGGCTCACGTTGTTTGTGGTCTTCTGCGTGCTTCTAATGTTAAAGTTTGTCGGTAAAATCGCCGGCAAAAGCGGTACTTTTTTTGCCGGGCAACAACAGTCCCTGGGCGATGTTAACGGCTATATTGAAGAAATGGTTGGCGGTCAGAAGGTGGTAAAAGTATTCTGCCACGAGGATAAAGCTAAAGAGATGTTTGACAAGAAAAATGAAGAGCTTTATGAAAATGCCGCTGCAGCACATTCCTATGGTAATATCTTAATGCCCGTTATGCATAACTTTGGGTATTTGCTCTATATACTTCTGGCTATTGTCGGTGGACTGATGGCTGTTGCAGGCGTAAAGAACATTTCTATTACCGGTACCGGTGTCTTGTCCCTAGGAATGATCGCTTCGTTCTTGCAGCTATCCCGCAGTTTTGTCATGCCTATTTCCCAGGTGTCGCAACAAATTAATTTTGTCGTCATGGCGCTGGCCGGTGCGCAGCGCATTTTTAACCTGATGGACGAGAAGCCGGAAGAGGATGACGGACATGTAACTCTTGTCAATGTCAAAAAGGAAAATGGCAGAATTGTAGAGACTGAGGAGCGCACAGAGATGTGGGCCTGGAAATACCCTCAGGACGATGGTACGGAAACTTATACCGAACTAAAAGGTGAAATTCGTTTTTATAATGTGGACTTTGGTTATGAAGAAAACAAAATAGTGTTGCACAACATTAATCTATATGCCGAACCCGGGCAGAAGGTGGCCTTTGTCGGTGCAACAGGTGCGGGGAAAACGACCATTACAAATTTAATCAACCGCTTCTATGACATTGCCGACGGCAGGATTCTTTATGACGGTATCAATATCAGTAAAATAAAAAGAAGCGCTTTACGGCGCTCGCTCGGTATTGTATTGCAGGATGTGCATTTACTTACCGGGACAGTCATGGAGAATATACGTTATGGAAGGCTGGAGGCAACGGATGAGGAATGCATTGCCGCTGCCAAACTGGCCAACGCGGATGGTTTTATACGCATGCTGCCGCAGGGCTATCAAACCGTTCTTTCAGGTGACGGCAGCGGCTTATCACAAGGTCAGAGGCAGCTTATATCGATTGCACGTGCCGCTGTGGCCAACCATCCGGTCATGATCCTGGATGAGGCGACATCATCTATCGATACGCGGACTGAAGCGATAGTACAGCGTGGTATGGATTCCTTAATGGAAGGCAGAACCGTATTCGTCATTGCCCACCGTCTTTCCACGGTGAAAAACGCGGACGTGATCATGGTTCTGGAAGACGGAAAAATCATTGAAAGAGGAAACCATGAAAAGCTGATCGCTCAAAAAGGAAGGTATTATCAGCTCTATACCGGCGCCTTTGAACTGGAATAAGGAGCGGGATCAGGCTTGTATAAATTAGGGTAAGGAAACCGTGGATTCATGATCCAGGAGCGTTATACCACCGCCCCAGATAAGAAAGCGGGTTCCTTATCCGGGGTCCTGTTGTATGATTGAACAAATGTTTGGCACCCCGTTTGCTTCGCTGTGTGAGCTCTAGAGGAATATTTGCATCCAATATCGAAGTAACTTTGATACAAATAAAATGCTACAGAATGTGAAACCTTTTCAAAGCATTGGCAGGGGGGAGATTGATTTAATCATTTTAGTAATATAGACCCGGTTAATGCATTAAATGTAATAGTTGCGTAATAAAATGTCATGCAGGGGGCCGGATTAACAAATTGTTAACTGCCAGATGCAATACTATATGAAAGGTGGGTGATTTTCTCTAAAAAAGAAGAATTCTACCATGGGAACAGTAGAAAAGTATGAGGCAAAAAATTCGGGAATGTGTCGGGGATGATCTGATCATTTTCCGGTATCATGTAGTACTGGTAGAACGGGAGGGAAAAAGATGCCTATTACAGAAATACTGGCGCGCAATGCCGAGCTGTATGGACAGGAAAAATGCCTGACGGAGATTAATTTAGATCTGCAGGAAAGCCACAATGTAACCTGGCGTGAGTACGAATTAATTGAAAACAATCCTGCAGGTGAATACAGGCGTGAGATGACCTGGCGAGTTTTTGACGAGAAAGCAAATCGTCTGGCCAATCTGCTATTGAAGCGGGGAATAAAAAAGGGGGATAAGGTGGCCATTCTTCTGATGAATTGTCTGGAGTGGCTGCCGATTTATTTTGGAATTTTAAAAGCCGGCGCCATCGCCGTGCCGCTAAACTTTCGCTATTCGGCCGAGGAAATAAAATATTGTTTGGAATTATCCGAGTCCATTTGCCTGATCTTTGGGCCCGAATTTATTGGACGGGTGGAAAGCATTTTTGATCAAATCCCTCAGGTGAAGACGCTCTTTTTTGCAGGGGAAAACCGCCCTTCTTTTGCTGAAAACTATGACCGCCTTACCGCCAATTGCTCTTCTGAAGCCCCGCCGATTAAACTTACGGACGAAGATGACGCGGCGATATACTTTTCCTCGGGGACCACAGGATTTCCAAAAGCCATTTTACATACCCATCTCAGCGTCTTGTCGGCATGCTATACAGATTGAGGATTTTCTCCGCGAGCATGAGGCGGTTAAAGATGCGGCCGTTATTGGCCTGCCCGACTCGCGGCTTGGTGAAATAGCTGCTGCTATCATAGAACTGAAACCGGGCGTCAAGTGCACTGAAGAAGAGATCGCGGCATTTTGCGCTTCTTTGCCGCGCTACAAACGCCCGCGCAAAATTATTTTTGATCAGGTGCCGCGCAATCCCACCGGCAAAATTGAAAAACCGCGTTTGAGGGAAAGGTATGGCGTAGCAAGGTTGGTGGAAGATCAAACAGAGAAATGAATCTAAAGTAGAAATTTAAAGCTTTAACGATTAGTGAATAATGAATATGAAGACACCGGCTGCCGCCACAATTCTGACGGCAGTTTTTTTGTCCCTAAGCTGTATTTGAAATTGAACACGGAAACCTCAAGAAATGCCGGATTATTTAAGAAGTTTCGGGTGCCGTTTTCACATCCCTTGACATTCATTCTGAAAGCCTGAAGTTGTCAACAACCCCGTCCCTTGACATTAATAATTAAAATTCTGCAGGAATCTCCACTTATAAGGAATCGATTTTCAGGTTTTTACGGCACTTTTTGCACATTATTTAAGGAAAAAATAACTGATTTTGCACATAATCACTTTATTCCGGTTTGTATTTTAAGAAGTAAAAAAATGCCGTGGATATGACGCCGTTATGGATTCTGATGGATAACTCTTCGAGTTACCCACAGACTCCACAACTGCTTGGACAACACTGCGCGTTGCCCACATACCCACAACAACTACCGCTACCGCAGTTATTCTTTTAAATAAAGCAAGGGGTGATAGGATAACTTACAACTTAATAACAGGGACCCTTTTAGCTTTGCAATCAACTTTTTGGACTTAGCCGTTCTTCAATCAAGGCCAGTCTTTCCTCCAGGAAATACAGCTCTGACTTTCTTTTACACTGTAGGTTAACATCTTCTATATCCAAATCATCAAGGGTTCTGCCCAGCTCTTTTTTGCGCTCGTTCATAATGGAGAAATCCTTTTTCATCTCTTTCAGTATTTCTTGGTATAATTTTTTCCCAAAATCCGAGTGGAATGAAGAAAAGAATTTGGCCGTTTTTTTATCCCAGAGGAAATAAGCCAAAATATCCAGCAGCATATTTTTTCTCCAGGGGTCATCCAGCAAATACATAACTTTTTTTCCTCCCTTACATTCCTGTTTCCCTGGCTGCCAAACGGACCACCTCGGCATCGATCAGCTCTTTTTTAGCCTGGGCACCTAAAAGTAAGCAGTTTATACAAAGATTATTAATGATCCTTGGCCACCCATGGGATAGAGAAGCCAGAGCCTCCAGCGCTTCTTCACTAAAGATTGGATGCACAGCCCCTGCGCCTTTAAGATTATGCTCAATATATTCTTTAACCTCCTCTTTTTCCAGGGGCTCCATGACGTAGCGCATAATAATACGCTGATTTAAGGGCTGTGATTGTACGACATCAAGCCTTTGCTTAAGAGATGGCAGGCCGGATAACACCAGCACAAAAGGATTTAAAGAATCCATCATAAAATTAAAAAGCAGCCCCAGATCCGTCAACATTTTTGCATTTGCCAGGTGCATCTCATCCATAATGAAAACAGGCGTAATTCTTTTATCCTTAAACAGAGAAAGCACCCTTTTCTGAAGCTGTTCAAAAAGATCGATTTTCCTAAACCGGGGCTCTTCTCCGAGACCCAGGACCAGCCCCCGGTAAAAATCCATCACTGTTCCCGTGGACAGCGGAAAATAAATCACCTTAAACAAAGCACTGTTCAGGCTGGAGGCGAAGGATTTAAGCACAAAAGTTTTACCTGCACCGGGCTCTCCGACTAGAAGTCCCATGCCCCGGGTCTTCTGCAGATATTCCAGCCTGGCCCTGGCTTCACCAAAGCTCTTGGAGACAAAATAATTAGCGTTTTCCTTAGAAAAAGGGATACGGCTCAGGGAATAAAAAGCCCTGTACATCAGTCATCCCCCCCTTTAAACAGTTCAGCAAAACAAAGGGGCGGTTTCTCCCTTTTAACCCGGGCATTATCGGCCATATTCACAGCTTTGGCTTCAGCTACCTGTTTACCATCAGAGAAAACGTAGACCTTTTGAAGCTCCTCATCATGGCGCAGCTCGATTTTTTGCCCGATGTACACCGGGGGTACCTCGAAAAGACTGTTTTTAAGGGAAACTGTTCCGTCATGCCGGACTTTCCGGTGCTCCCGCTTTAAAAAGAGCAGCTTCAAAGACCCGGGATCTTCTACCATCTTCACCTGGCTTACCTGGGAGAGATATTTATCAAGCGGTGTCATATTAATTGCCAAGTGTACCTTGCGATGGTATTCTTTCTCCAGCCATTCCCAGAAGAAGGCGTTTAACTCATCAAGACCTGTTATTCCTTTTTCCCGGAAAAGAGGCATGAAACGGAGCTTTATATTAGCAAACAAGCGTTCTATTTTCCCTTTCGCAGCAGGGTCATAGGGACGGGTATGCACTAAAGTTATCCCTAAAGAAGCACAGGCCAAGTGGAACTGGTCCGAGCGAAATATTTTCCCATTATCAGCGTAGACCATCTTGGGGTAACCCCTTCTTAAAAGCGCTTCTTCAAAAACGCGCATCAAATCCTCGCTTTTCTCTGTAAAGGAGAACCTGGCCGCCGGGACAATGCGGCTGCAGTCGTCTATGAAAGCTAAAAGGTACGTAGGCCTTTTTTTACCGCCAACTTTCAGGTAAGGTCCATGAGAGCTGTCGGTCTGCCAGAGGATATTGACAGTATCATAAGCGAATCTTTTTCTCTCCGGTTCCTTGCGCTTTTCTTTACCCAACAGCTCATGCTTTTTCAGCAGGCGGTAGATAGTGGAGTAGGAGAAGTCAGCTTTCATAATCATGCCCTTCTCTACCAGCAAATCATAGAACATGGAAACCGGTAGATCCCTTCTTTCCCGTCTCAGCTCTAAAATGGGTTCCTGAAGTTCTAAAGGGATGATACGGCTTCGGCCCTTGTCTGAACGTTGCTTGGGTTTTAAACCGTCAAAGCCTTCTTTTTTGTAGATTCTCAGCCACTCATCGACCGTGTTTCTACTGTACTCCTTGGCACCCCAATAAGGTACCTGATGTACCCGGCTGCAGATCTCGGCTAAATAATCGCTCTTTGAACCGGACTGGTTGTTCAAAAGGGGTGCAATGAGGCCATAGCGGAACAAAGCAATGTTCTCTCTGTCTTTTTCCTGCATGGATTTCACTCCCGATACTTGATTTGTAGGTTAACCGGTTAACTTAAAACCATTTTACAGCACCGGATAGGGCTTATCCATGCAAAGGTTATGTGGTATGTATTTTACTTCCCCCAAGCCAATTTTTATGGTAGAATTAATTTGCCATAAAATTGCGGTTGAAATGATCATAGAACCTTTTGGCGAGGGTTTTAGCTTTGGGGAAAGCGCCGATCATCTCCAGCAGTTTTATGGCCTTATTTTTTTCTGGCACTATTCCCCTGTAACCCTTATCTCGGAAGAAGGCACTAATCAGGTTTAAATTTCTTAAGAACCTTCTCCGGTAAAACTGTAGCAGCTGATGGTAGACCTTGCTTGTGCATTTGAGAAAGTACTCCCTCAGGCACTCCAGGACAAACTCCAGGGAATGCTGAAAATATGGGAGTAGGAAGTCAGGTAATATGGAAAATGTTTTGTCACAGGATAGACATCGAAATCTTAAGATGGGTATGCGGAAATACTGATGAAAAAACACGGCATGCCTCCAGTAAAAGCCGTGCCTTATGAGTCTTTTCGGGTACGAACAGCAAGGGCAAATATTAATCTCCGGAAAGTTATTGAGGGTACCTCTTTCATGATACTCTCTGGGGGATATATCAAAGTTATGGATTATTTGCATGATCTTTCTACCTCCAATAATTTGCTTAAATTATATCAAATTACAGGAGGGTAAAAGATAGTTACCTTTGCCTCTATTTTGATTAAAATTGCTCGTTTTTAGAGCAGACAAAATGCTAAATAACATTTTGATGAAACAATTGCAAGGTAATGATATACTTTATTTATTAATAAAACAGGAGGAAAAGAAAATGCAGGAAGTTTATGAGTTTTTAAAGAATTGTGAAACGTATTATTTAGCTACAGTGGAAGGAGACCAGCCTAGAGTTAGGCCATTTGCTACAGTGGATATTTTTGAAGGTAAACTTTATATCCAAACAGGCAAGGTAAAAAGTGTATCTAAGCAGCTCCAGGCAAATCCAAAAGCAGAGATCTGTGCTTATGCTGATGGAAAGTGGCTTAGAGTAGCAGGTAAGCTTATCAGAGATGACAGAGTAGAGGCAAAAAAGCATATGCTTGATAATTATCCAAGTCTTCAAGCTATGTATTCAGCGGAGGATGACAATACAGAGGTTCTCTACTTTGAGGATGCAACAGCTATCTTCTATTCATTTACTGATGAGCCAAAGGTAATCAAATTTTAGTAAAGAGTGTTCAACATGTACTGACAGTTGAGACTGTTATTAAGTGGTAAAAGATTGATACAAAATCAGTAGAGTTGCAAAAACCTAAAATTAATTTGTCAAGTAACGGACTAACACGAAATTTAAAGATATAACTAGTAAACACGTAAATTAGCCATATAAACCTTGCATATTAAAGAAAAATCCTTTATAATGGGATATATGGTAGTCCTTGCCATAATCCCCTTATAAAGGAGAACCAACCATGCAAGGCAAGGATACTATAAAATCCACATTTGATCAACTATTTGAACCAATTTTTTCGCAAAGTTGTCTTTATGAACCATTTCCCTTTTTTGTCCGTAGGCTTTACCGCAAACCTGAACGATTTTCCAAAGGTCGGCGAAAAATAGACCATGAAAGGATATATCAAGAAACCCTAAGGCAGGTGATAGCAGGCGAAGCGGAGCATCTGGACGATCTTACTTATGATCCGGTAATACTCTAAACCAAATACTAATGTCAAAATGTGGAAAGGACTACCTTTAAGAGATTGCTCCTTTAACCGCAGAGAAAATAAGTAACTGTTAAAATATGACATGATTGGGATATAAAGTAATAACTATTATCTTGCATTTTGTTGCTTGACATAGGTTGAAATTTTTTATGCAACGCTACTGTGATTTAATCGGAAACACTCCTTTGCTCGAACTAAGTAATTATAGTAAAGTCAACAAATTGGAAGCTGTTTTAATTGCCAAGCTGGAGTATTTTAACCCGGCCGGCAGTGTCAAGGATCGAATTGGTCTTGCGATGATTAAGTCTGCGGAAGAAAAAGGTTTAATCAAGCAGGGCACTGTAATAATTGAACCCACAAGCGGTAATACTGGTATCGGCCTTCGCAGCTGCAGCTAAAGGATATCGGCTGATTTTGACGATGCCTGATTCCATGAGCATAGAGAGAAGAAAGCTGCTGAAAGCATTAGGCGCTGAGCTTGTTTTGACTCCAGGTGCTGAAGGGATGAAAGGGGCGATCAAAAAAGCTGAAGAGCTGGCCGGGCAATATGAGCATGCTTATATTCCCAACCAGTTTGCCAACAAAGCCAATCCTGAGATTCACCGGAAGACGACTGCGGAAGAAATCTGGCAGGATACCGATGGTAAAGTGGATATTTTTGTGAGCGGAGTTGGTACCGGCGGTACAATTACAGGTGTAGGGGAAATATTAAAACAAAGAAAACCGGATGTACAAATTGTGGCAGTTGAGCCCTTTGATTCGCCGGTACTTTCCGGCGGCAAGCCTGGACCTCATAAAATTCAGGGGATAGGTGCCGGTTTCATCCCCGATATATTAAATCTATCAATTATCGATGAAGTCTATACAGTTAAAACAGAGGAAGCGTATGAAACGGTCCGCCGGTTATCCAAAACAGAAGATCGAGTTCTCATAAGAACTGGGCCCGCATGACTTCAGAAGGTATTATAGATATTGTTGATAGAAATGGCTGTAACTATTAGAAAATACTATTAGAAAAAGCAATACTTAGATGATAAAGTAAAAAATGTCCAGCTGGACATTTTTTTACTTGGAAGAAGACCTGAAAACACCGGGGATAATCTTCTTCAGCTATTCTATATTTTTGAGCATTCAAAAAGGGAGGCAACACTGTGAAGAAAAGAATAGCTTTAGTACTGTTTGTTCTTATGGGGATTACATTATTATTAACAGGCTGCGGACAGCAAGTATCTGATAATTCCGGTGGGTCTTCAATTACTGCTTCTGTGGCAATTGAAGACCGGGGATACATCAATAATGATCTGCTGGTGAGCACCGACTGGGTCAATGAGCATTTGGGTTGTGATGATGTTCTGTTCATTGATGCTCGGGGCGATGATGCGTATAGTAAGGGCCATATACCGGGAGCAATTTCTGTCAGTTGGCAGGAGTTTTCAAACATGGAAGCGGAGAAGGGAAAAGGGTTTGCTAATCTGTTGGAAACGGAAAAGCTGACTCCAAAGTTTCAGGCTTTCGGCATTGATGATAATAAAACAATTGTTGTATATGCAGACCCCAGTGGCTGGGGAGAAGATGGGCGCCTTGTGTGGACGTTTAGAATGGCCGGCCTGAATGAGACCAAAATCCTTGATGGCGGCTGGCCTGCATGGGTTAACGGAGATTATACGGTCACCCGAGAAGTTACAGAGCCGACACCAGGCAATTATGTTATTACTGATTTCAATGATGACATGAATGCTACGACTGACTGGATACGCGAGCATTTTAATGAAATAGTAATTCTGGACAGCAGATCCCAAAAGGAGTATGACGGAGCAACAGACTATGGTGAACCAAGAGGCGGACATATTGCAGGGGCGATTTCTATGACCTGGTCTAATTTTCTCAACCTCGATTCAACCGTTAAGAGCCAGGTGGAAATTGAGCAGATAATGTCGGAGGCCGGCATTGAAAAAAGTGACCAGATTGTAACTTACTGTACATCAGGAATTCGGTCTGCACATAATGCGCTTGTACTAAGAATGGCCGGATATGAAAAGGCAAAGAACTACGATGGATCCATTAATGAGTGGGGCGCTATTGATGAGTTGCCTATGGAATAAAAAACGGGTATTTATTTATATATTTCCGGGTTTGCTGGGAGCCGTTTATCTTTTTAATTATGATTTTCAGTTTTTAGTCAATACCGGTGTGTCGATTTTGAACCGGCAGGATATCAGCAGCATTCAGCGATTCTTATACAGCTATGGGGCTAGAAGCCCGCTGGTACACGTGATCCTAGCAATGCTGGGAGTTCTGTTTCCCCATCTCGGCCTGAAGCCTTTACTTCAGGCTGGGGCTCTACTATTCGGCATGAAGATGGGTACACTTTGCAGTTGGATAGGTGGCAGTCTCGGTATTCTTTTTTTGCTCTCCATTGCCGGATGCTTCAAGGCAGGGTATATAATTGCAAAAAAGAAATGGCCTGGTTATCGTGACCGGGCTAACTGTCTAAGTTTTCGAGGGATTAATTTGATTGTATTAATGATCCTGATAATTTCTGTTTTTTTGCCTTTCCCAATTTACTGGCTTGTGTTGGTCTTCTCCGCTGTCTCCCATGCTTCCTGCCTGAATGTTGCTGCAGCAGGTTCCTTTGCTTTATTGCTCATGAGCCTGACAGTTAAATAGTATGAAATGGATATTATTAATGGGGGAGAAAGGATGATACGCGACTTTATGATGGAACAGCATAGTTTTGATACGATGCTTAAAAAGCATTCCCTTGATTTAAAAAGGAAAATTCCTGAAATATTACAAGTGAATATGGGGAAAAAATGCAATCAGCGGTGCCTTCATTGCCATATCGACGCCGGGCCGGAAAAAACGGAGATGATGGAGAAAGATACGATGCTTAAAATACTGGAACTCCTGAAAGTGTCCGACAGTATACATACGGTGGACATTACCGGTGGAGCCCCTGAACTGAACCCACATTTTTGTTTTTTTGTGCAGTCATTGAGTAAAGAGGCAAAACAAGTCATCGTCAGAAGTAATTTGACAGTGTATTTTGAAGATGGTTTGGAGGATATTCCGGCGTTCCTCGCAAAGCAAAAGGTGCAGATCAATGCTTCCTTACCCTGTTATCTTCAGGAAAATGTTGATTACCAACGGGGGCAGAATACCTTTGTTAAATGTATTGAAACCATCAAACACCTTAATGAACTGGGTTATGGGAAAAAAGAAAGCGGGTTGATTCTGAATCTGATCCATAATCCTGTCAGCGCATCTCTTCCACCGGAACAACGTGCTCTGGAGACAAGTTATCGTAAGGTGCTGAGGGAAAAGTACGGTCTTGAATTTAATCATCTCTATGTGATGACCAATGTGCCCATCAAAAGGTTTGAGCATCTGCTGCACCAGGACGGTATTTACAACAGATATCTTAATATGCTGAAAAGCAACTTTAATCCGCATGCCGCTGCTCATATTATGTGCCGTAACCTTTTATCAATCGGCTGGGACGGCTATATCTATGACTGTGACTTTAATCAGGCCCTGGGTCTTCCTCTGAAAGAAACGCCGCACAAGATCGGGGATCTGTCAAAGTTTGATGAAATAATCTGTGATATTTCCTTCTCCAACCATTGCTTTGCCTGTACAGCAGGTGCCGGCAGTTCATGCAATGGCGCTATGGTTTAGTAAATATTTAATTATCGGGAGGCAGTTTAAATGAATACCCGCAAGAGCAATAAGCTCCAAAAAGGTGCGGTGTTGTTAATTATTCTACTTGGACTTGTTTGTTATTTTACAGTTCAACCGGTTAATGATACGGTTAACGAGATTTTTCGCAGGTTTGCCACCGGAGATTTTGAAGTGGTTCGGGATTTTGTGGCTTCTTACGGGTCGCGCGCTATGTTTGTTTCATTTCTGCTGATGATTCTGACGGTTGTGTTTCCGCCGCTGCCAGCCTTTATGGTAACATTTGCCAATGCCAATCTTTTTGGCTGGTGGCAGGGTGCACTTCTGTCTTGGAGCAGTGCCATGGCAGGTGCGGCCATTTGCTTTTATCTGGCCAGATTGTTTGGAAGGGGCTTTGTGGAAAGGCTCTCCACCAAAGGAGCGTTAAAACAAGTTGATAAGTTTTTTGAGCAATATGGTAAGCAAAGCATCCTGATTGCCCGTCTTCTTCCGTTTCTTTCTTTTGGTGTTGTGAGTTATGCCGGCGGTTTAACATCCATGGGTTTTTGGGGATACTTCCTCGCTACAGGAATCGGCCAGACTCCTGCCACTATTATTTACTCTTATGTAGGAGGGATGCTCACCGGCGGGGCAAAAATGTTTGTTACAGGGCTATTGATTATTTTTGCTATTTCTATCTTGGTTGGCATATTCAACAGCTTCTATCAGAAACACCGCAAACCGGTTACAGCAGAACCGCCTCAGGAGCAGGAGCAATGAAGTCTCTTCGGCCTGCAGTATCAAGGAAAGCGATCATTATTTTTACCAGAATTCCTCTGCCGGGCCAAACAAAAACAAGATTGCAGCGGGAACTGACCCCTGAACAGTCTGCAGCGGCTCAAAACGGCTTTTTAAAGGACGTATATCACACATGCTGCTTGCTTCCTCATGACCTTTTTGTTTTCTATACACCGGGAAAGGAAAGTGCGGAGAAAGCACTGAAGAAGATACTGTCAGGGGAAAAACAGAAACAGTTTTATCGCCAGCAGGGAGAAGGCTTGGGAGATAAAATGTTCCGGGCTATCTCTTTTTTATTGGGAAAACACTATGGTGCCTGCGTACTTATAGGTTCCGATATACCACAGATGAAAGCTTTTCATATAGAGGAAGCTTTTCGCCTTTTAGAGAGCAATGATGTGGTCTTTGGTCCCAGTCTTGACGGCGGATACTATCTTGTTGGGATGAAAAAGCCACATCGCATCGTTTTTGAGGAATTTGAAGAAGGGGGGGGTACTGTCCTGGAAAAAGCAATTCGCTTGTCTGCAAGAGCTAATCTCAGATGCGGTATCGGCCCTCCTTGTCCGGATATCGATGAACCTGAAGAGCTGAAACGCCTGGTGCATCAGATCGCAACAGGAGAAGAGAAGGGCTGTTTCCATACCAGGCACTTTTTACAGAAGATTCATTGGTTAAAGTAGGCGGAGGAGTGGTAAAAATGCATGTATCTATTGTAATCCCAATAATAAATGAAGCCGGTATGATCCAGGCCTGTATGGAAAACTTGCGCGCACTGGAAGGCGAATTTGATGTTCTTTTTGTTGATGGCGGCAGTACGGACGGCACGCTGGATATCATCGGCTCCTCTTATCCTCTCATCTCTTGTGCGAAAGGCAGAGCGAAACAGATGAATGAGGGGGCCTCACATACCAGTGGTGATGTATTGCTCTTTTTGCACTGCGACAGCCTGCTGCCCAAAGATGCGATCAAGCAAATTCGGGTGGTTCTGGAAGAAGGATATAGCTTCGGCTGTTTTCGGATTGCCTTTGATACCCGCGGCTTTTGGATGAAGTGCTGTGCTTTTCTTTCCAACATGCGTGTTAGGTGGCGCAGGATTGCTTTTGGAGACCAGGGGATTTTTATGACCCGATTACTGTTTGAATCCATCGGAGGATTTCCGGAGCTGCCTATTATGGAAGATTATCAACTTTCTTTGATGCTGCGGGGCAAGGTCCCTCTGGGGCAGGCAAGAGGTCCTCTGCTCACATCAGGACGGCGGTTTGAAGACGGAGGTGTGTTGAGGACTATCTGGTTGATGCAGTGTTTGCAGCACCGGTTTCGGCGAGGTGATGATATCCACCTGATCAGCCGGTTGTATCAAGACATTCGGTAATAGCTCTCCAGGAAAGGAGCGAGGAATTCAGAAAATGAAACATAGTGATAAATGCATCCATTGTGGAGCGTGTACCTCCAAGTGTTCCTTCTTGCAAAAATACGGCCTTGATTTATCCGGTCTGGAAAACAGGCCTGAACTGGCATATCACTGTTTTTTATGTGGGGAATGTCATAGGGTATGTCCGGTTGAGATCGATGGGTGCAGGATCAGCTTAACACTCAGGCGCCAAATTTTGCATGAAGCGAAAGACCGTATGCTGCTCAAGGATTACCGGATAATGGTACTGGAAAAAAAGAACTATCTATTCCGTAATTACCGCCATGGACGGCATGCTTCCGTTTTTTTCCCGGGATGCAACTTCCCGTCCCTTTTCCCTGGAAACACAAAAAATATGATCGCGCTGTTGCAGAAAACAGCGGACATTGGTACGGTTTTTGACTGCTGTGGAAAACCGATTGCAGAACTGGGGATGGAGAAAGAAGAGAAGCTGATTATCGATCGCATGGAGAAATCGTTTCAAAGACTGGGGATTAAGGAAATTATTACAGCCTGCCCTAACTGCTATTTTTATTTAAAGCCCCGCCTGTCTGTTCATATCTTGAGTATTTATGAAAAATTATCACAACTCTCTCTTGGAACGCCACTAAAAGCAGAAATAATCCACCTGTTTGTACCCTGTCCGGATCGAGACAGTCAAGTGTTTCTGAAACAGTTACAGCCGTTTTTACAGGGCAAGATAAAAAAAGTGGAAGGAGTTCAATGCTGTGGGCTTGGGGGATGCGCCACAAAAAAAGAACCGGGATTGTCAATGGAATTTACAAAAACAATACGGCAACAAGCCCTGCCCCGGTTGTATACCTACTGTGCATCCTGTACAGGTAAGCTGCTCCGGGACGGCTGTCAGGATGTGTATCATCTTCTACCTGAAATCATGAATGTTGAAGAATCCATACCGCTGGGCGGCATACATTCTTTGTTTAACCGAGTCGCCTTTAGTTTTTATTAAAGCATCATAAATGAGAGGCTCGTGAAACATGAATCTGGCGAATAAAGTAACGCTAATAAGGATTTTTTTAGCACCTGTTATTATGTTTGTTTTATTGAATGGAATCATTCCATACGGGGCTTTTGCGGCTGCAGCTATTTTTATTCTCGCCACGCTAACGGATAAACTGGATGGTTATATTGCACGCAAACAACAAAATGTAACACGTTTTGGCGAAATAATGGATCCCATCGCTGATAAAATTTTAATTTCAGCAGCGATTATTTCTCTGGTCCAGCTGGATGCCTTGAGCCCATGGATCGCCTTTTTGATCATCTCTAGGGAATTTGCCGTTACAGGTTTGCGTTTAATCGCTGTTGAAGAAGGTAGAGATATCAAGGTAAATATCTGGGGTAAAATTAAAACCGTAGCCCAAATTATCATGGTAATTGTTCTTATTATTGAGCTGGCAGTAAAATCCGGCCCTTCTCTTCCAGCGAGCTGGTTTCAATCGCTAGTTTATATATATCCTGCAACAATTATCTCCTCTTTATCTCTTATGGTAGCCGTTTTTATTACGCTTATTTCAGGAATATTTTATTTTTATGAGTACATAAGATTTATGAAAGTAAGTTAAATTTTTTAATGTGTCCCGAAACTTTCCCCCAGGATGTCTTCCATGCAAGCAACAAAAGCAGCATTCTGTTTTGAGTATACCACAAAAACGAGTTTTATTATAGATTTAGTGTTGACAAACTACGATGCAAGAATAGCGGTATTATTGCCCTTTAACATAAATTCCCTATTTTTTCATATCCTCCACCATGGAGACAATGGGGTAGAACTCATTATAATGCTTTTGGATGAACATGGCATTGCGTTTTTTATACAAACGAGCGGCAAGTTTGTCGGCAATGGGGAGGATGGTCCGCTCATGAGCGCACAGAATCGGAGAGACACGATCTATACTCCCGGTGGCCTGTTTATTCAGACATCCGCAATAGTGATTGCAGCGAGTTCTTATCGCACAGTCAAGACAGGTCTCCTTCTCCGTTTCATTTTGCCGGTATAATTTGTCCTGCTTCTCTTTCTCAACTCCTGTTTTAACGCTGCCGATGGAGTAACCTTCATCACCCACGAACTGCACACAGGGATACAAAAGGCCGTCAGGTGCCACGGACAGCTGTTAATGAATTCTACCTGTTCCCGTAAATCTGCATAATTGTTTAGATCTGCCTCCCGGGCATCTTCTTCAAAACTATGCCTGATGGCCGGCAGCCGTAATTCTTTGCAGTAACCCTCAATATGTTCTTTTATCTCCTGTTTTGTAATCATAATACCTGGGCTCCTTGCTCGAGTGTGTTAGCACTGCCGTTTAGAATCTGGCTATAAGCATTGAGAATGCTTTTAGACAGAATTACAGTATCATCCTCATCCTTGGGGGAGAAAATGTCGTTACTGCGGTTACAGATAGAGACGATTTTTTCAGTTGAAAGATGGGTAGGAGATGCTTTCTTCAGGGCTTCCACAGCTGATTGTACTTACCAGATAATCAAGCCGCTTGATATGCTCCTGCTCATGGCAGAGTATATAACCCCGCTCGCGCTCTGTAAGATTTAGAGGCAAGTAGATTTTGGGTTTTACAAATCCACAGACGAAGGGGCTCTGGATAAGATCGGTTTCATAAATGTTTTCTCTGACGAGGGTTGCCGTGCTGATTTGATTTTTCAGGCGCAGGTAGGAGATCGCAGCATAGAGGAGTAAAGCGGCGACACCTGCTAGCCAGAGAAGCGTCCCCGCAGTAATCAATAGCTGCAGATGGTTTATGCCGGCAAAGGGGCTTGCCGCCGGCAGCGAGGCGCTGAAAGCAGCGCTCATGCTATCAAGGCCAGTTTTCACTGTAGGCGTTCCCATGATGCCGATATCTTGCGGTATGTACTGGTTTGAGGACGTGCCGGTTTGTGCAGGCTGTATGAACCCTAACAGGCTAAACGCAGAGGAAAAGCTGAAGGGGCAAATAAGCCGAAAGAGCACAACACTCCAGAGAGCATAGGAAAACGCTTTAGGTGCCTTTTTTAGCATCAAGCGGGCGATAATCTTTGTCAATAGAAAAAAAGAATAAAATATTAATCAAAGAAAAGAGGGTGAGAAAATAATGTGGCGCGGGTGCGAATATCAATATTCGATAAGAATAGACAAAATAATGAAAGGATTCCTGTGACTGGAAATAGAATAATGTCATATTAAGAAAATTTATATTTGTTTTGCTGCCTGAATTTATTAAATTTTTTTGGGTTACTGAAAGAAATCTTACTCCAATATTATCCACGCTCTTATATTCAAAGAGGTGACGATTGTGGCAGACAAAATATTATTGCCTGATAATTTAAGAGATAGAGACCTTTATGTTTATGTAATACGATTTGAAGAAGGGAAAACCTTAATTTTTGTAGGGGGGACGAAACATGGAAGGCTACTATATTGAAGCCAAACGGTTTTCTGAAGAAGCGAAGCTGATTATGTCACGGCTTTCCAAGAACGAACTGCTTCAAATAATTGCAGGTTCATTCACTAAGTCACTGGATGCCTTGATCACCAGTAAAATAATAACCCTTAAGAAGTTTTCCTCATTTCTATATAATACCGGCGTTATAATGAAAGATTTTTTTACCCGTGAATTCGCAAGCGCCCGAACTAATTTCAAGGGTTATCTAAGGGGAGTCACACCTAGAATAATGGATGCAACGCTAGAAAACTTTTGTTATGGGAAAACGTATATCAACAATAAAATTAAAGAGTTTAACCAGTTAGACTTCACACAAAAAAAGGATCTTTTAATATCAGGTTTACTTTGGACAGGCATGGTGTTTCTAGTTGGTGGAGGCCCGGATTTTGAGGGTGGCGCCCCCGATCTAGATATCAAAATGGGCGGTATTGGAAATCACCGGAGCGTTTTTTTTCACACCATTTTATTAGCCTTTTCATTAGAATTTACCTTTCGCTTTGTAGTCAATCTGCTCAGATGTGGTAGAAATTATCTTCCGCAAAGGCGCAGTGTAATCTGGAACGGAATTGATCGATTAATTAAAGAACTGGATCGCAACGAAAGTATAATGATCAGTGGAATCTGGGTCGGCATTGCCATTCATCTGTTCAAGGATGCCAATATCTTTGCAGATCGGGTAAAACCATACGTTGGAATTCCTAAAGAGCTGTCGATGCAATCACATCAGAATATATTTGTGACGAATTCCTTTTTGTCTTTCATATTTAGCAACCCCACCTCGGTGCGAAAAATTTAGGTTATGTTAACATAATACAAAGTATAACAGTAACAATTTAAAATTATAGGAGATTTAAATAAACAGTAGTTGATGTAGCCACAATTCATATAAACGGGGTCTGTGTGATGGCTGGGGGTTACAAATACTGGAAAAAAACAAAATATAGTAAAGAAATTGATGAGGATTGGGGGCAATCATTAGACGATAAAGACGGTGTAGACTGGTTCAACTATATGCAAATGCGGGCTCCTGATGATGACGAGTTAGAAAGATGCTTTTGGCACAGCTATGGTTATTATGTTGAAGTCCTTGATGACTACTTTATTGTGAACACTGAGGATGAGGAAGATGACACGGATGGGGAACCCCTTCCGTATTCTGATGAGGCAATTTACTGGTATGGGGAATCCCCTCCATTTTTTGATGAGGAAAGTCTTTTGTTTGAGGACGTCCACCCATTTTCTGATGAGGGAGATGAACAATGTAACATTATGAACACAAAAATTCCCTGGCAGAAAATTGTTGAACACCACAAGGAAATAACAAGGCGCGCTGAAGAAGCTTTCTTTTCTTTGCTTATTACAAACCAACCGTCAGATCGATGGTCTTCAATTGACCATTTTTCACCGGAACATTTGCATGGTCCCTGGAAAATTGCAGATTCTTCACTGACAAGTCTTCCACTGAAAAGAAGCATTTTCAACGAGGAGAACCGGGAATTATATTTGGGGGGGCCCTGTTTTGTGGCCTGGAAAAAGAATAAAAATGGCTTCTCAGCATTTTGGCAGCCTATTCTTTATCGTGCAGTAAGGGTGACCCCTGAAGAGGACGGTTTTCTTGTTATAGAACCCGATCAGGGAAACTGGGATATATCGCCACTGGTTTATGATTTTTTGGATAAGAAGAACATTTGTCCTGAACAACCCTTTGAAGAATTAATGATGGATATTATTGAAAAAGCGCACAAGTACGCCTCTGATTTGAATGAAGATATAACCAGTTATTTAATTAACGGCATAGGGCAAAGCGTGCCGGAACTTGGAGAGAAGCTTCAAGAACGTTTTAATCAAAAAGGCCAGGCTTCTAAACCTTCGGATTGGGTGTTGTTTACACCTGCAGAAGCTTCAGCCTTAACACGAAACCTTTTATCTGACTACAACCAGTTGGAGAGGGCGCTTCAGCAAGATACAGATGCCATAGGTGGCCTGCGGTTGTTAGTCCAGGGTGTCAATTTGACAGAGGACAGGATCCCAGTTTCGGTGTTACCAATAGTGCCTTTAAATGAAAGTCAACTGGCGGCGGTTGAGGGCATTCTCAGAAAAAAACCGGTTACGATGGTTAGCGGTCCCCCGGGATGTGGTAAAAGCCAGGTGGTTGTGTCAACAATACTTAATGCATGGGCTCAGGGTAGCACGGTTCTATTTGCAAGCAACAACAATGAGGCCGTGGACGTTGTCAGAGAAAGGCTGAAGCCTTTTGAAGATTTGTTTCCGATTAGTGTGCGGGCAGGCAAGCGTGATCTTAACAATGTACAGGAAGTAATCCGGCGGGTAATCAATATAATTGGTTACAAAAATGAGGTTACAAGAAGTTTGCAAGAGGTTTCTGTTAACGAAAGAAATGAACTATTAAAGCAAAAACTTAAATTGCAGGCCCACCTGGAAAGCAAACTCCCGCAAATCGTCAGCCAGAGTGTTCATTCTGCCATTAATGCTTACGGTATATATCGGGAAATCAGGGAGGATCTCGAGGAAAGAATAAAAATTCTTACCGGAGAACTAGCGGAACTTGGATACAGCATGGAGCCCGATATTTTTGAAACCGCAATATTAAACCCGTTCCAGGAATGGATTAATGAAATTGGCCTGGTAAAAACAAACATTACACAGTACAGGATAAAATATAGACGTTATACAGATGAAATCAACTATTTAACAGGTAAAAGGGATCGTCTGTTCGCCTCCATCGGTGGTGTCACTGACGCTATTGAGTCGTGGGAATGGCTTTCCGCAGAGGCGGCTATAGAGAAACAGAAATCATGGCTGACACAATTTATAACGCTCATGGAAACCCCACTTGAAGAAAAATTAAAACCATATTACTGGCAAACTGACTTTAATTTCTGGAAAAATGAGGAGCATGCAAGACAATGGGCTGATGAAGCAATTAATGCATCCGGGCAGATTTTTCAAATGCTGATCCAGGAAAAACATTTGTTAATTCAAAGCTTTGAATTAGAAAGCGAACGGGCGACGGCTAGACAGAATTTAGAGAACGCAGGCATCCATGTACACGAAGAAATATCGCGGGAAACAATAAAAGACTGGCTTCAAGTATATTCTTTTTTAAGCACCATTCCACAGCGTTCATTTGATTGGCTTCCCTTCTCGGAAAAAAGTAAAGCCTTGCGGGAAATACGTAAAATTGAAAACAACTTGCGCCGCCAGGTGCCTGTTTCTGTATGGCGTGATGCAGGAACCCTGGATGCTGAAGGGAGAGCCAGGCTGTGCCGATCGTTGGAATTAATTGATGAATGGCTCAAGATCAATGAAAAATGGCAAAGTTTTAGTTCAACCCGTCTTAAAATTGATAAACAATTTGACCAGTTCAGGGATAAGCTACAAGAGCTACAATTTTATGATTTTCCTGATGACTGGGATATATTTCTGTGGGAAGAAACAGCCCGCCAACTGTCTAAACGTGCACAGGTTGCAGAACAGGCAGCTATATCACATTTTAAGAAACGTGAGTACATGGAAACCCAAAATTCAATTGTTGATGTCTGTAAATCTTTTCAAAGCCTAAATAGCGGTTTGCCTGTACGGGAATACTGGGTAAAGCAAGATGGGGCAGCCTGGAAAGATGTAACCAAAAAAGCCATATCTGACTTTGATCTTGCAGATCTAAATGAGTTAAAAAAGCTCTATTATGAAGGCTCGATGGACAGGTTTATAGCCACCTGGGATGAAATGTCCAAAATACAGGCAGCTATCAATGAGAAGAAGCATCAATTGGAAATTTTAATTCCAGAATCTGCACTTATAGAACAATGGTGGAGTCGCCGCCCGGACGGTGTTATTGTTGGAAACGTTGAGCGAGAGAGCCTTCCGGAAAAGGGGCATGAAATCGTTGTTCACTTGGATGAGTGTAAGAAATGGAGCAAAAAATGGCAAAATTTCAAGGACACAGAGTATCCGGAGTTTATAAATAAAATCAAGATAGAGGAAGAAAGAGCGCTGAGCATGCTGCGCAGTGCAGTTGATAAGTTTCCTGAAGAAAGAATTAGAGAATCGTTTATGGAAGTTGTTTTGCCGGTATTGAACAGGGAAAAAGAGGAATGGCCTTTGCAGGAAATAGCAAGAAGTGTTGAAAAGTTCAGCCCGGAACGGCTGAAGGCGCAGATACAGGCAATAGACGCAAAACTGGAAGCCGTAACATTCGAATCTGCCAGGTATAAACGTGTCGACGAATTGAGCAAGGATACCACAACCCAAGTTGCTTTGGAGAGGCTAAATGAGCATTATGCACGGGGTCGGGGAAGGATTGAACCCTCCGGTTACCAGGACTTCAAAAATTCCTTGAAAGCTCTGCCTGTTTGGATTACTACAGCCCTTTCCGCCCAATCTATTCCAATGATTCCGGATCTTTTTGATTTACTGGTAATTGATGAAGCTACGCAATGTACACTGACCAACCTGCTGCCGTTGATATACAGAACAAAAAGGATCGTAGTCATCGGGGACCCTGAACAACTTCCGGCAATTGATACGATAAATATTGGGGCGGAAATGGCGTTGGCCTCGAAGCTGGGAATTGGAGAATGGATTCATGAATATGGCCATGCTAATAACAATGTGTACAGTTGTTTCGTAAAGGTATTGCCCGGCAGGCATGCAGATGTGCTGTCATTGAACGAGCATTACCGCAGTCATCCCATGATCATAGGTTTCTCAAACCAGCATATTTATCAAAAGCGCTTAATTTTAAGAAAGAATCCTGACCAGGCCAAAAGCATTCCCTATAGTAGCGGTATGCATGGGCTTAATGTGCCCGGGGAGTGTCGACGCGGAAAGTGGAATACAAGTTGGTGCAATGAACCTGAAGCTGAGGAAATCGTAAATATTATTAGTAAGCTGAAAGGGGAAGAGCAATACTACCACGTTTCAATTGGAGTAATTTCACCATTTCGGGCACAGGTTGAGCTAATTGAAGATAAACTTGAGAGACTAGGCATTATGCGGGGTGTTCAAGTGGGAACGGTGCACAAATACCAGGGTAACGAACGAGATGTGATTATTTTTAGCCCTGTTGTTTCCCGCGGGATTCCGGAAGCAACTGCCCGCTGGGTTGAAAACCCGCCAAACCTGATTAATGTTGCTGTTACTCGTGCCAGGGAAGGGTTTTTCTTTGTTGGTGATTTTGAAATATGTAGAAGACAGCCAGGCATTTTAGGCAAGTTAACCAAATACATTGAAACGATAATGACATTACGTAAGACAAGCCTTGCGGAGTTGGACCTTTTTAGCTGGATGGTAGTGTGCGGTTTGGATCCCGAAATTCACTGTCGAATTAGTGACATAGAAGTGGACTTTGTTCTCAGGAATGCTGCCCAGGGGGTTAAACTGGCAATTGAAGTTGATGGGCTACAGCACGATAATACAAAAGTCAAGGATGCTTCAAGGGATGCGTTTCTTATTTCCAAGGGTTATAAAGTCCTTCGCTTTTCTTCCCGTGATATTCAGGAAGTTCCTGCCCGGGTGATAAAAGAAATTGAAACAGCTTATCACGGACAATAACTGCCCTTCAATAGATATATTTCGGAACAAAAAAAGAAAGCTCTGGACTAAGACTATAAAACTCCTTAAGATGTGACCCAAGGTAGTGATGACTGAACTTCCTCTAATCCATACGGGCTACCAGCTCGAAGTGTGGCAAACATGGGTTTAAATATCCCCGAACACCAAGGGGGATCCATAGACATAGGCAGTTTTTATAAAGGATTTCACAATTCGACAGAGAATTGGTATAATTGATAAAATAAGGTTGATGCTCTATTTGATGCAAGGGGAAGGGACGCCATGAAACCCATTACTTTCATTGATATTGAGATTGAGCCAAATCGTGGTAAAATTCTAGATATAGGCGGCGTTAAAGGGAATGGCAATTCATTTCACTCCGGTTCTCTTGCTGACTTCATTAAATTTCTAGATGGTTCCCAATATATTTGTGGTCATAATATCTTCAAGCATGATTTGAAATATATTCAAAATGACCTGAATGCTGCAGGACTCAATCATCTGCACTATATTGATACACTGTATCTTTCCCCCCTGCTTTTCCCTGCCAAGCCTTATCATGCCTTGCTCAAGGATGATAAGCTGCAAACGGAAGAAACCAACAACCCGTTGAATGATTCAAAAAAGGCCAGAGATCTTTTCTTTGATGAGGTTACGGCTTTTCAAAAGACAGATGAGAACTTGAAGCGAATATTTTATGGCCTGTTAAAAGATCAAAAGGAGTTTTGCTCCTTTTTTTATTTTCTTGGGTATAAGGAAAATGATTTAAAAATCGAGCATCTGATACATGAAAAGTTTTATGGCCTAATATGTGAGCAGGCAGATATTTCAAAACTAGCATCAGACCATCCTGTTGAACTGGCTTACTGTTTGGCCTTGATCAATACAAAAAGCCGTTATTCCATTACACCTCCATGGGTTCTGAGAAATTTTCCTGCAGTGGATACGATCATGTTTTTATTAAGAAACAACCCATGCCTGAAGGGGTGCCCCTATTGTGATGAGGCTCTTGATATTCATAAAGGGTTAAAACGATTCTTTGGCTTTGATTCATACCGAACATTTGCCGGTGAACCTCTGCAGGAGAAGGCCGTTAAGGCCGCTGTTGCCAATAAATCTCTTCTGGCGGTGTTCCCCACCGGCGGCGGGAAGTCAATAACCTTTCAAGTACCGGCCTTAATGAGCGGGATTAATAGTAAGGGACTGACGGTAGTAATCTCACCTTTACAGTCCTTGATGAAAGACCAGGTTGATAATCTGGAAAAAGCGGGTATCACAGACGCGGTTACGATTAACGGCTTGCTTGATCCAATTGAAAGGGCCAAAATCCTTTGAAAGGGTTGAAAATGGTTCTGCCTCCATTCTTTATATTTCGCCGGAATCATTGCGTTCGCGGACAATTGAACGCTTGCTCTTGGGAAGGAATCTTGTCCGGTTTGTTATCGATGAAGCACACTGCTTTTCGGCCTGGGGACAAGATTTCCGGGTTGACTATTTATATATCGGCGACTTTATCAAATCCATTCAAGAAAAGAAAAATATGGAGGATGGAATCCCCGTTTCCTGCTTTACCGCCACGGCAAAGCAAAAAGTTATAGAGGATATTCGGGAGTATTTCAGGGATAAGCTGTCCCTGGAGATGGAGGTATTTAGTTCAAGCGCTGGGAGAAGCAATCTTAGCTATCTGGTGTTCGTAAAAGAGAGCGAGGAAGAAAAATACAACACAGTGCGGGATTTAATCGATGAGAAAGATTGCCCCACCATCATTTATGTCTCACGCACAAGAAAAGCGTATGAGTTGGCGCAAAGGTTAACAAAAGACGGTTATCAGGCAAGGCCATATCACGGCAAAATGGAGAAGCAGGAAAAAACTGAGAATCAGGACGCATTTATTAAAGGCGATGTTCAAATAATGGTTGCAACATCTGCGTTTGGCATGGGAGTGGACAAGAAAGATGTGGGCATGGTTATTCACTATGAAATTTCTGATTCCCTGGAAAATTATATTCAGGAAGCGGGAAGGGCGGGGCGGGAAGGTTCAACCTGCCCGTTAGCGCCGCGCTGATGGAAATCGACGGAGAGACGATTAACATCTCCTTTGTCAATCTGTTGGATTATCAAATATAAGTTAGTTTTTTGATAAGAAAGTGCGGCATTCTGCAAGGATTTAGGTGTCCGGAAGCCGAAAAAACCAAGGGATTCGCCTGTGCCGGATTAGCAGCGGTCGAATCCCTTAATAATTCTTTCCAGCCCCGCTTCAAAACGGCGGTCATTATCCCCGGTGCGCTTTTTCGGCCCCCTGGTTCTTCCCCCGCTACGCCGGTATTTAGCTTTTACCTCCCGTTCTTCCAGTAAAAAATCAATATTGTCCGGTTGAAACTCCCTTCCATCGGGACTTAAACATTTTGCCTGCTTTCCCAAAACCATGGCGGCAAGACCCCAGTCCTGGGTGACAACAATATCGTTTTTTTGCGCCAGATTTAATATTTTCATGTCGGCTTCCTGGGATGCATTGTCCACGATAACATGATGCTCCGATTCGATGTTGTGGTTAAAACTAGCCACTGTCCAAACAGGAAGGTTGTATTTCTGCCCCTTTTCCAGGCAGATCTGCAAAACCATCTTGGGGCAGGCATCCGCATCAACAATAATCTTCAAAGACGCTCTCCTTTCAATTATAAAAGTCCATACCGCGGCTGAAGTCATGATGTTTACAAAATTCCATCTGTTCTTGACGCGGCTTCCGATTAATAACCTTTAAAAGCATTCCTTTCCCTTTTTAATATAAAGAATTTTATAATATCATTATATGTTATTGAAGTGTTTTTACAATTGGACCAGCAATATGACCCTTACGAAGCGTAGCCCTGTTAATTGAACATTAACGTCAGGGGATTAGATTAACAGCTGATTATATTGACAAGTTTTTTAGATCGCATTTTATTATGCCTTTTTTAGAAATATTCTTGTCATTTGTACTGGGAAATATATCCTTCGTGTAGTATAATGAAAAAGAGTGTAGAAATCGTTTTGTCTCTTGATTTCTGATTTAAGCTAATAACCGGCAGTTTAGTCAAGATGAAATTATAGCAATAATGAGAAGTTGTTGGACAAAAACTATTTTGAATAGTTAATAACGTACACTCTTATTGCGTTTCTGAGGTTTAGCTTGAGCTTTATATTATGGGGTATATAGTGATAAAATTGTATATGTAAATTGATGTTAACCGTGGTGATAAAAATGGTTGATACTGTTTATTCTATTGGATATTCAGGTTTTTCTATGAGTGATTTTATAAACACTTTACAGTCAAATAAAATATCTCTGGTTGTGGATGTCCGCAGTCATCCATATTCTCAATACTTCTCTGACTATAATAAAGAAAGTCTTGAGCAGACACTAAAATATAAAGGAATATATTATCGCAATTACGCGAAAGAGTTTGGGGCAAGGCAGGATGAACGTAGATATTACTCAAGTGAAGGTTATTTAGATTTTGAGTTGTTTGCAAAATCATCCCCTTTTTTGAGTGGTTTTGATAGGTTAGTAAAGAGTATGATGCAAAACTACCGGTTTGCTTTAATGTGTGCAGAAAAAGATCCAATCAATTGTCACCGTACAATATTAGTAACAAGATCGTTCCATGATGCTGGATATAAAGTGAAACATCTATTGCCTAATAACGGTATGGTGACGCAAGAAGATATCGAAAATCGGCTATTAGATAAATATTTTCCGAATAGAAATCAGATTACGTTATTTGGAGAGGTATTTAGTAAAAGCGAATATATTGCACAGGCCTATAGAAAACGAAATTCGGAAATAGGGTATTCGATTGAGGAGGAAAGCGAATGATGATATATACTATTGGTTTTACCAAAAAATCCGCCAAACAATTCTTTGAGTTAATTAAAAAGAACAGTATAAATATTATATTGGATGTGCGGTTAAATAATAAATCACAATTAGCTGGTTTTACGAAAGGTGATGATCTTCAATATTTTTTATCAGAAATATGCCACTGTGAGTATAAGCATTGTCTTGAGTATGCACCAACAAAAGATATTTTAGATGACTATAAGAAGAAACATATCAAGTGGGATGAATATGTAAAGCGATATACGACTCTTATGAACCAACGGGCAAAGTTTCTTAATTTTGCAAATGAGTTTTCTAGTTACAAAAATATTTGCTTGTTATGCAGTGAGCCAACCCCGGAACGTTGTCATCGCAGATTAATTGCAGAAATGATAGCTAATAGTAGTCCTCAGCAAATTAGTATAAAGCACATTTGAGGAGGAAAAACCTCATGAACAAAAATATTGAGGTTGTAATTCTCACAAAATCAATAAAGAACGGTGGTTACTGTGTTGCTGGTATTGATATAAATACTAGTAAATGGGTTAGACTCGTTTCAAGTGATCGAGATAGTCATGGTGCTTTGTTCGAGCAAGATATTCAGTATAGAAATGGAATGAACTGTGAACCCTTAGATGTTGCGAGAGTGCCAATATTAAGAAAGATGCCAACTGCATATCAGCCAGAAAACGTATTAATCGATGAAACACAATATTGGGAAAAAGTTCGCAAAGTATCGATCGGAGACGTATTAGAATTACACCCATCTGAGACACATAATTATTTACTAGGTAATATATACCCCTATATTACAAAAGAAAGAATTGATACTGTAGGCCACTCTTTAATTTTAGTTAAAGTGGGACATTTAGTAATTACTCATCCTCGTCCACAAAGCACTAAAGCAAAATTTAAATATAGGTTTACTACATATGACAATATTTCCATAACAGACCCTGACTTTTATAATACACCTGATCAAACAAATATTGGAAAAGCTATATTGGTAATGAGTTTGCCTAATGTACCTTATCAAGAGAGAAAGTACTATAAATTTATTGCGAAGATTTTCCCGCTTTAAAAAACACAAAAAAAAGAAAAATTCACTTGCAAGTGTGTAAGTGCTATGCTAGGTTAGTGGCTAAAAGGGCTGGAACGGATTTTCCCTTAACCCTTTCCTTTCAGCCGTTTATTAATGTGGTAGTACTAGGCCAAGCTCGATGATATATATTTAGTAAAAACCGGCTATCATTCCAATAATCTGAACTTCCCATTATGTTTATAAAGTTCCATATTTTATTAGCCTGAGTTATACAATATTCATAAAATGCTCATCTCATATAAGGTAGTCTTAGTTGATACTTATCGGGGGGCTTTCAGCATTGATCAAAACCTTAAGGTCAAAGTTTCCGATATGGCACATGGCGGGGAAGGATTCCAAGAGTGGCTTGCCAGATTTCATGGTAAATCCATTCGCTTACCGGAACGGCTGCAGTACAAACCAGGCGAAAATTATCTAAACTGGCATATCAGAGAAGTTTTTAGAGGATCGTCAAAGTATTCAGCAGGATAGTGAACATTATATGAAACAGGTAAGCAGCGAGGAAGTTGCCTACTGGTTTAAAGAAACAAGTGATGGATAGTCTGCATTCGTTAACAGGTATTTTCAAAGGGGGTTATGGTCCAGCGTTCAAACTTATGTGTATGTAGTTCATAAGGAAAGAGGAAAACACTTTCGCAGATACGTGAAGAATATATGGAACGGCAAGCGGAGATAGCTGAAGAAGCGTAAAGTGCGTGGTGATGAAAGGAGGAATTAATTATGGCGTTGTATGACAAGTCAGTGAAACTCCTTTTCCGAGATATGATAAAAGACCTCGCTATTCAAAAAGGAGAAGTTATAGAGAGAGAAAAAATTAATTCCTGGTTCAAGACAAAATATCCGCTTATAAAGCCTGGCACTATTTCAGCTCATATGCTTAAGTTATCAACTAATGCTCCAAGCCGAATACATTACAACGTAGATCCAAATGGTAAAGATGATCTTTTTTTTCAGATTGATAGCAAAAGATTCCGGCTCTACGACCAATCTTCTGATCCAGATCCCATCTATTTTAAACAAAAAGAAAGTGATATAGTAACGCCGGGACATGAAGAATCAGAAGAAGAGAATGGTAATGAATTTGCCTATGAGAAAGATCTTCAGAATTTTTTGGCCAAGAATCTGTCCCTCATTGAGCCTGGCCTATCATTATATTTAGAAGAGGAAATCAGCGGTATCGAATTCCCGGTAGGGAACCGATTCATCGATATCCTGGCAATCGATTGTAATAATAATTATGTGGTCATCGAACTTAAAGTATCGCGTGGATACGATAGGGTTGTAGGCCAAATACTTCGCTATATGGCATGGATCAGAAAAAACCATGCGGAAGAAAGTCAGAAAGTACGGGGCATAATAATTGCTCGCGAGATTTCGGATGATCTTTTGCTGGCATGTTCTGAGATAAATAATGTTGAGTTGTACGAATACAACTTATCGATAACATTAAAAAAAATAAAATAAAATAAGGGAAAGTAGATAACAACCGCATCAACTAGGACTGAAAAATCCATTGCGCTCATTAACAACCGGTTATGCAGTGCCAAGATATTATTAGCGAAAGCTGGCAGAACATATGAATTTAAAGTTTGATCTTGCGGCTTTGACGAGGAGTTGAGAAAATGGGTCGTATTCAACTGGGCTGGATCGATTACTCTTCGGAACACCGCAATAAAGTGATGGCGGTGTTACATGCACTGACAGCCCCAGGGGCTGTTGACGAGCTTGGAATTGGCCAGATTCGGGACGGCTTTGCAAACCTGCTTTTCCCAGGAACATCTACCATTCAGACCCGGGCAAAATATTTTTTTATTGTACCTTATCTATTAATGGAGTTGGAGCAGCAGCGCCACCTTACACCAAAATCTTTCCTTCAGAAGCTGAGTGAGATGGAGCTGGATCTCATTGAACCCCTGAAAAAGAGTGGGGAAAAGGGTATAATTGGCGAAACCGCAGGAAGGGGGTTGAAAAGAAAACCTTCCAGTATTTATTGGAGTGGACTGCGCACCCTGGGCATGTTTCGCTACCCCCATTTTTCCCTGGATGATTATGCCCGGGCAACATGTGCTGTAAATCAGGAACTGGCAACCCAACGGGCCATGGGGCGGCGAACGGACGATGAGCAGGCACAGGATGATCCTGATGCTTACCAGAGTCCGGTACCGGGAGGCTTCTGGCGTTGCCCCCCGCCGCCGGAAGACTGGCGGGAGCGGATTACTATCCAGTTGTCGCCTGAAGAAGCGGCTTATTTAAAAGACCGCATTAATAAGGCGCCTTTAACCCAAAATTCCCTTTTTGCCTATCTTGTAAACAAGGATCTGGAAACAATACAGCCGATTCAAGATATTGAAGCCCTAGGGCAGGTATTTGATTTGCCGGACTCTATCCGTGCGGTCTACGATATGGCTATACGATTCTCTGATTTTATTTATGGAGCAACTTTGCGTTATAATGTGATTCTTTCGGGCAGAGAAAACAAAAGAGCACTGGAGGACTGGGAAGCCTGGTGCCAGTCAACTTTTGTAACTCGTTCTTTTGCTGATTATGACCCTAATGAAGCGATAGATTACCTGAGGGTTAATAATTATCGGTTACGCAGATTCCTGCGGCAGTGGCATAAAAGCTACATGTCAGGTGATATCAATGCGGTGGATGAGTTAATAGTGCAGCGGGAAATTGAAATCAAGTCGCGGGTTCGGGCTAAACTGCGCAACCCGTCTATGTATGTTTACCTGGAGGGAGATGGCATGCGGGGCAGCAAGTTGGATTATCGCTATGGTAATGCAAAAGTTATTCTCATAGATATTTTTAATGGATTGGAGAAAGGCCATGTTGAGACCGTCCAGTGACCGTTTAAATTACGGCAATTTACTAATTCCGCCGCCGGAATTTCGAGCAGATTTTGCTTTGGGCACTACCTATAGCCTGGATTTGGAGGCGTTGGTGGGTTTGCCCCTGGCTTTGTTTTTATCTGAAGAAATGAGCAAAAGCCTGTTAAATAATCCGATTGTAGCGCTGGAGGGTTTGCGCCGCAGCTCGGAGCGGTTTGCCGTCTTATGCGAAGGCGGCCAAATTAAAGTGCCGCAGAATCAAAATGCGGTGTTTTCTCTTTTAGAGGATAGTGTTTTTGAAGTAGTGTTGCCGAACAATTGGTCTTTTCATCCGAAAATCTGGCTGATCCGTTACCAGGACGAGAGAAAACAGCCCCTCTACCGCCTTTTGGTGTTGAGCCGGAACCTGACCTTTGACAGAAGTTGGGATATGGCGGTATGTATGGAAGGAAGGCTGGCTGAAGAAGCAGAGGATGAAGCAGCAGCAAAACAGAACATGCCGCTCATGGCTTTTTTAGAGTATTTGCGGGTAAGAGTAAAAAATCGCAAGAAGCGGGATCAAATCTCAAAAATGCTGGAAGAACTGAAACAGGTCCGGTTCGAAACTAATGATCCTCATTATTCTGATTTCTCTTTTCATCCCCTTGGGATTCCGGGACATACAAAGAAGCCGGATGAGCTTTTTGATACATATAAGGACCTGCTTATTATTTCTCCTTTTCTCAGCAAGGGTATGATAGAAAGATTTAAGAAGCTGGCCCTCTCCAATTCTACCTGCACGTTAATTACGCGACGGACAGAAATTGCAAAACTGTCTCAGGAGCTGCTGGAAGCATTTGATGTCTATGCCATGAAAGAAATGGTGGTAGAAGGGGAAGAGGGGTTGAGCGGTGACGATTTAAATGATGAAGCTTATCAAAACCAGGATATTCATGCCAAATTTTACGCCCGTTCCAAGTACAGTCAGCATTCATTTTTCGTTGGTTCTGCCAACTGTTCTGAAAGTGCATTTAGCGGTAACGTGGAATTCATGTTGCAGCTGCGCTACCGCAAACATGGATTTAGGATCCAGCACTTGTTGGACGACTTATTCAGCAAAGATGAGAAGGACAATCCCTTCGAACAGATTAAGGAGCTGCCGGAAGTTGATGCTCCCGATACCGCTACTGCTGATTTGCTGGAAAAAGCCATTAAGCAGCTATGCCGCACCCGTTCCAAGGCAAGTGTAACAAAAGAAGGCCAGCAATATCGAGTAAAGATTGAGTTTGCGAAAATTCCGGAAGAGGTTGATTTAACCATTGCCTCCATGACAGGGATACAGCCGGTTAAGCTGGAACCGGTAACTATACTTCCCCTCCTGTTGTTAGAGCAACTTAGTGAATTTTACCAGGTGACCGCTCGCAAAGAAGAAACTACTGTACGACGGATAATCAAGATCAAAACCACTGGTATACCAGAAGAGCGGGACAAAGCAGTTTTTAGGTCAATCATCCGGGACGAAGATATATTTATGAAGTACGTGGCGTTTTTGCTATCCGATAACCTGCTTCTTTCCAGTTTGGAGCAAATGGACGCTGAACGGTTGGTTAATGGCACATCGAATGTTAGCTGGTTGCAGGCACCAGTCTTATATGAGAATATGCTGAAAACTGTGGCCAGAGACCCGGAGCGCTTAAAAGAGATTGAACGGGTGATAAAGTTAATCGATGATCAGGAGATAATTCCGGAGGATTTTAATGAACTGTATCAAATTTTCAGCCAGGCAGCAAAGAAGGTGAAAAGATGATTGATCTGTCAGCAAAAGAAAAAGAAATACTGTCGGGCTTGAAAGATTTCCAACTGGCAACGGTAAACAGGGTAGATGATTTATTCCGAAACGGGTACCGCCGTGTCCTTGTAGCGGATGAAGTAGGCCTGGGAAAAACACTGGTGGCCAAAGGTGTTATTGCGAAAATGTCCTGCTTTCATCAGAAAAGTTTTATGAAAGATTTGTTTAAAGTAGTATATGTCTGTTCCAATCAGAGCATTGCCGGGCAAAATCTAAAAAAATTGAAGGTGCATCCGGGAGTTAAAGTGGACGGGCTTTCAGATACCCGGCTGTCAATGCAGCATCTGAAGATCTATGAACAGATGCATGATCCCTCCATTCGGGAAGGTTTTGTGCAGCTTATTCCATTAACACCGGGTACTTCTTTTACCATGACGGGCGGCTGTGGCAGTGTGCTGGAGCGAGCACTTATTTATGCCATCTTCCGACGCATTTATTTCTTTAAGCCATATTTACCACAGCTGGAGGAATTAATGACCTCCTATGCGACGAAGAGCTGGCCGAACTGGTTAGACATATTTGAGCAGCTTGTGATAGAGGTGGATCAAAAAAGTAACGGAGCTTATCTGCGCTATATGCTGGGAAAAGTAAGTGACCGCCTGGAGACAGACCCTGGACTGTTAAGGTTGGCAGAAAAAGTATTTACTTCTATCAAGGCTATCGGTTACCTCAAAACTCAAAAAGCCAATTACCTGATTCTGCAGTTTCGTAAAATGATGGCTGAAATCAGCGTAGAGATGATGGACGCTGATCTGGTTATTATGGACGAGTTTCAGCGGTTTCCAGAACTAATAAAGCTGGATGAAGATAATGAAACGGCCATGCTGGCCCGGAGGTTTTTTAGTCCAGAAAAAGAGAAGAAACATCATCCTTACATTCTTCTGTTGTCGGCGACTCCCTATAAATTGTATTCCACACTGGAGGAAATTCGAGAAAACCGAAAGGATGAGCACTATGAAGAATTTATGCGGGTGATGCACTTTCTTTTTGAGCACCAGGCGGATCTGCGCCAGAAATTTAATATTACCTGGAAAAATTATTCCATGACATTAAATGAAGCTTCTTATGGCGATGCGGCACTTTTAGTAGCACGCAAGCGAGAGGCGGAGAAATGCCTGTATAAAGGTGTCTGTCGGACAGAGCGCATGAAGGTGCCAGGAGCATCGGACTTAATTGATGTAGAAACCAGAAATGGATCACTAAAAATACAGGAAGATGATATTCTGTCCTTTGTGGAGATGGACAAGGTGCTTGCAGAGCTAGGACTAAGCGGGGCAGCTTCGGTAGAATACATTAAATCTGCGCCCTTCATCATGTCGTTTATGCAGCACTACAAACTGAAACAGAAGCTGCAGGATAAACTGAAGTTAGAGCCAAAAAAACTGTCGCTGCTGAAAAGTCAGAGACTGTGGGTAAACCGCAAGAAAGTTGCCGGATATAAAGACTTAAAGGTGAACCATGCCCGCTATAATAAGCTCCGGGAAGTGGCACTGCCGCCTCAGGCTGAAAAACTGCTGTGGGTACCACCAGCGCGGCCATATTATCCGCTTGGTGGACCGTTTAAAAATCAAGAAGTTTTTTCCAAGACACTGGTGTTTTCGGCATGGGAAATGGTTCCGCGGGCCATTGCCGCTTTATTATCCTATGAAGCAGAACGTTTGACGGTCGGAGAACTGATTCGTAAAACGCCAAAAGCTAAACATGAAAACCGCAGCTATTTTGCCAAAAATAGATTTCCGGCACCCAGGATAAAATTTGCCATGAAGAACAACGAACCGGAGAATATGAATCATTTGTGTCTATTGTATCCTTCTGCATCCCTGGCTTCTCTATATGACCCCATAGGTGGAATGAATCGCGGCTTAAACCTGCGAAAAATACGCATAGAAATACGTCAAAAAATTAAAGAGCCAACTGGAGCAGATGAAGTTTCGTGTACAACGAGAAGATCAGCGGCAGGATGAACGATGGTATTATGTGGCGCCACTGCTCATGGATCAAAAACATCCGGAAATGGAGGCATGGTTTCAAAACCCGGTATTGCGAAACTTAACAGAAGGTTTGGACGGGGTAGACAAGTATGAAGATGATAAAGGGATTATTTCCAAACATCTTCAGCAACTGAAAAGACTGTATGATGAGCCGGAATTGTTGAACATGGGTCGAATGCCCTGGGACCTCGAAGAGGTTCTTGTAAATATGGCTATTGCATCTCCGGCAGTGTGTGCACTGAGAATGCTCGATCCGGATACCCCTGGCTCAGTGGATTTGGCATTGCAGCTGGCAAAAACCATAGTGGACCGTTTTAATACCCAAGAGGCCATCGCTATGGTGGATTTATCATATGGTAAGGCAGGTGAGGGGATTCATTGGAAGAGTATCCTGCGGTATTGTATGGACGGAAACCTGCAAGCTGTCCTGGATGAATATGCCCATATGTTGTTAGAAGGATATGATTTCAGTCAGCAGGATCGCAAAGAGCGCAATGCCGTGCTGATTAAAGATATGATCCGGACACTGAAGACCCATACAGCCAGTTACAATGTGGATACTTACCAGCATTTCAGTGATAATATTAAGCATTCTAAAAAAATAAGCCGTAAAGAGCGCTATATGCGCATGCGTTCCAGTTATGCCGTCGGATTTTATGACACCAAAAGTGAAGGTAAAAGCGTTCAGCGGAAAGATAATATTCGATTAAGTTTTAATTCACCTTTCCGACCTTTTGTCTTGGCCACTACTTCTATTGGACAGGAGGGGCTGGACTTTCATTACTATTGCCGTAATATTATTCATTGGAATCTGCCAGGAAACCCCGTTGATTTGGAGCAGCGAGAAGGGCGTATCAACCGTTATAAATGCCATGCTATCCGACAGAACATCGCCTACAAATATGGGAAAATGTCCTTCCAATCGGACATATGGCAGGAAATGTTTAACCAGGCCCAAAAAAGAGAAAGCAACAGTGAGACCAGTGATCTCGTCCCTTTCTGGTGTTTGCCAGAACAGGAGAATGAACCGCAGCCCTACAAAATCCAGCGGGTTGTTCCACTGTACCCCATGAGCAGAGACAGTGCTCGCTATGAGCGCCTGATTAAGATTCTCTCATTATACCGGTTAAGCCTTGGACAGCCCAGACAGGAAGAGCTAATTGATTACCTGTTCGAGAGAGGATTCGAAGGGATGGGGGAACTGTTTATGAATTTAAGCCCATACTTTAAGGAAGGACAACAAGGTAAACCTGGAATTGCAAAAGAAAACAAGGAGAACGAAGCATAAAGGCATACATAATAAAAAATGAACTTAAGCACTCAGTAAGCACTTCGTTAGATGGGATTCTTAAACAGTTTCATTTTTCCATCATTGTCATTTTACCCGGTAGGAGATTCGTGCCGCCAGCCGCCCTATCGCTCTCCCCGGTATAACTCGTGTCAGTGCCGAAGTAATCCACCCAAATTTACGATAAAATAAGTTGAACAAAAGGTATGGTTTTCGCTGTGCCCCATGCTCCGACATACGGCGCCATATGTTGTGAAAGGAATAAAAATTCCGGTATATCCAAAGGTATCCTTCGTAAAGTTCCTCTGCTGTCATTCCCTTAGGTTTATACACCACATGCGCTGTATTGTACTTGGACAGTTCATAGTCGGTTATCCGCCCTTCTTCCTTTATACGGCGATAGAGCTTTGTGCCGGGGTATGGGGTGAGAATATGAGAAGTCAGCGTCTCAATTTTATTTTTTACCAGCCAGTCGAGAGTCCGCCGAAAAACATCCGGTTCATCCCCGTCCAGGCCAAATACCATGCTGGCATTAATCATAATACCCCGGCTGTGAATTTCTGTGACAAGCCTTTCATATTTTTCAAAGCGGTTATCCTTGTTTACTCCTTGTAAAGACGAGTTGTTGATCGATTCAAAGCCGATAAAAAGGCTTTGACAGCCCGTTTCGGCCATCAGGTCCAGAAGGTCGGGGTGACCGGCAATTTTTGTAGTAACTGCGGCGCTCCATTTTAAATTCATCCCCCGCAGGCAGCCAAGCAATTCGCGGGTATAGGACGGTACCCCGATAAAATTGTCGTCAATAAAGAGCACATGCCTTGTTCCAAGCGACTTAATATCTCTGAGCACATCCTTTATCGGGCGCTGAACATAAAATCTGTTTTGGCAGCTATTGTAACAAAAATCGCATCTGTTTGGGCAACCGCGGCTGGTGCTAACGACGTTCGAGAAGAGATACCGGCTTTTATCAATTTTGCTGTAAGCCGGGGAGACAACCTCATCTCCTCGAAAATTTTCCATGTCATGGTAGGCCCGCTGAAGCCTGCCCTGTGCCGCATCCTCTATGATGTGCGCCCATACACGCTCGGCAGTTCCAATACAAATAGCGTCAAAATGCTGAATGCACTCGTCCGGGCTGCACGTGACATGTATTCCGCCCGCTACAACTGGAATTCCAAGCCCGCGGAATTGTTCCGCAATTTTTATAGCCTTTGGCATTACATCCAAGGTTATGGTAATGCCAACCAGATCCGCTCCGCAGTTATAATCTATTCCCTCGATATTTTCATTGCATATGTTCACTTCATGTTCCCCAGGTGTAAGGCTCGTTAAAGTAAGCAGCGCCAGGGACGGGGCCATGCGGGTTTTAAGGTCGGTATCCATGGGCCGTTTATTCATTTTAGGCTGTATCAAAAGTATTTTCATAGCACTATCTCCATCTGCATACTAATACAAACACCAGGTCTGCAAGTACCACCGTCGTCCAGTTTATCACAATGAACAGCGTAAACTTCTCCACAATGCCGTTGGGATCGCTCAATATGTTTGTTGTAAGATAAAATTACCGAAAGTTGCAAGTTAAAATTCCCTAGTATTGCAACTGGAAATTCCCTAGTATTGCAAATCCATTGCAGGCGCAAGTCATAACATATACCCTTGTATTTGAAACCAAAAATACAAGGAGGAAAGGAGCATGCTTACAATGGATATGATACGTGATATCAGATCCCGCTTTTTCGTGAAAGGTGAAAATATATCACGGATCGCAAAAACATTAAGCTTGGATTGGAAAACGGTACAGAAATACGTTGACATGACAGACTTCAACGAACCGACTCCCAAACCGGCTTCAGCACGACGTCTCTGTCCGAAACTAGATTCCTACAAAAGCATTATTGACAAATGGCTTCAAGAGGACAAGCAAGCACCCCGTAAACAACGGCATACGGCCAAAAGGGTGTTCAACCGCCTTAAAAAAGAAGTGCCTGGATTTAACTGTTCCTACAGGACTGTTGCTTCCTACTATGCCGTAAAACACAAAGAAATTTTCAGTGGTGCCAGGGAGGGCTTCCTCCCCCTAAATCATCGCCCAGGTGAAGCACAAGCAGATTTCGGTGCAGCAGATTTTTATGAAAATGGCAGGCGACGCTCCGGAAAATATCTAGAGCTGTCATTCCCCTACAGCAACAAAGGTTACCTGCAGCTGTTTTATGGCGAAAACACAGAATGCTTGCTGGAGGGCCTGGATGCCATCTTCCGCCATATCAACGCGGTACCAGAAGAGATCTGGTTTGACAATGCGAAGACCATAGTGACAAAAATCATCAAAGGCGGCGGACGTGAGATAACAGAACGTTTTAGCCGGTTTTGTGAGCATTACCGTTTTAGAGCTGTCTTTATGAATCCCGGGAAAGGGTACGAAAAGGGTAACGTTGAAAACAAGGTTGGTTACCAGAGACGCAATTTTCTTGTTCCCATGCCCCGTTTCCTTGCCCTTTCCGACTTTAACCGGCAGCTGCTGAACATATGCGAAGAGGATGCTCAAAGGGAACATTACCGCCATGACGAAACAATTGAGATGCTGTTTAAAGAAGACCTTAAGCATTGCCACAGGCTTTCTGAAACCGAATTCGACTTAAGCGGCAGGACCAGCGTTACCACCAATAACTGGGGCAAGTTTTACCTGAACAAGGGGATGCACGAGTACTCTGTTTCCCCGAAATATGTAAACACAACGGTAAATTTAAAGCTCACCTCATCGCTTGTGATTGTGATGGATGAAAACTACCGTGAAATTGTAAGACACCATCGCCTTTATGGCGATAGTAAACAGCAAAGCATGGACTGGCTTCCCTACCTGAGACAGCTTGCCAGGCGACCACGGGCTTTAAAGTACACAGGGGTCTATGAAATGATGCCGCCCAAGCTGCAGCTGTTTCTAGAAGGCTGTTCCAACACGGAAACAGGGAAGGTTTTAAAGGTGCTGGCAGAGCTTACAGGCAGAACTGGCTTTGACAGCGCGCTTAACACGGTGAACCAGGCTCTTTGTTATGGCGCAGTCGATGCAGACAGCTTGCAGAACCTCTACAGACGCCTTTATGCCGATGTGCCGGAGCTGCCGCCCTTGCCTTTAGGGGCAGAGATACCGGATGTGGGCCAGATGCCGGCTAATCTTGTTGCTTACGACGCTTTCCTAAAGAGAGGGGGCACTGCAAATGTTTAGCGTGGAGATCGCTGATTGCTGCAAAAAGCTTAGGCTTAGCCGGAACCTTGCCGATATGGCCCAGATAACGGATGGCGAGTCACATCAGGAATATTTGTACAAGCTTCTGGCCGCTGAACTGAAAAACCGTGAACAAAGACGGACGGACAAGTTGCTAAACAGTGCCGGCTTCTACAGCATCAAAACCTTTGATGATATTCGGTTTGATGAAATCACTCTTCCTTCCGGCCTGATGCTGGAAAGCTTGAAATCCCTTAATTTCATCAAAGAAAAGAAAAACATTATTATGTACGGCCGGACCGGTACAGGTAAGACTTTGCTTTCCACTGCACTTGGTGTGGCTGCTTGCCAAAATAATATTCCAGTGCGGTTCTACCGCACTGCAGCACTGGTCAACCAACTTTCAGAAGCAAAAAAGTCTGGGATATTAGGAACGATTATTAAGAAAATGAACAAAGCATCTGTCATTATCCTTGACGAGTGGGGCTACGTTCCCTATGACCGTACAGGCGCCCAGCTGCTCTTTGATTACCTATCTGAAATACATGAACAAAAGTCCATCGTCCTAAATACGAATTTGGAGTTTTCCCGGTGGGTCAATGTGCTCTATGACGAGCAGATGACGGCCGCCCTGGTTGGCAGGCTCATGCATCATTGTCACCTTATCCTGTTCCCGGGCGAAAACAACAGGTTAAGGGAATCTAGCATCAACGGGCTCTACCATTCCATAGCGCCAGTAGACCAAGAAGGAAAAACGGCATGATCATTGATTAAAAATTGTCAAAGAGCAAAAAAGCTCCATGTTGTTCAAAGCATCAATTAAGCGTGAAATAATTAAAGTGCGTATTTGCGTATTAATGTAAACGGCAATTATTGTCTGCAAGGTCTCTGTTTCCCTGCCGTAGAGGGTGGGGAAACAGAGGTTGCAACATTATGGAAAATGGAGATGCAATAGTATGGAAAAACAACTTGCAACTTTTAGGAAAAAGTACTTGCAAAAAACACTCAATATCATAAGGTAAAATACGGCAATGGCGATAAGTGTCAGTATCGCGGCTACCACAAGGCATTGGATGAGGTTGGCAGTGTGGTATTCATCATATGGGCGACGGCGAATAAGCAGCATAAGCACAACCAGCATAGTGATCACAATCAAGGCAAAGGCGATGTAAACGTGATGCCCTGAAGCAAGAAAACTGCTCCAGGCAGTCCAAAACGGATAGATTTTTGCTGCCCGGCTGTAATATAACAGGCTTTTAAATTCAATATGGCCGGAAGTGATGATAAAGATAAGGCCGTAGAAGGCGGAAAACAAGCTTATACAAACCGCATTGACTGCCGGGTATTTAAGAAGACCCTTCATTTCCTATCCTCCTCTTTAAACAGAAACAGCTCCTCAATTGATACACCAAAAAATTGCGACAGATCATACGCCAGCCAGATCGACGGATCAAACTTACCTGTTTCTATCGCGTTGATCGCCTGGCGTGAAACTCCCACGTGCTCTCCCAGTTCTTTTTGGGTTAATCCACACTCTTCCCGAAAACGCCTTACATTGTTTTGCACGGTCTTGCCCCCTGCAAATGTGTCAGGTATACCTTACATTTAGCATAACAGAATGATTTTTAAATGTCAAGTGTACCTGACACCAAAATAATAGTATAATTATGAACCGGAAGAAAATAGGCTACCGCCTGCGCCCCAAGGGGTTTAGTGTAAAATTATTAACAGAGATATGGCAATGCAGGGTTGGGATCTGGATCTTGGTTGTCTTGGGCGGCCAAGCTTTGCTAGCCGTATCTAATTTTTTGATAAGAAAGCGCGGCATTCTGCAAGGATTTAAGTGCCCGGAAAGAGAATAAAAATTTCAGAGGAACTGTCGTTCATATTTCTTAAATTATTAAAAGCCCATCATTGTTAATGGAAGAATAAACCGGGAAGGGGCCGAAGCATTGGAGACAAACCATAATTTTTTAGCAAACAGATTGTCCAAAACATTATCGTTTTTACTGTTAGCCAGCGGGATGATGAAGTGTTTTTGTCTGCTTATGTTTAAATTTACGCAGTCAATACCACATCTGGTGTTCTGATATTTGCTCCTCCCGGCACCATCCTCTAAGATTGCAACAGAGGTGATACCAATGTCTTTTCCCGAGGAAGTAAATAAGATTCTAGAGATGATAAAAAATAAGATAATCCCAGATTCATATCCAGAGTCGCTGGTAAGCAGATTTGATCCTCGTATAGATAATTATGGGTTAAGGGATATTATAATTGAGCTAATGGGATATGCCCTAATAGCGAATGATTGGATAGTTCCATTAAGTTTATGGATAGGTGATCGTAATTGTCTTGAAGTGATGTCAGGTTCTGGAGCATTAGCTTATGCCTTAAGGAAGCAAAATATCAAAATTATACCAACGGATAATTTTTCCGGCGATGATAATTTTCACTATTTTTGGAAAGAAGACAATATGATGTGGTTAGTAGTAGAAAAAATCGATGCTATTAGTGCGGTAAAAAAGTATGGTAGGGAAACAGATATAGTTATCTTATCCTGGCCATTTATGAACAACACTGCTACGGAAATATTAGAAACAATGAGAAAAATCAATCCTGATTGTATTATGATATATATTGGGGAAGGAAGGGAAGGATGCACAGCTAACAGCAGATTTTTTAAATTAGCTAAACCAATAGAAGACGAAGGATTTGAGAATGCGGTAAAGAGATTTAAGCAATGGAATGGAATTCATGATTACCCAAGACTCTTCTGCTGAAACTGCCGAACAAAAAGATTAGGCAAAAAGAAGAACCGTCCCCAAACTTGCCAAGAACCGTCCCCAAACTTGCCCAAACTTGCCAAACTTGCATGATTGATAAAGGGATGAGGAGAGCATGGCCAAGGACTATTATCAGATTTTAGAAAATCCAAGTCTCATTACTGCAAAAAAATAAAAGTGTGTTTTTAAGATAAAAAGACTAGTAGCTCTTCATGGACAAACCTTTCGGGACAAACTAAACAGAAGAGGAACCCAATAATGATTCCTTTCGTCTAATAGCCGGGGTGTTTTTGCATGCTTAAATTAAAGTTGTTAAGGGCTACCGTTATTATGTTAATAGCTATGATAATCTATATCCCTGCAGCCTGGGCACGTTTAATGGCAGCCGGTCCTGAAACCGTTATATCTAATTCCACACTTATAATGACTGGAAAAGTCACAAAAAGTATCGAGTCAGAAGATGAAAGGTCCTTTACGTTCCTGGTAGACCGCGTTCTTAAAGGGGGCCGAAGATAGGGCCGCCCTCATAGGTATGGTAATCGGAACCCAAGGTCTCAGCCCTGACGAAGAAATATTGGGTAGGCCTGGGCACGGGCGTAAAATAAAGGCTATCTGCAGTTGGTTGAATAGCAAATATGGTCAGGGGAAGATGGTTGCCTGGGCTAAACAAGACCCGGCACGTATTGACTTGGATATACCGGGCAATATCAAAACAATATTTTCAGAGTTCCAGGCCGTTTTCAAGAAATATGGGAAAGTAATATATGGATTTTATATTCCTGATGAAAATAGGCAGAAAACAGAAGAGTAAAGGCTTTTTTGGATTTAATGTTTTTGGAAAGGGGTTATTACCCTCTAGCAGGCGCAGAAAAAGATGCGAAAAAGATTCAAGCTGCTTACTATGCGCATATGTTTCCTGCCGTCGATAATCAGCATGTTGCTGATTTATTATCGGAGCGTAAATATATTATCCTGCAGGGTCCCCCCGGAACAGGAAAAACGCGGATGGCTTTAGAGCTTCTCCGTAATACATATGAGGGTAATGGACAAGTGATTCAGTTTCATCCGAATACAACTTATGAAAACTTTGTGGGAGGCCTTGCCCCCGTTCACACCGAGGAAGGCTTAGGTTTGCAGTTTAAACCAAAACCAGGTTTTTTGATGGAGGCAGCCGCCGCGGCGGATGCCGGTGGACAGGTTGGAGCCTTGCCAACCAGCGGTCGTCCTGATTATGGCTTGGTAATTAAACCACGATTCGGCTGGCAAGGTATTGGACTCATGCTGGGGTCTATGGGCTGGAAAGTAATCCCTATTCCTTTACGGTTGCCTTTGTTGCCCCGTCCTGACCGTAAAATTCCCCCGTGGGTTTTATCAACGACGATTTTGTTACGATTACAAAAACTGCTTGAACAAGAGCTTAATCGAGAAAGCTGGGCTGGATTAGAAAAGGAACTGCGAGAGCAGCACCGGGAAGACCTTCTGCAAGTATTAGTTATTAGCGATTTACATTTGGTAAAATAATTTATCTGCAATTGATAGAAAATGGGGAGAAAGAATATAGGGAACTTTGAGTTGACAGTCAAAAATATAAAACTGCTTCCGGTCATCAAAAAGGGTGGGGAGCCAGAATCTCCCGCCTTGACAAGATGTCTATCCTGTAAAGTACTCGTTGTATTTTACATCCAATGATGGTGAAGTGAAGCTTCATGAATGTCTATAATGATGTGTCAAATAGTAAGATTACTTATCAATATATAGTCTTTTAAATTTGGTTGGATTGAATATTTGGAGAATGTCCAAGTCAAGCTCCAAAAAATGCTTGTCTCCCGTAACTAAGATCTCAACATTATGGGTAACTGCTGCATTAAGAATAGGCTGGTCCTTAAAGTCCCTTATTAAAATTTCGCCTGATCTTGGTGCAGCTACAAGTTCATACCTCATCTTAGCAAATAGATCGTCCAAAACATCAATCTTATTCGGGAAACGCCGTTTTGCAACTGTGTAACATTCGTTGATAATATGGTCACATAAAATCAGATTATGGTTATTGCAGACATAATTTAAAACAATATCAGGCACGGAGCCCTGCTTTAACAGGGAAGAAATGATTACGTTGGTATCAATCATAATTTTCATGATTGCTTTTTCTCGCCGTAGCGTATATCCATGACATCCTGCAATATTTCATCCTCAGAAAGCTGAATGTCGTCTAATTTACCCTGTGCTTGTTGAATGGCGATAACGGAAGAGTTTTGAAGAACAATTTCACCATTGGGTTTTTCTAAAAAAAGAATCTTGTCTCCTTCTTTGATATTGAGCTTGCGTCTAATATCAACAGGTACAGTGATTTGGCCGTTTGAGGAAACTTTCGCCAGGTTCATAAAGGCACTCCTTTCCCTACTTTAGATCTAAAGAATTCTTTAATATTATTATATGGTAATTGACGTGAATTTACAATTGGAGCAGCAATTAATTTTCTATAACTCTTACGAAGCGGAGTCTGTTTAAAAGTGAGGAAATAATGTGGCGCGAGTGCAAATATTTTATTCGACAAAACTATACAAAATAATGAAAGGACTCCTGTGACTGGAAATAGAATAATGTCATATAATAAGAAAATTTATACTTCTTTTGTTGCCTGAATTTCGGGGTGTTTTTGCATGCTTAAATTAAAGTTGTTAAGGGCTACTGTTATTATGTTAATAGCTATGATAATCTATATCCCTGCAGCCTGGGCACGTTTAATGGCAGCCGGTCCTGAAACCGTTATATCTAATTCCACACTTATAATGACTGGAAAAGTCACAAAATGTATCGAGTCAGAAGATGAAAGGTCCTTTACGTTCCTGGTAGACCGCGTTCTTAAAGGGGTCCAAAGATATGGGCCGCCCTCATAGGTATGGTAATCGGAACCCAAGGTCTCAGCCCTGACGAAGAAATATTGGGTAGGCCTGGGCACGGGCGTAAAATAAAGGCTATCTGCAGTTGGTTGAATAGCAAATATGGTCAGGGGAAGATGGTTGCCTGGGCTAAACAAGACCCGGCACGTATTGACTTGGATATACCGGGCAATATCAAAAACAATATTTTCAGAGTTCCAAGCCGTTTTCAAGAAATATGGGAAAGTAATATATGGATTTTATATTCCTGATGAAAATAGGCAGAAAACAGAAGAGTAAAGGCTTTTTTGGATTTAATGTTTTTGGAAAGGGGTTATTACCCTCTAGCAGGCGCAGAAAAAGATGCGAAAAAGATTCAAGCTGCTTACTATGCGCATATGTTTCCTGCCGTCGATAATCAGCATGTTGCTGATTTATTATCGGAGCGTAAATATATTATCCTGCAGGGTCCCCCCGGAACAGGAAAAACGCGGATGGCTTTAGAGCTTCTCCGTAATACATATGAGGGTAATGGACAAGTGATTCAGTTTCATCCGAATACAACTTATGAAAACTTTGTGGGAGGCCTTGCCCCCGTTCACACCGAGGAAGGCTTAGGTTTGCAGTTTAAACCAAAACCAGGTTTTTTGATTCCCTATTCGACAAAACCAGACAAAATAATGCAAGGACTCCAATTCAAGGAAATAGAATAACAATAAATATAGAATAAATTTAGACTTTCTTGAAAGTTATCCCTCATAGTTTCAAGTCATTAAGGGAAGGGGATAGACTTCCTCTCATAATCATTGGAGCGGGTATGTCTAAAAATATATGTCCTTTGGTGGACGAGCTCGTTTTATCAGGGAAATAAAGATTATACCTGTTATGCATGACTCTTCCGCCCCAGAGGAAAATGCTGTACGTATATTAAAGGCAAGCTTGGCCAGGCTATTGCCTTTTCTTCACTTTGCTAATATGGACAATATCAAAGATGTCGATTTAAGCTATCTTAAAGGAGGCTTTAGAAATAAATGAAGGCGGTTAATGAATGCAGAAGTTATCTGGAGGATAGATACAGACAATTAGTCGGTAATTTGGACTTTTATTTTACAGATACCTTAGACATCACTTCTGATAAGCCGGCATGGCGGTTCGTTGATAAGAACGATTTGACAAGACAGACGGATGATGATGAAAATTGTGCAGGGTTGTTGCTTGATCCTGAAGTTGGAATTTTATTGTATATATTACCCTATAACAATGAGGATATCGCTGCACAAATCGTCCAGGCGTTAGCGTTGAGATCAAGACTGTTGCCGGAACTTAATTATTGTGGTGAAGACACCAGTAAAGCTGATCGCTATGGGGTATGGAGGGTCGTTCTGCATTGGTTGGCTGATACAAAAAGTAAGCAAGCCTGGTTATCGAATATTGCCGAAATTAAAAAGAAAACAGCTTATCTGGATGAAATATCAGTGAATATTCTTGTCAATGAGCATTTGAGCTGGTGGAAAACATTTGAGAAACATGGTTTCCCACGCTTACTGTTTAACACACGTACAATTTTACAAAAAACAGATATCGACGATGTATATCTATGGCTAAGTGCCGACGCACAGGTTAAAGAAGCATTATCCGGTTTTGACCTTGAATTTCAAGATCCGCAACATCATAAGCTAGCGCTTGAAGTTGTCAAGCAGTTGGATCACTATCAAAATACACGTAATAACGAATCGCGAAAGCAAAATATTCGTCAATTATTCAGTTTGTTGATATATAATTTTAGAAATATTGAAAATCTCATGTTAAAATTTGAAAGCGATCCTGTTAATTCTCTGGTGCTGTATGGTCCTAACGGCACCGGGAAAAGTACAATTTTTGAGGCTCTGTCACTAGCCCTTTTTCAGGTGTCCAAACGGTACAACACCTTTTTGGAGGATAAGGATATTCAAGGAAGAAATCGCTCCAGTGTATATATAAACTCTTACCTTTCCCCTCTCGGAGGTAGTAGTAAGCTGCTACCAAAAGTCATAATTAATGGAAAGCAGTGTGAGATTAAGCCGATCGCTGATCTTTCAGCGGCAAAAAAAATTGAGGGAGAGATAAACGGTACCCTTCTTTCCCAGGAAATAAGTCAAGAATTTGCACAGATGAGAGCAAATGAGTTAGGAGCGATGGTCTTAAAAGGTTACTCGGATTTAGCTGCCAAGATAGACACATATGTTGACGACAATTACGAGCGAGCAAATGAGGCTCGCAAGAATTTACTAAGAGAAATTGGCTTGAAGGCAAATATTACACGAATTGATACGGCTCAGGAGCGAATTGCCAAAAAGCTGATTGAAGAAAATTTGCCAGCGTTTCCCCGGGCATTGGTACGGTGGTTGGAGTTTTCAGCAAACATCCAGTTGGAGGGATATAACGAATATAAAATGCTGTCACACAAATGGGGAACATGGGGTGATGCGCCGTCGAAGGATAACATGGCTAAAAATATTTTAACCTGTGCAACAGTAGCAGATTGGAAAGGTATGCTGGAGACGTGGCTCCGTCAATATAATAGCTTGGTTGAAGAAACTTCAGTGGTGTGGGCATACATTCAAACAGATAATCTGTTAGCACTGAAAAAGAAGGCAGACAAATTAATTGACCCTCTGAAGTTATGGGGAGAATGGTTGTCGGGACAGGATAACCGAAAGCAGGCTTCTAAAAAAGATTTATCGACATTAAATAATCAGCTTAATCTTTTAGGTGAGGCTCAGAAAGAGATTGTTGATAAAGGGCAGCAGTTAAAAGCCAGAATAGACCATATTAGCCAAATCAGTGATTTTCTAATTTCCTGGAGCAAGCATCATCCGCATGAATGTCCCACCTGTGGAACAGATCTGCGTGAAAGGGATGGTTTACTGCTGGTTGTGGAAAAGTTAAAAAAAGAAACCGAAACGGCCCGTTCTCAGGCCATTATAGAGTATAAGGAAATAACGGAAAGAATAAAAGGGATCCAAACATAACTGGCTGGCCTCGGTTATGAAAAATGTCCGGTTTCGGCAGAAACTCAGGCAGAATTGGTGCAAACTTTACAATGGTTAATACCGGAAAAGCACATTTTTGCCGATTACATACGGGATAAAAATAATAGAGAGAAGTTAATACAAAAGATTGAATCATTAAAAGACTTGCCCGAAAAACCAGAAAAAATTGATCCTGAAATTGAAGCAGATAAGGTATCTGCAATTATCGCTAAAGAATTCGCGCGAGCACGAAGTGTTTTTGAAGAACCGGATAACTGGCAAGTTATCAAAAAGAGTCTTAGCCATAAACTTGGTGAAATAGTAAACAACCATCTGCCTGAAACCCTGGGTAAATTATGGGATGAGCTTGCTATGAATATTACACCTGCTCCATGGCTGATGCCTGAAAAAGCACAATTTCAAGTTAAAACGTCAAGGGGTGAGCAAAGTTTAAGCATCAAGCTTGGTATAAATGAAAAGGCGCCACTGGCGCGATATATCCTTAATCAAGCGGAAATCCATATTCTCGGTCTGGCCTGGTTTTTTACCCGTTATCTAACACATGGCAGGTTTCGCGATGCTTTCATTGTTATGGATGATCCCGCACAAGAGATGGATCAAACAACCTTTCGTGATCTGTGTCGACTTTGGGAAACGTTCATGCGTCTGCATAAAGTCTACAAAAAACCGCTTTCCTTGCTGATCATGTTGCACCAGGAGGAGCGCGCCCTCGATGCAGCCCGGGCAACCGGAGGGATATTAAATGTTTTAGGATGGAGCAAGGATCAGCACCTGGAAACACTGAGCAAGGTAAAGGTATTAGGCCGGGGGTTCCATCCCCTTCATCCGGAAGTAGTATTGAGCCAAAAATAAAGTTCGGGATTCTCCTAACATCTTCAGTTTCTCTTATTGAGTATATTTTCCTTTTGAATTTTCCATTTGAGGTGAAGAGACAATGGGAGGCAGCGACCATGTATGCTGATGCATTGAAGTGCTTGAAACAGATGTTTGGTGTACAGGCAACTTTTAGGCAAGGCCAGTGGGAAGCTATTGATTTGGCTTTACATAATAAAAAAGCACTAATTGTCCAGCAAACAGGCTGGGGAAAAAGCATTGTATATTTTATTGCGACAAAAATATTAAGAGATAAAGGGAAAGGACCGTCATTTCTTATTAGCCCCTTATTGTCTTTGGTAAGAAATCAAATAAGCAGTGCATCAAAACTTGGTATTGTCGCCCAGAGTATAAACAGTCAAAATGTTGATGAATGGGATTCTGTAAAACAAAAATTAAAAGAAGATGCTTGCGACATATTACTAATTTCACCTGAGCAACTTGCAAATGGAGAACGGATGAGTGAATTATTATCTTATCTAAGCAAAGGTATAGGTTTATTTGTCGTTGACGAGGCTCACTGCATATCGGATTGGGGTCATGACTTTAGGCCAGATTATCGCAGAATTACCAATATAATAAAAACGCTACCGCCAACTGTTCCTGTTCTTGCCACCACAGCAACTGCGAATCAAAGGGTCGTTGACGATATCTCCCGTCAACTCGGCGATATTGAAGTATGCAGAGGACCTTTGGTAAGGGAATCTCTTAAACTGCAGGTTATCAAGTTAAACGATCAATCTGAAAGAATGGCCTGGCTTGTAGAGAATATCCCTAAAATGCCGGGAGTTGGAGTCATATATTGTTTGACTGTTTCTGATTGTAATAAAGTTGGCAAGTGGTTGCAAAAAAATGGTATAGAGGCAAAACCTTACACATCAAAATTAGATTCCGACGAAAGAAAGACCCTTGAGGATTTGTTCATGCAAAATAGAGTGAAATGCTTAGTGGCAACAGTTGCGCTTGGCATGGGGTATGACAAGGGGGACATCGGCTTTGTAGTTCACTATCAAAGACCAGGCAACGTTGTTTCATATTATCAACAAATAGGTAGAGCAGGAAGGCAATTGGAGAATGCTTATGCAATACTTTTAAATGGAAAAGAAGATGATGAAATTCAAGAGTATTTTATTAAAACAGCTTTTCCTACAGAAGCGGAGATGAGTGATGTGCTTTCTGCAATAGAAAATTCTGCTAACGGTCTTAAGCAAAGCCAAATATTAAGAGAAGTCAATATCAGGTTGAATCGCCTGGAAAAATGTGTTAAGTTCTTAGAGGTTGAAAATATTATAAGCAAAGATAAAGATGGGCGATATTATAGAACTGTTAACCCATGGATACCGGATCCAAGGAAAAGCAAAACTATAACTAAATGCAGGTACGAAGAGCTTGATGACATGAAGGAATTTGTTAAACTTAACAGTTGCTATATGCAATTTATTGCAAAAAAGCTTGACGATCCTTATGCAAAAGAATGCGGCAAATGCAGTAATTGTTTAGGGCAAAAATTCTTTCCGGAAGAGGTAAATACTGAAAATATACTAAATGCGGTTAAATTTTTAAAGGGTGAATATATCGTAATTGAGAGAAGAAAACAATGGCCGGCAGGTATTATGGCTGAAACTAAAAAAAGGATATCTATTGAAGACCAAGTAGAGGATGGGCGAGCTCTTTGCGCCTTTGGAGATGCAGGATGGGGTAAATTCATACATAATGATAAATATGTTAATAACTATTTCAGAGAAGAATTGGTAGACGCGAGCGTCGAATTAATTCATAAGTGGCTGCCGGAGAATATTTCCAATATGTGCTTAGCGTACATTCCTTCATTAAGTAAACCGGAACTTGTAAAGTCTTTTGCACATAGAGTAGCAAAAAAACTTAGCATTCCTTGTCTTGACATCATTGAGAAAGTGAGAAAAACCAGGCCGCAAAAAGAACTTGAAAATAGCGCTTATCAATGTCAAAATGTTTTTAAAGGTTTTGTTGTAAAAGAAGATTGTCCTAATGTTGATATTATTTTACTTGATGACATGGTTGACTCTAAATGGACATTGACAGTTTGCGGATACATGCTCAAGCAAAAAGGAGCAAGATTGATATATCCTTTTGCTATTGCATCTACTGCAGGAATGAGGGATTGAAATGAATATCTCAGATGATAGCTATGCAATGTTGTTAATGTGTTCAGATTTAGCGATAAAAAGTATGAATGATGGGGTTAAGACGTTTACAATTTCACAATGGTCAAAGCTTGCTGATCGGCTGGTAGAAAATAAGCTTACACCGAGTGCACTATTTGATATTTCATCTGATAGCATGAGACTGAAATTGAACTTATCCGAAGGTGAAGTAACAAGAATAGAAAAATTGTTATCACGTTCGGGTCAGTTTGGTATTGAGTTAGAAAAACTGAATGAAAAGGGGATTTTTATACTAACAAGAGCTGATCATCACTATCCCAGGGCTTTAAAAAATAAGTTAAAAAAGCTTGCTCCTCCAGTCTTGTATTATGCAGGGAATTTATCACTTTTACAAAATAAAGGGATATCAATCGTTGGATCGCGGAATATTGATGATGCTACCATGAAATTTACAGAACAACTTTCCACACGATGCACGAAAGACGGCCTGAACATTGTTTCAGGCGGCGCCAGGGGGGTTGACTCCATTGCGGAAAATGTGGCAAACAGTGCGGATGGTACAACAGTAATTATTGTTGCAGATGGCTTGGAAAAAAAGATAAGAAAGAAAGAAACCAGAGAAGCTATTATGAGGAAACAATCAATCATTTTATCTCCTTTTCGGCCGGATATGCCGTTCCGAACCTATGCGGCAATGGAAAGAAATAAGTATATATATGCCCTTTCAGACTTTGTGGTTATAGTTTCATCGGATTTTAACAAAGGTGGAACATGGGCGGGAGCAATCGAAAATTTCAGACATGGTTGGATACCGATGTTTGTTAGAAAGGCGGAAAACATTCCACAGGGAAACATTAATCTGTTGGACAAAGAAAATGTTTATCCGATAACGGAGGATATTATAAATAATTGTCAAAAAAATATTTTCGAATGGTTTAGTTCACAGGCAAAGAAGTCGAAAGAGAGCCTAAAACCTCAACAAATGTCATTGTTTGCACCATAGATGATACGAATTAAGAATTATTAATGATTTGGCGGGAGCGGGGATACGGCGTTGATTTTTTGTCCTGGTTGTTTCGTTGATTCTGCACCCTTGCATGTAGGAGGTTCAAGCTAAAAGATGCTTTTGCAGAGGATTTCACAATTCGACAGAGAATTGGTATAATTGATAAAATAAGGTTGATGCTCTAGTTGATGCAAGGGGAAGGGACGCCATGAAACCCATTACTTTCATTGATATGGAGATTGAGCCAAATCGTGGTAAAATTCTAGATATAGGCGGCGTTAAAGGGAATGGCAATTCATTTCACTCTGGTTCTCTTGCTAACTTCATTAAATTTCTAGATGGTTCCCAATATATTTGTGGTCATAATATCTTCAAGCATGATTTGAAATATATTCAAAATGACCTGAATGCTGCAGGACTCAACCATCTGCACTATATTGATACACTGTATCTTTCCCCCCTGCTTTTCCCTGCCAAGCCTTATCATGCCTTGCTCAAGGATGATAAGCTGCAAACGGAAGAAACCAACAACCCGTTGAATGATTCAAAAAAGGCCAGAGACCTTTTCTTTGGCGAGGTTACGGCTTTTCAAAAGACAGATGAGAACTTGAAGCGAATATTTTATGGCCTGTTAAAAGATCAAAAGGAGTTTTGCTCCTTTTTTTATTTTCTTGGGTATAAGGAAAATGATTTAAAAATCGAGCAGCTGATACATGAAAAGTTTTATGGCCTAATATGTGAGCAGTCCGATATTTCTAAACTAGCATCAGACCATCCTGTTGAACTGGCTTACTGTTTGGCCTTGATCAATACAAAAAGCCGTTATTCCATTACACCTTCATGGGTTCTGAGAAATTTTCCTGTAGTGGATACGATCATGTTTTTATTAAGAAACAACCCATGCCTGAAGGGGTGCCCCTATTGTAACGAGGCTCTTGATATTCATAAAGGGTTAAAACGATTCTTTGGCTTTGATTCATACCGAACATTTGCCGGTGAGCCCCTGCAGGAGAAAGCCGTTAAGGCTGCTGTGGCCAATAAATCTCTTCTGGCGGTGTTTCCCACCGGCGGCGGGAAGTCAATTACCTTTCAAGTGCCGGCCTTAATGAGCGGGATTAATAGTAAGGGACTGACGGTAGTAATCTCACCTTTGCAGTCCTTGATGAAAGACCAGGTTGATAATCTGGAAAAAGCGGGTATCACAGACGCGGTTACGATTAACGGCTTGCTTGATCCAATTGAAAGGGCAAAATCCTTTGAAAGGGTTGAAAATGGTTCTGCCTCCATTCTTTATATTTCGCCGGAATCATTGCGTTCGCGGACAATTGAACGCTTGCTCTTGGGCAGGAATCTTGTCCGGTTTGTTATCGATGAAGCACACTGCTTTTCGGCCTGGGGACAAGATTTCCGGGTTGACTATTTATATATCGGCGACTTTATCAAATCCATTCAAGAAAAGAAAAATATGGAGGATGGAATCCCCGTTTCCTGCTTTACCGCCACGGCAAAGCAAAAAGTTATAGAGGATATTCGGGAGTATTTCAGGGATAAGCTCTCTCTGGAGATGGAGGTATTTAGTTCAAGCGCTGGGAGAAGCAATCTTAGCTATCTGGTGTTCGTAAAAGAGAGCGAGGAAGAAAAATACAACACAGTGCGGGATTTAATCGATGAGAAAGATTGCCCCACCATCATTTATGTCTCACGTACAAGAAAAGCGTATCAGTTGGCAGAAAGATTAAGCCAAGACGGTTACCAGGCAAGGCCATATCACGGCAAAATGGAGAAGCAGGAAAAAACTGAGAATCAGGACGCATTTATTAAAGGCGATGTTCAAATAATGGTTGCAACATCTGCGTTTGGCATGGGGGTGGACAAGAAAGATGTGGGCATGGTTATTCACTATGAAATTTCCGATTCCCTGGAAAATTATATTCAGGAAGCGGGAAGGGCGGGGCGGGATGAAGCTATCTCTGCGGAATGTTTCGTGTTGTATAATGAAGAGGACCTGAATAAACATTTCATTCTGCTCAACCAGACAAAATTAAGCATTAAGGAAATCCAGCAGGTTTGGAAAGCAATAAAGGATATCACGAAATTTAGATCAAAGGTATCTCAGTCTACGTTGGAGATTGCCCGCAAGGCAGGCTGGGATGATAGCATTTCTGAAATAGGGACAAGGGTAACAACAGCGCTTTACGCCTTAGAGGATGCTGGTTATCTGAAGCGGGGGCAAAACATGCCCAAAATCTATGCAAACAGCATTCTCTCAAAAAACGCTGCTGAAGCAATCGAAAAAATTAATAACTCCGACAAATTTGATGAGAAGCAAAAGATGAAGGCCACGCGCATCATCAGGAAGCTTTTTTCCCAAAAAAGCAGAAAACACCTCAATGGTGAAGGCGCAGTATCAAGAATTGATTATCTCTCCGATCATTTAGGTATTGTGAAGGAGGAAGTGATTAGGATTGTTCATCTTTTGCGTGAAGAAAGGATTCTGGCGGATGCAAAAGATTTGACCGCTTATATAAGGAGAAAAGAAAATAAAAATCGTTCGTTGAGCATCTTAAACTCTTTTTTTCGGATAGAGAAATTTCTATTGTCTGTTTTAGAGGATGAGGAAAAAGTATATAATCTCAAGGAGCTGAACGAGCAGGCTGAAAGAACCGGCTGTACGGAAATAACACCAAATAAGATTAGAATTTTACTTAATTTTTGGGCGATCAAGAACTGGATAAAACGACAACCCGTGGGCTATTCAAGGAACCATCTGGCAATTCTTTGCCTGCATAAGAAGGAGACTCTTAAAGAAAAGCTGGCAAAAAGGCATGAATTGGCACAATTTATTGTGAAGTATCTTTACGAAAAAAGCAAACGGAACGCAGAGGAAGATGAAGCTTCAAAAGAAGAAGTACTGGTTGAGTTTTCCCTCTTAGAGTTGAAAGAGGGGTTTGAAAGCAGATTAACACTTATTAAAACAACAGTTACCCTTGATGATGTAGAGGATGCTCTTTTCTACCTTTCAAGAATTGAAACATTAAAAATAGACGGCGATTTTTTGGTTGTTTATAATGCCAAAATATATTGTTGTAGCGGCGGGACCAGGGAGCGGCAAGACCCGGATATTGGTTCATAAGCTGGCATCATTGCTGTTAATGGAAGATGTTAAGCATGAACAATTGCTCATGGTTACTTTTTCCAGGTCGGCAGCCACTGAATTCAAGAAGCGTTTGCTGAAGTTAATTGGTAATGCGGCCAATTTCATAGAGATTAAAACATTCCATTCTTATTGCTTTGACTTGCTGGGAAGAGTTGGCTCCCTTGAAAGATCAAATGAAATAATTCAGGAAGCTACGAGGAGAATCAAAAACGGAGAGGTTGAAGCAGGTAGGATTACAAAAACAGTTTTGGTGATTGATGAAGCTCAGGATATGGATGCTCATGAATTTGCCTTAATCAATGCTTTGATGGAACAAAACGAGGAGATGCGTGTAATTGCAGTTGGTGATGATGACCAAAATATTTATGAGTTCAGAGGAGCCAGTTCAAAATATCTGGAGAGCCTGATTGTTGAAAAGCAGGCAGTAATGTATGAACTGGTTGAAAACTACAGGAGTAAGGGCAACCTTGTTGATTTTACAAATCAGTTTTCACGGATAATACCGCACAGATTAAAGCATACGCCAATTATTCCTGTTCAGAGTGATAATGGAAAAGTCAAGCTGCTGCGCTATAAAAGTAATAATCTCATCGCGCCGTTGGTAGATAATATCCTCTCTGAAGATCTTGCAGGAACCACTTGTGTTCTGACCAAGACTAATGATGAAGCGTTACAGATTACCGGTTTACTGTTGAAGAATGGAATGCAGGCAAAGCTAATACAGTCAAACGAAGGTTTTAGTTTGTATAATCTACTGGAAGTCCGCTTTTTTTTAAGCCGGCTCAATCTGTCTGATGGCGTTTATGTGATTTTCGATGATGACTGGGCAAATGCAAAACGGAAGTTGGTAGAAAAATTTAGCGGCAGCTTAAATTTAGAGATATGTATGAACATGACAAAGATTTTGAGTCAACGAATCCAAGGAGTAAATTTAAGTCGGATCTGGAAATTTTTATTCGCGAATCAAAGTTGGAAGATTTCTTTGGTGAAAACATTGAATCAATACTTGTTTCTACTATTCACAAAGCAAAAGGGCGAGAGTTTGACAATGTCTTTCTGATGCTCGATCAATTTAATATTGGCACGGCAGAGGCCAAACGACTGCTTTATGTAGCCATGACCAGGGCAAAACGCAACCTGTTTATTCACTATAATGGACATTATCTTAATTTCATTAAAACTGAAGGTCTGCAATTAATTGACGATCATCAGGCTTATCGTCCACCCTCTCAATTGGCTGTGCAATTATCTTATAAGGATGTATGGCTGGATTACTTTTTGTCCTGTCAAAATTTAATTTTGCCGTTTACCAGTGGAGATTTTCTGAGTGTTGACGGTGAGTGCTGCCACAATGCAAAAGGACAACCGGTATTAAGGTTTTCCAAAAAGTTTAAACAAGAAATAGGAGCAATGAAGCAAAAAGGCTATCTGGCAAAAACGGCGAAAATCAGATTCATTGTATACTGGCAGAAAGAGGGCTCAGCATACGAGATTAGAATTGTTTTACCTGAACTTTATTTTGAAAGAACAAATAATACACTATAATTTAACTGAATATTATATTCAGAGTGAACACGCGAGAAGCCGGCTCAATGACTTCACACGTCTTTTACATGTTACCTGTGACCGGCATTCCGGCAGCAGTTGCGCATCCATGATGGCACAAACATATGTCCAGGTATAAAGCAGTATCAGATCAGTTGATAATGCCGTTTTCAAAGGTTGTTTACATGGAAAAGGAAGAGTAAATAACCATGATGTAAACGGTATAATAAAATGGCTTGTCTTTCTTCCCTTCTTAGTTTTTAAATTTTACTTGCCTATTACTTCATGGTGTATTACAATTGTGTTACACATAAACAGCAAGGAGATTTTACTATGGCCCATATATCTTTTAGAGTATCTGATGAGGAAAAAGAACTAATGGAAAACTATGCTAACTGGCTTGGTGTAAGCTTATCAGAAGCCATTAAAACCATTTTCTTTGAAAAGATGGAAGACGAATACGATTTGCGTGTTATAGCCGAATATGAAGCCGCAGAAAAAGAGGGTAAAATTGAATACAAAACCTTTGATGAGGTTGTAAACGATTTGGGGCTTGAAGATGAAATATAAAGTAGTATTTACAAATAAAGCGAATAAAGCCTTAAAAAAGGTTGATCACCCACAAAGAAAAATGATTCTGTCCTGGATAAAAAATAACTTGGTAGGCTGCAAAGAACCAAGGAAACAAGGCAAAGCTTTAACCGGTGATAAGAAAGGTTATTGGCGGTATCGTGTAGGTGTTTACAGGCTCATTGCTAGAATTGATGATTGCCGGCTTATAATCATTATGGTTAATATTAGCCATAGAAGAGAAATTTATTAATAAAGCAGGTTATTTTTTAGAAAAAGCAGTGTAAAGCTGATGGAAGCCAACATATAACCTTATAGTGAGTGATAAAAGGGAAGGAGACAGGAAGAGGCCCTACAGAATCACCCTAAAAAATAGGGATGGGTTTGTCTTTGCCGGGTTGTGGGATGCCTGGATATCTCCCAAAGGTGAAACCATCAATTCCTGTACGATTATCACCACCTCAGCCAATACTCTGATAGAGCCTATCCATAACCGCATGCCGGTTATTTTGTCAAAAAAAGCGGAAGAGGCCTGGCTCAACAAAGATACAGATGTTTCAACGCTTAAGGGCCTGTTAAATACTTATCCAGCAGAATTGATGGAAAGTCATGAAGTTTCAGCTATAGTCAATAATTTCCGAAATGATAACCCGGAAGTCCTAATGCCTGTATAAGAGGAGGCCAGTCAATGAGTAGTGGAGGAGCTGCTGCCGGCAGTGCTACTGTAACCGCGGCTGTTGTTGCCCAAGCGATTAAGGCAAAAAAAAAGGAAAGCGATTTATTTCACTCTTTGAATAAATACAGGGGGAAACGTTTTTTAAAAAGGAGCGTATCTGATTATGATTAAAAAAACATCACCATCTATTGACGAATGGCTTAAGGAAGCAAAAGCGGATCCTGTTGCTTTAAAGGTAGGGATGTTTTTAGTTCATAATGGTGTTGTACGTCAAACACCTAAAGCAAAGGTTCGCCAAGGGTTTGATGATGGTTCGTTGGTAAAAGGAATGGACTTTTCCTATGATGCGGTAAAAGTTGATGAGGCGATTGCGGAAACTTATAAGATGGATGGAATATTCTATGTTAAGGTGTGGCTTAATGAAGGTCGGCTGGAAATAGGGGATGACATAATGTATGTACTTATAGGTGGCGATATTAGACCCCATGTTATTGATGCTCTTCAATTTCTGGTTGAAAAGATTAAAACCGAATGTGTTACGGAAATAGAACGAAAAGCTACCGGGAAGATGTAAGAACTACAGGCAAGCAGCCACGGAAATGATGCAAAAGATGAATCAAAAAACAGGGTGAATGCCTTCCTTATTTTTTGTATAACTCAAAACCCTGTTGAAGTATTTTGTCTTCCCAAATCATCTGCAGCAAAGTTATATCTTCACTGTAATCGGTTCTTACTCCATCTTTGTCGTATTCAAGGTTCTCAATTATCTCAATCATAAACCCAGCTTCGCCATGCTGTTTCCAATCCTTTTGGAGCTCTTTGTTGCATATAGAATCCCTTGTAAATGGTATAATAAAATGGATGATTTTGGCCGGCAAAGGGGGCGTTTTCTATGCCGGAACGGGAAAGACTGGGACATATCTTAAAAAGAAGGATTTGGGGAAGACATAATCCCCAACAATATTTCCGGGAGGTCGCCCGGTGGTTTGCATATATTGTATTAACCTGGCGAAAAAAGGAGGGCAGTTGCCATCTTGTTTCGCCACGGGAGCAGGCAGGGAACATTATTTATTTAAAAAAGAGCTATAACCCTGCTGATTACAGTACCCTTTGGGAGTTTATTCAGAACGGGCCTGTAAAAAATAAGGTGACAACTTCTGTGCACAGCGCGGATTTTTCACGTGCCGATTATCAATCAGATCTGGAAAAACTGACAGGCAACTATATTCATAGCCTACTCACCCTGGTTGTTGCGGAATTAATTGAAGAGTATAACCCATTTTTGCGGGAATGGGTACAAAAGTCAAATTTTCGGCATAATTTTGGAGAGACAGTTCCCTATAGGGTGGAAAACGCCGGCAGGATTGCAGCTGAGATTCTTTATTCTGACTTGGTTGGTGATTTTCTTGTGCAGACCTTTACTGCCGAATTAAAGGCAGGGGTTCTCAATATACCCTGTCAAACATTATTTCAACACGGAAACAAGGAAGCCAAAAAAACGCTACAGGAAGAGCGATTAAGACGTATGGAACTTGAAGAAAGGCAGCGGCTGGGTGAGGCGGAAGACCGTAAAAAAGCTGCAGAACTCTGGCAAAGGGTGTGGGGGAAAGTGGAAAAGCATGAGGGGGAAGTTGGCAGGAAAAGATTACAAAAACAAATAGTCGATCAGCATATTTATGAAGAAAAATTAAAGCATGTATTGTTGGAACTCTGCAACGAAGGGACTAAAAGAACAGAAATAAAGATTTTGGCCATGTTCCCACAATGCAACTTTTCAAATTCTGTTACAGATGCGCTAACAAATTTTTCCGGTGACTAGTTCCACAAGGTATTGATTTACAATATAATATTATCATTATAAGATTCAAACCTGATTATTGCAAAAAGGGGGATTTATATGGGCAGGATACCGGTTATTAAAGATTTACGGTTAACGGCTTACTTTCAGGAACTTTCTGCAGATTCTCTTTACCCCAGCGCCGGGTCATCCGCGGCCATGACTGCTGCCCATGCTGCAGCACTTTTTGCCATGGCCTGCCGGGTAAACTTGAGAAAAATTAAAGAGGGTTCACCTGCAGGGGAGGGAGACAACGGCCAGAAAGATTTCTGGCAGGAAACCCTGAAGAAGGCAGAACTTCTTTTGGAACAATCGCTTGCTTTGGCCCAGGAGGATGGTTTTGCGATAAAAGATTTTATGAAGGGGGTTCCTCAGGGTGCAGAAAGGGCAACAGATATCCCCCTGAAAATTGCCCGCTGTGCCGGAGAAATAACCGTTTTGACCAGGGGCGCCCTTCCTAAATCCTATGTTCCTGTGCAGGCGGACGTGGAATGTGCCCGCTGTTTGGCAGCAGGGAGCAAAAAGGCTGCCCTTACAGTAGCACGCTACAACCTTCCCCTGCTTGATCAGGATAAAAGGGAAAATTATTCTGACCAAATATCCAAACTTGATCAGGGTGTGTCAACGCCTTAAAACATTAATTTCCGGAATAATAGCCAGTCCCATAAATATTGAAACCGGACTGTTAATATATTTTTAATTAAAATAAAGATACGGAGAGACAAATTATGGTTCATTTAAGCAATATGGATATCATTCAGGGGGGGGATGAACTATGAGTTCCAACATTATTTCCATTGAAATAATTAAAGAAAAAGCAGTTCCAATATTAAGAAATTACCCGGTAGACAAAGCAATATTATTTGGATCATGCGCCGAAGGCAAAGCTACAGATAAAAGTGATATAGATTTGTATATTGATACAAATGGGAAATAAAAAGGACTTGATTTTGTCGGCTTGCTTGAAACTTTAGTTAATACTTTAGGAGTAGGTTTAGACTTAATTGATAGATCACATATCGAGCCGGATTCTTTAATAATTAAGGAAATTGAAGACAAAGGTATGGTAATATATGAAAAATCAAAGGATTATTCTTAAGATAACCAATTATATTGATTCCATATTAAAATATACCAAGGATATAGATCATACTGGATTTAGGAACAATAGTATGATGGTGGAGGCATGCGTATTTAATTTAAGCCAAATCGGTGAATTAGTCAACAAACTGGATGAAGAATATATTGCAAAACATTCCAACATCCCCGGTTTAAAATGAGAGGTTTAAGAAATCGCATAGTTCATGATTATGAAGGTGTAAATCTAAAATTAATTTGGGAAATTATTGATATGGACATAAAAAAATTAAAAGAACAGTTATTGAAGCTATCAGGCTAGTTCTTAAGCCTACCGGGAAAAACAAAAAATAAAAGGAAAAACAGGGCAAAGTGGAGAAATTCCCCATGTACTTGGAATCTATGGTTAAGGGGCATTCTGATGGCCCGTTCCCTGGTTTTTCTGACATCTTTCTATGTCCTGGGAATCGTCCTGGGGCGCTGGACTGGGTTTTGTTCAACTTTTTTTTAGACGGGAAGGCCTGCAGGCGTTTGTTTCTTTGTTGATTCTCTTTCTGGCTGTTGGAAGTTTAGTTTTAAATATTTCTTTACAGAAAACCATCGGCAATATCCGTGCTTTCAACGGGGAAAAGTGTACACTGATGGGTATGATCGAGGATGAGCCCCTGTGGCGTGATGATGACGTAGTTTTCCCCCTGCGTCCTGAAAAGTTGGTTCTAGAAGGTAAAGAACATTCTGTAAGCGGCACGGTGCGGGTTGTGCTCCGGCTGAAGGATTTCCAATGGGGCGGTGGCACGGACGACAGTGAAAGGGGTGAGTCTGCAGAAAAGGATAAAAGGAATACAGAAGATCAGGAAAACAAGACTGGTGATGCAGACTTATATTTTTTATCCTACGGCCAGAAAGTATCCCTGGAGGGCATGCTCTATGAGCCGCAAGGAAAGCGCAACCCCGGCGGTTTTGGTTACCGTGCTTTCCTGGAAACGCAGGGGGTGGCGGCCACTTTTTATGGCGCGGCAAAAGATACGGTCCATCTCGGCCTCTCCCCGGAGCTGTCTTGCCTACGCCGGGTAGCTCTGCAGCTCAAGGAAAAAATGTCCGCTATTTTAAGGGCTTACCTGCCGGAAAAAGAGGGCAACCTGCTCGTAGGGATGCTTTTTGGTGAGCGCAGGGCGCTTGATCCGGAAGTGGAAAGTTTCTTTGCCCGAAGCGGCGTTGCGCACCTCATCCCGACGTAGTTTCGCAAAAAATATTAGGTTCACGATTACCGAAAGAATCGACACTCGCAGGGATAGCAAAGCAAAGAAAAGATATAAAAACAACGCGATGATCGAAAAAACTGGTAACTTTTACCTAGAAATGTTTTATAAAATAGAAGAAGCCGCCCTTAAAGAAAAGACAACAACAACAGAAATAATAAGAAAAACAGTTAACGATGCCATGAGAAATAAAAGCATAAAGTTCCCGTACAAGCAGCCTCTCCATAAACAGGAAATACATAGAGGCTATACTCAAAAAAGAAAAGTTATCTCTTTTACCCCAGAACAGGTTTCTTTTTTAGAAGATACCGCCTCAAGAAATAATTTATATGTTTCTGAAGTTATTCGAATATGCGTTCAGGCTTTTTTTGAATAACATAAAAATAGGGCTTGGGAACCAAAAACCTGGTGCTTAAAAAAAGCAACCAGGTTTTTTGATCAGATATGGAGCCCGTTGAAGAATCAAAAGCAGAAGTAACTGGATAAACAGAAAAAACAGCACAGGCGGGGTAAAATTTTAACCAATACGTTGGCCTGAGGCTATTACTTCCTTAGCAAAAGGATTGTTTTTTCTTAAAGGATGGGGTTCTATGCGAATATCAACCTTCCTTCTAATTCTCATTAGCTTTAGGGTATCTTCGATAATATCCCCAGAGAAATCATCCGTAATTACCGCGATGTCAATATCACTATCCTGATCGTGGTTTCCGTTGACAAAAGAGCCAAACAAATAGACCGCATCTACGTTCATTTCTTTTTTGACCAAGTCTGCATACTTTTTTGCGATAGCAGTTATTTCTTCTCCAACACTTCTAGAAGCCACGTTTTCAACTCCTTGATAATTTTTAAGTTTTTTTCTGTAAATGTCGGCGTGCATTTATTATAGAAGCTATGCTTGTAGTCCGGATACCGGGCTGCAATATTAAAACTTGTTACCATATCCAGCTGATCCCTTTCTTTATCGTTGGGTTCTAAACCAGCTTTTTCTGAAAGTCGTAGCAAATCATGGGTTCTTGGAACTTTTGTATCAACCAGGGCCATATAAACAGCTTTCAGAAGTTTTTCTAAAACCAAATGTCCTAAAAAGAGACTCCAATGGTAATCCTTGCTTTCATATAAATGCATCATGGTTTGGTGGTCTTGCTCTGCCGGGGCAACCCAATATTTTATAATTTCATCCCTGGTCAAACCAGACACCTTCTTAAACTGATGGTATTATATTCACTATAGTTGCATAAACATAAAATCAATTTGTCAAGTAACATAACGGCGGTGTATTATATTAGTTTCCTAAATTTCCTGTAATAGTTTTTTTAACAATGCAAAAGTAGTATACACTATATGGTTATATTTGACAACTGCAGAAGCAAGGATTTACAGATTTGGAAGTACCTATAGGCGCCAAAGTTATGGTGATATACCTGGCAAAACAAGGGGAGGCCATTTTAACCGATACTTCCTTTTTATATTTTTAATTGCAAAAAGTAAAGGGAATACAAAAAAGATATATTTGTATGTTAACCTATGCTTGGGGTGAGGAAAGTGGCTTTTAAATTTCTTTTGGTAGAAGATGATGCAGAAATGAGGGAAATCATTACAGACTATTTTGCAGAGAAAAGCGGTGGGGCTTTGGTTATAAGCTCGGCTGAAAAGGGTAGGGCTTTTAACTTATCGTTACTACCTGCCGATACCTTACCAGAATACAGTCAGGGTAGGGGCCAATGGCGATCAGGGTCTTAACAGCACCTTTTGGACGGTGCTGGCCTGTGACATAGATATTGGGAAACGCTGTCTTCCCAGCCTGGCTTTTGTCTGGATTTCCTGCTTTTTAACTTTTGGTGTTGCCGCCTTCATCCTGGCAAAACAAACTGTGCGAACTTATAAACAACAGGAGAAGCTTGAAAACCAGCGCCGGGAAATTACTAATGCCCTGGCTCATGATCTAAAAACTCCTTTAAGTATTATTGCCGGGTATGCCGAAAATTTACAAGCGAACGTCCATACAGAAAAAAGGGAGCATTATGCCCATCACATCCAGGCAAACGTCAACCGTATGGATCAAATAATTCATAAAATGCTGGAACTGACGAAATTAGAAGCAGATTCCCCTGGAAGCAATTTTGAAAATGTGGCGCTGGCTGAGGTGTGCAAAATAATCGTTGATCGTTACAAGCCGGTCTGGGAAAAAATAGTGAAGATGGTGTTACATTCTGGTTCAGATTTCGCTATCTGAAGAAAACAGTTAAGTTACGCATTTAGAAGGGGTAAAAAATGAGGAAAAATGTTATTCTAAAGTTTTCGGCAGGTATAACTGCTTTTCTGCTAATACTATCCCTGTTCTCGGTTGTTAATTCTTTTTTGTGCAATTCTGTATTGGCAAATACAGCTAAGGGTAAAGCTCTGTTTCAGAATTTATGATTCAATTCGGCTTGCTTTCCGAATCAGTTCGTGACCGCTACCAATATGGAATGTTGGAGGATATCAGAAACTAAAAATCTTGAACATGTAGTTTACTTGGAATTTGAGGTAATCATTCCTGTCGGCAGTGACGTTTCTGTTACAGCAGATATGTAAAAAAATCCAAGTTACGACTTCGCTTGCTCCAGCTCTGATAACAAAGACATACAGGGTTACGATATGGTGACTACTAAACAATGGCTGGTAGCTCAAAATTATTATATCGACACCCATGTCTAATGGTGTTAGACTATAACTTAGTCTAATAACATACGACAAGGGGGTCCATTTTTATGAAACAATATAAATTGGGTGAAATGGAACAAAGGTTTGCCGACTTAATATGGCAGCAGGAACCGCTCAGCACGCGTACTTTAATCGGTCTGTGCGCCGGGGCATTTGCTTGGAAAAGAACTACGACCTATACTATGCTCAAACGCCTTTGTGAGCGCGGAATATTTCAAAATGATGGCGGTACGGTAACTGCCTTGATGTCTAAAAGTGAATTTGGGGCTGCGCAGGGCGAAGAATTCCTCAATAACAGCTTTGGCGGTTCCCTGCCGCGGTTTTTGGCGGCTTTTACCCGTAGAAAAAAGCTCAGCGATCAGGAAATCAATGAAATTGAACGGCTTATCAGCGCACATCGGGAGGGATAACAATGCTCGACAAAATGTTTTTGCAAGTTCTTAACATGAGCTATACCGCCGGGATCGTGATCCTTTTCGTGCTTGCCCTCCGGTTGCTGCTGAAAAACGCCCTGAAAAAATTCTCCTATGCCCTTTGGGGTGCAGTACTTTTCCGGCTTATTTGTCCGTACTCCTTTGAAAGTATCTTCAGTCTTTTGCCTGCTAAGGCAGTTCCAATTGCCGGGGACATTGTTTATATGCCGGCACCGGGAACCGATTCAGGGGTAGCAATCAATAATGCTGTTCAGGCGGTACTGCCTGCAACCGCCCCTGCTTCATTTCCTGCTGTTGCTCCATATGCAGGTGTAGATCCGTTACAGCTGTGGATATTTTTCGGTAAAACTGTATGGCTTTTGGGCATGGCAATATTATTGGTTTGCAGCATTGTTTCATTACTAAGATTACATAAACAGCTAAGCAAGGCAGTTCATAAAAAGGATAATATTTACCTTGCAGAAGGATTGGAAACAGCTTTTGTGATGGGCTTGTTCCGGCCAAGGATTTATCTGCCCGCAACCCTGTCCATAGAGGAAAAAAAATATATTCTTCTGCATGAAGAGACACATATTAAACGATTTGATCATGTGACAAGGATTTTCTCATTCTTTGTTCTATGCTTGCATTGGTTTAATCCCCTTGTCTGGCTGGCGTTTTATTTAAGCAACAAGGACATGGAAATGTCCTGCGACGAAGCTGTTATAAAGAAAATGGGCAATGAGTTAAAAAAGGAATACTCCCTTTCATTGCTTTCCCTTGCAATCGGCAAACGAATTGTCGGCGGTATCCCCCTGGCCTTTGGCGAAGGTGACACCAGGGGCAGAATAAAAAATGTCCTGAACTTTAAAAAACCCGCTTTTTGGGTTATGGCGGTAACGATGATTGCTGTTATAATAATGGGAATTGGCCTTACAGCAAACCCTATAAATAGCATACGTTTACCGGATGCTAATGATGTTAATTTTTCCACTGAAATGCTGGATAGGGTCGTTTACGGAACATTGATTGTTGGTGATAAAATAGTGGAATTTTCACAGGTGAAGGCCCCGGAATTTGTTGATTTTGTTAAAGAATTACGCGTAAGCAAAAAGGAAATCTCCAAAAATAGAGATGAAGGTCGTGACAGTACCAATCAAATTCATTTGGCATATGAGGGCTTTGGCAACGATGGAACAACCTACAATCTTTATTTCAATTTTAGTACCGACTTTACTGAAATCTGGTTGGATAACAGTATTAAACCTGGTTTTTCCTACAGGGTTAAAAAGCCAAAGGAGGTTCAGGAGTTTTTTGAACGGCAGCTTGGGAGCGTAATGCAGATTGTGGAGATTGGCTCCGCCGAAGAACTATGGGAATCCCGTACAAAATATATTGGGGATAACTCTGCGGTCGGCCGGCTTCTGGGGCTGATGCCTTTACCCGAAGATTTGCGCCATAATAGCTTCAAACTGCAAACCGGCGGGGCAGAAAGAGGGCTGGAATGGATCCTTGACGAAGCGGAAAATGCTGCTTACCAGGCCAGTCAATTTGACCGGACGGCGCTTTTGCTCTTTGCCCTGGTCAATAATATGGAGGATTTCTATGTAACGACAAAAGATCCTTTTGGCGGGGGGACAAAACTTCATTATGACCGTGCATGGGCGAACAAAGAAGCTGGCGGTGATATCCGCGACTATGCCCAAAGCCCGGAAACGCTGCAGGAGTTGCTTGATCTTATAAGTTTGAAAGAAATTGATCCGAACATTCCGAAGTTGACAATTACTACGCCCCGCGATGAGTTCAGCCCGTTTATGAGCTCGATGTTCGGCTTTGAATTAGTGGTAAACGCACCTGGAAATCCCGCAAAATTTACCTATGCCTGCGCTAGAGGTTCCTTTTGCACCTATAAAGACGCTAAAATAACATATAAAGGTAATAACCTGACGACTGCTGAAAAAGTATATTGGTCACCGCTTGAAGGCGATGAATATGTCTATTCAGGCAAAACGGGCAGAATCCTAATATCCGTTACGGCACTGGATAAGGATGGTAAAGTAACAGCCCATGGAACAGCGGTTATTGAATCTAGCCCTGAAGGCGGGTGGTTTAAGTTTATCGGGGAAGCCGCAGCTGGCGGCACTTTTACGGGAGCCGAAGGGAACGCCGGGCAGGAATGGTTGCCCCAGCCGGAAATAGAAGATCACGACCAATATCTTAAAGCTCTTGAGGAAGCCCAACAATCAATAAAAACAGAAGATATTTCTGTAGGGGATTCAGTAGGGGATCTGGGTAGCAATGAAGGAATAGCGCAGGCCTGGATGGAAGCATGGTTTGCTATGTTTAAGGTATTGCCGGAAAATAATATGGCCCGTATTGCAGATGGGGTTATTGATAGTTTGGAAATTAAGAAAATATCAAAAGAAGGACTTCCTAAGGCCTTCGTTTTTTCCGTTACCCTTTCTGTAAGGCCGACCTATCCGATCGCGCACAATGCATTTTGGGCGGCTGGAAATACCGGCAATAGTCCGGGAAGAGATGAAACATGGGGGCAGATGTACCGGGAAGTGGAACTTCGCCTAGAAGACGACGGTTGGTACCATTTCGTTTCGATGGGAACGGGGGGTGTAGGAAACAGCACCGCATATGATTTTATTGAGTAATCGTTGCTGAGTGTTCGATTTTGTGAATATCTTTTTCGGCCGATAATTTCCATAAAACTTTAAAGGAGCCCATCGGTTTTTAATTTTTCCTTTAATCTGGTAAAACTAATAGTTGGTTCATCCCTGCGTTCTGCAACAACAGCTAGATCATGAAGGTCTTCTAAAAGCTCCCTATATTCCTTTATTGGAGGTATTTCAAACCGGCACCCTGGAATTCGATATAAATGGCACTGCAGAATTGGATGCACCCAAAATGCTCTCTTTTGCAGAAGAAGTAAATTCCCTGCTCGCCAAAAGCACCCTGCTGATAAGCAGCGACGGAGGTTGAAAAAGTAAAAAAGGTTGGTCAACTTTTTCAGTCTAAAAATGGGGGTGATTGTATGGATATAAAAAAACTACGGAAAAGTACCGGCTATGTTCATCCCTCAGGAGCTGATGATCATAGCGCCTGCAGTAAGGATGTTTCGCTATGGCACATATATCTTTAAGGGTATCTGACGCCACAGAAGAAATGTCTATTAAGGCTGCCGGGAAAAACAAAAAATAAAAGGAAAAACAGGGTAAGGTGGAGAAATTCCCCATGTACTTGGAATCTATGGTTAAGGGGTATTCTGATGGCCCGTTCCCTGGTTTTTCTGACATCTTTCTACGTCCTGGGAATCGTCCTGGGGCGTTATTATTTTTCTGTTGCTGTATCTATTTACTTGCTGATTGGTGCGCTGGCCTGGGTTTTGTTCAACCTTATTTTTAAAAGTAAAGGCTTGCAGGCGTTTGTTTCTTTGTTGATTCTCTTTCTGGCTGTTGGCAGTTTAGTTTTAAATATTTCTTTACAGAAAACCATCGGCAATATCCGTGCTTTCAACGGGGAAAAGTGTACACTGATGGGTATGATCGAGGATGAGCCCCTGTGGCGTGATGATGACGTAGTTTTCCCTCTGCGTCCAGAAAAGTTGGTTCTAGAAGGTAAAGAACATTCTGTAAGCGGCACGGTGCGGGTTGTGCTCCGGCTGAAGAATTTCTGGGGCGGTGGCACGGACGACAGTGAAAGGGGTGAGTCTGCAGAAAAGGATAAAAGGAATACAGAAGATCAGGAAAACAAGGCCGGTGAGGCAGACTTATATTTTTTATCCTACGGCCAGCAAGTATCCCTGGAGGGCATGCTCTACGAGCCGCAAGGAAAGCGCAACCCCGGTGGTTTTGTTTACCGTGCTTTCCTGGAAACACAGGGGGTGGCGGCCACTTTTTACGGCGCGGCAAAAGATACAGTCCATCTCGGCCTCTCCCCGGAGCTGTCTTACCTGCGCCGGACGGCTCTGCAGGTCAAGGAGAAAATGTCGGCGATTTTAAGGGCGTACCTGCCGGAAAAAGAGGGCAACCTGCTCGTGGGAATGCTTTTCGGTGAGCGAAGGGCGCTGGATCCGATTACGGAGCAGATGTTTAAAACTTCCGGGGTATCTCACCTGCTGGCAGTTTCCGGATTACACGTCGGATTGGTAGCCGGGTTCCTTTTGCTTTTCTGGCGCAAAGCCGCCGGACAGGGATGGTGCTCTTTTTTGTTGAGTGCACTGTTTCTTTTTTTATATGTTTTTTTGTGCGGCCTCAAACCTGCTGCACTGCGGGCTCTGCTCATGTTTCTTTTAGCGGGGGGCGCCCTTTTTTTTGACCGGCAAAATGATTTGCCCACGGCTTTGGCAGCTGCGGCTTTAGTTACCCTTCTTTATCGTCCTCTTTATTTGTTTTCTGCCGGTTTCCAACTTTCTTATACAGCCACGGCGGGACTTATTTTTTTTGCTCCTTATTTGCAGGAAAAAATCGGCGCTATGCTGGCGGGGTTGGGGAGCCCTCCCTTCATTATTGAAAAAATATCTCCCCTGCTGGCGGTGACCATGGCGGCTCAAATAGGTGTTCTTCCCCTGACTGCCTATTATTTCCGGGAGGTTTCCCTGGTTGCTCTTTTTACCAATTTGCTGATTCTGCCGGTGATGGCCCTGGTCCTGGGCATCGGCCTTCTTTCCGCACTGCTGGGGCTGATCCTGCCCCTGGCCGGTGCGCTTTTCAACCTGGCCAATTATCCGCTTTTGGCCTATATCCTTTTTATTACCACAAAAGTGGGCTCCCTGCCTTTTTCCTATTGCCGGGTTTATCCTCCGCACCTGCCGGAGCTTTGTTTGTATTATGCTTTTTTTGTGGTGTTGGCCGGTGGGGGAAAAAAGTATTTCCTTTCCTTATACCGCTATCTGCGAGGGCGGGTGCGCATGTTTCATCTTTTAATTTTTTTTCTGCTCACGGCTCTTGCTTTCACCTGGTGGGGGCTGCCGGGTATCGGACGGCGGCCTCTGGAAGTAGTCTTTTTAGATGTGGGGCAGGGGGATGCTATCTTGATCCAGACTCCCCGGGGGCGAAACATTCTTTTGGATGGTGGCGGCAAACCGGCTTATCTGGGGGATATTGCTGAAACAGGTTATTTTGTGGTGGTGCCTTTTCTGGAATACCGCCGCATCAAAAAACTGGACCTGGTGATCATCAGTCATCCCCATGAAGATCATTATGGAGGACTTTTTGCTGTTTTAGAGAGAATCCCCGTGAAAATGCTGGCGACTAATGACGAATCTTCGGAGACAGGCTCTTACCGCGAACTTTTGGCTCTGGCCGGGGAAAAAGGTATTTCCCGGGAAATCCTGCGGGAAGGCAGCCGGTTTATGGTGGAACCATCCCTGGAGATCTGCGTTTTAAATCCGCCCCGGGAATTATGGCGAGGAACGGACAGCGATACGAACAACAATTCGTTGGTTTTGCACCTGCGCTACAAGGAAACGGGTCTTCTTTTGACAGGAGATGTCGAAGCAAAAGCTGTCGAATATCTTTTAAAGCAAAAAAATATTCCGGCGTGCCAGGTTTTAAAGATACCGCACCATGGGGGTGCTCTTGCCAATTTACCTCTTTTCCTGGACAATGTTCTTCCCCCCGCAGCGGTAATCAGTGTCGGGGCCAATTCTTTCGGCCACCCGCATCCTGAAACACTAACTGCCCTGGAGGAAAGGGGGCTACAGATCTTCCGTACAGACCTGCATGGTGCGATAACACTGCAGAGCAATGGCTGCGCCTGGAAAGCTAAAACCATGCTGCCACTGCAAAAAACTTCCGAAAAGTGATCTGTTTTTGCTGCCCAGGCTGAGGCTTAAACAGGTTTTTTAAGTCTACACTATAGCTTGTGCGTGAAAATGCCGGGTGGAAAAAGACAGTCAGGGCTAAAGATGGTTAAATGAATAATCACCAAGGCCTTTCGAGTCAATAATAAGCATGAAAATGACTTTTTCTAAAATCATTGTATCTACTCAGCTTAAAAAATTGGTGTTGTATCAGGTGCCTTCACTTATACAATGGTTTTAAAAACGTCACCAAAAAGTTCTAATAACCGCTCATACGGGATCGTTTAATACTCCAAATTAATGGGCTTGTACACAAAGGCGGTTACCCAACATGGATAACCGCCTTTACTCTGCTTTAGATCTGAAAACAGGCAAATGGAGAAGACTTTCGAAGAACCTTTTCAGCCAATTTGTCTGGGCGCTCCGGACATATTATCATGGTCATGTTTTTCTTATGGCCTTATTGACACTAAAGCTCTATGTTGCTGTCATCCTTATAGAATACGAGAGCGTTGGGGATCAGCCGGCTGGGTTTGGTTATAGACAGGCCATGCAAAAGGAGACCGGCCGAACCGCCCCCGTCCAAGTTTATGGCCTTGGAAACCCCGAGATCTTCTTGCAGAATGGTGCCTAGCTGGCCCAGAGTGGCCGGCGTAGTGCTGATTAAAATTATGCGCCCGTCAGAACGGAGGGCCAGTGCTGAACGGATGGCGGGAACCCTGGAAACAGGAGCGACGATTTGACTGTCTTTTATGATTAAGGGCCAGCATGTAAAAGCTTCTTGAATATCCGACCAATCAACGCTATTCCCCTCTTTATCTTTAAGTATGATCTCATAGGCCACTTGCCTTCCCGGTAGAAAGTGCTGCAATGCTTCTTTTTGCAGATACTCCGTAAAGGTGATGACGTAGCCCCCGGGAGGAATTGGGGCGTCAACATTTTGGACGCAGTCCAGGATAACCCCGTTTTTATCCACAAGCACGGCCGTGCCATAATCAAAACCGATACTCTTTCCTCTGGTCGCGGTAAAGATGTAGATGGAAGGGTTGTCCGGTGTGGGGGTATGATTCAGGCCAAAGGCGCCCCAGTTGTGGACAACCAGGTCATTGTCCATGACGGTACCCTTAATCTCCACATCCAAATCGGCAATCCTGATTTCTTTTTCGGCCGTGAAGCCAACAGTGGTTCCTATTTCACCGGTATGTATTATTTTTCCCTCTGTGATGATCGTCCCGTAGGGATCCGGATATTTACCGGTGGGATTGAAATAAGTGCCGTTAATGATGGCTACCGGGTTCTGGAAATAAGAAGCAAAATTGCGCAGTGAAGTCGCCTTGCCAATCTGTCCTTGAGCCAAAGAAACTTTCGGCTGCAGGGTGGGGGAGAGCTCTACTGTATGTACTCCAACTACAAAAGAATCATCCTGCGCGGTCTCCACGTCATCATTTTCGAGGACATTTTCTGATTGGTCATTTTTACCGGGTTCTGCTTCTTCGGCTGCTTTTTCCGTTTCTTTCTCCTGAGGGGCAAACTCTCGTTCCAGGTAACGATAATGGGCCAGTCCCGTTTCCAGATAAACCTTTTTTTCTGTAGCAACCCAATTTACCTGCAGATCCCCAAAAAATTCACCAATAAAGCGCAGGGGGACCAGTACCCGGTTATCAAGCAGTAAAGGCGGCACATCGAGGGTGTGTGTTTCGCCATTGAGCAGTGCTTCCTGCTGGTTAACGGTTAATTTCAGGGTGCGGCCTCCCTTGCCGGCAGTAACCGTTTTGGAGGCATTGTCCCAGCTGACTTGGGCCCGCATGGCTTCAAAAAGTGCCCGGAAGGGAACAAGGAGCCTGTCCTTTTCCAGGGCTGGTTGGACATCAAAAACAATTTGCAACCCATCCAGGAAAACAAGAATCTCTTTTTCTTTTTCATCATCCAATATTACTGTTTCCTGTGCTGCTGTTTCCTTTGCTTCATCTTCACTTTCACTTTCTGCAGCCGCTGTCATTGCTTCTGCTTTTGGGGCTTCTGTTTCCAGAGTATCTTCTGCTACTGCTGTTACTATTTCCCCAGCTGTCTGGGGCGCATTAATTTTGTTATCTGCCGGGTTGACTGTGCCGGCAGATAAAACCGGGCTTGGTGAGCAGTGTTCATCCAAGTCTCCCGCTTGCGCCAGAGCAGGCGCGGTGAGAAAGTTCATGCTGCAAAAAACAAAAGCACTCCAAAGGCATATACTGGCCAGTAGCATTCCTGGCCGCAGCGGTTTTTTAAACAAAACAAGTTTCATATAATTCTCCTTTCTGGATAATGATTACCAGTATATTATAATTTAACTAATGTGGAAATTTAAGTCAAATGTAAATTATGGTAATTAATTCCCGCCTAGCACAATTTTTTTCAATTACCAGGGATAAATCCGGGGAGAAATTCCTTATTCCGAGGGTATTAATGGGCATGACATCTTTATTCAAGAAATTAGGGTTTGGAGCTTCCGGGCGGGAATTTTGAAAATAAAAGCAAAATGGTAATGATCCCAGGTTTTGTCATCCCCCTACTAAGACGGTAATTTCCGGAAAAAGTTCTTTAGTGTCATGCTTATTAAATGACCGATAGAAATTCGGGAGTCTTCCTAGCCTGGGGATGAGCTTATACTGAGTTGTAATTATTCTTTTAAAACAGCAAGGGTTTTCAACTTTTTTCAAGAATGATCTTGTATTAACCATTAATATGCAAATAATTTTATAGTAATTTTTTATAATTTAATATTTTCTAGGGGTGGAGATTATTTGCCGGAGAAAATTATTAAAAGAGACGGTCGTGTAGTTGTTTTTGATCAGGAGAGGATTATTAATGCCATTTTTAAGGCTGCCAAAGCGGTAGGTGGTGCAGATAGGAGAATCGCTGCCAAGCTTTCCCAGGAAGTTCTGGTTATTCTCCAGGAGAGGTTTCCCAATAACTACCCCAGTGTCGAAGAAGTCCAGGACATCGTCGAGAAAGTGCTCATTGAAAATGGCCATGCCAAAACGGCCAAGGCTTACATTCTTTATCGTAAACAGCATGAAGAACTGCGCAATTTTCAGCATTTACTTTTGAATACCGAAAAAATGTTCCAGGATTACTTGGGTGGGGAGGATTGGCGCATTCATGAAAATAGTAATATGAATTATTCCTTGCAGGGTTTAAACAACCATATCATTTCCGTAGTTACTTCCAAATATTGGCTGGAGAAGGTCTACCCGCAGGAGATCAGCGCGGCGCACCGCGAAGGAGATTTTCATATTCATGATTTGAGCCTGTTAGCACCTTACTGTTGTGGTTGGGATCTGGCTGATTTATTGGAAAATGGTTTTGCAGGAGTGGCACAAAAAGTGGAGAGTGCTCCACCGCGTCATTTACGCACGGCTCTGGGGCAGATTGTAAATTTTTGCTATACTTTGCAGGGTGAATGTGCCGGTGCGCAAGCCCTGGCCAATTTTGATACTTTTTTAGCTCCTTTTATCCGTTATGATCAAATGAGCTATACAGAAGTTAAGCAGGCCATGCAGGAATTTATCTTTAACCTCAATGTCCCTACCCGGGTAGGCTTCCAGACACCTTTTGTCAATATTACCCTGGATGTGACTGTATCTTCTGTTCTGGCGCACGAGCCGGTGATCATCGGCGGAGAGAGAAGAACGGAGACTTACGGTGAATTCCAGCGGGAGGTGGATATGCTCAACCTGGCTTTTTGTGAGGTCATGATGGAGGGTGATGCCCGGGGCAGGATCTTCACCTTTCCCATTCCGACCTATAATCTTACGGAGGATTTTGATTGGGAGAGCCCGGTGACAGAGAAGATCCTGGAGATGACAGCCCGCTATGGGATCCCCTATTTTGCCAATTTCATTAACTCCGATCTTTCCCCGGAGGATGTACGGAGCATGTGCTGCCGGTTGCGTCTGGATAACCGTGAACTGCGGCGCCGGGGTGGAGGCCTCTTCGGGGCGAACCCCCTGACCGGCTCGATTGGTGTCGTGACGATCAATATGGCCCGTCTTGGGTATCTTTCCACCAGCGAAGAGGAATTTTTTCAGCGGTTGCAAAGGCTCATGGAGATGGCCCGTGACAGTTTGCTCATTAAAAGAAATGTTTTGGAGAAGTTAACGGAGCAGGGGTTGTACCCCTATTCCCGCCATTACCTGCGTTTTGTCAGGGAACGCTTTGGCGTCTACTGGTACAACCATTTTAATACGATTGGCCTGGTGGGGATGAACGAGGCCCTGTTGAACTTTTTAGGCCAGGATATCTCTACGGCTGAGGGGCAGAAATTTGCTCTGCAAATGCTTGATTTTATGCGGGGCGTGCTCCTGAAATTTCAGGAGGAGACGGGACAGCTTTTCAACTTGGAGGCTACCCCCGCCGAAGGGACCGCTTACCGGCTGGCCCAAATAGATCAAGAAAACTTGAAGGGAATCACCGCTTCCGGGCAGGACGTCCCCTACTATACAAACTCCACACAGCTCCCGGCAGGGTATACCGACGATATTTTTTCAGCGCTGGATTTACAGGAAGAACTGCAGGTTCGCTATACAGGGGGGACGGTTTTCCATGTTTACCTCGGGGAGAGAATCGAGGATATACGTGCCTGTAAGAAATTATTACAGCGCATCGTAGGAAATTATCGCCTTCCTTATATAACGATTACTCCTACCTTTAGTATCTGCCCGGATCATGGTTACCTGAATGGGGAACAATATACTTGCGCTTCTTGTGGAAAAGAGACCGAGGTCTGGAGCAGGGTGGTGGGCTTTTACCGGCCGGTGCAGAACTGGAATAAAGGCAAGCAGAGTGAATTTCGGGAGCGCAAGGTGTTTAGGGTATGAGGAGCCGGTAAAGGAATACTGGCAGTGGAAAAAGCACTTTGTTTTGCGGAGTAAAGGCAGTTTTAGCAGGCTGTAAGGTTTAAAAAGTGTGTGGAAAGGATGCCGGATGTTACGGAATAAAACCCTTTATCTGGTTATTGTTTGTTCCCTGCTGTTGTTTTTTTCCCTGAGGGGATGTGCCTTGCGGGAGTCCAGGGCTCCGGTAAAGGAACCGGCAGGGACGGAGGTGCAGGTTGTTACCACGATTTTCCCTTGGGCTACCATTTTGCAAAATTTGGGCGGTGAACTGGTCCAGGTTACTGTTCTTCTCCCGGCAGGGGCCAGCCCGCATACTTATGAGCCTACGGTTGAACAGGCCAGGGCTATTTCCCGGGCCGATCTGCTCGTCTATACCGGTGGCGGATTGGATGATTGGATCTTTAAAATGGCGGCGGCAGCCGAGGGAGAAGGCACTGTTGTGGAGGTGTTGGATTTTTTAGAAGGCTCTCTTTTGCCTTTTAATGCAGAAGGGGCAGGGGAGGGCACTGGAATGGAGGGGCCTGCCGCCGAACGATCCGGGGAAACTCACCCGCACTCTTCTCACGCGCACTCCTATTATGACCCCCATGTCTGGACGGATCCGCTTTTGGTCCAGGAAAAGATTGCCCCGGCTTTGGCGGAAATATTGGCTGCCATCAAGCCGGAAAGTGAAAGGCAGTTCCAGCAAAATTTAAAGACATTTCAGGAGGAGCTGCAGGTGCTCCATGAAGATCTGGCTGCTGCCATGCGCGGCTTTGCCGGAAAGCGCTTTATTTGTTACCATTCTTCCTGGAATTATTTTGCTTCCCGCTACGGCTTGGGAAGGCCTGTGCATATAGAAGAGTTTCCCGGGCAGGAGCCCGCGGCGAAATGGCTGACCGAGCTGGTTGAACTCGCTCGGGAGCTGGAAGTTAAAGTCGTTTTTGCCGAACCCCAGCTTAGCAGTAAAACTGCCGAGGTTATTGCAGCCGAGCTTGGGGGGCGGGTACTGATTTTGGATCCCCTGGGTGGGGAGGGTCTTCCAGGCAGGGACAGTTACAGCGGGCTCATGCGCTATAACCTGAAAGTTTTTCAAGAAGGCTTGCAGTAAGGATATCCCCCCGGGATTGATAAATTATAGATGTAGATTATAAAGCGGAGGAGCGATTTTTATGCGTCTGGATGTCCATGTCCATCTTTTTCCGCCGGATGTTGTGCCCAGGATTCAGGAGTATACAGCCAGGGATCCTTTTTTGGAGCTGATTTGTTCCGGCCCAAAACAAAAGTATGCGGCGGTGGAAGACCTGCTGGAGGTCATGGAAAAAAACGATATTGACAGGGCGGCGATCTGTGGCTTTGCCTCCCGGGATGAGGGACTTTGCCGCGTCATGAATGATTATGTTTTGGAAGCAGCCCGTCAGCATCCCGAGCGGTTGCTGGCCATGACGGCTGTCAATCCCCTCGATTCTGAGATGGAAAAGGAGATCCGCCGGTGTCATGAACAGGGTGCGGCAGGTGTGGGTGAGCTTTTTCCTTGGGGCCAGATGTTCAGCTTGGAAGGCCCGGAAGCCGGAAAATTGGCTTCTATTTGCCAGGAAAGGAATCTGCCCCTTCTGTTGCATATTAATGAAAACGTGGGCCATTATTACCCGGGCAAGGGGGACGTCTCCGTCAGGGAGGCGGCAGAGTATGCCGGCAAGTACCCCGAGCTGAAGATTATCTATGCGCACTGGGGCGGAGGGTTATTTTTTTACGAGCTCATGCCCGAGTTAAAAAAACAGCTGCAAAATGTATATTACGATACGGCGGCCAGCCCCTTCTTGTATGACAAAAGTATTTATCGTGTGGTCAGGGAAATAGGCATTCTACACAAGGTTCTTCTAGGCACTGATTATCCCCTGATTTCTCCCCGCCGCTACCTGCGGGAGCTGCAGGAAGCGGGGCTGACTCCCGAGGAGAGTGCCCTGATTGAAGGTGAAAATGCGCACAGATTGTTTTTTGGTTCTTCTTTCCGGTAAATAAAAGTGACGCTGGGGGAAATAATAAGGACAAACACTCAATGGAAAGGATGAACTTCTCCCATGCGTATCATGATGCTGAGTTGGGAATTTCCCCCTTTGAATGTGGGGGGGCTGTCCCAGCATGTTTTTGAGTTATCCAGGTCCCTGGTAAAGGCAGGCTGTCAGGTGTCTGTCCTCACTTCCGGAGGAGATAATTTGCCCCCAAATGAAACCATGGAGGGGATAGATGTATGGCGGGTTTATCCCTATCATGGGGGCAAGGAGAGGGATTTTATCGATTGGATGCAGAGATTGAATTTTGCCCTGCTGGAAAAGGGGGCAGTACTCTCCAATCATCAAGGGAAATATGATCTGGTGCATGCCCATGATTGGCTTGTAGCCTACGCAGCCAGCGGGCTGAAGCATATTTATACCATGCCTTTGCTGGCCACCATCCATGCGACCGAGTTTGGCCGGAATAACGGCTTGCATAACCCGGAACAACGCAGTATCGGCGATCTGGAATGGTGGCTTACTTATGAAGCCTGGAAAGTAATCTGTTGCAGCAGGCACATGGAGGAAGAGCTGCAGCATGTTTTCCAACTTCCTGCCGATAAAATCGAAATGATCCCTAACGGTATCAGGCCTGAAGCTTATGCGGTCGCGGCAAAGGGCCCGACGCTTGAAAGTATGGGCCTGCATCCCGAGGATCAAATAGTTTTTTACGTTGGACGCCTTGTCCGGGAAAAGGGTGTGCAGGTTGTCCTGGAAGCCCTGCCAACGATATTAAGCCGTCTCCCCCGCGCGAAATTTGTGATTGCCGGTACAGGCCCCCACGAAGGGCATTTAAAAAATCGCACGCGGGAACTGGGGCTGGAAGGAAAAGTGCATTTCCTGGGTTATATCAGCGATGAGATGCGGAACGAACTTTACAACGCCGCTGCTGTCGCCGTGTTTCCCAGCCTCTACGAACCCTTTGGCATTGTTGCCCTGGAGGCGATGGTTACCAGCACACCTGTTCTGGTTTCGGCGGTGGGAGGGTTGGATGAAATCGTTGAACACGAAGTTGATGGTTTGAAGGCCTATCCTGGAAATCCGCATTCTGTGGCAGAGCAAATTTGCCGTTTACTGGAAAACAGGGAGTGGGCGGAAGACCTGGCCGTTAAAGCCTATGATAAGGCGCTGCATACCTATTCGTGGGATAAAATTGCCCGGCAGACTGCCGAGGTGTACAGGGAGATCATCCTTTCACCGGAAAACAAACGCTGGCAGGAGGAAGCGGCTATAAAAAAGTCCAGGGAAGGATTGACGGAGGAAAGGAAGGTAAAAAAGCAGGAAATGCCCTCCTGGAGATGATGCTGACCAGAGGTAGATCTTGAAGCGGCACTGGACTGGAATGGTTGATGGGAGCGGCATTGATATTTATGCCCGGCCTTCAAGTATGGCGCCGGAAAGAAAGCTGTAAGGAGTGCCTTAAAGGACGGGTGGCGGACTTTGTTCCGATGGGAGGTGCCTGCGGGTATAACGCCGGTGCCTCTTTTTTTCATCAGCAGCGGACAGTTATCATCTGTTATATTTACTTTCTGGCCAAAAAGCGTCGCTGTGTTTTTCCTTTGCCCAACCTCCCGGGCAACACCGGAGCGAGGGAACCAAAGGGAACCTGCCGCGCTCATCATGATTGGTCCCCGGCTGTTTCCGAAAACGGCTCGTTAGGTACCGGGTTCCCGGTCAGAAATTTTTCAAAAGAGATGGCAATATTTCAAAGTATATGGTAGTATGGTGTTGTAAAATAAATGTAACGAATACAGTTATTTTTTACAGCATGACCAAAAGATATATGGGGTAACAGGTGCCCTTGCAGGGCTTAAAGGGGAAGCCGGTGGAAATCCGGCGCGGTCCCGCCACTGTAAACAGGTAGACTTTCTTCATTCAGGCCACTGGTGTCCAAACCGGGAAGGCGGAGGAAGGTAATGACCTGTAGCCAGGAGACCTGCCTGTTGCCAAAAACACATTGCCCCTTCGCGGTTAAAGGGGAGGTGTCGTGTGCTTACCACGCGGTTCTTCCCCGTGGTCTTTTTATTGTTTGGTTGTTTTTATGGCTGGGACCAACAATTGAAATGCAGGGAGAGGCTTTCATACCAACCACTACGATCCTGCAAGTCACAAATATGTACAGCTTGTGGAGGGAAGCAGATGAAAAAGCTATTTATTTGGGGATTACTCCTTTTGTTTTTTGTACTTGCTGTGAGCGGCTGCGCTCCATCCTCACCGGAGGAAGCCGGGGGCGGGGAGCAGCAGCCCGGGGAAGGTTTTCCCCTGACAGTGGAAGATCACTTCGGACGCCAGGTTGAGATTTTCCGCAAACCGGAGAGAATTATTTCTCTGGCGCCGAGCAATACGGAGATACTTTTCGCCCTGGGGCTGGCGGAGCGGATTGTGGGCGTGACCGAATATTGTAATTTTCCGCCGGAGGCTTTGGATAAACCCAAAGCAGGTAGTTTTTCCGAGCCGTATTTGGAGCAGATTATCGCTTTACAACCGGATCTGGTGGTTGCCTCGGAGTTGGCGGTTTCTGATGAAAAACTGGAGCAGCTTGAAGAGTTACAGCTCCCGGTCCTTGTTCTTCACCCTGCCGGCATTGAAGAAGTTTGCCAGACGCTGGAACTGCTGGGTTCAGTAACGGGGGAAAAAGAAAAAGCCCGGCAGGTCATAGCCGCAATCGAGGCTCAAATAGAAGTTGTGCAGGAGAAGCTGCGGCAGCTTCCTGACCAGGAACGGGTCAGGGTTTATTACCAGGTATACCATGATCCGCTGATGACAGCCGGCGGTGCCTCTGTAATTCATGAAATTATCGAGATGGCCGGAGGGGAAAATGTTTTTGCCGATGTACAGGCTGCTTATCCCCAGGTCAGCTCCGAGTCTGTAATCGAGCGGGATCCGGAAGTCATTCTTTTCCCCAATTACCATGGAACGGAAGAAGTCCCTGTTTCAGAGGTTGTCGGCCGCCCGGGTTGGGGGACGATCACGGCCATACAAAAAGAAAGAATTTTTGGCCTTGATCCGGATAAGGTTTCCCGGCCCGGCCCGCGCCTGGCTGAAGCTGTGGAGGAAATGGCCAGGATTTTTTATCCGGAGTTATGGTAAGGCCGTACAGGCGCGCCTTTTCGGTGTGCGCTGCCGGTGCTGCAAGCTGGCATGCAGAAACAAATTTTGATGCCATTGACAAAAACAAAGGGCAGGGGCTGGCTGTGCTTGTTCAGTGCCGGTATAGGCCCCGGCTGTCTCTGGCAGGTTTTGGGGTGAGACTGGTATGATCGAGGAACAAAAGCGGCTGCCGCCGGGAAAGGAATTTTTGGAGGCAAGCCGGCGCAAGAGAATCTGTTTGCTGGTGCTTTGCGTATTACTGTTGATCACCTTTATCTACTCTGCTGGCATAGGCGCGGCCTCTTTTGATAAAAAGGAAATTATTTACATATTGGCAGAGCAGATTACCGGTCATTCTTTTCCGGCAGCACAGATCACTGCGGCCAAAAGAGACATTTTTCTTCAGATCCGCCTCCCGCGGGTTTTTCTGGCTGCACTGGTCGGCGCTTCTCTTGCAGTGGCAGGCGCTACATTTCAGGGCCTTTTTCGCAACCCTTTGGCCGATCCTTATATTATCGGGGTTTCTTCCGGGGCGGCACTGGGGGCCACCCTGGCTGTGGTTTCGGGTCTTTCGCTGGGTTTGGCCGGTTTCGGTGCTGTTCCTTTGATGGCTTATGCCGGAGGCCTGGCCACAATTATTTTGGTTTACCGCGTTTCGCGCCAGGGTGATGCCGTGCCCATTCTCATGCTGCTTCTGGCCGGCATTGCGGTGAGCGCTTTTCTTTCAGCTCTTGTTTCCCTCTTTATTTATTTTTCCGGGGAACGCCTGCATCAGATCGTTTTTTGGATGATGGGGGGGTTAGGTGCGGCCAAGTGGAGTTATGTCCGGATTATGATCCCCTATGTCCTGGTAGGTTTTAGCATAATTTATTTTTTTGCCCGGGAGCTGAATGCCCTGCTGCTCGGGGAGGAAACTGCTTCATATCTGGGTATTGAGGTGGAAAAGCTCAAAAAAGTCTTTCTGGCAGCGGCATCATTATTGGTCGCCGCAGCGGTTTCCACCAGCGGGATCATCGGTTTTGTAGGACTGGTGGTTCCCCACATGGTGCGGCTGGTGGCCGGGCCGGATCATCGTTTTCTTTTACCGGCTTCGGCTTTGTGTGGAGCGATTTTGTTGATCGGTGCCGATACCCTGGCCAGAACCATCATTGCCCCTGCGGAACTGCCGGTAGGCATCATTACGGCGCTTTTAGGGGCTCCTTTCTTTCTCTATTTACTGCGCCAACGGAGGAAAATAAGATATTTTGATGCTGCATAGGTTTTAAAGAGAAGCCTGCTGCAGCCGTTCTGACAGCAGGTTTCCCCAAGCGGATTATTTTTTAGACAACGGCAGGTGTTTAGTTTGGGGTAAGGTTAAAAGTATGCGACCTTTCGATTGAATTCGGGGCTTTTACTGCCCTGGATGGGCTGCACTTTACGCTGCCCAAGGGGGCCTTTACCGCGCTGATCGGCCCGAATGGGGCCGGAAAGTCAAGCTTGCTGCGCTGTATTGGCCGTGCTCTGCAACCGTCCAAGGGGGCGGTCTACCTGGACGGCGAGGATTTGCAAAAACTTCCTCCCAGGGAGACGGCAAAAACGATGGCTGTTGTTCCTCAGGATACAGGCATAGATTTTGATTTTTCTGTAAGGGAACTGGTCATGATGGGGCGCTATCCCCACCAGCGGCGTTTCCGGGGAGGAAGTGCGCAGGATGGGGAGATTGTGTGTGAAGCCATTGCCGCGACGGGGATCACCCATCTGGCCGCAAAGCCGGTAACCCGGCTGAGCGGGGGGGAGAGGCAGCGGGTAATCATTGCCCGTGCCCTGGCCCAGGAGCCGGAGCTGCTGCTTTTAGACGAGCCCACAGCCAATTTGGATATTAATTTTCAGGTAGAATTTTTAGAACTTCTCCGTAAGCTGAACCGTACAAAGAAGATTACAATTCTGGCTGCGATTCATGATTTAAATCTGGCTGCGCAGTATTTTGAGTCCTTTGTGCTCCTATCTGCTAAAAAAGTTCTCGCTATCGGCAAACCTGAAGAGGTTTTAACTCCGGAAAACATTTATACCTCTTACCGCACTGCTGTGGCCATTCAGCGCAATCCCCTTCATGGCAAGCTCAGCATTACGGTTCTGAAACAACAGGACGAAGAGGAAGAAGCCGGCGGGAATAATAGTTTAAGGGCACACGTCATCGGGGGAGGGGAGGAAGCCGTCTCCATACTTTCTCTGCTCCAGGAGGCCGGTTATCAATTATCGGTCGGCCCGGTAACCCGCGAGGATAGCAGTTACCAGTTTGCTGCTTATCATCATTTACCGGTGATTACCCTGCCGCCTTTTTCCCCGATCACTGATGATTGTCACGGCAAGCACCTGGCCCTGATGAGGCAGGCCGGGGTCATCGTGGTCCCTTCCATTCCCTTCGGGCCGGGAAATCTGCGTAACCTGGAGGCGGTTGCCGAGCTTTCCTCTTCACTGCCGGTTCTTTTGCTGGAGGAGAAACCTATTTTTTCCCGCGATTACTGTGGGGGCCAGGCCCTGGCCATTTATGAAAAGATCAAGGAAAAAGGGGCCCGCACTTTTTCTGATGGTGAGGCTCTGCTTTCTTATTTGGAGGCTGAAGAAGCTCATGTCTAAAGCAAAGGAGAAAGTATTTGTTTCCTGGAGTGCAGGCAAGGACTGTTATCTGGCTCTGGTCAAAGCCTGGGAGGCCGGCTTGGACTCCAGGGCCCTGGTAACCTTTGTCAGTAAAGAAGGCCACAGCATGGCTCATGGTTTGCCCCGGGAGATTCTGGCCAGGCAGGCGCAGGCTCTCTGTATTCCTTCCGTCCGGGTACCGGTTACCTGGCAGGGATATGAGGAGGGTTTTCAGCAGGTGACGGGGGAGCTGCGGCAAAAAGGTTTTACCGGCGGGGTTTTCGGTGACATCAACCTTGTCGCACATCGCCAATGGGTGGAAAATGCCTGCTCCAAGGCCGCCATGAATTGCTATTTACCCCTCTGGGGGATGGCCGAAGAGGCAGTGGTAGCCGAGCTGCTGCAAAGAAATGCCCGGCTGCTCATTGTTGCTCTCCGGGGTGACCTGGTAGAGGAGAAATGGCTGGGCCGGTTCCTGGACGAAAAATTTCTCCAGGAATTAAAAGACCGGGGCCTCTCTCCTTGTGGAGAAGGGGGAGAGTACCATACCCTGGTTGTCCACGGGCCGCTTTTTAAGCAAAAGCTGGAGGTTAACTTTACGGGGCACAGGCAGGAAGGGAAGCATTTGTTTTTGGAGTACAATTTATAAAAAAACGGCCATAGATACTATACGGTTTATGCATTCCTGGAGAACAAGATGGAGTGATAAAAATTCCCCAGAAGAATCCTCCCCTTGCCCTTAAGAAGATTATCTTCTAATTTGTAATTCCGTACTTTTTTACCTTTTTAATTACAGAAGTGTGTGAAACTCCAAGATGTTTTGATGCTTTCCTAAATGAACCATGTTTTTTAATTGCATTTTCTAGAATGATCTTTTCCAATTCTTCTGTAGCTTTTTTTAAACTCATGTTTGAATAATCAAATTCAAAGGTTGTGCTGGAACTAGTGGCATTATCTTTAGTTGATTTAACCTCATCAAGTATATTATCAGGAATGTCAGATTCCCGAATTACATCCCCGTTACTAATAATCACCATTCTTTCAACTACATTTTTAAGTTCCCTGACGTTTCCCGGCCAACTATATTTTGTCAGAATATTTACTGTTGCGGGAGAAAAACTTTTCTGCAGTTGGTACCTTCCATTATACTTACCAAGATAGAAAATCAATAATAATGGTATATCCTCTGTTCTTTCCCTTAATGGAGGAATAAATATAGGCAATACATTTAGTCGATAATATAGATCTTCCCTGAATTCACCTTTTTTAGTTTTATCTTTTAGATTTTGATTCGTGGCGGCAATAATACGTGCATTTACATGAATAGGTTCAGTACCACCTAACCGTAAAATTTTTGTGTCTTCAAGAACACGCAATATTTTCGCTTGCATCGAAAGAGGTAAATCTCCAATTTCATCTAAAAACAGTGTGCCATTGTTCGCCATTTCAAATGCCCCTGGTTTACCCCGTTTTTTTGCTCCAGTAAATGCACCTTCTTCATAACCAAAAAGCTCAGATTCTAATAATTTTTCAGGAATTGCACTGCAATTAATTTTTATTAATCTTCCTTGCCTTAAACTCCATTTATGTATATTTTCAACAATTATTTCTTTTCCCACGCCTGATTCGCCTAAAATAAGAACTTTGGAGTGGGAATTTGCTATTTTTTTAATAAGTTTTAAGGTGTCCAGCATTTTGATATTGCGGGTTATAAAAATTTTTTCTTTTTTCAACTTTTCCTCCCAGGGATTACCTCCAACAATATTGGATTTATATAGATTCGGCAACCAAAAGGCTTCTTCTAATTCTAGTCGTATTTTATTGAAATCAGTGATATCCTTTACTGTGCTTGCAACTGTTAAGACCTCACCTTTTTCATTGACAATCGGGGCAGCATTGATTATCAACTCTTTTCCGGTACAAATACCTTGAAAGTCGGTAACAATTTGCTTCTTGTTCAACGAAGTAAGTGCAATGGAGTTGCACCTGATTAAACCTTGTTTAAAAAGCATGTCCATATCTTTTCTTAAAAAATCTGAGGAGGTTAATTCTGTATCGCGCAACAGTGAATTATTTACTTTGCAGACCATTCCATTTTTATCTAGAATTAAAATACCGTAATTGACGGCATCTATCACTGTATTTACTGTAATTTGTTTTTTAAAAGTTTTAGCAATTTCAAAGGTAATTTTTTCTATACTTGTTATTTCCATAAACGTTGAAACCGCTCCCACTATTTCCCCATTTTCATGAATAGGTATCCTATTTACCAGAAACATTCTATTGTTGTAAGTAAATTTTTCCATTAATTGAGATTGACCTGTATTTAAAATTTTAATTAAATTTTCTTCTTTAAAAACCTCTTTCAACGGCTTGCCAATTATATTTTGCTTAATTTTCATTAAAGAGAAAAAGGACTCATTACAGAAAAAAATATTTTGTTTAAAATCAATTGCAAGAATTCCATATTTAAATGAATTTAATAATTGCCGAAATGGCAAATCCTCACCTTCAATCTGTAGGGTGGAAACTTTTATAACCACTTGTTTCAAAAGTTTCCATTGATTTGATTTTACCACGTTCCATTTTTTTTGTAAACATTCAAAAAAGAGATATTGTTTGGAAGCTTTTTGATTAAGCCATAACCTTAATTTTAAATTTTAGGATATAACAATAATGCCTGATAAAACTTATATATTGGAGAAAAAACAAGGATTAAAGGCTTGTTTGGATTTATTAAAATAATCAAGCCGGATGTTGATTGCCATGCTGAACAAGTTATATTTTCGTAAAACATTTTAAAAACTTGTTGAAAAGCTGGATCAAAAAAAATTAAATAATTGGCACATTTATTGCATTAAGTTATGTTGTTAAAGTGTTATTGGGAACGAAATTTAAGAAAGAATTTTGGAGGAGGTTGATATAAAAATAATAATTTATGGTAAAGTTGTAGAAAAACATAAAAAGAAAAAAACAACTTAGTGTAAAAAGACTTAAGAAAAGGAGCTTGAAAATGAATGTCGAGAAGATAGATCATATTTGCATAGCTGTCAAGGACATTGAAAAAGCGGAAGAATATTTTAAAAAGATTTTTGGCCTTGTTCCAGATGATCGCTACACAGAAGAAAGTGAAAAGATTAATGTGATTCGTTATTACATTGGTGAGGTAGGACTGGAATTAATGAGTTCCACCGATGCTGATGGCAATGTGGCCAAGTTTATTGAAAAATATGGAGAGGGGTTTTACCTTCTATCATTAAAGGTTGATAACGTAGAAAAGGCACTTGCTGAATTAAAGTCAAAAAATGTCCCATTAATTGATGAGGTCCCCCGAAAATGGAGAAACAGTAATTATATTTTTATAAAGCCCAAGGCATTTTTTGGGGTCTTGATGGAGCTTATCGACTAACTACTTCTAGAACTGTTGAGGTGTTGAAAATGAGGTACGCAGAGACTGGATATAAATTGGAGGTTGATTTGTCCCGCGGAAATATTGAGAGAGTGGAAACTGATCCGAGGTTAACGGAACTTCATCTGGGGGGACAAGGTACTGCTGTAAAAGCATTGTGGGATCGAGTTCCTCCGGAAGTCGATCCCTTTTCTCCCGATAATTTACTTATATTCAGCACTGGTATTTTAACCTCCACACCTGTTCCCGGCGCCAACCGAACTGTTGTGAATACAATTTCCCCCCAGACAAACTTTTATGCACACTCTGTAATGGGGGGATTTTGGGGCCCGGAGCTTAAACATGCTGGCTATGATCGAATAATCATTCGCGGTAAGTCACCTGACCTTGTATATTTGTGGATAAATAATGATCAGGTGGAAATACGTGATGCCACTCATCTTCAGGGGAAAGGTGCTAACGAAACGGCAGTACTCATCAAAGAGGAATTAAAAGAACCGCACGCTCAAGTGGCGGCTATCGGCCTGGCCGGGGAAAACAGGGTATTCATGGCCAGTATAGAACACGGCAGCTCTAGCGCTTCCCGCGGGGTTGGCTCGATCATGGGGGATAAAAAGTTAAAAGCTATAGCTGTACGTGGAACAAAGGAAATCAATACGGCCTACCCTGAAGATCTTTTTAGTATCTATCTGAAGCTGATGCAGGAGATTTATGAAAATCCGTTTACCGGCGATACAATGGCCGACTCGATGAATGACAGCTTTCACCATGATAATTTTGCCTGGGGCAATGCTCGTGTACGAAGAAAGGGTTTTTGGACCAAAAAATATGAAGAGAAGTATACTGGAGTTACAGATAATGTCCTATCTCGGTGGACAGGTTGCTTTAATTGTCCGAAAAATTGTCATTTGTTAATTTCACAGCCTGGGCGGCCGCGGTATTTCTTAAAATGTTTTGGGAGAGCCACCTATCATATGGCTGCCTTCAAAGAGCATGATTATAGTTATGAAATTGCCCCTATTGCTCATGAGTATGGACTGGATTCCTACTCAACGCCACAAGTTATGGCTTTTGCCATTGAACTTTACGAGGTTGGAATTTTAACGGACAAAGACCTGCCGGGCTTTCCAGCAGACGATGGGGAAAGATTTTACTATCTTTTGGAAAAAATAGCTCTCCGCGAAGGAATTGGAGATGTATTAGCTAATGGTGTTTACTGGGCGGCTCGCCAGATTGGTAAGGGTGCAGAAGAGTACGATCATAATACCATAAAAAAATTTGAGCAGGTGCCCCTTAAGTTAGGAAAGCTGAATCCCCCCTACTTTCTGATGACAGCTACCGGTGAAAAAATGAATGTTCCTCAAATCGAAGGCTCTTTCCCCCAGGATCCCCTCCCTACCATGGAGGAGAGGGAAGAGTTTGTCAGGGGGTGGTACGCAGCCCCCAATGATAAATATAAACAAATTTTTCTGGAATGGGAAAAAAGATATGAAGTACCTAATGAAGCGTCTTGCCTCATTGTTGATTGGAATGAGATCATGCACTATGTTGATGATGCTGTTGGGCTCTGTGCCTTTTTATCCTCATTCAGAGGAGGCCAATTTGGTGGGAGGCCGCCGTACCATATACACAACATTCCTTATTTTATTAAACTTGCCAATGGGATGGAACTGGACAAAGACGGTCTCTGGGAAATAGCCAGCAGGAACCGTAATCTGATCAGGGCCATTAATGTAAGAAGAGGCCTGAGAAGAAAAGACGAGCGGCCGCCAGAGGATCACTGGGCGGTAAGAGACCATGAATTTGAACAAAAACTGCTTGATGACTACTACGATTTCAAAGGGTGGAATAAGGAGGGAATTCCTACTAAAGAAACTTTGGATAAACTGGGCTTGGATTACGTGGGCGAAGATTTCATCCAAAGAGGGATCATTACAGGGGACGAAGGTAAAATCCCCCAGGAGGCTTTGCCAATAAAGAAGAACTAAAGTCAAGAGGGTGCTAACGTGAAAGCCTTATCAGAAAAGAATAAAGTTTTGAGAATAAAAGTTAATTTGGATAAATGCATTGGTTGCCGGGCATGTGAACTGGCTTGCTCCGTGTTTCACAGTTTTCCCAAGTATAGCAGCACTAATCCGGCAAGATCCCGGATCCGGGTGGTTATAGATCCCCGGAACGATGAGTATGTTCCTGTACGTTCCTGTGATTATACCAAAGCCGCCTGTGATGGCCGGCGCGTTTATACTATTAACGAAAAGGAATACAGCGAGTGCAGCTTCTGCGGGACCATCTGCCCCACCAGGGATTTATTTAAAGATCCCGACTCCGGCCTTCCTCTCAGATGCGATTTGTGCGAAGATGATCCGGCTCAAGAAGAACCCCTTTGTGTACAGGCCTGCCAGCCTGGAGCCTTGATTTATGAAGAAATTGAAGGGGAAAGCGGGGAAGAAGTGAAGCTGAATGAGGTGGATATCGGGTTGAAATCAATGCTAGATAAATATGGGCTACTGATACTTACGGATAGCTTTGCCCGCCTGTTACAGAGGGACTAAAACATCAAGCTGAAAGAAGGGATTATAATCATGGAGACTGAAGCTCCCTTCAAAGAGATCGTCGAGGAAATAAAAGAATTCGGTGGAGACGCCATCAAATACTGCTATCAATGCGGAAAATGCGATACAGTTTGCCCCTGGAACAAGGTGACAAATTTCAGTATGCGCAAGCTGATCCGCGAGGCCACATTCGGTTTTCCGGAGATAGACCGTGAAGAGGCCTGGCGTTGTACTACCTGCGGCAGATGCCCCCAGGTTTGCCCGCGGGACGTAAAGCAGGTAGAAGATATGGTCGCTCTGCGCAGGATGGCTGTGGGGTACGGCGTTTCTCCCCCCTTTCTCCGGATGGTCCGTTCCGCAACTGCAAGCCTTGCGGCAGAAGGCAACCCCTTCGTTGAAGACCGGGCCAAAAGAGCAGATTGGACAGAGGGATTCGATGTAAAAACATTTACCGAGGAAATGGAAATTCTATATTTTCCCGGCTGCTTCCCCAGCTATGACGCAAGATTAAAGAAGGTTGCTCAAGCCACAGCCAATATTCTCAATAAGGCCGGGGTGGAATTCGGGATCCTGGGTACTAAAGAAAACTGCTGCGGAGAAAGTATCCGCAAGGTAGGCAACGAAGAGCTGTTCAAAAGCCTGGCCAAGGAAAACATTAAAACCTTTATCGAAAACGGAGTAAAGAAAATCCTTGTTTCTTCACCTCATTGCTATCACACCTTCAAGAACGAGTATCCTGAGTTTATGGTGAACTTTGAGGTTGTGCATATCGCCCAATATTTACATGAGCTTATTAATGAGGGCAGGCTGCAGATCAGCAAGGAATATGCTAAAAAAGTCACATACCATGACCCCTGTTACCTGGGCCGGCATAATGGCATCTATGACGAACCGCGGGAAGTCTTAAAGAAAATACCCGGTTTGGAACTAAAAGAGATGGTTGAGTCACGGGAAGAAAGCCTCTGCTGCGGAATGGGTGGAGGCAGGATTTGGATTGACACTGAAATGGCTGAAAGATTTTCCAACCTCAGAGTGGAAGAAGCTGTCGGGCTTGGGGCCGAAGTGCTGGTTACCACCTGCCCCTACTGCATTGATGCTCTTGAGGATAGCAGGTTGGGTTTAAATTATGAGGATGTCATAGAAGTTCAGGACATCACGGAGATCCTCCAGGAAGTTATTGCTTGAGTGCGGGCACATAAAACCTGACGAGGTGATAGGAATGGAAAAAAGAATTGAAGGACAGCTTATGAAAAACTTAGCCGGCAGTAATTTTGGAGATGTAATGGTTGTCGGCGGAGGGATCAGCGGCATTCAAGCCTCTCTAGATCTAGCCGCCGCTGGTTTTAAGGTCTACTTGGTTGAGAAGGCGCCTGCTATTGGCGGCCATATGGCCCAACTGGACAAGACCTTTCCCACCAATGACTGCTCCATGTGAATCCTTTCGCCCAAACTGGTCGAGGTCGGCCGGCATACCAATATTGAGATTCTCACTTACACGGAAGTTGACAGTGTAGAAGGGGAAGTAGGAAATTTCAAGGTAACGCTGCTTAAAAAACCTAGATATGTGCTGGAGAGCAAGTGCACGGGCTGTACCACCTGCGTGGAATTCTGCCCGGTCCAGTACCCGGATCCATTTAACCAGGAAATATCGAAAAATAAGGCCATCCATATCTATTACTCCCAAGCTATCCCCCTCGTCGCCTATATTGATGAAAGTTGCCGTTACCTGCAAGGAAAGACCTGCACTGTCTGTGAAGGAGTATGTCAGAATGAGGCCATAGATTTTAGTCAAACTGCGGAAAAACTGGAAATTAAGGTGGGGGCGATTGTTCTCTCTCCCGGCCTGGAACCATATGATCCCAGATTGAAAGAGGAGTACCGCTACGGCAGGTTTGCGAACGTACTCACCAGTATGGATTATGAGCGGCTGCTGTGTTCCACCGGGCCTTACGAGGGCGAGATAAGGCGTACTTCCGACCTGAAACACCCCCGTAAAATCGCCTGGGTGCAATGTGCCGGTTCCCGGCAGGTTCTTCCTGGCGGTAAGAGTTATTGTTCATCTGTTTGCTGCACCTATACCCAGAAACAGGTGATTTTGACCAAAGATCAGGATGTCTCCACCGAGTGCACGGTTTTCCATAACGATATCCGTGCTTATGGCAAGGATTTTGAACGATTTTACACCAGGGCGGAAAAACTTCCCGGGGTGCGCTTTATCCGCAGCTATGCATCAATTGTCAAAGAAGATCCAGAAACCAGGAATGTCACGCTACGCTATGCCACCACCGGGGAAGTACAGGAAGAAACCTTTGATCTGGTGGTCCTATCCGTCGGGTTGGCGCCTCCCGCTGATTTCAAGGTTTTGGCAGATAAGTTTGGCATCGCGCTCAATGCCCATGGTTTCTGTCAAACCGTCCCGGCCAATCCCATGCAAACCTCCCGTCCGGGAATTTTTATCAGCGGTGCCTTCCAGGGCCCTGTTGATATTCCCGCCGCGGTGGTGACCGCCAGCGGGGCCGGCTCCCAATGCGGTGAACTTCTAGACTACCGGCGCGGAGAATTGGCCCAGGAAAAAATATATCCGCTGGAAAGGGACGTTTCCGGAGAGGAACCGCGGGTTGGAGTCTTTGTCTGTCATTGCGGCGCGAACATCGGCAGAGTGGTTGATGTGCCTTCTGCAGTGGAATATGCCTTAACCTTGCCTCATGTGGTCTACGCGCAGGAACAACTTTTTGCCTGCGCCACTAATTCTGCCCGGGAAATAACAGATATGATCAAAGAAAAAGGGCTCAATCGCGTGGTTGTTGCCGCCTGCACCCCAAGGACACATGAGCCGCTGTTCCGGGATACCCTGCGTGAGGCCGGAATCAACCAGTATTATTATGAAATGGCCAATATCAGGGAGCATTGCTCCTGGGTCCACGCCAAAACAAAAGAAGAGGCCTCCGAAAAGGCCAAGGATTTAATCCGCATGTCGGTAGCCAGAGCCTGTCATTTGGAGCCCCTGCAGGAACTGGAGTTGCCCGTCAACAAGGCGGCACTGGTGGTCGGCGGGGGTATAGCCGGCCTAAATTGTGCCCTTTCAATCGCCACACAAGGCCATACGGTGCACTTGCTGGAAAGGGAAGCCGAACTGGGAGGCTTGGCCCGCCGGATTTATCACACCCTTGAGGGGTTGGATGTGCAGGACTACCTGCATGCCCTGGTGCAGAAAATTTACCGGCACCCCTTGATCCAGGTCTACCACGAAGCGGCGATCATGGAAGCCACCGGTTATGTAGGGAACTTTGTGACCAAGGTGCAATCCAAGAGTGGAATCACGGAGATCAAGCATGGTGCTGTTGTCATCGCGACAGGTGCAGAACCGGATACACCCGCTGAATACCTTTATGGGGAGGACGAGCGGGTTCTAACCCACCTGGAGTTGGAGGAGCAGATCGCCCAAAAAGATGCAAAGGTAGCCGGCGCCCAAAGCCTGGTGATGATCCAATGTGTTGGCTGCCGCAATGAGGACAGGGATTACTGCAGCCGGATCTGCTGCAGCGAGTCGGTTAAAAACGCCCTGCAACTAAAAGAAATAAATCCAGATATGGAGATCTATATACTTTTCCGGGACATGAGAACGTATGGCTTCAAAGAAGATTTTTACCGGGAGGCAGCGGGCAAAGAAGTCCGTTTTATCCGCTACGAGCCGGAAGAAAAACCAGTTGTGGAGCCTGCTACGGGTGAGGATGGCCGACCTGTTCTAAGGGTTACCCTGTCGGATTATGTCTTGGGTAAAAAGCTGGAGATAGATGCAGATCTGATCACTCTGGCGGCTGCTGTTATCCCTGCCGCCTCCACCAAGGAAGTGGCCACGTTATTTAAGGTGACTTTGAACCCGGATGGTTTCTACAAAGAAGCCCATGCCAAATTAAGGCCGGTAGAATTTGCCACCGAAGGCGTCTATCTTTGCGGCCTGGCTCATTATCCCAAATTTATACCGGAAACTATTAACCAGGCCTATGGTGCGGCAGGCCGGGTTTTAACGCTTCTTTCCAATGAGACCGTCACTGCTTCCGGCTCTGTTTGCGCAGTCGATGAGGATAAATGTCTTTCCTGCGGAGCCTGCATTTCCGTCTGTGCGTACGGCGCGATAGAGTTTCAGGAAACACCACAGGGCAGAAAAGCAAGAGTAAACCCGGTCCTCTGTAAAGGGGATGGCCTCTGCAATCGAAAATGTCCCACCGGGGCCATCCAGCTGAAACACTTTACAGACCAAGAGATTTTAAGCGAAATTGATGCGGCATTTTCAAAGGAAGAGAGTCCACAAAAAATCCAAGCCGTGGTTTAAACCGGATAACAAAAAAGGAGGCGGAAAAGGATGAGTACGGCACTTGATTTTAAACCAAAAATCTTAGGTTTTGTCTGTCAGTCGTGAGCGTACGGTGCTGCTGACCAGGCTGGAGTTTCCAGACTGCAATATCCAACGGCAATCAGGCTGATCCGCGTCATGTGTTCTGGCCGGGTTGACCCGGCACATCTGCTCCGGGCTTTCTCCCAGGGGGCAGATGGAGTATTGATCGGCGGCTGCCGCCTCGGTGAGTGTAGTTACACCACGCACGGCAATTATCATGCACTGAACCTTGTACTTCTCTTTAAAAAGATCCTGGAACAGAGCGGGCTGAATCCTGCAAGGTTAAGGCTCGCCTTGATGTCCGGTAGTGAAGGCAATCTCTTTGTGGAAGTAATGCATGATTTTGTCCAACAGGTGAAAGAGCTGGGGCCGCTGGGCCAAGGTGAAGGAATAGACGGTAATGGACTAAAGATCAAACTGCAAGCAGCTGCCAGGTTAGTACCCTACCTGAGGCTGGTGGAAAATGAGCGGCTGAAAGTGCATTTTGAAACGTGGGAAAAGTATGAGGAGTTCTATGCCAGTGAGGAGCTGGCCGGATTATTTCAGGAATTAATTGCCGACAAATTGGCCATCAGTCAGATTGTCCTGCTCCTGCGGGAAGGATCCCTTTCCACTGCAGAAATTTCCAATATTTTAGGCCTGACTTCCTCTGAGGTAGCCAAGCACCTAAATAATTCAGCAAGGCAAGGATTGATCAGGTATGAGGAAGACCGTAAATGTTTTGCTCTGGCATGAAAAGGCGTGGGGCAGGCAGGTTGATTTAAGGGAAAGAAGGAGGTCGGAATTAGGCGATGGATGACGCTAGAATTGATCAGATTATTGCTAAACATCAGGGCGAAGCCAGTGCACTTATTCAGGTATTGCTGGAGATTCAGAGCGAAAACCGCTGGCTGCCGCCGGAAGCTTTAAAGAGGGTCAGCGAAAAATTGCAAGTTCCTTTAACCCGGATCCAGCAGATTGCCACTTTTTACAAAGCTTTTAGTTTGGTACCGAAAGGACGTCATGAAATCCACATTTGCCTGGGGACGGCCTGCCATGTGCGTGGTGCAGGGCGTCTCCTCGACACGGTGCAGGACCTGACCGGAATAAAACCCGGCGAAACGGATGCGGATCTGAAGTACAGCCTGGAAACCGTCAACTGCCTCGGCTGTTGTGCTTTAGGCCCGGTAATGGAGATCGACGGCCAAACCCATGGCAAGATCTTACCAGCGGGGGCGGCAGGTGTGTTAAAAAAATATGAGTGAGGGAAAATTTATGGCACGGATAAAATCAGCTGAGGATTTTGAGAAAGTCAGACAAGAAATATTATCCCACAGAGACGCCGACAGGCCCTGCATTTCAATCTGTGCCGGCGCTAGTTGCCTGGCCTCCGGCGCAGGTGAAGTCATCGCCGCCTTTAAAGCAGAGCTTGCCCAACAAGGTTTAACAACTACTGTGGAGACCAAAGGAACCGGATGTCCCGGGTTTTGTGAGAAGGGGCCAGTTGTCGTTATTTACCCGGAGGAGATCTGCTATCTCCAGGTAAAACCGGAGGATGTTCCGGAGATTGTCTCGCAGACCATCAAGGAGAAAAAGGTTGTGGAGCGCCTGCTATACGTTGAACCGTCCACCGGCGAAAAGGTAACACGGGAGGCCGATATTCCTTTCTATAAATACCAGGAACGCCTGCTGATTAGCAATAACATCAAGATTGATCCCCAGAGCATTGAAGACTATCTGGCGATTGGCGGCTATTTCGCCTTGGTCAAAGTTCTTTACCATCTGACACCAGAACAGGTATTAGAGGAGATCAAAAGTTCCGGCTTAAGAGGGAGGGGTGGGGCCGGCTTTCCTACAGGGGAAAAGTGGGAGGGCTCCCGTAATGCCCCAGACCCCGTAAAATATGTGATCGTCAACGCTGACGAAGGCGACCCCGGGGCCTTTATGGATCGCGCCCTTTTGGAAGGGAACCCGCATGCCATCCTTGAAGGTTTGATGATCGGCGCCTATGCCATCGGCTCCCATGAAGGCTATATTTATGTGCGGCAGGAATACCCCCTGGCCGTAAAAAACGTGGGCATCGCGATACAGCAGGCTGAGGAATACGGTTTTCTGGGGGAAAACATCCTCGGTGCAGGCTTTAATTTCACTGTCAAAGTGCACCAAGGGGCCGGCGCCTTCGTTTGCGGCGAATCAAGCGCTTTGATGACGGCCTTGGAAGGCAGGGCCGGGGAACCCCGGCCGAAGTATATCCGCTCCAACATCAAGGGCCTTTGGGAGAAACCCACCGTTTTGAACAATGTGGAGACCTGGGCCAATGTACCGCTGATCATCAACAAAGGCGCGGACTGGTTTACACAATACGGTACAGAAAAAAGCAAGGGTACAAAAATTTTCTCCCTGGTCGGTAAAATTAACAACACTGGACTGGTGGAAGTACCGATGGGTATGACCCTGAGGGATGTTATTTACAAAATAGGCGGCGGTATCCCCAACGGCAAGAAATTTAAAGCGGTGCAGACCGGGGGGCCGTCCGGCGGATGCCTTCCGGAGCAGCACCTGGATTTAGCCGTCGGCTTTGATGAGCTCACTGCCGCCGGTTCCATGATGGGGTCGGGCGGAATGATTGTCATGGATGAAGATACCTGTATGGTCGATGTCGCCAGGTACTTCCTTGCCTTCCTTACGGATGAATCCTGCGGCAAATGTGTTCCCTGCCGAGAAGGCATTCGGCAGATGTTGAAGATTCTCACCAATATTACTATGGGAAAGGGCAGGGAAGGCGACATCGAGCTTTTAGAGGAACTGGCCGAGATGGCTGGCGCGGCCGCACTTTGTGCTTTGGGCCGGACTGCTCCCAACCCCTTTCTAAGCACGTTACGCTACTTCCGGGAGGAATATAAGGCGCACATCAAGGAAAAGAGGTGCCCGGCTCTGTTATGCAAGGAGTTGATTGCCTTCTATATTGATCCGCAGCAGTGCCAGGCCTGCACGGCCTGCCAGAGGAAATGTCCTGCAGAGGCAATTAGCGGTGGTAAGAACAAGATCCATGTCATTGATCAGGAGAAATGCACTAAGTGTGGCACCTGCCTTGAGGTTTGTCCCCCACGCTTTGGTGCGGTGAAGAAGATCTCCGGCGAGCCAGTGCCGCCTCCTCCCCCTGAGGAAGCCAGGATTTTGGTCAGGGGAGGTAAAGGAAAATGAGCACGATTTTATTAAAAATCGATGGGAAAGAAGTGGAAGCGAGAGCGGGCATGACCATTTTAGAGGCAGCTCAAAGTACAGGAATAATGATCCCCACACTTTGTCACCACGCGCAGTTGGAGCCTTATGGGGCCTGCCGCTTTTGCACAGTGGAAACAGAAGCCCGTGGCAGGATCAAACTTGTTGCGGCCTGCCTTTACCCGGTAGAACCGGATTTAATCGTCAGAACTAGAACCGAAAAAGTAGCTAAAATTCGCAAAATAATCCTGGAACTATTATTATCGCATGCTCCGGAGGCCAGGGACTTACAGGGTTTGGCCCAAGAGTATGGTGCAGACAAGGATCGTTTTGCAAAAGAGGCCTCGTTTTGCATCCATTGTGGGCTCTGTGTAAGATACTGTGCGGAAGTGAAAAAAAAGAATGCGGTGGGCTTTGTGAACAGGGGAGCAAAACGGGAAATAAGTTTCATCCCCGGGGTAGCCTCCCAGGAATGCTGGAACTGCAAGGAGTGTTTCCCGCTTTGTCCCACAGAGGCTTTGCAAGCAGCTTACGTTTTAATGGAAGCGCTGTTCTCCTCTGCCGATTCATCTTCTTAAGGATTGGAGCCCAGGGAACAGAAGCACGAGATTTAAAAGTAAAAACTCATGTTATGGGCCTTACTTGGACGATGCAGACCAATAGAGTCCTTAACCTTCCGGAACCGATACCTGGCTGCGGTCTTGGCCAGGTAATCTTCCTTTTAATACAACTTGTAAAAGCGTTTTGAAACATTTAAAAAAACCCAGGCCGGGCATGGCCAATTTTAAAATATCTGAGGAGGTTAATTGCGGTGATAATTAAAATATTTGACTCTGAAAACAAAAATTTAGAGGCATTGGAAAGAGAAGCGGTTAAAATCATGATTGAACTAAATACGGTAGGTACTATAGAAAAGTATGGTACTATAGGAAAGTATCAAAGTTTGGAGAAAATTTCAAAATACAATGTAAAAGAGTCCCCGGGGATGATAATAAATAACAAAATCAAGGTTTCCGGGAGGGTACCACAAAAAGAAGAGATTAAAAAATGGATTCAGGAAGTATTGAATGAAAACAAATAGGGTGAAAGCCTTGTTAATATTTAAATTTTTCCCGGGATTGTTAATGGAATATTAAAAAGGCGGGAAAAAATGATTAACTTCCTCTTATAGTTACAATAATAGCTGTTATTACAAGGGTATTAAAACGGGTTAAACTAGCGGAAACCTTTGGACAAACGGTGATTATAGTTGCCATTTTTTCCTGCAGTGGTTATAGGTGTATTAAGAATTATGCTGTGATTCCATAAAGTTTTATTTTCTGATTGCATTTTTTGCGATATTCCCCCATTTACTTTGAATTGTTTTGTTCGGGGGGAGGTTGCTTTGGAAACAAATGATTCCAAGTAGGGGTGCTTTGGAAGTTAACTATTCCAAGGCACCTTTATTTATGCTTTGAATTCACTGCTCCGGGCTCCTAACACAAAGTCATTTCCAAAGAAATCCAGTTCCCACCGCAGGGGATGTTTGGAGACCCGTGACAGAAAATAGTAGGAATTGCAAAATCATGGTCTTTCTTACCAAATTGGCGCCGCTCAAACTTTTGCTACTCCAATTTCAAATGACATCCAGCTAAATTATCATCGGCATATTGTTTATTTTGTATTTTTAATCTTGGCAAGGCTTATAAAGGTTTGTCCAATGTTAAATTAATAAACATTTGGATCTGTTTATCTTTTGGTATAAAAATTGCAAGAATAAATATTTAGACTTCAAGAAGTAAAAGAAGATTAAGGAGGTTTAAAATGAAAAAATTGGGGACGGTAACAAGGTATGAGGATGTCATGAATTGTACGGTAGGAGAAGTGTTGGAAAGGGGGAGCTCATTATGTCCTGATAAGGAAGCGCTAGTTTCAAATGAGGCAAGAATAAATTATTATGAACTAAATGTTCTGGTAGACAGTTTTGCCGCAGCAATTTCTGAGTTAGGTTTTAAAAAGGGTGATCGGGTGGCCATTGATCTTCCTAATTCCCCGGAACTTGTGATTTCCTATTTTGCTTTAGCAAAATTAGGTTTAATTGCCGCCTGGTTAAATCCCCTGTATAGGGAAAGTGAACTTAAGTTTATATTGGGAAACTCTAGGGCAAAAGGAATCATCCTCTGTTCAGGATTTCAGGATTACGATTATGCAGGCTCAGTTTTGGGGATGAAGGACGATCTTCCTAATTTGCAATATATTATTGATGTATCTGAGAGGCCAGATACCTTGCTATTCAATGATTTATTAAAAAGCGGTGCAACTAAAAAATATGAAAAACCTGCAATTGATGCCCAGGAAGATTATGTTATGTTGATTTATTCCTCCGGTTCCACAGGTATACCCAAAGGCGCCCCTCATACCCATTGGCAGGTGATCCGTCAAGGATTTAATTATCAAAAATCGCTGCATACCACTGCTGATGATATATATATTGCATTTTTACCTTTATATCATCTGTTCGGATTTGGAGCTTTATTTATGAGTGTGTTATCTACCCAGGGGACGTTGGTTTTAATGGACACATATAACAGGGAAGAGGCTTTTAAATTAATTGAAAAAGAAAAATGCACTGTTCATCATGCCGCCCCAACCCACTATATTTTAGAACTAAAAGATGATAAACATAAAAAATATGATTTATCTTCATTAAGAATTGGCTATACTTCAGGTTATGTACCCCCAGTGGAGCTAATGGTAGAAATAGAAGAAGAACTTGGAATTGAGGTTTCTAATTTCTGGGGCTCTTCAGAAGTAGGGGGGGCACTTCTTTTTGACCATAGTGACCCTTTAAAAGACAAACGCTTAAAAACAGTGGGCAAACCGATTGATATAATGGATGTTAAAATAGTAGACCCTGAAACCCGGGAGGAGAGAGGTATAGGCGAGGAAGGAGAGCTAATGTGCCGCGGCCCGAATGTAATAAAAGAATATTGGGAAAACCCGGAAGAAACAAGGGCGCATTTTGAGAAAGGGGGTTGGTTTTGTACCGGTGATTTAGCAATTATTGATGAAGGTGGTTACGTAACTATTACCGGTAGAACCAAAGATCAAATAAATAGAGGCGGACTAAAAATAACTCCTTTTGAGCTTGAAGAGGAAATCAGCAAACATCCCAAGGTTCATGAAGTTGCTGTCGTGGCCACCCCGAATCCCGTATTAGGGGAAAACATATGTGCCTGCATTGTACCTGTACAGGGGCAAATAGTTACATTGGAAGAAATCCGCGACTTTTTAGAAGGTAAGGTAGCAAGAAATAAATTGCCCGACGAATTAAGCATTTTTAAAGGTTTTCCACGCCTTGTTGGTGGTGTTAAACTTAATAAATTTGGAAAAGGGGGCATTAAGGAAGCAGCAATAAATGACAAGTACAAACAAAGTATAAGATAAAAAACATAAGAAAGAACTGTGGATCAAAGATTGTGGTTTAAAGAAAATAATGTAAGCGTAAGCTTATAGACAAAATAGCAGTTTTTTAAAAAAACATAACGAATTATCCGCTTTTAAACAGGACAGGCTTTAACAAAAAAAAGAAAAGGCCTGTCCTGTGTTATATTAACAACATGACATTATCACAGAATAACTACAATGTCTTCCTCTTTTCTCTTGACAAACATTATGATTGGTGTTAAAATTACTTTTGTCTGCAGGAATAAAAGTTATAACAGTTTATAATTGATGCCCGGATGGGGAATCATATACGTTATAAAAAAAGCAGGCATCTCTGTTTGGAGTGTTTTAAGCATCGCGGGGTGGAGCAGTCAGGTAGCTCGTCGGGCTCATAACCCGGAGGTCGTAGGTTCAAATCCTGCCCCCGCAACCAGAAAATAATCAGATGTTTTAATATATATGCGTGTGTCCGGGTTTTTATATGGTTAACTTTAAAAAGGTTAACCATATAAATGTGCCAAGAGATAAAAGGTATGTTTTGCTTTCAGTTTTTGCTCACGTAGCTCAGTAGGCAGAGCGTATCCTTGGTAAGGATAAGGTCACCGGTTCGATTCCGGTCGTGAGCTCCATGGCGGTGTAGCTCAGTTGGTTTAGAGCATACGGCTCATACCCGTAGTGTCCGGGGTTCGAATCCCTGCGCCGCCACCAAGTATTTTTTTAGATCTTCTTATAAATTCCTTCCATAATAATCCCGATATCATTTGTACATTTATTTAAACCTTTATATTAATAAAATGCCCTAAAACAGTAGAAGGTTTTTATTTTTTTTTTAGTAAAATACAGTTTGAGATTACTTTGAAAAGCACTGTTAATTTGGGTAAAAAGGGAGGATTTAAGGGATAATGGCCAAGAAAAAATTTGAGAGGACCAAACCGCATATTAATGTTGGGACGATTGGGCACGTTGATCATGGCAAGACCACTTTGACTTCGGCGATCACCTTTTGTTTAGCCAGTAAAGGTTATGCCAGCAAGACCAATTTTGAGGAAATTGATAAGGCCCCGGAGGAGCGCGATCGTGGTATCACCATTGCTACGGCGCACGTGGAATATGAGACGGATAACCGTCACTATGCGCACGTGGACTGTCCCGGGCACGCTGACTATGTGAAGAACATGATTACCGGTGCAGCGCAGATGGACGGTGCCATCCTTGTTGTTTCGGCGGCTGACGGTCCTATGCCGCAGACCAGGGAGCACATCTTACTGGCGCGTCAGGTTGCTGTCCCTTATATTGTTGTCTTTATGAACAAAGTGGACATGGTGGATGATCCGGAGCTTTTGGAATTGGTGGAGATGGAAGTTCGTGACCTGCTCAATGAGTATGAATTTCCCGGTGATGACCTCCCTGTGGTCCAAGGTTCGGCTTTAAAGGCGTTGGAATGCGGCTGTGGTGAGCGGGAATGTGAAAACTGCAAGGCTGTCTGGGAATTGATGGATGCTGTGGATAACTATGTTCCTGATCCGGAACGTGACACGGATAAACCTTTCCTCATGCCTGTAGAGGATGTCTTCACGATTACCGGCCGTGGTACAGTTGCTACCGGCCGTGTTGAGCGTGGCAAAGTCAAAATTGGCAATGAAGTGGAGATTGTCGGCTTTAACGATCGTCCGCGCAAGACGGTAGTGACCGGAGTGGAGATGTTTCGTAAGATTCTTGATGAAGCGGAGGCCGGGGACAATATTGGAGTATTGCTGCGTGGTATAGATCGTGAATCCATAGAGCGTGGCCAGGTCCTGGCCAAGCCGGGCACCATTCACCCGCATACCAAATTCAAGGCAGAAGTTTATGTTTTGAAAAAAGAAGAAGGTGGGCGTCATACGCCGTTTTTCCAGGGTTATCGTCCCCAGTTTTATTTCCGGACCACGGATGTCACCGGTTCGATTCAACTGCCGGAAGGTGTAGAGATGATCATGCCCGGTGACAATGTGAACATGGAAATAGAGCTGATTACACCGATCGCCATTGAGGCTGGCCTGCGTTTTGCCATTCGTGAGGGCGGCAGGACTGTCGGCGCCGGTGTGGTTACCTCCATTGTCGAGGAATAGTGAATTCATAACCAGAGCAGTTTTGGCTGGTGCTGGAAAAAACCGGGGCAGAAGCTCCGGTTTTTGCAGGTACAAAAAGCGCCTGGATTCATTCTTGGAAATTCGCCCGGTTTGCCCTATGGTAACTCTGGTCCTTCTTTTCAAAGTTGGGGCCAAGCCTAAAGTCAAGGCTAAAAATCATTTTCCGTGGCAGGTTTGTTTTTGTTGACATTGTTAATGAACTGTGGTAAATTGAATTTCATGGTAACAGCGAGGTAAAGGAGTGCTGTCTGATGCGTGTTAAAGTAACTCTGGCCTGCACTGATTGTAAGGAAAGAAACTATACTACGACAAAAAACAAAAGAACCAACTCTGATCGCCTGGAGTATAAAAAGTATTGTCCCAGATGCGCTGCGCATACCCTCCACAAAGAAACAAAGTAATGCCAAAATATAGGAAGGAATTCCTGACCGGCTGGTTGCAGGTATGGTAAACTACCTTCTTTAAGGAGAATGAGTATGAGTTCTTACTTGAAAAAAGTACAGCGCTTCCTCCATGATATCAGAGTAGAGCTGAAAAAAGTAAACTGGCCAACCAAACATGAGCTGCTTGTTTTTACCAGCGTTGTGATTGCCGTTATTTTGGCTGTCGGTGTTTTTTTCTGGATACTTGATACCGGGTTTACTACAGCTTTAAAGTTGGTTCTGAAATAAACTGGTTCTGAGATAATAATTTAGGTGAGGAGGAGAAGAGGGAAGCGGTGCAGGCTTCCTCCTTTTATGGGTGAAAAAGGTTGGTATGTGATTCATACTTATGCCGGTTACGAAAACAAAGTAAAAACTAACCTGGATAAGCGTGTGGAATCAATGGAGATGCAGGACAAAATTTTCAAAGTGCTTGTGCCAATGGAGAAGGAAATTGAAATAAAAAATGGCCAGAGAAAAATTAATATGCGTAAGGTTTTTCCAGGCTATGTTTTAGTGGAAATGATTATGGAGGACGATTCCTGGTATGTAGTGCGTAATACTCCGGGGGTAACCGGTTTTGTAGGTCCGGGCTCCAAGCCTATTCCTTTAAGTGAAAATGAAATAGAACATATTCTTAAACAAATGGGGCTGGGCGAAGCCAGACCCAAGCATGATTTTATTGTCAAGGAGCAAGTACGCGTGATCAGCGGTCCTTTTAATAATTTTATCGGTACTATTGAAGAGATTCACCCGGAAAGGGGAAAGTTAAAGGTCAGTGTTTCGATGTTTGGACGGGAAACTCCTGTGGAACTAAATTTTGAACAGGTCGAAAAATTCTAGTTCTGTTTGTAAAAAGAGGAGAGGTGCACAATGGCCAAGGCTAAAAAGGTTATCGGGTTGATTAAGTTGCAAATTCCTGCCGGGAAGGCGACGCCGGCCCCGCCTGTAGGGCCTGCATTGGGACAACACGGTGTCAATATTATGGCTTTTTGTAAGGAATTTAATGAAAAAACTGCCGCGGATGCGGGACTGATCATTCCTGTGGAGATATCTGTTTTTGAGGATCGTTCCTTTACCTTTGTAACCAAGACACCGCCGGCAGCAGTGCTTCTGAAAAAAGCTTTAAACATTGAAAAAGGCTCCGGGGAGCCCAATAAAGTTAAAGTGGCGACTATTTCCCGGGATAAAGTACGGGAAATTGCGCGTCAAAAACTTGCAGATCTGAATGCTTCTGATTTGGATGCTGCGACAAAGATTATTGAAGGAACGGCACGGAGTATGGGTATTAATGTAGAAAGGTAATTTAATCGGGTGTGGGAGGAATATGATTATTTCGTTTGAACCACAGGGAGGTTATGAAATTGTCGAAGCATGGGAAAAAATACATTGAAGCAAAAAAGAAAATCGATCGCAACCATTATTATGATTCCGCGGAGGCTTTTGCCTTAATTAAGGAGATTGCCGATGCTTCTTTTGATGAAACTGTGGAGCTGGCCGTTAAATTGGGGGTAAACCCCAAGCATGCCGATCAGCAGGTCAGAGGCGCTGTTGTATTGCCCAACGGGACGGGAAAAGATGTCAAGGTGATTGTTTTTGCCAAGGGAGAAAAACTAAAAGAAGCTGAAGAGGCTGGAGCAGATGTGATTGGTGGCGAGGATCTGGCAGAAAAAATCCAGGGTGGATGGCTGGATTTTGATGTTGCTGTGGCAACACCTGATATTATGGGTGTTGTGGGCAAATTGGGCCGTATCTTAGGCCCGCGGGGTCTGATGCCCAACCCCAAGACTGGAACAGTGACTTTTGATCTCAGCCGGGCCATTGAGGAGATTAAGATGGGAAAGGTTGAATACCGCACGGATAAGGCCGGAAACATCCATGCTCCTCTGGGTAAAGTGTCTTTTGCCCCGGAGAAACTGTTGGAAAACTTTTATACTGTGATTGAAGCATTGATTAAAGCCCGGCCGGCAGCGGCCAAAGGGCAGTACCTCCGGAGCGTTACCATCAGCACAACGATGGGCCCGGGTATTAAAATAAATGCGTTAAAAGCTGCTGCCTTGGGTAAAACAACCTAAAAACCGCTCTCAGCATCCGAGTGTGATCAATTGGGCCGGAAAACTGACCCGGATAATGAAAAATTAAATGAAAATTAACGTCAAGTTAGTTACTGGTTACCGCAGAAAGCAGGTGTTTTTACTTAATGGCTCCGCCGCCTGCCGAGGTAAAAGTACTTAATATTTTATCTAAGTACCTCTTGCATTCTGCGGAGGTATTTTGTTTTTTATCCAACTAAAGGAGGTGAGAGGGGTGGGCAGCCGTAAATTAAAGGAAAAAAAGGTGGAGGAGATTAAAACTAACCTCCAGGATTCCAAAGTTATTGTTTTAACCGATTATAGAGGATTGACCGTCACGGAGATCAACGAATTGCGCCGTATATTGAAAGAAGAAGGGGTGCAGTACAAGGTAGTTAAAAATACCCTTACCCGCCTGGCTGTACGGGAGCTGGGCCTGAATGGTCTGGAACCTTATCTGCAGGGCCCCACGGCCATAGCCTATGGTTACGATGATCCCGTTGTACCTGTGAAGCTGCTGGTTAAATTTTCCAGAGGGAATGAGCATCTGGAGATTAAAGGGGGCTTCCTGGAAAAAGATATTCTCAATGAAGAAGAGCTGCGTCAGATCGCCAGGCTTCCTTCAAGGGATGTTCTGCTGGCTAAAACTCTGGCTTGCTTCCAGGCACCGTTGGCCGGGATGTTAAGTGTTTTACAGGGGAATATGCGCAACCTGGTTTCTGTTCTTCATGCTATTGGGGAACAGAAGGAAGGCGCTTAACAAGGAGAAAAGAACAGCGAACGGCGGAGAAGACATTTACATTTATCGTAATATAAAAATTAAGGGGGAAAAATGATGTCCAAGGTTCAAGAAATATTGGAAATGGTTAAAGGCATGACCGTTTTAGAACTATCCGAGCTGGTGAAAGCTTTTGAGGAAGAGTTTGGTGTCAGTGCTGCTGCACCGGTAGCCGTGGCAGCCCCTGGAGCGGCGGACGCCGGAGAGGCGGCTCCCCAGGAGGAACAAACCGAATTTGATGTAATCCTGACCGGGCCCGGTGAAAAGAAAATCCAGGTCATCAAGGTTGTCCGTGAAATTACCGCTTTAGGCCTGAAAGAAGCCAAGGCACTTGTGGACGAGGCACCTAAACCAGTGAAAGAAAAGGTCAGTAAGGAAGAAGCCGAAGCGGTTAAAGCCAAATTGGAGGAGGCAGGGGGAAGTGTCGAGATAAAATAACGGCAGTCCTTGCAGTTTTACGTATACACAGGCCGGGCAGCTTTTTAAAATTGTTTTTTTGTGTTCTACAGAGTAGAGTTTCCGGCTGGACTGTGAAACATTTTAGTTGCGGGTGATGGATGGTTTTCCAGCTCCCGCATAATTTTTTAGTTTAAGTTCTTGACTCTGCCATCGGATTGTGATATTATTGTTAAATGCGTAAAGAAATCAGTGCTCTTGGATAAAATTTTAGATAAAACCATTCATACCGTTCATCATTCATCCTCGATTTGGAATCATCTACTTAGTTTGGCAATCTAATGTATCAAATTGTAAGAAATGCCGCATATTTACAGGTATAATTTCCTTTTTAGTGGTTAAAACTAGTTGAATGCGGCATTCATTTTTTATTTTAATTTTTTAGGCAAAGGTAAATTCTTTCTTAAATTCTCCTAGTTAAAAAAATAAACCGGGGGAGTGGTTTTTTTATGTTTACGGAGGTTGTGGCGGGGAAGAGGAAAAGAAGGAGTTACGCCCATATCAGTGAGATCTTGGAACTTGCCGATCTTATTGAAATCCAAAAGACCTCTTACCGCTGGTTTTTGGAAGAAGGGTTGCGCGAAGTTTTTAGAGATATTTCCCCAATTAAAGACTTTACGCAAAACCTGGTTCTGGAATTTATCGATTATTCTTTGGGGGAGCCAAAGTATTCTGTGGAGGAATGTAAGGAAAGGGATGCCACCTATGCCGTCCCGTTAAAAGTACGCATCAGGCTTGTCAACCGTGAGACAGGCGAGGTAAAGGAACAGGAAGTTTTTATGGGCGATTTTCCGCTCATGACCCAAAATGGCACTTTTGTGATTAATGGGGCCGAACGGGTAGTTGTCAGCCAGTTGGTTCGTTCTCCAGGAGTTTATTTCAATAGCCAGCTCTTTAACGGCAAATACCTTTTCACAGGAACGATCATTCCCAATAGGGGCGCTTGGCTGGAATTTGAAGTGGATGCCAATGATATTCTCTGGGTGAAGGTGGACCGTACCCGCAAAATACCTGTGACGACCTTGTTGCGTGCTTTAGGGTATGGTACTGTCAATGAAATCATGGAACTTTATGACGGTGATGCGCGTATCCTTACAACACTGGAAAAAGATCATACGGATTCACAAGAGGATGCTTTGCTGGAGATTTATAAGCGCTTAAGGCCGGGAGAGCCCTTGAATCTGGAAAATGCCCGTAATCTTTTTGAATCGCTCTTTTTTGATTCCAAACGTTATGATTTTGCCCGGGTTGGCCGTTATAAAGTCAATAAGAAACTGTCTTTAAGAGGAAGGGTGTCCCATGCTCTGGCAGAAGATCTTCTTAATCCCGATAACGGTGAAACAATTGCCACCAAGGGAACGATAGTCGATGCGGCGCTTTATAAACAGATACAGGAACGCCGTATTTGCAGGGTGAAGGTTACTAATGCGGAGGGCAAATCCTGTCTGGTGCTCAGTAACGGTGATATTCCGCTGCAGATCAAGCATATGACCAAAGAAGATATTATGGCGACGGTCGGCTATATTTTAAACCTTATGGACGGACTGGCCGGTCCGGATGATATCGACCATCTTGGAAACAGGCGCCTGCGCAGTGTAGGTGAACTTTTACAAAACCAGTTTCGTATCGGGCTTTCACGTATGGAAAGGGTTGTCCGGGAGAGGATGACTATTCAGGATGTTGAAGCGATTACTCCGCAGGCTTTGATTAATATCCGGCCGGTGATTGCTGCGGTCAAGGAATTTTTCGGCAGCAGCCAGCTTTCCCAGTTCATGGATCAGACCAATCCCCTGGCGGAACTGACGCATAAGAGACGCCTTAGCGCCCTGGGGCCCGGAGGCCTCAGCCGGGAGCGGGCCGGTTTTGAAGTGCGCGATGTCCATCACTCTCACTATGGCAGAATGTGCCCCATCGAGACCCCCGAAGGTCCCAATATCGGTTTGATTGGTTCTCTCAGCACTTATGCCGGTATTAATGAATTTGGCTTTATTGAAACCCCTTATCGCCGTGTGGATAAAGAAAATAAAATTGTTACTGATGAAGTTGTTTACCTGACAGCCGATGATGAAGATGAGTTTATCATTGCCCAGGCTAACGCTCCTCTGGATGAAGAAGGGTATTTTCTAACCGAAAGGGTAACCTCTCGTTTGAGAAAAGATACGGTGTTGGTGCCTCCTTCCGAGGTGGATTATATGGATGTTTCCCCCAAGCAGCTTGTGAGCGTGGCGACTGCTTTGATCCCTTTCCTGGAAAACGATGATGCGAACAGGGCTTTAATGGGTTCAAACATGCAGCGCCAAGCGGTTCCTTTGTTGAGATCGGAAGCCCCTTTGATCGGTACCGGCCTGGAATTTAAAGCAGCTCAGGATTCCGGCGTCATGATTATCGCGGAAAATGCCGGTGAAGTTGTTTATGTTTCCAGTACGGAGATCGTGATCAGGCGCCAGGAAGATCCTGAAGGCGACAATAGAATTATTGATGGACGCTCCAGGGAAGTTTTTCCGGATCAAGACAGGCGTTATCCTTTTAAAGGTTGCGATATTTATTGTTTGCAAAAATTTAAACGTTCCAATCAGGGCACTTGCATGAACCAAAAACCCATTGTTAAAAAGGGCCAAAGTGTCACTCAAGGCGAGATTATCGCTGACGGGCCGAGCACCGATCAGGGTGAATTGGCTTTGGGGCGTAATATCCTTGTTGCTTTTATGCCTTGGGAAGGTTATAACTATGAAGACGCCATATTGATCAGTGAAAAACTGGTTAAAGAGGATATTTTTACTTCCATTCATATTGAAGAATACGAAGCAGAAGCCAGGGACACCAAGCTGGGCCCCGAGGAGATCACCAGGGATATACCCAACGTCGGGGAAGATGCTTTGAAAGACCTGGATGAAAGAGGCATTATCAGGATTGGTGCCGAGGTGCACTCCGGTGATATTCTCGTGGGTAAGGTAACGCCCAAAGGTGAAACGGAGCTTACTGCTGAAGAAAGGCTTCTCCGGGCTATTTTTGGCGAGAAAGCCCGGGAAGTCCGGGATACTTCCTTAAGGGTGCCTCACGGAGAGTACGGTATGATTGTTGATGTGAAGGTGTTTTCCCGGGAGGCCGGCGATGAACTTTCGCCCGGTGTAAATCAGCTGGTGAGGGTTTATATCGCCCAGAAAAGGAAAATCTCTGAAGGGGATAAAATGGCGGGTCGCCACGGCAATAAGGGTGTTGTTTCGCAGATCATTCCGGAAGAGGATATGCCTTATCTGCCTGACGGTACTCCCGTGGAGATTGTACTCAACCCCCTGGGAGTGCCTTCCCGGATGAACGTTGGACAGGTACTGGAAACGCACCTGGGTTGGGTGGCTAAAACTTTGGGGGTGCATATCGCTTCGCCGGTTTTTGATGGGGCTAATGAGGAGGATATCTACCAAGGTTTTATAGAGGCTTCTTTACCTGTCAACGGCAAAACAATTTTAAGGGATGGGCGTACAGGTGAACCTTTTGATAACGAAATTACTGTCGGTTATCTTTATATGCTCAAACTGGCTCACCTGGTGGACGATAAAATACATGCCCGTTCGACAGGCCCTTACTCCCTTGTGACTCAGCAGCCCTTGGGCGGCAAGGCCCAGTTCGGCGGCCAGAGATTCGGGGAGATGGAGGTTTGGGCCTTGGAAGCCTACGGGGCGGCCTATACACTGCAGGAAATTCTCACTGTCAAATCAGATGATGTTATCGGGCGAGTCAAGACGTATGAAGCAATTGTCAAAGGAGATAATATTCCGGAACCCGGTGTTCCTGAATCTTTTAAAGTTTTGATCAAGGAACTGCAAAGCCTGGGATTAAATGTCCGGGTTTTAAGCGAAGAGGCCGGAGAGGTTCCCATCCGCGAGGATGAAGAGGAAAGCGAGTATCTTCTCGATGTAAATATTGAAGGGCCGGAGGAAGAAGAGGAAGAAGAAACGGAACCCCCGGAACAAGAAGAGGAATTTGAAAAGGTGCTTTTAGCAAGTGAGGAGAAATCGGAAGAGGTATCATTGGATGCCATGGATTACAACAAAGACGGCAATTTGGCTGAGACAGAAGAAGAGAATATTTTGGGTTCTGAAATGGATGAAGAAAGATTAAAACATGATAAAACGCTCCGGCGTTTGAATATGGAGGGGGAAGAGAATTTACTCTAAGAAGACACCAACAGCTATTTCGGAAGGGGGAAATAAATCCTTGTTGGATGTCAATAATTTTGATGCTTTGCAGATCAGCTTGGCCTCACCAGAGCAAATCAGGGCTTGGTCCCGTGGAGAAGTGAAGAAACCGGAGACGATTAATTACCGTACCCTTAAGCCCGAAAGGGAAGGCCTCTTTTGTGAAAAAATATTTGGCCCGCAAAAAGACTGGGAATGTCACTGTGGCAAATACAAGCGGGTGCGTTATAAGGGTATTGTCTGTGATCGTTGTGGTGTGGAGGTAACCAAAGCCAAGGTGCGGCGGGAAAGAATGGGGCATATTGAGTTGGCTGCTCCTGTTTCTCATATCTGGTATTTTAAGGGTATTCCCAGCCGGATGGGCTTGCTTTTGGATATGTCTCCGCGAGCCTTGGAAAAGGTACTTTATTTTGCCGCTTATGTAGTTATTGATCCCGGTGAAACCTATTTAAGTAAAAAGCAACTGCTTACAGAGGTGGAATACAGGGAATATCGGGATAAATACGAGGCCCTTTTTACTGCGGGCAAGGGTTTTAAAGCCGAAATGGGTGCCGAGGCCGTGAAAAAACTGCTGGAAGAGATCGATCTGGATGAGCTCTCTACTGAGCTCCGTGCAGAAGTCAAGGCAAGCAGCGGGCAGAAAAAAATTCGAGCGACCAGGCGCCTGGAGGTGGTGGAGGCTTTCCGCCAGTCAGGTAATTCCCCTGCCTGGATCATTTTAGATGTTATTCCTGTCATTCCACCGGATTTGCGGCCCATGGTGCAGCTGGATGGCGGACGTTTTGCCACTTCTGATTTAAATGACCTTTACCGCCGGGTCATTAACCGCAATAACCGCCTGAAAAGGCTTTTGGACCTGGGTGCTCCTGATATTATCGTCCGCAACGAAAAGCGGATGCTGCAGGAGGCGGTTGATGCGCTAATTGATAACGGCCGAAGGGGGCGTCCCGTGACCGGTCCCGGTAACCGCCCTTTAAAATCTTTAAGCGATATGCTGAAAGGTAAACAGGGTCGTTTCCGCCAGAACCTGCTTGGTAAAAGGGTGGATTATTCCGGTCGCTCCGTGATTGTTGTCGGGCCGGAGTTAAAACTCTACCAGTGCGGCCTGCCCAAGGAGATGGCCCTGGAGCTGTTTAAACCTTTTGTGATGCGCAAGCTCGTTAAAGACGGTCATGCCCATAATATTAAAAGCGCCAAAAGAATGGCGGAAAAAGTTCGTCCTGAAGTATGGGATGTACTGGAAGAAGTGATCAAGGACCATCCTGTTCTTTTAAACAGGGCTCCTACACTGCACCGGCTGGGTATTCAGGCTTTTGAGCCAGTGCTTGTGGAGGGGCGGGCCATCAAGATTCACCCGCTGGTCTGTACAGCCTATAATGCTGACTTTGACGGTGACCAGATGGCTGTTCACGTTCCTCTGTCCGCTGAAGCACAGGCGGAGGCCCGTATTTTGATGCTTTCAGCCAGGAACCTTTTAAACCCTAAAGATGGACGTCCCGTAGTGACCCCTACTCAGGATATGGTTCTAGGGATCTTCTATCTTACGATTGAAAAAGAAGGGGCCAAAGGTGAAGGGAACTTTTATAAGGATTTTTCCGAGGCGATTATGGCTTACCATCATGGCTTTGTGGAGCTGCAGGCCCGCATTATTGTTGAAGCCTCCGACTGTAAAAAACCTAATTTACAGGTAATCGGCGAAGAAGGCGGGAGAAGATTTCTAATCACCACTCCCGGGAAAATAATTTTTAATGAGATCTTCCCGGATGATTTTCTCTATATTAATAATGCTCACAAGGAAACTCCATTGGAAGAAGAATATTTCTATTACGGCTCGGATTATACACTCGGCCGGATACAGGAAATTTTACGGGAGCTTCCCCTGAATGATCCCATTAAAAAAGATCTGCTTGTCTATCTCATTGCTCTTTGTTATCGCCAGTACGGCAGCACAAAAACAACAGAGATACTGGACAAGATTAAAAAACTGGGTTTTAAATATGCCACAAAAGCGGGCATAACGATTGGCCTCGATGATATTGTTGTTCCCGGAGCCAAGAAAGAGACCCTTTTAAAAGCGGATCAGCAGGTAGAAGAAATCGAAAAGCAGTACCGCCGCGGCTTTATCACTGCTGATGAGCGCTATGACCGGATTATCGATATCTGGCACAAAGCCAAGGATAAAATCACCAAAGCATTGATGGATGGGTTTGATAACTTTAACCCCATCTATATGATGTCGGAGTCCGGGGCGCGCGGCAATGAGTCTCAGATTACACAGCTGGCGGGGATCCGGGGGCTGATGGCTGATCCGACAGGGAGGATTATTGACCTGCCGATCAAGGCGAATTTCCGTGAAGGCCTTACCGTGTTGGAATACTTTATTTCGACCCACGGGGCCCGTAAAGGCCTGGCTGATACAGCCTTAAAAACGGCTGACTCGGGCTATTTGACCCGCCGCCTGGTCGATGTGGTGCAGGATGTGATTATCCGGGATCAGGATTGTGGAACAATACAGGGCATTGCTGTCCAGGAGCTGAAAGATGGCGATGATATCATCGAGGATCTTTCAGAGCGGATTACGGGACGTTTTGCTCTGGAGGATGTCATGCACCCGGAAAGCGGAGAAATATTGGCCCGGGGGGAAGAGCTCATCGATGAAAAAACAGCGGCGAAAATTATGCAGGCCGGAATCAAGGAGGTTAAAATCCGTTCGGTCATTACCTGTAAGTCACGTTACGGGGTTTGTATCAAATGTTATGGCCGCAACCTGGCTACAGGTCAACTGGTAGATGTAGGTGAATCGGTGGGCATCATCGCGGCCCAATCCATTGGGGAGCCGGGGACGCAGCTGACGATGCGTACTTTCCATACCGGGGGTGTGGCCGGTGATGATATCACTCAAGGTTTGCCGCGGGTAGAGGAACTTTTTGAAGCACGTAAACCCAAAGGGCAATCGCTGATCAGCGAAATCACCGGAAAGGTTGAGTTCCGGGAAACACGCAGCAGGCGGGAGATCCGGGTTTACTCCCCCCATGGTGAAATCCGGAATTACATGGTGCCTTACGGCGCCCGGCTGAAGGTTAAAGACGGTGAATCTGTGGAGGCCGGTGAAGAGCTGACGGAAGGTTCCATTAACCCCCATGATTATTTAAAAGTTAAAGGCATCAGGGATGTTCAGCAGTACCTGATCCATGAGGTGCAGAGAGTTTACCGCCTGCAGGGTGTGGATATTAATGACAAGCATATTGAAGTGATTATCCGCCAGATGTTGAAAAAAGTTAAAATCGAGGATGCCGGGGATACAGAACTGTTGCCCGGAAGCCTGGAGGACAATTTTACCGTGGAAGAAGTTAACCGTAAAATAGTTGAAAACGGTGGACGGCCTGCTGTGGGGAGGCCGGTATTACTGGGTATAACAAAAGCCTCCCTGGCTACGGATTCGTTTCTTTCAGCAGCCTCCTTCCAGGAGACGACCAGGGTTTTAACTGATGCTTCGATTAAAGGGAAGGTTGACCCGCTTTTGGGGTTAAAAGAAAACGTGATTATCGGCAAGTTGATTCCTGCCGGTACAGGTATGTCCCGTTACCGGAATATCAAGGTTGTACCAATCCAGGAAGATTCGGAGGAGCAACCTTCGAATGTAAAGGATAAAACTTCGGAGGAAGAAAAGGAAGCAGAGGTTGTTTCCGGGAAAGCAGCAGAAGCTCCTGTTGTCAACACTACTGTTTCCGCTTCTGCACCAAAGAAGGAAACTGCTGACGGGGATGTTCCGGAGGAGAGGCAGAGAGTGGCTGCCGCTTCGGATGAGACACCGGCCAAATTTCAGGATGTTGCCGGTTCCAGCAGTTAAGGAGAAACAGGTTTTGTGCATTATCCAGGGGGAAGAGGCTGACTTTGGTCTTGGTGAAGCTACCGTTTAGGCTGTGCTTTGACCACCTTTTCCCCAATTTTGTGGATGATGATACTTTAAAAGGCTTATTTATAGTAAAAGCCTAAAATTTAATTGACAATTGTTTCTCACGGTGCTAAAATAGCGGAGTGTGCTTCTTTTAGACTAAATTCTCGATAAATTTCAGGAGAGGAGTTGTCTGCAGGTGGGACTGGAAAAGATTAAAAAGGCCGGTAAGATTGTTGTCGGAACACGACAAACCGTAAAAACAATCGAAAACAACTCCGCCCGGGAAGTATATGTAGCCAGGGATGCCGAAGAAAGGATCACACTCCCGATTATCCAATCTTGCAAGGAAAAGGGTTTGCCTGTTTATTATGTGGGTACTATGACCGAACTTGGCAAGGCTTGCAACATAAAGGTAGGAGCAGCGATGTGCGCTATTCTTGAAAAATAACCTTCATCAGGAAGGGAGGTGTATCTGGTGCCGACATTAAGTCAACTGATTCGTAAAGGCAGAAAAAAGATTACTAGAAAATCCAATGCGCCGGCGCTGGAAGGTTCTCCACAAAAAAGAGGGGTTTGTACCAGGGTTTCCACTACCACTCCCAAAAAACCCAACTCGGCTCTGCGCAAAATTGCCCGTGTACGGTTAACGAACGGCATGGAGGTTACGGCCTATATACCGGGTATTGGGCACAACCTTCAGGAACACTCCGTTGTTCTGATCAGGGGTGGGCGTGTCAAGGATCTTCCCGGAGTAAGATACCACCTGGTCAGAGGGGCGTTGGATGCTGCGGGTGTAGGTGATAGAAAGAAAGGACGTTCCAAGTACGGGGCAAAAAGGCCCAAGGAATAATATTTTAATTGCACATTTTGAAATCACACAATTTGATTTAAATTTATTTTACTTCAAGGAGGGATATTTCTTGCCCAGAAAAGGCCCGGTCCCCAAAAGAGAAGTAGCAGCTGATCCGGTGTATAACAGTACGCTTATAAGCAAGTTTATTAATAAACTGATGTATGATGGTAAAAAGGGTACGGCGCAGTCCATTTTTTATCAAGCGATGGAGATCATCAAAGAAAAAACGGGAAAGGATCCGTTAGAGGTTTTTGAAACGGCGATGCGTAATGCCTCACCTGTTTTAGAGGTTAAACCGCGACGTGTGGGTGGGGCCACATACCAGGTTCCGGTTGAGGTTAATGCTTATCGCAAGGTTATTTTGGCTATCAGATGGCTGGTGGGTAATACCCGGGCCCGGGGAGAAAAAACCATGGCCCAAAGGCTCGCGGGTGAATTAATGGATGCGGCTAATAACACGGGTAACACGATCAAGAAAAAAGAGGATACACATAAAATGGCTGAAAGCAATAAGGCTTTTGCCCATTACCGTTGGTAAAGCGTTTTTTGTCTTCAGGCAACATGGAGGAGAAAGGTTTTATGGATTTGGTTCAAACGAGGAATATAGGTATTATTGCCCATATTGATGCTGGAAAGACTACGACCACAGAGCGTATTCTTTTTTATACCGGAAGGGTCCACAAGCTTGGTGAGGTACACGACGGTGCAGCGACAATGGACTGGATGGTACAGGAGCAGGAGAGGGGTATTACCATTACCTCCGCTGCGACTACTTGTTCCTGGAAGGGAGCACGTATTAATATTATAGATACACCAGGACACGTGGACTTTACCGTGGAGGTGGAACGCTCATTAAGGGTGCTGGATGGAGCCATCGGTATTTTTTGTGCCAAGGAGGGTGTCGAACCGCAATCCGAGACAGTCTGGCGCCAAGCTGATAAGTACAGTGTACCGCGTATAGCTTATATCAATAAAATGGATGCCGCCGGTGCCGATTTTTTCAATGCTCTACGTATGATACGTTCCCGGCTGAAGGCTAATGTCCTTCCCATCCAGTTGCCGGTCGGCGTAGAGGAAGATTATCAAGGTATAATCGATCTAATCCGTTTTAAAGCGATTATGTTTGTGGATGACTTGGGGACGCACCTCGAGGAAACAGAGGTGCCGGCGGATATGCGGGAGTTAGCGCTCCACTACCGTGAAAGAATGATTGAATCACTGGCAGACGTGCATGAAAAGATTATGGAAAAATACCTTGAAGGCCAGGAAATTGCCGAGGAGGAAATTCACCAGGCTTTACGCCAGGCCACAGTTTACCATAATTTTGTTCCTGTGCTTTGCGGTTCTTCGTACCGCAACAAAGGAGTTCAGCCTTTGTTAGATGCTGTGGTCCGTTATCTTCCCTCCCCTTTGGATATTCCCCCGATGAAGGGTACCAACCCACGCAACGGGGAGAGTGTTGAACGCCGGACGGATGTACACGAGCCTTTTACGGCGCTGGCATTTAAGGTGATGAGTGACCCTTATGTGGGTAAGCTGACTTTTTTCCGTATTTATTCCGGAGTGCTTAAAGACGGTTCTTATATTTATAACCCGGTTAAGGAGACAAAAGAGCGCGTCGGGCGCATTCTACGAATGCATGCCAACCGTAGGGAAGAGCTGCAGCTGGCCACTGCCGGTGATATCGTTGCCGCTGTGGGTTTAAAGAAGACGACTACAGGGGATACCCTTTGTAGCGAAAATGAACAGATCATTCTCGAAAATATAAGGTTTCCGGAGCCGGTAATTGATGTGGCCATTGAGCCCAAGACAAAAGCTGACCAGGAAAAGATGTCGCTTTCGCTACGGAAACTTGCTGAGGAGGACCCCACTTTCCAGGCTTTTACAGATGAAGAAACGGGTCAGACAATTATTGCCGGCATGGGGGAACTGCATCTTGAAATTATCGTTGACCGCCTCCTGCGTGAATTTAAAGTGGGGGCCAACGTCGGGCGGCCGCAGGTGTCCTACAAGGAAACGATTTTAAGCCGTGCCCGCAGTGAAGGGAAATTTATCCGGCAGTCAGGAGGACGGGGACAGTACGGTCATGTAGTTATGGAAGTCGAACCTCTGGAAAGAGGCAGTGGTTTTGTTTTTGAGAACAGGAGCTCCGGAGGGGTTATTCCCAAAGAATATATACCGGCTATCGAGGAGGGCGTTAGAGATTCACTGACAAGCGGTATTTTGGCCGGCTATGCAGTGATAGATGTCAAGGCTGCTTTACTTGACGGTTCCTTCCACCAGGTTGATTCTTCCGAGCTGGCCTTTAAAATTGCCGCTTCCCAGTCTTTCAAAAAATGCATGTCCCAAGCCCGGCCTGTTTTACTGGAACCGATTATGAAGGTGGAGATTATTGTTCCGGAAGAGTATATAGGGGAAGTTATCGGCGACATTAATTCCCGCCGGGGCAAAATTGAGGGAATTGAACCCAAAGGGGGCAGCCAGGTGATCAAAGGTTTTGTTCCCCTTGCCGAAATGTTTGGTTATGCTACTGACCTGCGCTCCCATACTCAGGGCAGGGGGACTTATGCTATGGAGTTTTTTCATTACAGCGAGCTTCCAGCGGATATTGCTGAGAAGATTGTGAGCAGGGCGTATGTTTAATTGTTCCATCCAGACTTGACAAATCTAGTCAGCGGATAATATTTATTAATTTAAGGGGGTAAAAGAAAATTGGCCAAGAAAAAATTTGAGAGGACCAAACCGCATATTAATGTTGGGACGATTGGGCACGTTGATCATGGCAAGACCACTTTGACTTCGGCGATCACCTTTTGTTTAGCCAGTAAAGGTTATGCCAGCAAGACCAATTTTGAGGAAATTGATAAGGCCCCGGAGGAGCGCGATCGTGGTATCACCATTGCTACGGCGCACGTGGAATATGAGACGGATAACCGTCACTATGCGCACGTGGACTGTCCCGGGCACGCTGACTATGTGAAGAACATGATTACCGGTGCAGCGCAGATGGACGGTGCCATCCTTGTTGTTTCGGCGGCTGACGGTCCTATGCCGCAGACCAGGGAGCACATCTTACTGGCGCGTCAGGTTGCTGTCCCTTATATTGTTGTCTTTATGAACAAAGTGGACATGGTGGATGATCCGGAGCTTTTGGAATTGGTGGAGATGGAAGTTCGTGACCTGCTCAATGAGTATGAATTTCCCGGTGATGACCTCCCTGTGGTCCAAGGTTCGGCTTTAAAGGCGTTGGAATGCGGCTGTGGTGAGCGGGAATGTGAAAACTGCAAGGCTGTCTGGGAATTGATGGATGCTGTGGATAACTATGTTCCTGATCCGGAACGTGACACGGATAAACCTTTCCTCATGCCTGTAGAGGATGTCTTCACGATTACCGGCCGTGGTACAGTTGCTACCGGCCGTGTTGAACGTGGCAAAGTCAAAATTGGCAATGAAGTGGAGATTGTCGGCTTTAACGATCGTCCGCGCAAGACGGTAGTGACCGGAGTGGAGATGTTTCGTAAGATTCTTGATGAAGCGGAGGCCGGGGACAATATTGGAGTATTGCTGCGTGGTATAGATCGTGAATCCATAGAGCGTGGCCAGGTCCTGGCCAAGCCGGGCACCATTCACCCGCATACCAAATTCAAGGCAGAAGTTTATGTTTTGAAAAAAGAAGAAGGTGGGCGTCATACGCCGTTTTTCCAGGGTTATCGTCCCCAGTTTTATTTCCGGACCACGGATGTCACCGGTTCGATTCAACTGCCGGAAGGTGTAGAGATGGTTATGCCCGGTGACAATGTGAACATGGAAATAGAGCTGATTACACCGATCGCCATTGAGGCTGGCCTGCGTTTTGCCATTCGTGAGGGCGGCAGGACTGTCGGCGCCGGTGTGGTTACCTCCATTGTCGAGGAATAGTGATACGGTAGGAAAGGGGAGCTTTTTCCCCCTTGCTTCGGAGGGGTGAATGTTACCAGCGATGAAGTAAAAGGTTGCTGCCGGAAGGCAGGGAATTTTTATGGAGCAGTCTGTTCAAGTAATCAGACGTAAAAGGAGGAAAGACATGTCAAACCAGAAAATTCGCATCCGTTTGAAGGCTTTTGATCATAATCTTCTAGATCAATCTGCGGGTAAAATTGTCGATACGGCCAAGCGTACAGGGGCTAACGTCTCGGGTCCTGTTCCACTTCCGACGGAGAAAAGTGTTTATACTGTGATTCGAGCCCCCCATAAATACAAGGATTCACGCGAACAGTTTGAGATCCGGACCCATAAAAGATTAATTGATATTCTTGATCCAACACCCAATACGGTAGACGCTCTAATGCGTTTGGATCTGCCTGCCGGCGTAGATATCGAAATTAAACTCTAAGAATCCTTGAGATAGGGGGTGTAGAAGGTGGAAAAAGGAATCCTGGCTAAAAAAATAGGCATGACACGCATCTTTGATGACGAAGGGCGCTTTATCCCGGTGACGGTCTTGGAAGCCGGTCCTTGTACTGTTCTGGTCAAAAAAACCGCGGAAAAGGATGGCTATCAGTCTATCCAAATCGGTTTTAAGCCGGCGAAGAAAAACCGGCTCAAAAAGCCCTTGGCAGGTCATTTTGTCCAGGCGGATGTTGCTCCTTTAAAATATATTCGGGAGCTGCGTATTCGCAACACGGATGATTACAAGGTGGGTCAGGAAATCAAAGCGGATATTTTTAAAGCAGGAGATTATGTAGACGTTACGGGTATATCCAAGGGAAAAGGTTTTGCCGGCAGCATTAAGAAGTACGGCCAAGCGCAGGGGCCTAAGACTCACGGTTCTCGTTACCACCGGGGACCGGGCTCTCTCGGTGCTGTTGGCCCGTCACGTGTTTTTAAAGGAAGAAAACTGCCCGGCAGAATGGGCGGGGAAAAGGTTACTGTTCAGAAACTCAAGGTTGTGAAAGTAGATGCCGGCAAAAATCTGTTATTGGTGAAGGGAGCTGTGCCTGGTCCCCGTAATGTTCTTTTAGTGGTTAAAAATTCTGTTAAAACGGGTTAGAAAGGGGGCTCTTGACACCTATGCCTAATGTGGAAGTATATAACATCAAAGGGGAACAGGTTGGTGAACTGGAACTCAGTGCGGAGATTTTTGCTGCTGAGGTGAATGTAAACCTTCTATTTGATGTTGCACAGATGCTCCTGGCTGCCCGCCGTCGTGGCACTGCCAGCACAAAAACCCGGGGTGAGGTCCGGGGGGGCGGCAGAAAGCCTTGGCGGCAGAAAGGAACGGGGCGGGCACGCCATGGAAGTATCCGTTCACCTATCTGGGTGGGGGGTGGGACTACTTTTGGCCCCAAACCCCGGAGCTACCGTTATACGGTGCCTAAAAAAATGCGGCGAGCGGCTCTGTTTGCGGCGCTCACTTCCAAATTGGTCAGCAAGCGGCTTATTGTCGTGGATGAACTAAAGCTGGCCGAGCCGCGGACGAAGGAAATTGTGCGTATGCTCGACAACCTTCAGGCCGAGGGTTCAGTACTGTTGGTTACCGGCAGTTCAGATCTCAATGTCTATAAATCCAGCCGTAATATTTCCGGTGTAACAACCACGGTTGCCCATCAAATTAATGTGCTTGATCTTCTTAGCCATGAAACGCTGATTTTAACCAGAGAAGCTGTGGCCAGGATTGAGGAGGTGTTCGCCGGTGAAAAATCCGCATGATATTATTCTTAAACCTCTCATTACCGAAAAATCCACGGCTTTAATAGAGGAAAATAAATATACCTTTGTTGTGGGTAAAAACGCCAATAAAATTGAAATTAAAAAGGCTGTGGAGGAGATTTTCGGCGTGAAGGTCCGCGCGGTCAATACAGTTTCCATGAAGGGGAAACAAAGGCGGGTCGGTGTGCACAGGGGATACCGCCCGGATTGGAAAAAAGCAATTGTTACCCTGGATGCCGGAAGCAAGCCGATAGAACTTTTTGAATAAGGGCGGTTATCTTTTGCAGGAAGGAGGTTCGCAGAAATATGGGCATGAAAAAATTTGCCCCTTCCTCCCCAGGAAGGCGCTTTATGACTGTTTCTTCTTTCGAGGAAATTACTAAAAAAGAACCGGAAAAATCATTGTTGGAACCGCTCCAGAGAAAAGGCGGTCGTAACAATACGGGAAGAATAACCAGCCGGCATCGCGGAGGAGGTCATAAACGAAAATACCGTATTATTGATTTTAAAAGGGATAAAGAAGGTATTCCGGCCAAGGTGGCAGCCATTGAATACGATCCCAACCGTTCGGCACGTCTTGCCCTTTTGCATTATGCCGATGGCGAGAAACGTTATATCCTGGCACCTCTCGGTTTAAAGGTAGGCGCGGTGGTGAGCTCGGGACCTCAAGCCGAAATCAAGCCCGGTAATGCCCTGTCTCTACAAAATATTCCCGTGGGGACAATGATCCACAATATTGAAATGCTCCCGGGCAAAGGCGGCCAGTTGGTTCGTTCTGCCGGAGGCGTAGCCCAGCTGATGGCCAAAGAAGGAAAATATGTGCATGTTAAATTACCTTCGGGAGAGGTAAGATTGCTGCCTGCAGCTTGCAAGGCGACGATCGGGCAGATTGGAAATATTGAGCATGAAAACATGACGATCGGTAAAGCGGGGCGTTCCCGTTGGCTGGGTATCAAGCCTGCCGTGCGAGGTTCGGCGATGAACCCCGTAGATCACCCCCATGGGGGCGGTGAAGGTAAGGCGCCCATTGGCAGAAAGAGCCCACTTACCCCCTGGGGTAAACCAACGCTCGGCTACAAAACCCGCGCGAAAAAGAAAAAATCAGATCGGTTTATCCTGAAAAAACGGAAATAGTAAAAATAAAAGGGTTAGGAGTGATTAAATGGGACGTTCCGTGAAAAAGGGGCCCTATGTGGATGCCAAGCTAATGGCCAGGATTGAACAGATGAATAAAACAAGGGGAAAACGGGTGATCAAAACATGGTCCCGCCGCTCGACTATCTTTCCCGAAATGGTCGGGCACACAATTGCCGTTCATGATGGCCGCAAACATGTTCCCATTTATATTACAGAAGACATGGTCGGTCATAAATTGGGTGAATTTGCTGTGACGCGTACTTTCCGCGGCCATGGTTCCCATACAGAAAGATCGACATCTTTAAAATAGTGGCACCCAAGAAGCTGGGGCCGGAAAGCCTAAAACATGCAAACCGGCAGGAGCAGACATATTTTTATGGTTGTTAACAGTACGAGAGGCGGCGCAAGAGTTGGCGCAAGAGTTAAAGGGGGGAAAAGGTATGGAAGCAAAAGCACAGGCCAGATTTGTCAGAATAGCTCCCCGTAAAGCCAGAATTGTCATGGATCTGATCCGGGGCAAAGACGCCGGTGAAGCTTTTTCCATTCTGCGTTTCATACCCAAACAAGCTTCTGGAATCATTGCCAAAGTGCTGCATTCAGCTTTAGCCAACGCCGAGCACAATTATGAAATGAATAAAGATGATATATATGTTTACCGGGCCTATGTTGATGAGGGTCCCACCTTAAAAAGATTTAGGCCCCGAGCTTTCGGCAGGGCGGCACGTATCCGTAAAAGGACCAGTCATCTGACGATTATCTTAAAGGAAAGGGAGGAGGGATGAGAAGTTGGGACAAAAAATTAGTCCGGTTGGTTTCCGTGTAGGTGTTCACAGGGACTGGGATGCTCGCTGGTACGCCGAGAAAGACTATAAAAAGCTGCTCCATGAAGATTTAAAAGTGCGTGATTTTATACGCAAGAAATTGGAAGGGGCGGGAGTTTCCCGCATTGAGATAGATCGCGCCGCGAATAACCTGCGTATTAATATTCATACAGCCAAACCCGGGATGGTAATCGGTAAAAGGGGATCCGGGGTGGACCAGCTGCGCCGCAATGTGGAAAAGATGACAGGAAAAAAAGTGCATGTCAATATCCTGGAAATTAAAACTGCGGAGCTGGATGCCCGTCTGGTAGCGGAAAATATTGCCCAGCAGCTTACCCGCAGAATTGCCTTCCGGAGAGCGATGAAACAGGCTGTATTCAGAACAATGCGTGCCGGAGCCCAGGGTATTAAGATTATCTGTAAAGGCCGGCTGGGGGGTGCGGAAATGGCACGTACGGAAAGTTATCATGAGGGAACCGTTCCCTTGCAGACCCTGCGTGCCGATATCGATTACGGCTTTGTAGAAGCGCATACCACCTATGGCCGGATTGGGGTAAAGGTTTTAATTTATAAAGGGGAGATTCTTCCTCAAACCAGGAAAAGGGTGTCAAAGGGAGGGGAGCAGAGAGATGCTGATGCCAAAAAGAGTTAAATACCGCCGCCACCAGCGGGGCCGGATGAAAGGGATGGCCAAGGGCGGCACCCAAATCGATTTTGGGGAATATGGGCTGCAGGCTCTCGAACCCCGGTGGATTACCAGCCGACAGATAGAAGCGGCTCGTATAGCCATGACCAGGTATGTAAAAAGGGGAGGCCAAATTTGGATTAAGATATTTCCGCATAAGCCCGTTACTGCCAAGCCTGCTGAGACCCGTATGGGTAAAGGTAAGGGTGCACCGGAATACTGGGTAGCTGTGGTCAAACCAGGCCGGATCATGTTTGAACTGGCCGGGGTTCCCGAAAATGTTGCTAAAGAAGCCATGCGCCTGGCCGCGCAAAAGTTGCCTATAAAATGCAAGTTCGTGAAAAGGGAAGAAACAGGTGGTGAAGCGCATGAAGGCCAGTGAAATTCGTGAGCTTTCAGATAATGAACTGCAGGAGAAAGCCCAAGAACTAAAGGGGGAGCTTTTCAACCTGCGTTTTCAGATGGCTACGGGTCAGTTGGAGAATACTACCAGGCTGAAAGAGGTCCGCAGATCGATTGCGCGGGTGAAGACAATCATGCGGGAACGTGAGCTGGCGGCTGCAGCTGGTAATTTGAAGCCCTGAAAGGAGGCGACGGATTGGAAAGAGGAGCCCGTAAAACAAGAATTGGAAAAGTAGTCAGCGACAAAATGGAAAAAACAGCAGTAGTTGCCGTCGAAAGAAGTGCGCGCCATCCTTTATACGGGAAGATTATTCGCAGAACGAAAAAATATAAAGTTCATGATGCCGGCAACGAATGCCGGTTAGGAGATAAGGTCCAAATTATGGAGACCAGACCTCTCAGTAAAGAAAAACGATGGCGACTGGTTAAAATTATCGAGAAATCCCGGTTGTAGTAAGGTGAAAGGAGGGGGCCATGATGATCCAGAGCATGTCCGTTCTCAACGTCGCCGATAATACAGGGGCCCGCAAAATCATGTGTATTCGTGTTCTCGGCGGTTCAAAAAGGAATACTGCGGGTGTGGGTGATATTGTTATCGCCTCTGTAAAGGAAGCTATTCCCGGTGGGGTTGTAAAAAAAGGCGATGTCGTCCGCGCTGTGGTAGTCCGGACAAAAATGGGTTATCAGCGCAAAGACGGTACTTTTATCCGTTTTGATGAGAATGCAGCGGTGATCATAAACGAACAAAGGGCTCCTCGGGGTACACGTATATTTGGGCCGGTAGCCAGGGAACTAAGGGAAAGGGATTTTATGCGGATTATTTCGCTGGCACCGGAGGTAATTTAACGGTACGTTCCGGGGTGAGGAGGTGTGCTCATTGTCTGTAAAGAAACTTCATGTGCGTAAAGGTGATCGCGTCCAGGTTCTCGCCGGAAAAGATCGTGGCAAAAAAGGAAGGGTGCTGCGGACTTTCCCCCGGAAAAACAGGGTGCTGGTTGAAGGTATCAACCTTATTAAAAAGCATGCTCGCCCGACACAGAAAATTCCCCAAGGCGGCATCAGGGAAATGGAAGCGGCGATCAATGCCAGCAATGTGATGGTTATTTGTCCTTCCTGCCAGCAGCCGGCGCGCCTTTTTCGCCGCACCCTTGATACGGGGAAAAAAGTCAGGGGTTGTAAAAAGTGTGGCGAATACATCGATAAGTAAAGGTTTGGCAGTCTCCAGCGGAGTTGTTTTGCAGGGCAGGTTTGAGGAGGTAGAAAGATGTCCACTTTGAAGGAAAAATATTATGAGGAAGTCCGCCCGGCGTTGATGCAGCGTTTTTCCTATAAAAATATCCTGGAAGTACCCCGGCTGGAAAAAGTAGTAGTCAACATGGGCGTCGGGGAAGGTAAGGAGAATCCAAAATTATTAGAAGCTGCTCTCCGGGATTTGTCTCTGATTACAGGACAAAGGCCGGTTGTTACCAAAGCCAGGAAATCCGTGGCCAGTTTTAAAGTGCGCGAAGGAATGTCCATTGGATGTAAAGTTACTTTGCGCGGGGAACAGATGTACGATTTTGTAAATAAATTGATTAATATCACTCTCCCCCGTGTGAGGGACTTTCGCGGCATTTCGCCCAGATCATTTGATGGACGCGGGAATTATTCCCTGGGCCTCAAGGAACAAATCATTTTTCCAGAGATAGTTTATGATCAGGTGGAAAAAATTCAAGGTATGGATATTACCATTGTGACTACGGCTAAAACCGACGAAGAGGCCCTGGAGTTGCTCCGTGAGTTGGGTATGCCTTTTAGAGCAGCTTAGGAGCAGTAAGCTGGAGGCCGTTTGGAAAGGAGGTGTACCTGGTAAAAACAGAAACCAGGATAACCTGTGGCTAAAAAATCATTAATTGCTAAGGCTAAAAGGAATCCACGCTTTGCGGTTCGTCGCTATAATCGCTGTAAATTATGTGGCCGCCCCCGTGCTTACCTCCGTAAATTCGGGATGTGCCGCTTGTGCTTCCGCAGGCTGGCCCACGAGGGTGTTATTCCCGGTGTAAAAAAGGCCAGTTGGTAGCTGTGCTGTGGTTAGAAAGGAGGTCGAGTTCAAATGATGACCGATCCTATCGCTGATTTGTTAACTAGAATCCGTAATATTATCCTGACCGGACACGGGTATGTAAACGTTCCCTCCTCAAAAATAAAAAAAGGCATTGTGGCTATTTTAAAACGGGAGGGTTATATCAAAGACTTTGAATATCTTGACGATGGTAAACAAGGATCCCTGAAAATTTATCTTAAGTCCGGTAATCGAAGCGCGATAACCGGTCTGAAGCGGATCAGCAAACCCGGATTAAGGGTCTATGCCAATAAAGACGAGCTGCCGCGGGTTTTGGGGGGCTTGGGTATTGCGATTATTTCCACTTCCCAGGGTCTGATGACGGACCATGAAGCACGCCAGGCCGGCCTGGGCGGTGAAGTGATATGTTATGTTTGGTAGGAGGTGGTAGGGTTGTCGCGTATTGGGAAAAAGCCAATCCCCATACCAAAAAATGTTGAGATCAAGATCAATAATGGTAATGTTGTGACTGTAAAAGGACCCAAAGGCCAACTGATTAAGAAAATACCGGATTGCCTGGAAATCAGGATTGAAAATGATTATGTATCTGTTTTACGTCCCTCCGATAAAAAGGAACATCGCTCCTTACACGGGTTGGCAAGAACTTTATTGGCCAATATGGTGGAAGGAGTAACCCAGGGCTTTGCAAAAAACCTGGAGCTTGTCGGTGTTGGATATCGCGCCGCCAAGCAGGGGCAAGATTTAGTCTTAAACGTGGGTTACTCCCAGCCGGTGCATTTTGTGTCCCGGGAAGGTATTGAAATCCAGGTTCCGGCACCGAATAAAATTTCTATAACGGGGATCGATAAAGAAGCCGTTGGTGATACTGCCGCGAGGATCCGCCGCATCCGTCCTCCTGAACCCTATAAAGGAAAGGGTATCCGCTATGAAAATGAATTTGTACGGCGGAAGGTTGGCAAAGCGGGTAAATAATTTCAGTGGTATTTATGAAGGGGTGAGGCAGAAGTGGCACGCGCTACAGAAAAGAGAATAGCCAGGAAACGCCGTCACTTGCGGGTACGGAAGAAAGTAAGCGGGAATGCGGAAATCCCCCGCTTGAACGTCTACCGCAGTTTGAAGCATATTTATGCCCAGCTGATTGATGATCACAGTGGGCGTACCTTGGTCTTTGCTTCCACATTAGATCCTTCTTTGCAGGGTCAGCTGACAACGCCAGGAAATCAGGATTCCGCCCGCTTGGTGGGGGAGCTTCTTGCCAAAAGGGCCTTACAAAAAGGTATCGAGCAAGCTGTATTTGACCGCGGAGGATATCTTTTTCATGGAAGAGTAAAAGCTCTGGCCGATGGAGCCAGGAGCCAAGGGTTAAAATTTTAAAGAGTAAGGAAAGGAGGGTATCGTTTGTCCAGAGCTGAACCCACGGGTGAGCTTTCTGAAAGGGTTGTAAAAATTAACCGGGTGGCCAAAGTGGTCAAAGGGGGCCGCAAATTCAGCTTCAGTGCCCTAGTCGTTGTCGGCGACGGGAATGGTGTAGTCGGCGCCGGACTGGGCAAAGCCGGGGAGGTCCCGGAGGCGATCCGTAAGGGGATAGAGGATGCCAAGAAGAACCTGATCCGGGTTCCTTTTGCCGGTACGACGATCACGCATCCCGTGACCGGAATTTTTGGCGCAGGCAAAGTGCTTTTAAAGCCGGCTTCCGAAGGAACCGGCGTGATTGCCGGCGGTCCGGTCAGGGCTGTTTTAGAGCTGGCCGGGATTAAGGATATTTTAACGAAAAGCCTGGGGTCTTCGAATGCCATGAACATGATTAATGCTACAGTCGAGGGCTTGAAATCTTTAAAAACACCTCAAGAGGTGGCGCGCTTGCGCGGCAAAAGAATTGAAGAACTTCAAGTCTAGAGCAGAGTTTTCGGGCTGAAGTTCAGCAGGGGGAGAGTTAAGTGTGAAAAAGATTAAAATTAAGCTGATAAGAAGTCCTTTAGGCCAAAAACCGTCTCATCGCCTGACGATCAAAGCCTTGGGCTTGAGGCGCTTAAACCATACTGTCGAACATTCCGACACCCCACAGATCCGGGGCATGATTGCGCGTGTCCAGCATCTGGTTTCTGTGGAACAGGATTAAAAGGGCAGAGGGATATTAGTTTACCTTTAGTTATTTATAGATATTGCAAGGAGGTGTCTCAAAAGATGCGCCTGCACGAATTAAAACCGCCTTCAAGGGCGCGTACTCCTGCCAAAAGGGTGGGCCGGGGCATTGGTTCCGGTCATGGGAAGACCGCAGGCCGGGGGCAGAAAGGGCAAAAGGCACGCTCCGGTGGGGGCGTCCGTCGCGGTTTTGAAGGTGGCCAAATGCCTCTCTTTCAACGCTTACCCAAACGGGGCTTCTCCAATCAAAAATTCCGCACGGAATGGTCTGCAGTAAACATCGGGGTTCTCAACCGCTTTGCAGCAGGAACAGTGATCACGCCACAGCTTTTACAGGAAAGCGGCTTGGTCAAATCTCTGAATAACGGGATCAAAATCCTGGGTAAGGGAGAACTTGAAAAGGAACTGATCGTTAAAGCACACAGTTTTAGTGCCCAGGCCAAGCAAAAAATTGAAACCGCCGGCGGGCGCGCCGAGGTGATTTAAAAATGATTGAAGCAGTTCGTAACGCCTGGAGTATAAAAGAGCTGCGTCAGAGGATTATTTTTACCGTGCTGATGCTGGTTGTTTTCCGTATTGGGGCGCACGTCCCCGTGCCGGGAATTAATCCCGCGGTTATAGCTGATTTTTTCAAAGGGAATACCCTTTTCGGGTTTTACAACGTGATCGCCGGTGGTGCCCTGAAGAATTTCACCATTTTTGCCATGGGCATTATGCCCTATATCAATGCTTCGATTATCATGCAACTGTTAACAGTTGTTATACCCCGGCTTAAAGAGTGGAGCGAAGAAGGGGTCGAAGGACGCAAAAAAATGATCCAGTTGATCCGCTATACCACGGTCGTCCTGGCCTTTTTACAGGGTACGGGGATAACCTTTGGCTTAATGCGGGATGCGGTAACGGATCAACGTCTTCCTGTTTACCTGGTGATTATTATTTCGCTGACAGCGGGTACCGCTTTTCTCATGTGGTTGGGTGAGTTGATTACGGAAAAAGGGATCGGCAACGGTATCTCACTGCTTATTTTTGCTGGTATTATTGCCGGTTTCCCTTCGGAGGTAGGGATGACTGTAGAACTGCTGCGCTTGGGCGAAGTTCATTTTCTCACTCTTGTGCCCATACTTCTTGTCCTGATCGCCCTGATTGTCGGCATTATTGCCCTTGAGGTCGGGCGGAGGCGTATTATAGTGCAGTATGCTAAAAGGGTGGTGGGCCGGCGTATGTACGGAGGGCAGAGCACGCATATCCCCCTGAAGGTTAACCAGGCAGGGGTGATCCCGGTGATTTTTGCCTCGGCCATTTTAATGTTTCCGGCCACGATTGAAATGTTTGTCAATCATCCGATTGCCCGGAGTATTTCGGCGGCATTAAGTTTTGGAACATGGTTGAATACTGTTCTTTACGCCCTTTTTATTATTCTATTTACCTTTTTTTATACGGCGATTCAATTTGATCCCATGAAGGTGGCGGGGGATATCAAAAGATACGGGGGCTTTATTCCCGGCCTGAGACCCGGGCGTCCCACGGCAGAATATTTAGGTAAAGTTTCCGGCCGGCTTACGGTGGTAGGGGCCTTTTCATTGGCTTTTATCTGTATTTTACCGATTCTTTTACAAAATTTTACCCGTATAAACCTTATTTTTGGCGGGACCTCCCTGATTATTATTGTCGGTGTGGCCCTGGAAACGATGCGACAGATTGAAAGCCACATGCTCATGCGAAACTATCAGGGATTTATGAAATAAGGGGGATTGCAGAGGTTGATTATTGTCAAATCGCCTCAGGAGATAGAACTTATGCGCCAGGGAGGACGCATTGTAGCAGAAACACTGCAGGAATTGGCCCGGGTGATTAAACCGGGATTAACTACCCGGCAGCTGGATACGATTGCCCGGCGTTGCATAGAAAAATTTCAAGCCGAACCGGCCTTTTTAGGTTATCAGGGGTTTCCTGCCAGCATTTGTGCCTCGTTAAATGAGGAGGTCGTCCACGGTATTCCCGGTTCGCGGCGTCTGAAAAAAGGCGATATTATCAGTATTGATGTCGGGGCACGCTATAAAGGCTATTATGCCGATGCGGCAGCTTCGTTTCCCGTGGGTGAAGTACCTTCTCTGGCGAAACGCCTCCTGGAGGTGACCAGGGAATCGCTCTACCAGGGGATTGCAAAAGCTGTTCCAGGAAACCGTCTTTACGATATTTCTGCAGCTATTCAGGCCTATGTGGAAGCCGCGGGTTTTTCTGTTGTGCGCACCTATGTGGGCCACGGTATCGGTAGCGAAATGCACGAAGAACCGCAAGTCCCTAATTTTGGCTCTCCGGGCAGAGGACCTTTACTTGAACCGGGGATGGTTCTGGCTATTGAGCCCATGGTGAATGTCGGAGGCTGGGAAGTAGAAACAAAAGATGATCAATGGACAGTAGTAACCAAAGACGGAAGCCTCTCAGCACATTTTGAGCATACTGTAGCTATTTTGCAGGATGGCCCGGAAATTCTGACCTCTTTATAGGGGGGAATTAAAGTGCAGATGGAATTAGGGCAGGTAGTCAAGTCACTGGCGGGAAGGGATAAAGGGAAAATTTACCTTATCATTGGTTTTATTGCAGGTGGCAGGGTGCTTTTGGTCGATGGCCGTGTACGAACGGTAAACAAACCAAAGAAGAAAAATATAAAACACCTGCAACCTTACCGCTGTGTTATTCCGGAGGTCAAGGAGAGGATCCGGCAGGGTAATTTAAACGATAATGCGGTGAGAAATGCGCTGAATATCTTATTTCCTGTGGAAAATGATGAGTGTAACTCGCTATGTCTCCGGACCTCTTCGTCGAATGGATAGAGAAAGGAGGCATGCCCGGGTATGTCCAAAAAGAAAGATGTTATTGAAGTCGAAGGTACGGTTGTCGAGCCTTTACCTAATGCCATGTTCAGAGTAGAGTTAAAAAACGGGGTTACGATCCTGGCTCATGTTTCAGGTAAAATACGGATGAATTTTATCCGCATTCTTTCCGGAGACCGTGTTTTGGTGGAGCTATCACCCTATGACCTTACCAGGGGACGCATCACTTATCGCTATAAATAGCATAAATAAAGGATAAAGGAGGTCAACCTGTGAAAGTACGTCCATCGGTAAAAGTTATTTGTGAAAAATGCAAAGTGATCCGTCGCAACAAAAAAGTGATGGTGATCTGTGAAAATCCCAAGCACAAACAGGTCCAGGGTTAAATATGTATTTCAGTGTGATCACATGCTGCCTTTATTTTTAAGGCATTTGTAAATATTCCGGGTGGAACGATCCGGGTACCGGTTCCCGGGTGAGGGTAGAAGACCCGGGAAGCCCTGGAACGTGTATAATTACCTTTTAAAAGGGTATCCTAGTTACGTTTAATTTTTTTTGGATAAGCTAGAAGGGGGTGCAAAATTGGCCAGGATAGCAGGGGTCGATTTGCCACGTGATAAAAGAGTGGAAGTGGCCTTGACTTATATTTATGGTTTGGGACGCAAAAGGGCTCAACAGGCGTTGCAATATACCAATATTAATCCCGATACCCGGATAAGAAATCTTACTGAAGAAGAAATTAACAAGTTAAGGGAGTATATTGATAAAAACTACAAGGTGGAAGGCGACCTGCGGCGTGATGTTTCTATGAATATCAAGCGCCTGACGGAAATCAGTTCCTACCGCGGAATCCGTCACCGCCGGGGGTTACCGGTCAGGGGGCAGGCTACGAAAACCAATGCCCGGACACGTAAAGGGCCTAAAAGAACCGTGGGGGTCCGCCGGAGAAAATAGGGAGGGTTGAGAGAGGATGGCCAAAAGAAGAACTACTACCCGGCAGCGGCGCCGGGAGCGTAAAAATGTTGAACACGGCATTGCTCATATCAAGTCCAGTTTTAATAATACTGTGATTACGATTACAGATCTTCAGGGAAACAATATTTCCTGGTCCAGTGCCGGAGCAGTGGGTTTTAAGGGCTCGCGTAAATCCACGCCCTTTGCGGCACAGCTGGCCGCGGAATCAGCGGCGCGTATTGCTATGGAATCCGGTATGAGACAGGTAGAAGTTTTCGTCAAGGGGCCTGGTGCCGGCAGGGAAGCGGCGATACGTTCTTTACAGGCAGCCGGCCTGGAAGTTAACTTGATTAAAGATGTTACGCCCATTCCGCATAATGGTTGTCGCCCGCCGAAGCGACGCCGGGTTTAAAAAAATTAAATTTAACAGGAGGTGTCAACGCAGATATGGCCAGGTATCTAGAAGCTTCCTGCAGGCTTTGCCGTCGTGAGGGTACCAAACTCTATTTGAAGAGTGACAGATGTTACAGCGAAAAGTGTGCCTTTGTCCGCAAGGGATATCCTCCCGGCCAGCATGGACGGGGAAGACAAAAAGTTTCCGAATACGGGTTACAGTTACGGGAAAAACAAAAAGCGCGCCGAATTTATGGTGTACTGGAGAGACAGTTTAAACGATATTTTAAAGAGGCTGAGAGGCGTAAAGGAATTACCGGCGAAACACTGCTGCAAATATTGGAAAGCCGGTTGGATAACATGGTTTACCGCATGGGTTTGGCCCGTTCCCGGGCAGATGCCCGCCAGCTCGTACGCCATGGCCATTTCCTGGTTAACGATCACAAAGTAAATATACCATCTTATTTGACCAAGCCTGGTGATATAATTACCGTACGTGAAAAAAGTAAAAAAAGTCCTTTTTTCAAAGAACTGGCGGAGTGGGGAGCTGCCCAAGGAACTGTTGACTGGTTAGAGGTGGATCGGGAAAAGATGAGCGGCAGAATTATCCGTTTTCCCTCCAGGGAAGAACTGGATGTGCCGATTACCGAACACCTTATTGTTGAGCTTTATTCGCGTTAAAATTTCTCTGACTTATAGGAGGAAGAAATTTAGTGATTGAGATTGAAAAACCGAAAATTGAATGGGTTAATAAAGATGGAGATGCCTATGGCCACTTTGTTGTCGAACCCCTGGAAAGGGGTTACGGTATAACTTTGGGTAATTCACTGCGCCGCATTTTACTTTCATCTTTGCCCGGAGCGGCGGTTACAAGCGTGAAAATCGAAGGGGTATTACACGAGTTTTCCACTATTCCCCATATCCTGGAGGATACCCCGGAAATAATTTTAAACCTTAAAGATCTGCGCATGAAAATACACTCCTATGAACCGCAGGTGCTTGTTATTGATGCTCAGGGCCAGGGTGAAGTTAAAGCAGGTGATATCAGTGCACCGGCAGAAGTTGAGATCCTCAATCCCGACTTGGTGATTGCCACACTGGAAGAAGGCGGCAAGCTTTATATGGAGATCACGGCCAGCGTTGGCCGGGGCTATGTCCCGGCTGAACGGAATAAATTTCCCAATCAGCCGATCGGGGTTATACCTGTTGATTCTATCTTTACACCTATTCGCAAGATTAATTTTAACGTGGAAGATACCAGGGTAGGGCAAGTTACAGATTATGACAAGCTGACTCTGGATATCTGGACTGACGGTAGTATACGGGCGGATGAAGCTCTGAGCTTGGGGGCCAAAATACTCAGCAAGCATTTAAACCTTTTTATTAATCTTACGGAAGAAGTGGACGAAGTAGAGATAGATAGTGAAGAGGACAAGGACAATATGGAGAAGGTTTTGGAGTTGACCATCGAAGAACTGGATCTTTCCGTCCGTTCCTATAATTGCCTGAAAAGGGCGGGGATTAATACTGTGCAGGAACTGACCCTTAAAACAGAAGAAGAAATGATGAAAGTGCGCAATTTAGGTAAAAAATCTTTGGAAGAGGTCCAGAACAAGCTTACGGAGCTTGGACTAGCTCTGAATAAAGAAGCAGAATAAGCGGTTGGGTAGTTATTTTTTGGGAAGGAGGTGGACCGGTTTCTACTATTTGTTTTCTGCTCGCGTGGAAGCCGGGAATAAAAAATGAGCAATCGCAAGTTTAGTCGTAAAGCAGGCCCAAGGAGGGCTCTCTTGCGGAATCTGGTTACCTCTTTTATTCTTGCCGAACGAATCGAAACTACCGAGGCCCGGGCTAAAGAGATCCAGGCGTTTGCCGAAAAAATGATTACCTTGGCCAAGAAGGGAGACCTTCACGCCCGCCGGCAGGCTCTTTCCTATATGTTGGATGAGGATGCTGTGACGAAATTATTTGAAAAGGTCGGCCCACGGTTTGAGGATCGTACCGGCGGTTATACGCGCCTGTTGAAAAAAGGTTACCGTAAAGGCGATGGGGCCCCCCTGGCCATCTTGGAGCTGGTGTGAGCACTACAGGGAGGGTGGCCGGGAATCTAAAATATAGTTAGGGCGCGAGTGAGCACTGTGGAGACGATTATTGAACTGAAGAATGTCACCTTTGATTATTCCTCCGGAGGGCAGTCCGTCAGGGCCCTGGAAAACATTTCCTTAAAGATCGGGAAAGGGGAATATCTGGCTTTAATCGGCCCGAACGGTTCCGGTAAATCTACCTTGGCACGGCATCTAAATGCTTTACTATTACCAACATCCGGGGAAGTCCGGATTGACGGGTTTTTGACAGCGCAGGAAGAGCACTGCTGGGAGATTCGTCGCCGTGTGGGCATGGTATTTCAAAACCCGGATAACCAGATTGTGGCCACTACTGTAGAGGAAGATGTTGCTTTTGGCCTGGAAAACTTAGGAGTGGAGACGGGCCAGATTATTAAAAGGGTGCAGAAAGCTTTGGAGTTGGTCGGCCTGCGATCTTTCAGGAATCATGCGCCGCACCTGCTTTCCGGCGGGCAAAAACAAAGACTGGCCATCGCCGGTGTGCTCGCCATGTTTCCCCGCTGCCTGGTGCTGGATGAGCCTACAGCCATGCTTGATCCCCGTGGATGCCGCGAAGTCCTGGAAACGATCCGGAAAATGAACCGCCGGGAGGGCATCACAGTGGTGCACATCACACACTATATGGAGGAGATTTTGGAAGCGGATCGTGTTCTGGTCATGGATAAGGGCAAAATTGTACAAAGCGGCAAACCGGCGGAAATCTTTGCCGGAGAAATTAATCTCGAGCAGCTTGGCTTGGAAACTCCTACCATCCCCAAGCTGGCCCGCATACTGCGTGCCGGCGGGTTGGAGGTTCCCTCCCATGTATTAAATGTTCATGAGTTGGTGAATTTTTTAGGGGAAAAATGACGTTTATGTCAGGAATGAACTGGTGGGCTTTTTTATGTTCATTGAAACCAGAAATCTAACACATGTTTATATGCCGGAAACCCCTTTTCAAGTGGAAGCCTTAAAAAATGTTAACTTAAAAATTGAACAGGGCGAATTTGTGGGCATTATTGGCGAAACCGGCTCAGGTAAATCTACTCTGGTTCAACATTTTAACGGCCTTTTAAAGCCCAGTTCCGGTGAGATGCTCTTTGAGGGCCGTAATATCTGGAAAGAAGAGTTCAGCTTGCAGGAACTACGTTCCCGCATCGCGCTTCTTTTTCAATTTCCGGAACACCAACTGTTTGAGGAAACAGTCTTTAAAGACGTTGCTTTTGGGCCCCGTAACCTGGGTTTGGTGGGAGAAGAACTAAAAAAAAGAGCACAGTACAGCCTGGAGTTGGTCGGTCTTGATTATGAAACCTATCAAGAACGTTCTCCTTTTAACCTGAGCGGTGGTGAAAAGAGAAGGGTTGCTCTGGCAGGAATTTTGGCCATGAAACCGGAAGTAATTATTCTGGATGAACCGACTGCGGGTATGGACCCTGCGGGCAGGCGGTATCTGCTGGAACAAATTAAAAAAATGCACAGGGAAAAAAATCTCACTGTGGTCCTGGTTACCCACAATATGGAGGATGTTTCACGCTTGGCCGAAAAACTTTTTGTGTTTTCCCGTGGGGAATTGGTGTTGCAGGGTACACCGGCAGAGGTTTTTAACTCTGCCCCGGTAATCGAAAAAATAGGGCTGGATCTTCCCCCCCTCACAGATCTCCTGCAGAAATTAAAAACAAGGAAGAATAATATCCGGACGGATCTTTTTTCTGTAGAGGAGGCGGGTAGAGAAATATTGCATCATTTTAAGAAGGATTGAAGGCCGTGCGCAGCATAACTTTGGGACATTACCTTCCCGGTAATTCCCTTCTGCATAAATTGGATCCAAGAATTAAATTAATAAACCTGTTTATCCTCTTTGCTGCGTTGTTCATGATCAAAAGTTTTTTAGGGTTTGCAATTTTTTGTATCTTTATTCTGACAGTATTTTTTAGTGCGGGCCTTCCCTGGCGTTATTTTCTACGGGGTTTAAAGCCAATCTTTTATATCGTTTTTTTTACAATTACCTTGCACTTCTTGTTTACTAAAGGGGGGCGGGTATACTGGCACTGGGGGCCGTTAACGGTGGAAGAAGCCGGGGTTTATTTGGGAACTTTTATGACCCTGAGGCTTATTTTACTGGTCATTACGACACTGTTGGTTACTTTGACCACGTCCCCCATAGCTTTTGCCGATGGGATAGAGTTCTTACTGCGCCCTTTTCGCTGCTTAGGGGTGCCGGGCCATGAAATTGCCATGATGATGACGATCGCTTTAAGGTTTATTCCCACGTTGATGGAAGAAGGCACGAAAATTCGCAATGCTCAAATGGCCCGTGGAGCGGATTTTGAAACGGGAAACATTTTTCGCCGTGCCCGCAGCCTGGTTCCTTTGTTGGTTCCTCTTTTTGTCAGTGCCTTTCGTCGCGCTGACGAACTGGCGGTAGCGATGGAAGCGCGCTGTTACCGTGGGGGAGTAAATCGCACTAAAATGCGGCAGTTACAGACCGGCATCCTGGATTATTTTGGTTTGGTTACCGTTGCCGGTTTTACCCTAGCCCTTATTTTAAGCGGCGTCTAGGCTTTGGTTTGCAGATTGGAATGCAGCCGCTGTTTGCAGATGGAGGGTGATGCCAGTTTGCTGAATTACCTGCTTGTCCTCTCCTATGATGGGACTTCTTACCATGGGTTTCAGACCCAAAAGAACGCCTTGACAGTGCAAGAATTGGTAGAAAAAAGCCTGGAAATAATTTATAAGAAAAAAATAAGAGTGGAGGCTGCCGGCAGGACAGATTCCGGAGTACATGCCCGGGGGCAGATCGTAAATTTTTATGCGCCTCCTCTGCTTGCTCCGTTGCAGCTTCTCCGAGCCCTGAACAGACTTTTACCGGCCGATATCGTTGTTTTAAAAACCAAAATCGTCTCTGATGATTTTCATGCCCGGAGGGACGCCCGAGCCAAACTATATTCCTATACTATTGATAACGGTCCTGCAGCGGATATCTTCCGTAGACATTTTTCCTGGCATATACGTGTTCCCCTGGAGACAGAGGCCATGCAGGAGGGTGCCCGCTTTTTGGTCGGAAAACACGATTTTAAGGCCTTTCAATCTTCTGGCAGCACAGTAAAGACGACAGTGCGTACTCTTTTTTCCTTAAAAATTGAACGGGAAAAAAAAATGCTTATTTTAAATTTTAAGGGGGATGGTTTTCTTTATAAAATGGTGCGCAGTATAACAGGGACGCTGGTAGATGTGGGGCGGCGAAAGATGGAACCACAGGGAATCAGGAGGATACTGGAAAGTAAAGAGCGTCAGAAGGCAGGGATGACGGCTCCGGCCAGAGGGCTTTGCCTGGAAAAGGTTCTTTACCGGGATTCTGACGACGATGGAGCTTGACTGTAAGTAGTAATTATAATAAAATAACCGTTGTAACAGACGGAAAATGAAATGTTGCAGGAAAGGAGGTTACAGGCCTGCTGAAAACCGGAAGATTCATTTTTTATGAACATGGCAGGCAAAGATATGCGCATAACCTTCATGGCTAAAGAAAGTGAAATTAAGCGTAATTGGTATATCATCGATGCTTCCGGGTTGCCTCTGGGCAGACTGGCCAGTGAGGTTGCCAGAATCCTCAGGGGCAAGCATAAGCCGATTTACACTCCCCATGTGGATACAGGTGATTTTGTAATTGTCATTAATGCTGATCAAGTAGCTCTTACAGGAAATAAATTACGGCAAAAATATTATTACAGGCATTCAGGTTATCCCGGAGGTTTAAAGAAAATACGTTACGATGAACTGTTCAAGCAAAAGCCGGAATTTATTCTGACCCTGGCTGTAAAAAGGATGCTGCCCGCTAACCGCTTGGGTAGAGCAATGCTTAAAAAACTTAAGGTTTATGCCGGTTCCCAGCATCCCCATCAGGCACAGGGGCCTGTTACTTGGAAGGTAAACCCGAAAAGAGTTGTCGAACAATAAATACCTGAACAAAGAAGGGAGTGTAATGGATTGGCCCAAGTGCAATATTTTGGTACGGGTCGCAGGAAAAAATCGATAGCCAGAGTGCGCCTGCTGCCGGGAGAAGGTAGGATTATCATCAACAGCAGGGAACTTCAGGATTATTTTGGTATGGATACATTAAAAGCGGAGGTCCGCCGCCCGCTGGAGGTAACCGGAACCCTGCATAAATTTGATGTTCTGGCCAAGGTGGAAGGCGGTGGATATACGGGTCAGGCCGGGGCGATCAGGCACGGTATCGCCAGAGCTCTCCTGGAGGCAGATGAGGAGTTTCGTCCCTTATTAAAAAAAGAGGGCTTCTTGACGCGGGATCCCCGGATGAAAGAACGTAAAAAATACGGTTTAAAAAAAGCCCGGCGCGCTCCGCAATTCTCCAAGCGATAGTTTTTGTTTATTTACACACGAGTTTGTTTACAATTACAAAGTTTGCTTATCGCAAGCGCCAACCGTCAGGGGGGAGAATTCCCTTTGGCGGTTTTTTTGTGTTCAAAAATAGATATAGAAATAAATAAAAATATGAAATCGGACGCAGTTTTAATCCCTCGTAAGCCTGTATAATTCGTATGTGTAGGTGGTTTCGATATTTCCTCCCGTAGGTTATACCCTGCGTATGAATACTCATTACCTTCCACGAGCAAACTTTGTCATTCTTCACTGCTCACGAGCAAACTCGCTTGTCATTTTCTCATTTTTTATATATTTTTTTATATTTTTTAAGGTAATAAAACCCGAGAGCAAACTTTGTCACTACAAGGGAAGAAACAGCGAGAAGCCTTGCAACAACTACATTTCATCACGAGCAAACTTTGTAACTACGTGAGCAAACTTATTTGTAACTGGACATATATTGTTTCATTACACACGAGTTTGTTTACAATTACAAAGTTTGCTTATCGCAAGTCGCCAACCGTCATGGGGTAAATTCCCTTTGGCGGTTTTTTTGTGTGTAAAAATAGATATAGAAATAAATAAAAATATGAAATCCGGACGCAGTTTTAATCCCTCGAAAGCAAGTAGAATTCCGATGTTTAGGTGGTTTCGATATTTCCTCCCGTAGGTTATACCCTGCGTATGAATACTCATTACCTTCCACGAGCAAACTTTGTCATTCTTCACTGCTCACGAGCAAACTCGCTTGTCATTTTCTCATTTTTTATATCTTTTTTTATATTTTTTAAGGTAATAAAACCCGAGAGCAAACTTTGTCACTACAAGGGAAGAAACAGCGAGAAGCCTTGCAACAACTACATTTCATCACGAGCAAACTTTGTAACTACGTGAGCAAACTTATTTGTAACTGGACATAGTAATAAATAAAAAATGGCACAAAAATAAGGGTAAATTTCAGAAAAAAATTTTATAGTAACCAAACGCCAATATTCAGCCGTTTAATAAGTTTTCTATATAAAATAAAGCATTATCCCTGTTGAAAATCCCAGTATACTACGTTAACATCACATCCAAGAAGTATGAAAGAAAGGAAGGTTTATATGGCCAAAAGAGATACTTCTTGGACTATGGCAAAGTATAAAAGATTCCTGTCTGAAAACCGTGGTGCAGGGGAATTAGCCTCCTATAAGCCCTGGTTATCTATACAAGACTTCCCGTCAAAAGGCAGGGTTTCACGTATAAAAGGCTGGAAGACAAACAGAATACATCATTTCTTTTCAGATATACAAACGAGATGTTTCTACATGTTTGAATGGGATGATGAAATAGTAGATATTAGAGAACATTATCCACTTTTAGATTTAGCAGAGGTAGTAAAAGACAATAAAGACCTTAAGCAAGAGTTTTTTATTAATAAAGAGCCTCCATATATACTAACAACTACATTTCTACTAACTTTACGAAATCACAAATATATTGCAAGGACAGTAAAATCATCGAGTGAGTTAGGGAAAAAGTCCGTGCTGGAAAGACTGGAAATAGAAAGAAGATATTGGGCAGCAAAACAAATTGATTTTGGCATAATTACCCAAAAAGAAATACCTACTAAAATGGTAAAAAACATAGAGTGGATACACTCAAGTTTGTATACCTATGAAGAAAGAGGCTTAACAGAAAATTCATTAGAGAATTATTGTAACATTCTAATTGATAAATTTAGGGATAGTAAATATTCAATTAGAAAAATAACTTCTGATTTTGATAAAGAAAATGATGTGTCAGATGGAACAGGGTTATACATTTTTAAATACCTTCTAGCATCTAAACATATTTACATTGATATGAATGAATCAATAGATATAGCAAAAAGTCGTCCCAAAATTATTATTGATTGGGGTGCTAGGTATGCTTCCAATCAATAGTGTAATCTTATATGAAACAAGTCAGGGTAAAATATATTACCGAATTCTGTATTACTATAAAGATATCATCTATTTAATTGATATTTACGGTAACTCAATGCCTATTACAGTTTCAGAAACCTTTATTCAGAGTGGGTTAAATGATGGCACTATATATGTTTTAGATAACGAACCATATATGATCATTAAAGATGAAGAGGATATCCTACCTAAACATAAGGCCATAAGAGATAAGGCCTATAATGCCATTAAAGAGATTGTTACAATTGAGCCTGATATTTACATTGCTGAAAAGAGGGCTAAACTTGTCAGAGAATATGTTGAAAATATCCACGAAGCAACTGTAATGAGATATTTAAAACGGTTTTGGCAGAGAGGTATGCACAAAAACTCTTTACTTCCTGATTATCATAATTGTGGTGGGAAACAAGGGAACAAAGAAAAAGATAATACTTTTGTTATTACCCCCGAAACGATAAAGATTTTTAATACAGCACTTAATAGGTTTTATTACAATTCTTCAAGAAAGACTTTAACATTAACCTATGAACTTATGATTAAGGAATACTTTAGTGATAATGGAATAGTAAATGAAGCCATTCCTACATTAAGACAATTCAGGTATTGGTTTAATAAGGAGAGAAACATTAAAAAAGAAGTATCTACCAGGCAAAGTGCAAAGCGATATGAATTACAACATAGGGGGTTAACAGGCTCTTCTACTGAAGAAGCATTTGGACCGGGAGCAATATTTCAAATAGATGCAACAGTAGGAGATGTTTATTTAGTATCCCAATATAATCGAAATTGGATTATAGGAAGGCCGGTTATATATACTGTTATGGATGTATTTTCACGTTGTGTCGTAGGAATTAATATATCTTTGGAAGGTCCAAGTTGGATTGGGGCGAGTATCGCATTAATTAATGCTGCGTCAGATAAAGTATCCTTTTGCAGGAAGTACGGTATAGAGATTGGCAATGATGAGTGGAATTACTGCAGCACCCTGCCCGAAGCAATTATTGCCGATAGAGGAGAATTGGAAGGGGAAAACATAGAATCTTTAATATCAGCATTTGGAATAAAAGTATTAAATACCAGCCCTTACAGAGGTGACATGAAGGGGATTATAGAGAGGTATTTTAATACTATAAACCAACATACCAAGCCTTTCATGCCCGGTGCAATTAAAAGTCAATATCGTGAAAGAGGAGAGCAAGATTACAGACTTTCAGCAACCCTTGATTTAAGGCAGTTTACTCAAATCATAATAAAATGTGTATTGTATCATAATAATCATCACTATTTATCTAACTATACCCGAAGTGAAGATATGATTGCAGACGGTGTAGAACCTATACCCAAGTTAATCTGGGAATGGGGTGTTGCTAATAGAACAGGAAGGTTAAGAACTGTTGATGAGGATTTATTGAAATTAAATCTACTGCCAAAAGATAAAGCAACTGTGACACAGCATGGGATTAAATTTAAAGGGATGCTATTTGGTTCTAAAACCTCATTAAAAGAACGATGGTTCGAGAAAGCAAGGAACAATGGATCTTGGAAAGTTGACATATCATATGATCCAAGGGATATGAGTTATATTTATATCAAATATGAAGATGGGAGAAAATTTGATAAGTGTTTTTTATTAGAACACCAGTCAAGATACAAAGAAAAGTCCATTGAAGAAGTAACATATCTAATGGAATATGAAAAAATGCAGGCTAAAGCCTCAAAAAAAGCAGAATTGCAAAATAAAATAGATTTATTAAATGACATAGAAGAAATCATTGAACAGGCAAAAGAAGAGACAAAAAATGAAGTTGAAGAAGGCATAAGCAAAAAAAGGCGTATCCAGAATATCAGAGATAATCGCCATTTTGAGAAGCAGCAGGAGAGGAAACAAAATATTATCGAAATAAGACCAGAAGAACCAAATATAGTAGTTGAAGAAAAAGCCTATGGTGATGCCGAGCAAAATTTAGTCGAATTACTATTAAAGGCACAGAAGGAGGGAAAAGACCGTGCTGGATTTGATACATAATGCCCAATACAAAGAGCAGATTATTTCAGAATATAAAGGTAATCCATTTATAGAGGCATTGCCTGAAATCATATCTTCTGAAGAGGTAGTATCAAAGTTAGCAAATTTTCCTCCCTATAATAAAGAAGAAAGACAGTTAGATAATCAATACAGAGCCCATTTAGTGGGACGTCTATATGATGTCTTTCAGCCACTAGCGATACATTTAGATTTAGAAAGTAGAATCAGTAGAGTTATAAGACAGGGTTATGTAGCAAGAAATGTATTGGATAAGTCCTTTGTTTCAAACAATTATCGCAGCACCGCAGGCTCTTTTACTTTACTTGGAGTATCAGGTATGGGGAAAACAACAGTTGTGAACAGAATATTATCCATGTATCCACAAGTAATCGTTCACTCTAAATACAAAGATATCCCACTTTCACGATATCAGGTAGTATATTTAAGGCTTGAATGCTCTTACGATGGAAGCATTAAAGGACTTTGTCTATCATTTTTTAGTAAGGTTGATGAGGTATTAGGGACAGACTATTATTCACGATTTGGCAGCGGTAAACTTTCAGTAGATAATATGCTCGTTGCCATGAGTAATATTGCTAAAAGTATTTCATTAGGGTTATTAGTAATTGATGAGATACAAAACCTTAGCAAGTCCAAGTCTGGAGGAGCCGACAGGATGCTGAATTTTTTTGTTACTCTGGTCAACACTATTGGCTTACCAGTATTATTAATAGGAACTCCTGAGGCTATGGGGGTATTGCAAGGGAAGTTCCGCCAGGCAAGGAGGGGTTCAGGGCAAGGAGATTTGGTATTTGAAAGGTTAGATAATGATATTAACTTCAAACTACTTGTAAGTGCAATATGGGGCTATCAATGGACGAAAAGGCCTAATGCTCTGACTGATGAATTAATAGATACCCTATATGATCAATCCCAAGGAATAATTGATATAACAGTGAAACTTTATGCTCTTGCTCAAACAAAGGCAATTTCAAGCGGGATTGAGACAATAACACCTGAATTAATTAAACAAGTGGCTGACGAAAGTTTAAGGCTGGTAAAGCCAATGTTAAATGCATTAAGGACAGGTAATGTAATGGAAATAGTAAAATATCCTGACATATATACTGGCAATATTGATTTAAATTATGAGTTGCCTAATCGGAATAGGTTTGTAATACCTACCACTTCCAAGCCACCTACAGTAGAAAATAATGAAAAGCCAGTGAAAGTTAGAACAAAGAAGATGCCTCCAAGTGCAGAAAATGATATTAGAGTTATGGTGCAGAATAAGGAGGAAGGCCTAACTGCTTATGATATATTGAAAAATCATGGGTTAATTAAAGGATTTGAAGTTATATGATGACTTTTTTCCCTACACCGTACCCAGATGAAATATTATATAGTGTTTTTGCTAGATATCATGTTAAAAGTCCAAATTTCAATGGAAGTGAAACTGCGAGGGATCTGTTTAATGTAAAGCGTATAGTTTGTAGCCTGGAATTCCCAACATTATTGGCAAATTTGGTCCACAATATGCCCTTAAACAGTCCTTTTGATGTAGATAGGCTAATATTCGAACATACCCTATTTCCCTATTATACGGTCTTTTTAAGCCTTGAGAACAGGGAGAATAATAAGACAGTATATGTTGCATGGGGATGTTGAAATATACAACAAAATAACAGGCATAATAAACCCACTGGCTGAAAATAAATTTCTTAGATTTTGTCCAAAGTGCAATAAAGAAGATATGGATAGATATGGCGAATTATATTGGCATAGGGTTCATCAGATAAGAGGCATCTATATTTGTCCTCACCATAAAATACCTATTTATAATAGCAGTGTATCACTTGAGGACAATAAATATAAATATGTAGCAGCAAGGGAGAAAAACTGCATTGTTGAAAATGAGGTTGTGTATGAGCAAAGAACCTATGAAAAATTACTGATTATTGCAGATGATATGTGCTGGGTATTAAATAACCCTGTTATTAATACTAATATTAAGGAACAGTATTTAAATCAGTTGAAGATATTGGAGTATGCAACAGTGAATGGCAGTCTAAGGCAGAAAAAACTTATTGCTGATTTTGAAGCCTTTTGGGGCAGTGAGATACTTCAGATGACTCATAATACAATTAGGAAGACTAATAACAGTAATTGGCTTTTAAAAATGGGATGGAACAAAGCAACTATCGAAGATCCATTAAAACATATATTATTTATGAGATTTTTAGGTCTATCACCAGAAGTGTTATTTAATGAAAATGTAGAGTACCTACCTTTTGGGAAAGGGCCGTATCCTTGTCTAAATCCTGTTTGCAAACAATATAAGAAACAGGTCATTGAGAATGTAGAAATAAAAAATAATTATAAAACCAAGAGTCCAATAGGATATTTTACCTGTCCAAATTGTGGTTTTTCATATTTGAGACGTGGACCTGATACGAAAAAAGAAGACAAGTATAGATATTCTCGGATTGTGGATTTCGGGGATTATTGGAGAGAGGAATTAATACGGCTATTAAAGTATAACAGCGTGCCAACGGTTGCAAAATTAATGGGGACAAGCCATACAACTGTTTATGATTTCTTAAGAAGAAGTGAAAATAATAAACATCCTCCACCCTAGGTGGACAACAGGGTTGAAGGATGTTAATATACTTGAAATTAAAGATTATGCACTCATATTCACTGGGATGGAGTTCCAGATTTCTCTATAAGTTTTAAAGTCTCTCATTATATTATTTTGTAGTTGTTTGAATTCGGAAGGGGTCCAATACATCTCTTTTGCAAGATTAACATATATTGGAGCAGCATCAACTAAAATATTCTTAATTCTTAATACCTCTCTCAATTTATTTTTGTGATCAACTAATAAATAATCTACAGTGTCTTGATATGAAAGATCTTCTAATTCGTGTGTGTTTATTGACTTTGAATGATAGTTAAACCAATAGTTATAGAGGGGGTTGTTATGCTCACCAAAACCTATTAAATAAATTAATGAAGCAGCATTTCCGGAAACATTTACGCAACATCGTGCGCTTGCAGTGTTAGTGTTATTTAGAATATACTTTATATTTTTTGCAAAATCTTTTATTACAAAAGCAGTTTGATGTTTCTTCAGTTGCGGACTATAAATTCTTATTGATAACATCTGACCAGTTTTCATCTGTTCATACAATAATTTTGTTGGTAATGTAAGGTTTGCCATAAATAATCATTCCTTTCATAATATTTTTTAAATAAGAGTTTTTTCAGTATCATCCTTAAACAAAAGGGATAAATCATCTTTGTATCGATCTGTATCTCTCCAAAATTTGTAGATAATCATAATCATTGCGAAAGCCTGAAACTCAGATAATTTATTGATTTTGTCTATAAGAACCTTATTGTCAACTTTCCATTTTTCAATCATCCATTGCTCATTTTCTAATACATCAGTTGTTTCTAAAAGTAGAAATCTATTTGCTGATATCTTTGGCGAATATTTGATTGCATTAAATATATCAAATAAGCAGTAAAGTTCGTTTGAATCAAAATAATTATCAAGTTTTGTAATGGTTCTATATAGTAACTTGTGATATGTCAATACATAATCTTCCATCAGACTAGGGAAATATTCAGGTCCATTTCCATTATGGAAATCAGTTAAACAACATTTTACTTTTTCATTTAAATCAGAGTTAATCATAGTCATAACACCTCCTATTAAACATTTCCAAAGAAATCTCTTATTTTTGTGCTTATTTCAAAAAACACGTGATATACTAACGTTTGAATTATTAAAATTAAGTTTGTAATTTTTCTGCTAATAAAATAGGTAGATTTATTGTTATTGTTTGATATAATGTAATTGGACGATTTTAATGGGCCAAGAGGAATTTGAGGATTTCTCTTGGCCTGTTTTTTTACCTTTTATAAAACATTATCTTGGATATCTATCAACCTCCTTTACTTTTAAATTATATTTTCGGTAGACACCCCCTTACGCTACTTAATTTACTAAAAGTCAATTATAATGCAAAAAATAAAGAGAATAATTTTACTATAAGTTAATTATAAAGCAAGTTTTATTAAATGTCAACAATAAAAATGAATAAAAGTAAAATATTTTACAAATGATAATAATAATAGTTGACAATCGGTAAATTTATTGTAATATATACTCAAGGAGGTGATAGATAATGAGTTTTAATTTAAGTGAATTTATTAGAATGGAAATGGCCAAAAAAAATATAAAAGCAGTTGATTTAGCAGATGCACTAAACAAATCACCATCTTATATCAGCAAGATGCTTAAAAACAACATTATTCCGGATTACGAGGACTTAAAAGTCATAGCCAAAATACTAGATATTAACTATTCCTTTTTGCTCTTCCAGATAGGGATTCTTGATGAAGCGGATCTAAAACATATAATTGCCTGCAATACTCTTAAGGAATACTTAGGAGAGTTACTAAAAGTAAATGATATGGAAGAGGAAAAGGTTAATGCTTTTATTAACTTCCTTGAGACCAATAAGGAGAATTTGGGAGATAACTTAACTGACGAACTACTAAATAACGTAAAAGATGCATTAGGGGAGAACTTTATCTATCCAGATTATGCAACCCCCTATACCGAGGATTCCTATTACGGATTTAAAAAAATAAGGAACCTTAGGCTAGCCACTGGGGAATATGTGAGAAGTAAGTTCAGGAAGTTGCCTTTATATACTGCACTAAATAGCGGACCAATAACAGGTAGGGATATGGGATTTGATTTTAGCCTTTTAAAGGAAGAAATAGAACCAGATAGTGAAGTGGTGTGGTTTAAACCTGATGATAAGGAGTACTGCTACCTTGTTAATCTTGGACAATACAAAGATAAAGATAAAATACTTTTTGAAAGGGGTGATGCAATATACGTCGGTAAATATAATTATCAGGAAAAAACCATGGTCTTAACTGATATTATGAATGCAGTTTCAAGGGAAGAAGATGATACACCTATTGTTCTAACTGATACTAAAAGCATAAGGATTATTGGCAAAGTTTTATTTGAGTTTAAAGCAGGATAACTTATAGGTTAAATAATTGTTTACTAACAAAAACTGAATACAAAAAATCAAAGCATACTAACAGAGCAAACCTAGTCAAAGGATATTTTATCTTTGGCTTTATTTCCTGTTAGTATTTTTGTTTTTTAAGAAAGGAGAGAAGAAATATGTGTTATTCATTTGATGGAACGATTCTTGAGAGAACGTATGCAAAAAATTTTGTAATGCCAATTTATATTGATGAGACAACTATAAAAGGTTTTCACTTTGAGTATGTTGCTGAAATACACATACAAGAAGTTGGATCAACCATGATAAGAACGGAAAATTTTTTAGACTTAATGAGTCTAGTAGAATTTTTCATAAACAAACATTCTAATCTGATATCAGAAGAAGCATTAGAGAAGTTTAAAAGAGATGAAAGGAAAATATTGACTAATGCTATTAACAAAACAAAGGAATTATTTGAAATTGAGATATCCAAGTTAGATGAAGCAGAGAAGTGGTTTATCCACACTTTTCTATTTTATATTCGATATGACACAATTAAAAAAAGATTTTCTGAAAAATATGCGAATCTCCTATATGCAATATCAACAGACATGGCAGGATGGCGGAGATTTGCGAGAAGGGGATATGCAAGATCGGAGGGCAAATGGTTACAAAAAGCCCTCCCAAATATAAGAAGGGAGGTGACTTAAATGACAAAAAAAGGCCATAAAGATTTATGTATGGATGTCTATTTTAGAGATGACTATATCGAAATAAATCCCTATACAGGAGAAGAAATGGGAGTTTATAACCCATATACTGGAGAAATTATTCCACTAAGAAAGATGAGAAGACGTAAACATAGCAATCCTTATGAATATGAAACTCAGGGATTTGAACCATATGAATAAATCAAATCAGGGGCAACAATAAAACTAATAAAAAGACTTAATATAACATAAAGAAAGTATCTTAATAAAGCACATTTAAAATACATACCAAAACACTAAAATACAGCATGCCCCTTTGTTTAATAACAAAGGAGGCATGAAAATGATGATTAAATTATGTTTAGATACTCAAAAGTTTAGTAAGAAGCCGACAGAAGAAGAGATTGCAAAAATAGCAGCACGAATTGGATGTCATGTCAAAGAAATTTCTGTAAAGGATTTTGCCAAAAGCATAATAATACCAAATGGCAAAACTTATTCACCATCGGTTTTTAAGGATGGGCAGAGAAGTATTAAGAACTGGATAAGTCAACAAATATTTGTTGTTGATATTGAAAATGATTCGCTGGAAAATGTGTTAGATACTTGTGAAAGGGTAAATCTATTCCCTTCATTTATATACACGCCCTTTAATTCAGATAGTGGGTTTAAAATGGTTTTCGTTATGGATGAGGTGATTCAGGATATCAGGGTTCGCAATCTGGTAATTAGATCCCTGTTGGAAGTTTTCCCACAGTCCAAAACAGAAACAAGAGATCCTTCGAGAATAATATACGGTGGCAGAGAAGTTATTTATGAAAACTTTTCATATGTAGAATCAATACCGAATCTTATATTTGCTGCATGCTCAGTAATTAGAAATAGTACTAATGCATCGAGAAACATGTATAATTTTTGCAGAGATGTTGGAATTGACATGGAGAATGGTTATCCAAAGTTTTTTACGTTTCATGATGAAAAAGATATGCCTGAAGTTAATAGTAGCAATGTTTATGTATCAATGACTAAAAAGTGTAAGTCCTTAATTAATAATATATATAATAGTACACTTTTTAGTCATATGGGGTATGTAATCTATTTTTGTTACAATAATACGCAGGAGTATTTTTTTGAAAAGGAAAACGACTTTGCCCCCCGCTTTGATATTAAGAAGGAAAATACTAAGACATATCTTATAACGGCTTACCCCTTTGAAAATCTATATAAAAATTGTCGATTATACCGGGAAGCAATAGATGGTAAGTATTGGTTGTACCACAATGAAATGTTTGGTCTCATGTCCAACCTTTTGAAAATAAAAGGTGGAGTAACGAAAGTAGATAAGATTCTAAACAGCCGTGAAGAATATAAGGTGAAAAACTATAGTTGGTGGGTTATGAAGAATCAAATTCTCAAAGGTAAATATGCTCCTTCTAGGTGCGAAAGTTATTGTCCTTTCATTAAAGACTGCAAACATGGAATTAATATGATAGAACAAGGAAAATTATTCAAAGGGAGAATTCAAGTAGTTGGTAAAAGAAAAACTAAAAGTATAGAAGAGGCAAGAAAGGAATTATCCAATATTGTTAATGAAATAATTGCCTCTCCACAAAAGGGGATTTTTGTTATAAAGGCACCAGCAGGGTTAGGGAAAACTGAAGAATACATAAATGCAAGTATAGATAATAAATTGACGATAGCAGTGCCTACACATAAATTAAAGGACGAGGTAAGCGAGAGATTGGCAAAAGCAGGAGTAGACCATTATGCTGTGCCACAACTTCCTGATATTGAACCTGAAAAACGCAATAAGTTAGATAGGCTCTATGATACAGGCTCTTTTAAAGGAGCAAATATGTATTTAAGACAATTAGCAAAGGAAAATGAAGTCATAGCACAATATATTAAGGACTTGAGGCGAGTAAAAAAATCTGAGAACCAAACTATCTTAACTACTCACCAAAGAATATTTTTTGAAAAGGACTTTAATGATACTCTAATAATAGATGAAGATATTGTTCTAAATGGAATGTTTCCAATTTCATCTATGTCAATACAAGACATGGCTATACTTAGCCAACTGGTGTATTTAGATCCGGAATTTTCGCCTTTAAAAAAGTTAACCGATTTTATGTTTGAGTTAATTACCAAAACGCCTGAAGGAGTGGTACTAAAAACACCGAATTATTTTATGCTTTGTGCAAAGGAGATTGAAAAATTAGTAGTAAAAAATGACCTAATAACGACAAATGTGCTAGGATTTTTAAATTCAAGTCATTTTGTCAAAGTGACTGGGCGAAATGGTAATGAGCAGATACTTTTTATAAACAAAAGAGACTTACCTGATAAAAAGGTAATTATTTTCAGTGCAACTGCCAATGAAAAGATTTATAAAATGGTTTTCGGTCAAAATATGAAATTTTATGATGTTGGTGATGTTGAACACAAAGGAGAGATTTGGCAAGTTCCTATAAGAGCCTTTAGTAAGTTATCCATTCATAGAAATAAAAAAGAAATGATGGATATTGCAAATGCTTTAATAAATAGATATAACCCTGATAGTAAGGTTATCACTTACAGCGGCTTTTTTAATGATATAAGTGAACCAAGTGTGTCATTTTGGAATAGTGCGGGGCGTGATAATCTAAAAGGTCAAAATATCACTGTAATAGGGACTCCCCATATTAACCCCTATTGTTATCTGCTATTTGCAAGTGTTTTAGGCCTTGATGTAAGGCTAAATGAAAGCAAGGTAATGTATCAGCCTGTTTCAAGGGGAAACTACAACTTTTACTTCAATACTTACAGCAGCAATGATTTATTACGGGAAATCCAATTTTATATGATAGAGTCTGAACTTGTTCAAACTGTAGGAAGGGCTAGGGCTATAACGGAACCTTGTAAAGTTCTGGTCTTAAGTAATTATCCCGTCCCTGGAGCAGAGTTCATTTCACTAACACAAAGAGAGGTAAAAAAATTTATCAGGATATAGTTTAACTATTTGGAATTAATATAGTCCCCAAGGTATCAGGGGACTATATTAATTATTCAAGGCTTCAGTTTTACTAAAACATTTTATTAGTTCTTGTACAAAATCGAAGGTTCGATCCCAAAGAGCAAACAACATTTCTTTTGTTTCTTCAGGAACTTCATCAATTTCCTTGTCTTTCAACTTATTGTAGGTTTCTTCAATCCATAGCCTTTCGTTTTTGATGGAAGACAGATTTTTTCTAGTGTTAAAAAGGCTTTCAGGTGAATTAATCTTTCTGTCACAGGCCTCGTTTATCAGGTAATTATAGTAAAAAACTGAAGTGAAGAATTTACCACTTAGAATAACGGCATGAAAATATACATCTTCATCATCATTATCATAGAAACCAGAATTAATAAGTTTTGTAACCCATAATATATTGCGAACCAGTTCTTCTTGTTCCCAATAATCGATTTTTAATCGTTTTAAATATCGATGGAAGATTTTTTTCGCCCTTGTATAAGTCTTGTTATAATGCTTGATAAATTGTGACCACTCTTTTTCACAATGAACAGAGAAGCCTTCACCCATTTCTATCTGATTTATCAAATCCTGCATAGATGATAATAAGATAATGCAAGTTTTTAGGATGAAGAAATCATGTGAATCATAATCTTTTTCAGTTAGGTTGCTATTGAGTATAGCATTTTGCAAATCCTCTAAATTTAATGGAAATGCCAAAAACATACCTCCTTTATTTTTTAGTGTACATCATCCTAGCACAGACAATGGAGGATATCAACCATTATATGTAAATATATAGGGCTCCATTTACCGTTCATGCATGCTATAATATGAGCAACACTCTCCTTCGAAGTTAATATAGATACTGAACCCCTGCAGATTGTTTTTGTAGTGATGCCTTTGGCAGATAAACCGGAAAACAACGCAGGGGTTTTTACTTTTTTGGGAAAGTGAAACCAGATAAAAATTAATGCAAAAACAAGGAATCCAACATCATTTGTTCAAATATAGCATGACAAATTTTATTTACTATAGATAGTTAGGGAAAAATGCTGCAGGTGTTCTAAGCCTGTAATCCATTTTTCCTTTTATTTTTCGAAGAAAGGAGGATGCAAATACATTGTAATTACTTGAGGAGGTGACATCTCATTATTAAGAACCCCACAGGAACTAAATATTATTGATAGTTCTTGTGGGGAACCATTTATCAAAAATAGGAGGGAAAATCTATGGGTTATATTATAGGAATAGACCACGGAAACAAGGCAGTAAAAAGCATTGCTAATCAGTATAATTCGGGCTTTACTGTTTCAAGCACCATGCCTATTACAAAAGAAAGACTATTGGTATTTGAAGGCAAGTATTACTCTATCTCAGGTGAAAGATTTCCTGTAATGGTTGATAAGACTGTAAATGACAACTTCTTTATTCTATCATTGCCTGCCATTGCGGAAGTGTTAGAGAAGAAGTATCAAGGGGTTAAAAAGGGAGAGATCATTTTAGCATGTGGCTTGCCTATTATGTATTATGGGAAGCAAAAGGATAAATTCAGAGAGTATTTTATAAGAGATGATATATCATTTACCTATGGAGGGAAGCAATATGAAGTGTCAATTAAAGATGCATATGTTTATCCCCAGGGCTATGCAGCGATAATGCCTCATTTCACTCACTATAAGGATGTATCAAGACTTAATGTTGTAGATATCGGTGGATATACCATTGATGTTTTCACTGTTGAAAAGGGGCTTTTAAACATTAAATCTTGTATAAGTTTAACTACTGGGATTGTAACTCTGTTAAATTCCATAAAACAGGAAATCCTGTCTTTAGGGATAGAAATTCATGAGGAACAGATTGAGGATACAATTCTGGGAGAAAACATCTCATTTTTTCAAAATGAAAATATTAAGGCATTAATTGAAGACAAAACACAAATATACGTTGAAGAACTGTTGGATAGATTGAAAGAGTATGGCTTTGAGATGAAAATAAATCCGACAATATTTGTTGGTGGGGGTTCATTGCTTTTGCAAAAACACATTGAAAATAGTCCTAAAATAGGATATGTAGAAGTTTTAGATAGTTTTGCAAATGTAAAAGGCTTTGAACTTTTGGCAAAGCAGGCAGTTAGTAGGGACAGGTGATATTCTTGGATGAAATTAAAAGATTGAACCTATCTTTCAACCTACAAAGAGAAAATGATCGGATTGCTTACAATATTATCAGGTCTAAAAGACAGAAAACAGCCTATATTATCAAAGCCATATTAGCCTATGAAGGTGTCACCCAAGAGGAGAGGGAACTAATAAGGATTAAAAGGGCACTTAGAGAAGTTTTGCAGGATATGAATCTTACGGCAGACAAGGATTGTTATTCTACAGAAGAAAGCCAAATACCTGATGAGGTCTTCCAAATATTTGACAGCATCTAAAAACTGGCCATTAACAGGCCGGTTTTTTCTATTTTAGGAGCGGAAATAGCAATTAGGCCCATGATATAATGGAGCAAAAAAGGGATGAGAAAAATAGAAAAATGGTTTTTAGAAAAGGATAAAATACTAATATTCCCCAATGGACAAACTATACCAAGCCATTTAAAATATTGGAGAATTCTATGGTTTAATTTATACACTGGAGAAGATTTTAGTGATTGAATAAAAAAAGGATAGTAGGATTATGGTATATCAGGCATGTAAGATAAAACAACTTTGCATATTGTAAAAATACCGACATCAATAAGAACATATATGATTACAGGAGGTGATATTAGTTCAAGATTTTAATAATAACGTTTATTATTTCAATCTGCCTTATAGTAAGTGCTTCCATACAACTTTATAATATGTTAGGAAGCAAATCTTTAATAATTTTTACACTGGCAGCAGTAGCATTTATTAAATTGATTAAGGTAGCATTTTCAGGTGAAAAAAACTGATAACCAAGGTTAAGGTAATTGGCAATTGTTGACCAATAATAATCAATATTAGCCGTTATTACTGCATGTTAGCCATTATTAAACTTTGATAAGTGCATTGTAAGCCTGTTAGATAGTGGTTAATAACAGTTAAGAACCATTGTTAGTAGTTATTACTGGGTATAAACTGTTAAGGGCTATTAGTGATAATTATTAACTTTCAATATTGGCGGATATATTGAGATATACTGCCTGCTTAAGCGTAGAGGGAGTTGATTTTCCTAATTATTTTATTCGTGCCGAAAAAAATCGCTATAGAGGATGACTATGCTATAAATAAAATAAATAAAAGGAACAAAATCAAAAGAAATAGAAAGAAATTGATATAAAATCCCAGTAGGCTAATATAGGGCTAAATCAGTATAAATCGGCTAAAATAGACTTTTTTAAAATAACCATTTTGTTATCAACTACAAAACGGTTATTTTTTTTGCTCAATTTTCGATATGCTCCTAAAAATAATGGAAGATTACATAATAAAAAATCCATCAAAATAAATAAAATAGATTTAATGAGGAAAAGTAAGAAAAAAATAGGAATTAATATAAATAAAATAGGGAGTTTGAGTAAATTAGAGATAATGCCTGGAAAATAAACGAAACGGAAAGGTTTAATTATTAATTTTAAGATCGAGTCCTTCAGTTTGATATTAGAAAAAAGTAGAAATATTTTCAATTGGCCCTTTACAAAAGAGAAATTATGCGATACAATTAATTTAAAATAAAAAAAGAGAAATTATGCAATAGAAAGAAGGTGAGTTATTGGATTGCTGCTTCGTAGAACCACATTATATTCACCCGAAAAATATCTCTTACCGCTATACAATAAATCATTACAAAAGCATTAAGTCTTTGGAAGGTATTAAAACAGTAGAATTATCTAGCATTGCCACTGAAATAACTGATGGTACTAGGGTAAAAAGAAACTATATAGATGAAGGGATTAGGCTTATTAACGTAGGTGATTTTAAAGATGGAACAATATACCAACCATCCATAAAATCAATATCTGCAGAAGGTCTGAGGGAAAAAGATTACATAAAAGAAAACGATGTGCTGGTAACAGCGGTAGGCAGATCGGGTCAAGTTGTAAGGGTAACATCAAATTTAGAAGACTGTGTTATTTCATCAGATATTATTAGGATAAGGTTGAAGCAACCTTTTACAGCAAGAAGATTAGTTGCTTACTTGAATAGTGAAGCAGGTCAATATGCTCTTGAATCAATAAAAAGTGGATTGATTAATCGCATAAGTATTAGTGACATAAAGGAGTTAAAAATACCAGCGGATTATGAGAGCATCTCCTTTAATGAACCCATACAGACCAATAATAGAAAAGATGCATATAGGTTGTATGAGGCATGTAAGGATATTTTAAACAATTATATTGTGCAAGACGCTGATTTATTTAAAATTTCTAACAGTGTTTATATAAACGGAAATGAAATAAATGTTGATAGACTAGACCCTAAATACTATACCTATTTTCAAAGTAAACTTTATAAAACCATTTATAATGGTTGTAGTAATATTTGTTGGCAGCCATTAGGTCAAGTGGTGAAAATTAAGAAGGCTATAAAACCTAAAATGGATGAAAACCAAATAGTTGAGTATATCAATATATCTAATGTAGATGACGATCTTTCCATTATTACAAGTACTGAAAAGGACTTATATAAAAACCTCAGCAGTAGAATTAGGTATGTATTAGAGAAAAATGAATTGATTACTGCAAAGTCAGGAAGTGCTACGGGAACAAAAAAACATGTGACGGCAGTGATTACTGATAAACATGAAAGGATGATGGCCAGTGATGCTTTTTATAATATCAAGCCTGTAAGTATAGATCCTTTTTACCTGTTATTTTTATTCAAGCAGCCTATTATTTTAAAACAGATTGAAGCCGGTTCTATAGGTTTATATTTTAAGACAATAAACAGAAGAGAATTTGAGAATATTCGTATTCCAAGACTGAGTTTAACAGAAGAGGCGGAAATAGCAGAAAATATGAAGAATTATGTATATGCTCTAATGTAAGGTGAACTTATTCTTATTATCGCGAAAGAAGGGAGGAGAGTAATCTATGATTGAGAAAGCATACGAGCAATTAAAAACTCCTAAAACATTATCTGAGGTTCATAGCAGATTTAATGAGATTGGTATCCAGTGGAATCAATCTCAAGTAAGATTGTTTTTAGAAATGCACAAAAAAATTATCAAAAAAAATGAAATGTATTCAATAGGTGAAGGGGATATTGAGCAAAAAGTCTTACAGATACTAGATCAGTTATTTAAAGATAAGCCCAAAATTCCTTTCAGAAAAGTTATGGAGCAAATCCCATTCACTATTAGTAAGGCAGAACTATTGGAAATAGTTGAAAACAGCCAAAACTATTATACACCCAATGGTGTAATTATTAGTAAGAAGTAAATCCAAGGAGGTAATATAATGGAACAGTTAAAATACAAACTGAATGAATTAGGATATAAGGAAATCATAGATGTTAATGAAATGGCTTTTATGGCAGGAGATAGTGGCATTTATGTTTATGTTAAGAAAGTGGAAGATGGTACAGAATTAAGCCCTGAACTAGTAATAGAGTTCAATTATGAGGCCATGGATTTAGATCCTTTCCCTAATTTCGCATGGATTACAAATGGTGTGAACAATGTTTATTTAAATGTAGAGGAAGAAAAAAGTATTTCAGAGATCCCTCCATCTGTAAATATGGACAAGAATGTCATCAAAAAAAGAGAGTTAACTGAAAGAGACAAATGGTCCAATAGAATGTACAGTGAACTGCAAAAAAGGTTTGATGCTATTCACGAGCAAATTTATGCTTCTGGAGATAATGTTAACAACTCCAACGATGCCATAGATGAATTTTGTAAATTAATATTTATGGAAGAGTTTCGCCTCAATAATTCAGATTATATTTTAAGGGAAGGAAACCTTTCTGGTAGGAAATATAGCGAAATATTTCATTACAGTTATTTAGAAAATGCAAAGGATAGGAAGAAAGTAGTTGAAGAAATAAGGGAAGCCTTTAGAGAAATTAAAGATCACGAGGATTATGTGGCAATCGATGATGAGGGGGATAGGATACCAATTTTCCCTAAGGATGATTATTTAAAACTGCAAAATCCTAATATTTACGAAACAGTAATGAGAGCACTACAAGACCTTGGGGAGATTGAAGTAGATGGAGTAAAACGGCCTGCTACTCTATTAGATTTAACTGGAGATGTATTAGGTAGAGTCTTTGATGTTTTGTTAAGAGGAAAGTATGAAAATAAGGGTGGCATGGGTATTTACCTAACCCCAAGACAAGTGACTGAAGCCGCTGTAGACATGGTAATGCATGATTTAAAAAAACAAGGGTCTTCTAAAATAATAGGAAAGGACCCTAAGACAGGGATGCCAACATTAAGAATACTAGATCCAGCGTGTGGATCTGCAGGCTTCTTAATTAAAGCCTTGGAAGAAATTAAAAATTACATGCTTTATGAATTGGCGGGAAATAAAGAGCATCATAAAGCACAGTTTAAAGAAATGTTGGACCATTGCTTTGTAGGAGCGGACAGAAGTTCTGGGATGGTATTGAAGGCGAGAATAAATATGGCTCTACATGGGGCTTTAAAAGCACCTATTTTTCAAACTCTAAACTCCTTAAGCAATACTAATCTAAAACCAGAATCCTTTGATGTAATCATCACCAATCCCCCTTTCAAAAAAGGCGGAATATCTGTTAAAGACAAAGATGGTAAGTATTTGATAGAAGGATTATATTCTAGCGATATAGATGAAGACGGTAATAATAGGATGTCCTCAGACGGGCTATCATTAGGTTCTAAACCAAACAATAAAGGTATATGGAAGCCTGTTAATTCTGTTGACCCAGCAGTTCTTTTCATAGATAGATGTCTTCAATTGCTGAAACCAGGTGGTTTGATGATGATGGTAGTGCCAGACGGGATTTTGTCTAACTCAGGAGACCAGTATATTCGAGAATATATAATGGGTAAAAAGAACTCTGTAACCGGTGAATTTGAAGGCGGTAAGGCAGTATTAAAAGCGGTAGTAAGTTTGCCACAAGAAACCTTTAAACTATCTGGAGCAGGAGCGAAAACATCGTTATTATATGTTAAGAAGAAGGAACATCCAGGCGAAAAACAGGGACCGGTATTTATGGCAGTAGCCGATGAAGTAGGATTTGAGGTGAAAAATAATGTAGAGGTTCCCTTGGGTAATGACAGAAATGACTTGTTAAAGATTGTTGAGGCGTATAAAAAGGGAATTCCAGAGGATATGTAAGAGGGAGGTGAGGTGGTGAAAAATTATAATATACTATTGACTAAGCCTAGTTGTGTATGGGTTTATACAAATTTTATTGGTACAAGAATTGATAGCAGTTATTATCGAAGTGAAAGCCTAGAAGATCTACAAGTAGTTTTAGACTATTCTAGTTGCTTTAAGATATCCGAATTTTTTGAGGTAAGTAAGTTAGCGGGATTTGAATATACAAAGTATTTTACTCAGGAGAACTTAGCCAAAGGAACTGTTATTGCATTAACTAGTCAAAATATATTAGAGAATAATATTGATTTTAGTAATGTGATTAAAATACCAGTTGATATTCATAATGTTTTAAATAGGTCCAAAGTTATGTCAAAAGATATACTTCTCTCATATACAGGTCAATATAGGAGGGCTTGTGTAGTTCCAGATAATTTAGATTTACATTTAGGACCAAACATATGCAGGTTGAGAAAAAAGAAAGAAATAAATGAGTACTATGTGTCAACATTTTTAAATTCAAAGTACGGACAATCAATATTAGATAGAGAAAAGACTGTTTCTGCTCAACCAACTGTTAATATGAGTAGGATAAGGGATATTACTATTCCTATTCCCTCCCAAGAAATCCAAAAATATATTGGGGACAAAGTGCGAAGGGCGGAAGAATTAAGGGAAGAAGCAAAGGCTGCAAAAAAAGATTATGAATATATAATACAGGATATATATTCCGATTCAAATATAATAAAGTTTCCGAAAGGATTTTACACAGTCCAAAGTCATGATTTTGATGATAAACGTTTAAGAATAGATAGTAATTTTTATAACCCTTTGTATAAAAATGGGAAATTAAACTCCTATAAAAATGTAAAGTTATCAAAACTCGTTGATTTGAAAAAGAATTGTAAGATTCAAGCGGAAGAAGAATACGCTTACTTTGAAATAGGAGATCTCTCTACATCTAATATATTAAATGGAAAAGAACGAGTAAAAGGTTCTGAATTACCGGGAAGAGCAAAGTTGAAATTGGAGAAGAATGATATTATTGTTTCCTTAGTTCAAGAGTCTATTGAAGTAACTTCCTATGTCGATAAGGAATTGCATAATACATTAACCACTAATGGATGTGCCGTTTTAATGCCAAAGGATAAGTCATTATCTGGATATCTTTATGCCATAATATCTTCAAAATATTTTATTGCTCAAAAATGTAGGTACATTTCTGGAACTAATATCAGGAGTATGTCAAAAGATGATTTGTTGGATATGAGAGTGCCTTTAGTCGAAGGTGGTACTCTCACTAAGGTTAATGAATTGGTAAAAAAGGAATTTGCTTGTTTAAGGGAATCTAAAAAACTAACCCTAGAAGCCAAACAGGATGTAGAAGACCTTATAGAAGGCAAATTTGATATGTCTAAACTGAATAATGAATCCAGTACAGAGAGCAGGTGTTAAGATGCTTGATGTAAAGAATTTAATAAGAGATCTGAATGGCCTCTATGACTACGGAGAAGTAAAATTCGACAGTTATCTAACATATTTAATGGATTTAAACTTTATCAAAAGAATTGAAGATAGATATCTTATTACAAATAAATGGATTGATTTTAGTGGCAAAGTTACCAGAGAAGATTTAATATCATCTCTGGCTTGCTGCTATCCACCTCTATTAGACTACCTTTTATGGAAAGTATATCAAGAAGCCTACGCTATTGGTCTGAGTGGAGATGGAGAGGCACTATATGAATTTATAGACCATATCCCTAAATTTGCAGAAAAAATATTAGCAATTAGAGAGCAAAACTTTTCAGAAACTAATGAAATTAAAGCCTTTTATGGACCGATATTTAAAGGATACCCTCAGTATCGCACCATCCTTACTCGATTGCAGTTTATCCAGTTGGCAGAAGAGATAGAAGATACTGAGGTTGAAAGGATAGGAAAAACTCCAAATGATATATGGGTAAAGGAACGGAAAGTAAGTTCTAATATACATTTAGAAGTTTTGAAAGAAAAAAATCTATATGCATTAACGCCTTACAAATATGATGATTTTCAGGTGTCAGAAGAGATTAAGGAAATACTCTCCTACCCTTGGAGAACGTTTATAGTAGTTTTAGGAATGGTTATTTCAGAATACAAGGCAGAGGGAATTAATGGCATATCCATTAGACCCAAAGATATAAAGAATCCTTATACAGAACAACTTTTAGAGACCTTTATCTATGATCATAAGGGGAAAGAACATAAAATAGGAGATTTTAAAGAGTTTGTAAAACAGTTTTGTGATAGAAACAATATACATTTATTCCCTAATAAGGCTCCGGAAGTTGATGTTATATTGTTTCAACTAATGGATAACAAGCAATTTGCTTATAAAGACGGTGAATATGTTTTAAACTCCTCTTTTGATGATAGGCTCTACTCATCGGAAGGGATTATCATAAAAAACCGTGCTAGGAAATTTAAGAGTATGCTAAAAGATTACATTGAGGAATTGAGGAAATCATTATGAAAATACATATTACTGCGGATAGATTTTGGACTGATAATTCGTCCATTGAACGGTGGCCGGAGATATTATTAAGGCTACCGGAGAAAATGGAATCTAATAGCAAATATGATATAGCAAAAACATATTTGTCTTATCCCACTGATGACAAAGGCAGATTAGTGCGATCGGATGAATTCTATGGACTGTTTGGAGCCGAAAGAAAGCAAGAAAAGATTATTATTTCAGGTGCTAACTTTATTTCAAAAGGCAAAGAAGGATATTTTTTAACAGATGAGGCATTGGAATTAAGAAATTGTTACCAAAGAGATGATGGTTGGGAAAAGCAATTAGCAAAGCAATTGTTAACCTATGCTATTAGAGTTAGGGCACTTGCTTTAGGAATTCTAAATAGCGACGGCATTTGCTTTCCCAAAAAGTTTTTAGATGAAAACAGAGAAGCCTATGTTGAAGTCGATGGTATAAGATATTTTCTTTTAAATCCTTCAACATCTGTACCGAATCTAAATGACTTTATGAAAAAGTATAGCAAAGAGTCATTAGGTCCTTATTGGAAAAAAGAATTGAATATTGGAGATGAAGAGGAAATCCAATTGGTGGGTACAACCAAAGAAACCCCTTCTTTATCACAGATAGGGACCTATTTAAAAATGCCATTGACCTTATTTAAATATTTAGACTGGTTCAAAGAAAAAGGTGAAGGGCTCTTTCAATTTAATAAGGAAAAAGTAAAAGAAGATATAGGTGAAGATGTTTTTAACAGTCTATTATTGAGTGGGTCATTAAAAGATACGGATATTTTAAAAGACTTAATATCAAAGCATGGAGATATTAGAGGATATTTTCCAGTAGAAATGGTGGGGAGTATTCTAAAGGAAAATATTGAACCCGAAACAAAGGAAAGTATTGATAAATGGATTGATCGTTATTTTATGCAAGGAATAGAAAGCGGCAAGTTTAGATTAATAGGTTATGAGCAAGGACAGCCAAGACATGGACGTGGACTATTGGGAGATAAGGAAAAACAGTTAATAAAATTAGAGTTTTAGGAGGAATGATTTTATGAGTACATGGTCCATTAATGGAACCAGTGAGTTTCCACTTACTCAACCAATGGTAGGGCAAAAAGAATTTTACAATGTTTTTAAATCATTCATTGGTACGGTAAAGGATGCAGGAATGGCTACTATATTTCCGGTGATTGGTAAATGGGGTATAGGTAAGTCAAGGATTGGTTTTGAAGTTATTTCAGAGGCAATTGGAATAGATAAGGGTTGGATTATATCAGAGGACGGAGAGACGAAAAAAGTTAGAGTACTAAAGGAAAACTTTGAAGACGGTATTTTACCGATTTATATCCGTTACTCGCAAATGCTCCATCAGGACTTAACCAGTGATAACTGGGTGGCGTATGGAACTTATACAGCCTTATCTTATTTAGCACAAGAACCTGATAGCAGTATGCAGGGGAGGGTAATGGAGGAATTACAAAATGCCCTGTTACCTTTTGGATTTAAAAAAGAGAAACTGAAAACTATCTTAAAGATAGGAGAGGTTCATCAAGATGATCTGCTTCTAGATATGAGGGGATTAGATGCAATGGTGAGGGAAGCCATGGATTATCTAAAAAAATGTGGCATTGATCATCTTCTAATTGTGTGCGAAGAGGTTGAAACAGCCGGAGAGATTGCAAAATATGGATTAGAAAAGGATAAGGAAAATATTAATAAAGTTGATGGAGAAGCCATAAAGGTTATTTCCTCTGCCATTAAACATGAGGACACAAGAAAGAAGTATCCCAATATTTCCTTTATGCTGCTTTGTTCGCCGGTAATTGGCTATCACATTAAGGGTATAGGTGCCTTAGAAAGGAGAATTCCCATATGTGAGTTGAAAAATAATTCCTTTGCAGATATAGCAGATTTTATGAATGAATTAAAAAAAGATGGGAAAATGAACTCTTACCCAGAAGGCCTGGTTGAAGCCGCCTATACCATAGCCGGTGGGAACTTTGGCTGGCTTAATGTAATTATGGCAGAAGTAGATTACCGTATAGCAGGTAAGAAAGATGTAGAGACGGGAGAAGTTCTGGAGGATCTCTTAAATACGAGTTCCAGGTTCCAAAATAGTCTAATTGATAAAGCAGCCTTTGATTATATTAGTTGTAAAGAAAAGTATCGACCCATTATTAAGAATGCTTTACTTATGCAGTTACCTGTTAGGAAATCGAAGTATGAAGAAGATCAAATAGAAGGAATGATGCAAGCCAAAGCCTCTGACGGGACAAAACTTTTTAAAGAATTTTATGTAGTAAAGTTGAAAAAAGATTCACTAGGTGAGCAACTACATAATGTAGGTTATAGGCGATTGCAAGGCAATCAATTTGCCAATGCTTTTGGTGCCAGTTTTGACTTAGAAGTTCTCTTGAAAAACCTTAAGATGTATTCCCTTCATGTGGAAGAGCATGAATATATCATTGGAGCAGAAGAAGAAACCTTTTTAGACCAGATAAGAATGCTATATCCTGAAGAAGGAGTAGAAGAAGCGGCTAAATACATCTTTGAATTTGTAAAACAAAAAGTAGAGGAAGAAGGAATTGTTCCAACATATATAGGACCTAACTTTGCTTATTTATATCAATTAAACAAGCGATATAGAGTCGACAAAGGTGAGTTTAGTTATTTAACTGATGGGGAGAAGAACCAAGAGTTAGAAGAATATATTGAGGAAATGAAAAAAGATAAAGAAGGCGAGGTCCTTAGAATACTAACAGGAGCCATTAGAGCCTTAGAAATAAACTATAACGAAACAGAGACATTCCAATTAGCGGGAATGACTTGTATGAGAACAATCGTTGAAGAAGGACCTTGGCTAACAGTAAATCCTCATAATATAGTTACGATAGTTTGGGGAAAAGATGAAGAAAAACTTTATCAAGGATTGCAAGATAGAAGACTTCTTAATAAAGGTGTACATCCTATTTATGTTTTATCAGATACCCCTATAGATGAAACAATTGAAAAAGTAAAAAGAGATTTTAAAGAAGTCGGGAAATGCTTAATACCATTACAGATATCAAGGCTCCAAAAAGATATATTAGAGGTCATGTCTATTTCTAAGGATATGGTTGATTTTAGGGATTCTGCTAATCAGATAGGAATTGTGTATCGTGAGAAAATTAGAAAACTCAACGATTTCTTCATCCATGGGGCAAGGAAATGGTTTGAAGAAATTGATGAGAAGGGCTATATCCTAAGACCTATTATTTATAAGAGTCAGTGGGATTATAAACAAATTGGTTTGCTGGCTAAAGCCTTTAAAATAATGTTAGTCAATAATGCCACCATAGAACAACTGGGTTCTGATCCTAGCGTTAAACTCGATGATGGGGAATATCAAGATTTGCTATCTATTATGCGACATGTCCATATTGGTACAATAATGGAGAAGAAAGGGTTCAAAAACACAGGAATTTTTGTGAATGACTCTAGTTCAGATGTTGATATTCCCAAGGCATTTATACACTTTTTGTCCTTTATAGGATTTAAAAATAGAAGCCTAAGGGACTTTGAAAGCAAATATTTCTTTAGTGGGTTTGACAAGGTAAAACCAAAGAAAATCATTGAACAATGGATTGAATTCTTTATAGCCTTAAAACTAATCTACAAAGCAGACGGTTTTATTAAAAGAGTCAATAACAATGATTTAAATGAAAGATATGAAAAGGTTAAGCATTGGTTTGAAAAGGATTATATAGAGGAGAAAAATGAACTTAGAGAAATAATTGAAGGACCATATTTAAATGCATTAGATTTACAGAACCCAATTTACAAAGAAAAACTAGAAGATGCAAAAAAATACTTGGAACAGATTTCATTAGACGACTTGAGCAAATTAGATAGTGAAGATGTATTAGATAAATGGTCAGGGATACTAAAAAAACTTGATCAGTTCTATAAGTTGGTGGACTATATTTATGATGAAGAGGGTTGGAAATCTTATAGTACATTTAGTGCCAATATTATAAAAGACCTTAAAATAGATGATAAAGAAAAGCCTCTTTGGTATAGAATTCGTCATATAAAATTGTTTCATGCGTATATCAAAGAGATTCAGGAACCGACCTCTAAAATGATTAACGAAATGATCGAGCAAATAAAGAAAACTAATTCGTATCGAAACATTGATTTCCCGATATTCCCTATAACAAACCTATTAAAGCGTTATAGCGTGGAATTAGAATATGCAACTAACTATAAAGAACTTACAACATCAAAATATAAAACAACGGTAAAAGAAAGTTATACTCTTGCTTATAATCTACAGACGGCTGAATATAGCAAGGCTATAGAAAGACTAGATCAAATTCTAAGTGAGTGTGGTATTGAAGGCAAAGTAACAGCAGAGTTTAGGTGGTCGGATGATAAAGGAGTTATGGGAGAGTATAAATCTATTCTGAGAAACTTTAAGGAAATTGTGGATTTTTATTTGGATAAAATGCCTGAAGCCAAACGGTGGGCAGGCTACTTTAATGATGCGCCAGATGATTTAAAAAACATGGTAGAAGTTAAGAACTTAAATAACTATATTGAAACTTTGGAAATCTTCTGCAATGGTGGTTTAGTTGAGGAGATAGATAATAAAGAAGAGGAATTAGAAGGGAAACCGTTGGAGTTTCTATCTCATTATAAGAAAGTCATAGCAGAGATGAGGCAATATATAGGTCTAATCGAGGGAGAAAAGAACAATGTAATGGGGAAAGCCAAGGAAGAAAGAAATAAGTTATATGATAATGATTTAATTAGTACTATAGACTGTATTCGCAGAGCCCAAGGGAAAGAGGTAGTAGGGCTAAATTTAGCAAGTTACCCTAGTGAGGAAACTTATGGATTATCCAAAAAAGTCATAGAAGAGAAAATGAAAGATTTACTGCAGGAAGGAAGGGAGTTTTTCCAGGGTAAAAAGGTAACATTTGAAT
>JBMNEM010000002.1:0-392076 GCA_050948785.1 Dethiobacteria bacterium
ATTGGTGATATATTTTTAGACAAATTTGCTTGGCTGTCTCTTCTCTTCCTGACACATTGTGCAATAAAATTTCTTTCACCAAACACCTCATCACAAATCTTCCTCAAGTTATGGACTTCCCCATCATCAATGCTGATAAAAATAACCCCATCTTCCCGCAACAAATTCCTGGCCAGCTTCAAGCGGGGATAGATCATGCTCAGCCAATCGCTGTGAAACCGTCCGTTTGATTCCGTATTTTGAAAAAGCTGGTTGCCGTAGTCATCTACCTGCCCCGATGCGGTCAAGTAATCATCTTTATCCTGCTTGAAATTATCTTTATAGATAAAATCTTTTCCTGTATTGTAAGGAGGGTCAATGTAGATGCACTTGACGCTATTGAGATAAGACTCCTGCAGGATTTTCAGCACATCCAGATTATCCCCCTCTATATAGAGGTTGCCCGTGGTTTCCCAGTCCACGCTTTCTTCTTTAACCGGCCGCAGGGTTTTGTTGATGGGTGTGCTGGCCAGCAGCATGGCTTCTTTTTTGCCCGGCCAGGTAAGTTCGTAGTGTTCTTTGTCTCCTTCTACTACTTGATAGGAGAGTTCCTGCTTGAGCAGTTCCAGGTCGACAGCCTTAATGGGGTTACCCTTCTCATCTTCCGTTTCAGTGATCACATTGGGGAACAGCTCTGCAAGCTTTTCCATGTTGGCCTGTACCAAGTCTTTTGTCTCCATTGTAAGTTTCTTCATCATCAAATCCTTCCTTACTCTATTAGTCGCTGCAGTTCTTTTTTCTTTTCCTGCAGCTCGATGTTATATTTTACCTTGCGGTTGAACTGACGCTCCCTGGCTATCTTCGCCTCCAGGGCGCCGATCTCCCGCTTCAGTTTATCCAGTTCCTTTTGTTTTTCGATGGCCTGCTCCAGCGCCTGGCCGCTGCCAGGGCTAACGGAGATGAGGCTTTTGAGCAAATTTTCGTAGACTGCTTTCAGGGTCAGCCCTTTAAGCAGGTCCAGGGACAATTCATTTCGCCACTCTGAATAGAAGTAAGAGTCCACCACGAAGCGGTTTTCGTGCTGCTGGCTTCGTTTTTTGTAGGCCACCGCCAGCCGGGCTTCTTTACCATAAACGAGGACAAAGAGGATCGGGTAGGGGATAGCGCGGTCAATGCTTTCCAAAACGTCCTGCGCTAATTCCCTTTGTTTCAGGTAAACTTCAAAGATCTGTATTTCCTGAACCTCCGGCGTTGGAGTAATGTTCACTGTATGACGGGAGAGCTTATGCTTCCAAATAATATAGTCGATCTGGCGCACAAACTTTTCTTTGAGTTTGCTGCCCATCTTCAGCTTCTCGTAAAACTTGCTCTTGGGTATTCTTTTGTCGTAGAGGGTTTTTTCAGGCAGGTTAAGCATTGCTTGCACCTATCTTACTACCACAAAGGCAATTAGTTCAAAATCTTCCAGCCCCTGGATGGCCCCCAGCAGGGCTGTGGTGCCGCCGGCACTGAAGAGGCTGTCCAGATCGCTTTCTTCTTTTACTTGGATAATAGACCTGATGCACTCCTCAAGCAGGCGGGAGTAGCGGTCCATCTTGCGGCCGTCCCGGGTTTCCTTATTGAACGGTTTATAAAGCTTTTCCAGCGGTGCCTGATGTTCCCGGCAGAGCAATCTTAGTATATCCAGGGATTTTTTCACTTCCAGATGGTTACTGATAATTTGCCCGTCATTGCTAATATAGACCAGGTAAAAGGGATGCAGTCGGTTCTGGTTTTTAATGTTCACTTCGCTGTTAATATTGCGCAGCACAAAGATAATTCCCGGGGGAGCTCCTTTTTCCCTGTCAGCGGAGACAACGGCGTGCAGGCCGGGGGGAACCTGCTCCAGATCTCCTTCTTTTTTTATGTACTGCACCAGATCGATGCGGAAGTCGTTTAAGCCTAGGTCTGTAATGGAGACCCCGGTACGCAAATCATCCAGGTCGATCACCTCTTCCCGGAGACGTTTGAGCTGCTCTTGGCGGTACTCCAGGTCGTTGGATTGGTTGGAGAGGACGTTGTCCTCCCCGGTGGCGGTCATGTCCATGATGACCATGCGGTTCTCCACCCGTTCCTTTAGCCTGATATATTCATCCAGAGTCATGTTAGGCCAGAAATTTACCAGCTGGATAACAGCGTTTTGGGAGCCAATGCGGTCGATGCGGCCGAAGCGCTGGATAATGCGCACGGGGTTCCAGTGGATATCGTAGTTAATCAGGTAGTCGCAATCCTGCAGGTTTTGCCCCTCGGAAATACAATCCGTAGCGATAAGCAGATCCAGTTCACCCTGAAGATTGGGCATGATGAGATGTTTTTCCTTGGAGCGTGGTGAAAAACAGGTCAAAAGAGTGTGAAAGTCGCTTTTCACCTTGAGGGTAGTTTTATTGTCATCGCTGCCGACCACTTTGGCGGACTCCAGGCCAAACCCCTTTTTCACAAAGAGGGAAATATGTTTGTAGAGGTAGGCGGCTGTATCGGCAAAAGCCGTAAAGATTAAAATTTTCTTGTTTTCCGGGTTGATAGGTTTTTGTATTTTATCCTGGATGATTTTTTTCAATGTGTTAAGCTTTTCATCGTGGGCCGGGGCGATTTTCTCCATCTCAGCCAGCAGATTTTGAAAGACAGCACGGTCCCGTTCCAAGTCTTCACGCCAGCGGAGCCTGTCCAGATCAGAAAGGTTAATCTTGATATTGCCGCCCACACTGTAGTCTTCATCCAGCCAGTCGTCATCGTCCAGGTTTACGGCATCAAATTCAGTGTGGTTAAATATTTGGCCGCCTAGAGCGCTGTTGTAGCTATCAATTAAATCTATGGTGGCGCTAATTTTTTCCAGGATCTTGATCAAGGTAATGCGGAAAGCAGCTACGGAGCTTTCCAGCCGTTTGAGCAGGTTGATACGCATGAGCACCTGCAGGCTTCGTTCTCGATCCAGCTGCTTGAGGCTGCCTCCACCGCCCCGGACTACCGTATCGTATTTTTTTTCGTAGAAGCGCATTCTGCTGGGCAGGATGTAGTTAAATGGCGCGTAGAGGGCCAAGTTGATACGGGTTAGCTCCTTAAATATTGCGTCAAATCCAATCACGTCCTGCTGACGGGTAAGATCACAGTAGTAGGAAAGGGGTTTTAGGCGCCGGGGGAAATGGCCTATTTCTTTTGTATCATAGTATGTCTGGATATGCTTGCGGGAGCGGGCAATGGTAACGCTGTCCAGCAGCTCAAAAAAATCGAAATCAAGTGCTTCCAGCAGGTTTTCTGTGGTCCGGAGGGAAACGGGTAGCTTGGACCAGCTGTTAAAGACTGCTTGCGCGTGGCGAAATATTTCTTCAACGCCTTTTTCCGTTTTAAGCCGGCGGTTAATTTTACTGGAATCTGCTTCGTAGGCCAGGGCAAGCTGGTTTTTCAGGTCGTTAAAACGGTTGTTGACCGGTGTGGCGGAAAGCATGAGCACACGAGTCTGGACACCTTCCTGGATTACCCTGCGCATCAGCTTTTGATAGCGAGTCTCTTTATCCTTACGGGCTTCGTTGTTGCGGAAGTTGTGGGATTCGTCGATGACCAGGAGGTCATAGTTTCCCCAGTTGAGCCTATCCAGGGGGATGCCATTGCTGAAACCGCCATCCCGGGATAGATCTGTATGGTAGAGCACATCATAACGGAAGCGGTCCTTATAGAGAATATTATTGGAGACGTTTTGCCGAAAGGTGAGCCAGTTTTCGCCCAGCTTCTTCGGGCAAAGAACCAGGGCCGATTTATTGCGCAGCTCGTAATATTTGATGATTCCCAGGGCACTGAAGGTTTTGCCCAGGCCCACACTGTCGGCCAGGATACAACCGTTGTATTTTTCCAATTTATTGATGCCGCCGATGACCGCATCCTTTTGGAAATTGTAGAGGCGGCGCCATATTTCTGTTTCCTTAAACCCGGTGGCTTCGCTGGGCAGCAGGTCTTCGGAGATGTCTTCCAGGAATTCGTTAAAAATGTTGTAGAGAATAAGGAAATAGATAAAGGCGGGGGCGTTTTCTTTGTAAACCGAAGAGATATGACTGGCGACCTGATCTGTCACATCGGTTAGTTTTTCTTTGTCCTGCCATACCTGCTCGAAAAGGTCAAAATAATGCTTGCTGATAGGATAGTCGGTAAATTTATTGACCATATTGGAGAGGGCGTCGCCTTGCTCATAACCCAAGTCCACGGTGGTAAAAGCGTTGACGGGCATATAGGTCACTTTTTCGGTGCCGTTTTCCAGGTTGATAAAACCCTGCAGGGCACCGCTGGTGTTGTTGGATTTGAAGGTTACTTTTTTCTTGATCCACTGGCTACATTCTTTGGCAATAGCTTTTAGGGTAAGTTCGTTTTTGAGGCGGATCTCAAATTCTGTGCCATAAAGGCTTTTTTCTCGGTTTTGCCTGGGGATATAGAATTCCCGTTTCTCTTTTTTTATCTTATCGGCAACAAATGTGGGAGAGGTAAAAATGAAACGGAGTTCTTCTATTTGGTCCAGTTTATCCTTAAGTACCTGGTAGGCATAGATAGAAAAATAGGCGGCAGCGATGGAAAGGCGGGCCTTTTTGCCCAGCGTTTTTCCTAAGTCTGCACCCAGTGTTTTATCAATGTTATTAATTACTTCCATGGATATCACCCGGCTTTTCCTCTCTACATCCTTTAGTTTAGCTAATACCATAAAATTCTGTAAATAGTGGCAATATCCCTGCAAGAACGGTGTCTATTTTTGTCGGATGGGATATTATTGTGAAAAAGGATCCTTCAACTACTAAAAAACAAAAATGAAACAAAACAGCGTTTTGCTTGATAGTAGCCTCCAGATTATATAGAATGGAATTAGCATGGAAAGCAGCTCCAAGAAAGGAACCCCGATATGTCTGATTACCATGAAATGCAGGAACAGGACAGTATCACGGAAACTAAAGGGGGGAAAAAAAGCCGGGAACATGAAAAACACGATGAACTTTTCAAGCTGCTGCTGGAAAACTTTTTCCTGGAATTCATCGACCTCTTTTTCCCTCAGGTAAGCAGGCTGATTGATACCAAACACGTGATATTTATGCCTCAGGAAATAATAGTGGATATACTGGCCAAAGACAAACATATTGTAGACATCCTGGTTGAAACAAGGTTTAAAGATGAAGAAGGCATTGTCCTGATCCACGTAGAAAACCAATCCCAGAGAATAGCGGGTTATAATGAAAAAATGTTCAGGTACTATAGCCGCCTTTACGAAAAATATCGCAAAAAAATTCTGCCTGTTGTAGTCTATGCCCATAAAGAGAAAGTCCAGGAGGCAGAATCATTCCAAATCGCTTTTTCCTTTATGCCCGTACTTTCCTTTAATTTCTTAGTGGTGCACCTGGTCAGGGAAAACTGGCGTAATTATATCCGGAAAAACAATCCTGTAGCGGCAGCCTTACTGAGCAAGATGAACTATACCGAAGAAGAAAAGGTCGGCATCAAGATTGAGTTTTCCCGCATGATGGCCAATATGCAGTTAGACATAGCTAAAAGCACGCTGTTAACTTCTTTTTTTGAAACCTATCTTCAACTCAACAAAGATCAGGATAAGGAATACCTGGAACGTTTATCACGGGAATTAACTCCCAAGGAGGTGAAGGCCTTTATGCAGCTCACAACGTCTTATCATGAAGAGGGCAGAAAAGAAGGTATTAAAGAGGGTATTAAAGAGGGTATCAAAGAGGGCATCAAAGAGGGCATCAAAGAGAGTATTCTGGACCTGCTCCGGGATAAGGATGATTATCATCTACTCAGCGATAACCTTATAAAACAGCTGGATCGCCAAACAGAAATAGAAACACTTAAAAAAAGCCTTAAGAAAGCAGCCAGAGCTCCAAGTGTAAAACATTTTCTGGAAGAATAAGTTTCCCTGTAAAGATCATACTGAAAGGAGCCGCTCTCACTCTTTTTTATCAAGTATATATCAAGCTGCTGGCAAAAACTTCTGCTCATTTTTTTTCGTTAGCTTGTTCAGTGTTTTTGTAGTATGCTGATATTGGCGGTTTACCTCCCGGTGTGGTTTTTTTCCATCCCCCATGGTGCCATAACTGGGCCGGAAACCGCCATTCCAATTTAATCAGACGACATTCAGCTTTCTGAGACCACGCAGCTACAATAGAACTGTCTGGTAGCCAGATGCAGGACTTTATTAATCAGCGTTTTGGGAGTTGAGATACTCTTATATTAAGAAACTATTCCTGGAACGGCCTGCTATTCCTGGCCTTATCTTACTATTTCCAGTAACTTTTCAAAGCTGTCCACGGCATCATATTTGACGCTGTTGTTGCTTATTTTTTCAAAGTGTTTTTTGGCGCAGTGTATCTTGGCCTTTTCGATCCCCCGGAACTCCAGGGAATCCATACTACCCTTGGTTTCGGCAATGAAATAGACATGTTTCACTTTATCTTCTTCAAAAACAATGGCCCAGTCGGGGTTGTAGTTACCTACAGGGGTGGGGATAAAGAAGCCGCCGGGCAGTTTGGCATAAACGCTCACTTCCCTGCTGACATCCAGGTTCCTGGCAAACTTCTTTTCCGTTTTTGACAAAACCCTGGTAGAGTTTCCTCGCCAAACGCTCGTCAATACGGATCTGCTGCCCATATTCGTTAATCAATAAATTATCTTTAAAAAAGTCAATATTGGCCTTGGCAAAGGAGCTGTCCCGGAAGACGACGCGCAGCGGTTTTTCTTTGGCAATTTCTTTGATCAGCTTTTCGGAGACGCCCTCATCAAAGCAGGCCACCTTTTTTTTTCCTGCAGTGCGTGCTATAACATTCTTTTCAAATATTTGTAGATATTTTCACGTGAACCAACCATTTCAATGGTTATAGTTTTGCTTTTTTTATCAATGGTATAAATAATACGATAGCTTACGCCTTTAAAAATAAAGTCATAACTCAGATAGCTGCTCAAATCACCTTTAAGAGATTTCCCTTCCTTAGGATTTTCAGCACAGGTTTTAATTCTGGAAACCATTTCTTTTCTAATAAGCTTGTCCAGTTTTTTAATTTCTTTCAAAGCTGAACGCCTGTATTCTATGTGCATATACTTAATCCAGCTCCAATTCTTTCATAGCGTCCCTTTGAGAAACTGTTTCTTCGTTGCTGCGTCTATTTAATTCCTCAGCTAGAGCTTTCGCCAGTTGAGCCTTTCTTTCGGGAAGCATTGCTTGAATCTGTTTTGTAGAATATCCTTCCTGCTTTAGGTCTTTCATGATTAACTCCTCAAGCTCGTCTGTAAAAGATACCGATTTTATTTCTGCTTTATCACCTTTAATTTCTAAATAAATATAATCCCGGATCGCAAGACTGGCGCGAACTTTCTTCGGCAAAGTTATTTGACCTTTGGGGCTTACTTTTAATTTTAATAATTCACCCACATTAATCACCTCATTACTATTATAACCCAAAAGTCAAAAAGTAAAAAGTAAAAAGTAAAATTATTTGTGCATACCATTGTGCTGAATTTGTAAACACTGGCGTGTTTCTTATTTAAATAGTTTTTCTAATTCTTTTTTCTTTTCCTGCAGCTGAGAGAAACTTTAGCCGCCAAGTATTGACACGCCTGGCCCAGAATTTTGCTTGATGGCAGCCTCCTAATTATATAGAATGGAATTAGCATTGAAAAATCGAGCAAGATGAACTATACCGAAGAAGAAAAGGTCGGCATCAAGATTGAGTTTTCCCGCATGATGGCCAATATGCAGTTAGACATAGCTAAAAGCACGCTGTTAACTTCTTTTTTTGAAACCTATCTTCAACTCAACAAAGATCAGGATAAGGAATACCTGGAACGTTTATCACGGGAATTAACTCCCAAGGAGGTGAAGGCCTTTATGCAGCTCACAACGTCTTATCATGAAGAGGGCCGAAAAGAAGGTATTAAAGAGGGTATTAAAGAGGGCATCAAAGAGGGCATCAAAGAGGGTATTCTGGACCTGCTCCGGGATAAGGATGATTATCATCTACTCAGCGATAACCTTATAAAACAGTTGGATCGCCAAACAGAAATAGAAACACTTAAAAAAAGCCTTAAGAAAGCAGCCAGAGCTCCAAGTGTAAAACATTTTCTGGAAGAATAAGCCTTTCCTGTAAACGCATCATACTGAAAGGAGCCGCTCTCACTCTTTTTTATCAAGTACAATCAAGTATATATCAAGCTGCTGGCAAAAACTTCTGCTCATTTTTTTTCGTTAGCTTGTTCAGTGTTTTTGTGGTATGCTGACCTTGGCGGTTTACCTCCCGGTGCGGTTTTTTTTCCATCCCCCATGGTGCCATAACTGGGCCGGAAACCGCCATTCCTATTGCACCTTGACATAAAAACCCACTTCATAACCCCACGTTTTCTGCTATAATTACATGAGAGGTGATTTTGCGATGATTGTCGTCACCGGTGCTACGGGACATATTGGCAATGTTCTGGTCAGGAAGCTGCAGGCCAGAGGAGAAAAAGTAAGAGCCGTGCTGCCGCCAGGGGAAGACAGCAGCCCTCTCGCGGGGTTAAAAGTTGAAATTGTGCCGGGCGATGTCCGCGATCGGCAATCCCTGGTGCACGCTTTTCAGGGAGCAGAGGCGGTTTTCCACCTGGCCGGGATTATCTCCATTTTGCCGGGGGAAGAAGAGCTGTTATACAAGGTCAACGTGCAGGGAACGGAAAATGTCATCGCCGCCTGCCTGCATTCAGGGGTTAAAAGGCTGGTTTTTACGAGCTCCATCCACGCCCTTGCTGAGCTCCCCCATGGTACCGTTATTGACGAAACATCTCCTTTTGACGCCAGTAGAATCGTCGGGGAATACGGAAAAACAAAGTGTATGGCCACGCTCAAAGTCTTGGAAAGTGTAAAAAACCGGGGGCTGGAGGCGATCGTCGTCTGTCCCACCGGTGTGATCGGGCCTTTCGATTATAAATTATCCGCCACGGGAAAGGTCATTCGCGATTTTATTGCCAGAAAACTAATCGCTTACATTAAGGGAGCGTATGACTTTGTCGATGTGCGCGATGTTGCTGCCGGCCTGATACTTGCCTATGAGAAAGGCTGTAGCGGCCAGGCCTATATTTTATCCGGGGAAAGAATCACCCTCGCCGCTCTGCTCGCGATTCTTGAGGAAGAAACCGGGATCAAATACCCCCGCGTGGAACTGCCTCTCTGGCTGGCCCATGCAGCGGCCGCCTTTACCCCGTACTATTACCGTCTGACAAAAATAAAACCTTATTTTACCAAATACTCCCTTTATCTGCTGACCAGCAATTCGCTGTTCAGCCACGAAAAAGCCGCCCGCAAACTGGGATATTCTCCCCGCCCCCTCCGGGAAACTCTCCGGGATACAGCCCAATGGATAAAAGCCAATTTCAAGGCAGCCAGGACAGCCAAGGGCTTTAACTGAATTTCCGCTTCATAAGGAACCTACCTGTTCGGGCGATATTATGATTCTATCTCATTAATACAGTTGATTTTCATTTTTAAGGGAAGGTTATTTGTTTTGGATCATGCCTTCATTTCTCTCGGCCGGTTCTTCCAGGATGGCATGTTCGATGTTCATCGGTTCGCCTTCAACCGTCATTTTTACACGCTGGATGTAGGGAAACTCCGTGAGAGTATTGACAATGGAGTTGATCGTCATCGCTTCGCCGGTGGCCCCGCCCCAGTGTTTGGTGTGCATTTCTTCGGAAAAATCCACGTGAGCGGTGCTGCCCTGGATATTGACACTGAGAACTTTTACCTCCGGAGGAATGGCCGGTTTAAGGTTTTTATTGCGGGGGCCCTTGATCAGTTCTTCCAGAACGAGTCCAATAAATTCATTACGGCTTGTTTCCGGCGGAAACGTTATCGTCCTGGTTTCCCCCACCACTGCAGTTGCATCTTGATTGCTAAAGTAAAGGATCACATTGGCTTCTTTTTCCTGGGGCTTGACTTCAGTGGGGAAAGTTTCCATAAACCCCCGCGGCATCCCGCTGGGGCCGATAAGCTCCTCCCCTTCTACCAATATTTTTACCCTATCGATCGCCTCAAACTGGGTTAAAGTATTCACAACAGAGCCTACGCCGATTATTTCAGCCATGCTGCCGGCAAAGCGGTTAAATTCCTTACTGAAATCAACGATCAAATCACCATCTTGTTCAATAGTCCCGTATACTTTGGTTTCCGGTGAAATATTGGCTCTGTGCTGATTATTTTCCGGCCCCTTGATCAGCTCTTGTAAGATAATCGTGTATTTATCCTCCCACTGCTGGTAGGAAATACTGCGTTCTTCAGCCACGATTTTTTCATTTCCAGCATCGCCGTAAAATAATTTTACAGTTTCCGTGATCGTTTGGGGTTTGGAAACCCCCTGATTTTCCCCACATCCTGCAAAAACCACCCCTGCTGCCAACAGCACAATCAAGGCCCCAAAAACATACTTTCTCAAACCTGCCGCCCCCTTTTGTTTTTTACACACACTTGAGAACGCCTTTAAGCTATTTTTTCCCTAAGGGATGCATTTTATAAATGGCTCTACTGCATAAAGTCGACCTCTTAATTTAAATGAAAAAACGTGGATAGAAGGCGACGGACACAGCCATCTTTTCCACGTAGTATTGCGCCTTTCCCTTTTAATTGGTGCGTTTCGTACGCCTCACGAAACCCCCTAAATATTCCTTTTCCTTTGTGTACGCCAATTATCCAGCAGATACCGGCGCATAACAGCCAGGTTTTGAAAAATACGTACACCAAAAGCAAAAACAGCCGCATAGTAAATTTCCAGGCCCAGGCGGTCACCCAAATAGGTAAAAGCAGCAGCTAAAAGTGCATTGATAAAGAAACCGCTGATAAAAACAACCGGGTCAAAATGGTGCTCCATATTCGCACGTAAACCGCCAAAAACAGAATCCAGTGAGGCCATGATCGCTACCGCGATATAACGCGCATAGGCTGCCGGGAAGGTAAAAGGAAAAATAAGGCCTAAAGCCACGCCCACCAGTAATCCGAGCAGGGGAAACAAAGTAATCATCATTCTTTCTCCTCCTTACTCACCGGCTGTGCATAATTGAAGGTGTGGCTGCCGACATAAGCAGGCAACGTCAGGTTATCTGTTTTTTGTATTTGAATCTGAATACCCCAAAATTGAAAAGTATCCATGATGCCGCCACGCATGTTCAGAGATGAATCCAGCGCCTCCGGAGAACCTATGGCCTGCACCACATAAGGTGGAGCAATACGTGTGTTGTTGACAGAAATAGTGGGGCCGGCACAGCGAATTTCAGTGGAGGTTACAACCCGCTGCTCATTGATCGCTATCGCCTCTGCTCCAGCTGCTTTAAGTTCATTGACCAGTTTAAGTAAATCATCATCGTGAATCAAAAAAAGGTTGGGATCCTGCCCCGCCTGGACTGTACGTGCACTGTCATCAAGAGTGATGATGATCCCCGGGCCTTGGAGAGCGGTGAGCCCGGCAGCCATCTGGACCTCTTTTAATTCCTCCTGAAATTTATCAGATGGGTTTTTAGCACTGAGCAGATCATTGATTTGCACCGTAAGTTTATGAACCTGGGTGCGCAGCGCATCCCGCTCTGATTCGGCCTGCTTGAGCAGATCGGTCATTTCTTCCAGTCTTTTGGTCGGGATATCGCTGCGGATGCCGGCTTGCGTCCGGAACTGAGCGGTAAGGGTCAGGCCCAGGATGATACAGACCAGGGTAATCCAGATCAGATTGCTTCGCTTCACCTCCGAAGCTCACCTCCTAAATTAAGGTTGTCTACATAATTATAACATACATTCCCGAACACAACAGTATGCCACCTTTAGCAATAACTGCCCAAAGCACCTCTTTTTCCCGCAGGCCTGGGTTTGGAGCTCTTGGTTACATATTTAAACAGTTTATGGGGAACATATTGGTAAATAATCAAGAAATAATCAAGGAAGGGGTTCTAGATGGATATTAGCGGAAGGAACCAATTAACAGGCAAAGTCATCAACACTGTTCCGGGAACAGTAACTGCTGAAGTGGAAATTGATATCGGTGCCGGAAACAAGGTTACCGGCGTAATCTCTAAAAAATCCCTTGATGAGCTGCAAATCAAACCAGGTGATCAGTTAACCGCTTTAATCAAAGCAACGTCCGTAATGTTTATAAAAGGTTAATGCTCATACAGGGCAACCCTAAATTCTGAACCTTGGCCATTCATCCTGAGGGTAAGCTCTCAGGTTTTTGGCAAAATGTTAATCACGAAGGTAATTGCTTTGATAATGATGCAGAAGGCTCCAATAAAGAGCTCTTCTGCATCTTCTGCATTTATAACCAATTATTCTCTTCTTTGTAGACTAGTAAATCATCTGCAAACTAGTAAACCATCTGCCCCTCGATAAAAGCCCTGGTGCGGGGATCTTTCGGAGAGGAAAATATTTTTTCCACCCCACCCTGCTCCACAATCCGTCCTCCATAGAGGAAAATGATTTCCTGGGCCACTCTTCTGGCCTGAAAAATATTGTGAGTAACCAAAATAATGGTCATCCCCGCGTTCCGGTTCAAATCCAAAATTAGTTTCTCAAGCAGTTCTACATTGAAAGGATCCAGGTTGGCCGTAGGTTCATCGAGCAGCAGCAGCGAAGGTTCAAAGGCCACTGCCCGCGCCAGGGCCACCCGCTGGGCTTCGCCCCCCGAAAGGGTTAAGGCTTTGCGCCCGGCGAACTCCGCCAGCCCTATTTTTTCCAACAGGGCAGTCACTTTTTTTTGAACTTCTTCTTTTTTAAAACGGCGCGCTTTCAAACCATAGGCGATATTTTCCCCGACAGTAGTATTAAAGAGCAGCGGTTTTTGAAAAACCATGGTCATCTCCTGCTGAACCGCAGTTCCCATGTGCTCACTTTTACTGATTTTTTGCCCATGAAAAAAGATACTGCCGGTAGTTGGCTCCTCCAGAAGGTTGACCAGGCGCAGCAGCGTGCTTTTTCCCGCTCCGCTGGGGCCGATCAGGCCGTAAATTTTGCCCTTTTGAAAAGACAATTTCTTCACATTCAAAACTTCCCGCTTGTAAACTTTGGAAAGTTTCTCCACGCTTAAGATAATTTCATTACCCGGCACCTTCTTCTCTCCCTCCCTGGATAAAATAATAAAACAGGGAATTAATTGGGAAAGAGATCGCCAATAAAACAATTCCCAGTCCGATAGCCAGCTCAAAATTCCCTTTATTCGTTTCCAGGACAATCGCCGTGGTCATGACTCTGGTATGGTTTTCGATATTGCCACCGACAATCATGACCGCCCCGACTTCAGCCACGACCCGCCCGAAACCGGAAACAATGGCGCCGAAAATAGCAAAGCGGGCTTCCCGCACCACTGTCCAGGCTGTCTGCAAGCTGCTGGCCCCAAGCGTCTGCGCTGTTTCACGCACTTCTTTGCCCTGGCCGCGGATGCCGATCATGGTCAGTCCGGTAATAATCGGCAGGGCCAGAAAAACCTGGGCTGTGACGATGGCCGTAGGTGTATGCAGAAGCCCCAAAACGCCCAGGGGTCCCTTTCGGGATAAAAAAAGATAGATGATCAAGCCGGCTACGACCGGCGGCAGGCCCATAAGTGTGTAGATCACCTTGCTCAGCAGGCGAATCCGTTCCGGCGGCTTAAGGCCCAGATAAGTCCCCAAAGGAACACCGCAAAGAGCCCCCACGGCAATAGCCGCCCCGGAAACCCGCAGCGACAGGGCTACAATGCGGAGCAGATAAGGATCCAGGACAAAGATCAGGCGAAAAGCTTCCAAAATTCCTTCAAAGAGAGACAAGATTTTTCCTCCCGCCATGCAAAATATATCATCTTCAATCTTTCAATCCTTCAATCCCAACTCTTGTATCTCCTGCAAAACAGCAAAAAAAGAACCGGCCGGCAAGCCGGCCGGCTAATCCAGAGTAGCAAATAGGCCTGGACATACCTTTAAGCAAGGTTGTCCCTCTGAAAGCTTTTGAATTTCCAGGTTAATAATAACCCGCCTAAACAATGCTGCCGCTAAGGCGCCCAAATTGTCCGTTAAAACTGACTTCGACACCTAAGCCGGGGAAAAACAGGCTCTGTCCCTCTTTTTTAAATCCAGAGATCCGTTCCTTGCCTTCTTCAGAAGTGAAAAACTCAATCAATTTTTTGGCGCTTTCATATTTAATATGCTCATGTTTCTCCGGGTTTACGGCCATAATCCCGTACTGGTTAAAGAGCAGCGGATCCCCTTCCAGTACAATCTCGAGATCCAGCGTATCTTTTAAGGATAAATAGGTAGCCCGGTCGGTAATCGTATAACCTAAAGATTCGTCAGCGACACGCAGGGTATCCGCCATGCCTGAACCTACCGCTTTGTACCAGTCACCTTGTTCTTTGACATCAGCGCTTTCCCACAAAGCAAGCTCCCGGCGGTGAGTTCCGGAATCGTCTCCCCGCGAAACAAAGGGATTTTCACCTGCTGCAATGGCCGCAAACGCTTCCACTACGCTTTCCATCTCCTGCAGGCCGGCCGGATCTTCCGCAGGCCCGACAATGATAAAGTCATTATACATGACATCTTCACGATCCGTAAAGTAGCCCTCTTCAACAAGCTGGAGCTCTGATTTCCTATCGTGAACGAGGAGAACATCCGCATCCCCTCTTTTACCCAGTTCTATGGCCTGGCCTGTCCCTTTGGAGACAACCCGGACTTCAATCCCATACTCCTCCTCAAACACGGGGAGCAGCTCGTCCAAAAGACCGGAATCATAAGTGCTGGTCGTCGTCGCCAGAGTAATAAATTCATCTACAGTCGCCTCTCCTGCACCGTTCTCTTCTTCCCCGGTTGCCGGCGGGGTATCCGTGGCACACCCACAGGCCAGTGTTAACGAAAATACAAGCAGTAACGCCAAAGAAGCCCAGAAAAGAGACCTTTTACCAACCCCGCGTCTTTTAAAAATTTTTTTAACCATTTCGTTTGACCCCTTTCTTTTTTCTAGCTCCAGTTTTTATCTGGCGCTTAGGAAACATTGATAGTCTACAAGCCCGGTGTGTATTTTACTACATACCGGCAGAAAAAAAATAGACTCCCCTCGCAACTTTTTTAATGTAGTTTTTTACCCACAAGCTGAAAACTGAGGTTGAAACTCTTTTCTTTTTTTCCTTCCACCCCCTGAGCTGAAACAGAATTTTTATCTCTCTCTGCTTCTGATTATATCTAAAAGAAGGACAAGCTGTCAACCAAAAAAATTTGCATTTGTTTCCAATCTCCACAGAATCTTCGCCTGCAAGTACCCCGGCACCTGCCATTTCGTTTCTGCGCAGTAGGCGCGCTCCCAACGCCTGCTGCAAGCCTGCTGCCGGTGTCACAAGCTAAATTATTTATGCCACCGGATCCATCCCTTTTCAATCCCCTTGGCCAGGATGAAACCGGCAACAAAAGCAACAGCGGGGTTTGTGGCCAGAGCAAGAGCAGCCACAGCCAGGACAAGAAAAAATTCATGGCGTTGCTTGACATGCTTGGCTGCGGAGGCCAGGTCGATTCCGCTGTAAAAAAGCAGGCAGCCCAGAGCGGCCTCGGGAATCAGGGCAAAAACTTTTGCCCCGTCACTCCCTAAAAAAAGCCCGCTGGCCAGCAGCATAAACCCTATGATATAGGCGGTACGCTTTGTCCTGCCGCCGAAGCGGTAGTGCGCAGCAACTCCGCCGCTGCCGTGACACATCATATATCCCCCCATGGGCGCAGCCAGAAGATTGGCGGCCCCCATGGTCATACAGAGATTCCGGTCCTGGACACGGGCAGCGCGGTCGCCAAAAAGCTCCCGGGCCACAGCGGTAGTAACCAAAACGGCATTGGCCAGTGTGAGGGGCAGCTGCGGCAGGGCGGCCAAAAAAAACCCTCTGTGAAAATCCGCTGCAGCAGGCAGGGTTATGCCGGGAAAGTGCAGCCCGATAGAAATAGAGGGAAAAGCCAGCTCCGGGTGCAGAAGGAAGTTCAGTGCAATCCCTGCCGCTACAGCCATGATTGCCGCAGGGAAACGCCTACTTTGAAGAAAGAACAGCATCAGGACCAAAATAGGCCAGCCCAGAAGTGGATCCTTGCCGATCATTTTCACACCCAGCATGGCCAGCGACAGACCTAATCCCACTTGAATGCCGCTGATGACCACCGGTGGAGTAAGGCGTGCGATGAAGTCGATCAGTCCGGACAGGCCCAGCACCAACAGCACCGCACCGGTGATCAGGCCTGCAGCTGCAACCTCACCCGGGGTGAGCTGGTGCACCAGCACCGCCGCTGAAGCTGCCTTCATGGGCTGAACAGCCATGGGTATTTTGTAAAACCAGCCGCAGAAAATATAAAATAGTCCGAAACCGGTAAAAATGCTTGCCGGGTTAAAACCCGCCACAGAAATGGCCCCGAGTACATAGGGGAGAAAGGTGCCCAAATCCCCTATCGAACCGGACAATTCTCCCCAAAAACTGACTTTATTTTGTTCCGGAGCGCTGCTCTGTACTTCTGTTTCCACAGTTTTCATCTTATTGATTCCCGGGAAGTGAAAATAAAGGCCGGCCAAAGTTACTCCGTCCAAAATGGGAAATAATCTCCCGGCCTTTTCCCCCGGCCAGCCAGCGAGTAAACAGGGAAGCATCCTCAAAATTTCCGGCTGAAACGTACTTCGGGTTGACGACAATTAAAACGGAAACATTTTCCAGCTCCCCTGACAGAGCGCTTTTTTCCTCCGTGCCTACAAATATTTTTAGCTTCTTTTCACCACGGGAAATCAGGTAAGTGGCCCGATCGACAAGGGCATATGCCTGTTTTTGCACTGCCAGGCGGACGAGACCTAAATTGCCGGCCACACCGGGAGAGGTCAGATACCAATCTCCGGAGGGAGTTACTCCCGCGGCCTGCCATAAACTCAGTTCCCGGATGTGTGTGCCGGAATAATCGCCACGGCTGATAAAAGGTACCTTGCGGGCGGCTATCTGGCGAAAAGCCCCGGCTGTCCCGGCGCTTTCATTTAACTGGCCGATCTCCGCCGGGTCGGCAGCCGGCCCGATCAGAATAAAATCGTTGGCCATCACGGGGATTTTTTGCAGCCCCCAGCCCTCCTGCATAAAACTTTCTTCCAGCTCGGGTGCGTGGGAAAGCACCAGATCGACGCGCCCTTTCCGGGCAATCTCCAGAGCACGGCCGCTGCCGACAGCAATATGCCTGACCAAAACCCTGCTTGTCTGATAAAAGGCTTGCTCTAAAACATCCATCAAACCGGTTTCCACCGGCTCCATCGTTGTCGCCATCAAAAGGTGCCGTCCGGCGACTTCTTCCAGGCTTTCCGCTACAGTTTCCTCTCCTTCTCCGGGCTTGATCTTCCCGTTCAAAACCCCACCGGAGACCCCATGCTTTAAAGGGGGGGCTTCGCTAAAATAACGCTCCAGCTGGCTTTCTACCTCTTGCTGAAAAGCCTTGTACTGCTGTAGCAGGGCCTTACCCTCCCGGGTGAGGGTCGTTCCCCCCCCGGCATACCCGCCAATTTGCTTATCAACGAGTGCCAGCCCCAGTGCTTTTTCCGCTTCCCGGAGCAAACCCCAGGAGTAACGGTAGGAGATACCCAGCTGCGTAGCAGCACGGCTGATCGAACCTGCGAGCATTATATTTTCAAGTAAATTAAAAAGATCACTGGCCGAAATACGTTTCTCCCCTTCCAGGTCAAGTGAAACCTTAAACTCGGCCTGCAAATCTTTATCCATACCATCACCTTTTCCTTAATAAAGCTTTTAAGGTTAAAACCAGGAGATAAAAATACTAGTTAGTGTTAGTATTAGCTATTCTAGAATATAAATCCTGCCGGGAAACCGGAAGAAATAAAAAAACCGGCTAACGCCGGAGAAAACAGAAGTCACTTTTCCATTTCTTTATTACAGGTGAACAGCTCTACCGTCTCCCTGGTACCGGAATAGAGGCCAACAGAGCTCAGGCCTAAAACCAAACCGATGATCAACGCTTCATACCATGTTTTATAGTTGGAAAAATGATACCCGAACGAAATTAACAACCCCAGGACCGTAGATAAAAGCGGGCAGTATTTTTCTTTGATACCGAGTCTCCTGGCCACCTGCACCAGGCCCAAAATGATAGCGATGGCGGAGGCACCCCCAACCATTTCCATGTTGGTCACAAACACCCCTCCTTATTCGAAAAGCTGTTTGTACCAGGTTATGCCTTACCGCTTTTTTTGTTCGTCTCTCCCGGCGTGGTAAGAAGATTGTTTTTCTCCTCCCGTGCACAGCCCGGGCAGAGAACCCGGTTGACGCCCCCTTTCCAGATTAAACAGTCCCCTTCTGTTTTTCTCCCGCAGCGCAGACAAGCTTGCATCACTCTTTTTCCTTCCCCTTCCTTAAACTAACTCCTCCAGAACCTGAATTAGATACTGAAGGTACTGCTTTTCCGATCCTTGAAAATCCCTGACCTTCAAGGAAACAGCTTTCCCGGCAAAAAGGGAGAGATTCCGGCGGTGTCGGCTAACCAACTGCCAAAGCGCCTCGCTTTGAAAACTTTTCTCCTGCCGAAACTTGATCAGCACCTGGCCTTTTTGCTGTTCAATGCTCTCCACATCTTTTTCCCGTGCCACCTGGCGTAAGCGCATCACCAGAAGCAGATTCTCCACCGGCGGCTGCAGGTTTCCAAAACGATCTTTTAGTTCTACCACCATATCCTGTAACTCTTCTTTATTATCCAGTGTGGCAATACGGCGGTAGAGTTCAATTTTCTGCTGCTGATTGGGTATATAGGAAGAAGGCAGGTACGCACTGATATTTAAATCAATCTTTACATCCACCCCCTGCGGAGAAGTTATCTGCTGCCCTTTCTGCCCCTTCATATTTTCGATGGACTGCTCAAGCAAACGGCAGTAAAGCTCGTAGCCGACAGCCATCATCGAACCGTGTTGTTCCGGCCCCAGAAGATTGCCGGCCCCTCTTATTTCAAGATCGCGCAGGGCAATTTTAAAACCTGAACCCAGATCTGTAAATTCCTTGATGGCCTGCAGCCTTTTAACGGCATCTTCCGACATGACTTTATCTTTTCTGTAAGTAAGGTAACAGTAGGCCAGGCGATTGGAGCGTCCCACCCGTCCTCTAAGCTGATAAAGCTGCGCCAGGCCAAAGCGATCAGCATCATAAACAACCATGGTATTTACATTGGGGATATCCAACCCGGCCTCAACAATCGTTGTACTCACCAGGATATCGTACTCCCGGTGTAAAAATTTATGCATCACCTTCGCCAGCTCCTGCTCGGGCATCTGACCGTGTGCCATGATAATTCTGGCCCCGGGAAGCAGTTCCTGCAGCCTGGCGACACATTTCCCAATAGTTTGTACGCGATTATAAATAAAATAGACCTGGCCGCTACGGTTCAGTTCCCTCTGGATCGCTTCCCTGATCAGGTTGGGCGAATATTCAATAACGTAAGTTTGTATCGGATAGCGATTTTCAGGCGGAGTATCAATCACGCTTAAATCACGGGTGCCGGAAAGGGCCATATGCAGCGTCCGGGGAATAGGAGTGGCGGTCATGCTTAAGACATCCACCTCCTGACGGAGCATCTTCAGCTTTTCCTTGTGACGAACACCAAAACGATGCTCTTCATCGATAATCAAAAGGCCCAGATCCCGAAAGCCGATATCTTTGGAAAAAAGCCTGTGCGTCCCCACAACGATATCAATAACACCGGCTTTCAATTCCCGGATTACCCTTTTTTGCTCCCCGGAACTGCGGAAACGGCTTAAAAGTTCAACCTGTATGGGAAAACCTTTAAAGCGGTCCAAAAAATTTTCATAGTGCTGCTGCGCCAGAATAGTTGTCGGCACCAAAAAAGCTACCTGTTTACTATCGAGCACGGCCTTAAAAGCTGCCCGTAGGGCTACCTCTGTTTTTCCGTAACCGACATCGCCGCAGAGGAGGCGGTCCATGGGGCGGTTTAGTTCCATATCCGCTTTTACTTCCTGGATCGCCCGCAGTTGATCCTGGGTCTCTTCATAAGGAAAGCGTTCTTCAAATTCATGCTGCCAGAGATGATCGGAAGAAAAAGCATAACCGGCAACCGCTTCCCGGGCGGCATAAAGGGAAAGAAGTTCCCGGGCCAGATCTTGAACCGAGGCCTTCACACGGTTTTTAATGCGGGTCCATTCCTGCCCGCCTAAAGAAGATACTTTGGGCCGCCGCCCTTCCCCCCCGACATACCTTTGCAAAACATCGATTTGTTCTACCGGCAGATAAAGCTTATCTTCCCCGGCATATTTTATATATAGGTAGTCGCGGGTTACCCCATTGACTTCCATGGTCCGAATACCCATATATCTACCAATCCCGTGCTGTTCATGGACAACCAGATCGCCGATTTTAATCTCTTTGAATTCCCGCAGAGAACTTTTGTCTTTTTTTGTTGTCCACCTTCTCTTTTTCCTCTGTGCCGGCAAAATTTCCTTATCGACCAACATGACCAGGCGTAGAGAAGGGATCTCAAATCCATTTTCCAGCCGCCCGGTAATTATTTTGATGTTCTTCCCCTTATTTTGTTCCCGGGAGAAATAAGCATTTAATTCATGCTCGGCAAAAAGTTTCTGCATCTCAGCGGCCTTTTTTTCTTGATCACACATGATAAAAACCTCATAACCAAGCGACCACCAATTCTTTAATTCTTCCCATAAAAGATTCAGGCGGCCCATAAAAGAAGGCACAGGACGGGCTTGAAAATTCAAAACGCCGGCTGTTTTGACCAGGGGAAGGCGGCGGGAAAAAGCAGTCAGCGCAACAATTTTCAAAGTATTTTTCTCAAAAATATCTTTAAGATTCCAATATATATCCACCTGACCGGGTAAAATATCACCCTGCAGCAGCAATTCAGCCTGGTACTCCTGCAATTCCTTCAAAAGCGAATCCCCCGTAGAGACTACCTTTTCAGGTTCATCCCAAAAAAGAAGCCCTTCATCAGGGAAATAATCAAGTAACATGGACGGTTCGGGGTAAAAATAGGCAATATATTGTTCAATTCCTTCAAAATATCCGGAATTTCTGAGCTTGACAAGGTGATTTTCCACTCTTGTTCGCAACCTGTCCGCCGCTTTTTCCCGGTTTTCAATCTTCAGTTGCCTGGCAACCTTCTCCACCTCCGCCGTGAGGGCGTTTATTCCCTCCTGAAAAGAAGACTCACTTAAAATAACTTCGCGTGCCGGCAAAATGGAAATGGCCGTAATTGTCTCCAGGGAGCGCTGGCTCTCCGCATCAAAATAACGTATTGTTTCAATCTCCTCATCAAAAAAGGATATACGCACCGGCCAGGGAGTATAAAAAGGAAAGATATCCACAATATCCCCCCGGATGCTGAAAGAACCCTCACTTTCCGTCAGCTCTGCTCGTTCATAACCCATTTCCACAAGCCTTTTTAAGAACGCTTCCCAATTTATTTTAAGACCTGCCTTGATTTCCAGCAGCTTTTCCTTCCAAAAATTTACCGGGGTAAGCTTGCTAAATAAGGCCGGTACAGGAGCAACAACGATAATTCGTTTCCCCAGGACCAGCCTCTCCAAAACTTTCAAGCGCTGCTGCAAGATTTCTTTGCTTTGGGTTAAAACCTCGTCGGTATAAAAAAAATCCTTTCCAGGAAAAAGGTAAACTTCATGTTCCGGCAAAAACGCCCTGATCTCTTCGTAAAGCCTTTCTGCCCCGGCCATATCACTGGTGAGGACCAGAGCCGGCTGCGAAATACTGTTAGAAAGGGCCGCGATAAAAAAACTGCTCTGGGAACCTTCCAACCCGGTTACCAGCTGGGCGCCGGTCTCCCTCGGAGACCTCTGGAGGGAAGTAAAGGAGAGATCTTCCCGCCATTTTTCTAACAGTTGATCATGCAATGCTTAAACCCCCTACAATAATAAAATAAACCAGAAATAGGCTTTGGCCTTTAATTCATGATTTAAAGGCCAAAGCCTGATAAAATCCCTCTAGCATTGTACCTAAATTCTAAATTGTTCGGCAAATATACTTGATATTTTTTTTATTTTATTGATCTTCCCTAGCTTTTATCTATCATAATATATTTACAAAATCATCAATTATTTACAAAAAGAACTCCTGCTCCACATCCAGTTTTTCGGTGATTAACTTTTCTTCAAAACAAAAGGGGCAAAGGGAATAAAGCAGCAAACCCTGCTCATCATTATATTTTATTATATCTTCCCGCTCTGTGCGCGTCAATGTATCAAGGCCCAGCTTTTCAATTTCAACATTTTCTATCTCTACCGTCTCCTGCGGCTTACCGCAGATGTCACAGATATAAGTAACCTTCATCATTAATGCTCCCTTAAAATAAAAAATACACGGGGCAGTGTTGGTGGCGAAGTCTGCTCCTATTCTAGCACCTGGACAAAAAAATATACCAGCAAGGCATACAAATATTACCAAATGCTACCTGTCATTCGCCCAGCCGATCTGCCCCCCCATCTTCCAAAAAAGGAGCATTGTACTTATTCATCGCCTCTTCAAGGCCGCGTGCCAGAAAGGTCTCTACCGCATCCGCAGCAAGCTGGACCGCTTTTAAAATTTGTGCTTCTTCAGCGGATGTAAAAGGAGCAAGAACATAACCGGCCCCATCTTCCAATCCCCCGGGACGGTCAATCCCCAGGCGAACCCGGGCAAAATTTTCGTTCCCCAAAAGGGCGATGATCGAAGCCATCCCCCGGTGACCACCACTTCCTCCCCTGGAACGCAGGCGAAGCCGGCCCAGGGGAAGATCAAGATCATCATAAATAACCAGCAGATTATCCGGTTGAAGAGAAAAAAATTGTAAAAGGCCGCGTACAGCCAGGCCGCTGCGATTCATATAAGTTAAAGGCTTGGCCAGGATGACCTTTTTTCCGGCAAGCGAAGTTTGGGCTATATAAGACTGGCAGCATACCTTTTTCAGGCTCACCTTGGCACGGGAAGCAATCTCGTCGATAACCCAAAACCCGACATTATGCCGCGTCAGGGCATACTGCATCCCCGGATTTCCCAGACCCACAAGTAAAAACAAGATACTCCACCTCGGAAAAAAATTTATTCTTCCTCTGTTTCTTCTGCCTCCCCTTCTCCGGCCTCTGTCTCTTCTGCCAGCTCCCCTTCTTCAAGTTCTTCTTCTTCAACTTCCTCTTCTTCCACATGCGGCACTATAACAGAGGCAATTGTTTCTGCAGGATCGGCAAGTATTTCAACCCCTTTGGGCGGTTGAAGATCTGCCACAGTGAGGACATCGCCAATCCCCAGGTCGTCAACAGCTATTTCAATATACTCGGGAATATCCGTTGGCAGACAGAGCACAGCAACGTCCCGCATTTGTATCTGCAAAACCCCACCTTCCTGAACACCACTGGGTTCTCCGATTAAACTCAGTGGCACCTCCACTTCCAACTTATCCTCAAGTGAAATACGAATCAAATCCGCATGGAGATAAAAATCCCATTTTAAAGGATGCCTTTGCAGCTCTTTAACCATAACCGTCTCCAGGGAAGTCCCATCGTCTCCTTTAATTTCCAGGTCAAGCAGCACATTAGTGCCTGCAGCTGTACCCAGAGCCCTTTTCAAAATCGCACTGTCCAGGACAATAGTCCGGGGTTCAAGACCACGACCGTAGACTACCGCCGGCAGCATCCCTTTATTTCTTAATCTTTTCTTGCTTCCTTTATTACCTTTCTCCCGAAGAAAAGCCTCAATCTTAATGTTCTCCATAATCTTCATCTGGCCACCAGGCCAGGAAACCCCCTTTTACATTAATTAAATAACTTGCTTACCGAAAGCTCCTGATGAATACTTTTAATTGCTTCACCAATCAGTTCGGCTACGGATAAAATCGTGATTTTGTTCAATTTGAGATTACTGTTCAGTGGTATTGTATTGGTTACCACTACTTCCTGTAAAGGTGATTCTAAAATACGCTGCTTGGAGGGACCGGATAAAACAGCATGTGTACAGCAGGCATAAACCGTTTGTGCCCCTCTTTCCAAAAGTTCTACCGCCCCCTGCGTGATTGTGCCGGCAGTATCGATCAGATCATCAATTAAAATAGCTTCTTTACCGCGCACATCTCCGATGACATTCATTATCTCTGCCACATTGGGCTCGGGACGCCTTTTGTCAATAATAGCCAGAGACATCTGCAGGCGCTCTCCCAACTCCCTGGCGCGTGTCACTCCCCCTAAGTCAGGTGAAACCACAACTCCGTTTTTAATGTTTTTTTGCTTAAAATAGCTTGCCAGAATCGGAATACCTAATAGATGATCCACGGGGATGTTAAAAAACCCCTGAATCTGTCCTGCATGAAGATCCATGACGATAATCCGATCCGTCCCTGCCGTAGTCAGTAAATCGGCAACAAGCTTGGCCGTAATCGGATCCCTGGCCCGCATCTTACGATCCTGGCGCGCATAACCGTAATAAGGAATTACAGCGTTAATTCTTCCCGCCGAAGCCCTTTTCAGGGCATCAATGTAGATCAGCAGCTCCATCAGGTTATCATTAACCGGATGGCAAAGGGGTTGGATAATAAAAACATCGCTCCCCCGGACACTCTCCCCGATATAAACAGAAATTTCACCATCACTGAACCGCTTTATTTCACCCAAACCCAGAGGAACATCCACATACCTGGTTACTTCCTCTGCTAAAGACACGTTTGCTGTTCCGGCAAAAATTTTGAGCTCCCGTCCCTTTTGCAATGTTTCTCCCCCTACTTAAAAACAACCAGGGAAAATAAGCGGCTGTTATCAGGCTCATTTTTCCTGCTGTTTTTCTTTTTTCCTCCCCAAAAACTTTTTACCCAGTCCTTTTTTGACTTCCTGCCCGGGACGGGAAATAACCAGCGCATCAGGAGGTACATCCCGGGAAATAGTTGAACCGGCAGCAACAAAAGCGCCCCGGCCAACCCTTAAGGGGGCTATCAAATTACTGTTACAGCCGATAAAAGCCCCCTCTTCGATATTGGTAACATGTTTACGGCGACCGTCATAATTCACCACAATACTCCCCGCACCCATATTAACGTTCGCTTCCATTTGCGTATCGCCGACATAGCTAAGATGGGGCACCTTGCTGCCCTGTCCAATGGAACTGTTTTTCACTTCCACAAAATTTCCGATTCTCGTCGCGGCACCGATCCTGCTTCCGGGGCGGATATGGACAAAAGGCCCAATGTTGGCACCCTCCCCCAGGGAACTTTCAATTACCAGGCCCTGCCGGCAACTAACGCCATTCTCCACGCGGGTATCGACCAGATGCAGTCCCGGGCCCAACCGGCAATTTTCCCCCACCACTGTCTTCCCCTCGAGAATACAATGCGGATAGATCACCGTATCCCTGCCCACCTCCACTTCAGCATCTATATACGTAGAAGCAGGATCCAGCATGGTTACACCGGAACGCATCAACCGTGCATTAATATTTTCCCGCATGCGGGAAGCAGCGTAGGCCAGCTGGACACGATCGTTAATACCCAGCGCCAGGTGAGCGTCGGCAATTATACTGGCCTGTACTTTTCGACCCGCCTTGATGAGCATGGGAATTAGATCTGTTAAATAATATTCCCCTTTGAGCTTATTTTGAGGCAAATTGGGAAGAAAACTCAGTAAGGCTTGTGCATCAAAACAATAACATCCCGTGTTAATTTCCCGTAAGTTTTCCTGTTCAGGAGTCAGGTGCCGGTCCTCCACAATCTCTTGCACCTGTCCTTGCCCATCCCTGACAACCCGGCCATAGCCTCGGGGATCATCCATGGATGCGGTAAGGATTGTCGCGGCCGCCTGTTGCCGGCGATGGCCGGCAACCAGTGCCTCCAGCACCTTACTTTCCAACAGAGGGGTGTCCCCGCAAAGAACCAAAACATCCCCCTCGGCGGGCAAATGAGGCAAAACCTGCTGGAGAGCATGTCCTGTCCCCAGCCGCTCCCCTTGCTCCACATAAAAATATTCTGTACCAAAGTAATCCCTGATCTGATCCGCTCCCCGGCCGATTACCAGTACCTGTTTTTTTGTGACCACCCTGGCTGCCTGTAAAACATGCCAGAGTAAGGGTTTACCACATAACAAGTGCAAAACTTTCGGTAAAGCGGATTGCATGCGTGTCCCCTCGCCCGCCGCCAAAATAACAGCCCAGGGCTGTTCCATTTTCCATTTCCCCCTTTGCCTTGCCCTCTCTCTAGCGGGTGTCTTGTCCCACTCTTAGACGCATTTTTACTGGAACACCCGCTCAACTATTGTTCATGCAAATTCCCCAAAATCTGGCGAACCAACCTTAAATCATCCTCTTTATCCACATCGAAACTAATTTCCGCATAACGGCTGATAATCGCCCGCGCCTTAATATTTAAAAGATCATTAAAGCGGGCCTCCAGGCTGGAAATTGAAAGTTTTTTGGTTAAGGCGCGCAGCACAAAACCCGTACCCAGTAAAGAGACCATCTTCAGGGGATTTTTGCGGTATTCTAAAAACTTCCGGAGCAGAGGAACCGCCGGTTCTATTCTCACCGGGTTTACCAGAAAGATATTTCCTCCAGTAAAGATGCCCTCCTGAAGAGGAACGAAGGTACGCCGGACACCGGGGAATTTTTTTTCGCAGTCCTCCCTGCTGACTATGGGATAATAAAAGTCATGATCATAGGGGGAACATTGCTGCAAAAAATCTTCCACCGCCGCGGGGCTCACAAGAGGAATATCAGCTGTACTGATCAGGACAGGGTTTTCAGTCTTTAAAAAACGGTTGGCTGCAACCAGATTATCCAGCAGTGAATCGCCTTCCGGAACCATCTCCAGGGAATAATCTTCTTGTAGAAAATTAAATTTATCTACAGGGCCAACCAGCACAATGCGTCCTATTTCATGCACACGACGATACGTTTCCAAAACATAACGCACCATTTCCTGATGATCTATTTTCAACAGGGCCTTATTGGGGACTTCCTCCTGTGCAGTCAGTTCCCCGCTTAATCCACCAGCCAGGATAATACAGTCGACCATTGGTCATCGCCATTCCTTTTTATTTTAGATTGTCTTTGTTAAAATAACCCTGTAGCCCTGCGCAGCAAGCTCACTTCCAGCCTCCTGCAGTTCCCTTTCCTCGTGGGAAAGGGCAAAAACAGTCGGCCCGCTTCCGGAAAGCAGGGCCGGCAGGCCTCTATTGAGTAATTTTTCTTTTAAAAAAGCGACGTCTTTTTGCCGGGGAAAAACTGACAGCTCCAGATGATTACAGAGAAGCTTGCAGATCTCCTCACGGGTCTCCTCCCCGGAAATTTTATTCTCTTTTAGGAGATGAATCACTTGCGCCGTTACTTCCCTCTCCGGTATTTTATCCAAATTCAGGAAACTATAAACCTGCGCCGCAGAAAGCGCCAACCCTGCGGGAGCAGCCAGGAGCACCTTTGTCCGCGGGAAAGGTGGAAGGGCGCGCACCAGCTCTCCCCGCCCTTCAGCCAGAGCCGTCCCTCCGTAAAGAAAAAAAGGAACATCAGAACCCAGGGTTGCCCCCAATTCCTCCAAAATTTCTTTTTTCAGGGAAAGCCCCCATATTTTATTTAACCCTAACAGTACGGCCGCGGCATCACTGCTGCCTCCGCCCAGGCCGGCCGCCATAGGAATCCTTTTGTTTAATTTTATCCGCACTCCTTTTTGCGGAGCATAACGCCTCTGCAGCAGACGGGCGGCCTCATAAGCAAGATTGCCTTCCCCCTGAGGCAGGGAATCCTCACAGCTTAACTCGATTCTTCCGCCGGGAATATCCTCCAGGTAGAGGATATCACAAAGTTCCAGCTCTTGTAAAACAGTCCTGATCTGATGAAAACCATCCCTGCGGCGAAAGAGAACCTCCAGCGTTAAATTAATTTTTGCATGTGCCTTTAATTCCAAGCTTTTCATCTTAGAGATAACAAATCAAACGAGGATTCTCAGTAATTCCCGGTATACGTCCTCGTTTGGCCAGAGGAAACCCATCAATTTCCTTAATGTCCATCGTCATATCAATCGGACGCGCCCCGGAAATATAGCTGCCTACACCAAAAGCATCTGCTCCAGCCTCGGCCAGCAAAGGTATTCGTTCCTGGGTAATGCCCCCTGAAACAAAAATTTGAACATGATTATAACCAGCCTGGTCCAGGCGGGCACGCACCTCGGAGACAAGCCCCGGCGTAACACCGCCCCTTTCTCCGGGGGTATCCAGTCTGACGGCATGAAGACGGTCACCCAAAGCCTGAGCTACTCTTAAAGTTTCTTCGGCTTCATCTTTAAAAGTATCTACAAGAATAATCCGGGGAGAATCGGGAGGCATGGTCCGATCGTAAAGAAGGGCCGTTTCCACCGTATCCCCGATAATCAATACCGCAGCGTGCGGCACCGTACCCGTAGGTTCTTTTCCTAATAACTTGGCCCCCAGAATACAACTGCAATTTTCTGCTCCCCCAACCACTGCAGCTCTTTCCATCACCGGAGCAACAGCAGGATGAACATGACGGGCGCCAAAAGCAAAAACCGGCTTATCACCGGCAGCATCCTTACAAGCCCGGGCAGCCGTAGCCCAACCGCTGGCACTGGCCAGCATGCCCAGAAGAGCCGTTTCATACATGCCAAACTCATCATAAGGCCCACTGATACGCATGACCACTTCTTTTTCTTTCATTTCCTCACCTTCCGGGATGGCCCAAAGAGAAATTTTTTTATTTTTTAAAAGATTAAAAGCTTCCTCTATCCCCGCCAAAACCCCGGCCCTGCTGCAAAAAAATTCTGCCACAACAGGGGTATTTTCTTTCCCGGCATAGGAGAGCAGTTCTCTGGTGCGAACAAAATAAAGATCGGAAGTAGCTCCTTTGATAATTTCTTCGTGGGTTGCACTATGGAATATCCGTCCTTCTTTTATTTGAAATTCCCGCACATCATTAACGTCTCTTAATTCTTTCAAAGATGTCCCCCCCACAGGTCGGTTAGTGCTGTAAAACGCCTGTCCATTATATAATAATCCTCGAAGTTATTCTCCATTTCTCAGGTAAAATCCTTTAATTCCTCTGCCTATTCTACAGTTAAAATCGGTTTTATTCCCAGGCATGCTTAAGAAATCCAATTATGTAAGGGTATACCAAATAAATGGTATACCCCGCCACCGCACCTTAATGCTGGGTGTTCTGGGTGTTATTAGAGGAGACGGTCTTTTCCGCTCTTTCAATAGCCAATCTGACAAGGTTACCACAGTTGCGTGAAGTTACCTCCCCAAATCCTTCCCTACGGGCGATTTCACCAACACCAAGCTCATCTGCCAGCTCGAATTTAAGGGCATCGGACATTACACGCCTTCTTCTCGCCATTAAATTCTCAACTCCTTTTTTTAAGTGTGGTGGCGTTAATATCTTATACCAATCAGGCAAAAATATAGCTGTTAAATATTTGGCTTCCTGTACAAAAAACACAAACCAGTTTTTTAAAAGCGGTAAAAATGGATTGTAAAACAGGTTTTTACAAAGATGGCATTTTTTTAAAAGCCAAACGTTGTTGAAGCATTGTTGAACTGGCACCAACCGCGGGGACGGTCCTTGTGGCTACCAACCGCGGGGACGGTCCTTGTGGCTGGTACTTGTGAAGTATTGTTGAAGCATTGTTCCATGCTGCCCCGGTGGACATGTCCAAGTATTCGGGACAACAATACCTAAAAAGCGTGTAGCTTTACCTGGCCGCCAGGCACTGCGGCCAAGCGGGCCGCTTTGCCGCTTACGCGGAACAACAGCGGGCCAGCGGGATCTGAAACCGGTCATTTCAGGCATTGCTGTGACCCGCAGGCAAGCGCTCTCGGGTGCGCCTGTCACCCTGGCGGCGTCATTTTCAGACATTGCTGGTGACTCGCAGGTTCGTGGCGGTTAGTAAGATAAGAATGGCTCCTTTTCCGGTGGAACGGGAAAAAGGAGCCATTACTGCGCACGACCATTTTACATGCTGAATTCCCTGACCACAGACTGGAGTTCCTCCGCCATAGCATTCAATCTGGAGACGTTGTTACTAATCTCTTCCAACAAAGCCGTCTGTTCCTGGCTTGAAGCGGCGATCTCTTCAGCTGCTGCTGATTGCTCCTGTGCACCGCCGGCGATATCCTCGATATAAGCGCTTAAATCCGCAACCGACTGCAAAATTTCATGCAGCCTCTGTTCTACTGAACGCGCTTTTTCATCTCCCGCGGCAACGACCTGCGATACACCCACCATCTTCTTTACAGCCTCCTGGATGCGTTCCTGTATGCCGGCAATCAACTCCGATATCTCACCGGCAGCCTTTTCGCTTTGCTCCGCCAGTTTGCGCACTTCATCCGCAACCACGGCAAAACCCCGCCCCTGTTCTCCGGCGCGGGCGGCCTCAATGGCCGCATTCAGGGCTAAAAGATTCGTCTGGCCAGCAATTTCCATAATGGTTTTAATAATCATCGTAATTTTATGGGAGTAATTTTCCAGCTCCAGCACGGCTGTACTCACATCCTGCACAGCGAGATCGATTTCCCCCATGCTTTTAACTGCTTCATGGACAGCCGTCATTCCCTCAGAAGCATTTTGTTCGCTCCCCTTTCCTTTCTGGGCGGCCTGCTCCGAAGCATGGGCAATCTCCTGCGCCTTATGCGCCACACTCTCTCCTGCTGTTAAGGCAATCTCCTCCATGGCGGCATTGCTTTGCTGGACAGCGGAGGAGAGCTCCCCGGTGGAAACGGTTATATTTTCTGACATTTGCTGCATAGTTTTGACGATTTCCTTCAAACCACCAAGCATGGCATTAAAGCCGTCCCCGATCTGCCCAATCTCATCCTGGCGTTGGATCTGGACCTCCTGATTTAAAGCTCCACCGGCAGCATTTTTCATGCTGTGCATAATGCTGAGAAGAGGCTTGGTAACCCCCTGACTATATTTAAAGGCCACTGCCAAAGCAACAATTAAACTCAAAGCACCGATCAGTAAAAAACGGTTGCGGTTGGAATTTTTTGCTAAAACAAAGGGTGCTTCCGGTGTCCCCACATAAAGCATCCCGACAACCTTTTTGTCATAATCCCTCAAAGGCAGATAGGAGGTAATATAATATTCATCCACTACCTGAGCTCGTCCTGAATAAGGTTCTTCCTCTTTCAGGACCTTTTGAACCACGTTCCGGGCAGCTTTAGTGCCAAGCGCCCTATTCCCGTCTTCATCCAAAACCGTAGTGGCAATACGCAGATCCTCAAAAAATATTGTAGCCGTTACACCAAGGGTCTGGGTAATGCGCTCTACCAGATCATCATTATTGTTTAAGATCTCTCCACCAATTAAAACTCCCCTGACCTGCTGCATTGAATTATTAAAGCTTACAACTGGAACAGCGGCTACTAAAGCCAGAGCCCGCTCTTCCGTTTCTCCCTCGCCGGAAAGAGCTTCTCCTGTATCTTTAATCTTGACGGCAGCTTTCTCCAGCAATTGTTCATCTCTTAAAAAGCTCTCCGGCAAAACAACCACCCCGGAGACAACCTGCCCATACTCCCCGTCCGCAGCTTTTTCCACCAGAGGTGAAAGAATCTGGGAATCATCAAGCAGCTCTGCACTGTTGGCCCGGGCCTGAACAAAATACTGCGTGTCCACCAAAGTCAAAAAATCAAGTTCATAATTTAATTTCTCGGCATAAAGAGCTGTTAAATCATCTTTTCTCTCCAGGGCTTTAACCATCTGCGGATTGCTCGCAGCCATGCCGATCTGAAAAGCACGTTCCTCCAACCGGCTCCTGAAGATATATTCTGCCGCCCGGGCATCTTTTTCTATCGTAATGCGGGCTTGTTCTTCCACATTCTCGGTAATCAGAGTCAAGGCCAAATATCCCGCAACCAGTAAAGGCAGCAAGGTTAAAAGAATTAAAATGGTCAGCAATTGGCGGTGCAAACCAGCCTTTCCCGCCTGTATTTCCTCTGATTCAGCCTTTCCGCCCCAGAATGCTCCTAAGTAGTTTTTTATCTTGCCCCACAAATCCAAACTTGTTTTGCGCATTCCGGACATTAAAAAACCCCCTTTCCTGAACTTGAAACTCAAACCCTCACCCTAATTTACTTCCCGCTGCTGTTTTTAAGAATGATCATCATTACGTCAGTCCTGCTATCCATAAAATTTACTGCTTTTGAAAAATTGTATTCTGGAGCTTACTCAGCCCATATTTACCGGGATTATTGATATATTCCGCTGAGCCGATCACCAGAAACCCCCCGGGCTCCAAACTGCATGAAAAACGTTCCAGAAGGAGCTTTTGGGTTTCGGATTTAAAATAAATAAACACATTACGGCAGAGAATCATATGGCAGCCTGGGATTGGTTTATCTATAAGGAGATTGTGCTTTTTAAAAATTACCGCCTTTTTCAGCACATCCTTGATCCAATAGTTTTCGCCATCTTTTTTAAAGTAACGTTGCAGAAGATTATTGGGAGTCTTGGATAGGTAGCGCTGGTTAAAACAGCCTTTTTGCGCCACCATAAGCACATTTTCATCAATATCCGTAGCGAGAACCTTTGCCCGCCTCAAAGCGTTCAACTTGTGAAGAATAATGGCGATACTCAGGGGCTCGGCACCCATGGAACAGCCGGCACTCCAAATTTTTAAACCCTGGGGATAATTTTTCAGCAGTTGCGGAAAAACATCTTTTTCCAAGCAGTTAAAAACATTGCCATCCCGGAAAAACTCAGAAGTATTGATCGTCAAATAATGACAAAAACGCTCCATTGCCGGAAGATTGACAGAAAGATAATTATAAAAAAGGTTAAAATCAGGCCTGTTTTCCCGCAGCATCATTTGCCTAATCCGGCGCTCCATCTGTTTATCCTTATAACAATCCAGATTAAGTCCAGTTTTCGCATAAAAAGCCTTTTTAAAACGTGTATAATCCCAGGAACCGGTAAACATCTTCATATCTCTCCAGTACCAGGCAAACAATATCGCCTGGATTCGTTTAAAGTGATTGCTAAATCTGCCAATCTGCCACAAGGTACCGCAAGGTACGTCCCCCCGGCTGGCCCACTGCCCGGCTGCCTGCCACAAGGTACGTCCCCTTGGCTGCCCCCTGGCTGCATCCCTGGTTCCTCTGCCCAAAGTCCATCTTTTTTACCGTAGCCTAAACCTCTTTTTCACCCCTGCCCACCGTCGAAATAATCACTTGGCCCGTTTCCACAAAAAAACGCAGCGTGCGTCCATAGTTACCCCCAACATCCTCCCCGGCGATGGGAATCCCGAGCTCCTTTAAAACCCGCCTGACCGCCTGCACATTTTTTTCCCCGACACTGTTTCCTGGTTTCTGATTCATAAATAACTGGCTGCCCCCGGCAATTTTGGCCTGAAGCCGCTCCCTTTTTCCCCCGGCCTTTTCAATTTCCTGCACAAGTAAGGGTATGGCCGTATCCGCAAATTTGGCCGGGTTAAGGGGTACCGGCCTCCGGTAAAATCCCCTGCTATCGGCCAGAAGTATATGTGCCAAGCCTCCAACCTTGTTTTGAGCATCGTAGAGGGCAATACCCACACAGGAACCCAGTCCAATTGTCATTAAAACTCCTTGACCTTTAAGCACAGCCCAATCAGCGATCTTTACCCGGGAAATATGCATACCCTTACCTGATCCCGAGGAGAGTAAAAATCGTTTTTAAGGCCCCGTAATCAGGGAGCATGAGGATATGCCCCGTAATACGTTTCTTCCGGGAGCTCAGCGTCGTCTGCAGCAAAACCAGTTCATCATCCAGGACATGGGCTTCGGCCATGACCGTAGAGATAATGGCCGCGGACATATCCACGGCTATGGTAGGGGGGGAAGGCAAAAGCTTAAGGCCGGTCATCAAAGAAAGGGCGGTCAAGTAAGCTGAAGTTAATATGTTCCCGACTTCGAGCAGCGCTGAAAGTTCCAGGGCATCAAAATTACCTTGTGCATCCGGCAGAAGAATCGAGGTCAAATTTAAAGCACTTTCCAAAGGGAGGACAAAAAGAATCTTTAATTGAACATCGCCGGAAGATGCAATGAAAACACCGGCAACCGGAAGCTCCGCGCCTCCTAAAAGTTCCGGAATATCCTGCAAGGGAGCAAGTGTGGCGGTCGGAACATCCATGCATATTTTTTCTCCATCAAGCATCTGTGCAAGAGAGGTAACGGCATGGCCCATCCCGATATTCGCCAGTTCTTTGAGCACATCAAGCTTATACGCGTTAACAATTTTTCCCTTCAAAGAACCCCTCCATTTCCCTGTTATCTACACCTTGGCCTCCACAATTACCCCTACCCCCCTACTTTTTGCAAGGCTTCCACAATACGCTCCGGCTGAAAGGGTTTGACTATAAAATCCTTTGCCCCCGAATTCAAGGCCTCAATCACCAGGGCTTTCTGCCCCATGGCGCTGACAACAACTATTCTAGCGTTGGGATCTTCCGCCATGATTTTTTTAATGGCTGTAATCCCATCCATATTGGGCATAGTGATATCCATGGTCACCAGGTCCGGTTTAATCTGCAGGTATTTTTCCACCGCCTGGATGCCGTCTTCGGCTTCTGCCACTACCTCGTAACCGTTCTTTTCCAGAATGTTACGTAAGGTCATGCGCATAAAAGCCGTATCATCAATGATTAATACTTTTTTTCCCAAAACCAAGCCTCCTCCCTTCAAGCAAGCCGGCAATATCAAGGATGAGGATTACCCTGCCATCCCCCAAGACCGTAGCACCGGCAATGCCCTGCATGTCATTAACAAAACGACCCAGAGATTTAATAACAACTTCCTGCTGACCCAGAAGTGCATCCACGGCAAATCCCGCCTTTTTACCACCAGCCTGAACCACCACTACTGGATAATACTCCTGCTCCGGAGACTGTCCTCTACCAAGTAATTCTTGCAGGAAATATAAAGGTAAAACCTCATTTCTCAGGGTGATCACCCGCTCCCTGCTGATAGTCCGGATCTCCTGCGGCTCAATAAAAAGATTTTCCCGGATAGCTTCAACAGGAATGGCGTACATTTCCCGGCCACACTGCACCATCAAGGTTCTGATAATCGCCAGCGTCAGGGGAAACCGGAGAATAAACCGGGAACCATTACCCGGTTCACTTTGCACTTCTACAGTCCCGTGCAGCGTTTCAATGGCTGTTTTGACCACATCCATTCCTACACCACGTCCTGAAACATCAGTAACTTCCCGGGAGGTACTCAACCCGCTCCGAAAAATTAACTGCAGGGCCTCTTCAGGCCCTATTTCTTCCATTTCTTCTTTGCTGATAATTTTTTTCTCCAGGGCCCGCAGCTTGATGGCCTGCAGGTCAATACCGCGGCCATCATCTTCAACGCTGATCACGACATGACTTCCTTCATGATGTGCACTGAGAAAAATCCTGTTCAGCGGATCCTTGCCTCTTCTTTTTCTTTCATCCTCTTCCTCCAGTCCATGATCCACAGCATTACGTAAAAGGTGCACAAGCGGATCCCCAACCTGGTTGATAATGGTGCGATCCAGTTCTGTCTCCTCCCCGGAGATAATCAGTTCAACTTTTTTATTTTTTTCCAGACTTAAATCACGTACCATGCGTGGAAAACGATTAAAAACTTGTTTGACGGGTACCATCCTTAAAGTCATCACCGCATTTTGCAGTTCGGCAGTAATCCTCTCCAGCTGCTCCAGTGAACTGTCCAGCACAGCATCGCCAACCTTTTTCCCCAATTCCAACACACGGGTACGGTTGATCACCAACTCACCAACCAGGTTAACAAGGTTGTCCAACTTAGCCGTTTCCACCCGGACCATTTTTTCTCCGGGGCGGCCGGATAAAGAAGACACTTTCCCGGGGAACATCTTTTCCCGGCTGCCGCCATTTTTCTCTTCACCGGCCGCAGTGGGTTTATCCCCAATATTTACTGGAATAATATTCACTTTCTCGATCTCGGTAATGCCTTCGAGCGATTTTTTAAGGGCCTCCACCTGTGGTTTACCCACCAGAAGTAAAAAAAAATCCCGGTCAAAATCTTCTTCCTCCAAAGCCTGCAAAGAAGGCTGTGCTTTGATGATCTCCCCCGCTTTCTCCAAAACCTTCAAAACCATATAAACCCGCACAGATTTTAGAAGAGTATCCTGGCATAACCGGACATGGATTTGGTAAATTTTTTTGCCCTGGAGCGGAGCTTCTTTAAGCATCTCCTTTTCAAAGGCATTGATCATTTCCTGCCAGGTAAGGATACCCCCCTCGTCGGGGGACTTTTTTCCTGCTTCCTGTACATCCTGCGGGAGAACTACATCCTCAAAAATAATCTTTTCTCCGGTGGTTTGCTGCCAGGTGCGCAGCCTTTTCTGCAGGGCCCCAACCTCCGGGCGAAAATCCTCCTGTTGATGAAGATTATCGGTCAGAAGTTGGAGCAGATCCACTGCCTCCAAAAGAAGGTTGACACAGTCCAACCCCACAGCAACCTCTCCCCGATGCAGCTTATCCAGCAGGGATTCCATCTCATGAGCCAAGTCGGCCATCAGTTCATAGCCCATCGTCCCCGCCATCCCTTTCAGGCTGTGCGCGACACGAAACATTTCCGCCAAATGTTCACCATCAGGGTTTTTTTCCATTGCCAGAAGACACCGGGTAATATTTAGCAGGTACTCCTGGGCCTCCGCCAGAAAAAGATCCTCATATTCTTCCATCCCCTCACCTCCTTCCCCCGAAAAACCTATCTCCCGCGACCCTGCGGTTCAAAAAGTTTTCCGCAGAAAAGTATGATCATTCCTGGTTCAGGACAATTTCCTTCAAAGATATTCTTTCATTCATGGTCAAGATTTTCGCGAGATTGAGAATAATCAGCAACCGGTCCTCTATTTTGCCTATTCCCAGGATGAGGTCATTGCGGGTTCCTGCTACCCGTGCCGGGGGAGGCTGTATGGCTGTGGAGGGAAGACGCAGCACCTCCGTCACAAAATCAACAATCAATCCGACTTTATGCTCCTCTATCTCCACAATGATAATTCTGGTTTGCCCGCTTCTTTCCTGCTCCGGCAACTCAAACCGCTTGCGGAGATCAACTACAGGAATAACCTCACCCCGCAAGTTAATAACCCCCTCAATAAAATGTGCTGATTGGGGCAGGGGAGTGACGGGAACCATCTTTAAGACCTCACGCACCTGGTGAATATTTACGGCAAACTCTTCCTCTTCCAGCTTAAAAGCCACTATCTGAGTCTCTGAGACAGCTTCATTGCCGCGCCTCATTACAGATCACCTCTTGAACCGGTTTTAGAACCTATAACACTCATAATCTTAACACCAAATTTCCCATTAACCATGACCACCTCTCCCATAGCAACCAGTCGATCATTGGCCAAAAGCTCCACAGGCTCTCCAAGATAATTATCCAGGCTGAAGATTTCCCCCGGGGACAAAGAAAAAACATTTTTTAAAGGAAGCGAGGTTCTACCCAAAACCACACTTATTTCCACAGGTATATCCTTGATTAAATTTATCCTGTCGAAATCTTCCTGCCACAGGCCGTAAGTTTTTTCCGGCTGATCAGTAAAAACCCGTTCATGATCGGGGGCGGAAGAAATATCCTTTTTCTCTTTCTTTTTCTCTTTCTCAGCAAGCAACTTTTCTTCGGATTTTGCAACCGGCTTTTCTGTTTCGGGTTGCAAAGGACGCTCCTCCGCCACAGCAGCTGTATTCGTAACCGTGGCCGCTGTCTCTGCTTCCGTCTCACCCCCCATGAGATCCGCAAGTAAACGGGCAGCGGTATGCCGGCCAAAATCCTGGGGCGTTAACTGTAAAAGTTCACTGTCCAAAAGCCCCTCGATCACAATGCGAAAGGCTATCTGGATAAAAACACCCTCCTTGGAAAGATAGACAAAATCCTCTTTTTCCTTTTCTAAATTTTTGTAATCCACTCTCGGGGGAGAAATATTTACAAAACAATCCAGGAATTCAGACATGGCCGTCGCGGCCGAACCCATCATCTGATTCATGGCTTCGCTGAGGGCTGAAAGCTCCATCTCCCCCAGTTTGGCGGGACCTTGCGGCGGTTCCATCCCCATAATTAACCCGGCAATGATCAGGGCATCACTTTCTTTCATTACAAAGATGTTCTCGCCCTGCAGTCCTTCCAGGTATTGGACGGTAATCACGAGGCAAGGTAAAGAGTAGTTAGTACGGACATCGCTCATGGAAACAAGGGAAATCTGAGGCGCTGAAATTTGCACTTTTCTGTTCAGCAGGTGAGAAAGAGCCGTGGCAGCAGCCCCCATGGAAATATTCCCTGCTTCCGCCAAAACATCTTTATATTCATCTTGAAGTTCGTTTCCCTGCTCATCTCGTGCTGCATCGGGCAAAGGATTCCCCGACGGCACAACTGTATGTTCCTTATCCATACCTTTGCTCACCTTAATTTTTTAACCCTTTCCATGGGATCCATAATCTCTGTAATTTTTATACCAAAGTTCTCCTCGATGATGACCACTTCCCCTTGGGCAATAAGCTTTCCACCGATAAAAATATCCAGCGGTTCATGTACAAAACGATCCAGCTCCACAACCGCACCGGAACTGAGTTTGCGGATCTCCTGCAGAGTTTTTCTTGCCTTCCCCAAACGTATAGAAACCTGCAGAGGAAATTCCAGAATGGCCCCTAAATTAGGGTGCATTTCCCCTTCCTCGTGGGGGCTGGGGGAAAACTTTCCCGGACGTTCATCTGGTGCAGGTGTATCCGCCTGTTCCTTTTTTCCGAGCAGAGTGTCTATTTCCTCCTGTGTCAGGAAGTCATTTGACATTTCTTTTTTCCTCCTCGCCGGCCCACCCGGTAACCTGCAAAGCCAGATTTTGTCCTAAAACACCCGGCTGCCCCTTAAACAAAAGTTCACCGCCCACATAGATATCCAGGTCCTCACCCTCCTGCCTGGAAAGCTGGATGATATCCCCTTCCTGAAATTGCAGAAAATCATAAAGAGTGATGTTCGCTTTTCCCAGAACAGCACAGAGCTCAACCTGTATTTTCTCCAATTCCCGCAGAATCGCTGTCTCATAAAAACGGGAGGTTTCCCGCAACGGCTGTTTAAACCAAAATTGCGCCGTTAATTTGGGCATGATCTTTTCCAGAGTGATATAAGGAAAACAAAGGTTTATAAATCCCTGGTTGTCCTTAATCTGAACATTAAAGGTGATCAGGGCTACCGTTTCCGTGGAAGCAAACATCTGGTTAAACTGGGGATTCGTATCCATATTTTCTATAGTGGGCGTTAAATCTACAATATCTTCCCAGATATAACGCAGGTTGCTCAAAAGCTTGTCGTTAAGATTGCGCATCACGGAGATCTCAATATCCGTTAGCTCTCTGGTATGCCGGGGATAGCTGCCTTCACCGCCAAAAACGAGATCAATCAATGGAAAAACAAAAGAAGGGCCGGTTTCAAGCATGGCATTACCCATTTCCGTGTTCATGCTAAAAACCGTGATCAGGGTGGGTACAGGCAAAGAAAAGATAAATTCTTCATATGTAACCTGGCTGACAGAGACCAACTGTATCTGGACGGGAACCCTTAAATAGGCTGATAAAAAGTTTCCCAAAATGCGGGCATAATTTTCATGCAGAATCTGCAGTGTGCGTATCTGTTCCTTCGAGAACTTACTGGGACGCCGAAAATCATAGCCGCGGTATTCCTCAGCCCCCGGAGATTTTTCCTCTTCCAGCTCCCCGCTGCCTAAAGCGGAAATCAGGGAATCTATTTCCGATTGAGATAAAACATCTTTAGTCAGAGCTTGCCCACCTCCCTTGTTTTTTTGCAGTTATTAGGAGACTCCTAATATCGTCTCCATACGGCTTTTAGGTATGAAAGTTTTTTGTTTCACCTCCAAAACCCCAAAAACTTCAAATGGCAATAACAGGCAATAGCGAATTATATAAACATTCAACATGGGATTTTCAACCTAGATCTGCAGGTTTAAAGTCTGCGCCCAAAGTTCATCGGCAGCAGTAAGCGTCCTGATCGAAGCCTGCAGCGCTCTCTGCCCGCGGATCAACTTCACCATTTGCCCGGCAAGATCCACGTTGGAGCTTTCCAGAAACCCCTGCTGAATCAGTCCAAAACCATTTTCCCCCGCTTTTCCCTCCTGCGGCGGGCCACTGTTAGCCGATGGTAAAAGAAGGTTTTCACCAACAGACGAAAGACCCTGCGGGTTAGTAAAACGGTAAAGGAATATCTCCCCAACTTTTAATCCGGGGGCGGATTGTTCCCCTTCATTTTCCTCCGGAACCGGGGATTCCCCTTCCTTTTTTTCTATCGGGGAAGAAGCCTGGATATAAATTTCGCCCTGGGGGGTAATTACCGGATCGAACGGCTCAATTTTTTCCGTTGCAGGCAGGTTCAGGGTAAAATCCAACCTGTCCCCTCCCGCTGTCACCAGCCTTCCCTCCGCATCCAGCCCAAAGTTTCCACTCCGTGTATAAGCGTAACTGCCATCCGGCCTGACTACCCGGAAAAAACCCTCTCCGGCCAAGGCCAGATCAAATTGCTTTCCTGTAAAATTCAAGGAACCTTCCCGGGATGAAGGTACGGTGCCGGCCAGTGCCACCCCCCTCCCGCCACGGGGCGGAAGCGGCGCTTCCCCCGCTACCGGCAGGCGGCGTTCCGCCAGATTCCGGTAGAGCAGCTCCTGAAAAGAAACCAATCTTTCCTTGTAAGCAACAGTGTTTACATTGGCCAGGTTATGCGCAGTCACATCCAGCATTTGCTGGTGCGCGCGCAAACCTGTATAGCTATTGGCCATGGATTTAAGCATCTTGCTCCTCCTTAGGCGGTAAAATACCGGGGCACTTTAGCCCAGAGATCCCAGTTCGTTTGCCGCCCTGGAAAGCAGGCGGTCATAAGTCTGGGAAGTTTTCTGTGCAGCTTCGTAGCTACGGCGCACTTTAAGCAGTGCCGTCATCTGCCGCAGTAAATCCGCATTGGATTCTTCCAGATATCCTTGCCAGACCTCTGCTTCAGCACGCCGGGACACAGCACCCTCCGCAGCCTGAAAAAGATTATAGCCTTCTTTCCAAAGGAGATTTTCCGGGTCAAAGGCCAGCAGCCGCAGCCGGTTCACCCTTTCTCCCCCGGCATAGACATTACCGGCCCCGTCCACCACTACTGCACCTGTCTGGAGGGTAAGTAGGCCGTCCTCCCCCAACACCGGATAACCTGCAGTGTTGACCAGAACCCCTGCAGCGTTAAGATGAAAACGGCCATCCCGGCTGTAACCAACCCCCCCGGGAGTCTCCAGAACAAAAAATCCTTCACCCTGCAAAGCCAGATCCAGCTGCTCCCCGGTCTGGAGAAGAGCACCATTCAGATAAATTAGAGGCGTCTCCTCCAAAGCAACATTGAGAGCCGCCGGGCCGATGGGCTGCAGTCCGGCTTTTCCCTCTCCAGACCCCATCCTTTCCCGGCGGTAAAGTAAAATTTCCGGAAACGTTTTTTGTACAGGTTCGCTCCTTTTATAACCGGGGGTATGCAAATTGGCCAGATTATGGCTGATGTTTTCCAAATGAAACTGGTTGACCAGCATTGAACCGGCAGCATGGTAAATCCCGCGCATAAAAACCCTCCTCCTCTAAACCTCTTTCTACCACAGCACATTTGCTTTCCTATAATATTATCGACTGCTTGCTGCTTAAATTTAACGATCTATCCACAGCAAAAAACTCCATTTTATTCCTGATGTCCCTTCAGAGAAAGAACCAACTCCACTTCCCCCTGACCAAGCTTGAGCTGCCGGGCAATCTCCTTCCGGGAAAGGCCTGTCTGGCAAAGGCGATAAATTTCCTGGCGGCACTCCAAAACTTTTAATTTTTGGCCAACCGCCTGCAGGGAGTTTTCATCCGGGAAAGGCGCAGATTCTTTACTGCGGGGCATGGCCGTCAATCCCTCAGGAAAGGCCAAAGCAGAAAGCTTACCTTCCACCTCAAACACTTTGGCCCGCAAATCCTGCAGTTCCAAATCAATCCGTCCGCTTTTATGGACAAGATCCTCTGTTTTTTGCCGCATCTCCTCCAGCATGAGCCGCAAATCAAGCTGCGAGGAATTTTGGGCCTGTACAAAACGCATGAAAAAAGGGACTGCAGGAAACCCCCGGCCGGCAAACCGGCAGGCAAGAAAAAATCCAGCCAGCGATCCCAGAATCAAACCCCATAACAACATGCTCAGTTCACCCTCCCTGCCGCCACTTTTTTATTTTTATTCCCATGTAAGCATAAACTCACCTATACGGCTTGCAGGAGTAACAGTATTTTTCCAACCCGGCGGTTTTTCCTGTGCTATCCTTCTACATAGCCGGCTTTCTGCAGCTTTTCTCTAATATTCAGAATAGCCTTGGCGTGTATTTGGGAAACCCGGGCTGTGGAAACCTTTAAGATCAGGCCAATTTCCCTGAGAGTAAGCTCTTCCTTATAGTAAAGGGCCAGTACCAGTCTTTCCCTCTCCTTAAGCTCTTCAATCGCCTGTCCGAGCAACTCACGCCGTTCCTCTTTTTCCAGGCTCTCCTCCGGCAGTATAAAAGAACCCGCAGCGGAAAAAGCCTCCCCGGACTCCACAGAGGAAACAGACGCAGCAAAAAGCAGGGATTCCAAGGATAACAGGGAACAACGGTTAGTCTGAGCATAAACCTTTTCGACCTCTGCCAAAGTCCACCCCAGTTCCCCGGCCAGCTCTTGCCGGGAAGGCTCCCGACCCAAGGTTTGGCTCATTTTCTGTTCTGTAACCTGCAGCCGGCGCAAACGCTGGTACATGGAGCGGGGCATCCAGGTGATTTTACGCAGTTCGTCCAGCATGGCCCCGCGGATACGCCAGGTAGCAAAGGTTTTAAAACCGGCCCCGCGGGAAGGATGATAACGTTCCAGGGCCTCCAGCAAACCGATAACCCCACAGGCCGCCAGCTCCTCCTCTTCCACATGAGAGGGCAACCCCAGAGCAAGGCGTCCCGCCAACTGCTTGACCAGGGGAAGATATTCCAAAACCAGGGCCTCTTTGGCCTCACTGCCTCCGGTATGCAGATATTTTTGCCAGAGTTCCTCTGTCAAGGCTCTCTCCCCCTTTTAACACAACCTTTGCCGGAACATGGAAAATATAAAACGGATAATTTTATCCCGGGTTCTTTCACTCATATCAAAAAATTCCACTCCATACCGATAGTATCTTTCTTTCCCCAATTTAAAGGGAACGGCCCTGACGACTCTTCCTTTAACCAGTACTTTGTTTTCCACTTTCAGGTTATTTTGCAAGTAAAAGCACAGCACCAGCAAAATGCCCGGGGACAAGCTGTGTTCGGTAACAAACGCCAGGCCTCCCCCACTTAGATTGGTAACAACTGCTTGGCGTGGTTCCCGGGATTCAACCTGTTTTAAAAGAGACATTTCTCCCCCGGAAAATTCTTTTTCTTGGCCCAAAACCCAATAATGGGCATCAAATGTGTACGCAAAGCGGTAGAAGCGCCGCCTCTGACTGCGCTCTATTTTGGACGGCCAGGAGAGCAGATAAAGGAACACCTGCCCGCTTTTTTTTCTACCTTTGACCTCACTCTGAAAAGAATATAAGGCATCTTCTAAAAATACACGAAAAAAATAGCTGTCTTTCTCCTGTAAAAGAAGCTGTTTCCCCTCTTTCATGGGGATGCCAATAGCAAGGTTGGCCGCATTTACCTCCTGGATCAGGCTTTTGTAGTAAACCCCGCTTTCGTGATCATAAACCTCCAAAAGCATATTCTCACGAAAAAAGCTCCTGATCTGCATCTTTTCCCCCGTACTTGCCACCATCTTTTTCATCCAAACCTCCACAACTGCAAAAGCCGTCTTAAAAACCCTTCTTTTTTAACGGTTTTCCGTGGCATTTCTTCCGGTGCTTCTGCACCAAAGAGCATACGACGGGCGATATGCCGCGTACACCGGGTCGCCCGGGAGCGGGGAAACTGGAGAACATAAGGACTACAGTTCAAAACAGCCTTCTGGACACTCTGGTCGTATTCAATCCCTCCCAGGAAGGCAACCTCTATCTCCAGAAAGTTTTCGCAAACCCTCCTGATCCGCTCAAACACCTTTTCACCGTCCCGGATACTGCCCGCCATGTTCACAATCAGGTTGACACGGGAGTGCAGCCCGTAATTGCTGACTATTTTTATAATACTGTAAACATCCGTAATCGCCGTCGGTTCCGGGGTTGTCACCAACATAAGCTCATCGGCCGCGGCAATAAAGCTTAAAACATCGCGGGAAAGGCCGGCAGAGCAATCAACCAGGAGAAAGCCCCCTTTTTCTTCAAGAGCGGAAAAACGGGCGATCAGCTGCTCCCGCTGTTGGCTGTCCAGATTGACAATCTGGGAAAGACCGGAACCCCCGGGAATAATCTCAATATTGGCCGGCCCCTTTAAAATCACATCCTGCAAATCTTTACGGCCGTGGATCACATCGATGAGTGTAAACCGTGGTTGCAGATCCAGGAGAATATCCACATTGGCCATACCCAGGTCTGTATCCAGAATGATAATTTTCTGTCCCCACTGGCCCAAAATAAGTGCCAGGTTGACTACTATATTGGTTTTTCCCACGCCTCCTTTACCGCTGGCCACGACAAAAGTACGCGTCAGCCCACTTTTACGGGGCGCTTTAAAATTCCGCTCACCCTGAAATATTTCCCGCATGCGCTGTGCCTGGTCAGCCATCATTCTTCCTCCCCCAGAATTAAAGAGCTCATTTTTTCGACATCAGCCAGGCAAAGATCATCAGGCACATTTTGTCCTGTAGTCAGATAGATAACCGGCAGGCCGGTCAGATGGATACCATTGAGCAGTGCGCCGTATGTATTGGTCTCATCAAGTTTGGTAAAAATAAGGCGGTTATAATTTATCCGGTCAAAATTTTCGCAGATCAGCCTTAAATCCCGCGCTTTTGTTGTCGCACTGATGACCATAAATATTTCTGCCGGGGGCAGGTTTTGCAGGTAGCCGGCCAGCTCCTGGATATGGGTAAGATTTAAAGTGCTCCGGCCGGCCGTATCAATCAAGATGCGCTGACAGCCGCTCAGCTTTTCCAGGGCGCGGCTCAGTTCGCCCGGGCTTACCGCCACCTCCAGGGAAAGACTGGCAATATCCGCATAAATACGCAACTGTTCCACGGCACCGATACGATAGTGGTCAATGGTTATAATCCCTACTTTTTCACCATGATAAAAGGCATAGCGTGCCGCCAGCTTGGCCAGGGTTGTGGTCTTACCTACCCCTGTAGGCCCCACAAAAACCTGGACAGGAGCACTTTTTTCCGGTGCCACCTTCAACTTTTTACGTATTTTTTGGCGTAGAATTAACCCGATAATCTCTTTTGTTAACTGCACCTCACCGGCAAGGCTGGTGTTGATTTCTGCTATAAATTCATCGATCAGTTCTGCAAAAATATCCTGCTGCTGCAATTGCAGACGCCAGTTTTCCAGTTCTCCCCGTTCCTGCTCCTTAATCTCTTCCGGCGCATGGTCACGGGTTAAAAGGCGATTAATCATTAGCCGGAGCTCACCGATCTCTTCCTGGATTTTTTGAAAAGCGGTTCCATTGGAATGTTCCACCGGTTCAGGGGGCAACGGGTTCCCCACCGCCGCAGTGATCTCCATCTGCCGTGGCGTAAAAAATCCCTTTAAACCTTTCCTGCGCACCTTACGGCTCTGGATAATGATCGCCTCCGGGCCCAGCTCTTCCCTGATCCGGAGCATTCCTTCCTTCATATCCTGCACATAATACCTTCTAACCTTCATCTGCTTTCAACACCCCCACGGATTCCACTTCCAGCTGGGGCAGGATTTCATGAAATGAAAGTACGGCAAGATCCGGTAGATACCGTTCCACCAGGCGGCGAAAAGGAAGCCTGATGCGGGAAGAAGTCAGCACAACCGGAGAGAGCCCCTTCTGCCGCAGTTTTTCCACCAAGCTGGAAACTCCCTGCAGGATTCTTTGCGCGGCCTCAGGCTCTAAAACAGGGTAAGTACCGTGCACAGTCTGCTGCAGTGCATCTGCAATCCGTTTCTCTAAAAGGGGATCAAGAGTGATCGCTTGCAGCTTTTTACCCTCCACGGCAAAGCGGGCGCTGATCGTGCGGGACACGGACTGGCGCACGTACTCCGTCAAAACATCGGGTTCTTTACTCGCCGGCGCAAAATCAGCCAGGGTCTCCAGAATAGAAGGTAAATCCAGGAGAGGAATATTTTCACGTAACAGATTTTGTAATATTTTTTGCACCTCCCCAATGCTCATCAAGTCGGGAAGAAGTTCCTCGACTACAGCCGGGCGGGTTTCTTTGACCATTTCGACCATCTCTTTAACTTCCTGGCGTCCCAAAAGTTCATGAGCGTGAACGCGAATCACCTCGGTTAAATGGGTAATCAGCACAGTGGCCGTATCCACTACCGTGCATCCCTTCAATTCTGCTTCTTCTTTCTGTGCAGGAGGCAGCCATGACGCCGGCAAATTAAAAGTAGGTTCCTGCGTGGGAATACCACCCAATTCCGCCAAGGAAACTTCCGGAGGATTTAAAGCCATGATATAACCGGGCCGCAGTTCTCCACGGGCTATCTCGTTTCCTTTCAACTTGATAATGTAGGTATTGGGAGGCAGCTGGATATTATCCCTGATACGGATCGGCCGGACAATAATCCCCAGTTCAGCAGCCAGGCGCCTGCGCGCAGCAGTAATACGTCGGAGAAGATCGCCGTTTTTTTTCTTTTCGGTCAGAGAAACAAGATTGTAGCCGATCTCGATCTCCAGCAGGTCAACTCTTAATAAGGAACGCAGTTCTTCTTCGGCCGAAGGCAGCACCTTTTCGCTTTCCTTGACCATTGCTTTTTTTTCCACTTTACGGGCCTGTTCTTCCTTGAAAAGGATCCAGGCCCCGAACCCGCAGGCCACAGCCAAAATAAAAAAGGGGGAAAAAGGAAGTGCCGGGACAAGCCCCAAGGAAAAGAGAATAAAAGCAGTCAGAGCCAGCACTTTGGGAAAGCTAAAAAACTGGGCAGTCAAATCCGTGCCAAAACCTTCTTCTGCCGTGGAACGCGTGACCAGCATGGCCGCGGCGGTAGAGATCAGCAAAGCCGGTATCTGTGCGACAAGGCCATCTCCAACAGTTAAAATGGTGTACGTACGGGCAGCAACGGCCAAGTCCATCCCCCGCTGAAATGCACCGATCGCCAAACCGCCAAGAATATTGATCAAAACAATGACTACGCCCGCAATCGCATCCCCGCGGACAAACTTGCTGGCACCATCCATCGCACCGAAGAAGTCGGCTTCTTTTTGCAGTTCACGGCGCCTTTTCCGGGCATCCTCTTCATTAATCAGCCCGGCATTAAAATCGGCATCAATGCTCATCTGCTTGCCGGGCATGGCGTCCAGGGTAAAACGGGCCGCCACCTCGGCAATACGCCCCGCACCGCTGGTGATGACGACAAATTGCACCAAGGTAATAATGATGAAAATGACTAAACCAACAATATAATTGCCCCCGACTACAAATACACCAAAAGCATTGATCACTTCTCCGGCCCGCGCCTCGGTAAGAATCAGGCGTGTCGACGAAATATTCAGAGCCAAACGAAAAAGGGTAGACACCAACAGTACAGAGGGAAAGGTCGCCAGCTGGAGGATCTCTGTAATAAAGAGTGTAGCCAGGATTACAATCAGGGAAAAGGCAATATTGACAACCAGAAGAATATCCAGCAGCAGAGGGTGGATGGGGATGACAATGATAGCGATAATCAGAACAAAAGCCAACCCCATCAGAATATCCATATTTTTAAAAATGCTTGTCCAAACCAGGCGCCAGGTTTGTATAGGAAAACGCCCCTTTCCCTTACCGCTGTTCCAGGGAAGGAATAAGTTCCCCCATTTTCCACAAAATGTTACCGCAGGTAACATACGGATCTGCTAATATTATATGGCTCTCCCCTAGATTTGGCAAGTATTCTGTCGATAATTTCAAGATTTGGCCGACTGCTGCCGGCGTTTCTTTTCCTGCAAACGATACACCAGGGCCAGGATCTCTGCCACAGCCTGGTAAAGATCCACGGGGATCTCCTCCCCTACCTCCACCTTGGTAAAAAGTAGCCGCGCCACAGGTGGATCCTGAATAACAGGTACATTGTTTTCTCCGGCCAGCTCTTTGATCCGCCGGGCTATTTCAGCAGCTCCTTTGGCAATGACTACCGGTGCCTGGTGTTCTTTTTCTTGATAACGCAGGGCCACCGCAATTGCTGTCGGGTTGGTAATCACCACCGTAGCCTCGGGCACCCGGGCAAGATCGCGCTGCTGGGCTATCGCCCGCTGCCTTTCCCTCAGCCGTGCCCTTAAATGAGGATCCCCTTCCATGTGTTTATGCTCTTCCTGGAGCTCCCGGCGGGTCATACGCAAATCTTTTTGAAACTCAGCGCGTTGAAAGAGGTAATCGAGCACAGCAAGAAAAAGGAAAACACCGGCTACCCTGAAAGCCAGTCCCAGCAGGACTTCCCCAAAAACCGCGGCAAAAACTCCCCCCTCCTGGCCCAGCAGCAGCAGTAGCGCCGAAAACCGGGAGCGGAGGTAAAAATAACTTACCGCGCCAATAATTGACACTTTGAGGAGGGATTTTACCAACTCAAAAAGGGCCCGGCGGGAAAAGATACGCTTCAGCCCTTCAACCGGGTTCAGGCGGTTAATCTGGGGTCTGATCACCTCCGCAGAAACCAGAAAACCCACCTGCAGTAGATTGGAAAAAACACCTAAAAACAAAGCAACCAGTAGAAAAGGGGCAACCAGCAGAAGATACCGGCCGAGCGTAAATTGGAGCAGACCGGCACAAAAAGAAAGATCAAAATCAGCCGGTACAGTAAATTCTCGCAGGAAATAGTGCAGCAGCGCTGTAATACTGCGAAGATAATATAACCAGCAGAAAGCACCCAAAAAAACCATTCCCAGCAAATTCACGGCCGCATTCACTTCCAGGCTTTTCATCACCTGCCCCCGTTTCCGGGCCTCCCTGCGGCGGTGCGGCGTCGGCTCTTCCGTTTTATCCTCGCCGTCCGCAAAGAGCTGCAGATTGAGCAGGCGTCTTTTTAAAACCGGGGGAAAAAGCCGGTAAGTCCCGTAAGCAAGTTTTAAAATCCAAATTCTCCTTTTCTCCATCTCCGAGTTATCTCCATTTTCGGTTTATACCAGTTTTTTTTATCCTGACCAGTTTTCCATAATCAATATAAAATCACGGGCCAGAATCTCAAAAACATCCCCCAGGACACCCCCAATGAGTGGTAATAGAAACAAGAAAATCAGTAGAACAAAGGCCACCTTTAAGGGCAGCCCGACAATAAAAACATGAATCTGCGGCACAGCTTTGGAAAGAAGCCCCAGCGCAATATCCAGCAACCAAAGAACAATGATGACCGGCGCGGCAATTTGAAAAGCCAGCAAAAACACCGCGCTGTAGGTTTGCAGATACTGCCAGATCACGGGGGAAGAAACAAAGGGCCCCGTCAGCGGTATAACTGTAAAACTCTCCCGGAGAGAAAGAAAAAGGAGATGATGCCCGTTGATGCTGAGATAAAAAACTACCGCCAGAAAATAAAAAAACTGGCCCAGGATGGTTACCTGTCCACCGAAAAGGGGATCAAAAGTACCGGCCATCATCAGCCCGGCTTGATGATCCATAAACTGCCCCGCCATGAGAAAAGCGGATAAAAAAAGATAAACCAAAAACCCCAGTATCAGCCCCGTGAGGATTTCCTTTCCCAGGAGGATGAACAAACCCGGATCGTGAACAGGCAGGGCCACCTGCCCTTCCCAGGAAAACGTCAGAATAACGGCCAGAACAAAAGCAAAATAAAGACGCAGGGCAACAGGAATCCCGCGCCAACCCCAAAAAGGTATGACAGAAACAAAAGCAGCGATACGGGCAAAAATCAGCAAAAAAGGAAACCAGAAATTTAAAAAAAAAGGCTCTGTCAATCTTTTTCTCCCCTAAAAAAGAACACCAAGATTTTCCCAAAGATTAAAAGTAAAAGTCATCAGCATACGCATCATCCAGCCCCCAAAAATAAGTATGGCCACTAAAACAGCGGCAATTTTGGGCACAAAGGCCAGCGTCGGTTCCTGGATTTGGGTTGTAGCCTGAAAAATACTCACCACCAAGCCTACCGTCAACCCAACTCCCAGGACCGGTGCAGCAACAAGGAGAATCGTGGTGATCGTTTCACGGGCAATACTGAGCACAAACTCAGGAGTCATCAGGACCCACCCCCCTAGCGATAACTTTCCAGCAGGGACTGGACAACTAAATGCCAACCGTCCACGAGGATAAAAAGTAAAATTTTAAAAGGTAACGAGACAATCACCGGCGGAAGCATAAACATGCCCATGGACATCAGAACACTGGCCACGACCATATCAATAATTAAAAAGGGAACAAAAAGAATAAAGCCCATCTGGAAGGCCGTCTTTAGTTCACTGAGCACAAAAGCCGGGACGAGAGCTCGAAAGGGTACTTCCTGGCGGTCCGCCGGGCTTTCCAGCCGGGCAACTTCGATAAAAAGGGCCAGATCCTTTTCCCTGGTATTGTTCAACATAAATTCCCGTAAGGGTTGCCCCCCACTCTCCACCGCTTCCTCAAAAGTAATCTCTTCTTCCAGGTAGGGGGAAAGAGCATCCTGATTGATCGTAGCAAAAACCGGTGACATGACAAAAAAAGTTAAAAAAAGAGCCAGGCCGATAATCACCTGATTGGGCGGGATCTGCTGTGTGGCCAGGGCATTGCGGACAAAACTGAGAACAATAACAGTACGTGTAAAAGAAGTCATCAGAACCACAAAGGCCGGTGCAAGACTTAAGACCGCCAGAAGCAATAATAGCTGCAGCATCCCCACCAGCTGGGCAGGCTCTTCTGTTGTTCCAATTTGTAAGTTTATATCGGGAATGGGGAGCAGCGGCTGGGCCAGGACAACTCTGCCACCACCGGGATAAACCAACACAAGGAGCAGCACGCTAAAAAATAAAATGAGCAGTAGTTTCTTCTTCATCATCCTTTAACCTTGACCACCCGGCCCTTTCCAGTTATTACCCTTGTATCCCAGCCTTTCCAACAAGCTGGCAAAGCTTCCCCGGGTTAAAGATTCCGGCCTCCTGGGAGCCATACAACCCGTTTCCTGCAACAAAGAATTTTCTGCCCAATCCGGTCCCAAATCTTTCAGGAGAGTAACACTGCCGGGTGCAGCAGCAAGCAAAAAATAATCCTCCCCCACTTTGACCACATAAAGATAGGCCCGGGAGTGTAAAGCCACTCTCTCCAACACCTGTATTCTTCTCCCCATACCCAGCATGGGGGCGAAACGGGGCAGTAAAAAACGCAGCCCAAACCAGGCCAGGATCATGACCAGCGGAAAGGCAACAAAAAAACGCAGATAAGCAGCATATAGCTCCATCTCTCAGCCCCCGTGCCCCGTCTCATCTTCCGGATGCGATGCCGAAGAATCAGAATCCGGCGGGCTTTTTTCTTCCCGGGGCACCTTTTCTGCCTCGCTTTCTTTGGCGCCAATAGCTGTCACCCGCAGGCCAAAACGATCATTAATGACCACTACCTCCGCCAAGCCCAGATACTGTCCATTCAGCAGGATGGCCGCACTTTCCCCGGCCATTTTATCCAGCTTGATCACGGAACCTACAGTCAGCCGGAGAAAATCGCGCACGGTTATCTCCGTGGCGCCCAATTCACCGCTGAGCTCAAGGGTAATGTTCTTGAAAAAATTAAGCCCGGGTTTATGGATGTCTGTAGCCGGGCGGCCCATTTTGAAAGGAGCAAACTCCACTCTTTCCACCAGAGGACTCTTTTTAACCGCCTGGTCCGCAGAAAAACCGTCATTCTGATGATTTTCAGGAGATTGCCCAAAATCGTTACCTTTATCTTGCCCGACCTTACCAGATATGCCCTTTAATAAAGCATCTACTTCGTCCTGGCTTAAATAACCGGCCAAAGTAAATCCCCCTCATTTTCCAATTCTCTACTGGACAAGCACATGCCAGAAATATAGCCCCCGCAGTTCACCACTGTGCAGCATAGCGTTAATGGCTTCCAGGAGCTCATCCCTTAACTTCTCCTTGCCCTCCGGGGTGCCCACCTCACCGGCGGTTCTCGACCAGAGGATTTTATTCACTACATCGCGAATCTCCGGCATACGCTTTTCCAACTCCCCTTCCAGCTTCGGCTCGTCATACCCCAGGTAGAACTTTACACTTAAAAAACGGCGTCCTCCTTCGGGTAAGTTAACTACAATCTCCGGTACAGCATACATGAACGCGGGTTCTTTAATTTCTTCTTCCGAGGCTTGCTCCCCCAGCAGCCCGTTTAACAGGGGCGAAGCAAAGCCCAGCTTTACCGCCACAGCCAGCGCCCCTGCAGAAATTAAAACTATGGCCAGGATCACAACAAGAAAGATTAACAGTAAGTTTCTTTTCGGCGAAGGCCGGGGTGTCATTCCTTCTTCTTTGGCCCTCTCACCTTTATCCCAGGATTTATCCGGCTGCAATGGCTCTGCCACCTCATTCTTCCAATTGTTTTATCGAAATCACCAGCGTAACCCGGCGGTTACGTGCCCGGCCCTCCGGCGTATCATTGCTGGCGATAGGATGGTACTCACCGTAGCCGGTAACCAGGAAACGGTCCGGCTCTAAATCATACCTTTCCACCAGGCAGCGGGCTACACTGACAGACCGTGCTACAGAGAGCTCCCAGTTGCTGGGGTACAAAAAAGTTTTAATGGGGATGTTATCGGTATGCCCTTCCACGATAATCTGGTTGCGCAAACCGGCAATTAGCCTGGCCAGCAGATCCAGGGTAGGTAAAAATTCAGGTTTAATCTCCGCCCGCCCCGTATCAAAAAGGATCTTTTCCGGGAGTTCCATCACAATGCCCCGTTCCTCCATACGCAGCGCAATATCTTCCTCCAGCCCGGCCTCCTGTAAAAAAACCCTGACCTTCTCATAAGTTTCTTCCAGCTGCGCCATCATCTCCAGCAGTTCCTGCTCCCGTACACCTAAGGCCTGTTCTGTTTCCTGCCCCATAAAATCAGCCACATCCAGTCTCTGGCCTTCCTCCGCTCCAATCTCCTCCATGGTGCCGGACAGGATGCCGGTACGACCCAAAAAAGAATGCTGGATCGCGGACATCACCTCCTGGAAGCGCTGCAGATCGATCGCCGAAAATGAATATAAAAGAACGAAAAAAGTAAGGAGCAAAGTAACCATATCCGAATATGTAGTCATCCAGGCGGGTGCCCCAAAATCATCGCCGTTTTTTTTAAGATCCCTTTTATACCTCGCCTTATTACCTGCCAATTTGTCTCCCTTTCCTTAAACCACAACCTCTTCCGCAAAACCCTTCTCTTCCTCTTCGGAGGGGGATTTTTGTTCCTCTGCAATCAGAACCTGTTCCTGCGGGGGAAGGTAGGCTTTAAGTTTTTCCTGGAGAATGCGGGGATTGACCCCCGCCTGCAGGGCCAGTACGGCATCGATAATCGCTTCCTTGCGGGAAACCTCCGCTTCGGTGCGGATAGCCAGCTTCCCGGCAATAGGATTAAAAACCAAATTCGCGGCCAGCACACCGTAAAAAGTCGTGAGGAGTGCAACAGCCATGCCCGGCCCGATAGCTTCCGGATTATCCAATGCGGAGAGCATCTGCACCAGGCCGATCAGAGTGCCGATCATGCCAAAAGACGGTGCCAGGGAACCCCAGGTACGGTAGAGATTCTGCCCCATTTGGTGGCGTTCGATGAGAGCCTGCAGCTCGGTCTCCATAATGTCTTGGATCGACTCCGGCTCAAAACCATCGATAACCATCTGCAGGCCATCACGCAGGAAAGATTCCTCGATTTCCTGGAGATCATCCTCCAAAGACAGCAACCCCTCGCGGCGTGCTTTTTTGGCCAGCCCGACAAAAAGCTGTGCCAGGGAAGCAATCTCCTCTTTTTTAGTGAAAAAAGCCTGTATGGTAATCTTCCCAACCTCGCGGATTTGCTCCAGCTGATAATTAACCAGCAAAGCTCCCAAAGAGCCCCCCATGGTAATCATTAAACCGGGAATATTGATAAAGGCACCCAGCTCGCCATCCAGGAGAATAGCCCACAGAATCAGGCCCAAGCCGAAAAGTAACCCCAAAACAGTTAAATAATCAAATCTTTTCACTGAAAAAGCCCACCCCTGCCTGTTTTTTCGACAATTAAGTCCGAAATTCCTGCCCCTTTCTACCAAAAAACCTAAAATTTGCCGTAAGGAAAGAAAGGCGGAGCGCAGGTTTTTGCCCGCTGCCCCGCCAGCCTAAAACCATTAACGTTTAATGTTGATCAGCTCCAGGAGCACTTCATCCGAGGTAGTGATCACCCGCGTGTTCGCCTGAAAACCCCGGCTCGTGGTAATCATCTCCGTAAATTCCAAAGAGAGATCGACATTGGACATCTCCAGGGACCGGGAACGGATCAGGCCCCGTTCTTCCGTACCAGGGAAGCCGAGTCGCGGCTCACCGGAGTTGGAGGAAAGCTCGTAAAGGTTTGCACCTTTTTTCAACAGCCCCTCGGGGTTGGCAAAAGAAGCCAGGGCCAGTCGCCCCAGCGGCCGCACCATCCCGTTGGAGTAAGTTCCGTAAATCACTCCCACAGAATCAATGTTGAAAGTAGCCAGCTCCCCCGGAGAAAAGCCATCCTGCCCCCGGAGTGAAACGCTGCTGGGGAATGCCAGCTGGGTAAAGAAGGTAAAATCCGGGTTTATTTCAAGACCTTCAGCTCCCGTTCCGGGGTCGAAGGAAAAAGAATTTATGGTTGTATTATCCTCATCATAGCGTCCTCCCTCCGTAAACTGGATGGTGCCGGAATCATTATTCAGACCTGTGATGCTACTATCACTATCGGTGGGACTGATTGTGTATGCCCATTGATTATCTGCTGTCTTTTCAAAAGTAAAAGTCAAGGCATGCCTGTTCCCCAGGGAATCATAAACATAAGTATCATACGCAGACTCCTCACCGTCAGACGCAGCATTTAAATTCCCGGAGAAATGAATCTCTTCCGTCGCACAGGCAATCATCTCTTCGCCTAAGGGAATGTGGATCGCACCCAAAGGCCCGGAGGATTCCGGTTCTTCCCCTATCCAACCCAAAAGCTGATAACCTCCGGCATTGACCAGAATGCCCGAGGAATCCCGCGTAAATGTACCGTCACGGGTGTAGTACTGCTGGAAACCGTCACTCACCACAAAAAACCCGTTACCTTCAATGGCCAGGTCTGTCTCCCGCCCCGTGCTGGTAATCGCCCCCGGGGTGTGCAGCGTATTGATGGAGGAAACTTCCATCCCCAGGCCGATCTGCATGGGATTTAAGCCTCCCCGGCCATCCTGCGGTGCCGTGGCCCCCCGCAGAGTCTGGCTGAAAATATCCTGGAAGCGGACTTGGCCGCTTTTATAAGCAACCGTATTCACATTGGCAATATTGTTACCGATCGCATCCAACTTGGTCTGGTGGTTACGCAGACCGGAAACTGCCGTAGATAATGAACGCAACATTTGGCTTGACCTGGTTCTCCGGATGGTCCTGTTTGGCCTGATCTGGCATCCTGTTGTCTACAGGATGGGCACCTTGCAGGATACACAAGTGCCGGCGTGCCGGCCGATCCTGGAAGTACCGGAACGCAGGTCTTACGCCCCCTTTCCTGATTTAATGTAAGTACTTTTCTGCTTTTCGCGGGGGCTGCTTCCATCGTTCCACAGCCCGGGGCCTCCTCAGAAAAAGGTCCGGCCCTACCCCACGATGACAGCGCTGTCAATATTGGTAAAAATATGCTCCTTCCTGCTCTCCCCGTCCAGGGCCGTGATAATCGTCCGGCTCTGCACCCCGGCAACAAAAGCAAGATCTTTGTAGAGCAACAAAGAGGAACGGCTTCCTTTGGCGGCTACCTTCTCCACAGCCTGGGCAAGCTTGTTTATTTCCGCAGCATCCAGGTTGATCCGCCGCGCCTGCAAACGTTGACGGGCATGCGCGGAAAAAGTTAAGCCCCGGCCCCTGGTTTTTTCCAGAACACGGGCGAAGCTTTCCTCTTTTCCCCTTGTTCTCCCGGCTGTTTTTGGCCTGCCGGTTTCTTGCCGGGGAGGGACATAAGGAACATCAAGACGATTTACCACCGCACCCCACCACCTTTCGGCTCTATGATTAGGCTTTTTCAGCCGCTTTCTTCCCCGGCAGCAGGCGAGCTTTCTACCTGCAGCACTGCCTGCCAGGGGTACTCCTTGCCCTGCACCTTCAAAAGAGGGTTTCCTGCCTGCAAACGCACCGCGGTTACCTCTCCCCGCAAAATCTGGCCGTTTTCATCCCGGATCTCTACAGTCTTGTTTAAGAGCGTCAAGGCTTGCAGCGGAGCCTGCGCAGCAGTAAAATCTTCCAGGGATTTTTGCATTTGGATGACCCTCTCCAACAAGGTAAACTGGGCTATCTGGCCCATAAAATCCCCCATATCCTGTCCGCCGCTAAAAGGATCCTGGTAACGCAGCTGGGTCACCAGCAGCTTTAAAAAAGTATCCGCACCCAAATCCATCGTTTTGTCGGGAAGAGTGCTCTTTTCCTTGCCGTAAGCCCCCGTGGAACCCGCCGCGCCCGTCGAACCGATTTCCACCATCATTGTCCCCCCTTGTCTTACCTTCCTCTAGACCAGACAATCCACTCTCCCGCCTTCCCCCCGCAACCCGGAAGAAAGATCCCTATTTTCCCCGGCAACAACATTTTCCCTAGCCCCTTGGGCTTTAAAAGCACCGGGGGAATCCTGGTTACCATCATCCCCGGCCAGGGTAAAACCGCTTTTCCCCTCATCCTGGATTAAAACATCCAGGTGCTCAACATTCAAGTTCGCCTCCTGGAAACGCTGGCGCAAGGTTTCCAGCTGGCCTTCCAGGAGCTCCTTTACAGCCAGGTGCGGGGTAATAATCTCCGCAGAAAGCACCCCTTGCAGCCGGCGGATACGGATCAGAACCTCTCCTAAAAATTCCGGCTGCAACCGCAGGCGCAGCTCCTGTGCGCCGGACATGGCCAGATGGCCGGCCTGTTCTACAATCTGGAAGATAATCTCCCCGGAAAAGTCCGCTGGAACAGATATCTCCGCGGCTGGACGAAAGTTGCCTGGGGTATTAAGGTTTTCTACTGTCCTTCCAAAATTTTGGATGGAAGCAAAAACCTGATCTTCCACCTCCCCGGTAGAAAAAGCCTCCGCATGCACCTCACCAACCGGCTCCTGCTCCCCCACACCCGGGTTCTGGCCGGTCACAGCCCCTCCTGCCGCTCCTTTTTCCCCGGCCGGTTCATTCCCCGGAGAGCTCCCCAACCGGGCAAGGAAAGAAGAAATTTCGGATTCCCCGGTTTCTTCTGCCACGGCTAAAACAAATTCTTCAGCCCCGGCCTGGTTTTCCTGCCTTGGCGGTAAAATTTCCGCCGCGGATTCCTCTTGCAGTTTTTCCCCTGACATTAAAGAAAAGAACTCTGCATCATGCTGCAGCTGCAGGGAATCCGGCCCGTTTGCAGGCAAGTCTCCTTCCGGTATAAGAAACAGTTCTGTCGGGCTTTTATACTCCGGCACGGTATCCTGCTGCGCTTCCGTAAAAAATAAGCGCTCTGCACTGTTTTCCAACCCTTGTCCCAGGGAGGAAAGCCCTTTTACAGCCGCCCCTGCTGCATCAATTTCAAGTTGAAGGAGCGCCTCTTCCTGCCAGGGCCCCGCCGGCTCCTTCCCTTCCAGCAGCGCCTGCAAAATCCCCTCCTCACCGGAAAGCTGGCCTCCTTGCAGCGGGTCAGATTCCGTGGAAAGAAGCTCCGGGCAAAGTTGCCGTTCCCCGCCCTGTTCATCACCATGCTCATCAGGCGTCATTTCCAGCAGCATTTTTTTGCTCTGTGGGGATAGAAAGCCTGGTTCCTCACAGCCCGTTTGGGCGTACCTTTCCCCACCACTCTTTTCGGGGGAAGGCCCTTGTCTGAGAGGCACCCCACCTTGCTCCCGGTAAACATCGTAAAAACATTCTTCCTGTCTGACCGGAGGAATTACAGCCGGGGGAGAAAAATAAGACAAACAAGCCTTTTCCAGGCAAAGAGCAAAATCGCCCCTGCTTTTGTCACGGCCAGGGGTTCCTGCCGGCAGGCCTCCCCGGCGGGGAGCTGCGGCAGAGAAAAAAGATTCCATTTGCACTCCCTATCACCTCCTTTCCCAGTTGGTGGCAGAGCACCATCCCTGCACCTTACTCGCTTTTCCGGAGATACTGCCGCAGAGAAAGCTCATCATGGAAGCGCTGTTCCTTTAGTTTTTCTTCCTGCTGATAACAGGTAAGACTCTTTTCCTTCAGCCTTTCCAGCACCTGACAGCTTTTCCAGAAATCCACCACGACCTGCCGCTGCTCTTCCACCTTGCCGAGACTTTCCTGATACTCCTGCTGCTTGCGATCAGCACAGTCCTGAAGGCGGGAACGATAGCTTTCAATGTTTCTCAGGAGATGAACATCAACGGCTTTTGTCTGCCGCCTCCGGTAAAATTTTAGCAGCTTTTGCTCCTTCTGCCACAGGTTGTTCAGCTCCTCCCGGAGCAGATCAAGTTCCCGCTGCCGGTGGGACAGCTCCTCCCTGGCCAACTTTTTTTGATCCTTGCGGTATTTCAGAACTTTTTGTAACCTGAATTCAAAAGCCATTTTTCCCCTCACACCATTTTCTAAAACCACTAGATCTGTAGAGCATCTGTAGAACAATTCCTAAGATCCGTAGACAACTGTGCCCATCTATATTTTCGCCCTGAAATGTGTTTTGTTAAGAAGAAAAAAGCAACTTTAGGAAATATTTTGGCGCATAAAGGTGGATCCCCTCGAGGAAAGACAAAACGAACCGCCCTTGCGAAAACAAAGGTTTTCTTAATTGCAAGAAGACAGCAGATCATTCCGCGGGAACAAAAAGGGCTTGCAGCGCTTCCTTGCTCTGCTGCCAGGAAACAGATTCAACCCGATCCTGGCAAAGAAATGTACGGATCTTCTCCCGGTAAGCAATCGCGCGGTCCACCCGGGAGTTGGAACCTCGGACATAGGCTCCAATATTGATCAGATCTTCTGCTTCCCGGTAAGCAGAGAGCAGTTCCTTTACTTCGGCCGCCTGCTTTTTATGCCCGTCGTCGATAAGTTGGGGCATGAGCCGGCTGACGCTGCCTAAAACGTCTATCGAAGGAAAATGGTTCCGGGCAGCCAGCTCCCTGCTGAGCACAATATGGCCATCCAATATACCCCGCACAGCATCAGAAACAGGTTCATTAAAATCGTCGCCATCCACCAGGACAGTATAAAACCCGGTAATGGAGCCACGGTGCGAAGTCCCGGAGCGCTCCAAAAGCCGTGGCAAAGTAGCAAAAACAGAAGGGGTATAACCTTTCGTGGTCGGGGGCTCGCCGATGGCCAACCCGATTTCCCGCAGGGCCATGGCAAAACGGGTCAGCGAATCCATCATCAGAATAACCTTCAGGCCCTGTTCCCGGAAATACTCCGCCACAGCCGTCGCCACCAGGGCAGCCTTCACCCGCTCCATCGCCGGGCGCTCAGAGGTGGAAACTATGACTACAGAACGCTTCAACCCCTCGGCGCCCAAATCATGATGAAGAAACTCCCCCACTTCCCGCCCCCGTTCACCAACCAGGGCAATCACACTTACATCAGCCGCGCTATAACGGGCAATCATACCCAAAAGCGTGCTCTTCCCTACACCGCTCCCCGAAAAAATACCGATACGCTGGCCCTGGCCACAGGTTAAAAGGGTGTCAATAGCCCGGACACCTGTCACCATTACTTCTGTAATCGGTTTTCTTTGGAGGGGATGAGGAGGCTCATTCTCGACAGGCATGGCCTGCAACTCTCCCTGGCTCTCCACCCCCTGCAGAGGCCTGCCCAGCCCATTAAGCACCTTGCCTAAAATACCGGAGCCCACCTCCACAAAAAAAGAGCTCCCCGTAGCTTCTACGGAACAACCGGGTCCGATCCCCTGCAGGTCGCCCAAGGGCATTAAAAGGGACCGGCCCTGGCGAAAACCAACTGCCTCCGCCAGTACAGGTTCCTCCCCTTTTGCCGTCGTCTCCACCAGACAGACCTCCCCGATATAGGGGCGGATGCCGCTGACCTCCATGACCAGCCCAATCACCTGCGTAACCCGCCCCTTGAGCGTAAACGCCGGATAGTCCCTGATTTCCTGCAAATATTTTTGATACTCCACCGGCCTAATCATCAGTTGTTCACCAGCTCAACACTATTATTTCTCCTTCTTTTCCCACAAAACAAGCCCGCGTGGTTTATCAGGCCAAACCTCCCATGGCCCGCAATATCTCCATAAATAAGTGCCAGGGCTCCATCTCCTCTAGGCAAACTTAGACTTCTTCCATCATTGCTTCCGCTGTTTCCTGCAGGTACAGCTTCCCGGAAGAGACAGCCAGCTCCAGAAGCTTTTTCCCTAAAATCTGCAGCTCTTTCTGCAGCAACATCTCCACTTCCGCTTCTTCCGATTCCAGCCGGCAGCTTCCCGGGGGGATCTTCTCGTCAGCCATTACTTCCAGCAGGACACCTTCTTTTAACAGCTCCCGCAGTCCGTAGAAGTTTTCCCGGCAGACTTTTTCATCCAGGGGATTAATCTTTATATTAACTTTTTGCCCGGCCGGAAGAACGTTCAGGCCCCGGGCGATCATTGCCAGGATACAGCGGGAATCCGTGCTCACTTTGTAACCGAGGAGTTTTTCGGCAATGCCAAGGGCGATCCGGATAATCTCCGGTTCCGCTTCCGCCAGAATCTCCCGGCGTTCTCTACAGGCCTGTTCCAGAGTGTGGCGTGCTTCTTCCAGAAGCTTTTCGACCGCCTTTTCCCCCTGCCGGAAACCCTCCTGAAAGCCTTCCTCCCGGGCTTTTTCACCAAGAAGGCGGGCTTCTGCAACCGCCTCCGCCAGGATCTCCTGGCGGAGTTTCTCACCCTCTTCCCGAGCCCCGGTCAAAATTTCCTCCACCTGTTTAGCCTGCTCTGCTTCATCGACAGCAGACACGGACAAGGAAGCGTCTTCCTGCCCGGCAGGCTCCGGAGAATTTTCCATCTTCAGGCGGGGATAGTAGGTTCTCCGGCCCTGAATATCCAAGCCGCGCAGTATTCTTCTAGATGACGATGGCATCTTCTCCTCCCCTTGAGATAATAATTTCACCGGTTTCATCCAGCCGCCGGATAATCTTCACAACGTGCTGCTGGGCTTCTTCGACCTCACGCAGCCGTACAGGGCCCATGAATTCCAGATCTTCCCTTAACATCTCTGCCGCACGCCTGGATATATTCCGGAAAATGCGCTCCTTGACTTCATCACTGGCCCCCTTCAGAGCTTTGGCCAGATCCTTGCTGTCTACCTCCCGAATTACACGCTGGATTGAAGCATCGTCCAGGCTAATAATATCCTCAAAAATAAACATACGCTGCCGGATCTCATCAGCCAACTCCGCGTCCTCTTTCTCCAGCTCCTCCAAAATAAGCTTTTCCGTCCCCCGGTCCACGCTGTTGAGAATGTTCACTACTGTTTCCAATCCCCCGGCTTGCGTAAAATCCTGCTGGAAAACAGTGGATAACTTCTCCTGGAGTACTGTTTCAACCTCTTTTAAAATCTCCGGGGAAGTGTGCTCCATGAGGGCAATGCGGCGGGCAATATCAGCACGCAGTTCCTCCGGCAGATCTGAGAGAACTTCAGCCGCCTGCTGGGAATCCAGATAAGAGAGAATCAGCGCAATGGTCTGGGGATGCTCCCGGTTGATCATATTTACAAGCTGTCCGGGATCCGTATTGCGTACGAAAGTAAAGGGCCTGACCCGGACCTGCTCTTTAAGGCGTTTGATTAACTCCACAGCTTTATGCCGTCCCAGGGTCCTTTCCAGAAGCTCACGGGCATAATCCACGCCGCCTTCCAGGACATACTGCTGGGCCTGGCTGAAAAGCAGGAATTCCTCCAAAACCGCATCGCGCACCTCTTTCCCGACGCGGTTTAAATTGGCAATCTCCATGGTAATACTCTCTATTTCCTGCTCTGTAAATTGTTTGAGAATGCGTGAGGAGAGCTCCGGCCCCAGAGCCAAAAGGGTCACCGCCACTTTTTTTTTCCCACTAAGCTTTTCCTCTCTGAGCAAAAAACCCCCCCTTATGATCTTTAATTCAGCTCAACTTTCTTTCCTGAATCTTACAGCAAACCTCAAGGCCATCATGACGCACTGGCAACATAAATTTCTTGTCTTGCACCAGCAAAATTCCTTGCAGCGGATTTATATTTCAGGATAAAATCAAGCCGTTATTTTTCTGCCATCCAGCTGCGCAGGACTGCCACGGCCACACCCAGATTGGTTTCGACAGCTTTTCGGGCACGTCCATGCAGCGTCTTTTCCGGAGGAATCCCCGGAAGGCCTTCCTCCTCTTCCTCTTGCTGCGCAAGGAGCTCCTCCAGGGAAGGACTTGCAGGCAGAGAAGCAAACTCCCGCTCCTCTAAATAGCGGCGCCGGGATCTCCGCAATAACAGCACCAAAATAAGGGCCAAGAGGACAGCGCCACAGGCAATCGCCACCATACGGTAATACTTTTCCTGACGCTCTTGTTCCTCCATTGCAGTAAAAACTGCCTCTGTTTCCTCCTCATGGCTGCGCTCAAAGCTCATTCCTTGAACGCTGATCTGATCCCCGCGCCCCTCATCAAAACCAATCGCTGCAGCGACAAGGTCATTAACCCTGGCAATCCTATCCTCAAGGAGGGAACCTTCACCGGCTGTATCCAAAACCACAGAGGTATGCATACGCAGCACCTTTCCCGGAGCGGCGATGGTTTTGAGCATACTCTCCCCTATTTCATAATTAACCGTTTCCTCCCGGCGCTCGGAACTGCTTTCCCCACCGGGAGCCACCCCGACATAACCGGGGTAGTTGGCCTCCCCTACCTCCCCGCCCACAAAGCCGTCTCCCGTTGCACTTTCCTCCACAAGATGGGTACTGCGGGGGACGCCGCTTTCATCGTAAGTAATCACCGTCATTTCCCGGGCATCAAAATCCATCTCGACCGTCACCAAAGCCAGGGCTTTGCCGGGTCCAAAAACTCTCTCCACCATGCTCTGCACCCTGCGCTCCAGCTCGATCTCAAAATGACGCTTGACCTCCAACTGCCGGAGAGCTGCATCAGCCACCGCTTGATGTGAATCTGCAGGGGTCAGCGCGTCGTAGAGAATATTACCCTGGGAATCAATAACGGTAATATTTTCCGGCTGCAAGTTCTCCACACTGGAAGCCACCAGAAAAACGATACCCCGCACCTGTTTCTCCTCCAGGGCGACAAAGGGGTTTAACTTCAGGTAAATAGCGGCGGAAGGTTCCCCGCTTTCCCTTAAGAAAATACGGGGTTCAGGAAGAACCAGGTGCACTCTGGCCTGCAGAACGGCATCCAGGGAAGTGATCGTCCGCCGCAGTTCTTCCTGGAGGGCCCGCTGCATCTTCACCCGGCGTTCATAGTCGGTCATCCCCAGGCGCTCTTCATCAAAAAGCTCCAAACCCAAACCCTGGGCAAAAGGCATACCCTGGCCGGCCATTTCGATACGCAGCTCATCGGCCATTTCCTGGGGCACCAGCAGCGTTGTGCCAAGGTTGTCCAGGTGGTAGGGCACCCCCCGTTCCTGTAAATGCTGCAGCAGAGGAGCAGCTTGGGCCGGTTCCAGATTATGGTAAAGGGTAACGTAGCGGGGCCGGTTGAAATACTGGAAGAAAAGCAGCAAAAAAACCAGTACTGCAGCCGTAATCACAATAAAAACAACCTGGCGGGGGCGGCTTAATTCCTGCCAGCGCCCGAGCAAACGATTGATTTTTGCTCTTTGTCCTTCCGGGGCCATAATTTACACCTCTGGGGATGAGAAATAGTTGTGCAAAAAATGAGGATCTGTGCCGCGTGAGGCAAGCGGAAAATTCCGGCAGCTCAACATACCGGTATTGTTCCCCGATCATGAGGAGGCATAGGACGGCAAAAAATAAAACAGCCGTTTTTCATGTATTATTGTGCCTCCTTGGAATCTGTGGGGTGAGTATTAAGTATGCCTGACACTCCACGGGCAAGCTGCGTGGGCTCTTGCTTCATAGTCAAAGGCAAGCCCCCTGTTTTTTGTAAAAAACTTTTAAAATTAGGCAGAACATTTTTCTGCCGCTCTAAATCTGCATACGGGTAATCTCTTTATAAGCTTCCACGACTTTGTTGGTAACCTGCACAGTAAGCTGTAGGGAAAGACGCGCCTTTTCAGTGGCAATCATCACCTGGTGCAGATCCTCTATTTCTCCGGAAGTAAGCCCCTGCACAGCTTTCTCCGCCTCCAGCTGCTGCTGATTAACCTTGTGCAAGGCTTCTTGAAACAGCTCACTGAAAGTAGCTGGACCGGATTTTGTTTTTTCCTCTTTCCCCGCCGGGGACAAAGGAACAGGATAGGGGTTAATACGCATAGCCGAATCTCCCCTTTCATCTGTCAAATGCAATACCGGATTGACACCTGATCAATACCGTGTTCCGCCTCAGTACCCGCCACGTTCATACTTATCCGCGGCTAGCCGCGTCCGATTTCCAGAGCTTTCAGGTAGAGGCTTTTAGCTGTATTTACAGCTGTGGTATTGGCCTCATAAGCACGGGAAGCCGTGATCAGATCCGTCATCTCCTTGGCCAGATCTATGTTGGGATAAGCCACAAACCCCTGCTCATCAGCATCAGGATGCTCCGGATCATATTCCTGCCGCGGGGGATGAGGATCCTCCACCAAAGCGGCAACTTGCACTCCCCGGCCGCGGAAGGCCGGCGGCACCTGACTGACTGCACGATCCAGCCTTGTGCTAAAAACTACTGTTTTCCGCCGGTAGGCCCCCCCGGCAGCTGTTCTGGTAGTCTGCATATTGGCCAGGTTGCCGGCCACAACATCAATACGCAGCTTCTCTGCCGTCAGGGCAGAACCGCTGATTTGAAAAGAGCGAAAAAGTTCCATTTTTAGCGCCTTCCTTCGTTAATAATATAGCGCCAATCGGCGTAGCGATCGCTGATTTTTTGCACCAGAGCATTGTAGTGCAGCTGGTTGGTAACCATATCCAGCATTTCCTCGTCCAAATCCACATTGTTGCCATCCACCCGGCGGGAAGTATGCCTCTCAACCTCTACCCGGGGATCCACCTGTAGTGCCGTCCCGGGGAAATGCCGGGGATTGGTCCTGTTAAGAGATAACTTTCCCCGCGCTTGCTCCAGCTCAGCATGAAAGTTAACATAGCTCCTTCTATAGCCTGGCGTGTTCAAATTGGCAATATTCTGGGCGGTCACCTTTTGCCGCAGTGCTGCCACATCCAAACTTTTGGTCAAAGCTCTAATAATATGATCATTTCCCAACATTAAAAGTTACCACCTCAAGAGAGACGTTTTCCAAAATATTCGTCAAAAGGTTGGAAATCCCTGCTTTTAGCGACCAAAAGTTATAAATGATGAGCTTATTTTCCAAAAATACAACAATAAAGACAAAAAGCCGGGTGCGAACATCCGGCTTGAAAATCTTCTTCCTTAATCCAAATCATTCTTGTTTATCCACTGATATTGACCCTATTATTTGTTTCCCCGGGAACCCCCGAACTATCTGCCGTAATATCCGGCAGCTCCTCTTTATTTTGATCCACAACCTGTTTTTCACCCAGGATTTCTTTCCAGGAGTCCTGCAGCTCTAACAGCAGCGCCTCCGCCTGGTCCAGAAATTGCACCTCTTTTTTTACATTGCCCTGCACCAGAAGATAATGTATATAGTCATAGAGCTGCAGAAGCCCTCCGGCCACCTCTCCCGCTTCAAGGTTCAACGCCGACATCAATTCCGTAACGATATCCTGGACACGTAGTAGACTGTGGTTCACGCTTTCGAGATCGCCCTCACCGAGAGATTTTTTTGCAGAACCTAAAAACCGCAAGGCTCCCGCATAAAGCATGAGCAGAAGTTTCCCCTGGTCCGCAGTTTCCACCTGGATTTTTTGATACTGGGCATAAGGATTAACTCCCATAAAAACCATCCCCTTTTTTTACAACTTGGCCCCCGACAAGGACAAAAAAGAAAGGAAAGAACCGCATAAAGCAGCCCACCCTAGCGGCGGGTATCAATAAAGAGGCCAATGATGTTCTGAATTTGGGCCACGACATGGAGCAGTTTTTCCGGAGGGATTTCCCTGATGACCTCGTTATCTGCAAGATTAACTACCTGCACCATCATCCTTTCCGATTCCTCATGAATACGGAAACGCAAACCGGTGTGAAAAGCCTCCACGGTAGCATTAACTTTTTCTACACCCTCCTGCAAATCCTCTATATGGCCCTGCTCCCACGCCAGGATCTTTTGCTCCCTGTTCAGCACTCGATCCTGCTGCTTCTGCTTGGGATCCTGCCTGTGGCTCTCCTGGACTACTGGCTTTTGTGTCTGTTCATGAATTTTATGCAGCTGTGCAGGATCAATCCCGTCAATTTTCATCTTGCTCACCTCCCCGGGGCATTTTATCAGTTAAAGCTCGGAGATACCCTGAAAACAATGCCGGCTGTGCATAATCATCTTTCTTCCGCTGCCCCATTCTCTTGCTCCACACCTGGGCCTGAAAACCGGGCATCTCCTATTCCAGCCTACGCCCCGCCATAATTTTCACTTCGCAGTAAAACTTTGCCTGCTGGCAATTACTTACTAAAATCAACAAAAAACCCCTCGGGCTGAAAACCCTGGGCATGGTAAGCCCTGCTGGCCTTTTTCCCGGTCTGAATTCTCCCCATCTCCCGGGCCGTATCCTGGAGCGAACGCCTTAAAGCCTGGCGGGTAACGGTATCCAGGGCGACAATCTCCTTGATCAGAAGCTCCAGCCGCCGGAGAACTCCACTAAAATGCTCCACCGCCGGCGAAGAGTAGCGCTCCGCCAGAGCCGCAGCGTTTACCTTCACCGGGCCCAAAGCCAAAGCTTCCCGCAGGCTTTCTTCCAGAGCTGCCGCTTCTTTTTGCTTGGCGGCAGCTTGCTCCATCAGCTCTCCCCGCCTCAAAAGCAGCCGGGCCAATTTCTCCCGGTCTCCTTCCGCCTCAAAAGAGTTCTCCACACAGAGATCCCGCAGGTCCCGGGTCACAGTAAGCATCTCCTGGTAAATAGGCTCCTGCCTGGCATACAGCTGTGCTAACAGTAAAATTTTCTCCTCCATTTTTCAGCTCCTCTAATAATGGGCAGCTTTTACTGTTGACCTGGCTCCGGGTTCCGCGCGAGATCGTTCTACGATTCAGCCCATCGCTAGGATTGAAACTGGCTTAGCTGCATCATCAGCCAGTCACCCTGTGAATAAAGCTGCTGCAGTGCTTTTTCCAGGGCGGTAAACTGCCGGTAGTACTGCTCTTCCTTGCGCTGCAGCGCCGCATTAACCCGGTCAATATGCTTATTGATCTCACCAATTTGCCGGTCAAAATAGTTGCGAAACTCGCTAATATCACCTTCGATACCGGCCCGTTCAAGTAAAATCCCTTTGTAGCCGTTGTTGTCCCTGGTTGTACGGATGTTGTCATTGAGAATATCGCTCAGGCGGTGACCCAGGCCCGCATCTTTAAAGCGCTCCCGGCGCTGTGCCGCTGGTAAATCGGGGCTATAGTCAGTAGCGGGGCTTCTGGTAAAGAATGCAGCCACTTTGTCGGGATCGCTGGCCAGAGCGGCCCTGAGCGTACTCCCGCCGTCTTTGAGGACAAGCTTCCCCTGATCGCGGTAATCATTGCTTGTTTCCAGGCCAATTTCAAAAATGTGCACGCCATCCACCGCTGTATAAATGGCCTCGCGCATCTCCCGTAGCATATTCTCCAGGGAAGACTCCCGCCGCAAGAGGCCGCTGCGGGCTTTTTCCTCCCACCTTTCAATTTCCTTCTCCTGCATGGCATCTTTCTGCTCCGCAGTCAAAGGGGGAAAATCCCGGAACACCTCTTCACGCAGTTTGGCGTTGATTTCATCAATCAGCTCGTTATAGTCCTCCACAAATTTTTCAATGTTCTCCACAATACCGTCAATATCCAGGCTCACGGAAATTTTTACTTCCTGGGGATTACCCTCCTCCACCATCTCCCGGATATTGTACGTAATACCGTCAATGGTGAAATTGTTGCTGAAACGACTGCCCCTGATACCGTTAATTTCAAATACAGCCTCCCGTCCTGCCTCCCCGATACACCCCTTCTCATCATCAACTTCAATCCCAAAAGCCTTAAAGAAATTGCTATCATTTTCATCAGCGCTGATCGCCAAATTCCCTATTTCCTGCGCAGTAATGGTCAAAATATCGCTGGAAGCACTGTAGGCCGCCAGGACACCGGCATCGCTGTTGTTGATTTTATTGAGCACCTCGCCCAGTGTATCTGTTTTTTTAACAGTAATATCCACGTTATTAATTTTAAAAGTTAAGCTCTCGTCTTTGAAAACTAATGTCCCGTTTTTGAGCTTGTCACTGACAGCTCCCATGGTATCGGTCAGGTTCAGGCGGTTAGTTGCCCCGCTGGCAATATTCAGCGCAGCCAAAATATCCCCATCGGCTCCTGCGGTGCTGGAAGAAAGGGTTAATAGATCAGAAGCATAAGCTGGCTCAAAACTTAGCCGGCCATCCTGAGCTCCTACTGTAATTCTATTCTCACCAAAAGCTAAATCCAGTCCTTCTTGCAACTCCCCACATAGTTCTGTCAAACTTTTATTCCCGGGGGAAACTGCAATCTCTTTTGTCCTGCCGTTTAAAGTTACCTGCAGGATATTTTTGTTTTCTGTTATGGTTACAGAAGATGCTATTTCCTCACTGCTCTTTATTACAGAAACCCCATCAGGAATAAGCACCCCCTCATCAGAACTCTTCTGGCTGGCGGCCCTGGCTGCGGTCGCGCTCTGGATAACTTTAAAAGTTACTTCCCCCACCGCCGCATCAGCGCTGGCAGTAGCGGTGACAATACCGGCATCGCTGGAGCTCACCTGTCTCTTTTTCAGCGTGGCAGGGGAAATTAGATTGGTTTGCGGGTTTAAATAGTCAAAATAGGTATCACGAAAAGCCCTTACTTTATTGATCACGCCGCGAAAATCCTCTTTTTTCCACTCCAGGAGCTGCTTGTCCTGGTAGAGCCTGTCCACCTTCAGGCGTTCGATGCGCATCAGATCGCGGACGATCTGCTCCGTATCCAGGCCGGAGGCGATCCCGCCAATACGTAAAACACTCATAAATTCACCTTCCCGTCAGCAACTTCTTTCCTCATTTTCCTTATCGGTTAAAAGAGCATTATTTTAACTTACCCACAAATAAAAACCCTGAAAATAAAAAAACAAGCCCAGAGGCCTGTCTCAACGTCCAAGGAACCGCCAGAAGCAAAGTAATGGGAAAAAACTGAATAAGTCCCTCACTCTTGCCCTAAAAATAAGCAACGCTATCAGGATAACCAGTCCCTGAATGGAGCCGGTGTGTATTTATTTTCCCGCCGTCACCCCCTTTTCTTTTCTTTCTCCCCGGGTGATAAAAAAGGCATCTTTTTTAACTGCCGGGACATTTCGGCTGCAGCCCGGGCCGCCGCAATATTTTCTTCCTGAATAGCCTCATATATTTCACGCCGGTGGATGGACACTTCTTTGGGAGCCTTAATGCCGATACGAACAGCATCGCCGCTCACATCCAGCACAAAGATCTCAATATCATCTCCAACGATGATACTTTCCCCTTTCCGGCGCGTCAGGACCAGCATCTTCACGACCACCTTTCACCCTGGATAATAAAAAAGTGGGGATTTTTTAAGCGAGCAGAATACGATCGGATTGTATTTTTTCACCGCTAACCGCGTGAAACATTTCCACCAACCCGGAAACGGTCATCCTTTTACGCTGCTCTCCCTGTATATCCAGGATAATTCTGCCCTCGTGCATCATGATCGTGCGATTGCCGACTTTCAGAGCCTGCTCCATGTTGTGCGTGACCATCAGGCTGGTGATATTGCTTTCTTCTACCAGCTGGCGGGTCAGCTCCAAAACTTTATGTGCTGTTTTGGGATCAAGGGAAGCAGTATGCTCATCAAGCAAAACCAGGCGGGGCTGGACCAAAGTGGTCATCAGTAGGGTCATCGCCTGCCGCTGCCCTCCGGAAAGCAGTTTTACAGGGATATTCAAGCGCTCCTCCAGGCCAAGCTTGAGCAGTACCAGCTTTTCCCGGAAATGCTTGCGCCTGGCCTCGTTGATCCCCCGCTTGAGAGTACGCGGCCTGCCGCGCTTCAGAGCCAGGGCGAGGTTCTCCTCCACCGTCATGGAGGCGGCTGTACCCATCATGGGGTCTTGAAAAATGCGGGCGATATCTCTGGCACGCTTATAATCAGGATAATTTGTCACATCTTGCCCATCAATTAAGATCTTACCCTGTTCCACAGGGTAAACACCGGCAACACAATTGAGCAGGGTGGATTTACCGGCACCGTTCCCGCCAATAATCGTTACAAAATCACCCTGGGGTACCTTTAGAGAGACACTCTCCAGGGCAATTTTCTCATTTATGCTTCCCCGGTTAAATATTTTAGTTACTTCCAAAATCTCAAGCAGGGCTAGACCTCCTTCCTCAAGCCTTCATCCCGGGCTTTACTTTAAATTTATCTTTAACTTTATCTGTATAGCTCTTGAAAAAGGGTGAAATCAGGGCAATAGTGACAATCACAGCTGTAAAAAGCTTCAGGTCTGTGGGCTGGAAGCCCAGCCGAAGAACCAGAGCAATAATCAGGCGGTAAAGAACCGAACCGAGTAAAACAGCAAAAATCCAGACGATAATACGTGCCTTGCCCAGCAGTACCTCTCCGACAATAACTGATGCCAGGCCGGCAACAATCGTCCCGATCCCCATGCTGATATCGGCAAATCCCTGGTACTGGGCGACCAGAGCCCCACAGAGGGCGACCAGGGCATTAGAAATTCCCAGGCCCATGATCTTCATCCGGCCGGTGTTTACACCCAGACTGCGCATCATAATCTCGTTATCCCCCGTAGCACGCAGCGCTTGTCCTGTTTCTGTAATTAAAAAATAATAAAGGAGCAAAACGAAAAAAAGAGCAATAAGAAAGCTGAAAACAAACTCACTATGCCGCAGGGAAAATCCTGTTTTACTCAAGTACTCAAAAATAACCGGCTGCCGGAGAAGCGGTAAATTGGGGCTGCCGCCCATGACCCTTAAGTTGATGGAGTGCAGGCCAATCATGGATAAAATGCCGGCCAGCAGGGGGGGTATGGAAAACCTGGCATGCAGCGTACCGGTAACTATCCCGGCCAGGGCACCGGCCAGGGGGGCTACCAGGGTAGCCACAACAGGATTCACACCGGAAATGATAAGAGAGGCCGCGACCGCGGCCCCCAGTGTAATACTGCCATCGACCGTCAGATCGGGGAAGTCCAGAATGCGAAAAGTTAAAAATACTCCCAGAACCATCAAGCCGTAAAACAGGCCCTGGACAATCGCCCCATAGAAAACAGTCAAGTTCATTTACTTACCTCTTTCATCTTCGTTCATTCGAATATTTCATCAGCCCGGTCCAGAAGAGCCTGCGGCAGTTCCTGGCCCATATTCTGTGCAGCCGTTTTGTTAATTGCATAAGTAAATTCTTTGGAACCAACGATAGCCATGGTGGCCGGATCTGCACCCTGCAGGACCTCGGCGGCCATCAAGCCGGTTTGATAACCCAGGCCATGGTAGCTGATCCCCAAGGTTGCCACAGCACCGTTCTGAACGCTTTCAACATCTCCGGCGACAAGCAGAAGATCATGCTCTTCAGCAACACGGACCACGGAGCGCAGCGCGCTGACAATAGTGTTATCCGTAGGAACATAGATGGCTTCCACTTTCCCGACGAGGGATTCTGCCGCGGTTACCACCTCACCGCTGTTGGTGGCCACTGCTTCGACAATCTTCAGCCCCAGCTCCGGAGCTACTTCCCTGGCAATATCCACCTGCACAACGGAGTTTACTTCCCCGGAGTTGTAGATGACGCCGACATTTTTTATCTGCGGGTTAATCTCCAAAGCCAACTCCAGTTGTTCTTTGATTGGATTCATATCCGTGGTCCCGGTGACATTGGTATTGGGACGCTCCATGCTTTCCGCCACCCCGGCCGCAACAGGGTCGGTAACAGCTGTAATCAGGATGGGTATATCCTTGGTAACCGTGGCTGCCGCCTGGGCACATTGTGTGGCGATGGCCAGAATCAGGTCAACCTTATCTGCCACAAACCCTTCCGCGATCGTCACTGCCGTGGGCATCTCTCCCTGGGCGCTTTTGTAATCAATTGTCAGATTGTCCCCTTCTTTGAAGCCTGCACTGGCCAGAGCTTCAATAAACCCCAACCTGGCGGCATCCAGAGCAGGGTGCTCAACAATCTGGACAATACCGATATGATAATCTTCGGCGGCCGCTTCCCCTTCTCCTTCCGATTCCTCCCCGGGGGCTGGTGGCGTTGACTGGGAACAGCCGCTGATCACCAGGACCGCGACCAGCAGTAAAACGACCCCCCATATGAGTTTTTTCTGCTTGAGCAAGTTGTCTCCCTCCTATATATTTAATTCCTATATATTTGATCTACCAAGAACCACAGCCTCCATAAGTCCCTGATTCTCAAACGGTTTTCGAACATCACCCCTTCACTCTTCATGTTTTAAAAAAGTCTTGAAATTGCACAATATATTATTATTTAATTTATTCTATGAGAACCGGCATACATATTAAATACATATTCCCCTCTAAAAGTAACTTTCCTGCTTTCAGCAAACTTTTTTTCAAGGATTAAAGCCCTGAACAGGGAGTACCGGTTATTTTCAGGGCTTATTGGTATTTCATGGGGATTGCCGCCTTGTGCGGATGTGCACCCGCTATAAACCTTTACATAACGTAAATGTTCATAAGTTCCATGCCCATCATGCCCACAAATTTTTTAATTGGAATGGGCATGCATCTATAGTACAATATATTTTGTTTCTTGAAAAGCTCTTACCTCATCTTCCTAATTTTCAAACAACTTTTCTGATGGTTTATTCCTAAAAGCACCTGTTGGCTTTGGGCAGCAGAATGGCTTTGCAGATAAATTTGCAGGACACATTACAAAATTACTGGAAAAAGCGTATCCGGTGTTATCTCGAAAACTATCCAAAAAAAGGTTCCTTTGGTAAGAAACCTTTTTCGCTCTGAATGATCTATATGATCTATATTTTTTATTTTCAATGATCTATTTCTGCATCAAAGGGATGGGTGTGCGCCTTTCCGCCAATCGCTCGGGGATAATGATCTGCCGCGCCAGTCCTTTACGCAGATTGATTACAATCGGGGCCGCCAGATTCGTAGTCATACTTCTCTCCCCGGTGATGGTCACGGTGGTCAGCACCAGAAGATCCTCTTTTTTGTCCGCCTGCAGTTCCTGCTTATCTTCAGTGCTCAGTTTTAGGCTGTAGCCGGGAAAACAGGGAAAGGGATCCAGTAAAATAAGCCCAATCGCCTCTTCACCTGCAGACTGCAGGTAATAAAAAAAAGGATTGTTTTCGATGACTTGCAGGGTAAATTCCCGGTAACTTTCCAAGCCCGGCAGTCCTTGTTTAAAAAATATCTTCCCCGGGATAACCGTCTTTTCTGTTTGTTTTTTATCTTTCTCTTTTAAATCTATCACGGCTTTCCTTCCCTCCGGCAAAATTTAACGTAAAAAGTCAATCAGACTGGGGTAAATCATGCGTGCCCCCGTAGCCAGCGCCGCCTTATAGGCATTTTCCTGCATCGTAAATTCGGTAATGGCTTCAGCCAGATCCAGATCTTCGATTTTGGATTGAAGCTCACGGAGGTAAATATGTTCATTCTGCAACCGTTGCTCCGTAGACTCGAGCCTTTCCATCCGGGCCCCGATCCGGGCGCGTTGCTGCAAAAGATAATCCAGGCGGGCATCCACCTCCTGGAGAATTTCTCCCCCCAAAGCTTCCACGTCATTGCTTGACAGAGCGCTCTCCAGCTTGCGGACTGTTTGAAAAAGTTCCGTTCCCGACGGCTCCGTTTCCGGCTCCCCAAAAACTTCTATGCCAGTAAAGTTGATCGACAGCGTTTGACTGGGCGTGATTTCTATTTCCCTCTGCCCGGCATCTCCAAGATATTGAACACCGGGATCGTTGGGGTCATCGGGATCGTTTATAATTTTTTCATAAGGAGGCTTTTGCGTCTGATACCCGCCAAAAATATAAAGCCCTCCTACCTCTGTATTGCCGATACTGACAAGGTGGTTAAAAAGTTCCTCCGCTTCGGGTGAGATCATGCTGCGATCCTCAGGTGTAAGCGTTCCGTTAGCGGCGTAAACAGCCAGCTCCTTGAGCCTCTGCATAATACTGATCGCATCTGCCAGGGCATCTTCCGTAACCGTCAGCCAGGTGATGCCCTCCCCGATATTGCGCTGATACTGCTCGTTACGATATAAACCTGTCCCCGTGATCCGCATCACCTTGTAAGTACCTGCCGGATCCTGGGAGGGGCGGTTAAAACAGCGTCCCGAAGAAAGCTGCACCGCTTTTTTTTCCAGAGCTAAAAGATTGTCCCGTACATTACGGGTTACAGATTGGGCCAGCATCCGGTGAGTAATGCGCAAGGTCTTTACCCCCTTTTATTTTCTCCTCTTTCAGCGTCCCAACTCGTTAAGCAGCACACTGAGCATCTCATCAAAAACGTTGAGGAAACGAGCAGCAGCGCTGTAGGCATGTTGGTACTGAATCATGTTCAGCATCTCATCGTCCAAAGAAACTCCGGAGACGGCCTCCTGTTGTTCCTTTAACCTTTCGGCCACAGTGGTGAAGGAAAGCAGCATCCGTTCCGTTTCCCGCCCCTCCACCCCCAGATCGGCAATCATACCGCGAAAATAATCATGGAAAGTGGCTTCCTTTTCATCTTCAAACTTAACTAGTTTTTCCCGCAGCTGGGCAATCTCTAGGGCATTGCTGCCATCACCAGGAACAAGAACTTCCTCACCTTCCTCAACACCCTCATTTTAGGCAGCAGCAATCTGGCCTGGATCTTCAAGGATAGATTGAGCAACCGCAAATCGATCGTGGCTAAACGCTGATTTGTCCGCCGGATTCCTCAGGAGTATCCTTAGGTTGGCAAAAAAATTACGCTCACCCGTGACCCCGTCAAGCCCATACCCCCCGCGATGAACTTCATTGACTTCCTGCACCAGGGTATAAACAAGTTCATCCAGGCCGCCCTGGTAGCGGGGAAAAACTTCATTATAGGATTCCAGCATCCCTTTCAGGGCACCGCCCTCCACGGAGAACTCCGCGCCAAGGCTGTTGGCAATAACCGCCTGTCCCTCACCGTCTTCGTCAATCTGCACTTTCAGTTCAAAACTGCGGTCATCATGTAAAAGAAGACGGCCGCCGGCCAACACTTCTACAGAACCATTCGTCCTCTCGATCACACGGATATTCACAAGCTTGCTCAGCTCCTGCAGGCGCAGATCCCTTTCATCCAGCATTTCGTTGGACTTCTGGCCCATGGCCTGCAGGTAGGTGATTTTTTCATTCAGCTCTGTAATCTCTGCGGCCAGTGAGTTGACCTGCTTTACAGCTGCTTCCAGTTCCTTTTCCACGTCATACTTAAGCTCATCCAAACGGGCATAGATATCCCGTACCAGGCCGGTAAGAGATACGGCCTGCTCACGCAGGCTGATCCGCGCCGCGTAGCTTTCCGGATTCGCGCTGAGCTCCTGCCAGGCGTCGAAAAACTCATTTAAATAGATATTGATGCCATTCTCCCCCGGCTCCTGAAAGATAGCCTCAATCCCATCCATGGTTTGTCCCAGACGCTCCCAGTAATGTTGGGCCGTCAGAGCCTTCATGATCTGCTCCCCATAAAATTCGCTTTTAAGGCGGGTAATATCAGAAATAGCGACACCGTAACCGGGCGGTGTAACCACCCCCGGTACGGCCGGCGGAACAAGGGCCTGCATATGAACCACCTGCCGGGAATAACCCTCCGTGTTGGCATTGGCAATATTTTGCCCGGTTACCTGGACCCCTTTTTGCTGCGCGTGGATGGCCCGGCGTCCAATTTCAAAACTGCCAAAAGTGCTGCTGCTCATCTTCAATCTCCCTTTCATTAGGGGTTAAATCAATAAAAACTTCATATCAGGCTTGATCATCTAAAAGCACAGCCGAATAAGAATCCCGGCCTTTTTCCTGGACCTCTCCGCCGGAAGCATAAAGCAGCTGATCGCCGGCCGGGGAAAGAACACTTAAAACAGATTCCACAAAACGTAAATTACTCTGCAGCAGGTTTCTGTTCATCTTTTGCCTGCGCCGTAAGGAAGCCTGCAGCTTCCAAAGACGGGATCGCAGAGTCTCCAGCTCCCGGGCATTTGCGGGGGTCTCCCTGCTGATATACTCCCTGAGGGTAAGCCCCCGGGGAAATATTTCCTGCCGCTGCCGTTCCAGCTCCTTCATTTGAAAAATTAGCTCCTCCTTGCAAAAATTTAGACTCTGCAGCGCATCCGCCGCCCCTTCAAGCAAAAGAGGGGTTGTTTTTTCTTCAACAACAATCATTTCTGCAAGGAGCTCGGCTTCCCTGGCCAGGATATCACTTAAGCGGGAATTACTCATTACTATCCACATCCGATCCTGCTTCCATATATTTGAGCATCGCCTCTGCCAGTTCCCGGGAATCAACATGATACTCACCGGCCTCCACCTGGCGCGCCAGCTCTTTAACCTTTGCCAGCCGGGAGGTATCCGCCGCTGCCAGCCGGCTGAGCTCTTTTTTCAGCATTTCACTGCCGGCAGAGATCTCGAGGCGATCTTTCCGTAAAATATTGGCCTTTTCGACGCGCCCGGTTTTACTGTGCGACTGCTCCCGTTTATAAAGCTTATGTATCAAGTTAATAATTTCTGGACGATTAACCTTCATTCTTTCCACCCTTTACTGTTACTCCTTGAAGATGTTGCCCTTTCAAAATTATCCCTAAATTATCCCTTCAAAAAAGTTATCGTCAAAAAAACTATAAATGTAAAGAGCTTTCGCTCTTTTTTACAAATAAATTTTTGCCCGGTGCCAGCCATACCAGCCACAAGGTACGTCCCCACGGTTGCCCACGGTTGGTACCAACCACAAGGACCGTCCCCGCGGTTGGTGCCCTTTAAAAAGCAGCATGTTATTTTTTAAGTAAGCTTTGCAGATATTTTTCAAACTCTTGAGCAAAATTTTCCGGATGAGTTAAAAAGGCAAAATTATCGGAGTTTGTTACAAAAGCACGATACTGAGGAGTTTCCTTCGATAAAGAAAATTGCAGCAGCTCCTGCGGGCGGGCCTGAGCAAGCGGTGGCGGAGAGGAGTAACGTGGATTGGCTATAAAAAGAGGTTCCCCGTCGGCGGCCTCCTTACCACCTTGATGATCATTATCGCCGGCAGGAACCAAGCCATAGTAACCGGCCCCTCCCATTTCCTGCAGAGGTTCATAAATTGACTGAAAAGCAGCCGCAACCAGATTGCTCATAATCAAAAAGTCCGGGCCGGGATTGATCGTCACATGACCGAAATCAGGAGGAATAAGTACTTTATCCCCGGGCTCAGCCGCAACCACAATCACCTGCTCAAGCCCTTTTTGAGGTTCTTTTAGGTGATGAGGCCTTTGCATGAGGTAATAAGCCCGCCCGTGGAGCACCTCATAAACCTCCGGGTAAGTGCAATGCGCCCCCGGTTTTAGGGGGTGGTAATGGCCGGCGGTTTTTATATATTCTGCTCCAATACTGCCGGGCACCAAAACGGTAATGTCATAGCGTATGCCCTTTTCTTCAAAAAGCACCTGGTGCTCAGGAAGATTGAGATCACGATACATGAAATAAAGCGCGCGCTCGTCTTCTTTTTTTCCCGGTCTCTTTTCCTGATAAAGAACATCGCGCATCTCTCCCAACCGGCGCACCGCCGGCTCCAGGGCTCTTTTTTCCGGCCCGAAAAGAAGCTCCATCTTCTGTGCATCCCACCACACCGGCAAACCGCTTAAATTTAATTCCATGATCATAGACAAGATCCGGTTTCGCTGACCGGATCGGCCTCCTCCCTATATTTACGTGTACCAAATTTTATTTGCGACAGAGGTGAATTATCACTTAAAAAAATATATTGCGCCCCCTTTAGTTTAACTTTACCTGAAGATGAAGAAATTTCCTCTGATTATTTATTATTATTCGCATCTATCACGCCTGCCTCCTGCCACCATCGCTTCCCTCTCCTCCATTTCCCGCATTTTTATATAAAGAGCAAGATCGGCTATCCGGCTGGAATAACTCCACTCATTATCATACCAGGATACTACCCGGGCCATGTTCCCGCCAACAACCATGGTGCTCAGGCCATCCACAACACTAGAATAGGGACTGCGCCGGTAATCAACAGAAACCAGCGGTTCCTCACTATAAGAAAGGATCCCCGGCATCTCCTCTGCCGCCCGCTGCAATGCAGCATTGACCTCCTCGACAGTAACTTTTCTCCTTTCCAACAAGGCCACAACATCCAGCAGAGAGACAACCGGCACAGGAACACGCACAGCAAAGCCGTCAATACGCCCTTGAAGATCCGGAATAACTTCACCTACTGTCCGCGCCGCACCGGTAGAAGTAGGAATCAGCGAGAGAAAAGCAGCCCGTGACCGCCTCAAATCCCCGTGGGGATAATCCAGCAGGCGCTGATCATTGGTATAGGCATGGGTCGTATTAATCAGCGCTTTTTCCACCCCAAAATTACGCTGTAAAACCTGAGCAATGGGCGCCAGAGCATTGGTTGTACAGGAGGCGTTAGAAAGAATGCGGTGTTTGCCCGGCTGAAATTGCTCCTCGTTAACGCCCATGACCACCGTTAAATCCGGATCTTTCATGGGCGCGGTAACGATCACCCGTGAAGCTCCCGCTTTTAAATGGCGACTGGCACCTTCTTTATCACGAAAAACTCCTGTGGATTCGATCACAACCTCCACACCCAGATCGCCCCAGGGAACCTTCTCCGGTTCCTTTTCCCAAAAAGTGCGTATCTCGTTTCCATTCACAAATATGGAACTGTTGCTGGCCCGCACTTCAAAAGGCAGCTTGTCATAAAGTGAATCGTAGCGGAGCAGGTGGGCCAGTGTTTTACTGTCTGTGAGATCGTTTATCGCGACTACTTGTGCTCCTTTTTCTAAAAGAGCACGGTAGGTAACCCGGCCAATGCGCCCAAAACCGTTAATTCCAATTCTTAAAACCATTTGATCAATACCCTCCTTTTCCTCCATAACTTACCCTGCTTTTTAAGCAGAGATTCTTGACATCTTTTGGCTCGTATAGGAGAATATAGTGAAAAAGGAGGTTTTTATTTTGGGAAAAATGCGTGTAGCCGTTAGCGGAGCCTGCGGCCGTATGGGGCAGCAAGTATGCCAAACCATTCTGCAGGAAGAAGATCTGGAACTGGTCGGGGCTTTTGATCTACAGGATCAGGGCAAAGATCTCGGCATAATCTTGGAAAACCGGCCTCTGGGGATCACGATTGAAGAGCTGACTCCAGAAAACTTAAAAAAATATCAACCAGCTGTAATGGTAGATTTCACTACACCCATGGTGGTCATGCATAATATTAAAATTGCCCTGCAGTGCGGGGTTCGTCCCGTAGTGGGAACCACCGGGATTACCCAGGTTGACCTGGCGCGCATCAGCCAGCAGGTGGAAGAATTTGGCCTCAGCGCCATGATTGCCCCTAATTTTGCCCTGGGAGCCGTACTAATGATGAAATTTGCCGCTACAGCCGCGCGCTATTTCCCCCAGGCTGAAATTATCGAACTGCACCATGATAAAAAAATAGACGCTCCTTCAGGAACGGCCCTCAAAACAGCAGAGATGATCGCCCTGGAACGGCAGGCAGAACCTGCCCCCAAAGAGGAACTCCTCAAACTTCCGGGAGCCCGGGGCGCGCTGCAGGAAAAAGTCCATATACACAGCGTCCGGCTCAACGGCCTCATAGCCCATCAGGAAGTGATTTTTGGCGGGCCGGGGCAAACCCTGCTCATTCGCCATGATTCTTACGACCGGAGTTCGTTTATGCCCGGAGTAATCCTGGCGGTAAAAAATATCGTCAAATTACAGGGGTTGGTCTATGGCCTGGAAAATCTCCTGGATCTTTAAACTACAGCCGGATTACCAACGTTATTGAATGGCAGATGAACACCATCCAGAGGTGAAAAGCATATATATATAAAGTAATCGCCACTGGAGGTGTGCTAAAAATATGCTGTTACAGGGGAAAAAGATCGGTTTTGTACTTACAATTACCCAACTTGGTAACACCGTAATCCTGCAGGAAATAGAAAAAATCATGTTTGCCGGAGCGGAGCTTTTCATTATTCTTTTAGATCCAAAGGCAAAAGAAGAAGCGATCCTGGATCGATTTCAGGGCATCTTTCGCTATTTCAGCCCGGAAATGCGACAGAAAATAACGTTAAACAGGGCTGCTCCCCAGATAGGACCGGATCATACTTTCTACTATGAAGATTATCCCTTTCTGGATCTGCTGATCATTGTTCCTGATTCGGAAATTTTGCTAAATTTTCTGGAACAAATTACCGATGAAAACCGCTTTAATTTACCCCTGGTCCTGGTCACATCCCTGGGGAATAAACCAGTACTGCCCTGGGGTCGGATTTCTTCCCTCATGAAGAAAAAAGGAATTTTTTTTGTTCCCTTTGGGCCCATAGAACTAAAACAGGGAAAAAAAAGGGGAAACGCACTTATTTATAGCCGCATGGATCTTCTGACGGAAACCTGTGCTGCTGCCCTGAAAGGACATCAGCTGGAACCTTCCGCCTGGGAGGATCTTTCTTTTCCCCATTGAAAAATTACCGGCTCTGCCAACTTTTTTTCCCAAGATCTTTCAACGCCGTGGCGCCAACCAATAAGGAAATGATTTTTCCGCAAAAAAAACGCTTTATTTCCCGGGAAAAGGGGCATGCTAGGATAAATTGTCAGTTTGTATTCCGATCATGTCTAAGGGTTGGTGCAGCTATTTAATGGAACTGAATTTGTTTGCTCTTTTACTGGCCGCGCTGGCCGGTGCAACCATGGCCGTCCAGGGTACGCTCAATTCCGCCCTGGGCAAAGTTGTGGGCTTGTTGGAAGCAACTCTTATCGTCATGTTGATCGGTGCTCTTACAACCCTGCTGTTTTTATACCCTCTGGGACTGGGAAAAGGAAACATGCTTAAGCTTGGGGAGACGCCCTGGTATACTTTGGGGGGAGGAGTGCTCATTGTCCTCATCACCTACGGGGTAGCCGCCAGTATTCCCCGGGTCGGTGTAGCCAATGCCACTACAGCTATTGTCGCCGCCCAGGTAGCCACCGCCTTGTTGATTGATCATTTCGGCTTCTTCGGCATGGAGGCGATCTCTTTCTCCTGGTGGAAAGCAATCGGCCTGGTGTTTTTGGCTGCAGGAACTTACATCATGCTCATGCAATAAATTTAATCTGAAAAACGGGACAGCTATCACTCCTTATTATTGGGGGACAGCAAACAGTCTTTTTAAAAAAAAAGAGCATATTATATAATTTTTCGTCATGTTTCATTATAATTCGACACATAGATTAGGAGGTGTACATGGGATTTATTTCCGAAATCAATCATGAAGGTATCCGAAGCAAGCCCTGGCAGCCTGGATCAGTCTCTACAAAATAGAATATCATGGAGAAATCAAAAGGAGGAAAAGTAGCAATGATCCTGGTAAACACAGAAGAGATACCGGGTAAAGAAATTGTAGAAACGCTGGGCATGGTAAAGGGAAGTACAATCCGGGCCAAACACCTGGGAAATGATATTTTAGCTTTTTTGCGCCACCTGGTGGGAGGCGAACTGAAAGAATACACGCAAATGATGAACGAAGCCCGGGAGATTGCGCTCCAGATGATGAAAAAGGAAGCAGAAGAGCTGGGAGCGGACGCCATTATCAATATCAGATTTACCACCTCTTCAATAATGCAGGGGGCCTCGGAAATGCTGGTTTATGGCACCGCCGTAAAAATAAAAAAGGACTAAAAAAGGGTGGCAATTATGTCCATTAACTTATTCAATCTTTTTTTCTGTGCTTGTAAAAACGTTCGAAAGCAAGGGCGGCTAATGCAATCATTGCGATACTGTAATAAACTAACTTAAAGGTATAAAGGGAGTCCAAGCTACTTATCATCGCCGCCCCCAATACAAGTGTTATAACAATTAAACTAAAAATTTTATCATTCATATTTTTCTCAGGTGATCCGGGGTTGGCCTGCCCTGATTGATCAATGCAGGACATTCTCATCATCCTCACCAAAGATATCTTCTAAACTCTCCTTCAGGACCTCTCCGAAAGGCAGGGAATGCGCGGCCACTTTTTCCGTAATGAAAAGCGGCGTCCCACTGGTCAAAGCCAGGGCCACACCATCGCTGGGCCGGGAATCTACAACAATCTCCTTGTTATCCTTTTCCAAGAAAATTTGCGCATAATAAGTGCCTTCACGAATATCGTTAACGACAATTTTCCGGATAGTCACATCCAGCTTCTGGCAGAGAGAAACAATGAGATCATGGGTTAGCGGCCGAGGCAGTATATAGCCGTCAAGCTTGAGAGAGATCACCTGAGCTTCACCGAGACCGATACCAATCGGTAAAATCATTGTTTCATCCTGGTCCATTAAAAGGAGAAGGGGATTTTGCTGCTGGTCCAATCCTACACCTTTAACTTTTACAGCAATCATTATTCTTTTGCCCGGTTTAAAAGATATCCGGGCCGGCACCTCCTTTCCTCCCAGGAACCATTTTTAATTCTACCCCGGGAAGAATTGCTTTAATCATATCAGATGCACAGGCTTGGGACAATATTACCAACCAATTATTTTAAATTTTCTCCCCTTTGTTGGTTTGCCAGGGAAAGAAGTCTTGCCACTGTCCCATCCACCTTTTCACCCTGTTCTTTAATCTTTAATTGTAAGTTTTCCCTGTATTCTTCCCCTCGGGAAAGAACATCTTTAAGATTCGCCAACAATTTTTGAAAGGTCAAATCCTCTAGTGAAAAAGTGGGCTTTTCACCTATATTCTCCAAGAAGGCGTTCACCTTCGGATCATAAGGGAGAGCGATAAAAGGCACTCCACAGATAGCGGCAAAAATAAGGGCATGCAACCGCATCCCGATCAACAGATCGAGCCCACCCATGAGCTTTAAAATGTTCTCCGGGGAAAGGTTCCCCTCAAAAACCACCCCACGGGAAAGATCACGGGAGGCCAAAACCCTGGCCAGAGGCAAATCTTTTTTCCAGTGAAAGGGCAGATAAATCAACTTTGCCCCAAATTCTTTGCGTAAATAATGGCAACCATTGGCGATAACCGCGAGTATTTTTTCATCAAAAACCTTTTCCCCCGGATAGGGCCGGAGAGCAATACCTACCAGCAGCTCACCCGGCGACTTTTTTAAGCCGCCGGCTTCCCAGAAAGAGGCAATATCTTTTCCGGAAGCCGGTTTCAAGGAAAAAACAGGATCAGCAGTGATCTCGATCGCTTTCATCACCCCGAGCTCATTTAAAAAATGGGCCGAAGCGGCATCCCTCACGCTGATGAAATCAACCCTGGAGAGCACCTTTTTCACCCAGAGCCGGCTCCAGCGGGAACGCAGCGGCCCCACCCCCTGAGCAAAAATTGCAACCCTGGTACCCATAAACATAGCTAACTCCATCATACCCAGATAGTAGGGTATAGAGCGGGGACCGGTTACGTCCTGCAGCAATCCCCCGCCACCGCTGATCAGCAGATCGGCGCGGCGCAGGGTGCTGATTATAGAGGACAGACAAACACGGGAAACTGCTTCCACATGGTAAGCTTTGCGGGTATGATCCGGATCGGCAGAAAAAACAACCAGCTCAACATCCGGCTGGCAGCGGCGTAAAGCAGTGATCAACGCCTCCAAAATAGCTTCGTCACCGGCATTGTGAAAACCATAGTAACCCGAAAGGGCAATTACGGTCAATGGAGCATCCCCTTCCTGCTATCCCCGATTTTTTGCCTATTCTGCCCCTCATTCCACTTTGTATCCACCGCGTACCAAAAGAATAGCCTGCGATTCCAGGACAACACCCCGTCCATCATCACGGGAAGAAAGAAGCAGATGATCCGCTTTGACCGGAGCACCAGTGGAAAGATTGCACCCCGCAGTAAGATCAGAAAGCCCGCCTCCAGGACCCGCCAAAACCTTGGCCCGCCCGCTGCGCAGGATCATCTCTGTCCCGGAACCGGTGAACAATTTTTCCCCGGAATTAACCGTCACAATCTCAAAAACCGCAGCCGGAACAGCAGGCTCAACGGGCTCTTCGGGAAGGGGCCGTTCAACTCCACCCGCTTCCAACTTTTGCAGGCGTTCCTCCAGAAGCTGCCGTTTATTTTGTTCCTCTTTCAAGGCCTGGGAAAAATAAGCCTCGACCCAACTTTCCGTGACCAAAGGATCACTTTCCGAACCGGGAGCAGTTGAGCCGGCATTAGCAGCTTGTCCCCATAAAAAAACAGCCAAAAGAAAACCAAAAGTCAAAGTGCCAATCCACCACCATTTACCTGTCCATTTCCGGGAACCCGGAATTTTTTCCTCTGCCGGATCTGGCTTGTACATTGTGCAAGGCCTCCTTTATTTATTTCCGCCTTATTCAGACGTACCTGCGGCGGCACTGCTTCTAAAAATTCCTCCTCGTCCCGGCCCTCTTCCACCAGGCGTTTCCGGATCGCTTCTACCTGGGAATAGCGCTGCATATCGCCCATATCCCTTAAATAGCGGTAAAGCCCAAGCCTGCGCCCAATACGGAAATTGGCCCTTTTTTCCCCGGGCATACCCAGGTACCTGTCGATCACTCCCAGCAGGGTTTCCCGGTCGCGGGAAAGATCGCCTTCGATCTCTTCCAGGAGATTGAGAATATGGTCACTGACAACGTAACTGCCGGCCCGGAGATTCTCCAGCAGAAGCCTTTCTTCATGAACAACACCGTCGTCATCCAAAAGCTGGAACTCCTGCGTGCGGATCTTTTCCTGCAGGGGGGTTCCGCCCCGCACCGTCAGGGTGCGTATGCGAATAAAATGTGGATCAATGGCGCTGAGGACTTTGGCGGTGTCCAGAGCATGTTCCCGCCACATTTTGTGCCCACCCAGCCCCAGGAGCACATATTCGCTGAGGCTTAAGCCGGCCTCCTTGACCTTTAAACCGGCCTCAATATGCTCTGCAGCAGTTACTCCTTTACGCATGTACTCCAAAAGAGGATCGTGCCCTGATTCCAACCCGATATGAATCCTGTTCAACCCTGCCTCCCGAACCATTTGCAGTTCGGAAACACTGCGTCTGGTGACAGTTTTAGCCCGGGAATATGTAGTGATCCGCTCCACCGTGGGAAATTGCTCCCTGATCAAGGAAAGCACCTCGGCCAGCTGTTCCGCCGGCATAACCAGGTTGTCGCCATCCTGCAGAAAAACGTTTTTCCCTCCACGGAAAAGCCAGAAAGCAACTTGCAGCAGCTCGGGTTCCCGGTGGTAAACAACCTCCAGCGTCCTCCTGGTTATATTTAGCCCCTCACCCAGTTTTAAAGCATATGATTTTACTTTCGTGAGCGCCTCCTGGATTGCGCCGATATCCTTTTTTATTTCTTCAACCGTCCGGCGAGAAAACTTTTTTCTTTTATAGGAGGGACAAAACAAGCATTTATTCCAGGGGCAGTTGCGCGTAACCCTGATAAAAAGGCTTTCCGCCTCGCTAGGAGGACGAATCGGTCCCTGTTCAAAAGACATCAATCAACTCACCACCTTGAAGTTGCAAAGTTGCAGTTTCAGTAAAATCTGCCGCCCTTTATATATATATTATGTATTGTGTACCCATTAAAATCCCCCTGGCTTGCCTTTAGGAGGAAGGGTCAGTATAATGAGCTTGACGAGTATTCTATCCAAAGCAACTGCATAAACTATATATCAAAATTATGTTTCAAACTATACATTAAAAGTTATACACCAAAAGTCACATATCCAGGCGTTGCTAAGATGAAATTATTGTGAGGTGATCTGCCCTGGAAGAACAAATCTACGCCCAACAGCGCGCGCGTATGGTCAAACAACAACTGATACCCCGTGGAATTAAGGACGAGAGGGTTTTGGACGTTTTCAGCAAATTACCGCGCCACCTCTTTGTCAGCCCGGACCAGAGACACCTGGCCTACGGGGATCACCCCTTATCCCTGGGCCTGGAGCAAACCATATCCCAGCCCTATATCGTCGCCCTGATGACAGAATCTCTAAAGCTGCGCGGCCATGAAATAGTTCTGGAAATAGGAACGGGTTCCGGTTACCAGACCGCCATCCTGGCCGAACTGGCCGCACGTGTCTATACCATGGAACGGCTTTCCACCCTTACGGAAAAAGCAAAAGAAACGCTGCAAAAAATGGATTATCAAAACATCTGTTTCCGAACAGGCGACGGCGCTCAGGGATGGCCGGAGGAGGCTCCTTTTGATTGTATTCTGGTTGCCGCAGCTCCGGAAAACATTCCCCCAACCCTCCTAAAACAGCTAACCGCAGCGGGAGGACGTATGGTTATACCCCTCGGAAACACTATGCTCCAGGAACTTACGCTCATCGTCAAGGACGAAGAAAATACAACCCGGCACACCCTCTGTGGCTGCCGCTTTGTACCCCTGATTGAAGGCAGCCCACCATAAGCCGTGGCTGAGCCCTGAAGCTTTCCGCGAGAACACTATTTAATTAACCTCCACTGTCAGCACTACCCCGCCATTCCCCACCAAGGGGTAAGTCCTGACAGTGGAGTGTATTGTTCGAGCGGCAAAAAGCTGCGGGCAAAGCGTAGGCTGGAGGTGGTTCAGCCGGCATGGACGCCGGCTGCCGGCAGGCGAACAGGACGTGAGCTCTGCCGGGAAGGCCACCGTAAGCCGTGAGCTGAGCCCTGAAGCTTTCCGCAAGAACACTATTTAACCTCCACCGTCAGGACTACCCCGTCACACAAGCTCAATCTGCCCCCAGGCAGCTATTTTATCCTCCAAAAGAAGCAGCGCCCCTTTTACTCCCGGTATACGGCGGGTGAATTGGAGGGCATTTTTAAGATCCTCAGGGCCCTGAACCATATTGGCCGCAGCTGTAGCAGCGGCATCGGCCAGAGCAGCGCTGGAGGCTAAAATTACAGCCGCATCCGCCCGCCCCTGGCTGTAGGAATGCCCTACTGTGCCGGAAGAAGTACAAATTCCACAAAGCTCTGCCTGGGGTTTAATCCTTACAGCCAGCCTGCGGCCCAAAAGGGACTCACTGGCAAGAACCCCTACTTTAACCGGCTGGCTGCAGCGCAGGAAAATATCGCCGCCGTTTTCCACGATAACCTCGCGGGACACCTTCAGCAGCCACTCACCGGTATACTGGGCAAAAGCACCCGCCACAGCAGCCATGGGGCCAACGCCGGCCAAGTTGCCGGCCCTCGCCATCTCTAAAGCAAGCGGCGGGGCCCCTGTGCTTACCAAGTAAGAGTGCAAAGTCCGGGCAAATACAGGGTCTTTTTGAATATATGCCTCCAGAAGACGCCTTTGCTGCCAGACAAAAGATTCCACTTTTTCCGGCAAATCCGATGTAAGCGCCTCCCGGTCAACCGCGATCCATAGATCCGTCTCTTTCACGGTAACTGTAAAATAATCCATCCCGTCAGGGCAAAGCTCCTGCCGGTAGTCTCTCCGGGAATCCTGCATTTTAATAGTGTGCCTCCATGGCCCGGGAAGGACATGCTTTCAAGCAGTGTTCACAAACAATACATTTTTCGTTAAAGAATTTAACTGTCATCTCCGGTCGATCCACAACCAGCGCGCCGGCCGGGCAGATCACGCTGCAGGCACCACATTGGGTGCAGCGTTCCTCGACCCAGACAATCTCCTGTTCCAGGGGGAGAATCTTTACTCCCCGGGATTGCAAAAAATCTATCCCCTTTTGGAAATCTATTTTTTCACCGCTGATCTCTACCACGGCGCGCCCCTCTTTATGGGGATTGATATCAGCTTTGAGGATATTGACCATGAGGTTATGGTCCTTGATTAGATAGTAGGTAAAAGGCTGTTCGGTCACTGTCGGCGGAAAATATAAAACGATCTTTTTTTTCATGGAGGGCACCCCCAAGGTTTATTCACAGAAAATAAAAATTTAAACAAGACCTTTATAGTCAATTTTCTCCATCGAGTGGGGAAGAGTAAAAACAGGTTTGGTCAAAAGAAACTTCCCGCTTTGAATCCATTCTTTGAGGATCCCGGCAATCTCTCCGGCCCCGGGATAACTGGAATAGGAAGCTGTAGGAACAACTTTGTCCCCGATGGTAATCTCTCCACTTTTAAGCTGGGCATAACTGACCTGTCCCAGCGTCTCCCCCCGCCCCTGAGGATAAGCATCACTGTAGTCGACAATCGGAGCGAAGATCTCCTCATCGCTCACAGCGGCATATTTCAACATTTCCACATCCAAAATGGGAATCGGTATGCCTATTCCGACCATGAGAGAAGCGCCATAGCCCATAAAGCTGACTCCCCGCAGCCAGCGGGGGGACATCTGCTTCAGATCCCCCATGACAGCCAGCGTACCGGCCGAGGTAACCGGAACGCCATTCTCGCCCCGGGGAACAGCAGGAGAGTGCTGTGTACCAAACCAGCTCACATAACCCACCCCGCCCCCCAAAAATATCTTGGTCCCCATCCCGATCGTGCGGTAGTAAGGATCATTAAAAAGAGGTGAAAGCTGCCCCGCAGTACTATAGTTCGCATTACCCAGGCGGGGCTTGAGAATACCCATATAAGTGTAGATTGTCTCGTCCGAAAGGTTTACCGCGACATTATAATTTTGATAGGCATTACGGGGATTAAAGAGTATGGCCTGTGGAATATCCGCCAGCCGAATCATCTTTTGCAGCTGTTTGCGGGGATAGCAGTCTGTACCATAGCCTTCGGCTTCTAAAAGCACTTCTTTGCCCGCAACCAGTTCTTCCAAAACATGTCCACCGCCATAACGGAATTCGCCGGGGTACAATTTGTTGCCCGGATCCGTCTCCGGAGTCTGCGTGGCCCCCAAGTAAGCATCAACCGCCGCCAGTCCGGCATAGGCCTCTACCCCATTTAAAAAAATGCGGGTCATTTTCATACGGGGCTGAGGATGCCCCAGGTTTAAAAAAGCACCTGACGAACACATTGGCCCAAAAGTCGCCGTGGTGACCACATCAACGGTCGCCGCCGTTTCCTCCAGGCCCTGCTCCCGGACCATGGAGATCACTTCTTCCGCAGTGACAACAACTGCTTCTCCAGCCCTGATCCTGGCATTAATTTCCTCATAAGTCTTCTTGATCAATAAGGGCACCCCCTTTAGTTTTTAGTCCGGTTGACACACTCTCTGTAGATTAAACCAAGGAATCTTGATTCATTTTCCTGGATTAAGTTTCTTTTACTTACTTAAGGAAATAATACCTTTACTGCAGAAGCGTGTCAAGGGAATTGACAGCTCCCAGTAATAAATCCAGGACTTTACACCCTAACCAATGGGGAAAAAGTTTTTATCCATGTCCTCCTGAAAAAGGAAAGGCGGAACCGTTGTCGAAACAACCACTGAGGCCCTCATATAAAGGAGTTTGATTTTATAAAGGGTGGTGTCTTTACCATGTCCTGGTTTAAACTTACTCCCCGGCAGATCGCCCGCATCGGAGCGATCGCCGGCCTTTACGTGACTTTCACCTTTTTATTGTCAGGAATCAGCTTTGGCCCGCTGCAGGTACGCGTCTCCGAAGCCCTGACCCTCTTGCCTGTTCTCTATCCGGAGGCAATCCCCGCCCTCTTCCTGGGATGTTTTCTTGCCAACCTGCTGGGCCCCTTTGGGGCGGTGGATATCATTTTTGGCAGCCTGACCACTCTGCTCGCCGCTTTGATTACCTACCGTTTTCGCCACAGCGTGATCGCCTATTTAAGCCCGATTATCTGCAATGCCTTTGGCGTCAGCCTCTACCTTTATGCTTTTTTTCGCGTTCCCTACTGGCCTACCGTCCTGACAATCGGCCTTGGAGAAAGTGTGGCCGTCCTGGCTTTGGGGCTCCCCCTCTTGCACCTGCTCAAAACCCGCGAAAGCCGCCGACTAAGATAACTACCGGCCCGGATCATACCGTGACCGGTAGTTACATTATACCTGATTTTTTAATGCTTTGTGCAACACTGACCGCCGATTTTTTCTTCTTTCCCTGTTAAGGGGTTGCGCTGTCACCAAACATCAGAGGAATAAGCAGCTTTTGACCGGCTTCCAGGGCAACATCCTCTTCCAACCCATTGGCGGCAGCGATCACTTGGGGTCTTAATCCATAAGCCCGGCTAATCTTCAAAAGCGTATCACCATACCTGGCGGCATAGATAACCATACTGGTCCCCGGAGGCACCCGATAAGGAACCACTACAGCCACTTCTTGCGTTTCCCAGGCTTTTATCTCCAATAAAGCATGGCTTATCTGCAGGGTATCATTTTCTGTCGGGGCGAACTCTGTCCCCTGTGGCTGAAAATAAGCTACTGCTTCAGCATCCGGGCTAACCCCGGGTAAATAAAAATCGCTGAGAAATTCATCGTTGACTTTGAGCATAAAGGGCAAGCCCGCATCTTCATGCTCTTCTTCCACCCCAAATTCTTCTTCTACGGCAGGAAGATAATAAACATTCTTCTCCAAAGTACCGGTCAAACTGATCCGATCTTCCTGGACACTTACCTCCATATTCAGAAGGTGACAAAAGCCGGCTGCAATTTCCCGGGGGAAAGGAACAGAAAGCTTCTGGACCAATTCCAGGGGTTCTTTGGTCATACCCACCGATTTAGGCAGCAGCAGATATTCTTTTTTTACGTCAATCCCCTCTAGATCGCTAATCACCTCTTGTTGAACTACGCGCGTCATCCTTAAGAAAACTTCAACAGTGACATCATACCGGGCCTTTTTCCCCGCAGCCACACAAATAGCTTCTCTTATCCCCGGGAAAAAGCTTATCTGCAGGCCCTTTTTCTGTTCAGGAAAGGGTACCGGTTGGTTAAACTGCTGCCTGTTTTCCTGAATACGGCCTTTTCCCCCCGCCATAACATAGATGGACGTAACCAGCTCTCCTCTTAAAATTATTTCTTCCTTGCCCCAATCATAGGCAAAACCCTGCAGGTAACTGTTAATGATCTTGATAAAACTCAGGTCCTCCGCAAATTCTTCCTCCTGCGTTAAAGTAAAGTCCAAAGTTTTCTCTGACACCAATTCTTCTACAGTAAGAATATCGCGGCTAACCCTCTCCGGGGGAATATCTTTGACTCCCACAGCAACTTCCAATTGCTGCGGGTCGACTACAGCTAAAAACACTTCCACTTCGATTTGAAGCTGGTAAAGCAGTTTCCCCTCCGCCTCTAAAGGGGATCCTTCCTGACCTAAAAAAGAAACCCTCCCATGAGCAGTGGCCTCCATCCCGGGCAGGGCTCCCCGAAATTCAGCCTCACTATAAAGTTCATCCTCCTGCCAGGTCAACTCCTTAATTTCTTGGCTGCCGTAAAAAAATGCCCTTCCTTCCAGGCTGCCTTGCACGATGATCTTATCCTTTTCGTTAATACTGGCCTCCATCTCACTAACCCGGGCTGAAATATTACCCAGGGGGAAAGGTTTACCCTTATCCCTGGCCGGTTCATCTTCCAGCAACAAGTCTTTCGTAAAGGAAAAGCGCAATGCCGTTTCCCCAACCAGCACCCTATAATGAAGATCTGTTGTCAGTAGATCTATTTTTTCTTTTTTTGCGCTCCGGCTCATCATCCTTCCTCCTTATCTACGGTATACAACTTCTCATCTAATCTTATTAAGTCTAAAATTAAATTATGCCTGCCAGGCCAAATTGTCCTTGGACAAAACAATAAAAAAATCCCGTTAACCAAAAAACGGGAATTCAATACAGATTATTATTAGCAGCGCAACTTCAAGAAAAAAGGACTGAACCGATTTAAGCTTGGCTTTTTTGATGTTTGCTCAGGGGAATCAAACGGCTTTTATTTTCTTTTCCGGTTTGCCGCAGTTTTTACTTACCGGCACAGGAAGCTATTTTTTGATCATCGGCTCCGTAGCCGTGGAGTCTAAGCTCTACTGTGGAAGTGAGAACATCAGCATAGGTGAAAGAAAGTCTTTGGTGGTAAGTTTCCTCGTCAACGCGAATTACAAAAATAGAGGGATACGTATTTTCCAGAACTCCCACCTTTTCGAAAGTTTTTCTCCGCCCCCGGTTCGCCCGTAACTTAATCTTCTTCCCCACATGGGATTCAAGTTCCTTACGGATCTGAACCAAGGGATTCTTAACGGTCATACTTACATCACCTCATCCTGATATTAACATAAATCAGGAAATATGTCAAACAAATCGCTTATTTTACCCATTCTAAAGCTTGTTATCATGGTTTTTCGCAATTTTCCTCTATTTATTTATATTTAAACTTATTTATTTCGTATATCTATCGGCTACTTTGGTCGCTCCATAGGAATCAGGTTTAATACGGGCATCAAAACCGCTGCCGATTACCATACCGACCACTTCCTTGATCAGATCACGCGTATCCCCTTTCTCCCCTACATCCAAATGTATTTCTACATTCAGATGAGCGTAGCCGTTCTCCGAAAGAAGGTTGGTAAAACGCCCGGCAACTTCCAGGCTTAAAGATGTTTCAAAAAAGATTCGCTGGCGCAAGCTCTGTAGAAAATAATGTTTCTTTCGGCAGAAAAAAAAGCGTCCTCCTTTACCGACCCGGTGCACAATGATTGCCGTGACAAAAATCACTTCTTCACCAAGGTGCGTTTGCGAGTCAGTGCCGATAATCAGCTTGTATTGTTCCTGGGGCTGGTCCTTCATGTAGGCAATAATCTCCGCAAAAACTTCCTCCAGGGTCATCTTCCCCTTGGTAGGACTGCAAAAAATCATTATTACTGCCCTTCTTTCTTTTTCCCCTGTGTCGTAAAAAACGAAAACCTCACCTTAATTATAAAACATCTCACTTAAGTTTGCAAATTCTCTTAAGGTCAGGGTTTCCCCCCGCCTCCGGGGCGAGATTCCTTTTTCAAGGAGAAATTTTTCCCAATCACCTTTACCGCAATTCCCCACACCATCCAAGGCATTTAAGATTGTCTTCCTTCTTTTTTGAAAAGCAGCGCGCACTATTTGCCAAAAAGCCTCCTCGTTCCGGATATTTTCAGCGGGGGTTGGGAGGGGTTCAAGTGATACTACAGCAGAACCCACCTTGGGAGGTGGATAAAAAACATGGCGTGAAACCTTAAAAAGAAGCCGGGGCTTTGTATAGTATTGGCAAAGGATGGATAGGAGCCCGTAATCTTTCCCTCCCGGAGCAGCTATCATACGCTCGGCAACTTCAAACTGGACCATCAGCACCAGGAGCTTTAAGGGCAGCCGCCCCTGTAAAAGCTGAAAAAGAAGCGGGGTAACCAGGTAGTACGGAAGATTGGCGACGATCTTTACCGGCCGGTTTTCTTTCCCCCCGGAAAATTTTTCGCCCCAGTGCTCCCGGGATAGCTTATACAGATCCATACGGCGCACATCCCCCTCAACCACCGTAAGATTGTCAATCCTTCGCAAACGGGTTTGTTCTTTTAAAAGGCCGACAAGGCCGGAATCCCACTCCACGGCAATAACCCCGGCGGCTTTCTCTGACAGGAAAAAAGATAAAGCACCGGGACCGGCCCCAATATCGATTACCAAGTCATCCTTTGTCAGCTCTGCTGCAACGACAATCTTTTCCAGGATATTTCCATCAATGAGGAAATGCTGGCCCATGGAACGCCTGGGCCGCAGATTTTTTTCCCGCAGAATTTTTTGAAGATAGAGCGGGGAGGTCACTTTCCCCGGGGATAATGCTTCCCTTTTTCCCCTTCCCTTTTCACCGCTTGCCATAAAAACCTTCCTCCAAATATTATTGGTAAAAACCTTTGACTCGGCTTATAATATAATAAAGATAGAAAATCTCTTGATTAAACTGCACTAACGCAAAGGAGCCCTGAAAATGATCCCTCTGCGCGATAGTATGAGGCCACAGCGCTTCCCCTATGTAAATATTCTGCTCATCTTCATCAACATTGCCCTCTTTTTCTACCAATCGAGCCTTAGCAACGAAAAGCTGGCGGAACTTTTTTTCCGTTATGGAGTCATCCCCCAAAATTTTTTTCTCCTGCAGGGGAGTCTTTTATTTCCCCTCCTGGGATCCATGTTTCTGCATGGAGGATGGTTCCACCTTTTGGGCAATATGCTCTATCTGTGGGTTTTCGGCGATAACATTGAAGACCGCATGGGTCATAGCGGGTACCTTTTTTTCTATTTACTTGCCGGAGTAACGGCAAGCCTGGCCCATATCGCAGCCAATCCCCAATCCACTGTTCCCACAATCGGAGCCAGCGGGGCAATCGCCGGTGTCCTCGGTGCTTATTTTATATTATTTCCCCGTGCCCGGGTACTCACCCTGATCCCTATTGGTTTTTTCCTGACCACAGCACGTCTTCCCGCTGTCCTTTTTCTTTTTCTCTGGTTTTTCCTGCAGCTTTTTAATGCCCTGGCAGCGGCGGCTGCTTCGGCACAGATGGTTGCCTGGTGGGCGCATATCGGCGGATTTTTGGCAGGTATTATTGCCGGCATCGTTACCTTGCTTTACAGGAGGATCCTGGGAACTGCTTAAAGTTGCCCGCAAGAATAAGGCCCGGCCTTACCCTCCCATGGATCCCCCATTGACTCTTTTTCATACAGTGAACCTAGCGGGCCAGGACTGCCACGCTGACCCTCCCGGCGCCGGCCTTTTTTAAAACCCGGGCAGCCTCCTGGACTGTTGCACCGGAGGTAAAAACATCATCAATCAGAAGGACATGGCTCCCTTGCCGAAACTCCCGGCAGCAACGAAAAGCCCCCTTCAGATTCCCCCTTCTCTGCCTCCTGTTCAATCCTGTTTGGCTTTGTGTATCTTTAACCCGCTCCAGGACTTCCCGGACCGGCAAGTCAAGCTTTTCTCCCCACCACCTCGGCCAGCAGGGCAGCCTGGTTATAGCCTCGCTTCAAAAAACGCTGCCGGTAGAGGGGAACCGGCACCAATAACTCTACAGAGGAAATCCAGGGCATCCGGGATAGTTTCCCACCGAGAAGCATCCCCAGGGACCCGGCCATTGACCTTTTACCGTAGTATTTAAAACGGTGCAGAACCTGGCGGATCTCTCCCTGATAACTTCCCAAGGCCACACACTCCTCAAAAGCAAACTCAACCCCGCGACAGTAGCCGCATTCCTTTCCTTTTTCCCCCAAAAGGTTGGCACAGCGTGGGCATCTATTTTGAAACCAGGGCAGCTCCCCGGCACAACGCCTACAGAGCAGCCCCTCCCACCCAACAGCAGCGTTGCCGCCGGAATTCCCTGCACCGCTATCATTAAAGGTCAAAAGGCTATTACAAAAAGGGCACCGCTGCGGGTAAAGCAAATCCAGCAAAAACTTGACAATAGACAAGAAGAACACGCCTTTAAAAATTGATTATGTTTGCAGGACAGAGTCAGAAGCAAATTTCCTTTAAACGCCCGGCAAGATTGCTGTAGCGTTTTTCAACCTTGTTGTTACCAATGGCTATGGCAACCGCTTTGGGGGTACCGACAAGGACCACCAGCCTTTTCGCCCGGGTGATACCGGTATAGAGCAAATTACGCTGCAGGAGGATGTAATGCTGGGTCACAACGGGCATAACCACGGCAGGGAATTCACTCCCCTGGCTTTTGTGGACGGAAACAGCGTAAGAAAGGGTAAGTTCATCAAGTTCGGACAGATCATAGGAAACATCCTGGACGGCCTGCGGATCGGGGTAGGAGACAACGATCTCCCCCTCTTCCGGGTCAATGTAAGTAATGCGCCCGGCATCGCCGTTAAAGATCTCCTTTGTATAGTTATTGCGGATTTGCATCACCTTATCTCCCAGGCGAAAGGTAACGCCTCTGCTGACCACCTCTTTTTTATGCCTGGCCGGCGGATTAAGCTCCTGCTGCAACAGCTGGTTAAGCCTTTCCACCCCGATAAGGGTTTTACGCATGGGCGTTAAAACCTGGATCTCCTCCAGGGAATCAAAAGAGGCAAACGCGGGCAACCTCTCCCGGCAGAGATCCACGATAATACGGGCCACCTTTTTCGGATTTTCCTCCTGAATAAAGAAAAAATCTTTTTGCTGCCGGTTAAAAAAGGGGAACTTCCCCCTGTTGATACGGTGAGCATTGACAACAATCATACTCTCCCGGGCCTGGCGAAAGATGGTTTGCAGGCGTACACAAGGTACTGCACCGGAGGTGATCATATCCCGGAGGACATTGCCTGCCCCTACAGAGGGAAGCTGGTCCATATCTCCCACCAGAATAAGCCGGCAACCCGGAGGAACTGCTTTCAGCAGGTTATAAAAAAGAAGCAGATCGACCATGGAGACCTCATCCAAAACAAGAACCTGTGCCGGCAGGGGATTTTCTTCCCCGCGCTGAAAACAAAATCCCTGCCCCTCCACAAAGGCATATTCCAGAAGGCGGTGAATGGTTTGGGCCTCCATCCCGGTAGTCTCCGCCATCCTCCTGGCCGCACGGCCCGTGGGCGCCGCCAACATAACCTTCAGGCCGTAATGTTGAAATACTTTGAGCAGGAGACGGATAGTCGTGGTTTTACCTGTTCCCGGCCCTCCTGTAATAACTGTCACTCCGTGCCGATAAGCGCCTTGGATCGCCTCCACCTGTTCCGGAGCAAGAGCCAGTTTTTCCTGCTCCAGCACTTCCCGGATAACGCTTTCCTCATCGGAAGCGAGAACAAGCTGCCTCTCCAGCAGGGAAGAAAGTCTCTCCGCCACACCTTTTTCGGCATAGTAAAAAGGAGCGGCATAGATAATCTCCTCCCCCGCAGGATCTTCTTCCACAAAAATTTGGCGCCTGCCGGCCAACTCCTCCAGCTGGCCCTGAATCAGCCCCGGGAAAACATCCGGACAGGAAAGCTCCTGACCGGGAAAGTCTCCCTCGTCCACTCCACCTGCCAAAAGGAGCCCCATCAATTTTTCATTTACTTCTTTAACCGGCAAAAAAACGTGCCCTTCAGCCGCAGCCTGGCTTAAAAGAAAATAAATAGCGGCACGCACACGCTGGGGGGAATCAAAAGGAAGTCCCAGCTGCCGCGCGATTTTATCTGCCGTAAGAAAGCCGATGCCAAAAACCTCTTCGGCCAGGAGATAGGGATTTTCCTGGAGGAGAGGCAGTGTACGCCGGCCATAATGTTTAAAAAGTCTGACGGCCAGAGAGGGACTGACATGATAATTTTGTAAAAAAATCATTACTTCCTTGATTTCCTTATGATGCAGGTAACCCTGCCGGATCCGATCGGTTTTCTTGGGGCCGATTCCGGGAACTTCTTGCAAACGTTCCGGGTATTTCTCTATAACTTCCAACACATCCAGGCCAAAATGCTCCACCAGCAGATGAGCCGTACGGGGCCCGACACCCTTAATCAGCCCGGAGGAGAGAAATCCCTCCAGGCCTTTACGGGTCGTGGGGACAACCGGCCCCCACTCCTTTACCTGAAACTGTTTGCCGTAGCGCGGGTGCACTTTCCATTCACCTTTAATGCACAGGCTTTCCCCTACCTGCAAAGCAGGAAAATATCCTGTAAAAGTAACACTGCTCTCACCCTGCCGGCCTAACCGGCCAACGAGGTAGGATGTTTCCTGACTGTAATAGGTGATGTGTTCCAAAATCCCCTCCAGAGTTTCCACCGGTCCAGTCCCCCTTAAAAAACAACTCTTTTGGAAAAAAGCTCCTCCTGCCGGAGGAGCCCTGTTGAAAGCGATTGACAAAAACTTTAGGAGTCAACTGCTTTGTTCATCCCTGCCTCCTGTTTCAAAACTGCAGCCAGATCCGTTTTTTCCCAGGGAAGATCCAGATCGTCCCGGCCGTAATGCCCGTAAGAAGCAACTTGCTTATAAAGGGGACGGCACAGATCAAATTTATCGATCATCGCCGCCGGGCGCAGATCAAAATGTTTGCGGATCAGTTTTTCAATCATTTCCACCGGCACCTTTTCCGTACCAAAAGTTTCCACAAAAATGGATACGGGCTGGGCCACTCCGATGGCGTAAGCCAGCTCCAGTTCACATTTATCCGCCAGCCCGGCAGCAACCACATTTTTAGCCACATAGCGTGCAGCATAATTGGCGGAGCGATCCACCTTCGTAGGATCCTTCCCGGACAAAGCCCCCCCACCGTGACGGGCATAGCCTCCATAAGTATCCACAATAATTTTCCGGCCCGTAAGCCCGGTATCACCCAGAGGCCCCCCGACGACAAAGCGCCCTGTAGCGTTAATCAAAACGCGGGTTTGTTTATCCATAAGTTCGGCGGGGATTACTTCGTGAATAACGGCCTGCATAAAATCATCCCGCAGGCGCTCCAGGGACACATCTTCCCGGTGCTGGGCGGCAAGGATAACTGTCGAGACGCGATCGGGCTTGCCATCACGATACTCAACAGTAACCTGGGACTTTCCATCAGGACGCAGGTAAGAAAGTATCTTTTCCTTGCGAACCCTGGCCAGGCGGCGGGTAAGCTTATGAGCCAGGGCAATGGGCAGGGGCATCAGCTCCGGAGTTTCATTACAAGCAAAACCAAAAATGATCCCCTGGTCTCCCGCGCCGATTTGATCGTAAGCATTTTCCTGGCCGCCACCGGATTTAATCTCCCAGGATTCATTAACCCCTAAGGCAATATCCGGAGATTGTTCATCAATAGAGGTCAGTACCGCGCAGGTATCCCCATCAAAACCGTACTTGGCCCGCGTGTAGCCGATTTCCTTGACTGTTTGGCGGGCAATCCTGGGAATGTCCACATAACAGCCGGTTGTGATCTCCCCGGCAATAAAGATCAAGCCCGTGGTTACCAGAGTCTCCGCCGCCACTCTCCCCTGAGGATCCTGTTCCAAAATGGCATCCAAAATGGCATCGGAAATCTGGTCTGCGATTTTATCCGGGTGTCCTTCCGTCACAGATTCCGAAGTAAAGAAAACAACGCCGTCCCGCTTCATCTTGCTGCACCCTCCTTTTTCAAATAGGTAACTGCCGAAAAATGTAAAACCCCTCGCCTGGGTAGCAAGAGGTCGCTATTAATTCCTCTTATCTCCCAGGACGACAGCACAAACAGCCGACCCGAGGGAATTGGCACCGGACAACCTGCTGCTGATATTTTCCCCACTCCAGCAGAACAGATTCGGTTGCCGGGGTTCATTGAGCCCATCTCTCCCCCACTCTGGATAAGAGTTTAAGTATATCAAACAATACTTATACTTAACTGCACAAAAACACTAAAATATACTACTGATATATTAATATGAATAATATTTCTTGTCAACAGTAACAATTTTCCCCAGTTTTGCCATAAGCTTTGATACCCGCACGAACAATACACTCCTCCGGCAACACCGCTTCAAGCGGCTTGACATGCCGGCTTGAGGAACCGGCAGCACACGCTGGGAATACACGCCCTGTGCAAAACCTGGAAAAGATGATCCGGCGGGCAGCCTGACATTGCCGTATTGGAGGAAAAACCCAAAGCGGCAATGGCTCGGACAAAGCTCAATCAAGCCAGGTTAACGGCTAAGATTTATCCGGATGATCTATCCGCCAGGGCAAAGACCAGTTCGCCGGAAGCAACAACCTTGCCCTCGACACGTGCCCTTCCCTTGCCCCGGCCAACAACCCCTTTCAAGCCGGTCAGAACCACTTCAATGATCAGGGTATCACCGGGGCGCACCATCCCGCGGAAACGAAACTTGTCTATGCCGCGGAAAAGGGCCAGTTTTCCCTTGAATTCAGCCCTGCTGAGCAGCGCCACCGCTCCGACCTGCGCCATAGCCTCGGCGATCAGAACTCCCGGCATAACAGGTTCTCCGGGAAAATGCCCCTGGAAAAAAGGTTCGTTAATGGTTACATTTTTTAGCCCGACCGCTTTTTCTCCCGGCACTATTTCCAGAATCCTATCAATCAGCAAAAAGGGAAAGCGGTGGGGAATAATTTCCTGAATATCCTGGGCAGATAAGTAACTCTCCAAAGCATCCAGCCTCCTTTTGCTCCGCCTTTCTTCCGTGCTGTATTCAACCGGCCCCTCCACCCGTTTTCTTCCCCCGCTCATTACTTTCCTGTAAAAGCAAACTGCTGCTTTCCGGAGGTAAAGGCCCAAAGAGCATGGGGAAGGTACGCATTTCGCCTGTTTCCTGTTCCAGCTGGCGAACGATCAACTCCAATCGTTTTTCCAGGGAAAGAAGGTATTCCAGATCCTTCTCCTCCTCCAAGTAGGAAAAAAGATGGGTATTGAAATGAGAGATTTCTTCCTCCCACATATTCAAAATTTGCTGCGCCTTCAAACGTGCTGAAAACTCGTGGGAGGGCTCCATTTCCTGCCCCAGGGGCAGTAAGGAAATCTCCTCCAGATAAGAAGGAATATAAACATCAACCCCAAACCGTTCCTTGAGCAAGCCGGCCATATTTTCCAGGGCTTCATCTTCACCATGCACTAAAATAATCTGGGAAGGCTTGCGTTTGATCTTGCCCACCCAATTCAACAGCTCATTCATGTCGGCATGGGCGGAACATCCTCGAATCGAGGCTATTTCTGCACGAACTGCAATATCCTCACCGAAAAGCCTGACCTGATTGGCCCCTTCCTGCAGGCGGCGTCCCAGGCTGCCCTCTGCCTGATAGCCAACAAAAAGTATCGTGGATTCAGGCCGCCAGAGATTGTGCTTGAGATGGTGCCTGATGCGACCGGCATCGCACATACCACTGGCCGAGATGATCATCGCACCCCCACGAATTTCATTGACCGCACGGGATTCCTTCACGGTACGGGTAAAAGTAACTTCGGGAAAGTGCAGAGGACAATCACCCCGGATCAGATAAGCCCTCATCTCCAGGTCAAAACATTCGCTGTGACGTGTAAAAAGATCCGTTGTCTTTATGGCCATGGGACTGTCGATGTAGATAGGCAGGGGCGGGATCTCCCCACGGTCAATAAGTTTATTGAGGATGTAAAGAAGCTCCTGGGCCCTGCCCACTGTAAAAGCAGGAACAACAATATTGCCCCCGCGTTTTAAAGTGGAATTAATGATTCCCGCCAGAACAACCTCTTTATCCCCCTCCTCATCATGCAGCCTCTGGCCATAAGTTGTTTCCATAATCAGGAAATCAGCCTCTTCAATCACATCCGGATCGCAGATAATCGGCTGCCTTTGCCTCCCCAAATCCCCGGTAAAAACAAATTTTTTGGTCGCGCCTTCCTCTGTTACCCAGAGCTCCAACAAAGCCGAACCCAGGATATGGCCGGCATTTTGCAAACGGAAGGAAAATTCCGGGGAAAGATTGACAATTTCGTTATAGCCCACTCCCTGGAAATATTTTAGGGCCGCATGGGCATCGGCGGCCGTATAAAGGGGAGGCGCTTCACTGCGCCCGGCTCTCCGGGCTTTACGATTCTCCCATTCCGCCTCCATCTCCTGAATATAAGCGCTGTCCGGGAGCATGATCTGACAGAGATCAGCGGTTGCCCTGATCGAATAAATTTTTCCTTGAAAACCGTCCCGCACCAACTTGGGTATCAGCCCGCTGTGATCAATATGAGCATGGGTTAGAAAAAGACATTCGATCTCCGCCGGGTTAAAGGGAAAATCAAGGAAGTTGCGCCGCCGTAGAGCCTTCCCCCCCTGAAACATACCACAGTCAATCAGGTACTTTTTCCCCCCGGCTTCAAGCAGGAAACAGGAGCCCGTCACGGTCCGGGCACCACCGCAAAATTTCAGTTTCAACAATGTCTGCACATCTCCTCCCCCAAAATGGTTCCCTGCCGCTCCTGCAGGCCGGCTGCGTATTCAATTCTCCACCTAAAGATTTAACCCCTGAGCAATCTTCTCGACGGCTTGAAAAGCCGGAGAATCAGCGGGCAGCTTAAAAAGCGGCTTGCCTTCCAGATCATATTCGAAAATGAGATCATCCATAGGGATCGTGCCCAGCAGTTCCAGGCCTGTCTTGGCAATTTCATCCTTTAAAGTACGGTCTTCGCCATTCCTGGTCTTGGTAATAACCAGGTAAATTTTCCTGGCTTCAATATTTACTGACTTGATAATCTCGTAAACCCTGCCGGCAGAGCGAACACCGCGGGCGGTCGCATCGCTGGTAATGAGAATATAGTCCACGTCATTAATAATACGGCGGCTCAGGTGTTCTAGCCCGGCCTCGTTATCCACAAGAACATAGTCATAGTTGGTCCGCAGTTTCTCCAAATATAGGCGTAACAGGTCATTGGGATAACAATAACAACCCGGGCCTGCAGGGTTGCCCATCACCAGAAGGTCGATCTGCTCCGTTTCCACCAGAGCCTGGCTGGCACGCATCTCCATAAACATTGGTTTGGGCATCCCCGCGGGAATCAGACGGGAATCCTTGGTCGCCTCCAGAGCTTCAGAAATGGTTTCCTCCAGTTCCAGCCCCAAAGCCTCATTGAGATTGGCATTGGCATCAGCATCAACCGCCAGCACAGCTTTATTCTTGTAATGTGAAGTAAGATAGCGCAGCAAAAGAGCTGTTAAGGTGGTTTTACCTGTTCCGCCTTTGCCCGCTACAGCAATTACCGTTTCCTTGGCCATCTAATCACCCGGCTCCGCTTAAAATCACCTTGAATATAAATATAACGAAACCGGGCTACCCACCCCCTTGATTTAAAATAATAGGTACTATAATTTTATTATACAGAAATATTGCCAAAAAAACTACGTTAAAAGAGTTTTTCCCTTAGTTTCGGAGGGATTTGGTATTTTTTGTTATTTGCAAATCCTCTCCCTGCACAATAAAATTCTTACCAGAGATTTAAAAGATAACCTTTTTATGTTATAATTTATACTAAAAAAAGCGCCTATGGATGCGCCCCAAAGGAGGACTTTCTTTGTCCAAAATCACGTTTTTAGGCCATGCCTGTTTCTTACTGGAGGCGGAAGGAAAAGAAACACTGCTTTTTGATCCTTTTCTTAAAGAAAACCCTCTTGCACCGCTCCAACCGGAACAGATCCAGACCAACTACATCCTGGTCTCCCATGCTCATTTCGATCATCTTGGGGAAGCCTACGAAATAGCGGCAGCCAATAAGGCCACGATTATTTCTACCCCGGAGATTGCAACGGCTGCCCAGGGAAAAGGGCTTGACGCCCACCCCTTAAACATCGGCGGCAAATTCAACTTCCCTTTTGGCTGGGTTAAGGCCACACAAGCCTTTCACAGCTCCGGGATAGAAGGGGGAACCCCCTGTGGTTTTGTCATCAACTACCATGGCCAAAACATTTACTTTCCCGGGGATACCGGACTCTTTAGCGATATGAAGCTGATCGGTGAGCTGACTCCACTGAATATTGCCCTCCTGCCCATCGGGGATAATTATACCATGGGCATTGATGACGCCGTCGTAGCCGCTTCCTTCCTGAAAGCACCGCTGGTGATCCCTTACCACTTCAGCACCTGGCCTCTGATTGAAGCAGACCCGGAGGAATTCAAGAAGAAAGTGGAAGAAAAAACTGACTCCCAATGCCGGATCCTGGCCCCGGGTGAGAGCTGCAGTTTTAAGTAGAAAGAAAAGATCGTATGGGGTTTGGTACTTTTCTCGCAACTTTTTGCAAAACTTTCTAAGCCCCGGATATGGCATTTTGGTATGCCAGTAATATCTGCTGTTGTGAGATTTGCACCTGGGCATTTCTGAATCACGACATACCGGTTAATCTGTTTCTGTGACATTAGTACCTTGCCTTCATAAGTGACATTTTATCATGACAATTAACAAAGTGACATCATCACAGAATAACTACAAACCGTATTTGGAGTTCTTGATTTTCAGCAGATTTATGTTATAATCATCTTTAGTAAGCCGGCATAGCTCAATTGGTAGAGCAGCGGAATCGTAATCCGCATGTTGGGGGTTCAAGTCCTCTTGCCGGCTCCAGATTAAAACACTGTGGTTGCCCATTATATCGGTGTTTATAAGGGCAGCCACTTTTTTATTCTTGTTTTTTATTTGTGGTTTCTTACTGTTTTTTTGTTTTTATGAATTCGTGTTAAATCTCGTGTCAATACTGATACTTTTTGTGAGGATGTCCCAACAGCCGTGGAAATTGAAGTGGCGGTACCCGGCCCAGTTATGGCATAATGGGTTTGGGTAAACAAACCAAACCAGAAGGTTACCGCCAATGCCAGAATACCATAAAAATGTAAAACAGTCGAATGAAAAAAGTGATCAGCAGGGCCTTTTTATTCAGCAGCTCACCATGCTGGATATACAGAACGCTGTTAAAGGCCGATTCACAAGTTTTTGTACCGCTGTTGGGATCCAGGCTTTAATGGCCATGATGGAACAGGACGTAGAGGCGGTCGCCGGCCCAAAGGGCAAGCATAACCCAGATCGAACTGCCTGCCGCCATGGCTACCAAGATACTACTGTTCCCCTGGGTAATCAGCGTTTAGCCATTAAACGCCCTCGCGCCAGGGATATCATCAGGAATCAGGAGCTACCTATCCCGAGCTATGAAGTATTTGCCGGTGATGAGCAGCTGATCGAAGCAGCCCTTGGCCGCATGTTGTATGGGATGTCCGCACGGGACTATACTTATGGAATCGAAGATTACAGCGATGTAGCAGAAACATCCGGCACCTCTAAAAGCACGATTAGCAGGCGATTTATCAAAGCCAGTGAAACAGAAGCAAAAAAGCTTTTGAGCCGCCGGTTTGAAGATGAGTATATCCCTATCTTGCTTATTGACGGCCTGGTACTTGGCGATTACACGGCTATTGTAGCCATGGGCATTAATAATGATGGAAGAAAGCTCCTAATGGGCGTGCGTATCGGCTCTACTGAAAGCGCCCAGGTATGCCAGGATCTGCTGGCAGATCTTATTGACCGGGGCCTAAAGTTTCACAATGGATTGCTGGCTGTTATAGACGGTTCAAAGGCCCTTCGGAAGGCCTTGAAAACTGTATTTGGGCATCACGTTTTAGTTCAGCGCTGTCAGGTACATAAGATGCGCAATATCCTCGATTACCTGCCAAATTACAAGCGTACCTGGGTAAAACGCAGGTTACAGCAAGCTTGGAGTTCAGAGACCTTTGAAGAAGCAAAGAACAAACTGCATGCCCTGGCAAATAGTTTGAAAAAAGACCACCCTGATGCCGCCGCCAGTTTGCGCGAAGGCCTGGAAGAAACCATCACTATTCTAAGGCTGGAGATCCCCGGCCTGCTTCAAAAAAGTCTTCGTTCTACCAATGCTATAGAATCAGGATTTAGCATGGTCACCAAAAATGTGAAAAACGTCAAGAACTGGAAGAATGGTGCCATGGTACAACGCTGGCTCTCCGCAGCGCTACTGGATGCTGAACGTCGCGCTCATCGCATCCAGGGGTACCGTTCCATGAGCGTCCTGGTTGTTGAGATTAAACGGTTGACTATTGATTTGGAAATGGGTGATGCCGAAAAGGTTAGTAATATCGCGTAATGCTACGTCACTCAAATTCAACGGCATTAGGGACAAGCTCCCAACTTGGGGAAACCAGGGTATGCAACTGCAATTGAAGATTTCCTACCCGGCAGCGCAGCCTTACCCAAGAAGGTGTTTTCGCCGAAACCAAAGAACGAGAAAGAAGAAAAACATCCATGGGAGGAAGGCTAGCATGGCAGCAAACATTAACTATATGATGGCAATGGTTAAGGAATACCTATCAGGCAAAATTCCCCGCTACATATTCGAACTAGATTTCCAAACCGAAATTTTAGCGCGTTACAAAAAAATGGTGAAAGAACACAGGGAATTTGCTGAGTTGTTCTATGACCTGCTTTCGGAAGACGGCGTAGACATGGGCGATGAGTTATCGGATGCAGAATTTGAACGACTGATCCGCCAACAATATAATGAAGTCAAAAGTATAGCCGAAGAAGGCTTTTTTTGATATCGGTGAACATCAGGTGCGCTTATCTTTGACGCTTACCTTGGTTGCAAGGTGGGTTCTATTTTACGCTCACCCTGGGCCTTCTTCACAATAAAAAACACCCCTGATACCAATAGTATTAAAAGGTATAATATTTTACAATATTAATAGATCCCGCTATATTCAGACTCATGGAAAGGAAAAGGCAGCGGGTAGCCCTAAAAGGACGCCTCAACCGCTTGAAGGTTCCATAAGTTATTTTAAGCCAAGTGCCTGGCACCAGCTTTAGGGGGTAAATTCTTTTTCCAATGTTGAAATGCGTTTTTCGAAGTGAGAAATATCCTTCCACATTTCACGAAGCTCCACCTTTATATCCTTAACATCCTTCTGGAGCTGTTTTTGTCCCTGTTCAAGTTGCCTTTGTCCCTGCTCAAGTTGCTTTTGACCCTGTTCAAGTCGTTTTTGCCCTATTTCAAGGGTATCCAATCGTTGATGAATAGGTTGTAATTCTTCTTTAATTACAGCACGAAGTGAACTTACTAATTTTTTATTCTCCTCCACTGCGATACCACCCTGCTGTTAAAAAATTACTATAAATTCATCATTCTATAAAAGACGCCGAAACACCTGCCGGTATTACTGTTTTGCACATTTTTATTTTTAATTGAGGCCTTTTTTAACTTAACCCATTCCTGGAAATGCAAAAATATCGGGTAGAGCGGGGGACTTTCATCCCCACCCCCTCACAGAACCGGACGTGAAATTCCCATCTCATCCGGCGCTTACAGTTCAGCCGTTGGTAGGAATATCCGCCATGTGGGGAGGAAAACAGCTTCCTGAGGACATCCGGTTCCATAGCTTGTATAGTACCTACAGTTAGCTTGCCCTACCGGATGGGGGTTCAGCCGCACTGGAGCCGGCATTTATCACACGGTCTACAGTCCCCTTGTCATCATTTTACTTATCGAAAATGTACGCCGATATGTTTTCGTATTCTGAATTTCCTAACTTCCGTGCTTCATCATTAAATACATATTTCACATAAATATTAGTAGTAAAAAGATTCGCTTCGGTTCTATTGAGGTACAATTGTAATGCTTCTAATTCTTTATACAAATAATCATTCTTTACCTTCATCCACTTACACATAAAATTACAATTTTTACATAAAGCACTACTGCCAATATTGATATGGAAACCATATTTAGAGTTATTTCCCTCATAGTTGCACCATTTAAAGTCGATTTTACATGTTTTGCTTTTCTCAGTTCCAATTAAGTGTTTTACATCAAGGTAAATAACAAAATAAACATTTTCAACTATTGATCCTGGACCAATCCAACTCTGATTGTCCCCGTCATTATTCTTATTTTTAAAATCATATTGAACTTGAATGTCCATGTTTGAAATCGCTTTATGGGACAACCAATGAAAGCGGGCTGCCAGTGGCATGCTATTCTGGCTATTATCTAATATTGCATTGCTGATTCTATTAGATGACATATCTAGCAAATCGCCTATTCTTAGTAAAATTTTTATGTATTTCTCACTCACAATATTATCTTTAGCGTTTGATTTGATCTTGTATATCTCATCAACATTATAGCCGTGAGCTTGGCTTATCTCTGCCACAATATCTTTTATCACATCATCTATAAAATTAAAATCATTGCTGTTTCTTATAAATTTCGCACTTTGTTTTGGGTGATTCTTTCTTATGTAGCCTTCATAATATTGATCTACCTTTACGAAAAATTCAACCAACAACCTTTTGATAGATTGCTCCCCAATATAATTGAGTCCCTTTCCATTATCATTTTGTTCCATCAAGCCCTTTAAATGGTTTTTAAATTCAAAGTAAATAATATTTGATTCTTTATTATCTTTGATAAAACATTCCATCAAATTCGGGTGAAGTACCATTGAGATATCATGCAAATAACAACTAATAAATAGAATATAGTAGTCTTTTTTTGATATTTGAAAATAATTCAAACTTTTCATAAGCATGGTAATCGCTCTTATCAGCCCAATTGCATGTTCCTGATTATGAAGTGTATAAAAATGTAAATATTTTGAACCGTTTTTCCAGATATCACTTGTATATTTATGTATCATTATAAGGTTATCAATATAAACTGGATCTTGAACAAATTTTTCAAAATAATCAACTACTTCAAATAACATATAATCTAACATTTTACCGTTCTTGTAATCATTAAACTTTGCATAAAAATTTACTAAATTAAACTTTTTATTTCTCAAAAATAGCAACACCCTAGCCTCATTATAATAAATAGGTTTATTATTCTTTTTGGCTAAACATTTTAAGTCATTTGCATCAATTGAAATAACTTCAGAAAAATATGCGTTCATAACAATTCTATACAGTTCATCGGTTTGCAAATTAATTAACTTAAATCTGTTGTTTGAATCATTAATAAGACCACAGGTCTTAACTATTTTATAAATTTCATTATCTTGTTTTTTGGCTGGTTCTTTATAAATAGTTAAAAATGTTGCAATAGCTTCTCTAATAACAGATTCTTTTATATTTTTGTTGGAATTAGCCATGGTTTAAAAAGGTATTCTGGTTTATCTGATGGAATATTGCCATAAAAATTTGATGGTAGCATTCTTGCCAGTTCGGTCAATTCAATTGTTTTTTGATCCTCTTCTAATTCAATTAGAAGGGTATTGAGCAATACAACACTTGCTATGAGTGTAATCAAAGATGCTGAATGAATCGGTCTTGACTCAAGTATTCCAGTTTCTTCATTTATCTTTTTAGGTCTAAAATAAACTTGAGCTTCAAAGAATTCACCTTTAATTAGTACATCATTAATAAGATCCCTAACTTTAGTTATAGTCTTATTAATGACTGAATGATTAAAAGGATCTTTCAATTTCAACATCAAAATATAATCTTCTGTATTAAGTAAATCCTCTTCAAAGACATAGCTTTCTAAAGAATAGATTGATTTGTATATAAAGTCGTCTTTAACTATTCTTTTATAAATTGTGCTTTCTTTTATTTCAATTCCCATTGTTATTAAATCAATCCTCCACTTTATTTATAAAAGATTTAACGAAATCGGATGCAAATTTTATTAGTTTTTCTTCATCTTTTGATACCAAGTAGTCAGAAAATACAAACCCCTGATCATTGCTAAACCGGCATTTCAGATATATTTTTTCTTTACCAGCAAAATTGAATATTGGTATTTCACAAATGGCCCTTTGCCACTTTCCTTTATTTATATCTGAAAAATTATCATATTTTAATTCCCAGGTTTCATCAATTTGAATATTTAACTGACACTTTTCAGTATTGGAAACCAAATAATTATTAATTTTGTCCCGAAGCTTTTCGCGAAACTCTAGCTTCTTTTTATACTTTTCAAGGTTACTCCAAAACATTGAAATCATGTCTTTAAAATACGTTTCATTATATTTATAATCAGGGTTAGTCATATATACATAGGTAGCAAATAAGTTAAGCAACTCAGTTTGTTGCGGCGTTTCTTTATGTGTGCTCAGTTTTGCAAAATCATTGAAGCTTTCTAATCTATAATTTTTATTTCCCATAACATACCTCAAATTATTGTTGTTGGGTCAAAAACGGTTAGGTAGTTAAGAGTACTTAGCAAATTGTAATTGTAATCGAAATTCTCAAAGCTGCTTTTAGTATGTAGCTTTATTAGTTACCAATTTATTTAGATTAACCTTCGAATTTCCTTTGTTAAATTGTTCAAACTTCTAATTAATGTGCCAGCTTTATAGGGTTATCTGCTGCTTATTTTCCATCAAATGATGGTCGTTGGAACCTATTACCGATGTTCACCGTTCTTGGACTTTTTCATCTTGTTTCTGAATACATGGCCTGTCCGCCCGTTCTTTGTTAAGGCCCGGGCAAATTTATTATTAACCCCATGCATTATATCCTTCAAGTTGCCTTTGTCTTATTTCAAGGGTATCCAATCGTTGATGAGTAGGTTGTAATTCTTCTTTAATTACAGCACGAAGTGAACTTACTAATTTTTTATTCTCCTCCACTGCGATACCACCCTGCTGTTAAAAAATAACAATGGCCATATTTGACTTGGCTGGGATAATTCGACTGTAATCACCTAAGTTCCAGCTAAGCTCGGCGGGCAAAGCCCGTTTTCCAGAATATGGGCGTTAAATCCTGTTTGCTTACTGCCTACCTGCCGTAGCCGGCCGGGACAAACTATTATTGACTTATATACATTATAATTGCTTAATTCGTCACATTATTCCAAAAACCCTTCCAATAGAGGAGGTTTTCTCCAATATACACTGGCAAAAAAACTGCAAATTTTACAGCGGTTATAATAATGTGTTACTGACAAAACCGACGAAACCGTCATTAACCTGGTTAAAAGACAGGGGGCGCTTCTCCTGTCCCATCCCACCCACAGTCCTAGAGTGGAGGCTTTTCGGAAGAGTTTAATTAAGCTGGCGAGCCGCAAATTGGGTTCTATCAGACCTGAAACAGAAAAAAAAGATCCTCGAAACAAAAGATGTTGTCCTGTTGGAAAACATTCTGGAAAATATTTTTGACTTGGAGAGCGAAAAAGCGTTATTAAATGCGCTCGAAGGCCATGTATGAAGCGAAAAGAAAAGGCCGCAACCAGGTCGTGGCTCTATAACATCAGCCAAAAAAAATGAGGAAAAACCAGAGGTAGTGCGGCTGTTGAACAGAAGTTATTTGCTGATGAAGATAATATTGATGCAATGCGTGAGCTATCTTCTGAAGCACTTTTTCAAAATAATACGTGCATCTGCAGCGACAACCCCCTGACTGTCTGCAAAAAGAGGGTTAAGATCAAAAGCTTTGATTTCGGGGTGTGCTTCTACAAAACGTGATAGTTTAACAAGTATATCCACCAGCGCTTCTTTTTTTACCGGCGTCATTCCTTTTGCCCCGTCCAATAATGCCTGCCCCTTAATTTCAGAGATCATTTCATAGGCATCTTCCCGTGCTTTGGCCTGCGCAATTGGCTTTAGCATTTATTGTCTCTCCCTTACTTCCTTTTGGTATCGATGATAATCAACAAACTTGCTCATCGCCGCTGCCGCCCACCCCGGGCGGGAAAACACAGGGATACCCTCGTTGATGAGCTGTTCGCGCAGACGGAAAAGAACCTGCCAGCGCCAGTTTTCAACCTGACTAACCCTGAGCCTCATTTTTGATCTCTTCCTCCAGCCGGCGAGCCTTTGCATCACCGGTTTCGCTTAATTTTGCCGTATACAGATGCACGGCTTGCACTTTTTTCCGGGCACATTGCCGCAGCAGGTCTACGACATAACGGTCATTTATACAACAAATGACATAATCAACATTTTCAGGGATCTCCTCCAGGGACGTGTAGGTCTGAAGCCCAAGGATATCCATTTTGCGGGGATTGACGGGATATATCCGGCCTGGGTATCCTGCTTCAAGTAAAAAACGCAGATACTGGTAGCCGTGGGAGCCGGTTTTTCGTGAAGCCCCTGCAACTGCTATGGAACGAGGGTGAAAAAGGTTGTCGATTGCTTTTATATTGTCCATGGATATACCCCTCTTCCAACTTTAGATTTCCTGACTTTATTATATATAAATTTTTAAAAATATTAAATTATTATTTACCACTTCACTCCCTGTGCTATCCCGAAAATAGAACTTTACCATTTTAACATTTGTTTATAAACAACCACTTTTTCTTTTATGTGCCGAAATCAATAGACCGTATAATCAATGCTAAGATTATGTGCAGGCATGTTTTGCTTTCACCGTCACCAGTTTTATGGTAAAATTAATCTGCCATAATGTTGCAGGTGGAATTGATTTTGAAACCTCTGCAGGGTTTAAAAGATAGAAGAGCACGGGAGAAGGAAAAGCAGATTGTTATAATTAATGGTAACGAAGAAATACCAATCGGTTTTGAAAAACCGTCTTTAAAATACATGAAAATAAGTAAGGAGTGGGCTTAATGACTGACCGGGAACTATTGGAAATAATATTGCAAAAAATCGGTGATATGGATTCAAGAATAAATGGCATGGATTCAAGAATGACCAGCATGGATTCAAGAATGACCAGCATGGAAGCCAACATGGCAACCAAAGATGAACTGGCAAGTATTAAATCCGAATTAGCAGAAGTTAAGGCTGACGTTAAATTTACCAAAGAAACTGTAGTAAAAGTTGAAAACGACCATGGTCAAAAGCTTAATGCCTTATTTGATGGGTACAAGCTTAATTCAGAGAAGCTGGACAGAATAGAAAACGAAGTAACCAAACACGAAGAAATCATATTAAGAAGAATAAGGTAAAAGATATAATAAATTATAGCGATGTACAATTACTACCGTAAGGTAGTTTTTCTTTTACTACAGCAAAAAACTTTCTATTGGGTTTGAGTGAGTTGATCCTGAAAGTATAATAATTTAAAGTGTGGTTTTTATTTTCGCAGTTTGTTTTTCTGCGGCCATGCCAGGTTGGCAGCTGGCCAGGTGACAGCTGACCATGTGCCCGCGGCCTGTATCCCTAAGCTCTGGCTCGACAAGCCTGCACCTATCCGTGCTGTACAGGCACCTGGTATGAAACCGGCAGCCGGGCGGCGGATTGACAGGGCTTGGCACATCGCCATTTAAAATGATGCGCCGGCGCTTGCTTTCGGGATCGGGGATCGTCACGGCTGATAGCAGCACCTGTGTGTATGGATGGCGGGGTTCGTGAAATATATGCCCGGTCGGCCCCATTTCGACGATTTTTCCCAGGTACATGACGGCGACTCTGTCACATAAAAACTTGACCGTGCTCAGGTCGTGGGCGATGAACAAGATCGTGAGCCCCAGGTTTTCCTGTAAATCCTTCATTAAATTGAGTATTTGGGCCCGCACGGATACATCCAGGGAAGATACCGGCTCGTCAGCCACGATAAAAAGGGGATCTACAGCCAGGGCGCGGGCAATGCCGATCCTCTGCCTTTGCCCGCCGCTAAACTCGTGCGGAAACCTGCCGGCATCACCCGGGCTCAGGCCAACCAGCTCCATCAGCTTCAAAACTTTCTCCTTCTTTGCCGCCTTGCTTTTACCGGCCAGCCCATGTATCGCCAGGGGTTCCCCGATGATCTCTTCCACAACCAGCCGTGGATTCAGCGAGGAAAAAGGATCCTGAAAGATCATCTGCATTTTCAGCCTCAGTCTTTGCATCTCCCTCTTTTTCAGGGCAAAGATAGCGCGGCCCTTGAAATAAACCTGTCCCGCAGTGGGCTCGATCAGGCGCAAAAGCAGCCTTCCTGTCGTGGACTTCCCGCAGCCGGATTCACCGACCAGTCCCAACGTCTCTCCTTTTCTAATGTAAAAACTGATCCCGTCCACAGCCTGGAGAACTTTACCTTTCCGGGTGAAAAGGCCATTGGGCTGATGGTAATGCTTGGTCAGTTTTTTTGCTTCTATGAGCAGTTCCGGCACGCTTAATCCCCTCCTGCTGCATACTGCCAGCAGCTCACAAAATGCCCCGGTTCAACTTCAATCGGTGCAGGTTTTTGCCGGTGGCAGATAGCCTCGTGCTCCGGGCATCTGGGGTTAAAGCGGCAACCCCCGGGCGGGTGTGCCAGATGGGGTACAGTCCCGTCGATAACCGCAAGGCGCTCAATATCGGCATCAATTTTGGGCATGGCCCTGAGCAGCCCCCGCGTGTAGGGATGCCTTGGTTTTTTAAAGATGGCTGATGTGGAAGCCCGCTCGACAACGTTTCCGGCATACATAACCGTAACCCTGTCACACAATTCGGCAACGATCCCCAGATCATGTGTTATTAACAGCAGCGCCGTGCCCCGCTCACCGGTCAACTCCTGAAGTAAAGCAAGGATCTGCGCCTGTATGGTCACATCCAGTGCCGTGGTAGGCTCGTCAGCAATCAAAAGTGCCGGATTGCAGGAAAGCGCCATGGCAATCATCACCCGCTGCCGCATTCCGCCGCTCAACTGGTGCGGGTATTCCCTGCTCCTGACTGCGGGGGCGGGAATGCCCACCAATTCCAACATCTGAACCGCTCTTTCCCTTGCTTCCGGGCGGCTGAGCCCCTGGTGCAGCCGGAGGGCCTCCCCTATCTGTTCACCGATCTGCAAAACAGGATTTAAGGAGCTCAGGGGATCCTGGAAAATCATGGCAACCCTTTTACCCCTGATTTTACCCATTTCCTGCGGGCTTTTCTTGAGCAGGTCTTCACCTTCAAAAATTATTTCCCCGGCGACAGTCCGGCCCGGGGCCGCAACCAATCTCATAATGGAAAGCGCTGTAACGGATTTCCCGCAGCCGGATTCACCAACCAGCCCTTCCGTTCTTCCCCGGCCTATTTGCAAATCCACTCCGTCCACCGCCCTGACCACGCCATTACCCGTAAAAAAATAAGTCTTGAGCCCGCGTATATCCAGTAAAGTCATGCCTCATTCCCCTTCTTGACCAATCCCCTGCACTTCCCCAGCACTATCCGCCGCTGAAAAGTCAGGCTTCATTCCCCTTCCTCGCCCGTTTCCTTTAACCACGGGTCCAGGGCATCCCTGAATCCATCGCCCAGGAAATTAAAAGCAAGTACGGTGATCATAATCGCCAGCCCCGGAAAAACAGTCATCTGCGGCGCTGTGCGCATGAAAGGACGGCCCGCATTGAGCATCGAGCCCCACTCGGCGGCAGGCGGCTGCACCCCCAGCCCCAGAAAGCTTAAAGCTGCCGCAGATAAAATCACATGGGCCATCCCCAGCGTGGCCATGACAATGACCGGAGCCAGGATATTCGGCAAAATGTGCCGGAAGATGATACGCAGATCGCCGGCACCAAGCGACCTGGCCGCCTCCACAAACTCCCTTTCTTTAACGGAGAGGACCGCTCCCCGCACCACCCGGGCATAACTTGTCCACCCGATCAACGACATGGCAAACATAATGCTGAAAAGTGACGGGCCCAGTATTCCCGCGATGACCAGCGCCAGAATGATCCCGGGAAAAGCAAGCAGAACATCTACAAACCTCATGATCACTTCATCGATGAGGCCGCCCCAGTAGCCGGCGATCGCTCCCAGCAGAATCCCGACCGTAGAAGTTATGCCCACGACGAAAATTCCTACCTGCAATGTAACCCTCGTGCCCAGAACAAGCCGGCAAAATATACAGCGGCCGAGGTTGTCCGTTCCCAGCAGGTACCCGCTGCCCGGGGGCAGCAAACGGTGCACCAAATCCGGCTGAAGATGGCCGGGCCGGGCAATGAAAGAGGCGCATATAGCCAGAAAACACAGCACAACAACAATGGCAGCACCGGCCACGGCCAGCCTGTGCTGCCGGAACCTTTTTACAGCCTCCAGCAAAGGAGGCCCACTTTCCATGATTTGAATAAATACATCGTGCATTACTTGGCCTCGTAACGTATTTTGGGATCCAGCCAGGCATACGAAAGATCCACCAGCAGGTTGACAAGAACATACATAACGGCAATCACAAAAACGCACCCCTGTATTACGGGAAAGTCACGCGCAAAGATGGAATCAACCAGTAAACGGCCCATTCCCGGCCAGGCAAAAACCACCTCCGTAACGACCGCACCCTCCAGCAGAGAACCAAATTGCAGGCCCACGACCGTCACCACCGGAATCAGCGCGTTCTTCAGCGCGTGCTTGTTGATCACGATCCTTTCCAGCAGGCCCTTGGCACGGGCCGTCCTGATATAGTCCTGCTTGAGGACTTCCAGCATACTCGACCTGGTCAGCCTGGCCGTAACTGCGGCGATACCTGTCCCCAGGGTTATCGCCGGCAGGACAAGATGTTTGAGGCTCTCATAGCCGTAAACGGGAAACCATTTATAATATACTGAAAATACCAGGATCAGCAGCAGCCCCAGCCAGAAATTGGGCATGGAAACACCCAGCATGGCGCCAACCATACTGGAACTGTCAATCCAGGAATACTGCCTCACAGCAGAAACAATGCCCACAGGAATGGCGATAACCAGGGACACCAGCATGGCCGCCAGGGCAAGTACTGCCGTGGCCGGCAGCCTGGACATAATTTCCTGTAAAACGGGTCGGCCGGTGCAAAAAGAATCCCCGAAATCACCCCGTAAAATACCGGTCAGCCAGTAAAAATACTGGCTGAAAACCGGCCGGTCCAGGCCCATTTCCTCCCTTACCCGCTCAACTGTCTGGGCCGTGGCCTCCTCCCCGAATTTCCTTTCGGTGATGATTTCTGCCGGATCACCCGGCACAAAATGCATCAGAGAAAAAGTGATCATGGAAACACACAGCAGGATAAAAAACATGGAACACAATCGCCGCAAAAAATAGAAGAGGATCACCCATCACCTGCCAGCTCTTTTTCAGGACAAGGGGACGCTTCTCCCGTCCCGCCCCTAACTTACACCAGCCGAAATACACTTCAGTTTATCCTTGTCTATCACCTTTAGCAACAGGATTATCCTGTGCTAATTGCCTTCCACATAAATATCTTCCCAGTTCACGCTAAACCAGGGATGGAGCTTGTATCCTTTGATATTTTTCCGGACCGCATTGATGAGCACTTCATCGTACATGGGAATGATGGGCACTTCATCCGCAGCCAACTTCTGTATCTCCAAGGATATTTCCTTCGCCTCTTTTTCCTCAGTAGTAGACAATAACTTTTCAATCAAGCTGTCAACCTGCGGATTATGATAAAATATCCCCATCGCCAGGGAATTTTCACCCTCTGAATGAAGCCATTCGTGCAGGCGTGACTGCGGCGAAATTCCCGCCCAGGGGCGTATGGATAGATCCGCTTCCCCTTTTTGCAAAGTTTCTTTCCACAAGCCGGTTTCTACAACCTCGATCTTCACTTCAATACCCACATCTGCCAGCTGGGCCTGCACAATCTCGGCAATAGGCTGGTAAGGCCAGCGCCCGACCAGTGCCGAAGAGAGAAGAAACTTAACCCGGCATTCCTGCCCGTCCTTTTCAAGGATGCCGTCTCCATTCCTGTCTTCCCATCCCGCCTTTTGCAGCAGCTCTTTGGCCCTGTCCGGGTCATTGAAGGGATAAAGCGTCTCGGAATGCATCCAGCCCTTTTCGGAATAGGGAATAACGCTGGTCATCGTCCTGCCAAAACCTTCCAGCGCGTACTTGATGATACTTTGCGGATCAAGAGCATACATCACCGCCTGCCTGACCTGCACATCATTCAGGGGAGCCTTTTGTGTATTGAGTGTCATATAATGCGGGACCGCCCCTTCAATCGTCAGCACCTCTATCTGCTCGTTTTTACGCAGAGTGGGGACCTGTTCCGGGAGCACCCCGCCGGTATCGATAATCATATCTATTTCTCCCGCTTCCAGAGCCATCATGCGCGTCGTGGGATCGGGGATGTATTTGAGAGTAATCCGCTCCAGGATGGGGGTGCCGCCCCAGTAGTCTGCATTTCTAACAAGCACCATCTCTTCGCCCGGGGCCCAGCTTTCCTTCATGAAGGGACCCGTACCCATGGGTTCAGCCACATTACCCTCTGCATCCACAACTGCGGGGCTGATCATGGCCGCCCCGGCCCAGGCCAGAGAGTAAAGAAAAGGAGCATAGGGTTCACTGTGGATAACTTCAACCTGAAATTCACCGACAGCCTCTATCGTTTCCACCTCACCAAAACGCCCCGGCCATCCTTTTGTAAGCCTTTTTAAATTATGAACAACCGCCTCGGCATTAAACGGCGTACCGTCGTGAAATTTGACTCCTTCCTGCAAAAAAATATCCCAGGTCAGGCCATCCTCCGATGCTTCCCAGCGAGCAGCCAGTCCTGGTTTCAGCCCCAGCTCGAGATCCTGAAAAATCAACGGTTCGAGAACACGGGTTAAAGGAGGATGGGCACCATAACCGTACATTTCCCCCGGATCCCTTCCCAACCCGGCAACTACCTGCTGCGGAACACTTGGTTCCGGTCCCGGTGTTTCCGCCCCCTCCTGCGGCGCAGCGCATCCGGCAAAAATACCCGCGAACACCAGAAAACAAAGCATTACCACTATCAATTTTTTAAACATTTTTTTCATCTCCTTCTTATACTATTTAATAACCACAAGAATAATCGGTGAAAAAACTGGAGAGCACCAAGGGCATCGGGTGTTATCAAATCCATTTCTGTGTTACAATGATTCGCTATTTAAACAGCGCTTTCCTGCCTTGAAAAAAAATATTTTGGACAATAATCAACATAAAAATCAGGACACTTATGGATCCGGGCAGACCCCTCTTGAAACTAAATTGACGAAGATACTAGAGGATATTTTAACTGCATACCAAAACGCAGGGAAACAGCAGAAATGACAGCAGAGAGAGATTTCCCATTATCTTCAAAACATAAATACAACCTAAAACTACAGCAGCACAGATCATTGTCACCAAGGCTGCTGCAACCGGCCCTTCAGGCCCAACCTCACGAACCTGCTTGATTGCCAGCAGACTATTTAAACGTTATAATAACGATAAAATGAATTGAGTTGAAAAATTGCTTAAAAAGTGGGGTAAAAAGCATTCAGAATATATCGGCATTTAATAAAAATAAAAAGGAAAGCTCCATGAAAGACCTGACATCCGGCAATGAGGCCAAACTTCTTTTTTATTTTGCCCTGCCGATGCTGATTGGCAATGTATTCCAGCAGCTCTACAGCACGGTGGACAGTATTATCGTCGGCCGGGCATTAGGGAAAAATGCCCTGGCCGCTGTCGGCACAAGCTTCCCCATTATTTTCCTGCTGATCTCCCTGATCATAGGGGTAACCATGGGCACGACGATCTTGATCGCCCAGTACTATGGTGCCCGGGAAATGCAGAATGTCAAAAAAACTATGGACACCGCCTATATCTTTTTATTCTTTGCTTCCCTGACGATCACCGCCCTGGGTTTGATGATCAGCAAACCCGTTCTCATTTTGCTGAAAACCCCGCCGGAAGTGCTGCCGCTGGCCAAAGAATATTTGGACATCACCTTTATCGGGATCGTCACCGCCTTTGGGTATAATTCCATCAACGCTATCTTGAGAGGTTTGGGAGACTCCAAAACCCCTCTGTTCTTTTTGATCATTGCCACAATCATCAATACAATCCTGGATTTGCTTTTCATTCTTGTTTTTAAATGGGGAGTGGCCGGAGCCGCCTGGGCAACAGTGATTGCTCAGGGCTGCTCCTTTGCTTTTGGACTGTATTATTTAAACCGCTTTCACGAACTCTTTAATTTCAACTTCAAAGAAATGCGTTTTGATCCGGAAATATTTCGCCTGAGTATCAGAATCGGGCTGCCCACAGGTATACAGCAGATGCTGGTCGGCTCGGGAATGATGGTTCTCTTTCGGATTGTAAACGGCTTTGGGTCCGCTGTTGTTGCTGCCTACACCGCGGCGACCAGAATCGACTCTTTTGCTTCCATGCCGGCCATGAACTTTTCGGCAGCCGTTTCTTCCTTTGTCGGGCAAAATTTAGGTGCCGGCAAACCGGAGCGGGTAAAAAAAGGATACCTGGCTGCCCTGGGCATGTCCACAATTATCTCGCTGACGATGACCATTGTCGCCATTGTTTTTGGCAAGGAACTGATTTCCTTATTTAATGCCGACCCGGAAGTAATCGAAACCGGTGCCCGTTATTTGATGATTGTGGGTTTATTTTATATCGTCTTCTCCAGCATGTTTATCACCAACGGCGTCATGCGTGGTGCCGGAGACACCTTCATCCCCATGCTGGTAACCCTGCTGTCCCTCTGGCTGGTCAGGGTTCCGGCTTCGGCCATCCTCTCGCAAAGGTACGGTTCGGACGGGATCTGGTGGGGCATACCGCTGGGCTGGGTGGTGGGAACAACCTTGAGCATCGGCTATTACCTGACCGGCAGGTGGAAAACCAAAGTAGTAACCGGGGGGAAAGCAATGGTTCTGGGCGGGGATGAGGATGAGGACGGGAAAAAAATTGGATATTCAGATGAGATCGATACCGGTGATGGAAAATGGGATGGGATTGAGAAAAAGAAAAGTCTTGAAGATAGTAAACGGGATAGAATCTGTATTGGGGATGAGGGTGGAATTGAGAGCAGGGATAAAAATGAAGATAAAAATATAGACAAGGGAATTCGCGTGGATGCCGGTGAAAATGAAGGTGAATAAATCGAGAAATTCCGGTTAAACAAACAGCTTGACTAACCTGGCACCACTAAGTCTAATCATTGTAGATACATCCCTGGGAGGGAAGATCATGCTTCTAAAAGTTCAAAAAATGAAAAAAAATATGCACTTGATAATTTATTATCTAAAGTAACTGCATCAAACATCCACAGGGAATACTCTTTTGGTAAACCCTCTGGAAAGGAAATATGGTAATGGTCTCCACTTATCTGTCTTGCCGCGGGGGATGTCGTTTGGTTGGATTTTTCCCCCAAACAGGCCACGAACAGGCCGGCAGAAGGCCTACAGTTTGGTATCTCGCCCCAGCCGCGGGGACGGGCCTTGTGGTTGGCAGCTGCAGGTCAAGCCACAATGCACAATGGACTTTCCCGGGCTTGGGCTTGGGCTTGGGCCTGTTCTTTCTTCATCTATTCCGTATCTATTCCGTATCTATTCCTCAGGCCCTGCTCAGCGCAGCAGCATGCGGTCGTTATCCAGCTGTGTACCGCTTTTGTTTTTAAACTGCTCGATCAGCTGCTCCACTGATATTTTTTCCCGTTCTTCCCCTTCCAGGTCGAGGATAATCCTGCCCTCATGCATCATGATCGTTCTTGTCCCGTAGGCCAGTGCCACAGTCATATTATGGGTAATCATCATCGTGGAGAGCTTCTCCTCCGCCACGATCTTACCGGTAAGCTGCAGAACATTCTCGGCGATGGAGGGGTCCAAAGCGGCGGTATGTTCATCCAGCAGCAGCAGCTTCGGCCGGACAAGCGTCGCCATCAACAGGGTAAGCGCCTGGCGCTGCCCCGCCGACAATAGCCCGACTTTCTCCTTCATCCTGTTCTCCAATCCCAATCCTAACAGTGCCAGGCGCTCCCGGAACAGGCCCAAACCGGCCTTCGTCACCCCGGCTCCCAGCCCCCGCCGTTTGCCTTTGGCGTAAGCTATGGCCATATTTTCCTCAATGGTCATATCAAAGGCGGTGCCCTGTACCGGATCCTGAAACACCCGCCCGATATACCGGGATCGTTTATACTCCGGGCTGAAAGTAATCTCGCGTGAATCAAGAAAAATCCGCCCCTCGTCCACCCCATAAACCCCGGCCAGACAGTTAAGCAGGGTAGATTTCCCTGCGCCATTGCCGCCAATGATTGTCACAAATTCTCCTGCCTCCAGCGCAAAGTTGATCCTGTCCAGAGCGCGCTTTTCATTGATGCTCCCCCGACCAAATATTTTGCTGAGCCCTTCAATTTTTAACATCAGATCTGTACTCCCAGTCTGCTTGCCGCGCAGATAATCTTTTTTGAAATGAAACCAAACGTTCTTTAATGGTAGAAGCGGACAGCGCCAGGGTGACGATCACCGCTGAAATCAACTTGAGATCGGTCGGCGGCATGCCCAATTCCAGCGCAAAGGCGATCACCAGCCGATAGAGCACGGCCCCCAAGACAACGGCCACAAGCCGGCGGAGCAGCGATTTAGTGCCAAAGATCACTTCACCGATAATCACCGAGGCCAGCCCGATAATGACCATGCCGATACCCATGCTGATATCGGCAAAAGATTGGTACTGGGCAATCAGTGCCCCGGAGAGAGCCACCAGCCCGTTGGAAAGAGCAAGCCCGGCCAGCTTGGTATAATTCGTGCTGGCCCCCAGCGCCCGGACCATCTGTTCATTGTCACCCGTCGCCCGCAGGACCAGGCCAAGGCTGGTCCTTAAAAAGAAAAACAACAAGATGAGTATGACCAGCAGGATCGCCAGAGAGATGATTAATTGCATATAGTCTGCCGCCGGAGCCCATTCCAGGAGGCTGAAGACCGTGGCCTTATTAATCAGGGGTATATTTGCCCTGTTGGCCATGACCTTCAAATTGATGGAGTAGAGCGCCAGCATATTCAAAATGCCGGCCAGGAGAGGCTGGATCTTCAGCCCCGTATGCAGCAGCGCCGTGATACACCCGGCCAGGCACCCGGCCAGCAAAGCCAAAGCCAGCCCGGAAAAGGGCCGGCCGGCGCTGCAAAGCATCGCCGACACGGCTGCTCCCAGGACAAAGCTGCCGTCCACTGTCAGATCAGGCATATTCAGCGTCCGGAAGGAAAGAAAAACCCCTAGCGCAGTAATGGCATAGATAATCCCGAGCTCGACGGAACACTGCACGGTCATTAAACTCATCATTGTTCACTAACCCCTTTGTGCGTTCAGAATTTCAGCGGCTAATCTATTGGCCAAACACCTGCACAGCCTCCTGCAGCACGCCTTCCGGTATGGTGATCCCGATCGCCGCAGCCGTATCCTTGTTGACATAGATATCCATCTCCGTCATCGACTTTACCGCAAGATCACCCGGGTTTGCGCCCTTCAGGATCTCTATGGCCATCTCTGCTGTTTCCTGGCCCAGCACAGTATAATTAATGCCATAGGTGGCCAGGCCGCCATCCGCAACCATGGAATCGGCCCCGACATACACAGGTACCTTCGCCCTGTTGGCCACCTGGGCAACCACCGGCATCGCCGACGCCACCGTGTTGTCGATCGGTGAAAAAATGGCATCGACCTTGCCCACCAGAGATTGGGCCGCCTGCTGGACCTCCGACGAGTTGGTCACCGTTGCTTCCACCACAGTGAGCCCGTTCTTTTGGGCATACTCTTTCAGATCATTGATCACCGCAATTGAATTTGTCTCACTGGAGTTGTAAAGAGCGCCGATCTTTTGGATCTCCGGGGTAATACGCCGGGCCAGCTCCATGATTTTTTCCGCCGAGACAGCATCAGATGTGCCGGTAACATTTTTGCCCGGTTTCTCCATACTCTCCACCAGCCCGGAACCCAGCGGATCGGTGCAGGCGGAGAAGAGCACCGGGATATCCTTTGTTTCGCCCACAACCGCCTGAGCCGACTGCGTGGCGATGGCCACAATCAGATCGTAGCGGTTGTTGACAAACTTCTGACAGATCGTCTTCAGGTTTGTCTGGTCACCCTGCGCATTTTGATAATCAATGCTTACCGCTGCGCCGTCTTTAAAGCCTTTTTCCTCCAGCCGGCTAATCAAGGCTTCCCGGATCGTGTTCAACGAGGGGTGCTCAACAATCTGCACAATACCGATCTTTTTCTTTGCAGCCTGATTTTCCGCCTCTTTCCCGGTCGCGGAAGTATCCCCGTCCGCCCCCGCTGTACACCCGGCCAGGGGCAGCAACAACCCCGCAAAAATACAAACCGCCAAGATTACCGCTAATGACTTTTTCATTGCCAATACCTCCTACAAATCATTTGGTTGCCTGAATCAAACCGGGTTTTCCCTGCAGCCCCTCTGCCCCTCCGCGGTTTGAGCAGAAAAGCAAGCGGACCGGGCACACAAAATAAAAACGCCTGCCCTTCAAGGACAAGCGTAGTAACCTGCGGTACCACCTTGGTTGATGCACAGCGCGCTCCATGCATCCTCTCTGCAGGGTGCCAACACACCCGCGCCCAGTAACGCTGGCTTGCGTCGGAAGCTACTGAAAGCCAAAAAGCCTCTTTCGCCCCGCCCTCCGCGGACCATTTACCCACTCCGTTTCCTGCCGGCTTCTCAGCCCCCCCGGCTCTCTGTATGGCTGGTGGTGGTTTTACTTCCGCTTCATCAGTTTAAAAAAATAATAGCGCATCAGCGGGTTTCTGTCAACAGGACTTAAAATGTTGTATTAATTAGACAATTATCTCCAAAAGTCAAAAAGCAAATTCCTCCTTTACTCACATCTCGCATCTACAAGATCCAACTCGACCGGGACAACAACACAACAACGATAAAAAGGCCTGCTGCACTCTGTCAAAATCAGAATGGTTTTTCCATGGACACCGGACATTTTTACTGGTAAACTGTTCCTCAGGTGGGGGTAACCGGCAAATAAGGAGACACTGCCTGGCTTTCCCCGGCAAAATATCTGTAAGGAATGTGGGAGAAAGGAACGGTAGGGAAGACCATGCAGAAAAAAATTTACCGCGCAGGCGTAGCAGTTAAAAAGTATCTCCCCGTTATTTTTACACTGTTGCTGCTCCTTGTATTCTGGTCAGGCGGCTGCAGCAGTTCACTTTTTTCCGAACCCGGAGCATCTCCAGGAACAGGAATCTTTCCCGCTGCTGCCACTGATTCCCTGACAGTCCATTTTATCGATGTCGGGCAGGGGGACGCCATTTTCATCCAGGCACCGGAGAAAAATATCCTCATTGATGGAGGGGAGCGTAACAGCAATGTCGCCGCCTATCTGCAAGACCTGGGTATTGACTCTCTGGATCTTGTACTCAGCACCCACCCCCATAATGATCATATTGGCGGCCTGCTCGATGTCCTGGAAAACATCCCGGTGCAAGAAGTGATCGATCCCGGGGTAATCCATACCACAAAAACTTTTGAAGATTATTTAACCCTGATCGATGCCCAGGAGATAAAGTTCACCATCGGCCGACCCGGCCTGACCAGGGAGCTGGGGGATGGTATAATCATGCAAATCCTGCATCCTGCTGCACCTTCCGCTTCTCATTTAAATGATGCTTCCCTGATCACGAAAATCACCTTTGATAAAATCAGCTTTTTATTCACCGGCGATGCCGAGGAAAACAGTGAGGGTCAAATGCTCCGCAGCAACTGCCGACTCCAAAGCACCATCCTCAAGATCGGGCACCATGGCAGCAGTTCAAGCACCTCCCCTCCTTTCCTAAAAGCCGTCAACCCGGAGTGTGCCATTATTATGGTTGGTGCGGAAAACAAATACGCCCACCCCCATGAAGAAACGCTTCAAACGCTCACTGCAGCAGGAGTGAACATTTACAGGACGGACATCCACGGCACGATCACCATCACGACTGACGGCCAGACGTATCATCTCAGCCTGGAAAAGGAATAACACCCAACCTGAACATAGCCGGAACCATAAAAGTTGAATTTCAAAATGAACCCTCCCAAACGTATTAAACATCAATGTTCACGCGATCGTTTGCAATAGTTTTGACAAATTTGCAAAAAATTTAAGACATAATTAGGACCTAAAGACCTGGGGGATCTGCCAGGAAATCAGGTCTCAACTTGAAATGGAAATTCGGGGATTTACTGAAAAATAAAAAGGGCGGGCCTGACAACCATTCGCCACGAAGGAGAAGAATAAAAATATGAAAGCTGTAGTAGATCGGTTTGAAGGTGATTATGCCGTCCTGTTGTTTGGAGCAAAGGAAATCAAGGTTGATTTCCCCAGGGAACTGTTACCTGAAGAAGTTAAAGAAGGAACCTGGCTAAAAATAACGTTGGCCATAGATGAAAAAGGAACCGCCCAACAGGAGAAAAAAATCTCCGGGCTGCTGGATAAACTGCAGAAAAAAAACAAATAAACCCCCTCCAAGCCAAAAAATTCACCAGCCACAAGAACCGTTCCCGCGGTTGTTCAGCCCGGGGGCTCGGAGGTTGTGGCCGTAGCTCACGTTTTTGACAAAATTCGGGGGCTGTCGGGTATCCTAACGCTGTTATCGGCCATAAATCTGAACATAATTTAGGCGCTACCGGGTACCGTTGCGGAGGGAGAGCTTTGCTCCCCCGGGGCTTGCTCGCTAACTATTTTTTATCGGCTACAGTCAGGTTCCTTACCCTTTCAGATATGCCAAGGTAATCCATAAGCGCAGCCTGGAATAACTTTGAATAGTTTACACCCTGGGCCTCGGCCATTTCCTTCAACCAGGCAGGTATAGTCAGATTAGTTTTTACAGCCCTGTTGTCCAAATCATTTCTTACAAGATCAGGGAAAACTGTAATAAGGGATACTAGAAACCCTGCCGCCGTCACCGGCAGGTCTGCTGTTGGCGGAAAAAAATAGACGACGCCGCCGCGTTTGGAAAGCGGTTAAAATCATCTTAATTTCCATCGCCGTTGTACTTGGATTGCTGGTTGTATTAAATTTCTCAGTTTATAAAAACTATTTCGCTGGTACAGAACAAGTAGAACCGATCAACGAACCGGTTAAAATGGAGGAAATTGTTCAATAGGGCTACATTGTAAAGGTAATAAGTAGTGGGTTATAATATATTAAGAGGTGATTGAAATGAAAAATTACCCCGTAATTATTGAACAGGATGGGAATGGCTACGTCGTATCGTGTCCTGTTTTTAAAGGGTGTTATTCCCAAGGGGATACAATAGATGAAGCTTTGAAAAATATAAAGGAAGCAATAGAATTGTGTATTGACGAAGAAGAAAATCCAATTGGCAGTATAATCGTTGGCAATGTGGTATTAGAGAGATGACCCCTAAACCACCCATAGTTTCTGGTATGGAATGTATTAAGGCTCTTGGAAAAATCGGGTATGTAGTAGTCAGACAAAAGGGCAGTCACATGAGGTTAAAGGAAAAGAATGGGAAACTGCCCCCAATAACAGTGCTGGATCACAAAGAAATCCGTCTTGGGTTGCTGAGAAAAATACTAAATGATGTGGGCCTTACTATTGAAGATTTCATTCGATTATTGTAGGGAAATAATACCCCCTGGCACACTCGGCACAGGGGTTTTATTATGATTATTAGGACTGCAAACTCCAAATCATCTAGTTTCCAATATCCCCGAACTTATTATATGGTGTTAACATTAGGGAGGAATAATATGGATATAGCAACAACAGTCATTGTGTGTTTATTATTGGGATAATCGGGGTCACTTACCTTTTATGGTAATGCGTTCATTCATTATGCTCTAGGAACTTTAGCTGCGGCGATTGTTGGGCTGTATTTATTTACGCCAGGCATTACCGGATTAACCCTGAAGCTATCACCTGAAGGAAAAACACTAGGCAGGTTTCTAGGCAGGTTTGTTTAATTTGGAGACTTAATATGTTACTGCCAGGGGTGAGTCGTCTCCAATTCTAACCTGTTATTTTCACCAATTCTGGTCCGATCTTGACAATATGTTGTTTTTAGGGTCATCCTTAGCAGTATGGACGGTATTTTTTATTTATGCCCTTTTATTAATTTGGTTTTCGATATGAACTGAGTATGCAAAGATCAATACTTTACACCACGGCGTTTACAAGTAATTGTCTATATATAATGATCATATTGGCGGCCTACTCAATGTCCTGGAAAACATCCCGGTGCAAGAAGTGATCGATCCCGGGGTGATTACAGGCCAGCCAGGGGTATGGTTCCCCCAGGGGAGGTGACAGAGAACCGTCCCCTGCCCCCCCGAAATAATCTCTTGCTATATAGGACACGGTTATATTCAAAAGGGTTCAGTTTAATTTTACATAATCTTATATTGTAATTGCTCAGGAAGGGACAGGGGGACGCTTCTCCCGTCCCGTTGGGGTGCCCCCTTAATGATCTTTATTGCAGTTCTAAGCTCTTCTTTTTTCCTCTAAAAGAGAAATCGCCCCCTATGCCAGAAAGAAGGACAGGAGAAGCGTCCCCCTGTCCCCCAAGCACCAGCCACAAGGAGCACCAGCCACAAGGACCGTCCCCGCGGTTGCCCCCGGTTGGCCCGGAAGTTTCCACTTTAGTACAGTAAACCGTATAATTTTTTCTGTTTTGGGCTATTTTAGAAAAGATGGTAACATTTCGTGTGATCATTTTGACTTTGAGGGTGGTTTCTTGTTCTGGAAAAGTTTTTTGGGCAGGCTGCGTTTTAAACGCCGGGAAAAGCAGGGATTATTGCCGGGAGCAGATAGCAAAATGCAAAACAATTCCCGGCAGGAAAATAACCCGTCCGGCGCTTCCCTCCCCGCTTCCGGCGCAGTGTTAAGCACAGATCTTGCCGCCAATATCGCTCAGATCACAACTGCTTACGGCGGGAGCGCTGATCTGATCGTACGCGAGATTGAAACGGCCACCTCTTCCTCCATCAAACTGGCGGTCTTCTTCATTGACGGCCTGGTCGGCGATTACACTGTTGCCGACAATGTAATCGCTCCCCTTTTGACGCCGCCCGTTGAGCTGCCCGCCAAAAAATTATCCCCCACAACTTTTTTTGAAGCCGCAAAAAAAACTCTCCTGCAAGCAGGAGAAGTAAGTGAAACTTCCGCTTTTGAAGAAATCTTTAACGGGCTTTCCAGCGGCAAAACGGCCATCCTTGTCGAAAAAAATAACCGCGCCCTGCTAGCGGGGACACAAGGGTGGAAGGAACGCGGCATTGAAGAACCGGCTACTGAATCAGTGGTACGGGGCCCACGGGACAGCTTTGCCGAAAGACTGCGCGGTAATACGGCCCTGCTGCGCCTGCGCCTGAAAAGCTCCCGCCTGCGGATCGAAGAACTACAGATTGGCGAACTGACCAAGACAACGGTTGCCCTGGCCTATATTCAAGGCCTTGCTTCCGAGAAACTGCTGCAAGAAGTAAAAAAGAGGTTAAAGCGCATCAAGGTGGACGGGATTTTGGAAAGCGGCTACCTGGAGGAGTTCATCGAGGACCAACCTTTATCCCCCTTTCCCCAGCTGCTGCGGAGCGAACGCCCCGACCGTGTCACGGCCTGCCTGCTGGAAGGAAAAGTGGCCATCTTCACGGATGGCACGCCTTTTGTCCTGCTTGTCCCCGCTTTCCTTCCGGAATTTTTAACCACACCGGAAGATTACTACGGGCGCTATTTTATCGGTTCCTTCATCCGCCTGATCCGCTACGTTGCTTTTATCCTGTCTTTAATACTCCCCTCTGTCTATGTGGCGATCATCACTTTCCACCAGGAGATGCTGCCGACACCTTTAATCCTCAGTATCGCCAGCCAGCGGGAAGGAGTCCCTTTTCCGACCTTTGTGGAAGCCCTTCTTCTGGAGCTAACCTTTGAGATCCTGCGTGAAGCCGGCCTGCGGCTGCCCAAAATTGTCGGCCAGGCTATAACCATTGTCGGCGTGATCATTATCGGCCAGGCGGCCGTCCAGGCCGGTCTCGTTTCACAGTTCATGTTGATTGTTGTGGCCCTGACGGCAATCGCTTCTTTTGCCACACCGGTTTTCAGCCTGGCGATCACCATGCGCTTATTACGCTTTGCACTCCTGTTGCTGGGCTCCGTCCTTGGATTTTTTGGCGTTCTGGCCGGAGTTTATGCCATCCTCCTCCACCTGGTGTCACTGCGCTCTTTTGGCTTTCCCTACCTCAAACCTCTGGGGCCGGTGCTTGTCTCTGATTTAAAGGATACCTTCATCAGGGTTCCCCTTTGGGCGATGCGTACCCGTCCACGGTTGGTCGTCCCCGGGGACAGAGTCCGGCAGGCAGAAGGTTTAAAACCGAAACCACCGCAACACCCGGAAAGAAAAAAAGTAAAGGAGAAAGGGGAGGAAGACGCTTGAAATCTCTCGAAGGCGGTAAGATCAGCCCCCGGCAGCTATATACCCTTTTGGTCCTCTCACACCTGGAAACCACCACGTCGATCCTGCCCAGCCTGACAATTGCTTTTGCCGGCCGCGATAGCTGGCTGACCATCATACTGGCTATCCTGGCAGCTCTGCCTCTTGGCCTCCTGGCCGCCTGGCTCGGAAAGCGCTTCCCCCGGCAAACTCTGATCCAGTACAATCGCATCCTCCTGGGAAAACCGCTCGGATTCCTCGCCAGCTTACTCTACATCTGGTTCTTTGTGCATCTCGCCGCGCTGGTTGTCCGGGAATCGGCTGTGGGTTTTAACCTGAGTGTACTGCCCCAAACTCCGCCCATCGTGCTTCTCTTTATTTTAGTGCTGCTCGCTGCAGCTACAGCCCGGAGCGGGATTGAAGTCATCGGCCGCCTGGCGGAAAGTAGTTTTGTGGTCATGATATTTTTTATTTTACTGACCCTTATTTTACCTTTAAATTTTGCCCACCTGGAATACTTGCGGCCGGTTTTGGCCCGGGGAGTTACTCGTGTATTTACAACTGCCCTGATTCCCTTAGGGCTGTTAGGTGAACTTATTGCCGCCAATATGGTTCTCCCCTACCTTACAAAGCCGGAAAAAGCAACCCGTACACTGCTCTACACCGTGCTGACCAGCGGGGTGATCATCCTGCTTTTCACTTTGATAACAATTGCCGTTTTTGGCTCGACCGCGGATAACCTCACTGTGCCACCCTTCAAACTGGCGCGGATGATCAGCTTAGGAGATTTTTTGGAGCGCATTGAAGTTATCGTCCTGGCTGTCTGGACGATCATAGCTTTAATCAAGACGGCTTTTTATATGTGGATCGGCATGCTTGGCCCGGCCCAGCTGTTCAACCTCAGAGGCTACCGGGAGCTTGCTTATCCCCTGGGATTAATCATCATCGTTTTAGCCATCCTGACTTCCGAAAACTTTGCTGAAGCTATCCGTTTTTATACCCCCCATGTTTGGGGTTTTTACTCCGTAAGCCTGGAGGCCGGGCTGCTTTTACTTTTAACCGGCGCAGTTTTACTACGAGGGAAAAAAAGCAAACACCCGGAGGAGACTCATGAAAATTAAAGACAGAGGTGAACTACGCCGGTGATATATATTTTACAGTTTATATCCTGGGACAGCTTTAAATATAAAAAGGGCCGGTCAAAATCTGTGCCCCAATCCTCACCTGCATTCAGGGGCCGGCCCTCAAAGGCCGCTTTGGCTCTGGCCCTTGTCCTGCTGGTCGCCCTCTTTAGTACCGGCTGCTGGGACAAAAGGGAGATTGAAAACCTTGCTTTTCTCACCGCCTGGGGGATCGACCGGCAAGAAAACGGCGAAATCCGCGCCTCAGCAGTCATTGTCAAGCCCTTTGCCGTTGCCGGCCCGATGCGCGGGGGCGCAGCCACCCCGGAAAGGCCCTTCTGGTTAGCCAGCAGTACCGGCCGGACAGTGCTGGAGGCGATGTGCAATTTTGCCACCTTTTCGCCGCGGTTTCTATTCTGTGCCCACAGCCGCTTTTTAGTTTTCGGCGAAGAGAGCGCCCGGGAGGGAGTAGGTGAAATGCTCGATTTTTTTGAGCGCAACCGGGAACCCCGCCTCACGGCCCATCTTTTAGTTGTGAAAGGCATGACTGCCGCCGAATTTTTAAAATCAGAATTTGAACTGGTGCCACTGCCGCCGGAAGGCGGCCGGGGAATGCTTCAAGACGCCACAAATCGCCTGGGCACAGTCGTAGATCTAAACATTAACGACTTTTTAATCATGTTGGAGGAGGAGGGCATCGAACCGGTAGTAGGATGCCTGGAAGTCATTCCCAAGAGGCCGGCACCGCTGGAAGGCGAACTGAAACGGGAAGAAATCATCCAGAGCCCTGCAGTTTGCGGGGCCGCCGCCTTTAAAGGTGACCGGCTGGTGGGATGGCTGAACCCAGCGGAAACAAGAGGCCTGCAGTGGATCCGGGGAAAGGTGAAAAGCACTCCTTTGATTGTGGAAAACCCGGCAGATGCTCCCTACCTGCTCGGCATCGAGGTGATACGTGCCCGCAGCACAATTATCCCCTCCATATCCGGGGGAAAACCGCGCATACAAATAAAAATTGAACTGGAGGGCAACATTGACGACGCCCAGGGTTATTTTGATCCGGAAAAAGATCCGGCCCTGATTAAAAAAATCGAAAACCGCATGGCGGAGGTAGTTGGGAAAGAAATTAAAGCAGTTTTACACCGCTGCCAGCAGGAGCTCAATACCGATATTTTTGGCTTTGGCGCAACCCTGAACCGTTCGTTCCCGCAGGAGTGGAAACGGTTAAAAAATCGCTGGGAGACTGAATTTCCCCGGCTGGAAGTATCCCTGGACATCGAAGCCCGTGTCCGGTTATCCGGCCTGATTATCAAATCAATTAAAAAAGCAAGGTAAGCGGGGGGAAGAGTTATGGCCATCGTGGGGGTACTACTGTTGGGGGCATTGATCGTTGCTTATGAAGCCCCTACTCTTTGCCGGCAGGAGCGCTATAGGGACCTGGTTGTTTTTTTAATTTATACCGTGCTGGGCCTGACCTTAAGTATCCTTTTGCTTCTGAATATCCCTATTGGCAGCCCCAATAAGATCATTGAGAGCGTTGCCGGCTTTCTCTGGAAAATGTTCAAAAAAATAGCCGCCTATTTTGTCCGGTGAAACGGCCTTTAAGCACGGCTACCTGAAAGGCTGCAGGAACAATTTCCCGGCGAGGCTTCAAGAATGTAGAACAAACATTGACATCTGCAGCTATAAACTTTCTGCCGCCGGCAGGGAAATCACCAACAAAAAAAGAATTCTACTCTTTTAAGAAGACTTTGTCAGCCAGGAAAGGAGCCAAAACAGTTGCCAAAAATGATCGCCAGCGGCAAAACCAAAGACGTGTTCCTGCAGGAAGACGGCCACCTGCGCCTCTATTTTAAAGATACAGTCACGGGCAGGGACGGAGAAATTGACCCGGGGGCCAACGAAGTCCTGGGGGAAATAAGCGGCAAGGGAAACGCTTCTTTGCAGCTCAGCACTTATTTTTTTAATCTCCTCCAGGATGACGGCCTGCCCACCCATTTCATCAGTGCCTACCCGGAAGAGAACAGCATGATTGTTAGGCGGGCGCGTTCCTTTAACCTGGAGGTTATCTGCCGGGAAAAAGCTTATGGCAGCTTTATCCGCCGCTATGGCAGCTATACCCGGGAAGGCGCTCCCCTGCCGTCGTTGGTTGAATTCACACTGAAAGACGATGCGCGTGGCGACCCCCTGATCACAGAAGATACACTCGCGGCCCTGCAGATCCTGACACCGGAGGCTATCCGCCTGATCAAACATACTACCCGCCGGGCCACGGCGCTGATCCAGGACAATCTGGCCAGTAAAGGGATGGAACTGATCGACATCAAACTCGAATTCGGCGAGGCAGACGGGCAGATCATCATTATTGACGAAATTTCCGGCGATGCCATGCGCGTGGTGAAAAAGGGTAAAATCCTTTCACCGAAAGAACTCTGCAGCCTGGTCCTGGAAAGTTAGTTGTTTTTTAAACGTTGCCAAGGCTGGCTTTAAAACGCTTTTATATAGTGGCAGAATGAACTTTAAACGTTTTATTTCTTCCCTGAAGCTGCGCTCTTAAGTGTCGGCAGCTCAGTGAATTCAGTTAAATTACTTAGCCAATCCTTTTTTTTTCGTTTGCCCAAAAGTCCAAACCAAAAGCCCGCTTACTTTGGGAGAAGCATCCGGGTATTTACCAAGGGGCTCTTCCTCCTGCTGGGAAAGGCTGCTGGTCTCCCTGGGGAAATGTTCCTGGTTTTCTCCAGGTATCTGCATTTTTTCTGCTGCCAGGATTTCTTCCGGCACGTTATCTTCGCCGGGTACCTGAACCTCTTCTGCTGCCTGTTTTTCCAGCAAAAAACCGGCCTCTGCCGGCGGTTTTTCTTCTACAAGGTTGCCGCCGCCAACTTCCTCCTCGCCTATGCTTTTTTCTTCCTCCGGTAAAGACATCAGGCTTCCAAAATCATCCCTTTGGCCCAGGCTTCTTTTTACTTTGAGCAACTGATTTAATAAAATGGTTTCAATACTGGTTTCAATGCTGCCGGCATCTCCAGTATTGCTGTCAACTTCCCTTTGCTTTGCTTCGTTTTCAATATCATCTACTTGATCATCTGCTTCGTTCTTTACTTCAGTACGTTTATGATCATCATCTGCGTTTCCAGCCATCAATTCCAACACCGGGGCCTGCTCTCCACTCTCCAGTAGCCGGGGAATAATCTCACTGAGCGTTTCAAAATGTTTTTGTTCCCGCAGAATAACTTCTACTAAAACCTGCCCAAATTTTTCATGATCAGATAAATGCCGTGCCAGCTCCCCGTAACGCAGGAAACTCCTTGACTTTTGCGCAATAGCTTTGGCCAGCAAAGAAATCATTTCTCCCGAAATCAAACTGCTCACCCCCTCCTGATTATTTAATGGAACCTGAGTCCCTTTAGATTTGCGTTATTAATATATGCAGCGGTAGTGAAAAAGTTTAATGAAGATTGCGCTTTTATGTACCTATAATTTTATTGATTAATATCTATCACCATATTAAGCATCCGAGCATATATTTATACAGAAAGAACTTACCTTTCAAATACCAAAAAGGGGGGTATCACGATTGGCCGATGAGGATAGGAGCCGCAATTGGGATAAGAAACATAAAAATTTTAAAGACCTGGTAAAAGAAGCCATTGCTGATGAGCTTTCAGCCGTCGCCATGTACGCCGAAATGGCAAACATGGTTAAAAATCCGGTCCTTAAAGCTATCATCTTCAGCATTGCCGGAGACGAGTACAACCACGCCCGCACCTGGATGACCATTTTGGAACTGGATCCCTAATCTGTAATAAACAACAACAAACAAGTGCATAAAAAAGATCTTTCCGTGGCAGCGTTTAGATGCTGCCACGGAAAGATCAAAGCAGAGCTGGATACTCTTTGCTATAAAGTTTATGATTAATGTAATTTGTCGCTTACACGGGAAAACCCCGTGTTTTCTTATTTTGCAGCAAAATTCAATTTGATTATCCCATTCTTATCCTAAAAAAGGAGGGTATCCGGCAGGTTGGATAGCCTGCCGGAACATATCTGGAAACCCTCTAAAGTGAGAAGGTAAGAACCCTGATTAGGATAACTGAATAATACATGGTAAAACCTGCCGCACCAAAAACTTACCATTTTAACTGCCCTTCCTCAGTTGGCAATCACCCTGTACTACAAAATACAAAATCGTAACACGAGATGCTTAAAAAAATCGTCCTTATTAGGAAATGAAATTGTGGCTAAGGCAAAGACTTAAAGCCTCCCCTGCCTGCAGAAAGCCGAGCCGGGAAATAAGTTGGGTTTACTACTCCCCCGGGGAGGCCAACCACAAACCTGAGCCAAGCTGAAAAACCGTTCAAAAGTGAACCCAAGTGGAAATCAATCTTCGCCGCCCCATTTTCATGCAATTCCCCAGCCGCGTGTATATTCCTCTGAACAGGGGATGCAAACAACCTGGCCGTCCCGTAGGCGCGCCCGCGGTTCCATAACTTTTTCCCCGCAGGAGGTGCAGGTAACTGAAGGAAAAAGCCGCGCCTTTTCCGGGATTTCAGTATCGACCTCCTGAATTTGACATACTTCCCCCAAAGGCCTGGAAAGATAATTTGCGATCAACTCCTCATTTTTTGTTTTGAGGAGCTCTTTTTCTACTGCGGAGGCATTTCCTGAGACCACTTTTTTACGTATATTTCTCACGGCATCGCGATTTTCATCCGGACGGTCCACCAATGTGATCCGGATCGCTTTTTTATCTTTACGCCGAATAAATGTATAAACTTGTTTACCATAATCCTTGTATATAAGATTGCCCTTACCCAGTGTACAACCCATCAATGCCTGGATAGCGTCAATTGAACAGTTATCGTTCTCCACAATGGCGACAATCTCTTCATCTACATCGCGCTCACCGAAAACCTGCCTGGCCGCTTCAACCACACGATAGCCCAAAACAAGCCCCATACAGCGATGGCCATGAAAATCAACAGCCTGTTCCCATAAAGTTTTTTCCATACACATGCCGAGCACCCCCGTGTGCCACTAAAATAGAATTTGTGTTACAAGTGCTATTGTACTATTCGACCCCGATATTAAATCTCCTGCTTACTATTAAAATTTTTTAAAAATAATTAAATATCTTCCCCCTGAAACTTGTCCTCCACCCGCCAGGTTATTATCCCCAAGCGCGTCCGGCCTTCCTGGGTGAAAATTCCTTTTACAGCACGCTCCCGGACAAACCTGGCAATGATATCTTTTACTTCCGGGGTGATTTCCATATAAAGCCATAAAAACTGTGCCAGGCTTTCGACAGCTTCTTCTTCCGTTTCTTTTTGCACCCATGTGCTGTGCAAATAACGCATGGTAGGGTAGTAACCCAGGCTATAAAGGATGTTAAAAATATAAATAATCTGGGAGCTGCGCTCCGGACTTTTTTCCCGGAGAAAGTGCTCCAGCAATTCCTGCCGTACCCGGCTGTAATTCCCTTCGGCCCAGGCAATCAAGCAGCAATAGCGGCGCGCCGCCTGGTTTAACTTGAGCAGGGTTTCAGCATCACACACTGCCGGCGTCATGGAGGCAAAAACAAGATCAAAACAACGTGCCAGGCCTTCTTTTTCCAGGTCAATATCTTCCCACATGTGCTGAAGAACATTGATGTTTTGCAGCCCCGCTTCCGCCGCTTTTTCCCGGAGAAGCCGGCACATTTCGCCGGCACCGTCCAAAGCGGTTACCCGCCGGGCCCGTCGGGCCAGGGGAATAGCGTATGTACCGGGTCCGCAGCCCACATCCAAAACCTCTGTTTCCGGCGTCAACATTCCCTCTTCGGTGAGAATCCCGAGCACCTTTTGCAAACGCTCCTGCGCCTCCTCGGCAGAATGTTTCTCATAATCCGGAGCCATCTTGTTCCAGAATTCAATCGCTTCTTCTCCCTGCCGAATTCTTCTTCTTTGCGGAGAGTGCTCATTGCTTTTCTCCCAGGCCGCACACCAGAAATCCGGATCCTGAAGAACACCGGTATCTACCATTTTAGTTTTTCCTTCCTTTCTAGCCTAAAGTTAACAAAAAATCTTTATCCCGTTCTTATATAATATATTAACACAGCACTATCTTCTTTATAAAGCATAAAAACGGCGTTTTGGCCGTAACACAATTTCAATATTCGTATTACCATTAAAAAACAATTCGCCCCCACCACAAAAATTCCTTCCTGTTTTTAAAATATATATTTAAATTTTAAAGATTCGTTAATCACAGGGGATTGCCGTGTCAATGAGCGTAAGGCGTGCGGGCCGGCCGCGGGGACGTACCTTGTGGTTGGTGGGGGGCAACCGCGGGGACGGGCCTTGTGGTTGGGGCGGCTAGCCTCAGGGACTTTGGTCCAAACCGCTGGACCAACCACGGGGACGGTCCTTGTGGCTGGGGGGCAAACCGCTGCGCCAACCGCGGGGACGGTCCTTGTGGCTGGGGGGGGGAAGCCCGTGGCTGGGCCAGTGGATGTCAATTCTTTTTTTCAATATCAATGGCCGCATCAGGGCAAACCAAAGCACAAATCCGGCAGGCCGTACAACGATCTATACGCTTTGCTTTAACAATAAAAGTACCGTAAACCCCTGTTTTCATCGCCCAGTCAATTACCTGGGAGGGACATTTTTCGATGCAAAGTCCGCAACCTTTACAGAGATCCGGTGAAATGGCAAATATTCCTTTGGGCCCTTCCCACTTTACTTTCGTAAAAGTTTTACTCAAAACAAACCCTCCCCTCACAACAAACAGCCGCTTTCTTTTACCACCCAGGCCGCCCCATGGCAGGCGTGCCGCGGTGACAGTCCCTGTAGCGGATACAAGATAATTTGGGAAATGGGGTAACGAGCGATTCGTGGGGCGGCAGCGGGGATGCAGTCCCCGTGGCTGGTTAACAATAAAAATACCGTAAACCCCTATTTTCATTGCCCATCGATGACTGGGAGGAACACTTTTCGATGCAGAAGCTACACTCTTTCGGCAGGCCGCAAGAGCTGCCACAAGGACCGTCCCCGCGGCTGGTTCCGCGGCTGAACGTGGCCGGTTTCCTTTTTCTTAAATAAGAGCCTGCCGGTAAAGTGCTTCCCAGCCCAGCCGGAGGGCCTCGAAATTCAAAGGTTTTAAGGCGGGATCCCGCGCCAGTTTACTCGCCAGCCGTGTCTCCAGAGCTTTCTCGAGGCTGTGCAGCTGAACTGTTTCCGTCAACCGTGCCAAAGCTCCCAGGATAATGATATTGGCAACGCGCGGATGAAGCTTGCTCCGGGCGATTTCGCCGGCGGGCAACCCCAAAATACGCTGCACTTTAGGCTTTATTTCCGGGAATTTTTGTCTCTGGTCTGTAAGCTGCCTTTCAGCAAAAGCTTCCGGCGCATGAGTATCGTAAACCTGCCAGCCAACGACCGCATCAGCCACCTCCGGCGGTGCCAACAGGGAGTTGTCATAAAGAATTATGCTTTCTTCCCCCATATAAGGCTGCAGCCTTTCCAGGGAGCGCGCGCTTAAAGCGACAACCAGATCCGCCCGTATAAATTTCGGTGAACCGATTAGTTTCTCCCCGATCTGGACAAAGGCCAGAGAAACTCCGCCTCTTTGCTCAATGCCAAAATTTGGTATATAAAGCGCTTCCCGGCCCTCTTCAAAGGCTGCCTGCGCCAGAATGTCAGCTGCAGACTGCACACCCTGCCCCCCCTCACCGCCCAGAGCAATACGTTTTTCGACTAAGGCCATCAACCCTCACCCTCCCTGACACTGCCGTTTCCTTCCCCGGGAGAAACAAATTCCCCCAGGGGGTAGTATTCGGTCATCTCTTTTTCGAGAAATTTCCAGGTGTCTTCAGCGTTGGTCCGCCAGTTGGTCGGACAGGTCGAAAGGGCTTCCACCACGGAAATGCCCCGCCCCCGGAGCTGGTTTTCCAGGCCCTTTTCCAGGAGACGGGCCAAGCGCTGCACGCGGGAAACCGACCCGCGGGCCACATAAGCTCCCGGGGGAGCAAACGAAGCAAGCATTTCCGGACCACGCAGGGGATAGCCTTCACGCTCGGATTTCCGGCCAGCCGGGGATGTTTCCGTTTTTTGCCCGGGCAGGGTCGTCGGAGCCAACTGCCCGCCGGTCATTGCATAGGTGGTATTATTGACAATAACCACCATAACCCGGTCATTGCGCATGGTGGCGTTAATCAAATGCTGCACGCCAATGGCGTAAGCACCGCCATCACCCATGTAGGCAATACCCACCAGATCGGGGCGCACCCTTTTCGCGCCGACAATAAAGGGCACGGTCCGGCCATGATGGGTCTGCACCGTATCCAAATTGAAAAAATCCCAGGCCAAAAGAGAACAACCGATATCACAGCCAAAGAGCACCCTGTCGGCAACTTTTAGGCGATCAACAGCCATGCCCAGTGCTTTTAAAATTATTCCATGACCGCAGCCGGGACAAAACTTGTGCGGTTTGGTTTCACGGCGCCAGCAACGCGGCATGGATTTTTCAGACATTGTTCTCTTCACCCGCCTTTCGTCTTGACGGGAAACCGCTGAAAATAGTTTCTGCCTCACGCACAACCTCTTCGGCAGTGATCCCCAGGCCGGGGCGGAAATACGTATAAATTTCCACCTCTTCTTCCTGTGTGCCGCCAATGGCCATGCGCACCAGTTTGGCCAGCTGCCCCCAGGCCGATTCCACAATAAAAAGACGGGGGCATGAAAAGACGATTCTCCTTAAATCTTCTTCCGGAAAGGGGCGTAAGGTCAGCGGGCGGAAAAAACCGGCAGGAAAACCTTTTTCCCTCAATTCTTTAACCGCCGCACGCACTGTCCGGCCGACAATCCCGTGGGCGATAATAATCATCTCTGCTCCCTCCAAAAACCCCTCCTCTTTTTCGGTTAAAAAAGGAACAGCTGAGTAATAATCAATAATCATGGGGCGGAGCGCATCAAACAACTCCTCTTCCACCGAAAAGGCATTACGCCAGTGGGCCGGCTCCCGGTCCACACCGGGGAGACCCGCGCCGCCGATCATGGGAAAAGCAGGAGCGGGCTCCAGCCCCCTGGCCAGGGGATCATAAAGAGTAAGCGCTTCCTTCATCTGCGCCTGGTAGCCATCCCCCAAGACCAGGGTGGGAAAGCGGTACTGCCAGGCAGTAGTGAAGGCCTTGATGGTATAATCGTACATCTCCTGGTGGCTGCCTGGGGCATAAACAACACGCAGGCCTTCACCATTGCCCCCGAAAGCAGTCAGGAAAACTTCCTGCTGTGAATAAATCACCGTGGCCGTTGAAGGTCCCCCTCTCTGCTGGACGACCAGCACCAGGGGCAAACGCATCATTTCCGCCATGGAAAGCGGCTCCTGGAAGAGCACGGTTCCCGGACCGGCGGTGGCTGAAAAACAGCGGGCACCGGCCATAATCCCTCCCAAAGCAGCAAATCCCGCAGAAAGCTCATCTTCAGTCTGTAAAAACTGGCGTCCATAACGGGGAGCCAGGCGGGACCAGAAATGCATAATTTCATTCTGCGGCGTAATGGGATAACCACACAAAAATTCAGCACCGCAGGCCAGTGCCGCCCAAACGACAACTTCGTTTCCGGACATATAGACCCGCTTTTTTTCAGCAACGGGCGGAGAAAAAATTTCCTCTTTTTTTAAGGGTTTGCCTGACATACACCAACTCTCCCGCTAAAAATATTTATTTTACAGTTGTGAGCATCCTTACAACATAAAATCATTAAAGCTTATCTTGGAGAACATATTCACTATTAGCTTTTCCCCTTTCCAAAATCAAATACCACTGCAAGCTCCATCCCGAAAATAGAACTTTATTATTTTCATTTTCCGATGGTGCCGCCCTGCATGGGCGGCATGGGATCTATGATCAAAAACATTTTTATTTTTAAAACCCCATGAAGTTTCACATCAAAATATAAAATGGCAAAATACCATTGCGGAATAGAAATTACTGTTCGTACACGCACTAAATTATACTTATCGCCCTTTTTTTACAAAAAAACATTGCTTGCACTTGCAAAAAATACGCCTCGTGCTATACTTCTAAATACAAGCACTTGTTTGGCAAAAAAAGTATTCCATGAAAAAAGATGGGCTGGAAGTGCAGAAAAAATAAAAAGGAAGTGAACACCATGCTTAGCGGTAAAGTGGGCCTGATTTTAGGCATCGCCAATCAGCATAGCCTGGCCTGGCATATAACCAAAGCCCTGGCAGAGGCCAAGGCCCAACTTATTCTTACTTTCCAGAGTGAGCGCTTTGAGAAAAAATTAAAAAAACTAAGCGCTGGTTTCTTCCAAACTTCCCCGCTCATGCTTCCCTGCGATGTACAGGATGACCGGCAAATTAAAAATCTCTACGCACAGATCGAGCAAACCTTTCCCCGGCTGGATTTTATCATCCACAGCATCGCTTACGCCGAAAAAGAGGATCTTACAGGAAAATTTATCGACACTTCCCGCGAGGGCTTTAAAACAGCTCTGGAAATCAGCACCTATTCCCTGCTCGCCATCGCCCGCCCGGCGGTCCCCTTAATGGCTGACGGCGGGAGCATTGTGACCCTCAGTTATCTAGGCAGCCAGCGTGTCATTCCCCATTACAACGTCATGGGGGTAGCCAAAGCCGCCCTGGAATCTTCTGTCCGCTACCTGGCCCATGACCTTGGTGAAAAAGGGATTCGCGTCAATGCCCTTTCCTCCGGTCCGGTAAATACATTATCAGCACGCGGTATCAAAGGATTTACAAATTTCCTGGGTTGTGTTCGCGAAAACGCACCACTGCAGCGCAATATTGAAGGGAGTGAAGTGGGTGACGCAGCGCTTTTCCTGTGCAGCGATCTCTCCCGCGGCATTACCGGGGAAACAATCTTTGTTGATGCCGGTTACCATTTGAAAGGATATTAATTGTTCCAAACAACATTGCAAAATTAAAAGTTTTAATCTATAAATGCAGGGAATTCTTGCCTTTTGTCGAAGAGATGTCGAAGAGATCGTTATTACGAGATTACGGGTACTTCTGAAATAATTCGTGATGTTTTGTGGAAAATTAATGTAAGGAGACTTATTTACAAAATCCTGCCGGAAAAAATTTAAGTAACTGTTTCTGATTCAAAAGCAAAAATGAAGCGGATAGAAAGAGTTTTTACTGCTGTGCCCAAATATGGACACGACAGAAGAGTAATAAGAGGAAAGGAGATTAGCTATGGAAACAACAGGCAAAGTTGAGCTGGCAAAGACAATCGCCCAAAAAATTGGTGTCACTCAAAAGCAAGCTGCGGAGTTTATTAACACCTTCATAGCTACAGTTGAAGAAAAACTCGTCGAAGGGAATAGGGTACAACTGGTGGGCTTTGGTACATTCCTGACCAGGAGACGAGAAAGCAGAGAAGGTAGAAAGCCTGGAACCAATGAAAAAATTATTATTCCCGCCAGTACTGTCCCCGTTTTTAAAGCTGGAAAGAGTTTAAAAGATAAGTTAAATCCTGACAATAAATGAGTGCGCTCTTTTGGAGAACTCTAAAAGCTTCACCTTTTCATTCCGGAAAGGTGAAGCTTTTTATTTATAGATAAAATTTATAGATAAAACATGGTTAACAAGGCCGTGCTTACTGCTGCTGTGCCTGCTGTGGCCATTGCCGGGCTAAATATATTTTTCAGCCACAAACCAACCACAAGGACCGTCCCCGTGGTTGGTCACAAGCACCAGCCGCAAGGACCGTCCCCGCGGCTGAGCAAGGACTAAAATATATTTTTTAGCAGCCTTCTACGGGTATTTGCAAAACTGTTGACCCGAGTAGTACAAATAATTCTCATATCTCATTTTGTTGGCATAACTCCGCATATTTTTATACTCTTTGGAAAAGAATAAAGACCATCAGGTAAACATGGACAAAACAGCTTACAGGAAAGAAACAGAGAAAAAAGGAGGAAAAAAATGGCTACACCGCTATTAACAGGGCTGCGCGACCTACGGGAAGATCTTCTACGCCAGTTGATCCTCACCAGCGGTGCGGAAAAGACAGAAATACTGGTAAAGATTATGGAAATGGAAGAACAGATTGCCCTGGAAGAAAAAATTGCTTCCACCACCGGGCCTACGGGATAAGGCCACAAACCCCTGGATAGATCTTGCTCCGGGGGTTTTGCTTACGACAAGGCAGCAAACCGCGTGGTTGTTAAGTGTATTCTGGCGGAAAGCATCAACTCAGCTCACGGCTTACGGTGGCAAGCCCGGCAGGGCTTATCCTCCTGTTCGCCTGCCAGCACAAAATGGAAGGATTTCGGCCAATAAAAATGTTTCTTAACGGGCCTGCTCCAGGTCCGACCTAGTCAGGATGGAGGCGATGTTCAGGCCCTCCTTCTCCAGGTTTTCCCGGCCACCTTCCTGGCGGTCAACGATAACCAGGATTTTTTCCACCCGGCAGCCCAGCTCCTGCACCGCACGGGCAGCTTTCAACAGCGACCCCCCCGTGGTCAGGACATCATCCAGCAAGAGCAAAGGCAGTCCTTCCCGCAACGTGGGCCCGTCAACCCTATTCTCCAGACCGTGTTTTTTCGGCTCGGCCCGGACAAAGAAAGTATCGAGAGGCTGACCATCAAAAGGAGGAGAGCAGCTCAGGGCACTGATGGCCGCGGCAACAGGTACCGCTCCCATGGCCGGGCCGCCGACAGCCCTCACCGCCAGGTTTTCCTCCCGGATTAAATGTAAAACATATTGAGCAATTTTATGTACCCCCTCTGCTGTCAGCGTCACCCGCCGGCAGTCGATATAAAAATCACTCTCCCGGCCGGAGGCGAGGCGCACCCTCCTTTGCTCATAAGCACGATTTAAAACAAGATGAAGAATATCCTGATACAAATCTTTCATGATTGCTCATGCCCCCATTTTTTTTCTTTTTTTTAATATACCAGCATCAAGCAGATAAAACAAGGGCACCAACCGCGGGGACGGTCCTTGTGGTTGGTGCCAAAAAGTTCCCTAAGGCCAACAACGGATACCAACTACAGGCAACCATCGTTAACCACAATGTACCAATCGCATGCACCCACCAACCACAATAACCGTCCCCGCGGTTTGACAACTAAACCTTACTAGGTGGGAGTTCCACCCGCTAAATCACACGGCCTTTCCCAGCCACACCAACGTTAGTGATATGATTTCTTAATTTTAGATCTACATTTTCCAATAATCCCCTTAGCGTAAAGGAAAAAAAACCGGGTTTTTCAGTGGCCCCGAAGCATCCCCTTGTCCCTTTCCACTCCCTGGACACGCTACTGCCCACCATAAAATGCGTGCTTTAAATTTGACCTTTTCTTTTTTTTTAAGTATAACATAGATATCAGGCTGAAAAAGCTACCGGTCAGGCCGCTTCAGCACTGACAACACAATTAACAAGAACAATTTTTCAAATAATACTAATTGTTGCCTGAGGAGGAACTGAAAATGAAAAGTTACAAGATTGCCTTAATCCCGGGAGATGGTACAGGCCCGGAGATGCTGCGGGAAGGGGTTAAAGTGCTACAGGCGGCGGCGGAAAAGTTTACTTTCAGCCTGGAATTTAAGGGATTTGACTATGGCGGCGAACGCTACCTGCGCAGCGGTGAAGCCCTGCCCGCAGGAGCTGTTGAAGAGCTAATAAAATTTCAGGCTATTTATTTGGGGGCAGTCGGCCATCCGGAAGTAAAGCCGGGTATCCTGGAAAAAGGAATTCTCTTACGCCTGCGCTTTGAGCTGGACCAGTACATAAACCTACGCCCCGTCAAGCTTTATCCCGGGGTGGAAACCCCTTTAAAGGACAAGGGCCCCGATGAGATCGATTTTGTTGTCGTGCGGGAAAACACCGAGGGCCTGTATACAGGCAGCGGGGGGTTTCTGCGCAAAGGGACCCCCGCCGAAGTGGCGATCCAGGAATCAATCAATACCCGTGCAGGCGTGGAACGCTGCCTGCGCTATGCCTTTGAGTACTGCCGGAAGCGCAACAAGAAAAAAACTCTTACTCTCTGCGGCAAAACCAATGTCCTCACTTACGCCTTCGACCTGTGGGAAAGGGCCTTTCATGAAGTGGGAGAAGAGTATCCGGATATTCAAAGAGAATATGCGCATGTTGATGCAATTTGCATGTGGATGGTCAAAAACCCTGAGCAATTTGATGTAATCGTCACGGATAATATGTTTGGCGATATTATCACCGATCTGGGCGCCATCCTGCAGGGCGGCATGGGCATTGCCGCCGGGGGGAATATCAATCCCGGGGGAACATCCATGTTTGAACCCATCGGCGGTTCAGCCCCCAAATATACCGGCAAAAATGTGATCAACCCCCTGGCGGCAATCTGTGCCGGAGGCATGATGCTGGAGCACCTCGGGGAAAATGAGGCAGCAGCAGCCGTGGAAAAGGCGGTCATGACCGTCTGCGCCAAACACATTCAAAGTCTTTCTGCCGGACAGATGGGCGCCAGTACAAGCGAAGTCGGTGACCTGGTCGTAAGTTACCTTTGATACTTTACGCCCCAAAAAATGTATCCTGATCTACCAGCTCTGTTTGTCGTAAGTGACCTAAGTTACTTTTGAATGTTCCACAAACCCGGTATTGCCGCCTATGCTCTGCACACAAAAAAGCCGCTTACACCAAACGACCGGGTTTTCCGGACCGGCAGCTTTGCTTTTACCAATAAAAACAGCTCAATTAAATACCTAAGGCTCTGTTAAAGGCCCCATATACAAGGAGGCGCCCAGGCAGAGCCTTGCGCTTTACATAATATTGCAGATAGCATCTAAAATTCGGGCAATAACGACCAGACAATGATAAGATGGTCCAAAAAGGTAATATGAAAAAGTAATTCGATAGGAAGTCGTTATATAATACTATCCCAATTTACATTCCCATTAAGACTAATGCTTGCTATCATTTAAACGCGTTTTTAACATTTTCTAAAATTTGTTTTTCCAGTCCACATAATCTCATCAATGAAACAGGCATATAAGTCAACTAAGGGCTTATCTTCGTCTTCATTACACAACCAACATCTCGTTGCCCGGAAGCCGATTGAACCTTACAAGAGGACTTTGATATTTGGGAAAGTTTTTATAGCCCCGCCCAATTTTTATTTTTTCTCTTGACACTAACTACAATCTTGTAGTAGAACAAAACCACTACGTGGTTGTAGTTAAATTGCCGCAGACGTACGGCAATGAAAGAAAGAGGTGTACACCATGACTAATTTTCAAAAGCTATCGGAAACGGAAATGGAGGTGATGCAGGCTATATGGGCGTCCGGCCGTCCCATGACATCCGGCGAACTACTTGATATTTTCGCGCTTGCCTCAAACGACTACCCAAAGCTGTTTTTCAGGAACGCCGCCTATGGCTATCCCGGGAGCATTACGAACAGATGGTTTTGTAGATGCTCTTATACAGAGACATCTTCCTGCGACTATGGAAAAATACCTGTCCTTAGAAGTGATGGAAGCCGTTTTGCTTATTTGGCTTGCGGGAGCAATGGTGTTTGCCGGATGGCATTTCTATTGCTACCGCAGATTTAGCAAGCAGCTTCGGGAAAACAGTATTCCCGTACCAGAGGATACCGTCGCTGTCCTGCTTTCCTCATGCAAAGCGGCGCTGGGCATCAATGAGGATGTAAGACTCATGCTGAACCATAAAATCACAAGCCCTATGCTTGTGGGGCTGTGCCGCCCTATGATACTGCTGCCAGCTTTCAGCATATCGGGAATGGACTTAAAGCTGGTCTTGACCCATGAACTCATGCACCTGAAACGCAAGGATTTATGGGTAAATATGCTTGCACTGCTTGCGGGAACTCTGCATTGGTTTAACCCTTTGGCGCATATTCTCCGCAAGGATGTAAGCATATGGGGCGATTTGTCCTGTGACGAGGCGTTGGCAGCGGGAATGTCCCATGAAGAAAGAAGGCTTTATGGCGAAGCAATTTTGAACACGCTGGATAATCATTCCCGCATGAACACGGCTTTTTGTTCTTCCTTATGTGAGAGCAGAAAGGGGTGAAGTGCAACTTCCGCGTAACAATATTTTCCCTGCTAATATTTCTGACAAAAGTTTCGAGACTAAAGAAGTTCAGGAACAGCTTAATTCTACGCCACGCAATGAGGATGTAATTTCCCGTGCAGGCGAGGGCCCGATTTATAAGGAATACGACCTTGTTGCAAACAATCAGGTTGTGTTCTTTGATACTCAAGAGGAACTTGACGCCCACCTTAAATTGCTCAATATATATCTACAACGGTAAAACCCTGGCATTATATATCTTACTAATCAAGAGTACAGATAACTTCAGGTGTGGGAGTATGTCAACTCAACTCGCTGCTATCTCACTCATGTGAGTCCAGCAAATCGGATATAACCCAGTTCAAGGGTTATAAAGGTGAATTAACCCAAGCAGAAGAATTAATATGAACGCAAATTCGAGTAAAGATAAAATATATTTTTTTGAATCTTTATCAAATTTCCATTCCATAAACGCACTAAAAATGCACCATAGCATAAATGGTATAGTGTACCAATAGGGTGGTTCTATTGGTACACTATATCCAAATATGGCTATACCCCCTACCATCAAAAATAATATTAAGAGAAATCTTTCACCATATTTATGAATTTTATTAGTTGGAGTATAAAAAAAGCCGGAAATTTTTATATTAAACTTTCTTCTAATGTATATATATGTGCCGGCATAGAACAAAATGGTAATAACTAAGAATATAAGTAATGGATTCATTCTTAAACCCCAATTAATTTTTATTTGAAAATAACACAAAAACGTTGGGTAAGAAACCCGCAACATTTAAATAGGAGTTTCTTACCCAACCCATATAGAAACTCCTTAGGGTTCCCCTCTCCAAAATGTCCTACCTAGTTGTATGGTCTTACCCCGGTTTGATGGACACGACATTTGCTCCTTTCGCTTATCTTTCTGGGAAACCATGGGGAAACCTTTCTGCTATTCTCTTCATTAGTACCGGTTTTCTGTATTTTGTTATCCATACCAAATGGTACTTGATATCATAAGTTGCATGAGAAGTCCTTCTGTAATTTTGCATTTTCACTCACCTCTAGTTAAAGTATCTCTTTTAATAGAGGTAGGAATACGTCTCACCGGGTTAACCTAAAGGTTTCGGCTAAAGCCGAGGGATTTAACCCCATTATACAGACATTAAAGGGGTAAAATGTTCCCGATATTTTTAAAAAAAGCAAAAAAAACTTGGTCCTTACATTTTGGTCCGAGGTTGATTTTAATAATGTGGGTTTGATTTTTTAAGCCTTATTATTTTGGTTAATCAATCATTGGTTCAACTGATTGTGCTATTTCTAGAGTAGTTTCAACGGAGATATTGCCGCTTAAATCGAATTGCTTATCCCCCAAAGCCAGGTAATTTGGATAATGCCGTAACGCATTTCGGCAATCATGTACTCGATCCCACCGCTGCGATAAAAGAATACATCTGTATCATCATCGTCGAAGCTTTTTCCGGAAACCCCACCTCCAGGGGTGTCTTGCTGTATAAAAACCAAATCGGAGCCATCGAGGTTTAGGTCCATAATAATTATCCAAAGAATATCATATAAATACAGTCATATTTCAGGATCCGGAAAAACTGCCACTTGGTTTATGTAACAAATTACATTTTCTGTAGTTCGATTAATTCCGTTTTATTGTCCCAACTAATCAGTAAGTTCACTTTATTACTCATTTCTGAAATAGTAGTATTATTAATTTGCCCTTTACTAACAATAGCTTCTGAAGGCATAATTGGGCCAGTTGTTTCTCCTAAAGATATTTTTATTTTTGTAGGAACCTTGCTATCTCCTTTAAAAATTAGACTTTCATTGCCTGTACTATCCGAAATAGCTACAGCATCCTTATGTAACCAGTCTAATTGATAAGATACGCTGTTAATATTTATATTTTTTGTATCTTCTTTATTGTGCATAATTTCAATTAGGTAAAATATTTGCTGATCTTTAATATATTTTACTATAAAATTAGCTTCCCAATACTCTCCACTACCTGAAAAATTAGTTTCAGCACTAGAAAGATTGCAACCTATCAAAAATAATAAAAAGAATAGAAAAATACTATAACTTTTCAATTTTTTCTACCCTCCCTCCAAAATACATTCGTTAGATTAGTTCATTAAATTACTACTTGACAATACAATAGATAAAGAGGTGTTCAACGCAATATTAAAAAATACCTCTTTATCTATGTTTAAAGATATTCTATTAATTATTTATTATTATTATTCACTATAGTTGCATAAACAAAAAATCAATTTGTCAAGTAACGAAACAATAAGGAATTAAAAGAAATAACTAGGAAAACCAATTAAATATCGGCATAAACCTTGCATATTAAAAAAAACTCCTTTATAATAGAGATATATGGTAGTCCTTGCCATAATCCCCACATAAAGGAGGCAAATATGCAAGGCAAGGGTACCACACATTCCACATTTGATCAACTGTTTAAACCAATATTTTCACGAAATTTTCGCCAACTGCTTCAAAATTTGGAGGTTGATAAATACGTCAAAAAGTTAACGGCCTTTAAATTCATTATCTTAATAGTCTTTGCCCAGCTGGAACAGCTAACGTGTTTAAGGGAAATCAGCAACAGTCTTTGTAACACACAATTTAGCAAAGCAATAGGGTTGAGCTCCATCAGTTTCTCCCAGATCTCCAGGAAACTTCGGAGCATGATGCTAGAAACAGCCCAATCCCTTTTTCAGGACCTTGTGCGGCAGGTAGGCATGCAAACAGGTTTTAAACCCATAAGCCAGGCACTGGGCCGGCTACACCTCATTGATTCTTCCACCATTAGCCTTTGTTTAACTCGCTACCGCTGGGCCAGTTTTAGAAAAACCAAAAGCGGTATTAAGATACACTTAAGATTGAAGCTGTTTGAACGAGGAGCCCTACCCGATGCTGCCATCATTACTAACGCTAAAACAGCGGATAAAACCCAGATGGATAAACTGATTATTGAAGAAAAAGACGTTATTAACGTTTTTGATCGGGCTTATGTGGATTACAGGAAGTTCGATGATTACTGCGAAAAAGGGATACTTTTTGTCAGCCGCTTAAAGAAAAGCGCCCTGGTAGAAGTAATTAAAGAATGTCCCTTAACACCCGGCAGCAAAATTAAAAAGGACCGCATCGTTATTCTGGGCAAAGAAGGAACTACAAAGATGCACCACCCCCTACGCTGCGTTGAAACAGAGGACCTGGAAGGAAACGCAGTCGTAATTATTACCAACGCATTTAAACAGTCTGCTGAAGAAATAGGTGATATCTACATCTACCGCTGGCAAATCGAACTTTTTTTCAAATGGATCAAGCAACATTTGCAGGTTAAACATTTCTACGGTTATAGCCAGCGAGCGGTGGAAATGCAACTTTACATAGCGCTGATCACCTATTGCTTGTTGAAGATAACCCAGCTCAAAACGGGTTACGAAGGGCCGTTACTGCAAATCCAAAGACTTCTTAAAACCTGCCTTTATGAATCATTTTCCTGTTTTGTCCGTAAACTTTACCGCAAGCCTGAACGAAGTTCCAAAGGGCGGCGGAAAATAGACCATGAAAGGATCTACCAAGAAACCCTAAGGCAGGTGATTGCAGGCGAAGCGGATCATTTAAATGATCTTACCTATGATCCGGTGATACTTTAAAACAAATACAATACTGATGTCAAAATGTGGAAAGGGCTACCTTTAGGAGGTTGCTCCTTAAACCACACGGGGGAAAAGTAACTGTAAGAATCTAACATATCTAGGCTATAATTGAACAACCATTATTTGTCATTTCCAAGCTTGACATTGCTTTAAATTATTTATGGTCGAGTAAACGTAAGGATCTCTCTTCTGCCCTGAGTCAAAAGATTGCATCTACGCTCCTCACAGATCCGTACGTGCGCAATTAACGCATACGGCTCCTCACATCATCTTACATAAATAGCCACCTAACCATAGATATTTACGTAAATTTTCGGATTGGGTAGTGGGTTGACTTTAAGGTATAAGTTGAATTTATTGCACTCAAAGCTTTTCCTTTGACTTCTCCGATTGAGCCACTTAAATAGGATTCTTAGTACATTATGCCTGAAACTGCTCACCATTTTACTATTGTCTGAAGTGGCCCCCATTGTCAAGACACAATTTTTAAGGTTTTAAGTGACTCGGGGTAGGGGCGGCCTCCTTTCCAGCTAAATACTAGGGGTTTTTAAAATCCCTTTAATATAAAAATCTTTTGCAGCAGCGGTGGTTGTGGATATGTGGGCAACGCGCAGCGCTGTCCAAGCAGGTGTGGAGCTTGTGGGTAACCCTGCCTCTGGGGGTTATCCACAAGCTCCATACCTGCCTGCGGCATATCCACAGCCACCCCCTTAAGCAATCCGTTTCTGTTGCCAGTAAGAATGGGCATAGTAGACATCATCAGGTTTTGTTTGTTAAGTGACTGATGACCCCGTTCAGAATTGTAATAACGGATATAGGCATCAATTCCCTGGCGCAGGGCCTGTGGTATTTCATATTGCATAATGTAAATATCCTCCCACTTGATAGTTCTCCAAAACCGTTCTGTGATTGCGTTATCAAGGGCCCTGCCTTTACCGTCCATGCTGATCTTGATGCCATATTGTTTTAGCGTATTAACATAGTCAGGACTGGTGAATTGGCTGCCCTGGTCACTGTTCAGGATGACAGGAGCCCCGTGCTTATCTACGGTGTTAACAACGGCCTTGATTACAAAATCCCTGTTCACTTAATTTTAATTTCCAGTTCTGATGGCTCCTTATTTTGACGATACAGCCCTGTACGGTTTACGCTGAGCAACCTGGCTTGTTCTTTAATAGTAAGTTTGGGATTGTCCCATTCCTTGCGATCATTGACGGGGCAGTATTCCGGCAGATTTTTTTTCAGCCATTCCAACTGTGTGGTTAGGCGGCCAATCTGGGAATACAGGTTTTTGATTTCTTCTTCCTTTTGTTGTTTTTCTTTAACAGCAGCTTTGGCGCTTTTTGAAGTGGCAAATACCCTGTCAACGCTTTCCAGCAATTCTCTTTTCCAGCGATGGATCACGCCGGAATGGACTCCATAATCTGAAGCAATATCGGTAATCAAACGTTCTTCTTTAAGGGCTTCAAGAACAATTTTCAACTTTTCTTCTGGTGTATATTGTTTTCTTGGCATGGGGCATGACTCCTTTCTGTTTGTAAACAATTCGGTACCAGTGTCACTTTTCCCCCGCCAAATCGTGTCTCATTTTATGGGTCCATTATAGTCTGTTACCCCGTAATAGCGATAATGTCCTAAAAGTTTGGCCCGGACTTTGTCAAAGATGTCTTTAGTATCATGTAGATTCCTTACTGCCTTTATCCATTGCTTAAATTCTTTGATTTTTGCTTTGAACTTTTTCATGCTTGTTTTACGTTTTACCCGAAATTTTCCCTGTTTGCTTTTGCTGCAGTAATGGGTGAAGCCCAAAAAATCAAACGTTTCTGGTTTACCAAGACCCATCTTCCTGCAGTTTTCTTCAGCAAATCTCCCGAACATAATAATTTTCGTTTTGTCTTCATCCACCTCAAGATTGAACTTGGCAAGCCGTTTAATTAGTGAATTATAGAATTTATGAGCATCTTCTTTATACTGGAAACAGCATACAAAGTCATCAGCGTACCTCACGAGTTCAGCTTGGCCTTTGCAAGATTTCTTGACTATTCTCTCAAACCACAGGTCTAGCGCATAGTGAAGATAAATATTTGCTAAGACTGGAGAAATTATAGAGCCCTGAGGTGTTCCTAGCTCTGTAGGTTCCCATTCTTCATTCTCCATAGTTCCTGCCTTCAGATACTTTACAATTAGTCTTTTAATGATTCGATTTAGTTGCTTTATTGCATCATGACAACTTCTGTTTGGTCTAAAGCCGTAGGAAACATTAAGGAAATCAGCCTCATAAATCGCTTGCAGTATCCGGTTTAACCCCAACTGTACAATTTTCCTCATAGGCAGGAATTCCAAGCGGCCGCATTTCTTTGCCTTCCCCTTTAGGGATATATACCCTTCTTACAGCCTGAGGTTTGTAGCTATGGTTCTTGAGCTCCTTAACCAGTTTCGTGATGTTTTCTTCCAAATTCGCTTCATAGTGTGCTTTTGTTACACCATCAATTCCAAATGCTTTGTTTCTGCTAAGTTCTTTGTGGCATTGTAAGAGCATTTCTACATTCAGGTGGTGATACAGGGATGTAAATACCTCTTTTGGTTTCTCTTTGGCAATTTCCGCTATTCTTGTTAATTTCGTTTCCATTAATCGGTCTACTCCTGTGCATAGTAAATGTGTCCTCAACAAGAACGATGATATGTAGCCCCCTTCCCTCCTCCGGCATTACCCGGTCTCACTGGTCACTGGTACGGTATGGGGCTATCCGACTCCCCGCATATCTTTTGGCATTCTCCCTTCTTATCGGTTGTTTGCCATACTCCTTTACAGAAGAACATACGGGGCCTCCCGGGTGCCATGTGACCATTGTACAGCATGCCCGGCTCTTCGACCCCGGGGAAGTCATGATAGGCTATCCCTAGTGCCTACCACGATTTTGTCTTCCAGCACGTTGAAACTGTCAACCTTCCCATTTATCACATTTCGAGGCTCAATCACTTTCAGGCCTGCTGCCTAACTGTCAACGCTTAAAGTGGTAGATTGCTCCACCACCTCCATGAATCGCTACTGGTGGCTCGGCTAAGCCTTACCAGGTGGGAGTTCCACCCACCAAATCACACGACCTTTCCCGGCCGCACCAACGGCAGTGATATTTAATAGTTAATTATTTTTATTTAATATTGAAAAACAACAAACGCAACCCCTCTTGGTTTAATAGATTCCCCGCCTCCAATAATAGTATTTGAACTATTCTTAACATCGAAAAAGGTTACACTATAAGTCGGATATGCTTGCATTACAGTATAGTTTCCTCCAGTATCTACTGTTTGAGTTCCTGTTACGCTATACGATGACGTAACACTATAGCCTAGTCCTGCACTTACTACAGTTGCACTAACAGAGACATCAGCACTCCACATAACTGCGAGTGATCTTGTTACTGAATTGGTGAGCTCGCCGACGCTACCTGTTACTTCATGAAGCATATTGCCCCAATCAGTTGCAGTAAACCATTGGTATGGAACTACAGTTAACGTACTACGAGTTTCTATGGAGTCAGGTGATTGCTCAGTTAATTCCTTTTTCTCAGAATCATTAGTTTGGATAAACACCCTTACATCTTTTACATTTCTTGGTATTTCAACGTTTTGGCTTTCCAAAAATTCTCTAGGGTTTTTAATTTCTATTTTTTGAGCTTCTTCATTATCCAATGTTATAACCTGATCGGGAGATAAATTTAATGGCTTGAGATTTGGTTTCTCAACTGCAAACGAAATACTGCTTAACATAAATACTGATGCAAAAACAAAAAATAAAATTAATAATATATTTTTTTTAAACATTTAGATTCCCCCATTTTTTTATTTTTAATTTCTGTTGCTTAAACAATTAATTAATAGACTGTCCTACTCCCAGAATTTTTGAAATAACTTTTTTGAGCTTTAAAGGAATTACGTTACCGTGAGTGAATTATTTGAATTATTAATTTGAATCCATAATAATAATACTTTTCCAATCGATCGGAATTGGTGATCGGTTAGTAGCGAAATGGGGATCGATTGTCAGCGGAATACGCTTGCTATCATAAAAACGCGTTTTTAACATTTTCTAAAATTTGTTTTTCCTTTATTCTAGCCCACATAATCTCATTGATGAAACGGACATACAAGTCAACTAAGGGCTTATCTTCGTCTTCAAATAACTTGTTAATTTTTTCCTTTCCCACCTCTGTTGAAGTAAATCTATCAATAACTAATTTAATAAAGGTATCTCTATTTACCTCTGGATCCATTTCACTACAATCATAGCAAATCATCGACAATCTCCGATAACTTTCAAACAAATAATCAAAGTCGGCAGTTCCTCCAGAGCGTTTTGGGTCTTGAAGGTCCATGTTAGGCAGCTTTTCAAACAGGTATTGGAGGTAGTTAAACGGAATCAAACCATTTTCCTTAGCCGTTTCAATAACACTGTAGACTGTTGCACTGGCCCTGGCGCCACGGGGGGTGTTTGAAAACAGCCAATTTTTTCTATTATGTTCTTGAGCGCATAAGCGCATAATAGAAAAAATTGGCTGTTGCTTTAAACTTCTTTGCTATTTTTGACCGAATACCAGTTTCCTTCATCAGTCGTTCAATACGCTTATGGTTAATAACCTTTCCGCTACGGCGTATTTCTGCCGTCACCTTTCTGCTGCCATAGGTCTGACGCTTCCTTTTATGTATAGCCTTAATTTGCCTGATAATAATTTCATTCTCTATTACTCTGGCACTTTTCGGGCGATTATCCCATGCGTAATAGCCGCTCCTTGAAACTTCAAGGACCCTGCACAGCTTCGCTACCCGGTATCTATGACAGTTAGCCTTGATAAATTCGAATCTTTTTATTTCTAATTCTTGGCGAAGTAGGCTGCCGCCTTTTTTAGTATCTCGTACTCCTCACGAAGCTCGCGTATTTCTCGCTCAAGCTTGCGTACTTTTTCATCTTCAGGGCTCAATTTGCCGCTACCAGGAAAAGGTATTACAGGCTTTTCCCGGTATCTCTTAACCCAACCATACATCGTATTCCTGTTTACACCCAGTTCACTGGCCACCTTTGCTGCCGGTTCTCCAGTCTTTTCGGTCCTTCGTACAGCCTCCATTTTAAATTCTGCACCCCGCCCGGACAATAATCATATAAGCTGAATCTGTCCACAAGTACGCCCTTATTCTATTCTCAAATCATTCTATTATCCATTATCCTCTAGGATTTTTAAAAGTTAATCTTCCCGTTTCGGCTTCTTTCGAGCTGTATCTGAAGAAAAGATAGTAGGGATCAACGTCGTAACCAACAATATATTCCGTTGTGCCGGCATCGCTTATTCCATCCAAATCAGGGGTTCCCAATAGTTCCTTAATTTTATCTGTAGGAAGCTCAATCTTCACATCAATTACATTCACCACATCATCTTTGAGGTAAAAAGTTGTGTCAGCATATTTTAAATAGGGAGCGGTAACTTTGCCAATCTCATCCGGTTCACCAAGTATATTCAACAAGTCTTGTTTGGACGTTCCCAACGGGATTTCAATCCCATTTAATTTCCCTTGTTTGGCAGCAGATAAAAAGTTATCGTTAATGAGTAAACTATTTTTCTGATCACCAATATGGTTATTGAAGTCTATTGTAACTATGGTATCCTCATGGGATGAGGCTTCTATAAAACCAACTTTAGCACCAATATTTTCCGAAATAAATCGAAGCGGCACATACGTATGATCGTTGTAATTTAATATACTGTATTCTTCTTCTGGTATTTTTTGTTCTTCACCGTTGATAATCAATTTTATTGGGTATAAAGTTGCTTGGATAAAATCTGCAGCAAAGGCAGTTATTGAACTTGCTATTATAATTCCTACAAATAATCCGGAGATAAAAGATCTTTTTTTCATTTTGTCATCTCTCCTTAGAAAGTTAGTGATAAAGAAGTTCATACGATTACTTATTTTATTTTCTTCACAGGTCACCTCCTAGCTCTTGTATAAAATAACCGATAGCGACACATTCAATTTTTTTGATTCAAATTACCCTCTACTGATCAACTGTCCGTATCTTCATCCTCCAGTCTCGTTATGGATTATTATACCATACATGGGCAGGGGGACCTTCCCAACCCTAATTTAATTTTTCTGACTTACACGATCCATCCAGCGCTGAATTGTTGAATCCAGCTTACTTTGTATCATTAGAAGGTAAGCCACTTTTCTCGCCAGGAAACTAGCGCCCTTTCTGTTGCCATGAAAGAAGGCCTTAACATCCCTCTATGATAAGCAAAACGTAAGAAGCTGATCAGAATACTTTTTAATAATATATTATCAAGCCGCCGCCCTTTGGTCCTGTTGTCCCAAATGTCTGAGACTTTACCAACATTATGGATTTTACATCCGCAAAACACCGCGCCTGTTTAAGGTCTATCTATATGCAGACGGACGGCGAAAAAGACAACCCTGATGATACACCTATATGCTTAACAAATATCCCTTTTTAAGAAAAAAGGGTATTATCAATGTCAATTCCAGCGGATTAACCACGCTGGTTCTTTTTCCCCGATCTTATCTGTCGGGACACTGTTCATTGGACTTTACTGCCAAAGTAAGTAGAATACAGCTTAACTTAGAATAAAGTTGCCGCTCGTTTCTTAAGAGAGAAACTAAGCGGCAACATTAAGACGGATTATTTTATTACTGCATTTCTTTTTGTGATGAATTCTGTTTTGATTTTGTCAACCTTTTCTTTTGCGATATCAAAATCGGTAATAAAGTTTTCCAATACCGTATATTCAACTTCATTTTTATCTAACCAATTTTCAAAAGCAGCATGTCCTACATAATCAATTAAAAAATCGGGAATAGCTTCCGTTAAATCAATATCTCCGTGTGTAATTTCTGTATTCAATAGAAGCGAATATGTCCAATTGGCATTCGGCCAAAATAACACAGGATCAATGCTGTTCGACTCGGTGATATCCGAACCATTGATTTTATTTTGGTTGTTTACATCAAAATGCAGGTGAGGACCTGTCGAACTTCCAGTGTTTCCAGTGATGCCGAGATATTCACCTCTCACAACCGTTTTGCCTGTCCAAACGCCATAATTTTTAAGATGGAGATACCTTGCAGTTAATTTATTACCATTAGGGTCTTTATCAACTGACTCAATAACGACCCAATTTCCTGCAGTCGAACTATATCCAGCAAGTAAAACCGTTCCCGCACTCATGGAATAGGCGTTTTCTTCATCTACTCCAATATCGAAACCTTTATGAAATTCGCTACCTCTCCAACCATACGGAGAAGTAATGTGATAGGAAGTCGTTATATAATGCCATCCCAAGTCTCCATAGTCAGAATCAGCGGCAAATGCTGTCGCTAAAGGTGCAACAGCTATAACAAAAGCTAAAACAGTTAAACAAAAGATTCTTTTCAAATTGAAAACCTCCTCGCTTTGATTTTGATAGATTTGCTATTCACAACATAACTCCAATCTGCACCTACTTCACTAAAAACCACAAATTTTTATCCGATCACTAGCTTATAAAATTTCACCCCCTATGCACGAAGATTACACTTACATTACTTCTACAAACATCTATGACTGGAATGAAGTATTTAAAGACCACCCATTCAATTCATTTTGTAGTAGCCCGTTTTTTCGGTCATTATAGTCAGAGACTATCTGAGAAATTTGTGAAGTTTAAATTGGATTTGCTGACCGCCAGTTTCTCTCAGCTCAATCTTATAAGGTTTGATTTTTCAAGAAATAGAATACTGTTTCTTATGCTACCCTTTGTTTAATATTTGATTAGATCCTTGAATCTTATTGTTAATATGTTCTCTCTGCTGAATAAAACGATTCCATTTCCAACAACGTACCGGAAGAATCATAAACCTTGGCAGTTGAGCATACTCGATATTTACCACTGGCAACATAGTGGTGCCCTTCAATGACAACGCCGGCAAAACCAACCCCCGATCCGGTCCATGATTTTATGGTAGACCATCCACTGCTGGTAGATTTCTGCAAAGAAACAGTCAATACTGAGGTATACGAATTGCTTTGAGGCGTAACAAATCCCGAACAAGTAGCTTTCCCCATGAGTCAATAGAGAGTCCCGCGCTCATTGACAATATAGCTGTAAACCGGGGGGCTATCTTATTTTCTGTGCCTGGATTTGCAGTATCTCCTGCGTAAACGGGAAAAGCGGAGAAGATTAAGATAATTGGCACGAGACTGATGATGATAATTTTTTTCATAAAAAAACCTCCTTGCATTGCCTTCTACTAAATAAAGACAACAAAGGAGGGTTTTTGCAACATATTTTCCTCAATCTTTTTGTTTATTTTATAAATTTTACTCCTTTAGCAATTTTAATCGCTTCTTCAGTGCTTATTGGTGTCTCCACAAGGAATAAACGGCCATTCATCTCCCATCCAACGGTGGCTATAGAGTTTTTAACCACGAGAGTTCCTATCTTGTCATTTATATAAACAGTTTCAACAAGAGAGGCATTTTCCGTGTCTACTGCAATGCTATTTGATGGGCTGCATTCCGTATACATAATGAATGAGTTCGCGTCCTGTTTATTACTAAATGTTAACTTTTTAGCGAGTAAATTTCCCTGATTCTGAGCAGTAGGGGGCTTTTTCGATCAGCGGGCTATTGTGCCTATAAAGGGGATGCTTTTATTAAGCATTAAATCGTCACAGGCTTGCGTTAATTACTTTCTGAATAATAATGTAAGGGGGGCAAAATAAATGTCCAGGTTTTTAATACCCTGGTCGGGGAAAGCCACTTTAATGACAGTATCGCCGGGTTTAACTTCTACAACGACCCCTTTACCCCATTTTTTATGGAATACTTTATCACCCAATTGATAATCATTTTCTAATTCGTAATCATTTCCTGACTTTTCCTGGGCAGGTTTACTTGTAAAGAAATTAATTGCTGTTTCTTTTTCTTTACCGATGGGGTCAAGGTATTCCTCCGGAATCTCATTTAAAAAACGTGAAGGCATTTTGGGATGTGTCTGGCCGTAGATAAACCTTCTCTCGGCAAAGGATAGATACAGCTTTTCTTCTGCCCTGGTCATGCCCACATAGCACAGCCTTCGTTCTTCCTCCATTTCATGCTCACTCGCCAGCGAGCGAAAATGAGGAAAAGTTCCTTCCTCCATGCCCATCATAAAAACTACGGGAAACTCCAGGCCCTTGGCCGTATGCAGGGTCATCAGCACCAACTTGTCCGCCTCGTCAGCATAATTATCAATATCTGCAACCAGGGAGACTTCCGCTAAAAAATCCTCCAGAGAGCCGTCAGGATTCTTTTGGTCATAATTTGCAGTTACATTCAGAAATTCTCTTAAATTATCACGTCTGGTTTCTGCTTCCACAGTATCTTCCTGTATAAGTGCTTCCAGATAGCCTGTCTCATTTAATATAGATGAAGTTATTTCTGTTACAGAAGAAGTCTTCCGTTCCGCTTGAAATTGTTCCATCAATTCTTTAAAACCTTGTAATTGTTTCAAAGCCCTGCCTGTAAGGCCGGGAACTTCGGGAATATTGGGCAGGACATCATATAAAGATAAACCTTTGTTCAGTGCAAATTCCTCAATCCTGGCCCGGCTCGTTGCACCGATGCCTCTTTTGGGAACATTGATAATGCGTGTAAAACTTAAATCGTCATCCTTATTTACAAGAATTTTGAGGTAGGCCAGTATATCTTTAATCTCTTTTCTGTCATAGAACTTTGTTCCGCCCAATATCTGGTAGCTGATATTATTTCTAACCAGTTCTTCTTCTATAGCCCTTGATTGGGCATGAGCTCTATATAAAACAGCCATCTCTCCATAAAGAATATTCCCGGATGACTTTAAAGTAATAATTTCTGATGTGATCCTGGCCGCTTCATCGCGTTCATCTTCCGCTTGGATCAAACAAATCTTATCTCCGGCAGGGTTATCAGTCCAGAGATTCTTTTCTTTGCGTCCGGGATTATATTTAATCACCGCATTGGCCGCATTTAAAATACAAGCGGTAGAACGGTAGTTTTGTTCCAATTTAATAACCTTGGCTTCCGGGTAATCCCTTTCAAAACTCAAAATATTTTGGATGTCCGCCCCTCGCCAACGATATATGGACTGGTCCGGGTCCCCTACCACACAAAGTTTGCGATGTTTTTTCGCTAAAAGATTGACGAGTTTGTACTGAGCATGATTTGTATCCTGATATTCATCAACCGAAAGATAAGCAAACTTGTTTTGATAAAACTCTAGCACTTCTGCATTGGATTGCAGCAGTTCCACTGTTTTCATTAAAAGATCATCAAAATCAAAAGCGTTGTTTGCCGCCATTTTTTCTTCGTACAATGTATAAATCCTGGAGACAACCTCCATAAAATAGTTGTCTGCTTCCCTGGAAAATTTCCAGGCATCTTTTAATTCATTTTTTGCATTACTAATCATGGCCCCGGCTGCTTTGGGAGAAAACCGTTTGGGGTCCAGATCCAGTTGTTTCAGGCATTGCTTGAGCAGAGTTTCCTTATCAGCCGTATCATAAATGACAAAATTGCTATTGAAGCCAACCTTCTCGGCATAGCTTCGTAAAATACGTACACAGGCGGCATGGAAGGTGCTGACCCACATACCCCTGGCCGTAGGTCCAATCAGATTTTCCAGCCGTTCCTTCATTTCGTTTGCAGCCTTATTTGTAAAAGTAATAGCCAGTATCTGCCAGGGTGGGGTCTTCTCTATGGCCAACAGATAAGCAATCCTGTGCGTAAGAACCCTTGTCTTTCCTGAACCGGCACCGGCTATAATCAAAAGTGGACCTTCAGTATTGGTTACGGCTTCAAGTTGAGCTTCATTTAATCCCTCAAAAATTGTAATATTGTCCAAAAAGATCATCCCTCCCTGCGGATGCATTATAACATATTTTTAATTAAAGCTCCTTAAACAAAAATCCGGAAAGCGTTAGAAATCTTTCATAACAACAGAGAAAACGTATAATAAAAATATTCAAAAAATTGGTACTAATACCAGCCTATTTTTTCATCTCAATTCCAAGCTCCAAAGAAAAACTCCTCTTGCAGCACTATTTTACCCTACTACTCCCCTGCTCCTTGCACTGCCTGGCGAAGCACGGAAAGAAGAAACAACGGCAGCACCGCTGTACGGCCCAACCGGGAGGGTTCCTTAAGCAGGCGGTAAAACCACTCCAACCCGGCCCGCTGCATCCACAAAGGTGCCCGCCGGGTTTTGCCGGCCAGGACGTCAAAACTTCCCCCTACCCCGATCACCACGCAAGGGGGAAGCCTTTTTCTGTAGCGCGCAATCCACTTTTCCTGTTTGGGTACACCCATGGCCACCAGGAGCAGGGCCGGCTGGAGCCGACAGATTTCCTCCAGGATGGCCTCCTCTTCCTCCTCCTGAAAATAACCGTGATGGCAGCCGACAATATTGATCCCGGGATAATCTTTCCGGGCTTTGGCGGCAGCCTGTTCAAGAACACTCTGCTGGGAACCTAAAAAATAAAGAGGGAGCGAGGTGCGGGCAGCCTCTTTTAAACAGGCAAGCATCAGGTCAAAACCGGCTACTCTTTGCGGGACGGCACATTTTAAAATCCGGGAGGCCAAAACCACTCCGGCGCCGTCAGCAGTCACCAATTCCGCTGCTTTGATGATCTCCTGCAGGTCTCTATCCTGGCGGCAGCGGTAGAGCATCTCCGCATTGGCGGTAACCACATGCAAAAACCGCCCCTCGCTCCAGGCACGGCGGATCGTCTCCACGGCCTGCTGCAGAGTAAGGCGGTCAATCGGAACCCCTATAATGCTTACTTTATTTTCCCCAAACTTTTCAGCATGGTTAGGCATAATTTCCCCTCATTCTCTAGCAGTCGTCTAAACGGTTTAAGCTGCTTTCTTTGTCAATTGACTTCAGCTTTATGCTGTGGTATCTGAGGTTTTTAAATAGACTATGCGCCTCATGCAGCCTAGGGAACATAGTCCTCGGGTTCCTCAGGTTTACCATAATGCCTAGGATTTCTCGGTGACAATACCCTTGATATGCAAATCTACCAGATGTCGAATCTCTTCCTCCTCAGGAAGAATATAGCTTATCCCGGCAATTTTGCCGGATTTACCCGGTAAGGTAAAAGTATTAATCTCCTCTATCTCCACGCTCTTCAACCTGTTCGCCAGCTTTATAGCCTGGTTAAGTTCCAGGTCCGTCTTGATGTTTTCCGCAATTTCAGGCAAAAGGCGTGGAAATTTTAATATATTTTTATAGGCGATGATCTCCTGCAGCAGTGTTTTTATAAAATTTTGCTGCCGTCTGACCCGCCCCAGGTCTGCCTCTGCATCGCTACGCCAGCGCACATACTGCAGAGCTTTTTCCCCATCCAGAAGCTGGTAGCCCGGTTGTAGATTGATATCAACGTCAATCCCTTTATAGATCATTTCCTTCTCCACTTCGAGTTCAATGCCTCCGAGTGCATCCACAATATTGACAAAGCCATCAAAATCCGTGGTTACGTAGTGGTCAATATGAATATCCAGAAATTCCTCCACAACTTCTTTGCTCAAGGCCACCTCACCATAAGCGTAGGCATGGTTGATTTTATCCAGTCCGTAACCCGGAATGTTGACCCGCATATCCCGCGGGATGGAGACAATATTGATCGAACCCGTTTTATTATTTAAGGTTAAAAGCATAATCGTATCTGCCCTGCAAACTTGATCACGGGAATCCAAACCCATAATCAGAACATTCAGCATATCAGGAATAGGATCCCGCTCTTTATCCCGCTGGGAAATACCCCCTTCCTCCTCCGACGCAACCGCTTCATAAACCTGCTCCCAGATGGAGCCCAGCCAAAAACCGCCGGTAACCAGAAAAACTGTCAAAATGATCGCACCGTACAAAAAAATGCTTTTCCAGAAGCTTCTTTTATTTTTTCGACCTTGAGAGGAGTTTCCCATTTTGCCCTGTTCCTTTCTGCCTGGCTTTGAAAATATTATAACTGATCTCCAGGCTGCAGGCAACAAAATACCGCCCTTTTTGACTCCAACAGCCCGTTTTCGGCAACGGCTGACCAACTCCGTTTAGGCCATGCTGTCCACTGCCGCAGGGCCGAAGCGGCCCTTTTGTGGCGGGGGAAGGGTTGGTTCATGGCCGCTCTATTCCCTGAAAAAACAAATCCAGGACCTCGGCTGCATATATTTTACCTTTCTTTTCCACGTCAATCAAAAAGGGATTGAGGGCCACCAAAAAACTGCCGGTAAAAACCGTCGCGGCCAGCCGGGCATTCAGCTCCCGGATTTCTCCCCTGCGCATGCCTTCACTGATGCTCTCCTCCACCAAGGAAAGAAACTGATTTTTTTTCTCTTTAAACCAGGGCTGCATTTCCCGGAAATTGATCCGGCCGATATTAAACACATAGTACTCCAGATGTCTGAACCTGGTCAGAAAATCAATATGGTTCAGGAGCAGGGCCAAAAGTTTCCCACGGCAGTTATTCTCTTTCCGGCTGGCTTCACAGGCCAGGCGGATATATTTTTCCGTACTGTATTTAAACAGTTCGCAGAACAAATCTTCCTTACTGGAGAAATATTCATAGATTGTGCCCTTGCCCATACCGGCCGCCTCAGCGATCTCCTCCATCTTTACCTCGTGAAATCTACGGTAATAAAACAACCTGCTGGCTGCCTCCAGGATCCTGAGCCGATTTTCCTTTTTTTTATTTTCCACTCAGAACCCCCCTCTCCTGCCCTTTAGTGGCACCCCTTTGAAACCGTGCCTTAAACCACAGTGCCAGATCATCAAGCAGGGAATACATCACGGGAACAAAGATTAAAGTAATTAGTGTGGAAAAAGTAAGCCCCCCGATGATCACAATCGCCATCGGAGACTGCATCTCAGAACCCTCCTTCAGCCCCAGGGACAGGGGCAGCATCCCCAGCACGGTGGTCAGGGTCGTCATTAAAATGGGGCGCAGGCGCACCGGGCCGGCCAGGCGAATCGCCTCCTCCCGGCTGTACCCTTTTTCCCGCCGGAGTATATTGATATAGTCCACAAGGACAATACCATTGTTGACCACAATCCCGCTGAGCAGAGATTACACCGATGAAGGCCGGCACACTCAAGGCCTTGCCTGTCAGCACCAGGGACAGGATAACCCCGGTAAACGCTTGCGGCAGCGAAAACATGATAATAAAGGGAAAAAGAAGTGATTCAAACTGGGCCGCCATGATCATATAAACCAGTGGGATGGCCAAAAGCAGAGCAAAACCCAGGCTGGAAAAAGATTCCTCAACATTGATGATTTCCCCGGCATATTCGATGGTGAAACCGGTAGGCAGCTCCACGGCATCAAGCTTTTCCCGCACGTCATTCATCACGCTGCCCAAATCCCGCCCAAAGATATCACCCGTAACATAGACTGTGCGCACCTGTCCGTCCCGGCTGATACTGCGGGGCCCCGTACCGACCGTTACTGCGGCTACCTGCCCCAAGTGTACAGGACCCGCCGGTGTCAGCAGCGGAAGCGTTTTGAGCGCACCGGGATCTTCAATTGCCAATTCCTCCCCGCCTTTAAGCCGCACATCATATTCCTTACCCCCGACACGGTAGCGTGTCACCACCTGTCCCTCCAGTGCAGTGCGGACCAGCGAAGCCACTTGGCCGGTGGATACACCCCAAGAAGCAGCCCGCTCCCGATCCAGCCGCACCTGGACTTCCGGGCGCCCCCCGGCCATAGAAGTGTCCACCTCCTTGGTGCCCTCCACGCTCTTCACTGCCCGGGCCACCTCCGCCGCCACCTCCTGCAGCAGCTCCAGGTCATCACCTTTCACGGCGATATTGATGGCACCGCCTTGCGAGGTCATACCCATGGTTATATCCTGTGTACTGACAGCAATATCCACTCCCGGGAGCAGGGATAGGTCGCCCCGCAGCTTATCAGCTACCTCCCGGGTAGACAGCGCTCTCTTTTCCCGCGGCACGAGCATGGCCCAGATCTGCGCTTCCTCCGGCGCAGTGGCTTCAAAGAGCGCTCCCCCCGTACCGGTGTAGGAGAAAACAGTCTCAATTTCCGGATAGTCAGCCTGGAGCAGCGCTTCAATATCCTTGGCCACCAGATCTGTTTCCTCCAGACAGGACCCTACCGACAGCTGCAGATTGACAAAAAGCGTCCCGCTGTCTTCCTCCGGTAAAAACTCAGAGCCGATCAGCGGTACCAGAGCCAGAGATAAAATAAGCAGCCCCATAACACTGCCAAACACCAGCCCCCTCCTGTCCAGGGCCCAGGCCAGGAGGCGCGTGTAAAGAGAGTTTAACTTCTGCATAAAGTTACGCATCACCCGCAGGGGAGCATCCGTAAATTTTTGCTCATCCGGCCGCTCCTCTGCACGGAGCAGCCGGGAACGTGAGCACAGCATCGGCACAACGGTCAGCGCCATGAGCAGGGAGGCCATCAGGGCAAAACCCACCGTCCAGGCCAGGGGCTTGAAAACTATTCCCGCCAAGCCTTCGATAAACATTACCGGGAGAAAGACCACCACGGTCGTCAACGTTGCCGCTGTAATCGCCCCTGCCATCTCGCCGCTGCCCAGCAGGGCTGCCTCCGCAGGCTTCTCCCCCAAATTCCGGTAACGGTAAATATTCTCCAGGATGACAATGGCGTTATCCACCATCATCCCCACACCCAAAGCCATGCCTCCCAGGGTAACAATGTTCAAAGTCATACCATAAAAATACATAAAGGAAAAAGCGGCAATCACGGAAATGGGTATGGCCGCGCTGATAATCAGGGTTGCCGTCAAGCTGCCCATAAAAAGGTAGAGCACAATAACCGCCAGAGCGGCCCCGACCAGCACGGTGCTGATCACATTGCTCACCGCCCGGCTGATGTAGCTGCTTTGATCGATGGCCACGCTGAAGCTGAGCTGTCCGGGAAGCTCCTTTTCCATTTTTTTAATTTCATTGCGGACGGCGGTAGCCACACGCATCGTATTGGCATCAGACTGCTTGCGTATGCTCAGCGAAACCACCGGTTCGCCGTTCATGCGGGTAATAACCTGTTCTTTTTTGTACTCCAGGCGCAGTTCAGCCACATCCCGCAGGTAAACCGGCCCGCCTGCGTCCTGGCCGACAACGATCCCCCCCATTTCTTCCAAAGACCGGTACTGGCCCATCGTCCGTACCTGGTACTCACGTCCTCCCGCACTGAACTGCCCGCCGGAAAAGTTCAGGTTTTCCATGGCGAGGGCCTGCTGCAGCTGGCTCAGAGATATTCCCGACAGGCTCAGGCGTTGCAGGTCCACCGAAACTTCAACCTCGGAAACCAGCCCCCCTTCAACCTGGGCAACAGCCACCCCTTCGATGCGCTCCAGGCGGTTTTTAAGCACATCGTTGGCCAGGGAAGTGAGGCTGGCCTGGTCCAGATCCCCGCTGACACCAAGATGCAGGATAGGCATCAGCGAAGGGTCCAGGCGAAAAATAAGCGGCCGTTCAGCCTCATCAGGAAGATATCCCCGGATCAGATCGATACTTTCCCGCATATCCAAAGCCGCAAAATCCATATCCGTGGACCAGTTAAAGTTGGCAATAACCACGGAACTGCCGGCTGTTGATTGCGAGGAGATCTCCTTGAGATTGCCCAGCGTGCTGATCGCCTCTTCGATGGGACGGGTAACCATGTTTTCCACTTCTTCCGGCCCGGCCCCCGGGTACTCCGTCCAGATCACCGCCACAGGCAGAGACAGCTCCGGGAAAAGATCCACCGGCAACCTGGTAAAGGAAACCACCCCCAGGACCACAACCAGCAACGTGACCATTAACACCGTCACGGGCCGGTTTATCGCCAACCTGCTCAGTTTCACCGGGCCTCACCTTCCTCCCCGGCTTTCTGCACATCCTCCAGCCTTTGAACCGCATCCCCGTCATTTAAGCTGCGCGGGGCCCTGGCGATGACCGGCAGCTGGCGCAGCTCGCCCTCAACCTGGACCATACTATCCTGCTGTACCCCCGTCCTGACCTCCACGGCGCGGGCCACGCCCTGCTCATAAAAGAAAATATAATCCCTGCCGTCCCGCTGCTGCACAGCTGTAGCCGGGATCACCGTAACATCCTCCAGAAGACGCGTCTGGAGGGTAACACGGGCAAACATGCCGTGTTTTAAAAGGCCCTGCGGGTTGGATACTTCTACCCGCACCTGAAAAGAGCGGCTGCCGGCAAGGGCTGCCGGGCTCACCTCGGCAATAACCCCCTGTAAGCAGCCCTGCTCCTTTGCCGCATCCGAATCTTTTTTATCTTCCCCGCTGTCTGCCGCCGCCCCGTTTTCCGCCAGTGCAGGAACCTCTACAGAAACTTCCTGTCCCACAAATAGATACCCGACCTGCTCCTCATCCACAAAAATATCTATGTAAACAGGGTCATCATTGACCAGGATAACCACCGGAGAGCTCATCCCCGCCATTTCTCCTTCGCGGGCTATGACGGCCGCGACTTTACCGTTGATCGGTGCCCGGAGAAACATTTTTTCATACTGTCTCCTGGCGGCCGCCGCCCCGGCCTGTGCCTGGCTGACCTGTGCCGCCAAAACCTGCAAGGCATGCTCCGTCGGCCCGGCCTCCAGCTTTTCCAACATGGCCCGGGCCGTCTCCACCCCGGCCTGGGCAGCGGTGTGCTGCGTTTGGACCAGCTCCAGCTGCTGGAGCGATACAATTCCTTCCTCATAAAGAACTTTCATGCGTTCCAGCTCCGCACAGGCCGCTTCATAAGCACTCTCAGCCTGCACCAAGCCGGCCCGGCCCTGCGCCAGATCCTGAGAACGGGCGCCGGCCTGCGCTTCAGCCTGCTGGGCCCTGGCTGCGGTCAAAGCCGCCTCTGCCTGCTGCAGCTGCACCTCCTGATCCCGGCTGTCCAGCCGGAGCAGCAGCTCCCCTTTTTCAACCTTATCCCCCAGGCAAACATGCACTTCTGCAATCCTGCCCGGCAGCTCCGCCAGCACCTTTACTTCCAAATGAGCGCTGACCTGGCCGCTCACCGTCACAGACTCATGAATATCTCTTTGCTCAAGTTCTGTTAACTCGACAACCGCCGGCTGTTGTTCCACCTCCGAGCCGGCAGACTGCTTGCAGCCGCACCCCAGCAGCAAAAGTAAAAAAGAAGTCAAAATAAAAAAAATGACGGCTACAAAAAGGCGCCACTTTCCCCGGTGAAAATCCCCTATTCCATTTTGTTCCTGCACGCCGTTCCCCCCCCTTGAGTTGACCGACCAGCCGGTCAATACAAATCAATTTTACTATAAAGCATCCCCCCACCTCTGTCAAGTAAAATTTCCCCTAAAAAATGCCCTTTCTGTATCTTTGTTTCTCCGTTGCTGTTTCCCGGTACATAATAAGCTCAGGTGAATTTCCAGCCTAAGGGGAGGGGCTGATCCACAGGGTTTTTTCTTCCAGGCCTGCGGGCATGGGGGCAGCAGTATTGTCCAGCATGATTACCTCCAGCGCATCCCCCGGCAAAGACAGCACTCCCTCACGTAAAGCCCTCGCCTCCAGGACAATTAGAGGATCACGGGGAGGTATTTTCTCCAGATAACCCAGGGTTGTCTGCAGATACTCCGCCATCCCTGCCGCACTGTCGATCCTCTTCCAGGAAAAATCCCGCCGGGGATTAAAAGAAGGGTTTTTCAGCTCCCGCACTTCGATCTGCTCCGGGTTATAGGAAAAACGGACAGCATAGGCATAGATTCCTTGCACAAAGGGGGCCGTGATGATAATTTTAAAATTTTCTCCGGCAACCGCCTGCTCACCGGCAGGCAAAAGCACTTCGATAAAACTTACATCATATTTTTTTACTTCATCCTCACCCGGCAGTGGTGCCTGGCCCGGCCCCTCAGCGCCCTCGGAGCTGCCCTTCAGGTGGAGGACGCCTCCTTTTTCATCCCAGATCATTTCTTCCAAGTCCGCACTTTGCTCTAAAAAACCCATGGCGACCATGATTCTTCCTTGCACAATCACAGGCGGCCGGGCCATACGGTAAACAACACCATTCACGGAAAAAAGGGGATTCCCGGGATAAAGATAAACAACCCGACCGGGGCCAATGAGTACCACCTTTTTAGCAGAGGGCTCCCACATCACAGTAAACCCGCGCTCCTCAAAAATCCCCCGCAGGGGAAACACAGGAATCTCTTGACAGAACAGCGGAGGAACATCAAACTTCAGGGCCTCCCCATTGCAATAAACAGCAGGCGAGGGACTCCCGGCAAAAACCCAAGATCTGCCCCCGGGGAAAAACAACCCGGCCAGCAATAAAAGGACAGTTGTCTGCAAGATGATGATCTTTATGACATTTCTCTTGCATATCTTCAAAATGCATGGTCTTTTTTCCACGTTCACAGGGGATGCCACCTTACTCCGTTAATTGCTTTCCGCCGCCTAACAAGAAGAACAGGAACCACAACCGGGATCAGGCCCATCCCTCTTAATCTGAAATCCACTTTGTGGCCCCGTAATGTAGTCGATAATCTTATCGTTTACGTAAGGGGCAATTTTTTCCTCGTAGATAAAAGACACCCCATCTATCTCCCTCCGCTGATCCTGCTCTTCAAATGACTCCTCCAGAGCCAATCCCAAATTGGGGCCGCTTCACCCCATCCCACTAATATAAATACGGATATATGCTCCCTCTTTATTCGCCTGGCTTAAAACCGCTTTAAACTGGTCCACCGCTGCTGTTGTCACTTTCAACATCAATACCAACCCTTTCTTTTTAATTATATGATTGCAGATTAATTATACCCTAAAAAGAAGCGGTTGAAAGCCCTTTTTAACTTTTTTTAGAAAAAAGAGACAAGGGGGGTACGCTATACGATCTGAATTTCCTTTATGATGACTTCCCTGCCCGAAAGCAATTCCCAATTTCGACTTTCACACACAGGACATTGATATTCATGATCAACAACATTGAATACCTTTTTACAGTTTCGGCAGATTGCGTTGGCCGGAAGCATCTCTATCCTGAGTTTAGCATCCGAAAGTAGGGTATCACATACCGCCGCAGGATAACACGCTTCCACAAGCTCCGGCACCAGCACTGAGAGCTGTCCGACCTGCAGCACAATGCGTGTAACCTTGCTGGCCTTTTCCTCCCGGGCACGTCTGTCCGCAATGCGGACAATCTCTATTACAACGCCCAATTCGTGCATATGCTCCACCTTCTATCCGCGGTGCCGACAGTATCATCGTTCTACGATACTTATTGCGCCATTTTTGCAGTAAATGCAGCATAAACCACAGCCGATGCAGCGTGCCGCATTGACCTGCAAACTGTCCCCTGCCGCGCTGATCGCCTTTGCCGGGCATTCCGCCTCGCATTTTCCGCAGCCGATACATAGTGCCTCGTCTACCTGTGCCAGGTATTTTGAAGGCGGTGCTTCCCTACGCATGCTCCCGGGCAGCACGGTGCGCATGGCGATACAGCAGCACGGGCAGCAGCTGCATATGAAATACGAATCCTCGCCACCCATGGCGCGGCTGATCTCAAAATACAGTCCCTCATCCCTGCTACGTTCAAGTACTCGCGCGGCCTCCTCGAAGTTGACATAATGAGCGCGTCCGGTGCGGACATAGTATTTTGAGAGCGGACCCACTTGTATGCAGACATCCTTTATGGTATGTCCGCAGGCCTGTCCGAGCTTTTCCTTGGCCGTACGGCAGAGACAGTCGCAAAGTGAGAATACCGAACCATTTTGCAGGTAGTACATGGCCTCCTCAAACGAGGAGTGATAAATTGTGGCCTCCACCGGTGTATTCATTTCTATCGTCTGCTCACCACCGTATATGAAGCCGTTGAGCTCATCAACATATTCCTGCAAGTAGCGGGATATCTCTTCGTCCAAATATTTACTAAACAGAGATTCTATGATTCCTGGGCAGAAGGGCAGCAGACTGTAGATATTTTCGCCGCCATTATTATCCACAAAGGCCACGCCCTTTTGGGCGAGGTTAAATAACAACTTCTCTGCCATCTTTGATTCTATCCCCGCCTTTTTTGCGAACGCATCCACTGCTATGGCGTCTGCTCCAAGCAGCAATGCAGCCCGCGCCTCCTCCACTGTGAGCAACCGTCTAAATATCTTTACAAAGGCACTGTTTTCGTCGTGCGGTTTGCAATACGGATTTTTATGCAAGCTGTCAATGTGGTCGGCCAATTGTTTATAAACGTTCATTCACCAAACCACCCAACCTTTTTCAGCCTATGCAGCAAATAGGAATAACTAAACAAAAGGCGCGTCTGGGGGTTATCAAGATCGATGTCAAAAAGTTCCTTGGCGCGTCTTATACGGTAGGACACCGTGTTTCTATGGATGAAAAGCTTATTGGCAGTCTCTTCGAGATTTTTCTCAAATATTATATAGTAATACAGCGTCTCGAAATACTGGGTATCATTTTTAGCGTCGTATTCAATTATATCAGCACACTGGCGTCCTATATAGCTTTCAATGGTGTCCCTTTCAAGCCCGTTTATTATAAGGTCGTAGATCTTGTAATCGTCATAGGATGCAACGCAGGCTGAGGGTTCCAGTTTGGACGCCAGCCTCAACGTGCGCTTTGCTTGTCCCCACGCTGTCTGTACTTGGATCAGATTGGAAAACTGGTCACTGACGCCTATGCGGAGCTTGTTTTCCTTAATAAACTTTCGGTCGGAACTAAGTTTTTTAATCATCTGTTTTTGCGTCATCATGCTCTGGACAAGAACTACCACATCATTATTATAGCTGACGCTTATGGCGTTTTCAAAAATCGATCTGATACGATCTTGCAGGTATCCTGCCTGCAGGCCGAAGGGATTTTGATAATAATGCCCGATGTCTATCACCAGTATATAATACCAACCCGGGGGCTTCATACCCGTGACCTTTATACAGTCATCAAGAACCGTTTTATCTGCGAATCTGCCGCCGAGGCAGTCCAGTAGCAGACTGGCGTAATCTGAGTTGAATGCGTTACCCATCTTGTCTATGGATATTATTCTTGCAATAAGCCGCGTCGCCACCTGTAACAGGCTCACGCTGTGATCCGAAAAGGGTTCACAGGTCTCAATAGAAAGCAGATAGCCTATACACTCCCTGCCTGCACAGAGTCGGGAAATGCAATGCCTGTGATGGCTGACAATGCAACCGGAGAAAAAAGGCTCATTGATCTTGCGGCTATTCTTTATGTCATCTATATCGCTAAACATAGAAATATATTCATAGGAGCAGTATTTGCGCGAAATGTTGTCGTTCCACTGGAAATCATCAGTAGAGATATCTTTTGAAAAGGCCAAAATTTTGTAGCTTTTGTCGATCACCATCACCGGGTTGCCAACCAGGCGGGCAGTATATTCTGTTATCTCACTGAGGTCACTTTGAGAGAGGAAAGCATCAAACAGGACGTAGGCATCTTTGTATACCAGACTCTGCGTTTTTATGAGTTGGGTACAGCACCCGAAAAGGGCATCTGCGTCCGTCTCCGGTGGAAATATCACGATGCAGTTCGCCCTGTTATCCGGCTGCAAAGCCCTGCATATCCTCAATCAGAAAGAGCGTCATTCCGGAGAGAAAACGAATAGTATTTTGCATCTGGGATTCAAATCCAATGTAAAGTGTACTTTTTGAAAAATCAGTGTTGACGTTTATCCTGTCTACCCTCGATACGACAGCGGGGTTTGTTGGCATGGATAACACCCTAGGCGCAAAAGTCCTCAGATTCAATATAAAATCCTGTATTTGCCTCATAGGAAGCACTCCTTTAAAATTACGTTCCTCCTAATTAATTTTACTCTATTTATAATGGGCTTTCAACACTCCACAGCATAGAAGACCGGTGTTAATTTATGGTATTCCCCCGGCCTTTAGCGAACATTTAAATAAATATCCTTAAAATCTGCTTTGCTATCTTTCTTTCTAACCGTTCCGTGCACAGTCAGCGCCAAAAAAAAAGTCTCTTTCCACGCTCCCTATGAGCAGGTTTTAAGAGACTTTTTTTATAATTATTCATGGTTGATCGTATTTTTTTTGGAAATATGATACACACTTATTTCTGCCATTCCTTTACGCCGTTTCGGAGCCAGTCGCACCATTTGTCGAACCCTTCACCGGTCTTGGCCGAAACGAAAAATATTTCAGCGTTGGGATTTCTGTCATGAATTCTTCTTACCACTGCCTCATCATCAAAATCAAAAATGCTCTTTGCATCAATTTTGTTGATGAGCACAAGATCGCTCACCTGAAACATGAGAGGATATTTAAGCGGTTTATCATCGCCTTCAGGAACACTCAGGATCATGACATTGCGGCAGGCACCAGTATCAAACTCTGCCGGACAGACTAAATTGCCAACATTTTCAAGTACCACCAAATCAAGATCCTCTATCCCCATTTCATTCAGGCCTTCCCGGGTCATATCCGCATCCATGTGGCACATGCCGCCGGTATGCAGTTGAATCGTTTTTGTACCGGTGGCAGCGATCATTTCGGCATCGATGCTGGCATCAATATCTGCCTCCAAGATGCCTATTTTCATTTCATTTTTAAGCATTTCAATTGTACGTAGCAGTATTGTAGTCTTTCCTGCACCCGGTGATGCCATCAGGTTGACCATGAATGTTTTTTCTTTTTTCAGATACTCACGTAGTTCATTTGCAGAGTTTTCGTTTTCCTCAAAAATATTCTGTTTAACCTCTATTATTTTTAATTCAAATTCCGACATACTATCACCTCCCGCCTTATCTTCCCTATTTAATATCCCGAATATGCCTGCAATTTAAGCCTTTGTAGCCGTGCACCCAGGACGGTTGCCTGGGTGCACAGCAGATCTGGGCTATTCTTCATACAAGATGTTTTTTACAACAAATTCTCTGCCGCCGAGGACGGTTTTGCTCCGGCTGTGGCACTGCGGGCATTTGCCCTCATTTTTCATAATGTTATACAATGTTTTGCATTCATCACAAAGCCCTTGTCCACGAATAACCTGTACTAATAATTTAGATTCCTTTAGTACCTCCCTGTTTTCAATCACAAGTGGATAATATTTTTCCAGAAACACAGGGAGTATCCCGGAAAGCTCACCGACCTCAACAGTGATCGAGGTGATTTTCTTCAAGCTGTTTTCGGCCGCAACTGTTTCGGCAAGTTCTGCCATCTTATATAGAATGCCGATTTCATGCATAGTTTACCGCCTTACTTTCCTTATTCAGTTTCTTTTGCAATGATACCTCCAAGCGTAGTCAGCAGATCCTCGTATTGCATACCCCATGCGTCGTACTCTTTCGTAAGGGTGATGGCATCAAACTTACAACGGGTTGTACACAACCCACAGCCGATGCAGAGGTTTTTGTCCACACGGGCAACACCACAGTTTAAGCAGCGCTCCGCTTCCTTCTTAATTTGTTTCTCTGTGAATGTCCCGCGGTGGTCCCTGAAGCTCTTTATATTTTCCTTGTATATCTTGGGACGTTGACGGGACATTGTATCGTAACTACTAAGATCTGCATTGTCCTTGTCAAGATGATGTAACCTTCTGCGGTCACGTCCAAGTACGAGACTGTGCCCTTCCCAAACAAAACGATGCAGGGATTCTGCAGCTTCCTTGCCGGCTGCAATCGCATCAATAGCAAACTTCGGGCCGGTATAGGCATCACCGCCTGCAAAAACGTCGGGTTCCGCCGTCTGATAAACTTCAAACGGAGTTGGCAAATGATACATCTCAGGCTCCAACCCTGCCGCCGGTGCCATCTGGAAGGTTGCAACCTCTTTTATGGGAACCGTCTTTACAGTGTTGCCAGGGTTCAGTTCGACCTTGCTGCCATCCAGCAGATTGCCCCATTCAATAGATTGGCCAATGGCGACGAGAACACTGTTACATTCAACAGTTATCGTTTCATTTTCGTCATATTTGGGATTAAAACGCTGTTCCTCATCGAATACGCTGATACACTTCTTGAATTCTATGCCGCACACCACACCATCTTTGGTTAAAATACGCTTCGGTCCCCACCCGTTGTTGATTGAAATGCCTTCAGCTTCTGTATCCTCTATTTCTTCGGAAGTTGCAGGCATGGTTTCCCGGGACTCAAGACAGTAAAGTGCAACGTCATCCGAACCTTTGCGAATTGCCGTTCTGGCGACGTCTACAGCAACGTTGCCACCGCCAATGACGATTGCTTTTCCGGCCACAGTCAGATCGTTTTGTTTTCCAAGGTTAACGTTTTTAAGGAAGTCAATGCCGGATATGACACCCTCTGCATCTTCGCCTTCTATTCCAAGCTTTTTACCGCCCTGTGCACCGACTGCCAGATAAAAACCCTTGTAGCCGGCCTTGCGTAATTCATCTAGTGTAACATATTTTCCGACCTCTGCACCGGTAATGAATTTGACGCCCATTTCGCGTAAAATATCAATTTCGGCTTCAATGATGCTCTTTTCCAAACGGAAGGAGGGAATGCCCAGTGTCAGCATGCCGCCAAGTCTTTTCTCTTTCTCAAAGACCGTAACATCATGACCAAGTTCAGTCAGATAGTAAGCACAGGATAAACCGGCGGGGCCAGAACCAACAACAGCGATTTTCTGCCCCCTGTCATTGATCTTTTTAGGAACAAAACGCGTTTCGGCGTACATATCCTTTTCTGCGATAAATTTCTTGATATCATCTATAGCAACCGCTTCATCGATATCGCCACGGGTACAGGCCTCTTCACATTGGCGGTTACAAATACTGCCACATACCGCGGGTAATGGGTTATCTTTTTTAATGAGTTCCAGCGCATCCCGATATTTCCCTTCTGACGCCAGCTTAATATAACCCTGAACAGCAATGTGTGCCGGGCATTTAGTTTTGCAGGGTGAGGTACCTGTTTCTTGTACAACATAATCGCGTTCGGTTAAAAGATCCGGTCTCCAGTTCTCTTCACCTTTGTATTCCGGGTTACCGGGAATCACTGAATCCTTGATTTCAATGGGTTTCTTTTCACAAAGCTGCTGGCCCAGTTTTACAGCGTTCATCGGGCAAACCTCTACGCACTGGCCGCAGGCAGAACATTTTTCCTCGTCCACCCCGGCACAGTAATTGGTGCGAACCATATCCGGGGTATTGCAATACCATGCAGTTCTTAACGCACAGCAGGAAGACCAGTCGCAATTGCAAATAAACGTAGATTCTTCAGGACCAAAAATGTTTGTAACTTCGTGCACAAACCCTTTCTCTTCAGCCTTATGCAGAATTTCATAACATTCTTCCCTGGTAATGCGCCTTGCCTTACCGGTACGAATGCAGTTTTCTGCTAGATAGCCCAGCGAAATACACCATTCGTCCTCAAGATCATGCCCAAGTTCACCGTTCATGCGACGGGTATGGCGGCATTCACAGGGGGCAATAGCAAGGGAGGGATGATACTTTTCAACAAAGTAGGATACTTCTTCCAGCTTAACGCGTTTTGATTCGTTTTCAATGGCCTTCTGAACCGGCAGTGCTCTTACAAGGCCGGTGCCCATGGGAAAATACCTGGCAAAACCCTTGGTCAGGCCCTGAATGTACTGCGGAAAAGCATAGGCTATTTCGGGGTGCTTTTCAACACGCCAGTAGTCCATTGCGCCCATTTCCATGCTACCGGGAACAAAGATCGGCAAATAGACACGGTCAACACCATTTTCGTCGGTCATGTACTCAAGAATGCCTACATGCACCATTTCATCAAGGAGTTTGGCTGTGTATTCAACCGGTTTACCGATGCGCTCTGCGACCGTGTCAACGTATGTGGGTTCACGCAGTTCGATCTTAAGCGCGGTATCCACCATTTCGTCCGTTAATATCGCGTCCCAAAAAATATAATCAGGTGAAGTCTCGGTTGGATTTTGATTCAACGCGTTGATATGCGTTACCAGTTTTGCTAAATTTTTGCGCAAAATGTTCTCCTCCTAATTAATATTCATTGCGTTATATAAGGTACAAATTCTTACAACAACAGCTAAAAAAGTTACAACTCTGTTAAACACTGCTCTAACTATATTCAGAGCACATCTATTGCTTTTATAATGAATTCCTGACCGGTATAGGGGACAAGACTGGTGCCCTCACATTTAGGGCAGGACAGATCATCAAAGCCTTTATGCACATTTACCGGAAAAATTTCATTGCAGATACGGCAGATACAGGTTAAGGGAATTACATCGATCTTTAATTCAGCACCCTCCGCAATCGTGCCCCGTGCCAAATATAGGAAGCATTTCCGCATCAGATCTTCTATAATATCGCGCATTTCTCCGATTTCCAACTGTACCCCGACTACCTTGTGGGCTTTGTTGGCTTCAGCATGTTTGATAACTAGCTGCAACACATTTTTTGTAACTGATAATTCATGCATTTGTAGTACCTTCCCTAGAAAAATATAGGCAACAGCTGTCATGAATATAATTTCAGTATCTATACCCGGGCCCGGAACAAAACCGCCCGGGTTGGGTTCAAAAATTATTGTTTATTCGGATTGGTGGTTGCACACTGTTACGGCCCTGATCTGTCCTGCCAAACAACAAATCAGATTTCACCACGTTCTTTACGGATGGCTTGCATTTTTTCGTAGGCGTCGAACAAGGTATCATCCAGGGGGATGATCTCATCGTCGCTCTTTCTGACCAGGGATCTGGCGCCTGTAGGACAATTGCTAACGCACTGGCCGCAGCCTACACAACGATCGGGCTCGCTGACAACAGATTTCTTTTCATCGTCAAGGGAACTGCACTGTGTTGGGCACTTGGTAACGCAGGTGCCGCAGCCGGAGCATTTATCACGGTCAACATTGACCTTATAGTGGGAAACATGTGCGGTTGCAGCGCCGCCAAAACTCTTGGTCATCTGGAGAAGACCGCACCTATCGACAGCACAACTACACATAACTTCGCCTTCCTTGGAGTTGGCTACGTGCAGGCACAGCCCCAATTTAATGCTTTCATCAATTATATCGATAGCTTCCTGCATGGTGAGTTCCCGGCCGATTCCAATGTCAATGTAAAAACGGGCCATATCGTCAAAGGCCAAACAGACTTCTTTGCGAGGATCGTCATAGCCTCCGCCTGCAGCAGTTGTAATTCTGCACAGGCATTTGGAAACAGCGAATAGTTTTTTGGATTTGATCAGGGCCACCGCGTCATCAAAAGGCAGGAGTTCATTTTCAACAACCAGATTGGAGTTGATCGGTACAGAACGGAAGAAAGGAATTTCTGTGCTTCCGAACCATTGTTTGCCCCAAACTTCAGCGGCATGAGCACCATAATCCTGTAACCAGTCGGCTTTACCTTCTTTGATATCTTTGTCAACTTCGTCTACGCCGAATTCAAGAAATCCGTGTGCTACGGGGACCACGCGGTAAGAATTTTTCTCACCTTCACGGCATCTTCTGTAAATAAGACCTTTCATGGTCATATCTTCCAGGATCTTTTCCGCCTCTTCAACTTTTCTGCCAGAAACCTTGGCATATTCATCAGCTGTAAAGAACTTATCGATCTCCATTTCCAACACATAGGCTGCGTCTTCAGGTGTAAAAAATCTTTCAAGCAGGGAAAATTCCACACCGCTGTCGGTAGGACCGTAGCCAAATGCGAGGGAATTCATACGATCTCTTAATTTAACATATATTTCTGCCGGATTCTTTTTCAAAGAAAGCACCTCTTTCTTAATGTTTTGCGCCAAAAATCATTTCAAGTCCAAATTGATGCATCAGTTTTTATGTTTAATGCAGCCAAAATATCCCCGGTTATTTGATCATTTTATTCTCACCCTTGGCTATCGTAATCACAGGACATTGCAGGACGGGTGTATTCAAAACTTTCCCAGTAATCTAAATATTCAAGATTAATCAAAACCCAATACGGCTCTCTCCACCATGCTATCATTCAAATGGCAGCCGCTCACGATGTTGATCTACAGTAGGTCCCAGCATGTTTCTCTTTTGCTTTAGTGTCTACAATTAATTATAAAGACTTACACAATCGCGTCAATGGTAAATACCGGTTCGTCACCACATCACCTCCAGCTAAAATATCTTCATCGGTAGCTTGATACGTCTCGGTGTCTACTTTAGCCACACTGTTCCGGTTTAGTTGCATTTTGCTGCCTTCCAACATTTTGCCCCATTCGGTCGGTAAGTTTATACAGAACCTCCTTTACTTTTTATAATAATTATACACTGACACCAAAAAGATGAACATGTATTGATCTATTAAAAAAAGTTGCCTTATTGTGCGCTTACTACATCATTCTATATGCTTATGTGATAAAATTAACATAAAGAAAGGACTTTTTATGCTAGTAGCACAAAAAGTCCTTCCAAGAGCTTTCATGAGGAAATTTATCCGCTAAATATTGACACACTAGTTGAATTCCCGCGGTTTATCAATTAAACTGTAGATGAACGGATGGGAATAATCTGTACTCCCGGCAAGCTGCAACGGCCGGTTAAGGGGAAGTCAAGCATGCATTTGAAACACAGTGTTCTCGAGCTGGAAACCACTGCGCGGGAGGCGCTTTACGATATCACCGCACAGGTCAGGGCAGAGGTGGAGCAAAGCGGCATTAAAAACGGGCTGGTTTCGGTTTACGCCCAGGGGGCCACGGCGGCGATCATGATCCAGGAAAACTGGGACGAGAGCGTGCAAAATGACGTGGTCACGCTGCTGCGCAAACTGATCCCCCGCGGCGGCTGGGAACATGACCGGCAGGACGGCAACGCCGACGCCCACCTCAAGTCGGGGCTGGTCGGCCCCGGCGAAACTATCCCCCTCATCAACGGCAGCCTGGGCCTCTCCACCTGCCGCGTCGTCGTGACTGTGATCGGCACCTGACCTGAGAATTCTTGATGCCAAAGCTCTAAAGGCTATCCCGAAATAGCACTTTAATATTTCATTTTCTGCTGGTGAAGCAAAGCCTCATGGGGGTCTATGAGTCGTAAAATAGTAAATTAAAAGCTTGTTAAAGCGGGCCCGGCAACATCCATCCCGAATCGTGTAATTTGCACAAAAAGCCCCTACCTTTTTCAGGTAGGGGCTTTTTGCAACCACATCCCGTATGAAGTACGGCAAGCTATTGCTGGGCCACATCTTCTAAAAAGATCTGGCTCTCGTATAGATCCCTGAACAGGCGGCTGTGCATATAGACCTGTTCCTGCCGCCCCGAGGCCTCAATGCTTCCCTCATTGAGGACATAAATCCGGTCCACCAGCTCCAGGAGCACAAAACGATGCGCGATGATAATGCCGGTTCTATTTTTTAGCATCAGCTGCAGCGCCTGCTTAAGAGTGGTTTCTGTGGAACTGTCCAGGCTGGAAGTGGCTTCATCCAGCACCAGGATCAGGGGATCCGACAGAAACACCCTGACCAGGGCAATAATCTGCTTCTGGCCGCCGGAAAGGCGCTCCCCCCGGCGGCCTACTTTTGTCTGGTAACCCTGGGGAAGCTTTTCTATCAAGGGGTGAACCCCCAATTTTCTGGCGGCACTGATCACTGTTTCATCAGCTGCCGCCGGATTACCGTAACGCATATTTTCCATCACTGTGGTAGAAAACAAAAATGGCTCCTGGGGAACTACCGCCAGAATTTTTCTCAGCTGCGCTGCAGGAATTTCGTTTATGCCCACCCCATCAATAAGAATTTGGCCTGCTTGGACCTCATACAGGCGGGCCAACAGTTTTACAATGGTGGTTTTTCCTGCCCCGGAAAGGCCCACCAGAGCGGTCGTGCTGCCCGGTTCAAAATGCATGTTTATTTTTTTGAGCACAGAATTACCCCGGGTATAGGCAAAAGTTACATTGCAAATATCAATTCTACCCTCAAATTCAACAGGTGCAGCACCGACACCGCTATCATCCTCAGGTTCCACTATCTCCGGCTCTAACTGCAGGTATTCATAGATCCTGTCCAAAGAAGCACCTGCCGCTTGGATCACATTATATATCTGACTGATTTCCCGTACCGGGCGGTAAAATCTTTCCACATACTGCAGAAATGCTGCCAGCAGCCCCACGCTGATCACCCCACCGGCAGCAAGCCGCCCGCCGTACCACAAAACAAGGGCCGTTCCGACACTGCCGACAAAAAATATCAAGGGGAAAAACAGGGCAAAAATGCCCATGGCCCGCAGGTTGGCTTCCATATTATCCCTGTTCATGATTTCAAATTTCTCGATGTTTGTTTCATTGCGGTACAGCGCCTGCACAACTTTATTGGCCGTAATATTCTCCTGCAGCTCGGAGTTGATCTCAGCAATTTTTTTCCTGACCTCATGAAAAGCGGCGCGCAGTTTCCTGCCAAAATATCTGGTAAAGAAATAAATAACAGGAACTGTTGTCCAGGTCAGGAGAGCAAGCTTGGCATTGAGGAACAGCATCATCCCCATAATCGCGGCAATAGTTAACAAGTCACCGATTAACCCCACCAACCCTGTAGAAATAAGGTCCGACAGAGTATTGATATCATTAATCAGCCGGGACATGATTTCACCGGGAGAGCGCTTGATAAAAAAATCAAGGGATAACCCTTCGAGGTGGGCAAAAAAATCCTGACGTATATTATAAATTACTTTTTCCCCGGCAGCCCCGGCCAGGTAAGTCTGCCAGTACGAACCCAGCCATAAAACACCATTAACGCCAATGTAGAGCAAAGTGATAAATGTAAGCCCCCTGAGATCACCGCCGGCAATATAGCGGTCAATTGCTTTCATGATCAGATAAGGGCCGGCAGCGGTACAGGCAGTCACGAGCGAAGCAGCAGCCAGGGCACCAAGGAGACTTGGACAGTAGGGTTTTACATATTTCCAAAAGAACTTGAGGACTTCGCTATTTATATCGGAAAAACGAAAGTTTTCTTCCTGCCGGGAAGAATACCTCTGGAAGGGACCTCCTCTTTTCATTGATCCGGCCTCCTTTCTCTGTGATCATGATTGCCGGGAATATTTTTGTTCTGTAAAAAATATTCATAAAACCGGCTGTACATACCTCCTGCCGCCAGGAGGTCCTGGTGGCTGCCTGACTCCACAATCCGGCCCTGGGAAAGAACCAGGATTTTATCTGCATTCTGTACTGTCCACAGCCGGTGGGCTATGACAAAGACTGTCCGGTTCTTGATGACTTCCTGCAGTGCTGTATGCAGGGCACCTTCTGTCTGTGCATCCAGTTCAGAAGTTGCCTCGTCTAAAATGAGCAGTTTTGGATTGGTAAGTAGAACCCTGGCAATGGCCAGACGCTGCCTCTCCCCACCGGAAAGTGTCATTCCCCTGGCGCCTACCTGCGTATGATAACCCTGAGGCAGATCGGAAATAAAATCATGAATCTGGGCCAGCCTGGCTGCTTTTTCAATTTCTGCCAAAGAAGCAGAAGGTTTGCCGTAAGCAATATTCTCCTTAATAGAAGCATTAAAAATAAAGGTGTCCTGAAAGACAACACCAACCTGCTGTCGCAAACTTTCCAGGGTAACTTCTTTTACGTCGTGGCCGTCAATTGTAATCCTGCCTTTTGATGGTTCGTAAAACCTGGCCAGAAGATGGATGAGGGTAGTTTTACCGGTACCGGTAGAACCCACCAGTGCCACTATCTGTCCCGGCTCCGCTGTAAAATTGATCTCCTTTAATACCTGGTTCTTCCCATCATATGCAAAATAAACATCTTCATAACAAACCCTGCCCTTTACCGGCGGCAGGGGATAAGCACCGGGCACATCCTTGATGTCTGATTTCCATTGCAAAATCTCAATCACGCGCTGTCCGGCAGCCGACGCCCGGGTTACAACGCTCACCATTCTTCCAGTCAACCGGATCGTCCGGACCAGCATCCCCATATATGTTACAAAACCAACCAGTACACCCGGGGAAACGCGCCCCCCGATCACCGCCCGTCCACCGCTCCACAAAGCAGCAGCCGCGGCCAGGGCCGCCAGGAATTGCACATAAGGCTGCCACAACGCAGATATTTTTAACACACTGAGCGTGGTGGAGAGATACTCTTCATGCTGCCGGCCGAATTTTTTCAGTTCATAATCCTCACTGCCGGTCAACTTTACCAGGCTGATGCCCATTAAACTTTCTTCCAGTATATTGTTCATTTTCCCTAACTGCCGGTTAATCCTGCTAAAACCCGGCTGAACCCTACCGGCATAAATAACAATTCCGTGGACTATGGCCGGTGTAATGAATAAAAAGACCAACCCCAGCTGCCAGTCCCAGTAAAACATGACGGCCATAATTCCTATGATCGTCATGATATTGGCCATAATATTTACGATCGCCAGACCAAAAAAATTGTTCAATATTCTGGTATCCACCGTCAGCCGGGACATGATATCCCCGGTGCCGGCACCATCAAAAAATGAAAAAGATAATGTATGTAAATGACGGTACAAAATATTACGCAGCCGAAAGAGAGCATTCTGGCCCAGATACTCTGCCAGGTAACGGGCCCCGAAATTGCAACTTATCTGCAGCAGTGAAAAGAAAATCATGACCAGCGCTGCCGCCCCCAGCAGATGTTCTTTTCCGGTTACAATCAGATTGTCTATAGCATAACGGATCACCCAGGGTGGAGCCAGGCCCGACATTGTAGACAGGATAACCAAAAGCAGTGTCAGCAAAAGCAGTCCCGGGGAGGGCCGGGCCAGCTTCCAGAGTTTGTATAACATTATTTAAACCTCCAATAACTACCATAGACCAGGCACGTCCTGAGCGCAAGCCCCGCGGCCGGACTCATCAACCGGCAAACCAGGTAGCTCCCCCATAGGGCGGCGCGCACCGAGCGCAAGCCCCGCGGCCGAACTGCTGTTTTAGGGCTTTGCAAACAACTTCCTTCCAGGTTTCTTCTTTTTCGACAATCCAGAAAAATGACCGTGTAGAAAAATGCCTGTCGGGGCAGCGGGGATCGGGCTTCAAATCAGACCAGATCCCTGAAGGACTCCTGCAGTAGTTGTTTTGTATAAACATGTTCCGGTTTTTCAAATACTTCAAAGGATACGCCTTCTTCCACAATTTCGCCCTGATACATGACATATACTTTATCGGCAACTTTCCGGGCCAGGTGTAGGTCATGGGTGATATATAACATGGCAAACCCATTTCTGTTTTGAAGTCCCTTAAGTTCCCTTAAAAGGTTGGCCTGGGTTGAAGGGTCCAGCATGGAAGTCACTTCATCTGCAATTAACAACTTCGGCTTTGTGGTCAACGACCGCGCGATGGCCACCCGCTGGCGCTGTCCACCGCTTAAGGCGTGGCAATAGCGATTTAAAAAATCATTGGAAACCGGTAATTGCACTTTCTGCAAAGCCTTGATCGCCTCTGCTTCTCTTTCTTTTTTATTACCCCACTTAATTATATCCAGCGGTTCTTTCACCACATCCAGAACGCTCATGCGGTCACTGGTGGCAGAAAACGGGTCCTGGAAGATAATTTGCATACCCTCCAGCATTTTGGTGGCCCATCTTCCCACTACCTTTTTATTTTTATAGAATATTTTGCCGGCATCCGCCTTTAAAACTCCCACTAAAATATGGGCCAGGGTAGATTTGCCGGAGCCGGATTCACCCACGAGGGCGATTACTTCACCGCTTTTTATTTCCAGGCTGACATCCTTTACAGCCTCAATTTCCATATTTTTTAATTTATAGGTCTTTTTTATCCCTTCGGCCCTGAGAAAAGTTTCAATTCCCCCCTTGTGGCATGCGACCATGCGTTCAAGAGCTACATACTCGAGCGAGGGCCGGGAATAATTGCAGCTTTCTTCACTCTGACAGCACCGGGAATAAAAAGCGCAGCCCTTTGCAGAATTATCCGCAGTAGGTTCACCTTCAATCCCCCACAAGTCCTTGTACTTAAAAAGATTGGGGGAAGAATTCAGCAGGCCGCGCGTATAACAGTGCATGGGGTTCTTGAGCACTTCCGAGGTAATTCCCATCTCGATTACACGCCCGCAGTACATGGTCATTAACCTGGAAGTAAGCTTTTTAACCACTCCCAGATCATGGGAGATGATCATCATCGTAAAACCCAACTTTTTTTGCAGGTTTTGCAATAACTGCAAAATTTCATTTTTACTCAGGGGATCCAATGCCGTGGTAGGTTCGTCAACAATTAATAATTTCGGGTTACAGGACAGGGCCATGGCCACCAGCACCCGCTGCCTCATCCCCCCTGATAACTGGTGCGGGTAATGGTGCCGCCAGTGCGGGTCCAGACCCACCATTTCCAAAAGGTTGACCACTCTTTGGTCAACCTCAGCAGAAGATACGTCGTAATGGGTTTTTATCGGTTCTCCTATTTGCTCTCTGATGTTCAGGACAGGATTGAGCACTTCCAGGGAATTTTGGAATACCAGGGCAATCTCTTTCCAACGGTATTCTCTCAATTTACTTTCCGGCAGCCCCACCAGGTTTTGTCCGTTGTAAATTATCTCTCCGGCAACGGCACCCTCGTCCTCTTTGATCAGCCCTGTTATCCCCAGGGCCAGAGAACTTTTCCCGCACCCTGATTCGCCGATAATCCCCAGGCACTCATGTTTCCCCAGCTGCACGGAAACGCCGTCAACAGCCTTTACCGGAGGGTGAACATGATCATACGTTATAGATAAATTTTTTACTTCCAGCAAAAACTTGCTCTCAGCAGTCAAAACAATTCCCCCTTAAAGGAAGGTGTCAACTTCTAAGACGCGGGTTAACTATTCTTTCCAATTCACGACTGATAAAAGCCAGGGAAAGAACGATCAAAGTTAACGCCAACCATGGATATAACAGCCACCATTTCCAGAATTCCGTGAAATATATTCCCCGAAAACTGGTGGCATGATTGATGATTAAACCCCAGCTTTTGGATGTGGGGTCCCCCAACCCCAAAAAGGAAAGCCCGGCTTCGGAAACAATGGCCCTCCCTGTCAGCCTGATCATATTTACAGCCATCAAAGGGAAAACTGCCGGGAAAAAATGCTTCCACATCAGATACCAGGCCCCAGCGCCGTATGTCTCCGCCGATTTGATATAACTATGTTCCTTGAGCATCAAGATCTGGGAACGAACAATTCTGGCGGGGAAAACCCAGGAAAACAAGGCCAGCACAATAATAATATTCAGGACACTGGGGCCCAGAAAGGCGGCCAGCACAATCATCAGCGGAAAGTCCGGCAGGACAATCATGATATCAATCATCCTCATGATCACCTTATCAATCCACCCGCCCAGGTATCCGGCGATAATACCGATAAGGCCGCCACCCAAAGCTGCCAAAAATGCTGTACCGAAACCCACGATCAGGCTGATCCTGGCTCCGTGGCAAATTTGAGCCCAAAGATCAATACCCAGATCGTCAGTACCCAACAGGTGGTCTTTCCCCGGCGGGGACAAAGCAGGACCCGAAGAAGATTTATGAGAATGCATGGAGACATTGGGAGCAAATAAGGCCGCCAAAAAGATAAGCAAAATTACAATAAGGCTTACTTTTCCCAGCAGAGAAAACTCCCTGACCTTTTTTAATAATTTCAGCAGTAATTCATGTATTCCAGCCACAATCAACCTCCCTGAGCCTTACTGTAATTAACCCGGGGATCAAGCTTCCCGTAAACTAAATCAGCAAAAAAATTTGCCAATAATACGAGCAACGTTACTACCAGAAAAATCCCCTGTATGAGGTGATAATCATGGCGCCTTACCGCTTCCCTCATTAAAAGCCCCAGGCCCGGATAGGCAAAAACATTTTCTACCAATATCGCGCCGCCGATCAGGGTACCCAGACTTAAGAACACACGGGTTACTATGGGAAGCAGGGCATTCCTCAAGGCATGACGAAAAATAACACGCTTGGGAGGAAGTCCTTTGGCCCAGGCAGTACGCAGGTAATCCTTTTTCAATACGGTTGTCATACTGTTTCTGGAAAGCAGATACATACCGCCCATCCGGGAAATAGTCAGGACCAAAACGGGCAGACAGGCATGATGTAATACATCCAGAATCTTTTCCCACCAGCCTTTATAATTGGCAAAATGCGTTACAGCTCCTGCCAGAGGAAATAATCCCAACCCCGCTGCAAATACAAACAGTATAATCAGGCCCAGGAGAAAAACCGGAATCTCTGCCGAAACAATAAATTGGAAAAACAAGAATTTGTCCGGCCATTTATCCCGATACCAAGCGGATATACAGCCCAGGATAGAACCAATAATGGTACTTAATATTAATGACGAAGTTACCATAAACGCTGTCCATCCCAACCGGCGCAGGATAATCCGGCTTACCGGCTCCTTGTAATACAAGCTGTATCCCAAATTACCCCGGATTAATTCCCCCAGGTAGGACACATACTGTTCACCAATAGATTTATCCAGGCCGTAATAGTCGAAAAAGAACTCACGCTGCTCCGCGGTCAAAACAATTTCCTCATCATCAGCGCTTTGTGAGGAAATCACCAGGAACGGATCGCCCGGTATGACCCGGGGTAAAAGAAAGTTTAAGGAGATCACGATCAAAATTGTTAACCCATATTCCAGAAACCTCAAGCGGGTCGTCTGCCTCACTTCATTCTCCCCCATTTAGTCAGTCCACAAAGTTTGACCGGCTGTCGCTGTGATAGGTGTCCTCACTCCAACCGTCGTACACCGCCGGCCGGTGTACCGAAATGGAGTTTGTATAGTAAAGAGTAAGTTTGGGAAGATCCTCAGCTAAAATCTGCTGCAGCTCGGCCATCAGTTCCCGGCGTTTTTCAGGATCGATTTCCTTATCCTGAGCAGAATACAACCTGTCTACCTCCGGGTTATGATAACCGATAATATTTCCTGTGGTAGACGTTGCCCTGGCCTTTTTCTTGCCGCTGGTAACCTCTTCAATGTCTTCACCGCCGCCACTGCCGTTGATACAAAGTTCAAAATCCCCTTCCTTGAAGCGGGCATCCCTGGTCATGGTATCGGTAACCTGGACATTGGCCTCTATACCTGCTCGGGCAAGATGCATCTGCACCAGTTCTGCCAAGCGGGCACTGGTAGCCAGCAGCTGAAATTTCAGCTTCTCCCCGCGGCTGTTTTCGCGTACCCCATCGCCGTCGGTATCTTTGTAGCCCAGGCTATCCAAAAGTTCTTCTGCTTTCTGCATGTTATAATTATATTGAGGCACATTGGGGTTATAAAGTTCGTTACTGATGGGATGCAGCACGCCCGGGTTCCCCGGCACCGCTTTACCACGCTCCACCAGATCCACCAGCTCCTGGCGATCAATAGCATAAGCCATGGCCTGGCGTAAAACTTTATCTGCCAACTCCGGCCGCTTATTCATATTGAAATAAAGCCGGTTGGCCCAGGAGGTTACATATTGCATGACCCGGTACTCCGGATCATTTTCATACCGGGACAAAATATCGGGGGTAACTCCAACGCGGTCAACCTCTCCCTGCTCAAAAGCCAGGATAGCCTCACTCACCGGCACAAACTGGATCTCCCTGACTCTCGGCTTGCTCCCCCAGTAATTTTCATTAACCTCAAAACCATAGATGCCGTGCTCCTTGCTAAAATCGGTTAACTTGTAAGGCCCTGTCCCCACTGCCGCCTCAGAGGTAGTAAGATTATAGGGATCGGTGACCCCTTCCCAGATATGTTTCGGAACGATCGTAAAGCTCCGCATCTTGTCCAAAAAAAAGGGTTCCGGCTCGTTGAGCTCCATAACAACCGTCTGTTCATCTACAGCTTCCACCTTTTTTACGGCAGAAAAATCGGCAGTATTCACCGGGGGATACTGCTGCTGGTATTCATAGCTGAAAACTACATCCTCTGCTGTGAGGGGCTGGCCATCGTGCCACTTTGCCTCGGACTGAAGCTTAAAGGTATAAGTCAAACCATCCTCGCTGATCTCCCAATCACTGGCCAGCATGGGTGCATTGTTTCCCTCGCCGTCACTGGTCAGCAGGGTATCAAAAATCAGCCGCATCTTACGGGATCCGGGACCCCTGGGATAATGGGCATAAGGAGTCGGGTAGCCCCAATCTCCACCGCCCAATCTGATTATATCTACCTGTTCTTCTGCCTGTCCCTCTACATCTTTCTCTACATCGGGCTCTGGTTCACCTGTTGCCTGGTCAGTCCCGCAACCAAATAAAAGAAGGCTTGTAAAAATTGCCAGCGTCAAAAAGATAAACAAGTAGCGTTTCCTGAACATCAAGTTACCTCCCTCTTTAATTTTAATAATTTTTAATAACTTGATTCCATGGCATAAAGTTGATTTCTTTACTCCCCACTTTAACCTGGTGATGATTAAACGAAAGCTTTTTTGCCGTGAAAGCAAACTTAAATTACAGTTTAATCAATACCTGCCCCATTCTGCTCCAGTATTCCTGGCGAAATATACCGTTTTCCATCCTTTCATGCACAAATGCCCTGATTTGTTCATCAGGAGGAAGCTCTTCAAGGCCATAATGTTTTAATTCTTCTTTTAAAGCAGACACGGCTTCTTCCGGTTCACTTTCCAGTTCCCGGCTTTCTTCCCATATCTCAACACTCATTGAAAAACCCTTGGTATAAAGAAGATTTAAATAATAAATCATACCAACAGGCCGGGAGGGAATTGTTTCCCCATATAAGGCCTGCCAGAGTTCTGACAGGGCATTGCTATGCCTCCTCCTGGCAAAACCACTGATAAAACAGTATTTTTTTGCACAACTCAAGGCCTTATCTATTGTCTCCCAGTTGTTGACTCCGGGAGTCATGGAAGCAAAGACCAGGTCAAATTGTTGTTTGAGATTATGTTTTTCCAGATCAACTTCTTGCCAGGTATCCTGAATTACCCTGATGTTGTCAATATTGTTTAATTCAATCTGCTCTTTTAGAAAAGCAACCATGGCCCCGGCCGGTTCAAGGGCCACTACCTCCTTAACCCGCCCGGCAAAACCCAGTGCAAAGACGCCGGGGCCCGCCCCGATATCCAGAACCCTGAGACCATCAAAGTTAACTCCCTGCTTTTCCAGCCATGTAAAAACCCTTTCCACCCTTTTTTTGCCTCTCTCACCTCCAACATTTTTACTAAATCTTTCTGCTCTTTTATTCCAGAGTTCTACAGATTCCTTTAAGCTTTTTCTTTTACGGCGGAAAAAGGCCTCCTCCCTGGCTTTTTCCCATTCATTTTCCCAAAATTCAGGTGTCTCAATTTGCATATTAATTTGAGCCTTCATAATATTTTTCTACCTCCCCTTGAAAAAAGCTGGATAAAAGCAGATCCAGGATGCTCTAATTATCTGTTCAAATCAAACTCTTAAATGAGATTATAAACTACACAAGTATTACCGATTTAAATTCCGTACCACCATTAAGCCAAAAAAAATTCCTCATCCGAGACAGAGGAACAAGACAGGGGAGACAGGGGGACGCTTCTCTCGTCTCGGTAGCGTCAGGTAAAGAACGGAACGTAAGGGAAGCTTTACTGAACTTAAAGGTCCAGGTCTATTTGCATTAAATTAAGTTAAGTTAAATTTAATCGTGATCCATTTACTCTTATGATCACCTCTTCCAGCTTCTACCGTAAAGGCTCTATCGTTACGCGTCCACCACAAGAACCTTGCCCCGTTCTCCCATATACGAGCCAACATTGTCTGTAACCAGAGTACTCTTAGTGCTACTTCCGCGTCAACAAATAAGTACCTTGGGCATTCTGAGGGGCATTCTGAGCAATCCTCCTTTTATTTTCGGTGTTACTTTCACTTGATTAGTGTTACTAGAATTCTACATAATACCCCAATATCCTGCCTGATTTTAACTATATTTTAAAGTGTAACGATTTAATTTTTAAGCACAATAATACCCAACACAATCAGCAGTGTTCCTACAAGCTTTCCCGGAGTGAATTTTTCGCCTAGCAGCAAAAAGGCAAGCAAAACAGTGACCACAGGGAAAGCGGCGATTACCGGGCTGACCAGGGAGACCTCTCCCCATTTCAAGGCATAATAATATGCCAGATGCCCCAGTAGGGCAGCACAGATACCCTCAAGTCCGATAAACAGCCAGCTGCGCGGGGCCACCCCCGCCAGGCACGGTGCCTGCCCGCTTACCAGCAACCAGACCAGCAGGATGGCGGTAATGATGCTGCTCCTGATGAAAAGAGCGAGCCCCGGCGCCACCTCTACCAGTCCGATCTTCCCAAAAATCGGGGCAATCCCCCAGAAAATCAACCCGATCAAAGCAAAGACATAGGCGTTCATGGACACTGCTCCCTCCTGGCATTTCTTTTCTTAATGCACCGATTTTATCATAACAGCACCCCAGAATTCCTACAGAATCATTTCATGCCGGATGCGGCTTCCCATGATTACAGACTGATTGGGGTAAAGAGTAGAAGCGCCGGTTACCCAGGGAGAACAAGGATAATCTCCGCCGCTTCTTTTATTTGCAACAAATCTCCGGCCTCTGCAACAGCGCGTCCATCCCCGGCATGTGCTGCCGGTGCCGCAAGCTGGCATGTCAGGCCGTTTTATGTATTCAGAAAATCATTATTTATTCAATAATCATCGAATCATTACTTTCGTCCCAGCTTACACCCTTTGTGATTTTAAACTCTTGTGGTTCTTTAAGCATTGGATAGATAGTAAGCTTCCCTGTGTCCAGATCCAGTGAATACTTTGATACGTTCTCAGCCATTTTGTTTTCTTCTTTAATACTGCCTTTGTAAACAGTAATCATACACATTGAAAAATCATCTCCTTAAAATTATAGTTAACTTGCCTGTGTTCCCGCATTCATCAGGGTTATGTATATCTTATCACAGCAACAAAATATAATTCTGGCCACGTACACGTACTTGAATATTTCATCTTCAGAAACTTTTACTCCGCACTTTTCTCAAAGCACATAACACACACCCATATCCCATCTTGTTGCATGCTTTTGGCATATTATAGAGTGTAGGCGTCCAATCACTTGGGAATTTTCATTTCTTTTACTGATGCAGGAAATAGAATTCAAATATTTATGCATACACCTCCTTTGCGGAGTAACATATTTTTTTATTTCATAATACCCTTAACCCCATTTTAAAAATTTTAATTAAGATTGTCAAATTTTTTGTGATAAAGACAGGAGGAAAAGTCCCCCTGTCCCGATTCATGACCCTCAAGGATGACACACCATAGAAATCTTCAATTACAAACAAGTTTTATGGAAAATAAACGGCTGAAAAGACAATCACCTGGCCATATTTCTGTAGAAAGAAATGATGCTCTCTTTCTACGGTTCGAGCAAACCGTACTTGATCTTGATGCGATCAAGCTTTTCGATCATGGGGCGGGATAAAACGAACAGAAAAAAAACCGTCGCCGCAGCATGAACCACATTGAACCAGAAACCGGAGATGTAGATTGCCAGAAGGGCGGGCCAGGAAAACTGCGGCGTAAACATCAAAAGGGAGCTGAGGTCGATTATTCCGCCGTAGATGAAAAAGGTGGAAAGGCCGCCGTATAGGCAAAGCGGCAGCCGCTCCTTTTTCAAAAAGCCTTTTTTAAAGAGAATGCCCGCGATAAATCCGATGATACCGAAACAGAACATCTGCCACGGCGTCCACGGCCCCTGGCCGAAGAAAAAATTGGAGACGAAACCTGCAACCGCGCCGACCAGAAAACCCGCTTCCGCACCGCAGCATACGCCCGCGATGATCACGATGGCCACCACCGGCTTGAACTGCGGCAGCATGAAAAACGCTGCCCGCCCCGCCACGGCAATCGCCGCCAGCACCGCCACAACAAGCAGCTCGCGCGCCCGGGGCCGCCGTTTTTCAAATACCAGCACAAAGGGAAGCATGCTGTAGAGTATGATTAATAGGCTGATGAAATAGTACTTCCGATCACCGAGGCAAAACACGCCAAATAATATCGTTGCGGGGATAACCAGCACCAGCAGCGCCGCCGCAACAAGATTGCGCTTGCTCCGGCGCCTGCCGGTCAGAGATTGTTCCTGCATGCTTCAATCACATCCTCTATGGTCACGGCGGCGGGAAAGATATGGCGTGCCATGCGGTTGGCCGCCGTGGTATAAAAACTGTTCCCGGAAAAAAAGGCGCGCGGCGTGTTTTGCGTAATAATCCCTCCGTCGAAAAAAAGGGCACAGACATCGGCGTAGCACGCGCAAAACTCAATATCGTGGGACACCATGACCACGGTCACACCCCGGGCAGTCAATTTTTCCAGTATACCCGCGAGCTTGATCTTGAAATGGCCGTCCAGCCCCTTGGTCGGCTCATCGAGCAGCAGGATTTGCGGCTCCCGCAGCAGCACCTTGGCCAGGGCGGCACGCTGCTGCTCCCCGCCGCTCAAATCATACGGGTGCATTTTTAGCAGCCCGTCAAGCTCAGTCAGCGCACAAACATCCTGCACCTTTTGCCTTTTTTCCTCTTGGGAAAGCCGTGTGCCCGCCAATATCTCGTATAAATCAAGCTCCACCGTTTTTTTAACAAAGAGGAGCTGCGGATTCTGGGGCAGCATGGCGATCCTGTTTAACACCTGTTCCCGCGCATTCGCCGCGCTTGCTTTTAAAATATCCTGGCCGAGGATACGCACCCGCCCGCGGTAAGGCCTCAGGATACCGCCGATAATGGAAAGGGCGGTGGTTTTTCCGGTTCCGTTGCCGCCGACAATGCCGTAAAATTGTCCCGCAGCCACTTCCAGCGACAAATCCTTCACCGCGTCGGGCAGGTCCCGGTCATATTTGAACCAGATCTCCTGCAACTGGATGTCGGGCGGCCGCTTGGTGTTTGGCCGCGGAGCAGGCTCCTGGCAGCACTGAGCAGCGGGCGCTTCGTGGGCCCTTGCGTTGATAGGCAAAGCGTTGAGCCATTGACGCCCGTCCTGCACGGTAATCGGGCAGGGCAGATCACTATTCACGCCTGCATAGATCTGGACAGGCGAGGGCATGGCGAGAAACAGATCATGTCTCATCTCCTTTAATCGCTCCCCAGCCCGCCGGGGCGTATCATCAATGATGATCTCACCCTCGTCCATTACCACCACACGGTCGGACATGGGCAGGACTTCCTCCAGCCGGTGCTCGGTCATGATGATCGTCGTGCCCAGTTCACGGTTGATCTTTTTGACTGTTCCCAGAAAATCCGCCGCGGCGATGGGGTCGAGCTGGCCTGTCGGCTCGTCGAGCACCAGGACGGAGGGTTGCATGGCCATGATGGACGCCAGGTTTAAGAGCTGTTTCTGCCCGCCGGAGAGCTCCGCAACATTCTTTCTAAACCAGGTCTGGATGCCGAAAAAACTAGCCATTTCAGCCACGCGCAAGCGGATGGTTTTATTGTCCATCCCTAAGGATTCAAGCCCAAAGGCCAGCTCATGCCACACCTTATCGGTAACAATCTGATTGTCCGGATTTTGCAGAACAAAGCCTATACTCGCGGCCTGCGTGCGCCGGTCGCTTTCGGCCAGTGGCCTGCCCTGAAAAAATATCTCACCCTGAGTTTTCCCATGGGGTGTCAGCACTGTTTTGAGATGACGCAAAAGTGTGCTCTTACCACTGCCCGACTTCCCGCAGACGGTGATAAATTCGCCCTGCTTCACAGTAAGATTGATCTTCTTGAGCGCCGGCTTTTCCCGCAGCGGATAGGTAAAGCTTAAAGCCCTGATCTGATATGCTTCCATTTGAGCTCCTCCGCTAGATCGATAATAACCGGCATCAGACATAGGGCGAGATAGGCGCAGTATACGCCGAAACTAAAGGCATCTGGCGGCGGCAGCTTAAGAGACGGGAAAAAACGCATCGTGTTGTATCCCGCTGCCGCGCCCGCGAGTATGATCACCACAAGCAGCAGCATTGCCCCAAAGACAGTTTGGTCCCGCCGGTCAAACCGGAAAATGGAAAAACTGGTGCGCCCCGGCAACCCGTAGCCCCTCGATTTCATGGAGTCGGCCGTCTCTATGGCGTTTTCCAGCGCCCAGGTCGTCATTATGGAAAGAATTTGCAAGCCGTTTCTCGCCCGCTCGAAAATATTCCCGTTTGTTACGTTCCTGCCGATGCCCTGCTGGGCAGTGGAGATGACCTGAATCTGCGCCCTGTACCTGGGAACAAAGCGCAGCACCATGGACAAAACCAGCGACAGCGCGGGGATAATCCTGCCAAACAAATAAACGAATTTATCCGCAGTCATGACGGCGTTGTAGCAGGAAAACCACAAAATGACGGCCATGAACATAGCGGCCGCCGCCAGGCCGTAAAGGATGGATTCAAGGGTAACGGGATTGCCGTTTTTCAGGTAAAACAAGATGGTCACGCCAGCGTGGTTAAAAGCGGGATTGATGACTGCCATGAGCAGCATGCAGGGCAGCAGGTATAAAAGGTTGAACCTGATAATTTTTTTCCCCTTGAGCAGGGTAGAATACAAAAAAGAACAGGTGAGGGAAACACCCAAAAATACCGGGTGCATGAAGAACATGGAAAACAGCAGCACCGCGGTGAAATATGTGAAATTTACAACAGGGTGAAAGGTGGAAAATGCATCTTTCATCGTCAGCTTCCTCCCAGCCCTTCTGCATCCAGATCGCAGCTATACACCCACTCGACCATATCGCCGTCCTGCAGCAGGTAGCAGCTGCAGCCGTAGTTGGGAGACCAACCGTTCACCTTGTACGTCCAGCCCGACAGCTCCCCGCAATCAAATTCATAGATATTGTTGATGCCCTCAATGTAATGGGAGCTGTGGAGAGGCGTCAAGACAAATTCCAGATGTATTTTATGCTTTTTCATCTCCCGCTGCAGCACATTAAAAACCGATTCGCCCTCATAAAAAACAACGTTTTGGCAGGGGTAGATTACACCATCCGGCGGCAGCACCTCCAGCTTATCCTGGTTAAAGCGGTCCATATGAGCAAAGATATCATCACAGCGGACCGTTAAGCTGCAGGTCAGCTGGGATGCGGTGTCTACGGTCACCTCCTGCCAGGCGGCCGGCGCTGGTTTCCCTTCAGGCGCCGGGTTACTTTGCTGTTGGCTCCCCTCTGTCTTTGGGGTTGCATCTGCATGATTTACGGCGTTTTTTGCAGCCTCCCTTTCCGTTGTTTCACTTTTGGAGCTGCCGCCGTTAAAAACACCAGGTTCGCCCTGCATCCCGGTTTCCCTTCCAGCCGGCTGTTCCCCTGTTTCTGCGTCGGGATCCGTACCCGGGGGATACATTTCATTAGTAACAGGGGGCAAGTCTTCCCCGGGCTTTGTAATCCCTGTTCCGGCAGGCGGGTTCTGCCCCGGTTCAGCAGCTTTTTCGCAATAGTTACCCCCATAAAACCAGGCCGCGGCGAGAACACAAACGACTACGGCTGCCACGATTATTTTATTTTTTGAAAGCTTTATCTTCAATGCACATCCCGTCCTTCATAATGCAAGACACTAGCCGAGCGCCGCTTTTTGCAGCATTCGATAAACCATGGCGGCGATCTCCGCGCGGGTGATAGCTTCCTGCGGTTTAATTTGCAAAACCTCTGCAGAAAGTATCGCCTGCTGATAGCAAAAGGCCAAGGGCTCTCCGGCCCAGGCGGAACAAGAAGTATAATCGGGAAACTGCGCCAGCAGATCGCGAATTTCTGTGGCAGTGGGGGCCGTATGCAGGCCGCAAAGCCTTGCCGCCTGGGCAACCATTACCGCCGCCTGTTCACGGGTAATGGTGCCCCCCGGTGTAAAAGTAGTCTCCGAGGTGCCGTGCACGATCCCATAAGCATGGGCCGTTGCGACAGCATCTGCATACCAGCTCGTTGCAGCCACATCGGCAAAAACAGCACCCCCTGCCGGAGCAAGCCCCAGTGCCCGCACGACGAGTGCAGCAAACTCTGCCCGCGTCATGGTGCGTCCGGGCTCAAAGAAAAGGTCGCTGACCCCGCTGATTATACCGCGGGCCGCCAGCGCTTCAATAGCCGCCTGCTCTTTTAGCCCCTTGATATCTGCAAAGGTTTTACCGGGATTGCAAACCGGGCGGGCTGTCACTGCAGGATCCTTCCCGGGCAGCCCTGCTGCAGCTGCATTTTGTTCCACAGCAGAAACCTGCACATCGCTCATCTCATAAAAGCCGGTCTTCCCTTTGAGAAAACGATCATAAGCAACCAGGCCGCAAAAAGCCTGTTCCGTAGCCATAGCGTCCGGCTCCGACTGGGTCAGGATATGTTTGAAACCTCCCCCCGGCACAAAATAGTGCAGCAAATGATCGACAACAGTGTTGCCGTTCTTAATAAAACGGGCGTCGGCAACAGGATCAATGCCCAGTGCAGTCAGGGCAATAAGCACCTGCGTAACACCTTCCACATTGGCCGCCTCCCAGTAGCTGGTATAACTGCCATCGCTATTTTGAAGCCTGGAAAGGCAGGTAAGCGCCCGCTCGATCACCTTTTTAATTTCAGCCCGTTCCTGATAGGGTGCCAGTGCCTGCAGCGCCATCGCCGTAACATCCGCATCACCTGTCCTGCCGCCCAGCGAAAACCCCCCGTCAGCAAGCTGTAGTTCAGTAATAGCCCCGAGCAGCCGCTCACGCACAACCTGTATCTGCTCACCGGCATGGTCCGGAAAAACATGATGCCACGCATCGAAGGCCAACAGGGCAAAAAGGGGGCCGTTAATACCCTGCAGGAAGACGTTATCAAAGTCGCCCAGCCTGGCCAGCAGATCATATCCTCCCACATCCGCAGGATTTTTGCCGATAGCAGTCAGAGCTAAGATAGCGCGAGAGTATTCCGTATATTTATTACCAGGCAGAACGCCCTGATTTTTTACAATTTCATCTTCCAGGGACTGATAATACGCCGTATACCAGCCCGCCGGCACCTTAAGCCCGGACCGTGCCAGACCGATTAGCGCCCATTCACCGCCAACAGAACCAACCCGGGGACTTTGCACTTTTTTTAACAGATAAGCGCCGGTATCCTTTAGAGCCTTTTCCAGCGTAACCGGAGCCGCAGCAGCCGGTGCTGCCAAAACGGGAAAACTACTGCTAAGAAAGAGGCAAAGCGTCAGCAGAACTACCAAAATATTTTTAGCCCTGTTCATTTAACCACCCTTTCAGAACATCCGACTTGTCATTTTCTTTTTTGAATCAACGTTCTCGCGCCTAGAGCTTGATCGACTGCGTCACCTTTTCCACCCTGACCGGCTGCCCTTCCTGCACCATGATTTTCAGCCTGCCAAAATCGGTGCTGCGTATAATTTCAATGACCTTTTTTTCCTTTGAGCTTAACCCCGTACCCGTTATCTGTTCATCCATGGCCTCCCTCCTCACACCGTCTTTATTTCACAGACCGGGCCGGCCTGCAGTCCACAAAAGTTTTACCTCCCATGATCTGTTTGTGTAGGTGTAACATCATTAATATCATTGTTCTATCGACAAATAACAACATATAAAAAACCCCGGCTTTTCCATGCAAAGCGGGGCTTTTTGCTGTAAAAGAAATCACTTTCTTAAACAGACAATATCCAATTCACATACACCTTTGCACGGAAGGCTTGTGGAAAACATTTACCGGGCAGGTCTCCTGGCTTGCAGCTCATCACTTGCTTTCACCTTCCCGAAGAGGCTCTCCAGTGGCATATAATGAAAGTAAATTCCCTGCTTACAGTGGCCGGACCACCCGGGATTTTCACCCGGTTCCCTTTCAACCCGATTTGGCATCGGATCTACCCTGATAAAACCTTTATTCAATTTTTTAAATTAAACTTCAACCTTATTTAAAAAACGGAAACACTATTCCAGTTTAAAATTGGAATAGCGCCTCCGTTGTTCGGTCAGCACCTTTAAAGCTTAATTGACTTTTTGATTTCTTCAACCCGTACAGGCTGCCGATCTTCTACCGCAATAACCATTTCACCATAACTGATTCCGCGCAGAATCCGGATAAACTTTCTTTCCCTGGGGGTTAATTCATCATTAAAGCCGTTATTCACTGTTTTGCTTACAGCCAAGTTAAACACCTCTCTATTTCCCGTAGAGTTTCTGGTGCAAAAAACAGGCAGGCTTTCTGGCTTCGGGTCATCGCTCTCCCCCACCTTCCCGGTTTCCCAGTGGCATTCCGGGGGAAACTTCCCCTTTTACAGCGGCGGAACCGCGCGGGATTTTCACCCGCTTTCCTTTTACCGGCATGGACTATATTCCAGTGCATACTCCTGACCGGCACCTGTTTATGAAATAATCTTCAATTAAGAACATAATATCCCAACAGCCCCCTCTTGTCAATAACCGGTTCTCCCCCATCTAAAAGCCTTTGGGGCTGCCCTTGTATTAAAGAGCAGCCCTTTAGCTGTGTCAGCATATCTGTATAGGCGGAAAAACTACTCCAAGGGGGAAAGCCGGTAAAGCATCACCGCCGCCTGGGCACGGTTGGCATTTTGCAAGGGGGCAAAAGTGCCATCTCCCATGCCGGTTATAATCCCCTGAATTGTGCAAAGGCCAACACCGTCTTTTGCCCACACTGCAATCTCATCCCTATCGCTGAAAATCCCCAGTTCCTGTGCAGCAGCTCCCTCAGATCCTTCCGGGCGGAGAACCCTGCCGATAATCGCAGCCATCTCCTGCCGGGTGATTGAACTTTCCGGATCGAATACCGTTGCGCTTCTGCCGCTGAGGATGCCATGATGGTATGCCCGGGCCACAGCTTCGTAATACCAGCTATTTACATGAACATCGGTAAAAGGCAGCTCCATCCCCGTATCATTGTAACCCAGCAAACGGGTAACCAAGGCGGCGAATTCTGCACGGGTAATCCGGGCACCGGGCTCAAAAACCCCTTCCCCCCGGCCGCTGATAATCCCCGCGGCGGAAAGTACCCCGATGGCCTCCCTGGCCCATTCATAGCCCTGCAAGTCGGTAAAAGGTATTTTAGTTTCTTTTTCCTGAGACTGCATGACAGTATAGAAGCTTAGGTGGTCTGTGAAGAAAGCAAATGTCTGCGTTTCCGGATCGTACTCCCCGCCCAGGCCGATAGGCACCAGAAGGCCCTCACCGTCATTTTCCAGTCGCACTCCTGTTAACCAGGCGCTTTGTTCCGGAGACAGCTTACCTAAGTGGGAAAAGTCTATAGTTATTTTTATCGGTTTGCTATATTTATCAAGTTCTTTTCCAGTGTTCCGCTCCTCCTGGGCGGTGTCAACCACCGTCAGGGTTATCTCATAAATCCCGCTTCCAACACCGACAAACCCGGCAGTTCCCTCCGGCACGTCTTTGGAAAGGATCTCCTGCTGTTTGTTGGCAGCGAGTTCCTGGACAAACACCTCTATCTGCGAATTATCGGCGGCGGTTAGCCGGGCAAATTCCTCGGTTAACAAAGCACCGCCGGCCAGTTCAACCTTAATACCCTTGTTTTCTAGCACGATCGCATGTTCTTCATTAACATTTTTAAGAAAATCCGGTGAAAAAAGCACTTTCCCGTCGGCCTTTTCCTCAAGGCTGAGCTTGGCTACGCCTGTTTGCTGCAGGTTTTCCTGCAAGGCCCGGTCATCAGCTGAAGAAGGTTGGAAGGTTTCCTTTGTTGCCCCCCCACCGCCTCCTCCGCTACTACTCCATCCTTCCGAACCTTCCTCTTTTGTAAAATCATCAGTATAATAAAAAACCACGGCATCGCCTTGTTTCAACAAATATTCGTTTAGAGCCAGCGTAGTATGTTTACCATTGACCTTGTACATCCAACCACTAAGGGGGCCTTTGTCAAGTTCGTTAAGCCATTCCCCACTGGGCGCTTTGATGCCACTGACATAGCTGTCGTAAGACGCCCTGTATTCCATGCCTTTTTCAGATAGCACTTTGTCAAACATATCAAAGACCGTAGCCCCCTGCGGCATCTCCACACTGGTAGTTGGTATCCAGGTCTGCCCGCTATCACCGGTGAGTTTGAAGGTGACGGTAATATTACTTTCCTCGCTAGAGCCACCTGTACCTTCATAGGTTACCGCTACGGTTGTATCTGCAGTTATGGTGAAGGTATATTTGTTATCCTCCAGGTCTGCTTTCTTGTCTTCACCGTTGACGGTAAAGGTGGCTACCTGCTTGCCTGCCGGAGCTGTTACCGTTATCGTTACTGCAGTGTTCTCTTCAATTTCTCCAGCATCAGAAGTTGATGTTAATCCTTCGCCTGTTAAGGTTAAAGTGTAAGTAGCCGGTTCCGCTGTTTCGATCTTTAGTATAAACTCTTCGCTGGCAGCATCCCCCCCCAGGGCAGCAGCCCCGGCCTGGATGCTGATCTCGCCAACTGCAGCGGTACCTGTAAAAGCGACGGTCACCTTTTGAGCAGCGTCTTTGGTGATTTCCTCAACAGAAAGCCCGGTTTCTCCGGTATCAATTGTCCAGTTGTCCAGATCTTTTGTTTCTGCCGGATCTGCATATTCATCACCAACCAGGTTTATTTCAACCCGGGGATCTACCTCGCCGACGTCAATAACCGCTTCGCTAGAAAGTACAGGCCACCTGCTGTAGTAGAAGAACACCTCATCATTTTCTTGAACAATATAGTCGGCAGCACCAACGTCAGGGGAAACCCCGTTTACTGTGTACGTCCAACCGTCCCAGCCGCCAAAAGCACCATTTTCCTCACCTGCAATAGAGTTGACCAAAATACCCCAATCAAAATACTGCAATTCATAGGGAATCCCCTTGGCATCCAAGCCCTGCTCCAGAACATCAAGGGCCGTCGGCTGATCGCCGGTGGTCAGCACTTCAACTTCTGCAGTAGGAAAAATTGTTTCCGTCTTTCCTTCCACCGTTAACTTCACAACTACCTTTTGGGGCTCGGCAAACTGTATCTGGCCCATTCTATGCCTTGTGGATTCACCATGTTTTAAATCTGCCAGGGCCAAAAGGGCCTGCACGGTGCTCATTTTTACCCCACCGGCAGTACCCTCTTTATACCAAAAACTGCCGTCCTCCTGCTGGTATTTTAGCAGGACGTCAAGCACTGTTTGGCCATCTTTTACCCATCGCCCTTCCGGGTTCAGCACATCTTCTCCCACAGCAACTAATCCGGAGATAACTGCAGCGTTGGAATTACAGTTTTCCTCTCCCCACATGCCCTCCAAAGCAAAACCGGCGTTGTCCTGCTGCTTACTATGCAGGAAGTCAATGGCTTTTCCAATTGCTTCCTGTGCATTGGATTTTTTCTGGTGGTTGGATAAAGCCGTCAGCGCCCAGCCCGTATAGTCCAACTGGCTGAAGGCTCCAAAGCTGCCATCATCGTTTTGCTGGTTGATCAGGTGCGTTATAGCCATCAGCTGACATTGAGTATTACCCCAGCCATCCACAACACCAAGTTCTTCGCCCACATCCAAAAGTACTATGGCCCAGATATGCTTTCCCAGGTCGCCAAATGCGCCGTCTGGTGGAATCTGGGGAGGACGCCGCTGCTGATCCGCCAGTTCTGCAAAAAGGTTCCTGCCGTTCCATATGTCGGCAGGGTTTTTCCCCACTGCCAGCAGCTTGAAAATGTAATAAATGTGCTCGTTTCCTGTTGTATTCGCTGCAAACCCGGGATCGTTCTCCCGCCACCCCTGGCCAGTCCCCCACGGTGCTTCATTTAAATCCTCACCAACGCCCCAAAGCGCCGGCAAACCTTCCCAGGAGTCGGGTGAAGGGTGGTTCGTTTGATACCAAGCGACTGCATTTGCTATCGATGCCTCCAAATCTGCTCCTGTTTCAACACCGCCACTGCCGGCCATAACAGGCAATGGACCTATTATAGAAAAGATCATGAACAGGCTTAAAAAATATACCGGCCATTTTTTCAACACGCTTCGCTTTAATAACAACCTTAACAAGAAAATCTCCTCCCTTTGGTTTCTGCTTTCCTGTTTTCAAAACGTTTCCTTAAAATACTTTTTATAAGGCTGAAAATTTACTGGGTTACATCTCCCCTTCCCCTTTGTTTGATCGTTAGCCGGCCTCCCCTCAACCGCCTACTACCCACCTTTTGGCGTTATGATTAGGACGGTTTTTCTACAGCACAAACCTTAATTTTTGTTGTTTGTAATCAACCCCCTGGCCATCACTTATGACAGCTCTAAAAGACGCTACAAAGCCCCGGCTTCCATGCACAGCCGGGGCTTTTATGCTGCAATAAAAGAATTGGCCTTTTAAACAGGCATTTTTCCAGCTCACCCAGACCTTTGCACGGAAGGCTTGTGAAGTATCGTCAAGGCAGGTTTCCTGGCTTGTGGCTCATCGTAGCTTTCACCTTCCCGGATAGCTCCAGTGGTATGCTGAAAGCTGCTCCCCACTTACAGTGGCCGGACCACCCGGGATTTGCACCCGGTTCCCTCTTCCACCCGCTCCTGTCAGCGGATCACCTTGACAATGTTGTTTTAAATATTAATTTTAGAAGATACTTTTCAATTTTTCCATAAAAAAAGGCACTATCCTGGATAGTGCCTCCGTTGTTCGGTCAGCATAACAAACAGCAACTTTTTGCCGTTTTTTTTCCGTAAAAGTTTTATATGAACATTTATTTCACCAAAATGGTGTTGTTTGTTAATTATATATTTAACACCTATTGTTGCTAAATTTATTATTCTACATTCCCCGGAACATTTCCTGTCAGGTTATAATTTTATTTAACTACTGTTAGAAAATCTTTTTCGGAATTCGTTAACCCCTTTTTCCACCAGGCAAACAGGTTCACATGTCTTTGAAAAAATCTAAAAAAGCCTTCGCTTCAGCTGTAAAGCCGTAAGCTTCGCTGACCAGGGCAATTTCCGGGTTGCCCTGCAGCAGGCGCAGCCCGGAAAAATCGATCTCCCCACGGCCCGGGGGAAGGTGTTCATCATCTATCCCGCAATTATCATGAATATGCAGGTGTGCCAGATGCTCCCCCAGCAACCGGATCCACGCTCCCAGGGTAAGCCTGGAAGAGAGATGGGCATGTCCCGTATCAAGGCAGGCCCGGAAAAGAGAATCATCAAAAATTTCCAGCAACCGGCTAATCAATTCCGGGTTTGGATCCCAGACATTTTCCAGAACAATCTTGATCCTTTCCCGCTGGCAGAGGGGCAGAAATCCTTCCCAAAAACGGGTGGCGTTCTCCAGCCAGTTATCGGCATACTCCGGATACTTAAAAAGCGGATTATAACAGGAATGCACGACCATTACCCGGCAGCCCAGTTCTTTGCCCAATTGAAGCGCTTGGGCAAAGCGCCGGTGGGCCAGTTGCTGTACCTGGCGATCCATGCTGCTGGGAAAGAGCTCTTTAAAAGGACCGTGCAGGGAAAGGGTCCCCCGGAAGTCCTTCAGCAATGCCTGATACTGCCTGACAATTTCACCCGCATAGTAATCCAGGTTAGCGGGAAGAGCAAAATCCTGGATCTCCAAATGGTCAAAATGGGTCAGGTAAAATGACGGTTCCTTTTTCAATAAATCGAGAAAAATGCCGCAACCCAGCTTCATGCAAAACTCCTTTTAACTCTTTTGTAAAACAGAATTGGAAACACTTAAAAAAAGTCTTAAAAAAAGCTGCCAAGGCACCGAACGTAAAAATTTTTCTAGAAGAATAAGTTTCCCTATAAAAATCATACTGGAAAGAGCCATATTCATTCTTTTTTAGCTGTACAAAGACCGACGTCGTCTTTTGCCCACACGGTGATCTCTCCCTGTCGCTGAAAATTTTCAGTTCTTGTGCGGAAGCTACATCAGGCCCCTCCGGCCGGGAAATCCTGCCAATGATCGTAGGCATTACCTTTTATATTTTCAACAGCGATGATGATCTCACTCCGCAAGTCTTTTATTCGTTGCTCAATACGCTCTAAATAATCATCGCCCAAAAATCGCCGAAGGGTTTCCAACTCGGCACGGAAACGTTTCATTCCCCTTTTGGAAACTTTTCCATCCATTTCTTCTATCGTCAGCCGGCGTAAGGTATACTTTGGTAAGGTCTGGTACTCCTTTAAATCGCGCAGCAGGGTTTGAATAAAGGGCAGGTATTCTTCCAAATCGGCAGCATGCTTTTCCCAGGCACTGCGTAGGTTGTTTTCGGCCTTGACAAGCAAAGATTGTTCACTGGGGCGCATGTGTATTTGCTCACGGTAGTTCTTGATTGCCTCGTAAGCGGGCCAAAATAAAGGACTTAGGGTCTCGCGGGGCGTTTCTGGCCAGCAGTGAACACACGGCAGCGCTTTTTCAAGAATTAGGGGACGTACCACTGGCTTTTTGCTTGCCGTATCAGGTACGGTGTGGATAAAAAGCTGCAAACCTTTCCGGCGGAAGACCAGCAGTTCATTTTGTTTGGCTATTTTCGCCGTTTTCACCCTTGCGGGAAAATCAGCCAGCCCGGAGATCAAGTCCGGGTATTGCGCCTGCATTGCAAAAAATTCCCGCCGGAGCGTCGTCAGCAGGCTTTCCTCTTCGCCTTCCTCCGGATTACGGTTGATGCGTCTGAAAAGTTCGGCGGGGGAAGGGGTTTCATCCGGAGCAAAAATTTTCGCATCTTCACCCAGGGTATTGTGGATCAAGAACATCTTCTGTGCTGCTATTTCACGGCTTTTAACCACTTCAGCGCCCTGTTCCGTTGGAAAAAAGTTATAGATATACAATGTCCGGAAGACCTTGCGCCCAATACGGTTGATGCGTCCCAGCCGCTGAATGACACGCGTAGGGTTCCAGGGAATATCATAGTTAACCACCGCACCGGCCCGGTTCAGGTTTATCCCTTCAGAAAGTTTATCAGTAGCCACGAGGATATCGAAATCATCACGCTGCCTTTCTGCCGCATGGCCGGCATCGAAATTGGCATTCAGATCATCGAAAAAACCCTTGCCCAGCGAACCTTCAGCTACCAGCACACGTTCAGGAAAGGCGGCCTGCAAAACGGGGGCAATGTGTTTCACTGTATCCTGATATTCGCTGAAAATAACAACCTTGCGGCGCGGTTCACCGCTACCGGGTTGGGCTTCTATAATCTCCCGCACAGCTTCCACAAGGCGTTTGCTTTTCGGATCGTTCACTGCCAGTTCCAAAGCCTCCACCCGATCGGCAATTTGTTGGAACAGCTCCAGATCTGAGCGGATATCCGCAAGGAACTGTTCCGGTTCATCAAAATCTTTAATAACATAAACGTGATCCTGGTGCGGCCTCAGGTTTTTTTCTGCCGCCAGGCGCGCCGCGAATTGCCGCAGCTCCTCCTCGATGGTTTCTTCGTCTTCTTCCCAGATTTTTTCTATTAAATTTCGGTCCAGAATATATTGGCCTGTTTTTTGGATGAAAGCCAAAATAATAGAATGAACGCTCCTAAAATTAGCCATGCTTTTGACAAAAGCGCCAAAGGAACTTTCGAAACGTTTGACCAACAGCCGGCGCATAAATTCGTACAGGTTGCGCTGCTGCAGGTAGGCAAAATTACCCTTTTCATCCAGCTGTTCTAATTCACTGCTGTGTTCGTAAGCAAAGGGCTGGTAAATGGCACCCCGGAATTGTCCTTCCTCGCCGAAATATTCATTAATTACCTGGTTGTAGAAAGCCGATTGTGCGGTAGTTAGTTCGTAAAACAGCTCAACGGGATCGGCAACCCCGGAGAGCTTGGCAATTTCCTGGGCATACACCGGATCGCGTTTCAGGTCGAGCCGGTTACGGCGGATGATAACAGGTTCTATAACCGCACGGATTTCATCTGCCAGCTGCCTTACCCGTTGCTGGGTGCGAATTACATTGATAGGCGGCGGGGTTTCAAAAATATCGGTATAGAATCTTTCAGCCCGGGCTTGTTTTTCACCACCGGCGCTGTGGTAACGGAGGATGTATGAAAGCTTGCGGAATTCACTATTGTACCGGGCAAAGCGGGCAGCCAGCCCTTCATCAAGGGTCAGCGTTGATTTGCCCGGCGGGATAAAAAGTTTGAGCAGGGCAAAAATATCTGCCGGCGCATTGTTGAAAGGAGTTGCCGTCAACAGGATAACACCCCGGTTGGCACAGATCTGGCTTAGGCGTTCATAAGCCGCCGTGTCTTCATTGCGGAAGCGGTGTGCCTCATCCACCACAATAGTAGTGACCTCCTCGCCGTACATTTCAAGATATTCCTGTACCTTGTCCAAAGCCCCCAGGGAATAGACTTCCCAGTCATATAGTTCAAAGTCGTTCAGGTATTTATACCAGCCGGTAGCTTTGGTTTGTCGATCACCGATCAAAGCCGGGGGGCAGATCACAAGCCCGCGGCCACCTCGTTCCCGCGCCAGCCAACTGGCGATCACCGATTTCCCCAGCCCAACCACGTCGGCCAAGATCACGCCGCCATATTCCTCCAGCACGGTGAGCGCCTGCTGCACGGCCTCTTCCTGGTAACGATACACCCTGTAGCCCCGTTCTTCCATTAAATGTTTAATCTGCGGGCGAAGCACTTTTTGTTCCATCAAATCCAGGTAGGTTTTAAGCACCAGGGCGTAAGCCTCAAAAGGCGAAATTCCCGCCACCTGGGTTTGCCGATTGATGATACGGACAATCTGCTCCTTGCGTTCATCAAGTTCGCTAAGCGGGATAGCTGTCGACCACAGATCGTCAAAATATGCTTCCGCATCTCCCCAACCATAATCGCTGATTTCCACGTTGAATTCATGCTGCCCCAACAAACCGGCGCGGGTCAGATTGCTGGAACCGGTAATAAAGCGCCCGGGCGCATCGATGAGTGATTGCCCGGCCTCATCCAGGCGGAACAGGTAAAGTTTGGCGTGGTTGGGATCCAATGTTTTGCGGATATGCAGACGGCCCTCTTCCAGAAGATGCAAAAAGAAAGAAACCTGTCCATAAAATTCTTGCGTATCCAAGGCTTCATCTTGCAGCGCAGTGCGCAAAGAGGCAAAGAAGCGCCCCACAAGTTCCTGCTGGGTGCTGCCGGCTGCCTCTGGATCGGCCACCTCCAACACCCGGCCCAAACGCAGATCGGTATCCATCCCCACCAGAATTTTGAAGATGCAGGTCATCGCTGCGCCCCTTTAGCGCCTCATAAAGCTCCCGCCAGCCGGAAAAATAGAAGAAACCCACCAAAAATTTCAGTTCCCGGCTATGCTGGATGAGCGTATGAATGCGGCCTTTAAGACTGCGTTGCCTGGCGTTGGTGATGAAATTTTTAGCCATTACGCCTCACGCTCCTTGCTTTGCTGATGCGCTCCCAGACTAACTGGCAGACGGCCCGGTAAACTTCCTTCCGCTCCTCTTCAGTCAAGTCCAAAGCATCGAAGACAAGATCGTCCAGCGCCTTGCGATCGGGCAATGGATTGGGTTCCTGTTCGGCAATGGGGATCTTAGACTGAGGATCGATGCCGCATTCGGTAAAAATAGAAACAACTGGCCTTTGTTTTAATCGTAAAAGTATATCCTTAACCTGGTTTCCCCAATTAACTGCCAAGTTAGGTGACAAAACTAGTTGTTGCTTTACTTCGTAGACCATAAGACTCCTCGGCCCCCCACCTCCGCCATACTGTCTTGCTTTTATTTCGTCAGCAAGAATTGAAACAACAGAATTTAATATAAGTTGAACAGACTGTGTTACAGTTGCCGCATATAGTCTGCAATCAGCCAACAAGGGTTTTGTTGAAGTGAAAACAGCGATCCTTTCCCTAAGTTCCTTTCCCCAAAAAACGTTTCCCATTTCATTAGGGACAGACCACCACCGTGGACGGGAATTGCAAGTTGGTCGCTTAGAATACCCTTGTTTTTCTCCCCATTTAATATACGCCAAGGCCTTTGTACCCTTTAAATCTTTTTTGCTTTTATGGCACATAAAGATACGGTATTTAAAATCATCCTGTTTGATCACGACACTGCGGCATTCGCGCGGGCTCTTGATAACCGGCTTTAAAAACTCTTCCTCGATTTCCCCTTCCCAGCCGGCACCGTTGCACACCCGCAACAGGCCCGGTTGTGAACCGGGGCCCAGCGGCTCCAGGTAGAAAAAGTCGTTTGCGCCGGTTTTTATACCGAAACGCACTTCTGCAATCTCCCCCAAACGCACCAGCTTGTCCTTGCCCTTTTCCAGGATGGTGAAAAAGATATCCGGTGCACGCAGGTATTTGCCGCCCCATTTATCGCCTTTGTATTGGCCGGGGTCCTGGAGCCGGGATGAAACCTGGCCTGCATCGGAACCCTCCCGCAGCAGCTCGCCTGCTGTAACCGGCAAGACGCGAAAACTTTCATCCCGTAATGCAGCCCCGGCCTCTTCAATGGCCAACAGGTTTTCGGAGAGCACCGCTTCCTCAAAAGGCTGTTTGAAAGCCACAAAGCGTGTCAGCTGGTTTTCATTTACCTTTGCAGGCGCACCGGCAACGGTGATAATCGTATTGATATCGGCACGGGTGAAGGAACGGCGGGCGTGATTGTCGATCACCAGGTGAAGCGGTGCCCGCCGCAGAAAAAACTCCTGCAGCCAGGAACCATAACCGACATCCAACCAGGAATTGGAACAGATGAAAACATGCACCCCCCCGGAATTAAGCAGACGCAGGGAGCGGATATAAAAATAAGTATAAAGATCGGAGCGGCCGCTTGGTTTGCGCCCCTTTCCGAACCGATCAGGTCGCGTTTGTGACAAAGCAAAATATTCGGGAAAATCAAGACGTACCATCTCCAGCAGGGCATCCTTATATTCCTTGGGGGTTAACAGCTCTTTGGGGTCGGTAATATTTTCCTGGCGCACATAAGGCGGGTTGCCGATGATGATGTCAAAACCTTCAGAGATCGAAGAAGATCTCGGCAAATTCGATGCTCCAGATGAAGGGACGCTTACTTTTCAGGCTTCTTTTCTGGGCCTGCAGTTCGGCAATTTCAGCTTCCAAAACGGCACACCGGACCGCTGCCTTTTTTGTAAGAACCGGTTCAGCTTGTTCCGGCCTTGTTTCTTTCATGCCAAGTTGTTTGGGCTTCAGACTTTGTATTTGCTTCCGGCGTGTATCAATTTCCGCCTCCAGGATATCCCGGAAAACAGCCAGTTCTGCGTGCTCGATAAGGTGCGTAATCGTCGCTTTTGTTGTGGAAAATAATCACGCTTTCTTTGTTTAAGCCGGGTGACCCTGCGCTTGATTGCCGGCGGCAAATTGTCGTGGCCCTGCACGGGAAAGGTTTTGCCGCCAACGCGCTGCACCAGTGAATCGCCGGTGCGCACCTTGAAGGTTAAATTGGGCAGCAACGGCTCTTAACGAGCTTCGGTCTTCTTCAGGCATGTCCACAAAAAGGGTTAACCACAGGCGCAGTTGGTTAATCCACACCGCCCAGCGTTTGGTTTCCACACCGTAAAGGGAATGGGCGATGATGTCTTTTTTTCGCTTGAAGGGGGTAGGTTTCGCAGCCTTTAAATCCCCGGGGGTATTGTTGCGGGAATAGAGGTTTTCCAGCACCTGTTCCAGTACCTGCAGCATACCCACTTCAAAAGCCCCGGAGCCGGCCGCCGGGTCGCACACAGTGACCCCTTCCAGCTGTTCGATCAATGTTCGAATTTCAGCGGGGGAAAAGTCGCCCTGCTTCTGGTATTCGTCATAGGCCTCACCGGTGCCGGCTTCGCGGAAGAAAAGGCGGTAGTAGGTCTCTCTTTTCCGATTTCGGTAGTTTGCTCCAGCCATTTGACCAAGGCCAGGCGGCACATCAAATCCACTTCCACCCGCGGTGTATAGACTGCCCCCTGATCCATATTTGTGATACGCTCGAAAATAATACCTAAAAATTCGGGATTTAGTTCTAATTCCTCATCATAGAGCTCATTTTCTTCCACTGTAAAGTTGTACTGGAAGAGGAAATCAAAAAAATCGTCGATGAGGTCATCGGGAACAAAGAGCCCCCGATCATCTACTGCCGGGCTTACGTTTAAACAGCTCCCCGTTCAGGTAAGGGCGCCATCCTGGAGCGCTTCTCGGGTCTCTGTAGAGAACGGTGCATTTCCATAAGCCACCTTACGCCCATATGGCGAACTAAGTGCCTCAAAAAAAAGGGGTTCCAACCATTCCCGGTAGAAAGTGCCGGCAGGGCCGGCCTGCCGGTACTCCTCCCAAAAGTCCTGCAGGAATTTAGTGTTGTCTGCCAGCCAGCCCTTCTTTTGTACAAAGCCCAGAAAAATAATGCGGATAACAAAAAGCAGGGCAAAATCCAGTTTTAGATCCGTGTCGTCAGTACCTTGCACAGCACCGGCGATGGCATCAAACCTGGGCTTAAAATCCTTGTAAAATTCATCTGAAACGGCTTCAAGTGAGAAGGTTCCCAGGATCCCGGCGAGCGTTGAAAAATCGGCACGCTGCATCTGCTGCAAAAAAGTCTTGTTGGGGAGTTCCGGATCAACGAAAAACGTATAGCGCCGGAAGGTGCTAAATTGCCGCTTCGTGCCATGGTATGTGACCGTTATTAATGAAAACCGAAAACACCCGGCATTATCATAAAAGGCAAAAATACCGGCATTGTGATTGCCGGACTTGAGGATACGTTTGGCCAGATCGTACTGTTTGCGTTTACCTGTACGGGCGGTAAGCTCCTTTTGAACATACACGGTGCCTATAATAAGGGTTTTACCATCTGAAAATTCAACCACGCCGATCTGTTCCGCCCTGCCAAAGGAACCATCTTCCTGGGGGGATTTTTTAATAGGAGTCCGCACCGGCCTGAAAGAAGGCGCTACATGACGTAAAAGGTTAACCAGTAGTTCATTTGCAAACCCTTTACAAAGTTTTTTCCATTTCACTAACATCGCACCATCCATTTCTTTGCGTAAATTAAAGTTTGACTATTCGGTATAATCTCGCAAGAAAATCACCTTTCTCGCAGGCTGCATGAACTATACGGTTTTTTCTCCCCTGTGGTAAAACGCGGCGGATCTGGGTTTAATGTATCGCTAACATACCTCACCAATATTTCAGCAAGCAGATCTTTTTGGCAACCGGTAGTCAATAGCTTCTTTTGGGGGGTTGGCCTGCGGGGTTCTAAACCAATATTATCTATTAATGCCCATTATTGTCAAGCCTTCCCTTGTTTAAAACTGTGAACTGTAAAATTGTGCAGTTTAGCCGAAAACTAGGATAAAGGGTTTTAAGGCGGTGAATGGCATGGCTGAAGGCATCAACAACCTTCCATTATTTTTACGGGGTAATGTGGAATGTGCCCCTGTATTAAGGATCAAAACCGGTCAGATCTTGTCCGGCCTAGTTTTGGAAGTACACGCTGATAAAGCTGTCCTCCTTTTGCAGGGTGTTAATGTGGTGGCAGAACTGGAAACCGGGATAGTGCCCGGGGAAAGAGTTGTGCTGCAAGTTGAAGAGTTGACACCAGATAGGAAGATTTTACTAAAAAAAATGGACTCGGCGGGAAGCAGACAAAATATTGAGCAGCAGGAACTGGAAGCCATTCTGCAACATTTTGGTCTACAGTATGGAAAGCTTGAAAAAGCCATTGTGGCACAGTTGCTCCGCAACAAACTGCCGTTTTCTCGGCAGCACCTTCATCACCTGACGGGCTTCGCCGCCGCAAACAACCTTTCCCCTGAAGAGGCGCCTGCACTTGTCTGGTTATGGTCCAACAACCTGCCGCTAACCCGGGAAACTGTAACTGCCATCCACAATTTAATGGAAAACGGGCCGGATAAGTCTTCCCTACAGGCCTTTTTTGATGCCTTATCCGGGAATTTGGAAACCGAAAATATAAATTACCGTCAACTTTTAAAAACTATCGAAAACCTGCTGGTTAAAGGCAACGCTGCCCCGGAAACAATAGCCGATCAGTTAAGCACCTTGGGCGAAAACCTGGGGTTAAATTATGAACATGCCTCCCTGCAACTTGAAGCTTTGAGGGAAAAACATGGCTTGGAGAATGCGGCAACAACCCTGGCGGAAAAAGAAAAAATCGAAAACTCTTTAAAATATCGCCTGTTAAAACTTGGGCAGTCTTCGGAAACCAAAACAGCGGCCGGCCGGGGGGAGCCTGTTTTGAAAATGCTGGAGGAAATCACCGGTTTGCAGCTGCTTAATATCGCCGGACAGCAGGAATCAGTAGCAAGCACCAGTTATTTTTTGGCAAACTGGGCTGCCTTTCCGGACGAAAAACTGTTGCCCCTGTTCCTTAAAATTAAAAAACACCACCGGCACCAGGATGACCAGGAAAACATCCTTTATCAGATTTTTTTCTTGCTCAACACCCGGCACCTAGGCCAGGTAATTTGCCGCTTGGCCCTAAAGAAGGAATGCCTAACCTGCGGTTTTACCGTTGAATATAAGGAAGGAAAAAAATTAATGGATGCTTATTTAGGGTTTTTAAAACAAAGGTTGGAGCATCTGCCGTGGAAGATCGTGATCTATCCCACCAGGGTAAATTCGTCCGAGGACATCAGGCGTGCATGGCGGGAAGAATTTTTTGCAGGCGGCCCCGGCAGAGTAAGAATATTGGACGCACGGGTCTAAAAAGGAGTGAGGTAAATGGATAAAAAAGGAAAGATGCCGGGAATTAAATACGCTGCAGCCCTTAAATATAAAGAAGAGGAAAATAATGCACCCCGTATTGTGGCTTTCGGCAAGGGTGCACTGGCGGAGAAAATTATACAGGTGGCCCGGCAAAACAATATTCCTTTCCACGAGGATCCCGAACTCGCCTGTGCTTTAAGCAGCTCTGGAGATCGGGCAGGAAATACCCTTCGAACTTTACCAGGCCATCGCCGAAGTGCTGGCCTTTGTCCTGTATTTGGGACAAAAGCCCTCCGGTAAAATATTGTTTTTAATCAGGAAGGAGATTATTCCATAATCAAGAAATAATAAAGAATACCAAAAAGTGCTTCATGCCATCATGACAGCACCGGCAGGACGAATGCAAATACCGGCCTGCATATGCGCCGCGCGCCGCGTATTCTGCGACGGCCAACGGAAAGGATTCCTGAAAATGATTACCGGACAAAAAATCATCTCTCTGTTAAAGAAAATGCTGCAAAGCCCCGTCCTTCGCTCTGCCGCACCATATCTTGGTTTCTTCCTGATGACCGCTTTCTTTTTGTGCATCTTCGCCCGTATCGGCGGGCAAAGTCACTTGGGACCGGAACCTGGAAGCTCAGGCAGTTCTCCTCCTTTGACCGGGGCAGCGGAAAGCAACCTGAAAAACGATTATTTTCTGAGCGTGCTGCTTTTAACCCCGAAGGGACAAAATACCCAGAGCGCTGCACAGCATCTGCAGCAAGCACTGCTCCCCAATGTAGAAATCGAAATGAAAACATTAAATGAAATGCCGGAACTTACGCCGGGCAGTTATGATTTCATCTACCTGGAAGCCGGGCTCTCCAACGACCAACTGTTCACTGCAGCAAAAGAACGCCTCAGTGCTTATGTGCAAGCAGGGGGCGTGCTTTTTTTAACGCAGGAGTATATTGACCATTTCCCCCGGGAATTCCTGGGCATCAGCAGGGTGGAGCGCATAAAATCCCCGCAAATGAATTTTTCCTACCCTTCCGTGCGGGGCAACCTGGCCGGGCTACAGGAAGTCTGGCGCTCCTTTGCCGAGCTTTATGGACATTATGAAGGCCTGGAACCCGCCTATTATACCGCCTGTGATCTCAGGGCCGCAGCCGGCACCGCTGTTCCCTTGGTGGAGCAGGAGGGCCTGGCCTGTCTGCTGGCCCATGATCTCGGGGAGGGTCTGGTTCTCTGGTCCAACGGCTTTTTACCCGGCGAGTATTTTGTGACCAGGTTTGATTTTGTTCCCACGGGAGAGCAGCCGTATTTTCATTTCGGCTCTGCCAGCGCCAACTACCTTTTTCGTCAGGAGTTATTAAACCTGGTTTCCAAAGAAAAATACGGCTTCAGTTTAAAGAAAAGTTATGGCCCTTACGGCCGGCCGGGCCTGGCCTGGCAGAATCATTATGAGGAGATCTCTTCTTTTCCCTCCCGCGATATGATCAAATGGATCGATCTTTTGGCCGCTCATGATCAGATCCCCACCTTTTCCCTCATCCGGGGAAGTTTTCAGTGGGGACAGTGGCAGAGCAGTTTAAGCATCCATCTAAACGAAGGCACAGACAGTGAGCCTGTTTTCCGGGGGACAACGGATAATTGCTTCTATTCAGCCGGGGAAAGGCTGGCCGGCGCGGACAAATACCTTCTTTTCTCCACATACCCCCTCTACAAAACGCTGCTCTCAGAAATTGAGCAGCCCTGCCGGCCCTATCCGCAGCTTCGTCGACTGGAACGGCAGCGGCCAAAAAGACTTGCTTGTGGGCACGGCGGAGGGAACGCTCCATCTGCTGAAAAATACAGGCACAGCAGAACGGCCCCGTTTCCAGGCGGCCCAGCCCCTGACCACCGCGGCAGGAAGTATTTTGGCCGTAGAGAGCCACGCCGCGCCGCTGGTTTATGATTATAATGGCAACGGGCTCCTTGACCTGCTCGTCGGTGACGGTGCAGGCAGAATCACCCTCTTTTTAAATACTGGCAGTGCTGGCCAGCCCCGTTTCGCCCCGGCCGGCTTTCTTCAAGCCGGGGGCAAGGTTTTAAAAACAGCCGGTGCCGCGGCGCCGTTGATTGTTGATTGGGACGGGGATGGCCAGCCTGATTTACTCGTCGGGGAAAGCAGCGGCAAGGTTATTTTCTTTCCGGGGTCGCCACTCAACGGGAAACTCAATTTTAAAGCGGGGCAACCGCTGCGCCATGCGGCCGGAGAGGTGCAGGTAAACTCCTTTGCCGCCCCTTTGGCCGTCGACTGGAACAACAACGGCCGGTTGGATCTGCTTGTCGGCAGCGGAAAAGGGGAGATCAATCTTTACCTCCACCAGGAGACAGGCGAACTGTTGGATACAGGCAGCATTACCGCCCGCTCCCCCAACTTTTTCGGCAGCAGCACGCTCAAACTGGGACATAACGCCGTCCCCCTCGTCCTGGACTGGAACAATGACGGCAAAAAAGATTTGCTGACCGGACAGCTGGAATACGGCATTCCTTGCCCGATCGACAGCCCTTCCTTCCCCTACCCCCGGGAACTCCGCGAGAACCTGCGCTATGCCCGGGAGCGCCAGATCCCCATCATCCCCCACCTTTTCCTGCACGAGTTTTTAAGTACAGAGCAGGAAAAAAGGGAAGTCGCGCTGCATAAAAAAGCTTTTCAAGCCGTGGGCCTTCCCTGGGAGGACGACACCGGCGCCAATCACCATACCTGGCGCATCTCCAGGGATAATCCCCTGGGGACTTTCCACAATTTAAAACAGGCCGGTATCTGGTGGGATTTCGGCTTCAGCCCTCCGGGCAGAGTGGGCGCCCCCCGGGACGGAAAGAATTTTTTAATGGTCATTCCTTTTGCCCTGCCCGGGGAAAATTCCGATGCGCCTTTTCTCCTCTTCTCGCCGGCACCGGATTTGCTGAACTTTCCTTATGCCTGGGATGTTCTTGCCCGCTTTGATCTGCCTGCCACATACTTTGAGCACATTGAACATTGCCTCGATCCTGACGGAACAATCTATCCTACATTGTTGCAGAAGATCGCGCTGCTGAACAAATTTAAAGATCAATATGAATACAATTTTATGACGGAGGAACAGATGGCCCGCGCCTTCTTAAACACCTTTTTTGCCGGTGTAAGCGTGGAGATCACCAACGGGAAACAGCTGCGGCTTATACCGGATTTTGCCCCGGTACCTGCCCAGGCAAAAGAATACCGCGGCACGCTCGGCCTGAAGATCGAACTGGGGGAAGCCCTGCAGGGAAAAGAGCTGGATACTTCCGGCTTCTTCTACCATCAAGCGGCGGAGGGGGATTACTATCTCGGTCTGGAACAGCCCCTGGACATTCATTTTGTCGAGCAGTCCAGCCGGCAGAAAAAATGGCACATCGTCCGCACCAACGGCCCGGTGGAGATCGAGGCAACGGGGGATAACACTTTTACCCTGACTTTAAAAGCCCACGGCTTGCAGGAAATCAAATTCTTTGCCCCGGCCCCCTTAAAGATCAGCGGAAAAGACTTAAAAATAGCCAACGAGGGTTCCTATTACACCGTCACACATTTTGGCGCTCCGGTCACAATCAAACTCACCGCCGTAGAAAAGTAACCGCCACTCCAAATACGTATATTAATTTTCCATTTTTATCTGCAACCATCCTTTCTTTTCCTACGTCTTATATCATAGGAATGCTTTTTTGGCATGAACCATTGGATTTAGTTTCAGTAGTGTGTGCTGGCCAATTGTGAACGTGTCTATCAGTCTAAATAGGCAAAAAATAGGCGCAAACCAGCGCTATTTATTATCCATATTTTACCGGCAGCACAAGAAGGCCCAACAGCTTGAAAATTCAGGGGAGAGCAAAAAGACTATGCAACCAATCATCCAGGTAAACAACCTGATTAAAAAATACCGTATGGGCAATGAGGTGGTTTCCGTTTTAAACGGCATCGATTTGCAAATTTATCCCGGGGAGATCCTCTCCATTCTGGGAACCTCCGGCAGCGGTAAAACCACTTTTTTAAATCTTGTTTCCGGCCTCGAGCGGCCCACCAAGGGAAAAATCATGATCGACGGCCATAACCTGAACAAAATCAGAGAAAAAAGATATGTCCGCCTTCCGGCGCCGCTACATCGGCTTCGTTTTTCAGCTCTACAATCTGCTTCCTGCTCTCACATGCCCTGGAAAACGCCGTGCTTCCCCTGATCCTGGAAGGGGTTACTCCCCGCGAAAGGGAAAAAAAGGGGCGTGCCCTGCTGCAGCAGGTGGGCCTGGCTGAGCGCCTGCGGCACAAGCCCTCCGAACTCAGCGGCGGCCAGCGCCAGCGCGTCTCCATTGCCCGGGCGCTGATCAACAACCCCCGGATTATCTTTGCTGATGAGCCCACCGGTAACCTGGATTCCAAAACAGCGGCGGAAATTTTGGAACTGCTGACCTCCACTGTCCGGGCACAAGGCCAAACCATGCTCATGGTTACCCACGACGCCACGGGTAGCCGGTCACGCCGATCGCATCATCGAAATGGTCGACGGGCACAATCATGAATTACGAGACAAAAGAATATTTGAGGAGAGGAGAACAGACCGGTGAAAAAAGTATCCAGCAATATTTTTTTTGTTTTTGTTCGGCATTTATCTTTGCTTTATCCAGCGTTGTGCTGGCAAATCAGGCCGAAGCATCAGGGGGTGATCCTGCCGCGATCAAACCGCCCCTGCTGAATGTCATTGCCGTGCGCCTGACTCCGGAAAAACCCGGTTCCCAGGAAGTATTCGAAGCCAGTTTTACGATCAGGCAATTATCGGCCACGAGGACGCCAGAAACGTTGCTCGTCGAATTTAACGGCCTGGGCAATTTTCAGGTGGCCGAGGGCTTCACCAACCGCAAGAATCGGCTACCGCTTTACCACGGATGACAGCAACTGGGTTCACTACAAGTTAAAAAGCATTAAAGGACGCAAGGGAAACGAAATCAGCCTGAACTTTACATATGACTATACGAAGATTCTGGCGGATTTAAACAAGATTGGCACCTGCCTCCCAGCAGCTGAACTGTAACCCTGCCCCTGCCGGAAGTCGACTCCGATCTTTTCCCGCCCAATATCTCCGTCAGGGATGTCTCCCTGGAAACGACTCTCCCCGGGGAGGAGGGTGCTTTTAACGCAGTCATTTACCTGGACAACTTTAGCGGCACCGCTGCCCGCCAGGTCTCCATTGTAGTTGACGGCCAGGATAATTTTGAGGTCGCCGAGGTCTCCAATCAGAAATACCTGCCAAACATCGCTCCGGGACGCCAATAACTTTTGTCACCTTTAAATTAAGAGCGAAAGAGGAGCGCACCAATAACAGCCTCAAGCTAAACCTCGCCTACTACTACGGGGAGGAATCCAAGGAAGGGCAGCAAAACCTGCTGGTCAATCTTCCCCTGGAGAAAGCTGAACCGGGCAGCAAACCACAGCTGAAAGTGCAAAACTTCACCCTGTCCCAGGGAGCCAACACCGGTGAGCATCTACTGCATCTGACCCTGGCAAACCTTGGACAGGGAGCGGCCCGGGATATTTCCCTCACCTTGGACGGGGGCCAGAGCGTCTACGTGACACGCGGTTCAAATGTCAGCTACCTGCCGGAAATCAAAGGAAACGAAAAAGCGAAAATAGAATATTTTCTGGGCGTCAATGCCGGTGAGGGCATCAATTTTTATCCTCTGAATCTGAGCTATGGAATATCAGGACCGCTGGGGAAACAAATTCAGTCCTCCCAGGAAACAGTCGGCATCAACGTCGCCGAGCTGTATGGTTCCGGCAGCGGGGCAAGCCGAAGGTGATGATCAGCAAATATTCCCTTTCAGAAGAAAAAATTCTGGCCGGCAATGTGGTCACCCTCTCCCTGTTTATTGAAAATACACATGCCCGCCCGGTGCAAAACATCAAGGTGGCCTTCGGCGTGATCCAGGTGGAAGGAGAGAGTGGGACAAGTTCAGGGGGCACTGTTTTTTCGCCGGTGAACAGCAGCAACAGCTTTTTTATTGAACAAATCCCTGCCCGCACAACTTTTGAAAAAAATATCGACTTGTATGTCGACCCCAACGCCACAGCTAAAACTTACATTGTCCCCATCACCATCGAATACGAAGACCAGCAGGCCAACTCTTACTCCGCCAGCGAAATGGTCAATATCCCGGTGACCCAGGAGTGCAAGCTTCAAATACTTTCCCTGGAAGTGCCCCCCACGGCATTTGCGGGGCAGCCCGCCTTCATCGGCGCCGAATTCGTCAACGTGGGGAAAGTCGCCCTGAATAATTTTATCGTCATGCTGGAAGGCGACTTCCATAAAGAGCAGGCCTCTTATTACGTGGGCAACCTGCAGATCGGAGACAGTGATTTTTACCAGGGCACCATTTTCCCGGAAAGTGAAGGAAAGCTTAACGGCAAGCTGGTTTTCTCCTATATTGATAATAATAATAAGGAAGTGCAACTTGAAGAAGCCTTTGAACTTGATGTGCAGGCGATGGCTCCCCCCATGGATTTTCCCGGCGAAGAACATCCCGCGGATGCCGGGGCATCCGGGCGGCTTTGCCGGCCGGATGAAAAGAGCGCTGTTTTGGCTCGTCCCGCTGATTGCCGTCGGGGTGGGAACAGGTATCTACCTGTGGAGAAGAAAAATCAAAAAGAAAAATGAGGAGTTTTTGGATGCGTAAACAGGATCTTCTGGCCATGGCTCATAAAAATCTCTGGCGCCGTAAAGCCCGGACCATCCTGACCTGCCTGGGAGTGATCATCGGCACTGCCGCCATTGTGGTCATGCTTTCCCTGGGCATCGGCCTGAAGTTAAGCATGGAAAAAAGCATGGCCCAGTGGGGCAGCCTGAACATCATCCGCGTTCATTCCGGAGCAGCTTATGATGAACAGGGAAACCCCCGCGGGGAAGCACGGCGTCTTAATCTGGACACAGTGGAAGAACTGAAAGGCTTTCCCGGCGTTGTCGCCGTCTCACCGGCCTATGAAGTCCATGGGGATGCCCGCCTGGGACGTAAACAGGGCTGGCTCCATCTTGTGGGCCTCGATCCCGCTGCCCTGGAAGAGCTGGAGTTTTCCGCAGCGCACGGCCACCTGCCTTCCCCCGACGAGCGCTTTACGATCATCGCCGGTTCGCAGGTTATCAATAACTTCTGGGACGAGCGTGCTTCCCGGATGGGCCCATATGATCCTCATCAACCGCCTCCCCAGCCGGATCCTGCCGAATTGCTCAATCAAAGGATCTCGCTGACGATTATGAACCAGCATAACCCGGAAAAAAAGAAAAATTATAATCTTATGGTCGTTGGCATACTGGAAGAAACAGATATGGAACATGCCTGGCAGGTTTACGGTTCGCTGGACGATATCAAGCGCATGCGTGATTTTATGCTCCAGGGCACAAAAACCGGCAGTGAACGGGAATCTACCGTGTTTATGGAAGGGCCGGGCATGCGCTCCGCCGTGATTATGGAAAGTTCAAGTACACGGAATACCCGGAAAAAAGAAGATACCAGCAATGATTACAATTATATTTTGGTGCGGGTCAAGGATCTGGCCCAGACCAAGAAACTCTCCGCCGAGCTGCGTGAACAGGGGTTTAATGCCTACTCCATGGCCGATAATCTGAAAGAAATCGAGAAAATCTCCAAAGTAGTCCAGGCCGTACTGGGGGGCATCGGGGGAATCACGCTCTTCGTCGCCGCCCTGGGGATTGCCAACAGCATGGTCATGTCCATCTATGAACGTACCCGGGAAATCGGGATCATCAAAGTCATCGGCGCTTCTTTTGCCGACGTGCGCGCCCTTTTCCTCACCGAAGCCGCGCTAATCGGCTTTATTGGAGGCCTGCTTGGCCTGGCCTTGAGCTACCTGGCCTCCCTGCTGATCAATACATTCGCCGCAAGCTATATCCAACGGGGCATGATGGTCGGCGGCGAAGCCGCCGGCAAGATCTCGGTCATCCCCCTCTGGCTGGCCCTTTTTGCCGTCGGCTTTGCCATTTTCATCGGCCTGGTCGCCGGATTTTTCCCGGCCAACCGGGCGGTCAAGTTGAGTCCCATTGTGGCCATCAGGAATGAGTAAGCATCAAATTCCGGAATCCAATTGGGCTATAAAGTATCACCATCGACTCCAAAGTGCAGATCCTGCACTACTGTTTCAAGTAAAAGAAAACAAAAGGGAATTTAGGGAGGACTGTGTTGTTTAAAAACCGGTACTTTTTCAGAACGCTGCTCATCATGCTTGCCCTCCTCCTGATCGGCAGCGGGGCCTGGTACTATTATTACAGCCATGCCTTTATGGCCCTGCCTTACAACGACGCCATGGATTACGCCAGCATGGCCCGCAATATCAGCCTGGGAAGGGGCTTTACTTCCCGCTATCTAACCCCTTTAAGCCTGATGCATCACGGGGAACCTTACCCCAACCTCTGGCGGGGGCCCCTGTGGCCCCTTTTTTTGGCCGGCTGCTTCAAACTCTTTGGCGCTGCGGATCCGGTTGTCGCTGCCGCCAGCGGTTTTTTTTATTTGGCGGCGATTCCACCCCTTTTCTTGCTGGGCAGAAAAATAGTGAGTGAAACAGCCTCTTCTTTAGGTTGTCTCCTTTACCTTTTCAGCCCCCTGGCTCTTTTTTACAGTATCTCGGGGATGACAGAGTCCATGGCTCTTTTTTTAATGGCCTGCTGGCTTTACCTGCTTTTTAAGGCCCCGGGCCGGGGTTCTCTTTTTTTCCTGCTTACCGGAGGAATCGCCGGGCTTTTTTATCTCGTGCGCTACAACGCCCTCGTTTTTTTACCCCTCTCCCTTGTCTACCTGTGGCTTTCTGACCGTGAGAAAGGCAGGATCCCCAAACTGATAATTTATCTGGGAGGATGGCTGCTTGTTGTTTCCCCCTGGCTGTGGCGCAACTTCCAACTCCTGGGCAACCCCTTTTTCTCGCTGCAATCCTATGAGCTGGCCATGTTTACCCCTTCCTATCCCGACTACACCCTTTATATGCTCCCACAGCTTATTGATGTGCAAGCCTTCATGCTGCAGCACCTCGACGAGCTCCTGGTAAAAATCGGAACGGGATTAAATGCTTTCCTAAAAAATATGCCCGACCCCGCTTTCACGGGCACAACTCCACTGATCGCCGGCCTATTTTTTGCCGGCATCTTTTTCCCCCGCGAAAGAAAAAAGAAGCTTTTCATCATCTGCTGTTTCCTGGGACAGCTGGCCGCACTTTTGGTGATCCACTTCATCCCGCGCTTGTTTTTCATCTTTCTTCCTTTTTACATCCTTGTCGCCCTCTCCACCGTGGAATACCTGCTCGACTTCCTCCAAAGACCCTCCTGGAAGTATCTTCTGCTCAGTGCGTTTATAGCCCTGGCCCTTATTACTAACCTTCCCCCGTGGCACAAGGGCAACAGCTGGCATCACTGGCCGCAGGATTACGCCCCGGCGATCACGGACGTCGCCGCTCAGATCCCGCCACAGGGTGTTGTTCTCTCCAATGACGGCCATATTCTCAGCTGGTATGCCGATCGCCTCACCCTGAAGATACCGGTAAAATGGGCACAGGTAAGCGAACTGGAAAAAAGGGCCCCCATAGAAGGAATTTGGCTCAGCAACCGGCTCCGCTGGGGAAACACACCGGAAGCGGAGGAAAAATGGCTGGAAATTATGCGTGAAAAACCGCCGCTATTGGGCAATTACCGCCTCTTTGCCGCTTACGAGGACGGTTCCCTGCTCTACATCAAAAATAATAAAAAGTGATCAAAAGCTGAAACAGGATAAATTAAGGAAAGGATGGATAAAAACCCAAATCAGTTCCCTTTACAAACCGCAACACTAATTGCTTCCATTGAAAATTTTTAGAAAGAGAGCCTCATGGACAAAATAGACATCATTCTCAAGCCGATCAAGAATAAATGGGCACTTTTGATCGTAAATAATAGGTAAGCTACCTCCACACTAAAAGCTGTCCAACCTTTCTAATTCTCAAATAGGCTTACTTATGTAAAAAAAGGAGGCTCGAAATGATGTGGGAGCAGGGGATCCGACCATCGGTAACGTCCTTTTAGTCTGTTTTTTAACCGCGGTAATCCATCTGGTGGAAACTCTCTCCTATGGAGCCCGCATTGCCGGAGTAAAAACGAAGCGCTTATACCTGGCCGCCTGCATCTTCAGCCTGGTTGCCCTGATCGCACGCACGGCCAACCTCTTGCAGGCGCCGCTTCTGGGTTATTATGTGGACAGCATTATCCTCATGAATAACATTCCTGTCCTGCAAAAATCTTTTCGCCTGATTATTCTTTCAGCCTCAGTGGGCAGTCTTGCTGCCATGCTTATCCTGCCCACTTTTATCCATATTTTTATTTACCTGATTGGCTCCCTGGAAAAAAGCGGCTCCCTGGGAAGAATGCTCCTCAACATGCTCAATGCCGACCGCCTGCTGCAAAGAATGTTCGTCCGGCTGGGGAAAAGCCTCCGGCGCCCGGGATTTTATCTTTCCTTCCCTTTCCAGGGGAAAAAAATCGCCAAACACATCCTGCTGCTCTACATCATCGTCGCCTCCATCAACACCGTCGGCGTCCTCTCCGCCATTTATGCCGGCGCGCTGCTGCCGGACTACCGCCTCACTGCCAGCCAGATGTCCGGGATTATTAACGGTTTCAGTACAATCGTCCTCACCTTTTTTATCGATCCCTACGCTTCCCTGATTACCGACCATACTTTGGTGGGTAAACGCGGTTTTTCCGACCTGCAAGCCCTGGTTTCCAATTTGATTATTGGGAAAATTATCGGTACACTGTTAGGACAGCTTACCTTTCTTCCCTGTGTGCACTTTGTGGTTTTCACGACAACACTTTTAAAAAATTAACCGGGGGAAACATGGCCATGACCATTTTACTGAGGGTAAATCTGACCACCGGAAAAATCGAGAAGGAAGATCTGACCGCCTGGCAGCACCGGTATATCGGGGGCCTCGGGGTAAATACAAAACTGGCCCTGACACTAATCCCCCCCGGCTGCTCTCCATTTGCTGCCGAAAACGTCCTTTTGGCCGGCCCCGGTTCACTGAGCGGGACGTTTCTCCCCACCGCCTGCCGCACCGATATGACTGCCAAATCACCCCTGAGCGGCAGATTCGGCAGCGCCAACTCCGGCCATAAATGGGGCCTGAAGCTGCGCCGGGCAGGGTACGCTTACCTGGCCATTGAGGGAAAAGCAGAGCGGCCGCTGGTCCTCTATATTGATCACGGAAAAATTTTTCTGGAAGAGGCCACCCATCTCTGGGGAAAAGATACCTGGTTTACTGTGGACTGGATCAAAAAACACAAGGGAAAAGACTTTGAGGTGGCATGCATCGGGCCCGCCGGGGAAAACCTTGTCGCCTTTGCCTGCATACAAAATAATTATCATGCCTCCTGGGGCCGTACCGGCCTGGGAGCGGTCATGGGCAGTAAAAATTTAAAAGCCATTGCCGTCCGGGGAAAGGAAAAAATCAAAATTGCCAGGCCCGCTGAATTTCCCCGCATAAAAAAAGAAGCCTTCCAAAAAATCAGGCAGGAGGCAAGTTTCGGCATGACCAAAAAATATGGGAGTATGGTCGCCTCCTCCCCTTTTAACAAAATAGGGGCCCTCCCCGGACGGAACTATACCCTGGGCTCCCTGCCCGGCTGGGAGGAAACGAGGGGCAGGAAATTTTTTGCCGAGCATTACAAACAAAAAGACCAGGCCTGTTTTTCCTGTCCCATCGCCTGCAAACACAGATCCAGGGTAGAAGAAGGCCCCTGGCAGGGCTACACAGCCGCAGGCCCCGAAGTCACCCACATCCTGGAATTTGGAGCCCGGCTGGATCTGCAATCCATCCCGGAAATATTAAAATGCGTCGAGATTTGCAACCGCTTGGGCCTGGATGTCGTCTCCGGCGCCGCGGCCATTGCTTTTCTGATCGAATGCGGCGAAAAACAACTGCTTCTTTCTACAGAGATAGGCTTTCTTCCCCGGTGGGGCGACTTTGAAAGCATCTGCAAGATGCTGCATCTGATTGCCTGGAAGGAAGGCGGCGGTGCGCTTTTGGCCGGGGGAGTAAAACGTGCCTCTGAACAAATCCCCGGCAGCGAACAATTTTCCCTGCAGATCAAGGGAGTAGAGCTTTCCTGCCGCGACCCGCGGGCCAAATGCGATACCTGGGCTTTGGGCTATTTAACCAACACCAGAGGGGGCGACTATCTGCGCGCTCGTTCACCCGTGGAACTGCTGTCCGCAGATTTGCTTAGTGATGAAGCGGAAGAACTGGGGGTCACCCCCGCGCATATCGATCACTTGGACATGCCTTCCGATTTAAAAGAAAAGATTTTCGGTTCTCCTCCCGACCATGTTTATATCCCCCAGATGCTCAAATACGCTGAAGATTTGATCACAATTATCAATTCTACAGGCTTTTGTATCCGGCCTCCGGTGCTCCGCTCCCTGGGACCGGACTTTTTTGCCCGGGCCCTGAACGTGGTGACCGGAAGCGATTTTACAGCGGATTCTCTGCTGGAGAGCGCCGCACAGATCTGGGAAATGCAGCACCGGTTTAACCGGCGGGAAGGGGAAACAAAGGATGAATACAGGTTCCCGGCAAGATTTTACCACGAACCGCTATCCAGGCCCGGGGGCGAACCCCACCCGCCTCTCTCCCCGGAAAAAGTGCAAAAGATCCTGCAAGCTTATTTCCAGATCAGAAACTGGGAAATGGAAGAAAAAGTTTAAGGAAGCCTGGTCACAAAAAGAATAAACACAGCTGTCAACCCCCAAAAAACAACGGCAAAAGCTGAATTCCAGCGGACACCCAATTTGTAAGGTGATTTTCCCGTGATAGATGAAAGGATCAGGACGAGAATGGAAAAAGGTGAGAGAATAAAAGACATGGACATGCCGCCCATCAAGGCCAGAGCCAAGCCTAGCGCATTAAATTCGAGAGGGGAAGCAAGCAGAGTCTTGGCGATAATGATGCCGGAAGCAAAAGGGTGCAACCCGATAAAGGCCAGCAGCATAATGATTAACGGTACAGCAGCCAGGATAAAAACAATATCCACCCTGCCGGCAACCAACTCCATTAAATTACCCACTAATTTTAATGCTCCGCTGGCCTCCATGGCATAGGTAAAAAACCCCGCTGCAATAAAAAGCGTGGTCTGATCGGCCATTTTGATAATACCCTGGCTAAAAAAAGAAAAACTGCGCGTCATCAGTGGAGACAATTGGTTGCTGACCACTCCCCAGATAAAGGTGGCAAACAGGCACCCCAGCGCGATACTATTTAATGAAGGAAAACGCCAAACGTTCCCTAAAAGCAGAGTGCTGCCGACCACACCGATGAATAAAACCAGGAAACTGGCCAAACGGCGGGAAGATATTTGGGGGAGGTCCAGTCCCTCCCCCACCTGGTTTTGTATTTGTCCATTTTTTCCCGCCAGCCGGCTTGCCTCCATGAAGAAAGCTGCCGCCAGACCGGCCAGGCTTAAAAGAAAAACCGGCCCCACCAGTTGAGGCCAGGAAAGTCCGGAATATTTAACGGCTATACCCACAGTAGCTGCAACAGGACTGACAATCAAAGCCATGGCATAGCCGCGCGCCACACTCGTCGTCTCCAAACGGCTGTTTTTTTCCAACCCCAATTTCCGCAGGTTTTCTTTAACCAGATAGTAAGAAGGTGCAACAGCACCTGCCAGGGATAACAAAGTAAGCACATAAGAAATTAACAGTGAAATTACATAAGGTTGGGAAGGCCCTTTAGCCCTGGCATAAAAACGTTGAAAAAGCTCCGCATACCGTCCCAGTTCCAACGGTATCCCCAGAATATTTACCGCTGCCATCACCGCCACAAGGGGAGCCATCTCCGTAAATCCCCCGATTAACTCCGCAGGAGGTACCGGCGTTTGGAATAAAAAAAACGCCAGCAAGCTGCTGCCGCAAAGGGCAAAGGCTATGGCTTTGGAATAAAAAGATATCAGGGGAAACAAAAAAACAAAAGCAAACAGGACAATTGCTCCCCCGGTAAAAACAAGTGCAAAGCTTTTTTCGAATAAAAATTCCAAAAGACCGATGATCACAACAGCTGTACAAAACCATGGCCTGAGACGGTTGAGACACATCATTTTTTATCTAATCCCTACCAAGTTTAATTCCTCGAAAACTTTTTTAACATTTGAGTTTCATCATCTTCATGAGATTTAATTACCGCTTGGTACCAGCGTAACTATATTTTCTGGAACCATGTGCTCTTTTCCTGCTCAAGATACCTTTCATCTAAAATCCATCTTTTTTCCATCTTTTTCCCGCCAATCATTGTTTTGTTGCAGGCTTTCCAGCTTGCCGGGTTCCAAAAGCCATATTTCTGTACTTTCCGGTAATAAATCCTTACTTAAAGATACCGGTTTTGCGCCTTTTTCTTTTATTTTTTCTTCCCCTTCCAGAAAGGGCTTCAGATCGGCAAGCGGCCAATTTCTGGTAACCTTTGTCTGGTAGTGCATCGGTATGGCTACAGCCGGAGAAAGCTGTGCGATCACCTGTTTGGCTTCCCGGGCATTGATCGTATAGTGCCCACCAACAGGGATCAAAAGTATATCCACAGGAGTTAGTTTTTCAATCTCGCCTTCGTTTAAAAGATGTCCCAGGTCCCCAAGGTGAACGATGCGCAAGTTTCCAAGATTAAAAATAAAGGCGGCATTACGGCCTCTTTGTTTCCCTGCAGCCCCGTCATGGTAGGTGGGCATGCTGGTAATATGGATCTCCCCCTGGGTAAACGAGACATCATCCCACCCGAGGCCATCAATCGTCAATCCTCTCAGAATTTTGGCCCTGGGGGAAGCAGCTGTATAGTTGTGGTCCATATGCTCATGGCTGACTGTCATTATTTGTGTTTCCAGGTTTAGTGTTTCATAACCCACATCGGGGGAATAAGGATCCATGAGGATACGCAGGCCATTTGCTTCCAGTAAAAAGCAAGAATGCCCCAGGTGCTGCAGCATGACCTCCTCCAACTGAACATCACCCTTTTCTACCCGCAGCTCTGCCCTATTCCTTTCCTGCTCCTGGTTTCCGGCATTTTCATTCTCTTCTCCTGCAGCAGTCCTCTCCCTTAATCCCGGGTCGCCGCTGCGCTTTTTCGCCATAAAGTGGTAACCTGAAAAACTGACCAGCAAAAACAAAACGACCAGCATCCATAAAAATGTTTTTCTACCCATAGGTCCCTTCATCCCTTCTCCCCGGAATTGCGCCTTTAAAATATTTTAGGTGGCCGGGCGCAAACCAGTACCTAATTCATTTTATGAAGGAAATGAAGCAACCATGTCACCTTTATTTTTCACGGAAACCTACTTTTACCAAGTAAACCCCGGAGCTAAATGTTTTTTTCATATCAAAACCCACTTTTTCAATGACTCGCATGATCCTGACATTGTTTGGCAGGACCTCCGCTATAAATCCCAGCACACCCTGTTTCTTGGCCAGATAGGCCAGATAGGACATAATTTCCGTACCGACACCTATGCTTTGGTAATCATCCTTGACTACTAAAGCAACTTCGGCTGTGCGGCTGCCCTCATTTATCGCATACTGCCCCACGCCAATCACTATCTCCCTGTCTCCCTCTTGCAGTAAAGCGAGAATTACCATCTCCTTTGTGTAATCGATAACCACAAAAAGATCCTGCAGGATCTCGTGCGGCATATCTTTACGCCGTGTGATAAACCTTTTATACATAGATTCTTCGGAAAGAGAATAAATAAATTTTTTCAAGAGGGATTCATCGCTTATTTTTACAGGGCGCAATAGAAATTTAACGCCATTTTTAGCCGTCCGGTACGTCTCCAACTCACCGGGATATTCACCGCCTTTACCGGGTATAAAAGCCTGGTCCGGATAGATAAGAGACAGCTCTTTGGCGGCAGCGATCAACCCGGGGCGAAAATCGGGATGCGCAATGGCAATCAAGGACATGGCCCGCTCCCGAATATTTTTCCCGAAAAGATAGGCTATTCCATATTCGGTGATGACATAATGAATATCACCGCGTGTCAGGGTTACACCGGCACCTTCCTGCAGTAGAGGCACAATCCTGGACACCTGGCCCTCTTTTGCCGTGGACGGCAGCGCGAGAATCGTTTTACCGCCCTGGGCCAAAACTGCTCCCCGCATGAAGTCTGCCTGGCCCCCAATCCCGGACATAAATTTTTTCCCTATCGACTCCGCAGAAGCCTGCCCGGTAAGATCTATCTCCAGGGCACTGTTGATGGCTACCATGTTTTTATTCCTGGCTATAATAGTGGGATTGTTGGTATAATCAATCGTCCGAAACTCTATACTGGGATTGTCATGGAGAAATTCATAAGTTATCCTTTTGCCCATACAAAAAGTAGCTACAGTCTTACCGCGATCAATATTCTTACGGGAATTGTCAATAACACCTTTTTTAATCAACTCCACAACCCCGTCGCTTAGCAGTTCAGTATGCACACCAAGATGCTTTTTACTGTCAAGGCTTTTTAAAATGGCATTAGGAATATTTCCATAACCAACCTGAATTGTGTCCCCGTCTTCAATTAACTGCGCGACATGATTTCCGATTTTCCAGGCAACCTCATCTTCAGCCTGCGTTTCATACTCTAACAGCGGCTCATCATGATGAATAAGAAAGTTTACATCCTGGACATGGATAAAGGTATCCCCATGCACCCGCGGCATATGGGCATTGACTTGGGCAATGACCAGTGCGGCATTTTCAACTGCAGCTTTAACAATATCGACACTGATACCCAGGCTGAGATAACCATGCTCATCCGGCAGGGAGGTCTGTATCAGCGCCACATCAACCGGAACCAGCTTGCGGTATAACAATTCGGGTACATCGGAAGCAAATACAGGCGTATAGTCAGCCATCCCCCGGTTGACTGCTTCCCTGGCATTTTTTTCGATAAAGAAGGCGTTCAGCCTGAAATTACGTTTAAACTTGAGGCTGGCGTAGGGCGCAACACCAAACGTCCAAACCTGTAAAATTTCGGCATCCAAAAAAGCTTTGGGATCGGATTCCACATAACGGATCAGAGCACGGACCAGATACTGCGGTTCACCACAACCCGAACCAATAAAAATCCTGTCCCCCGCATGGATATTTTTAAATATATCTTTCTCCGGGACAAATTTTTGCGGATACTGGACTCTAATCTCCTCTAATTTATCTTTCTTCCCTCCAGCATTTATTTGTCTATCCATGGCAACCCTCTCTTTTTAATTTTATTTTCCTGATCAGGATATATCCCTTTTTTAGCGTGCCACACATTGATTAAAACGGTAAACTTTGTTAAGATACATGATGTGGCGGTATGTTCGCTACTTCAAGGGAGTCCTTTTTCAATGATTATCGGAAAAAACGAGGCGTATTAAAATGCACCCTTTTCTCGCCGCTTTGGCCTTTTTGACCAAAATACCTGTTCCCGGGCAAAACAGAATTACACTGGACAACCTGGTGAGAAGTTCTGCTTATTTCCCCCTGGTAGGAGCAATACTGGGAGGAATTTTATGGCTTTTCTCCCAATTTTTAAATTACCTTTTTGGAGGTGCGGCCCTTCCTGCTGCAGCCCTACTCCTTACTTTATGGATATTTTTTACCGGGGCGCTGCACTTGGACGGTTTGGCGGATACCTTTGACGGCATGGCCGGGGGGACTACCAAGGAAGACCGCCTACGGATCATGAAAGACAGCTCCACGGGCTCCTTTGGCCTTGTTGCCGTGGTTTTAGTGTTACTGTTGAAATTCAGCTTTCTACAGCACCTACAGGGAGAGCGCCTTACTGCCGCTCTTCTTTATAGCCCTCTTTTGAGCCGTTGGTCGATGGTTCTCTTAATGTATTTTACCCCTTATGCCAAGAAAACAGCAAGCTTGGGGAAACCTTTTGTAGAACAAATAGGCAAAAAACAGCTGGCCATGGCCAGCGCCTTGACCATCGCCGCCGGCTTCCTTTACCCCATGACTTTTTTTCTAACCCTTTTGCTGCCCATTCTTTTGCTTGTAGCCCTTTTCCGGCGATTTTTTCTGCAAAAAATTGACGGGATTACCGGAGACTGCTTAGGTGCGACCAATGAATTGCTGGAACTCGCCGTGCTTTTTCTCCTTCTGCTGCCCCATTCATACTAATTATACTAAAAATGGTCAAAATAATAACAAGCAAACGAACGAAAAAAGTCAGGGGGAAAGATCTTCTTGAATACCTTTCAGCTACTCTGGATTATCATCATCATCTCTGCTTTTTTACCCCTTTTAAAACAGTACCGCTTAAACATGATCCGCTTAAAAGTACTCCGTTCTTTACAAAAAAAAAGAAAATCGCAGATAATTACATTGATCCACCGCCAGGAATTCTTTAGCTTTCTCGGTATTCCGTTTTCACGTTTTATCAACATCGAAGACTCCGAACAGATCTTACGGGCGATCCGCCTTACACCAGGCCATGTCCCCATTGATCTTGTCCTGCACACACCCGGCGGGCTGGTCCTCGCTGCCGAGCAAATTGCGGCCGCGCTACAAAAACATGCCGCTCGCGTCACAGTTTTTGTACCTCATTATGCCATGTCCGGGGGCACGATGATTGCACTGGCCGCGGATGAGATTGTCATGGATGAAAATGCCGTTCTAGGACCTGTTGACCCCCAAATAGGAAGTTACCCGGCTGTATCCATTTTAAAAGCCGTGGAAATAAAAAACAAAAACCGCCTGGAGGACCAGACCCTCATCCTGGCGGATATTGCCCGCAAAGCGGTTCAACAGGTGGAGGCCACCATTTTCAGGCTTTTGCTTAAACATATGGAACTGGAAAAAGCCCGCCAAACAGCCCAAATAATGAGCCAGGGACGCTGGACCCATGATTTTCCCCTGACCAGCGAGGCCCTGAAAGAGCTGGGCCTGCATATCTCCACGGAAGTTCCCTGGGAAATTTACAGCCTGATGGGCCTTTATCCCCAGCCACAGCAGCGGAGACCCTCTGTGCAATATGTGCCCCTGCCAGGCGAAGCAGAAAATGATCGCTGGAGAGGAAATTAGCGGAGACAATGCTCGACCGCCTGCCACAAACACCCGCCACAAGGACCGTCCGAGACCACTGAAAAACTATGTTTTTTTTATTTATCATTTTAAAACGAAATTGAGGAGTCTGATGTTTTCAATGGTTTAGGGATCCTTCGCTATTGCTCAGGATGACAAAAGGGACTTTTTCAGTGGTCTCGGACCGTCCCCGCGGTTGGTGCCCGCGGCTGGGTGCCCTTGGCTGGCCCACCACCGCCCCTTGACCGAATCGCCTGTCCTAATGCCGGGTAATGCCGCACCCGGCTGCGCCTCAGCCAATTAATGCCTGACCGCTCCTTGGGCTACCCAGTCTACCATGGGAATCCGCGGGATCACGGGAACCGTCCCTCCGGTTGCCGCGGCTACACCTGCCACAAGCACCGTCCCCGCGGTTGGCCCAAGCCCAATCAAAACCCCTCAGGGCAAAATGCCCACATTTTCCCTGCCTTTTTCCTCTCTCTTTTGTGTTATAATGATTTTGTAGTTTACATAAAAAGAGAGACCTGAGAACGCGGAGGTAATAATGGATCCCTTTACCCATGCAATTGTCGGCATAGGTGTAGGAGCACTTTCCGGACAACCTTTCTCCCCTTATAACCCCATCTATTGCGCGTCTGTGATGGGCGCAGTCATTCCGGATCTTGACGTAATCACCATGCTGAAAGGTGAATTTTTTTTAATCAAGCACCACCGGGGAGCCTCACATTCCCTTGGGGGCTTTCTACTGCTCTCCGCGGCGGTTGCCGGAATAATATACCTGGATTTTGGCCTCTATCCCTGGCCCTATTTTTTCTGGGCCCTTGGCGGAGCTCTTTCCCATGGGGTGCTCGATTTTTTTAATTCCTACGGTACACAAATATGGTGGCCTTTCTGTAAAAAACGCCGCGCCGGAAACCTGCTCATGTTTTTTGACCCGCTCCTCTTTCTATTTTTCATCCCAATCCTTATTAATTATCAAAACCCCTTAAAAACAGCGCTTATGGCCTTTTCAGGGGCCGCTCTCCACCTGTTTTTGCGCTGGAAAATGCGTTTAAAAGCGGAACACTTATTAAAAAAGGAGTACGGGCCTCAGATAGAAAAGGAAGACCGATTGGCAGTTTTGCCGGCTTTAAAAAGCTTTGTCCACTGGGACTTTTTAATCGAAAGGCCACGCGAGGTTATCGTCGGCACACTTAATTTTCTTGATCAAAAGGTCAGCAGCTGCCAGCGCATGGACAAAAATGCATTTTCCCCTTTAATCCATAAAGCCCTGCAGACTGCTCCCGGACGCCTTTTCTGTCAGTTTACCTCTTATTATTTTATTACACAGTGGGAGGAAAAAGGTAAATACTTTGTCAAACTGGCCGACCTCCGCTTTAAACACCAATCAGACTTTTTGTATAAACTGACCCTGATTTTTAATGAACAGCATCTTCTGGAGGAAGCCTATTTCTGCCACCAAAATGATTTTATACCTATAGATATCATTTAACACCCCTGTAAAAAACCAACACGGCGATAATCGCCACACCCAAGTAAAACAAAGGAGAAAGAAGCACTACCGGTGCGAAAACAAAAGCAATAAAGAAAAGCCCCAAACCTAAAATAAGAAGCATAAAAAACCGGGCTTGGCCCTTTTTAGGCCAAAACAAAATCATGAGAACCAGCAAAAGCGTAATGGCCAGATCCATAAACAGTTATCTTCCCCTCTTCCGGTCTAGATACAGTATATAAAAAAGCGGGCCAAAAATCCATCCCCGGCAGAGCGAAGCGGCCAATTTTTTAGTTCATAAGCTGTACTGAATTTTTCCGGCCGAAAATTTTATACCCTGTCAGGCTATGCTGTAAGGTGCTGCAGAATTAAAAGTAAAATCACCCCCGGCACCCCCATCATGCCTACAATTAAAGCCGTGACCACATTTAAGCCAATCTGTACCCCCCAAAAAGCTCCGAAAACATTAAAGAGCGCCAGTAAAATGCCCCCGACCAGTGTATTGAGGAGGAAACGTAGAAATATTCGCAGGGGGAAATACAACAATCGTGCCAGAATATAAATGACTAATACTCCGAAAAAAAAGGCAATGATAAAATTTATATCCAGATTGAGCATGGCAGGTTTTTAAAAGTCCTCCTTTCCGGTAAAATTTCATCCCGATTCATTTCTTTCCCGCGCTTCCTTGAGCAAAAAAACATAGCGGCGTTCGGCGGCATTGAGATTATAAATAGCGTGATCAATGAGGTCCTCTTCACAAACATTATTGAAAAGTGCTATAGCCGCCAGCCAATCCTGCCGGGCCTTTTCCAGCAGGGATAAGTTGTGTTCATAACTCTCCTCTATTGTAACTTCGTGTTTTTCCCCCAGCAGCTTTTGCGAAATTTCAATCAGAAAATTACTCAAGTCCTTCATAAATAGTCCACTCCCACTTTTTCGTTATATTATAATATTCATCTTCCTTTAAAATAATGTATTTCTGATGGGGTATAATTTATCGTGGAAGGGACAATTTATTTTGTTTCAGGGTGGGAAAATATATGTCAAAGATTGCTATAGTCGGGGCCGGACTTGTCGGTTCAACAACAGCCTTTGCCTTGATGCTCGGAGGAACTGCGGAAGAAATTGTGCTTATCGATAAAATTAAGGAAAAAGCCCGGGGTGAAGCCCTGGATCTGAACCACGGCACCTCATTCATCCAACCTGTGACGATCTATGCCGGGGATTATCCGGACTGCCGCGGGGCCGATATTGTAATTATCACCGCCGGCATTCCCCAGAAGCCCGGCCAGTCACGCCTCGAACTGGTAGAGGCCAACAAGCGTATTATCCGGCAAGTTGTGGAAAGTATTCTAAATTACAACACGGAAGCTATTTTAATCCTCACCACTAACCCTGTTGATATCATGTCTTACGTTGCCTGGGAAGCTTCGGAGCTGCCAGCCTCCCGGGTGCTCGGTTCCGGGACAGTTTTGGATACTTCCCGCTTCCGCTACCTTTTAGGCAGCCGCTGCAACCTGGACCCACGCAATATCCATGCTTATGTTATCGGCGAACACGGTGATTCAGAGGTACTCCTCTGGAGCACGGTAAATATCGCCGGAATACCAATGGAAAAATTTTGTGATACCTGTGAGCAAACATGCTCCCCGGAAGGTAAGGATGATATTTCACAACAAGTACGCCAGGCGGCTTATGAAGTTATTGAAGGAAAAGGAGCTACCTACTACGCTGTAGCATTGGCCCTGCGTAGGATTACGGAAAGTATCCTGCGCAATGAACATTCCATTTTAACCGTTTCGACAATGATCGAAGAATTTCAGGGGGTAAAAGATGTTTACCTGAGCCTCCCCTGCATTTTAGGTGAAAACGGCGTGGAAAAAATAGTTTCCCTTGAAATGAGCAATGCAGAAAAAGAAAAGTTTTTAAAATCCGCCGAAATCGTAAAAAACTACACACACAACCAGCAACCAGTATAGCACCCCCGGAGCCCCGCGGTTGGTACCCGCGGCTGGTTCCCTCCGAGACCGTAGGATTTCCCCAAGATAAAAAAATAACGGCAATGGTTTTAGCCATACCGTTAACCTATCCCATAAATTATTCCTAATGAGAGCCACCATTTCCGGCTCTCTTTTTCCTTCCACTATATACAGCAAGTTCAGCTTTCCCGTTTACCAGCCACAAGGTACGTCCCCGCGGTTGGTACACCACAAACACCCGCCACAAGGTACGTCCCCGCGGTTGGCCTGCCCGCGGTTGGCCTTCGAATCGCCCGTTACCCCCTTCCCTTTAAAGTTGACTGGTTGCCTATCTCCACATCTCGTAGAGATAGGCGGGAGAATGCCGCCGCGGCACACGGTTGATGCGGCAGCGCCGACAGGTTGGTCCAGGCCGGGATAGTATCTTTTTGAATTTTCATAACACTCAAGGAACGGGGAACAGATTGTGTTTTCTCTACCAGTGTGGTAAGATACCTTTGAGTTGCTGAATGCACAGCAACGAAATTGAATAGTGAAACGATGTGAGTGAATGGAAAGTGGGTGAAAGTCCCACACAGTCGCCGCTGCTGTAAGCATTACACGCGCTTATCATTATGCCACTGGAGAAATATTTACTCTGGGAAGGCGGTAAGTGTTAGATGCGAGTCAGAAGGCCGGCTCTCATCGGTTTGTCAGACCTTTCGGTGCAAAAGGACTGTCAGGATCAAGGTGTTCCCGTTTACCGGGAAGAGGCTTTTCGTAGCTACCAGGCGGAGGCTACAGGATAATAACAATCCTGCTTTCTTTAAGCAAAAGAAGGTAGGATTTTTTTATCACTGATTTTCAGGAAAAGAAAGTTCGTATGGATGGCATACAGGAACTTTGATGAACAAGGCAGAGAATAATACGGTGTTAATGAAAATGGCAGCGGAGTATTGATAGAACATAGGATGACAAAAAGGAATAACAACATAATTTGACCATACCGTTAAACCCATATGGGAGCCACCTTACTGGCTCTCCTTTTTTTCCTGCCACTGTATACATGGCAGGTTCAGCACACACCAGCCACAAGGACCGTCCCCGCGGTTGGGACCGGAACCAGCCACAAGGACCGTCCGGGACCAGTGAAAAAGTCCCTATTAAATCACGTTAACACGTTAACACGTTAATAAGGGCAACCCCAATCCAAAACCAAAAAAGGCTTTCCAAGCATTGTTTTTGTAGGTTTTTCAACAAAAAACCCCCATAAATGGTATAATAGGTACGACCAAATACCGACCATTAGGGGGTTTTTTCATGCTTCGACTAGAGCCAAAGCAATTAAGTTTTCACTCATCATTATACAATAAAATTCCGGAAAATCATATACTAAAAAAGGTGGAATCAGTAGTGGACTTTAGTTTTATCAATGGTTTGTTAAAAAGATACCTATTGTAAAGAATTTGGGCGACCTGCATAGCCCTGGCTATACCGTTAATTGCTTATGAAACTACCATTTCCAGCTCTCTTTTTTCTGCCATTGCACCAACCACAAGCACCAGCCACAAGGACCGTCCCCGCGGTTGGGCACCAACCACAAGCACCAGCCACAAGCACCGTCCCCGCGGTTGAGGGGCGACTGCCACTGCACAGGTACATTTCCGCCTAAACTTTGGCCCGCACAATGTCTTTAATTTTCATCAACCTGGTCAGGGCAGCGCGCTCGCTTTCATCCAGTTTCATCGTAATATAGCGGACGGTCTCCTGCATTTTGGGAATCATAACATGCTCCAAGGCATTGACACGCCGGCGTGTCTTTTCAATTTCATCTGCCAAAAGCTGGACGGCCTTTTCCAGTTCGGCCAGCTCCATTAATTTCGGCATAATTCCCGCAAGGGTTTCAATGGAAGCATCTAAATCAGCAGAAGTGCCTACAAACCCGTAGGGGTAGATGTTGCTCTCCTCCCCCCGGGTACTCGCCTCCTGTTTCCAGGATAAACGCGGGGCATAAACACTCATAATGTTCTGCCTCTCTACCGTCAGAGAGATACGTGCCGTCGGGTACATCAGCGCTTCCTCCAGCACCTCTGTAGACATGACAGCGCGTGCCAGCAAAAACTTGGCCATGGCCGCTGTCAACTCTGTTTCAATTTGTTCACGCAGTTCCTTGTTTTTTCTCACCCGCTCTAAAAACTGGCGAACAAGTTCGTCGCGTTTATCCTTGAGTAGCTTATGTCCCCGCAGAGCCATATCCAGCCGTTTCTTGAGTTGGTTAAGTTCCATCCGCGTGGGGTTTACCCTGATTTCCATCCCTTTATTCCTCCTCCTGGGATGGCAGGTACTTGTCGAGGTACTCGTCCCGGATCCGTTTCAGTTCAGCGCGTGGCAGAAATGTAAACAGTTCCCATCCGAGGTTGAGAGTTTCCTCGATCGTCCGGTCCTGCTCTTCCCCCTGTGCCACATAGCGAAACTCAAACTCGTCGGCAAACTGGGAAAATCTCTTGTCTATTTCAGTTAAGGCTGCCTCCCCAAGAATTGCAGCCAGCTCCTTGGCCTCTTTTCCACGTGCATAGGCTGCATAGAGCTGGTTCATCGTATCGGCGTGATCTTCCCTGGTTTTATCGGCACCAATGCCCTTGTCTTTCAACCTGGAAAGCGAGGGAAGGACGTCGATCGGGGGGTAAATACCTTTGCGGTGCAGGTCACGGCTGATAATGATCTGCCCTTCGGTAATATAACCGGTAAGGTCCGGAATGGGGTGTGTCTTGTCATCCTCGGGCATGGTCAGGATCGGCAGCTGGGTAATCGAGCCTTTTCTCCCTTTGATCCGGCCGGCCCTTTCATAAATACTGGAAAGGTCCGTATAGAGGTAACCGGGATATCCTCTCCGCCCCGGCACTTCTTTCCGTGCTGCGGAGATTTCACGCAGGGCCTCGGCATAATTTGTTAAGTCTGTAAGGATTACCAAAACATGCATATCCTGTTCAAAAGCCAGGTACTCGGCCGCTGTAAGAGCCATCCGGGGGGTAGCGATCCGTTCAATCGCCGGGTCATCGGCCAGGTTGATAAAGATCACCGCCCGTTCAATGGCGCCGGTCCGGCGGAAATCGCTGATAAAATATTCGGATTCCTCGAAAGTAATGCCCATAGCGGCGAAAACAACAGCAAACTTCTCTTCCGTGCCCAAAACTTTAGCCTGCCGGGCAATTTGTGCCGCGAGCCGGGAATGAGGAAGTCCTGAACCGGAGAAAATCGGCAGCTTTTGCCCTCGAACCATGGTATTCATCCCGTCAATGGCCGAGACCCCCGTCTGGATAAACTCAGAAGGATAATCCCGGGCATAGGGGTTAATCGGATAACCGTTAATATCGAGTCTCTTATCCGGAATAATCTTGGGTCCTTTGTCCCGGGGACGCCCCATGCCGTCAAAAACCCGGCCGAGGATATCCATGGATACAGGCAGCTCAATTCCCTTGCCCAGAAAGCGGATTTTGGCATCACGGATATTGATACCGCTGGTGCCTTCAAAAACCTGAACCAGGGCAGTATCTCCGCTTACTTCCAGGACCTGGCCGCGGCGTATCTCTCCACCGGGCAGCTCGATCTCCGTTAATTCCTGGTAAGTTATTCCTTCCACATTTTCCACCAGCATCAAAGGGCCGGCTACTTCGACAACAGTTTTATACTCTTTAAGCAACCGCTTCCCCTCCCTCGCCACTTAATTGCCCCACCTGTTTTTTAATCTCCTCGTCAATATTATCCAGCCCCGCAAGATCTTCTTCCGCCACATATTTGGCGCGGGCGATACGCTCGCGAACCGGCAGAGTAAAGAGTGCATCCAGGTCCAGATCGAGTTCTCCTTTTTCGACTACTTTCAGTGCCTCATGGTGGAAATTCAAAATCAGCTCCATCATCCGGAACTGTTTCTCAATGGAAGTATAGGTGTCCACCTCATGGAAGGAGTTTTGGTGGAGGAAGTCTTCGCGAATGGATTTGGCTGTTTCCAGCGTCAGCTTTTCCCTGGGGGAGAGGGCATCAATCCCGACCAGCCGTACAATCTCCTCCAGCTCTGCTTCTTCCTGCAAAATCCGCATCGCTTCACGTCGCATCTCGATCCACTTCTCACCCAGCAGTTCGCGGAAATAAGGATCTACGTTTTCCTGGTAGAGAGAATAGCTTAAAAGCCAGTTAATCGCCGGGAAGTGGCGACGGTAAGCCAGCGTGGCATCCAGACTCCAGAAAACCTTCACAACCCGCAGCGTGGCCTGCGTCACCGGTTCGGAGAGGTCGCCGCCGGGGGGTGAAACCGCCCCTACAACCGTCAGGGCGCCATCACGCTCATCACTGCCCAGGCAGATTGTCCGCCCCGCCCTTTCATAAAACTCCGCCACACGGGAACCGAGATAAGCAGGATAGCCTTCTTCCCCGGGCATCTCCTCCAGGCGGCCGGACATCTCTCTTAAAGCTTCGGCCCAGCGTGAGGTGGAATCAGCCATCAACGCTACACTGTAACCCATATCCCGGAAGTACTCCGCAATGGTAATTCCTGTATAAATGGAAGCTTCCCGGGCCGCCACCGGCATGTTGGAAGTATTGGCAATCAAAACCGTCCTTTTCATCAGGGGTTCATTGCTTTTCGGGTCCAACAGCTCCGGGAACTCCATGAGCACGTCGGTCATCTCATTACCACGCTCACCGCAGCCGATGTAAACAACAATTTCAGCATCAGCCCACTTGGCCAGCTGGTGCTGCGTTACCGTTTTGCCGCTGCCGAAGGGGCCGGGAATACAGGCGGTCCCGCCCTTGGCCACCGGGAAAAGTGTATCAAGAATGCGCTGCCCGGTAATCAAAGGAACGTAGGGCCCCAGTTTTTCTTTGTACGGGCGCCCCTTTCTCACCGGCCATTTTTGCATCATGTTAAGCTCTATAATGCCGCCTTCGGTTTCCAGACGGGCGATCGTATCGGTCACCGTGGCCTCTCCTTTGAAAATCTCCACCACTTTACCGGAGACAACATGGGGAGGAACCATAATACGGTGCTCTACCAAAGTAGTTTCCTGCACCGTTCCTAAAATATCCCCGGTGTGCACTGTGTCTCCCTTTTTTACACGGGGCACAAATTCCCACTTGCGTTCCCGATCCAGGGCTACGGCCTCCACCCCTCTGGTGATATAGTCACCGACCTTCTTCCAGACAACATCCAAAGGACGCTGGACCCCATCGAAGATCGCTTCAATAAGGCCCGGGCCCAGCTCCACGCTTAAAGGCATACCCGTATTGTGTACCGGTTCACCCGGCCCCAGGCCGGCTGTCTCCTCATATACCTGGATGGAGGCCTGATCTCCGCGCATCTCGATGATCTCACCCAGCAGCCCGGCTTCGCTGACCTTGACCATATCGTACATCCGGGCCTCACTCATGTTTTCAGCTATAACCAGCGGGCCGGAAACTTTGATTATTCGACCAACTTCCAAGTTATCAACCCTCTTTCCTGAATAAGATATCCGCACCAATTGCTTTTTCTACGCTTTCCTTAACCTTGTTCATACCAATACCCAGTGTGCCTTTATTATTGGGAATGGGGACAACAACCGGCAGGAAACGTTTATTCAGCTCTGCAATGGGATCCCCAAGGTGCTGAGCAAGTTCTTCCGTAATAAAAAGCACAGCATAATTCTCTTTGGACACCTGCTTTAATACCGAAAGCGCAGCTTGAGCATCAACCACAGGAAAAGTTGTTACCCCCAGGGTCTTAAACCCTAAGATGGAGTCTTTATCACCGAGCACACCGATCTTAAACGTAGACATTACGTAATCTCTCCCTGATCGCTTCAATGGGTAATCCGTTAATTTTTCCCACCAAAATCGCCCTGATATTTTTAATTTCAATCTCCTTGGCATGTAAATAACCAACTAAAGGATCCAGGCTAAAAGGTTTGCGTTTACCCTGCTGCAGGTAAGCAGTCAGAAGATCATCCGCCAGTTTTTCAAAATTGGTAATGTTCCCTTTTTCCTGCCATTCACGCACTCCCTCACTGACTACAGCAGCATAATCGCTCATGGCCAGGCGATCGGCCAAAAATTCCAGCGGCTCATCCAGGAGATTGATAAACAGGTCCGCGGGAAGGCGGCCATAAGGGAGAAACGCCTTTTTCAAAAATTCCTTATCACGGCCCATACGTTTTACACGCAAAAAGGTCTTGATATTCGTCAGATCCGCTTCCCGCACAAATAAACCTTCCAAAACAGTGGAACGTAGCTCCCGGGCAGCGCTGATGAGCATCGCATAAAGGGTCCGATCCAGGGAAAGATCTATTATCTGAGGATCGCCCGAAACGACAAACTCTTCCATAATCTGCTCCACAGCAGCACGCAGAGCTGCGGGTAACTCCTGAAAATTCTCCTCGGCGACGATGGCCCGTAATTTATCAAGGGGGATTGTGCCCACGGGAAATAAGAGCGTATCGCCGTCCTCATTCAGGTATTTGGCCTTCAGCAGCACCTTCAGATTGTGAAGATCATATTTTAAAGAAATCAAATCCGTAAGATGGGCTTCGGGATTTATTTTCTGTACCAATTGATAAGTGCGCCGTATTTCTTCCTGTAAAATTTTCTCAAACTCATAAACACTGTCCAACTCTGCCACCATATTGGCATAATCAGTTTCGGCCAGCACTTTGAGTGCCTCATCCACTGTAGGGGCTTCCACCATTCTTTCCAGTTTACTTTTATCTAAAAGGCGTGTTTCCAAAACCCTGATCCGCCCTACAGCATAGGCATAGACTGTCTCACTCACAGGCATTTATCTTGCCTCCTTCCCTCCCCGCGCCTTAAAGATTACCCCTCTTTAAAGAGTAATGCAGCCACTTCCGGTTCCAGTTCATCCCTCTGCATTTCCAAAAGCGCATGGAAAGAGTTATTGATTTCCACCCCTTCGGATTGCAGAATAAAACCGCCCCCTATTTCCGAGGCTTCCTGCCCTAGGGAAACCTTTCCCGTCCGGCCCGTGGCCGCGAGCTCCTGACCAAGATCTTTCCAGAATTTAGCTGGAATTCCGGCCTTATCCCGTGGGGAAAGAATGATCACTTCTTCACCTGTCTTCATCGAAGCCAGAAGCATTTGACGCAAATAATCCAAATATGCGGCCTCTTCAAGGTTTACAAGCCTGGCGACGGCTTGTTCAAAAGTCTCCTCAATCAATTCTTGTTTGGCTGCCAGTATCTCTTTGCGTGCATCCAGTTGGGCAATGCCCAAAATGCGTCGTTTTTGCTCCTCCGCCTCTTTTTGCGCACGTTCCAGGATCTGCTCTTTTCTTTTACCAGCCTCTTTTTCCGCCTCGGCAAGAATAGCGCTGGCCTTTCCGGCAGCTTCTGCAACGATCTTCTCAGCTTGAGCCCGGGCATCATCAAGTATGCGCCGGCTGATCCTTTCCGCTCCCGCTTGCATACCGAACACTCCCTTCTAACGCTTCGCCTAGATGACGATCCCGAAAAGCAGCATGATCGAAGCCAGGAGGGCCAGTACCGCATAGGTTTCAACCATAACCGCGTAAACAATCGCTTTACCCAATTCTTCCGGCCGCTTGGCAATCAGGCCTACCCCGGCTGCTGCTGCCTTCCCCTGGGAAATCGCCGACAGATATCCCACAATGGCAATCGGCAGTGCCGCCATAAAAATGGAAACACCTTGCTGCATGGTCAAATCGAGCAGGCTTCCCCCGATGACACCCACCTTTTGCATGATCAGAAAACCGGTTAAAAGTCCATAGATTCCCTGTGTTCCCGGAAGAGCCTGCATTAAAAGGGTTTGCCCAAATTTGTCGGGATCCTCCGTGATCACACCGGCAGCGCTTTCACCCACCAGTCCGACTCCTATCGCCGAACCAATTCCCGCCAAAGCTACTGCCAGAGCAGCACCCAAAAGTGCCCATACTATTCCTGACATATTTTCATGCCTCCCTTTCTTCAATCTCTACAAATTTGGTTGTTTTACAAAAAGGCCGAAAGGGTCTTCCCCCGCCTTCAAAAAACTTACCGAAAAATTCAATGTACTGCAAACGGCTGGTATGAACATAAGCGCCCAAGGTATTGATAATCAAATTAAAAGAATGTCCCCCTATAAGAAGGATGATCATGATGATGATACCGATGACACTTCCACCCAAAAGACCACCCATCGTGTTGATAGCGGAAGCGATTACACCGGTTGCCAGTCCTAAAGCCAGTAGACGTGAATAGGAGAGCACATCACTCAGAAAGCCGGTCACATCATAGAGACTGACCAGGCCGCTGAAGAACTTTTTGAAGATCCCCTTCTGGCTGCGCCCCTGGGTCAAAACCAGCCCCACTGCACCGGCAATGGACATCCATTTACCGGCAGAACCCCCCTGGGGTAAAAACAGCAAAACCAGGCCGATTAGAAAGATATACCACAAACCCTGGTCGAAGACAGCATCGAGAATCTTCCCGCGCTTAATGTTCTGGTAAGCCTGGACGCCCATTCCCGTAAAAATATGGATACCCCCTAAAATGCAGGAAACAATGAGCATCCGCATGGGGTCATCCAGCGGGTTGAACCATAAAGGTTTAATTTTAATTAAATCCCCAAACCAACTGCCCATCAAAATACCGGCAAGAAATGCAGAGATCCCCCCTAAAAAAAGCAGCTTGATGAGCTGCTTGCCCATACCTTTCAGCTTTATCTTACGGGTCAGTAAATAGGCGAGTAAAGAAAGGATCACACCGTATCCGGCATCGGAGAGGCACATACCAAAAAAAACAAAGAAAAAAGGTGCCATCAGCGGTGTCGGGTCAGCTTCATGCCGGCTGGGAGTACTGTACATACGGGTTACAACTTCGTAGGCATCTGTCACCCCGCCGTTTTGAAGCAAAACGGGAACATTTTCTTCCGGTTCAGGATCCCGGGTGACAAGCAAAGCCGTTTCCGTTTTTTCGGCCAGTATTTTTTCAAGATCGGCAACAAGCGGCTTGGGCACCCAGCCTTCCAGTAAAAAGGCGGTTTCTGTCCGGGCCAGGTTGCCGACGGCCTCCTTTTGTGCCCGTTCAATCTCCAGATAATCATAATAAGCCATTAAATGCGGGCGGTGAAGAAGGAGCTCTTCCACCTTTTGCCTGAGCTTTTCTCTTTTAAGGTTGATCTCCTCTATTTTTCCATTCAGTTTGTTGATAGATTGGGCCACAGTGCCTGTAATACCGGGAAAATGGACCTCCGTGGCACCGGTCTCCTTGAAAAGCTCTTGGGCCTGCACCGTTTCTTCAGCAAAACAAATATAAAAAACGTAGGCCTGCTCTCGATCAGCCGATACTATTTCAAAGTAGTGTTCGGAAGCTTTTTCGGCCAGAGCTTTTTGCAGGGCCGGCAGTTCATCTGCCGGGACCGCCAGCAGCTGCATCCGCAGCCGCTCCGTATTTTCTATCTGTTCCAGCGGCAGGGAAAAACCTGCCCAGGGCGTCAGTCCCAGAAGCAGATTATGGCAGCGTGTTTCTTCATTACGCAGACTTGTCAGCCCTTCATCCACTTCCCGGCAGGACTTATAAACATCCTGAACCTCTTCCCCACGGGAAATATAGTTCGCATATTCATCCGGAGTGAGATTAAGCTTGGCTCCCGTAAATTGTTCCATAAAACTTTTACGCATAGGAAAATAGCGCTGAAAAAAATCAATGCAGTAGCGGATTTCACCCAACCGTGATTCAAGGCGCGCCACCTCTTCTGCTGCTCCCTCCGGCAAAAGCAGGGATTCCATTTCTCCCCAGGCGCTGCTCTCTTTTAAGTCCACCAACTCGACCGTTCCTAATTCCTGCAAAATATTAATCACCGTATCTTTTTCCTGTTGGTGGGCAAAGAGAAATATTTTTTGCATATCAACTATCGGCATGAATACTCACAACCTTCCCGGCAATCATGGCTACAGCCTCCGGCAGCCGGGCTCCGGCCTCAGATTTGATGCTCTCAATTTCCTTTTGATAAGCTTCTGCAAGGGCGGCCGCTTCCTGCCGGGCTTCTGTTTCAGCTTTGGCCAATAATTCCCCGGACTGCTCTTCGGCAGCAGCGATACCCTCCTTCAACAGCTGCGCCGCCTGCTCCTCGGCCTCCCTGATGATCTGCCGTGCCTTTTGCTGGGCTTCCCGGATCAGATCATCTGCCTGCCGCTCTGTTTCTCTGATAGATTCCACCAGCTTTACCGTCAAACGCCTCACCACCCTCTTGATAGTCTCCTGCTAACAATCCTAGGAAACAAAAAATACGTCACTCAAAGATACATCTTGTGAAAACAGCAAACAATCTGTTCCTTTAAATTCTTTAATATCTTCATTGTATTAAGAAATGTTATTATAGTAAGAAATGTTTAACTATATTCACCTCCTCTTTTTTTACTACAACATAAGCGTTTCATGCTGCCCCCGCCTTTTATATATTAATAACCAATCAATGAACAAGCCCTCGAACAAGCCTTCAACTCTTTTTTAAACAGCATGTTTTTTGTTCTCCAGCCTATCCTATTATACAATTTCTATTCTAGATTTATTCTACATTCTTTCATAAATTCCTTTTCCCTGTGGATAAAAATTATCAAGGAAAAACTTTACGGGGTTTTAGTTTCCCCAGAGCAATCAGCCCCCCGGATAAAAGCAAAGTATAATATGTCAGTAAGCGCCAAACAACCACAAAAATTCCTAAAATAGAAGGAGATACAAAAAACGCGAATAAACTGGCCAGGCCCAACTCTGCAACCCCGCTGCCTCCCGGCAAGGGTACATAAACAATGATCATCTGGATCACAAATTGCCAGATTAAGGCCTGCAGGTAAGGCACCGGCTGCCCCAACCCTAGTAATATAATGGGGGCAATACTAAAAAAACAAAGCCAAAAAGCAACACTCAACAGGATGATCAGAAACATGTTCCCCACTTTAAAACGGTTTAAAGAGCGCGCCGTATGCAGAAAGGCACGGAATTCCTGATTTAAAAAAAAGTAGGCTTTTTTCCCTGCCGGGCTTCCTTCCAACCAGCGTTTTACCCTGCCCAGGGAGCATATTTTCTGCAGCAGCCCATCAAGGATGTGTGTCTTCCAAAGGAGAAAAAACAAAAACAGCGCTGTAAAAATAGAAACATAGACAGCATAAATATATATCCTGTTAAAAAAAGTAGGCACAAGTTTCCCCCGAAAAACCACCAAAAGAGAAACAGCCGTAAGCGTAAAGATTAGCCTGGTGATTAAAGCACGTGTGGCCGTCACGGCAGACGATTCCCCCACCGAAAGGCCATGCCTGTTCAGGGCATAAATATGCGCGGGCCATTCACCCGAAGAGAACGGCGTGACTGAGGCAAAAAAAAAGGTCAATAAAAAAACCTGGATCGTATCCCAAAGTGCCAGGCGTTTCCCACTGTTGAGCGTATACACCAGCAGCTTGATCCGCAAACCCTCCAACACCCATAACACTAAAACCAGGCCGCAGGCAGCTAAAAGATACTCCACCTTGACCCTTAGCAAGCTCCCCCAAGTATTTTCATCAAAACTTCGTAAAAAAACAAAAAGTGCTGCAGCAACACTTAAAGTTAAAGAAACACCCAGCCCCTTTTTCCAGGCGGGAAGAGGTTTTGCCACGGCAAAAGCCCCCTTGTAAAATCCTTGCATAAATTAAAATCCTTACCATTAACTAACCGTCCCGCGACAGATGCCGGACCTCAATCCCCGGTGTCAGCGCAAACCAGTCAAAATCTGTGGGATAATCCCGGGCAAAAACAACACGGCTGATTCCACAGTTGATAATACATTTCGCACATTCGGCGCAAGGCCTGTCAGTAACATAAATTGTAGCCCCTTTTCTCTCACCGGGCTCGCATTCCAGCAAAGCATTGATTTCGGCATGTATTGTTCTGATACAGTGGTTGTTGACCATCAGGCACCCTTCATCAAGACAATGGGCCAGACCGCTAGGACTGCCGTTATACCCTGTCCCTTTGATTCTTTTGTCTTTCACGATGACTGCCCCGACACGCCTGCGGGGGCAAGTGCTGCGTTCAGCCACCTGAAAGGCAATATCAATAAAATAATTATCCCAATCTTTGCGCATCAGCATTCCCCACCTGCCCCTCATTTATATAGACCATCTCACCACCCTGCTAGTAAAGAGGAAAAGCCGCACACAGCTCCTGCACCTTACGCCTGACCTGCACCAACGCCAGAGAATTTTGCCGTTCCTCTACCGTCCGGTTGATCAGCGCAGCAATCGCCTCCATCTCCGCTTTCTTCATTCCGCGGGAAGTGACCGCCGGGGTTCCCAACCGGATCCCGCTGGTGACCACCGGGCTCTCCGGGTCACGGGGAATAGCATTTTTATTGGCAGTAATCCCCACTTCACCCAGTAAATTTTCCATATCCCGGCCATTAATATTTTTACTGCGTAAATCAATCAACAGCAGATGGTTATCCGTTCCACCGGAAACAAGATCAAAACCCTGCTCTAAAAGACTGCCGGCCAGTGCCTGGGCATTTTTAAGAACCTGTTCCTGGTAAAGAATAAACTCCTCCCCCTGGGCCTCTTTAAAAGCAACCGCCTTGGCTGCGATCGCATGCATGAGGGGTCCTCCCTGAATCCCCGGAAAAACGGCCCGATCAATGTCCCGGGCAAATTCTTCGCGGCAGAGAATAAGCCCTCCCCGCGCACCCCGCAAGGTTTTGTGGGTAGTGCTCGACACAAATTCAGCATGGGGAACCGGATTGGGATGCAGCCCGGCTGCAACCAGGCCCGCAATATGCGCCATATCGACCAGAAAGTAAGCGTCCACCTCCCGGGCAATGGCGGCAAAAGCGGCAAAGTCAATTTTGCGGGGATAAGCGCTGGCACCGGCGATAATCAGACGCGGCCTGAACTTTTGGGCCAACGATCTGACCTCTTCCATATCAATATAACCGGTTTCAGGATCTACACCATAACTTTGAAAGTCATAATACTGGCCGGAAAAATTGACCGGGCTGCCATGCGTAAGATGTCCACCATGGGCCAGGCTCATCCCCAGGATAAGATCCCCCGGCTCCAAACAAGCAAAGTAGACAGCCATATTGGCCGTAGCCCCCGCATGAGGTTGGACATTGGCGTGCTCCGCCCCAAAAAGTTCCTTGGCCCGCTCGATGGCCAGCTGTTCCACGACATCAACAAATTCACATCCACCATAATAGCGCTTTCCAGGATAACCCTCTGCATACTTGTTGGTCAAAACCGAGCCCTGGGCTGCTAGCACCCCCTTGCTGGCATAATTTTCCGAGGCAATCAAGACAATTCTTTCCTGCTGCCGCCGGGTTTCTTCCTCTATAGCCCGCGCTACTTGAGGATCTATTCTCGCTAAAAAATTTTTACCGTTGCTTTCTTCCACGGGCATGGCCAGGCCTGATTTATCTTCTAAACCAGGCACACCCCCCTTTCACTGTGAATTAATCGCTGCTTCCTTCCTGGCTGGCAGAGCATCCGTCAATCTCCCGGGCCCGCTCTTCTAGCTCCTTGATTTTTTCTACCCTTACTTGGTGTCTTCCTCCCTCAAAAGGGGTTTCCAAAAAAACTCCGACGATCTCCCGGGCCAGTTCTTTTTGTAAAACCCTGGAGCCCAACGTCAGGATATTGGCATCATTATGCGCCCGGGCATAGCGGGCAGAAAATAAATCGTTGCATAACGCTGCCCGAATCCCCGGCAGCTTATTGGCAACAATCGCCACACCGATGCCCGTTCCACAAACAAGAATTCCCCGGGCAAAATTTCCTTGCTGCACAGCACGGGCAGCCTTAAAAGCCAAATCGGGATAATCCACGGACTCCTCATCAAAAGTACCAAAATCTTCGTAGACAATCCCCTTTTCAGCCAGGTAGCCCTTGATGAATTCCTTTAAGGAAAAACCGGCATGATCCGCAGCCAGAACAATCTTCAATGGTTAATTCCCCTTTGTTTCAAGTGGATTCTTCTTCGCTTTAAATGGTTCGCTCCCCTAACAATTTTCTCCTGCGGCAATTTAACTTTCTTCCACTTTTCCCCGGCCTTTTTCCTCTTTTTCCGGGGAACCGCTCCATCTGGCAGCAATCTTTTTTAAAGCTTCCCTGATCTCAGCGGCAGCCAGGCGGTATACTTCTATTCCCCGACCGAAGGGATCGGAGATCTCCTCGCCGTTACCGCCGGCGTATTCCGTTAAAAGCCATACTTTCTCCTGGGCTTCAGGGTAGCTGTTTAAAAGATAGTTCTTCTGCCCGTGAGTCATCGTAAAAATATAATGGGCTTGCTCCACCAGTTCCGGAGTTACCTGGCCAGAACGGTGCTCACGAAAATCTATCCCGTAACTGTGCAGCACTTCGAGGGCTTCTCTGCTCGCTGCAAGCCCTTCTACCGAAGCCACCCCGGCGGAAAAAACTTTTACATGTATATTTTCTCCGGGAATCTCTTTCAGGATTCCCTCCAATAAAGCTTGTGCCAGAACGCTGCGACATGTATTACCGGTGCAAACAAAAAGAACATTTAAAGTACGGCCCATTGTTCCACCTGCCTTTTTTGTTACTCTGCCTGGATAATTTTTGCCGCGGCTTTCCGCAAGCGGTTCATGACAGCCTTGCCCATCCCTTTGTCATCAAAACCCTCCACCACAATAACATCCACATCCCGGACATCCATCTCACGCAAAACACCAAAAAGCCGTTCCGCTGCACCATGAGGATCCTTCCGGGAACTCAACACCTTGACCACCGGGGCGGGGAAAAGCCCCTGCGATTCCGCAAAAAGAATTAAGCCAATCTTGTACCCCTGCCCGGCCAAACCTGCGCATAAAGCGATCAACTGCCGCCTCTGCGCCGGCTCTTCCCCCTCCACAAGATAAAGGGGGGCCCGGGGAGCATAATGCCTATATTTCATTCCCGGTGAAAGCGGAGCTCCCGACGGCAAATCTTTCTCCCCAGAGCTCAGGTCCCGGATCTCTTTCCCGGAAACCTCTTCCAACATTTCCAAAGTAACCCCTCCCGGACGTAACAAAGCCGGGGGAGAAGAAAGAAAGCTCAGGACCGTCGATTCCACCCCAATCGTACAGGGCCCTCCGTCAAGCACCGCCTCAATACAGCCGGCAAGGTCCTCCAACACATGCTCTGCCGTGGTGGGACTGGGGCGCCCGGAGAGATTGGCACTGGGAGCAGCCAGCGGGATCCCCACCGTCCGGAGCAGCTTTAAAGCCAAAGCATGCGCCGGAACGCGTACAGCCACAGAAGAAAGACCCGCTGTAATGATCTCCGGAACAAGTTCTTTTTTAGGTAAAACCAGGGTTAGTGGACCGGGCCAGAAATGCTCTGCCAACCGGGCCGCTTCCGGGGGAATATTTTTCACCAGCTCCCCAACCTGCTCCAAACCTGTAACATGGACAATAAGGGGGTTATCCGCAGGTCTCCTTTTGACCCTGAAAATACCCTTGACCGCCTCCGGATCCAACGCGTTGGCCCCCAAACCGTAAACCGTTTCCGTGGGAAAGGCAACGAGTCCCCCTTTTTGCAGAATCTCCGCAGCAACATGCAGAGCTTTTTCCTCTTCCCGGGAATGCCCTGCCCGGAGTAAAATTGTTCCTTTAACCCGTGGCCATGTTAAATACAAAACTACACCTCCGGGAAAATGCATCCACTAAAAATATTACCATAAAGTCATTTTTTTTGATATAATTTTTGTTAAATAACAATTTTTGCATCCCCGCGGGTGCAACCGCGGGGACGGTCCTTGTGGTTGGTCCTTGAGCCAGCCGGGCCAGCCGCGGGGACGGTCCTTGTGGTTGGTCCTTGCGACTGATCAGGCCTCAAGCATAATTTTTGTTGGATATAAACAGCCTTAGCCGGCGTTCATTATCATAACCTGTGCGGGCCTGCTCTAAACTTGCCGGAATCCCAGAAAATTTTCAGGCCCCCAAACATTCATTACAAGAGTGGCAAATCAACAATATTATGTTAACTATCAAATCTGGTGTTTTTAGCAGCTGTTTGATTACGACTATATTGTACTAGGTGGGAATACACATGAACGTATTGTATTTGGAATGCCCGGCCGGTGCTGCCGGGGATATGCTGCTGGCCGCCCTGCTGGATTGCGGCCTTTCCGTGGAAGAACTGCAGGAAAAACTTTCCCTTCTCCCCCTGGAAGGTTATACTCTGCAAACCAGCCGTACACACAAAAAAGGGCTCCACGCACTGCAGGTCAAAGTTGACGTCCGGCAAAAACAACCCTTTCGCCATCTACCCGCGATTAGAGAAATAATCGAAAAATCCGCCCTGTCAACCACGGTCAAAGAAAAAAGCCTCGCTGTTTTTCAAGCTCTGGCCCAAGCAGAAGCCAGAGTCCATGGGCTTCCTCTTGAAAAAGTCCATTTCCATGAAATCGGTGCGATAGATGCAATTATCGATATTGTCGGCAGCATGCTCGCCCTGGAAATGCTCGGGGTGGAAAAGATCTGGGCCTCCCCCCTGCCCCTGGGACGTGGCTGGATCAACATCAGCCACGGCTGGATCCCCCTGCCGGCTCCGGCCACCATGGAGATAATCAAAAAATACCGTATTCCCTGTTACGGTTTACCCTTTAAAGGAGAAACAGTAACCCCTACGGGAGCAGCAATCCTCAGCATCATCTGTTCCCGTTTCGCGCCGCTGCCCCCGATGGTTATTCAAAGCATCGGCTACGGTGCCGGCCAGAAGGATTTTCGTTTCCCCAATATTCTCAGAGCCTTCAAAGGCCGGCTCTCCGGCACCGGCACACAAAAAGAGGGAGGCCCTGCGGTGGGTACCACGCCAAAAGGCGCCCTGCTCGCCGCGCCCCTGGAGATTCTTGAGGCCAATATTGACGACCTCAACCCGGAAATTTATGCTTACGTCCTGGAACGCCTTTTTTCCTCCGGGGCCCTCGATGTCTACCTGACCCCTATACAAATGAAAAAAAACAGGCCAGCTGTTAAAATTTCCGTCCTGGCAAATCCACAGCAAGCAAAAAAACTGGGTGAAATACTGCTGCAGGAAACTACCACCCTGGGTTATAGAAGGCTAAGCGCCGAAAAAATAATGTTACCCCGCCGGCAAACGTTGTTGAAAACTCCCTGGGGAAAAGTAAGGATAAAAATTGCCGGGACAGCTCCGGATTATCAAAATATCTCTCCCGAATATGCTGATTGCCTCCGTATTGCCCGCACCAAGGGAATCCCCTTGAAAAAGGTCTACCGGCAAATCTGGAAGCTCCTTCGGCCCTGAATAACTCCGGGAAAAAACTGCCGGCTGCAGACGGACACCCTCGTTAAAATTCACCGGTGATCATCTGTGCCAGGTTAACGGCGTGATCACCGACTCTTTCCAGATTACTCAATATATCCAGGTAGACAACCCCCGCCCGCGGAAGACATTCCCGGCGATTGACCCGGTCAATATGATTCCTTCTTAAAATACGTTCGCGCTCATCAACAACATTATCCCGCTTGATAACCCCCCGGGCAACCCGGATATTTTCCCCCATCAGCGCCATAATCGCTTCCCCCAGCATGCCATCCACTTCTTCAAAGAAGCTGAATATTTCCTCCTTCGCCTTGGGGGTAACCGGTAATTTGTCTTCGATAACCATCTCGGAAAGATAGGCTATATTGCAGGCGTGATCACTGATCCGCTCCAGATCATTTGCCGCACTCATCACGCCGGAGATAATCTTAGACTGCTGGTGGTTTAAAGAATGCTGCGACAGCTCCCGTAAATAAACATTGATCTCTTTTTCCAGGCCATCTACCAGCTCTTCCATCTGTAAAACCTGGGGTATTTTTTTAAGATTACTGTGATAAAAAACATCCATTGAATCCTTGACCATTTCGCGGGACATATTGGCCATACGGATCAGCTCCATCCTGCTGGCTTCAATCGCAGCAGAGGGAGCCTTCAACATCCTTTTATCCAGATATTTGGGCCCCAGGTCCAGCGCAGGCTCCTCCCCGGGAACAGCCCACTGCACAAAGGAAACAAAATATTTAAAAAAGGGAAACATAATCACCGTATTTAAAACGTTGAAAAGCGTATGGGCATTGGCTACCTGCCGGACAACAACAGAGGAAGTACCCAAAACAAGGGCTGTAAAAGGCTTCAGAAAAATCAGCGCGAGGACAACACCCAAAAGGTTAAAAAGGACATGCGAAAAGGCAGCCCTTTTTGCAGATAAAGAAGTCCCCATACAGGCCAAAATTGCCGTAATGCAGGTCCCCACATTTGTTCCGAGGATTAAAGGGATGGCCGATTCAAGGGTAAGCAAATTTTGTAAAGTAAGAGCCACTACTATACCCGTTACGGCACTGCTGCTTTGAATCAAGGCTGTAAAAAGTGCCGCAAACAAAATTCCCAACAAAGGCCGTTTACCGAACCTCACCAGCATATTCAAAAAGAAAGCATTCTCCCTCAGAGGAAGCATCGCCTCGGACATAATCTGCATCCCCAAAAATAAAAGACCCAGGCCCAGGATCGTTTGGCCTAAATAACGGTACACTTTGCGCCGGCCAAAAAAATTTAAAAACCCCCCGATACCGATACAGGGCAAAATTAACAACCCAAACTCAAAAGATACTACCTGAGCAGTAATGGTTGTCCCAATGTTAGCTCCCATAATCGCACTGACTGCCTGGGCAAGGCTCATCAAACCGGCATTAACAAAACCAACCAGCATGACTGTGGTTGTGCTGCTGCTTTGTACCAGAACGGTAACAGCTATACCTGTAAGCACGCCGATAATCGGCTTTCCTGTTAATACCTCCAGGATACGCCTCAAATTATCCCCGGCAACTTTCTGCATTCCCGAAGCCATCATCTGGATACTATAAAGAAATAATCCAAGGCCACCAAACAAACCGGCAAACACAAACCATGTTTTCAGGGTAATCCCCCCATATCATAAATCAATTTAAACTAAAGTTCGCATTAATTAACCCTTTTTAATTAACTCTTTAAAAAAAGAATTCTCGATCCCCTGTTTCATTTCCTTTATTAAAACAGATCGAGAGTTAAAAAATAAACAATTTTGTAATCTTGGGAACTGTAAGGAAGTTAAAACCGTAACGAGCCTTAATGCCAAACTCTATTCCATTGTAACCACTCCGGCCAAGAGATTGTGGCCCAAGTCATTGAGCAGGAACCGGTTTGTTCGTCTTTCCGGCAGCCTCTCCGTTCAGCGCTTTTTTCCCAAAAATACCTCCCATAGCCAGAAACGCCATTTACGTTGCGAACCTTCTTGCTCGCCGGCAGCACTCCCGCTCTCACACCCTTTTTCGTTTTCCCTTCCCTCAGCCACTCCGGCCTTATCTGCAGCGTTTCCTCCCATCTGCTCATCCTCCGGCAAGTTTTCACCCGCATCGTCTGCAGCTAAAGGGGGCAGCAGATTAAAACATAATGGGGGAAAAAGAACACACCACCAGTTTTCCCCACGGCCCTCTCCAATAACCATGTACAGAGCGGCGTACTCCCCCGGCGGATAAAGCTTCCCCTCATAAAAACGAGCCGGAAAAACATCGCGGACCAAGGAAACATCGACATCATAGGCAAAACCGCATTCCTGCAGGATCTCCCGGGCCACACTTTCCAGCACCGGGCTGTTTTCCGCGAGAAGAAGGCCCAGTTCGGCGCTGCTCCGGCAGCGGCTCCATTCCGGTTGAAAGCGGGTAAGTACTCTCCGGGCAACATAATTTTTAACTTCCTGATCCTCCGGGCTGTTACTATGCGCCTTGACATGAAAACGAAGCAGATCATCATGCACCTGCACCGCTTCCGGCTTTGCCTGCCCGCCTGAGAGCGGCGTTAAAAACCCGGACTGCCCCGGCAGCAAACAGAGGGCGGCGAGAAAAAGAGCGAAACCCAAAATAAACACACACCTGTTTTTTCCCCTGAAAACAGACCGGCATATTTTTTTAACCGGCAGTTTATTGAAAAATAGCATCTTTTTTCTAGCCCTCCTCTACCCGGGGATTTTTACTTTTGGGGCGGTTTTTCTTTTGTTCAACCTGCCCTTGATAATACCTGCGGATAAAGAGCAGGGCCGCCTTCTCAATCCTGGATATCTGAGCCTGGGAAATACCCACCTTCCTGGCTACCTCCGTCTGGGTCTTTCCCTCAAAAAAACGCGCCATCAGGATATACCTCTCCCGGGGCTCCAGCTTGCCCAAGGCTTCCTTCAAGGCGATCTTCTCCAGCCAGCGCTCATCCTCGTTTTGATCATCCGGCAGAAGATCAATAATTTGCAGGGGATCCGTACTGTCATTAAAAACCGGTTCAAAAAAAGATACCGGTTCCGCATTGGCATTATAGGCGAAAACGATCTCTTCCGGAGTTAAATCCGTCTCGGCTGCCAGCTCCGTCAAGGTTGGCTCCTTTTGATTTTTTTGCAGAAAACTGTCCCGGGCAATCTGAATTTTTTGGGCCGTGGTTTTTAAGGAACGGCTGATATGGATATAATTGTTATCCCGGAGATAGCGTTTAACCTCTCCGAGAATCATGGGCACAGCGTATGTAGAAAAATTCACGCCATGTTCCAGGGAAAAGTTGTCGATTGCTTTCATTAAACCGATACAACCGATCTGGAAAAGATCGTCCATATTTTCGCCGCGATTAGTAAAATTTTTCAGCACGCTTAACACCAGTTTTAAATTGCCCTTAATCAATTCTTCCCTGATCTCTACCTCACCGCCCGCCAAACGTTGAAAAAGATTTCTCATCTGTTCCCAGGGTATGGTCGGCAATTCATAGGTATTGACACCGCTGATCTCCACTTTTTTAAACCTGCGCATAAATTCCTGCCCCCCGGACAAAAGTACTTTCTACTTTTAGTATGCGCTAAATTTCCATTTTTTAGACATTGCGGGGTATGTTATAATAAATTAAAGGTGCAGAGGTAGGGCTTAATTTGGAACGAGAGTATAACGAGGGTATAATCTTGAGGAAAAGAATGGGAGGCTGAAAATGACCGAACTTGTCCGCTTTGGTGTTTCCATCAGCGCAGGTCTGCTGGAATCATTTGACAAGGTAATTATGAAAAAAGGTTACAATAACCGCTCGGAAGCAATCCGCGATTTGATTCGCAACCAGCTTGTGGAGATGGAATGGGAGCAAGGAGATGAAGAGGTAGCCGGAACGATCACGCTAATCTATGACCACCACGTGCGGGGATTAAGCAACCTGCTTTTAGAGGTCCAACACGACTATCATAATTTAATCCTATCCACAATGCACCTGCATCTTGACCATCACAACTGCCTGGAAGTGCTTGCTGTCCAGGGAGTGACCAAAGAAATCCAGGAGATAGCAGAACGCCTGATCAGTGTCAAAGGCGTTAAACATGGACAACTAACCATAACTTCAACCGGCAAGAACCTGAAATAGCAACAAAGTGACCTCCCGGCAGGCCCTTTAACAGCATCTTCCGGCAAGGGCCTGCTCCGGTAAAAAACAGCACTCCGTTTTGCTGCCGTCATTGATTTTGGATACTGAAGGCCACAACCCGTTCCCGCCCGGCCAGATCCGGCACAATCTCCGCCTTCCCTGTAAAACCGGCTCTGCGCCCCAGGGCAAGAACGGCCCCGGCTTGCTTTTCCCCCACCTCCAAAGCCAACAACCCCGGGGAATAAAGATACTCCCGGATACAGGAAAAAATCATCCTGTAAGCATCCAGCCCGTCATCCCCTCCGTTGAGGGCCATGAGGGGCTCTTTTTGTACTTCCGGAGGCAAAAAAGGTATTTCCGGGCGGGGGATATACGGGGGGTTGGCAACAACCACTTGAAAACACTGTTTTTCCCGGGCAAAAAAGACCCGGAAATCACCGTAAAAAAAATCAACGTGGGCGGCAACCCCCATATTTTGCGCATTCAGCCGGGCCAATTCCAGCGCCTCCACGCTGCTGTCCACCCCCAGGACAAAAGCCTCCGGCAAAAAATAAGCCAAAGAGATGGCAATATTCCCACAGCCCGTCCCCAGATCCAGGATACGCAGCGGTTGACCGTCTGCGGCCCCCGGGAAAATCTCCCGGCTCCATTTCAGGGCCACCTCCACAAGGTGTTCGGTCTCCGGGCGGGGAATGAGGACGCCCTCCCTTACCCGGAAGGGGAGGCCCATAAACTCTTTCTCCCCTATAAGATAAGCCAGGGGAACCCTTTCACCACGACGCTGCAGCATTCCCGCATATTTACCCTTTAGCTCCCCGGGAAGTTCCTTTTCACCGTGAGCATAAAGGTATGCTGTCCCCTGCCCGAGCAGAAAGGCGAGCATCACCTCCGCCTCGCGGCGCGGCGCCGCAATTCCCTGCCGGCGCAAAAAAGAAGCGGCCTCTCTCAAGGCCTCTTTTATGCTTCGTCCCATACTTTTTACCCCCAAAACCCTCGCTCCGGGCAATTTCAGGTAGCGTATTTAAGTTGTTCGGCCCGTTCGTAAGTGATCAAAGCCTCAATTACATCATCCAGATCGCCATCCAGAACATGCTCCAATCTATGCAGGGTTAAGCCAATACGGTGATCCGTGACCCGGTTTTGCGGAAAATTGTAAGTGCGGATACGTTCACTGCGATCACCGGAACCAACCTGGCTGCGCCTCTCCAGCGCCTGCTCCTCCTGCTGTTCAGCAATCATTTTTTCCATCAGGCGCGCCCTTAAAACCCGCATGGCTTTTTCCCGGTTTTTCAACTGCGACTTCTCATCCTGGCAGGAAACGATCATATTTGTAGGGAGGTGCGTAATCCGCACTGCGGATTGAGTGGTATTGACACTCTGGCCGCCGGGCCCGGTGGAACAAAAGGTATCTATGCGCAGATCCTGGGGGTTAATTTTCAGTTCGACCTCGTCAATCTCCGGCAGCACGGCCACGGTGGCCGCTGAAGTGTGAATGCGTCCGCCCGATTCCGTCACGGGAATCCTCTGCACACGGTGCACCCCTTTTTCAAATTTTAATTGGCTGTAAGCACCGTTCCCTTTAATGGCAAAGACGATCTCCTTCATCCCGCCAATATCTGTCGGGCTGGAGTTCAAAACTTCCGTATTCCATCCTTTCCGCTCTGCAAAACGCAGGTACATGCGCAGTAAATCCGCAGCAAACAAGGCTGCTTCTTCGCCGCCCGTCCCGGCTCGGATTTCAATAATGACATCTTTTTCATCGTTGGGATCCTTGGGAAGCAGGAGTATCCTTAATTCTTCTTCCAGCTTTTCTTTCCTGTCCGTAAGCTTGGAGATTTCCTCCCGGAGATAAAGGAGCATTTCGTCATCCAATTTTTCCTTGGACATTTCCCGGGCCTCCTGCAGCTCCGTCTCTATTTTGCGCCAAAGGCGATAATTTTCCACTAGATCACTCAGCCCGGCATGCTCCCGCGCATACTTTTGCCACTGCTGCTGGTCCTTGATAATTTCCGGATCACTGAGTTTCTCCTCCAGAGAATTAAAATACTCTTCCAGAGTTTTTAACTTTTCCCACATCTTACCTTATACCTCCATCACAATATCCATTCCAAAGGCAAGGGGCAACTTTTTCCGCCCAAATTGCCGTACTTTTTTAAACGTAGACACCCCGGGAGGGAGTGTCTTCAGCCTTTATTTCTACTACAGGCAAAACCGCCTGCAAAGCACAAATAGCCACCTCCAGCTGATCATCGGCAGGTGCTTTCGTCGTTAAAAGTTGCAGCCACAGGCCGGGTTGGGAAATAATCCTGGTGATGACATTATCTTTGGTGCTGGCCAGCTTGATCGCCTCGTAAGAGATCCCCGCCACCAGAGGCAAAAGCAAAAGCCGGGTAATAATCCTCTGCCATAATGAATGCCAGCCAAAAAAGGAAAAAAGCAGGATACTGACGACCATCACAACCAGCAGAAAATTGGTTCCACAGCGCGGGTGCAGCGTGCTGAAACTGCGGGCATGCTCCACAGTAAGCGGCTGGCCCGCTTCAAAACAGGCAATCACCTGATGCTCTGCCCCGTGGTACTGAAAAACACGCTCGATCTCTTTCCAGCGCGAAATGGCAAAAATATAGCTGAGGAAAATAAGCAGGCGCAGCAGGCCTTCCCCCAGATATAACAACAGCGGTAACTCCAACCCCCGTTTAAAATATCCCATCAAAACGGTCGGCAAAAGAATAAAAAGCCCTATCCCCGCTGCCAATGAGATAATGAGCGTCAGGGGCAGTTCCCACCCGTGCAGCTCCTCCTTCTCTTCCCCCAGAGCCTCTTCAGCGGAGAGAGAAAGAGATTGGTATCCCAGGACCAGAGCCTCAATAAAAGCAGCCACTCCCCTGAAAAGCGGCCACTTTAAAAAGCGATAGCGTTCACCAAAGGAGTGAAAGGTTTTTTTCTGCACGCTGATGGGCCCTTCCTCCTGCCGCACAGCAATAGCAATCAGGGATTTGTTGCGCATCATCACCCCTTCAATAACAGCCTGGCCACCGATATAAAGCTTCTCTTTGGACATCCTTTCGCCCACCGCCTTTTTACTGGCTGCCGTATCTTATTTATTCCGGCTCCATCCGGGAAAAAATCCTTCTACCAAGCTTCAGGCAAGCTTCTCCCTCACCGGAAAAAAATAGGGCTTCAAAAAGAGCCCTGCCAAAAGTTTTTACTCGAGGCCATACTTACGTTTAAATCTCTCCACACGGCCCCCGGTATCGATAAATTTTTGCTTACCGGTAAAAAAAGGATGGCAATTGGAACAGATCTCCACCCGCAATTCCTTTTTGATGGAAGCCACTTCGTAGGTTGAACCACAAGCACAAGTAATCGTGCTCTTTACATACTGGGGATGTATTCCTTTTTTCACTCCGTTCACCTCTTTTCTGATTCCGCCGCCACCGGTCAAAAACACCGGATAAATTTATAGCACAACTAATATATTAACACAAAAAAGCAGCCTTTGACAAGACCAAGGCCGCATTTTTTCATTTGTCCAGGAGTCATTTTCATCCTAATCGCCGGACAGGAAGAGCAGCGGATCAAAGCGGCGCTCACCATGGCCAATTTCCAGGTGGAGATGGGGGCCGGTAGCATTTCCGGTCGCCCCAATCAGGGCCACAGGCTGCCCCTGGAATACTTTTTCATTCCTTTTTACCAGTAAACGGGAGCAGTGGGCATAAAGCGTCCTCCAGCCATCGCTATGACCGATGACCAGCATCAATCCATAACCTTGTTTTGTGCCGGTTTCCGCCACAACCCCCGCTGCCGCAGCGCGAATCGTACTGCCATGGGGAACGGCAATATCCAGGCCGTAATGAAAAGCACCCTTGCGCCAGCCAAAATTTGAACTGATCCTCCCCTTTACCGGCCAGTCAAAAACAGGGTTTGGCGGCAAAGGCCCCCTTTTACCATAGCGGGAGGCCAGAAGGGTGGCCTGCACAGCTTGCCTTTCTTCATTAGACAACGTGCCTCCGGGAATTACCAATTTTTCTCCGGGGGTCAGGACTGGCGGCTCTTCCAGGAGATTAAAAGCGGTAATCACCTGCGGTTTGCTCTGGTAGCGGTCAGCAATGTCTTCCACCGTATCTCCCTGGCGCACGATGTGCATTGTTCCCTGGATCGACAAAAGATCCAGGACTTCCCCGGGGAAAATCAAATGGGGATCAGTTATCCCGTTCCAGCAGATCAAAGATTCGAGATCAATCCTGTGCTCCCGGGCAATATGGGTGAGGGTTTCCCCCGGCTGAACGACATGCTGTATAACTGCTTTCTTTAAAGTCTCTTCCCTTTTCAATCTTTCCTGTTCTTTTTTATGCTGCTTGACGCCGGCGCTGTATTTTTCCAGCTGCTCCAGGTATGAAGGACGCCGCATTCTTTGTGCCGGTGCCTGAGCTCCTGCTTTCCAGGGGAAAAAGCATAAAGAACCTCCCACCAGCATAAACGCCAACAAAACCGGTAATATTTTGCGGAAAAAGGCCAGTACTTTTTTTACACTAAAACAGGAAAGTTTAAGGTAAACTCGTAGCATTACAGGACACTCTCCATAAATTGGTATGCTACTAGTTTTTACCTTAAAAAAATAAATATACGCCAAAATTCTTGAAAATATCGAAAAAAACAGATTGGTTGTAGTATTTAATGCTACCAAGGAAGGGCTTTTTTACAAATTATGCAGATTTTCCAGGAAAGAGGCGTTATTTTTTGTTTTTTTGAGCCGCTCAATCAGAGCCTCCAGAAAATCTGTAGAAGAGGTGACATTCATCGTCCGCCGTAAAGCCCACATCAATTCGATCGTCGCACTGTCAAGCAGGAGTTCTTCCCGCCGTGTCCCGGAACGGGGAATATCAATCGCCGGGAAATAACGGCGCTCCGCCAGTTTGCGGTCCAGGTGCAGCTCCAAATTGCCGGTACCTTTGAATTCTTCATAGATCACATCGTCCATGCGGCTCCCCGTATCGATCAAAGCCGTGGCCAGCATCGTCAGGCTGCCCCCCTCTTCAATTTTCCGGGCTGCACCAAAAAAACGCTTGGGTTTATAAAATGCTGCGGGATCGATCCCCCCGGAAAGTGTTCTGCCGCTGGGAGGAATAACGAGATTATAGGCGCGGGTCATTCTAGTAATACTATCAAGCAGAATCACAACATCCAGGCCCTGTTCGACCATACGCTGCGCTCTTTCCAGCACAAGCTCTGTGAGGCGGATATGGTTTTCCGGCCTTTCATCAAAGGTGGAGCTTAACACTTCCCCTCGGACCGAGCGGCGCATATCCGTCACTTCTTCCGGTCTTTCATCAATCAGCAAAACGATAAGCTCCAGGTCCGAATAATTTTCTGCCAAACTGTTGGCGATCTTTTTTAATAGAATAGTTTTACCCGCCTTGGGGGGTGAAACGATCAACCCCCGCTGCCCTTTGCCCACAGGAATAAGCAGATCGATTATCCGGGTGGCAAAATCATCCGGGTCCTTTTCCAGAATTAACTGTTCATGAGGGTGTATCGGCGTCAGCTCTGTAAAAGAAGGGCGGCTGGCCGCTTTCTCGGGGTCCTCGTTGTTCACTGCTTTTACCTGTAAAAGAGCAAAGTAGCGTTCATTTTCTTTTGGAGGGCGCACTTTGCCGGCAACCAGGTCCCCTGTCCGCAGCCCAAAGCGACGGATTTGCGAAGCCGAAATATAGATATCCTCTTCATGCGGCAAATAGTTTACCCGCCGTAAAAAACCGTAACCATCAGGCATGATTTCCAGGACTCCCTGAGAAAAAATAAGTCCCTCCGCTTCCGCCCCCTGTTTGAGAAGAGCAAACATCAATTCCTTTTTTTTCATCGTACTGGTACCTTTAATCTCGTTTTCTTTGGCTATACTGTGCATAGCTCATCCAAATTCATCGTTTCCATTTCACTTAAGCGCATAAACAATTCTCCCACTTTCTAACCTGTTGTTTTATCTTTTCTCTAATTTTATAAATTTTTAATGTGCCGCAAATAGGTAAATCATGGTAAACAAGTAACTCCCGATGATAATATAAGAAGTGATCCCCATCCGTAAAAACTGCCGGCGAAAGGGATAAAGAAGGCTGATTAAAACCACCAGGGAGAGAAAGACTCCCATCATGGCCACGATTAAATTTTGGGGGGAAAAGTGGATGGAAAGAGGGCCCTTACGGTAGAAAACATCTGTAATAAATAAGGATGAACACGTCCAGAAAGTTGGCGCCAAAAACATTGGCAATGGCCATCTCCACAAAACCGAAGCGCACAGCAGTCATTGTCGTCACCAGCTCCGGGAGAGAGGTGGTGATGGCGATAAAAAGCGTGCCGACCAAAGTCTGGCCAAGCCCCGTTTCCATGGAAATCAAGTCAGCCGTATCCGTCAGGTTGGTACCGGCCAGGATAATGACCACCGCGGCCAACCCAAAAAGAGAAAGGCTGCGGTAAAGCTCTTTTTTCCGGCCAGCAGGAACGAACCCTTTTGCCTGCCTGCTGCGGCGGCTTTCCAAACCCATAATCATCCCGCTGCCCAACAAATAAACCGCCAGGATAGCAATACTGTCAAGCCCGACCCATCCCAGGCGATAAGGCAAAGCCAGAACAAAACCAAGCATGGAGACCATGAGAATAAGCATACTGAAAAGAGCGGTCAGAATAAGAGTTCTTTTACGTCGCGCCACAAGAGGCCCGCGTCCCTGAGCAAGATCGATCAGGGCAATCAGGGTCAAATTGAAGAGTATGCTGCCGTAGACATTGCCGCCGGCCAGATCCGGTGCATTGATCAAAGCTGCCCGGAGAGAAGTAACCAACTCCGGCAGCGAAGTTGCCAGGGGCAGGAGAATCGCTCCCGCCCAGGCATGGCCCAGGCCAAGGCTTGCAGAAATCTTTTCAGCATTTTTTGTCAACTGCATACCGGCAACAACAATCAAAGCTGCATCGAGAAAAAACAGTAGCCAGATATTCAATACTATACCCCGGTTGGACCCATATTATAAGCCCGCTGGCACCAGGTCCCTACCCCCCCTTACCCTGAACTGCGGGCTGAAGGGAAGACGAGGAAAAACCGTCCCCGTGCTTCCTTCACGCCCTATGTATCACGCAACAACCCTGCCCGGCCTGAACAGCTGCTAATCTTTGTGGTTAACTACACTGTTCCGGGCCACATAGTGGGGTTTTATATCCAGGCAGTGTGTCGCCTGGACAAAACGCACTGTGCCGGTCATGCTCCGCATCACTACAGAATGAGTGGTTGCACGATCGCCGCTGTACCTTACACCCTGCAAAAGATCCCCATCAGTAATACCGCTTGCCGCAAAGATAACATCATTCCCTTTGATTAAATCCTCCATCAGAAGCAGTTGTTCGGGATCCGCCAGCCCCATTTCCTTAATCCTTTTCCGATCATCCTCATCTTCCGGAGTAAGCCGCGCCTGAAATTCCCCATCCAGGCATTTCAGTGCTGCCGCGGCCAAAACTCCTTCCGGAGCACCGCCAATACCAAAAAGGATATCCACGCCCGTCCATTCAACAGCGGTAGCGATTGCTGCAGAGACATCACCGTCGCTGATCAGTTTCACCCGCGTGCCCAGACGGCGCAGCTCCTGAATAATATGCTTGTGACGGGGACGGTCCAGAATAATGGCCACAACATCCTTTACTTTTTTACCCAGGGCTTTGGCCACCTGGCGAACATTTTCTTCCACCGTTGCATCAAGATCGATACTGCCTTTGGCTTTCGGGCCCACGGCAATTTTATCCATGTAAATATCGGGAGCGTGAAGTAAACAGTTGCGTGGAGCCACAGCCAAAACAGAAAGGGCGTTGGGCAGGCCATTGGCCACCAGATTTGTCCCCTCCAGGGGATCAACGGCAACATCTACCTGCGGGGGTACCCCCGCGCCTACTTTTTCACCGATATAAAGCATCGGTGCCTGATCCATCTCACCCTCACCAATAACCACCACACCATCAATATATACCGTGTCAAACGCCATCCGCATGGCTTCCACGGCAGCATTATCGGCAGCAATTTTATCCCCCCGCCCCATAAACCTCCCCGTTGCCAATGCGGCCGCCTCGGTAACGCGGACAAACTCCAATGCCAGCTCCCGTTCCATAAAATCCAAGCTCCTCCCCCTGTATGGATTACCCCTCCCACCAACAATTCTCTTTTTAATAATTCACTTTAATAATTCCCTTTTTTCCTATTGCTGCCTCTTGTTCCAGTCCGCCAGAAAACGCTCCACACCCAGATCCGTAAGGGGATGCCGTGTCATCTGCTCGAGGACCTTAAAGGGAACCGTGGCAATCTGCGCCCCCGCCAGGGCGGCTTCGTGAACATGGCGGGGATGGCGGATGCTCGCAGCAATAACCTGCGTCCCGATCTGGTGCTTGCTGAAAATATCTACCATCTCCCGGACCAGGTCCATACCGTCCCAGCCGATATCATCAAGCCGCCCGACAAAGGGGCTGACATAAGCAGCCCCTGCTCTCGCCGCCAGAAGAGCCTGGTTTGCAGAAAAAACAAGGGTTACATTACAAGCAATCTTTTTTTTGCCTTGGTTTAGCCTGTAAACAGCTTTTAAACCCTCGACACCGATGGGAATTTTAATGACAATGTTCGGCGCCAATTCCGCCAGAAGGCGCGCCTCCTTCTCCATCTCCCCGGCAGTAGTACCCAGAACTTCCACGCTGATCGGCTTATTTCCCCCGAGCAGCTGGCAGATTTGCCGGATCAATTCTTCAAAGGAGCCGGTTTCCCGGGCGATTAACGTGGGATTGGTCGTCAACCCGCCGATCACTCCCCAGGAAACCGCCTCGGTAATTTCTTGCAGGTTAGCTGAATCAAGATAAAACTGCACTATTTTTTCCCCCAATAAATATCTTTTATGCTTTACCGGAACAACCGAAAAGGCGCATTTTTTCCTTAATTATCTTTTTCGCCGCTTCTTTCCCCGGGGCAAGTATTTTACGGGGATCGATATCCGCCGGATTTGCCTGCATATAAGCGGTAACAGCCTGGACAAAAGCCTGGCGAATCTGCGTATCGATATTAATCTTGGTCACACCCAGGGCCACCGCCTGCTTGATCGCCTCATCCGGTACCCCGGAAGAGCCGTGCAGTACAATAGAGGTAGTTACAAGCTCTTTAATCCGCTTCAAACGGGGATAATCCAACTTGGGCTCAAACTTATAGGGCCCATGTGCTGTCCCGACGGCTACAGCCAGGGCATCAACCTCTGTTTCCCGGACAAAGCGTTCTGCTTCCTCCGGCTCGGTAAAAAGAGCCTCTCTCTCTTCCACGGTAACATCATCTTCCGTGCCACCTATTTTCCCCAGCTCCCCTTCCACAGAAACGCCCACGGCACGGGCGATCTCCACAACACGCCTGGTCATGGCAATGTTTTCCTCCAAAGGAAGCTTGGAACCATCATACATCACCGAACTGAAACCGTAACGGATACAGCGTATGACCTGTTCATAATCAGTTCCATGGTCGAGATGCAGGACAACAGGTATTTTTACACCCCTGGCCGCAGCCTTGACCATGGCGACAATAAAATCCAGCCCGGCATATTTTATCGCGCCCTGGCTGGCCTGCACAATCACCGGAGAATTCTCTTCGGCGGCAGCTTCAATGATGGCCTGCACAATCTCCATATTGTTGGCATTAAAAGCCCCTACAGCATAACCACCTTTTTCAGCGGGTTCCAGAACTTCCCTTAAACTCACCAGATTCATTTTTCCTTCTCCTTTCTCCCGGTAAAAAATACTTTTACCAACAGAAGTAAACCCTCTCCGGTGCGGCCCACTTACTTAAAACAAGGCCGGTGCGCCCGGAAACCTCTCCACAAACTGCATCGCCAGAGGAAACAGAAAAACAACCGCCAGCAGCAGAAAAAGAACAAACGCCGTCAAAATAGCAATCAGGGGCATAAAATAACAGAGTACCGCACGCCCCAAGGAGAACTCATGGACTACCCGCAAGCCGGCGATTTTCAGCCACAAAGACCATAAAAGAGCGGCGGCCGTGAGCAATCCAATAGTATTAAAAGCCGTATAGCGGTTTAAAAGACCCCCCAGGGCGACAATCAAATATGGGAAATGCCCATATCCGAGGACAGCTCCCAGGCTGAAAAGATTACCTCTCCCCCCCAAAAGCTCCGCAACAAAGTTTCTCACTGCGACCATCAGCAAAAAGTAAAGCGGTCCAAAAACAAGTTGTATTAATAGCGTGGCCAAAGGAACAAGCCGGGATACACTCTCTCCCATTTCCGGGGAAAAGAAAGGAGCGGCCTCCGGCGGCACTAACAATACACCCTGTTCCATCCTGTAACCAAGGTTCAAATTAACTGTAGCCAAGGAGACAATCAAGCTCACAAGTAGGTAAACCGCCAGCCCGTTCCAGATATTTCTTGTACGGGCAATGCGGGGCAGGCCCTTGGAGGAATTAAATAGTACATCATAGAAATCATCGAGAAATTCTTTAAACATAACTCCCCTCCTAATCTACTGCATCAACAAACCCCGCTTCCTTAAAATGGAGGAAAAGGGTTCAACTTCCAACTGCGAGCCCGTAAATAACATGCTCCAGAAATTCTGGCGGCCATAACGATAAACTTGCGGTTTCCCTTTAATGCCCGCCTTTTCTGCAGCAATATCCAGCGCATCATAAAGATTACCCAATTCGTCGACCAACCCCGCCTCCAGAGCCTGCTGGCCTGTTAAAACACGCCCATCAGCATAAGCCAGCACTTTTTCACGGCTCAGCCCCCGTCCTTCCACAACAATATCAACAAACTGGTCATAAATATCGCTAACCATCACCTCTAGCAGTTCTTTTTCTGCATCAGTAAGTGAACGGGCCGGGTTTAAGGTATCTTTAAATTCACCGCTTTTAATCACTTCGTATTCAATACCTAAGAGATCGTACAGCCCCTGCATATTGGTGGCATCGATAATCACACCGATACTTCCCGTGATCGTGGCCGGGTTGGCTACAACGTAATCAGCGGCACAGGCGACCATATACCCCCCTGAAGCAGCCATATCCGCCATAGAGACAACGACGACTTTTCCTTTTTCGCGAATTTTTTTAAGCTCCTCATGGATTTCTTGCGAAGCGGCTGCAGAGCCTCCCGGGCTGTTGATGCGTACCACCAGGGCTTTGACGGGGTCATCCCCAGCCCGGCGGATCTCTTCCAAAAGGCGGTCGCCTCCGCCCCCCCCGGAAAAGACCCCCCCTTCCCCGGCAGCAATAACACCATCAACAGTGATTAAACCGATCAGGTTTTCGGCAGAAGGAACAGTATTGCGCTTCCAAGGGGAAGGAGAAAAGAATTCCTTCGCTCCTAATAAAACAGCAAACAAAAGAATGATAAAAATTACTGTAATAATAATATATTTCCGGCGGATAAAAAACCCCCCTTTAGGATTGTTTTACAGGCCAGTGCTTATTAACCAGGAAAATTCGCCATTGGAGTGGTCATAAGAAGAAAATTATTTACATATCGGGTCGGAATTCTTGTACATGGCTGGAAACAAATTGTAGAGTATTGCAGAGTGAACTACCTCTCTCCACACTTCCAAACGGGGAAAAAGAGACTGCTCACCAATGAGAGTTAAAAACCAAAACTATGGCGGTGCAGGTTGTTAGTAGGTGATTTGTGCTTCGCCTCCCGCAAAAGAGCAGCACTGGCAGGGGAATACATCATTTTCATATTTAAATACTATTTCTACCTTTGTAAAATCATTCCTGCTTACTGAGTAAAAATCCCTCTTCTTAATAAACAAGTTAATAAAACAAGAACACCTTCTTTAAATAAATATCCCCCACCCGGGCTATATTAAACGGAGGGGGTATCAAGCTGAGAATGGATAAAATCCATAAAAAGCGGGTGGGGCCTGTTCGGACGGGATTTAAACTCCGGATGAAACTGTGTCGCCACAAACCAGGGGTGGTCTTTTAACTCCACAATCTCCACCACCTGATCGTCAGGACAGCGACCGCTGAAAACCATCCCGGCACTTTCTAATTTTTTTTGAAATAAATTATTAAATTTATAATTATGGCGGTGTCTCTCATCAATTTCCTCTTTTTGATAAGCCTGATAAGCTTTGCTGCCAGGGAGCAGTTTGCAGGGATAACGACCAAGCCTCATCCTCCCTCCATGGGGAGATTGCCCCTCTTCCTCCTGCCCCGGCAAAGATTCGATCACAGCAGCGGGGGTATGGGGATCAAACTCCTGCGAATAGGCCTTTTCCAGGCCGCAAACATTCCTGGCCACCTCGATAATCGCACAGTGCATCCCCAGGCAAAATCCTAAAAAAGGCACTCCATTTTCCCGGGCAAAACGCGCCGCCGCGATTTTACCTTCAATACCACGTTCGCCAAAGCCCCCGGGAACCACAACCCCTTGAACCCCGTCAAAAAGGCTCTCCCGTTCCTTTTTACCGGCGAGCGCCTCGATCTGTTCCGCCCCGATCCAGCGTATTTCCACCTGGACATCATGATAGGCCCCGGCATGACGAAGCGCTTCGATCACACTGGTATAGGCATCTTTATAAGCTGTATATTTCCCCACCAGGGCAACGGTCAGCTTTTTCTGCAGCCCGTTAATCCTTTGGACCATCTTCCTCCAGGCAGACAGATCGGCCTCTTTCAAGGGCATTCCGAATTTCTCCAGCACGATTCTGTCCAACCCTTCTTCTTTGAGAATCAAGGGCACCTCGTAAATATTCGGATAGCTCCTGTTCTCAACTACTTCACGGGCATTGATATCACAAAAAAGGGCGATCTTGTCTTTGATCTCCTTGGTCAAGGGGTGTTCCGTCCGGCAGACAATCAGATCCGGTTGGATACCGATACCGCGCAGTTCTTTCACACTATGTTGGGTGGGCTTGGTTTTCAATTCTTCGGAGGGTTCCAAATAGGGAATGAGGGTGACATGGATATAACAAACATTCTCCTTGCCCAGGTCCGTCTTCATCTGGCGGATAGCTTCCAAAAAAGGAAGGCTCTCAATATCCCCTACCGTGCCCCCTATTTCGGAAATGACCACCTCCGCCCCCGCATCCTCGGCCATACACATTATTCTTTCTTTAATCTCGTTCGTGATATGAGGGATGACTTGGACCGTTCCTCCCTGGTATTCACCACGGCGCTCTTTATTAATGACCGACCAGTAAATTTTTCCTGTCGTGACATTATTGTATTTTGTTAAATTGGCATCGATAAAGCGCTCATAATGACCCAAATCCATGTCCGTTTCGGTCCCATCGTCAGTCACAAAAATCTCCCCATGCTGGTAAGGGCTCATGGTCCCCGGATCCACATTGATATAAGGATCCAGCTTTTGAATGGTAACCTTGAAACCGCGGCTTTCTAACAAGCAGCCTAAAGAGGCTGCTGTAATGCCTTTACCCAGCGAGGACACTACCCCCCCGGTAATAAAAACATATTTGGCAACCATTTATTTCGACTCCTTTTTCTCGATTCTTGGCGCCATAAAAACCAAAAAAAACTATAGAAAGGTGAGCAGCGCCTCACGCATAATTTTTGCTCCCAATAAAGCTGTAATCTGTGCATGGTCATAAGGTGGGCAGATCTCTACCAGGTCAAAAGCGATCACCCGTTCTTTAAAAGCCTCCAGGAAAGGAAATATCTCCAGCAGTTCCCCCGGAGATATCCCCCCGGGCTCCGGTGCAGTTACGCCCGGGGCAAAGGCAGGATCAACCACATCGATATCCAGGGTTATATACAGAGCCGCATCCTTAAAACGGGACAGTATTCTTTTTAAAGGTTCCGCCAGTGAAAAAAACGAAATATTATCTCCCTGCATCCCGGGCATTTCCTCCCGGGCTGCTGAACGCACCCCAAACTGGTAAAGGGTAACACCGGCCAACTGCTGCAGAAGATAGGCCACAGAGGCATGGGAGTGCGTGACCCCCTGGTAAGAAGGGCGCCTGTCGGCATGTGCGTCAATATAAATAACGGTGATCTCCCGGTGTACCTGGAGGCAGCCTTTTACAGCCCCAAAGGTCATGGTATGCTCCCCGCCGATTAGAAAAGGTTTTTGTCCCCGTTTTAAAAAATAAGCCACGCTATTGGAGATGGTATCCAGCGATAAAACCGTGTTTCCAGGCGGTAGAACGAGATCCCCGGCATCAAAAAAAGAAAGGTCCCTTAAATCCCTTTGGCGGTAGATACTATATTCCTCCAGAGCGTGAGAAACAGCACGCACGGCAAGCGGGGCAAACCGGCTGCCCGGCCGGAATGAGCTTGTATCATCCAAAGGGACGCCTAAAATAACCCCATCGGGCTCCTCCTCACGGCCTGCAGCCAGGAAAACACCTGCATTTTCTATCGGAGGGAATACGGAAGAACCCAATTTATCGCCTGACCCCCTCTCTCCTCTTGGCCCGGCGTAACATCCTCACGAGGCCAGGAAGCCCCGGGGATTTCCGCCGGTAATCCTGATGACACTCAATCCTCCAGCAGCTCCTGTACAAAACGGGGCAGAGAAAAAGAGCTCCGGTGAACTTGCGGCGTATAATACCTGGTATCCCGCGGCAACAGCATTCCTTGCGGCTGTAGGGGATCATAACATTTTGAGCCGAGGGTAAAACTCCAGAGCCCCCCGGGATAAGTCGGAACCGGCGCGAGATAAAGGCAGGTATGGGGGAAAATAGCTTTGATCCGGCGAAAAACGGTGCGAATGAGCTCCGCGTTTAAAAACGGCGATTCAGTTTGCGCCACAATAATCCCCTCCGGCTTTAAAGCCCTGAAAACCGCCTCATAAAAAGAGGAGGCAAAAAGCCCTACCGCCGGCCCGACCGGTTCAGTAGAATCAACAATAATGATGTCATAAGCTTCCTGCAGGGAGCGGATATATTCGATACCGTCAACAATCTTGATCTCCAGGCGGAAATCTTCCAACGCAGAGTTGACCTCCGGCAAAAAACGCTTGGCCGCCTCCACAACCTGGAGATCAATCTCCGCCAGCGTAATTCTCTCCACCTGCGGATACTTGCTTATTTCACGCACCGCACCACCGTCGCCCCCGCCCACCACCAGGACAGATTGGGGGTGGGGATGGGTTCTCAGGGGAATATGCACAATCATCTCATGATAAATAAATTCATCGGCCACCGTAGTCTGCACCATACCGTCGAGCACCAGCATACGCCCAAACTGAAAAGTATCCAGGATGGCAATCTCCTGATAATCTGTTTGAGCCCGGTATAAAGTCTCCTTGATTTTACAGGAAAATCCCAGGTCGGGGGTTTGCTTTTCTGTATACCACAGTTCCATTTCGCTATTTCCACCACCAGCTTAAAAATATCGCTTTACCAGAGCGCTACCGCGGCGATGGCCGCACCGGCTTTCTCCACCCTGTGTTCGGCGCTTTTAATTTTCATTCCCTTTAACTCCAGGCCGCGATTTAAAAATGCTTCTTTAATCATCGCCTCCACTTTGGCCCGGGCAGCTTCCGCACTGCAATTTCCGGAATGCTCCATAATAACCCCAAAACTTCCTGCGGAAAAACCAATCCCTACCGCGGCGGCGATCAATTCTCCTTTTTTTTCACTGGAGGTCGCCCCGTATGCTGTAGGAACAAAAGACCCGGGCGGAAATTTGATCCCGTTTTCTTCTTCTTTACATCCGGGAGGAAGAATACTGCTCAACCTGACAAGATTAACATTACCGAGACCGGCCTTCAAAAGAGCAACATCAAATGCTGTCAGGGCATGATTTGCTTCCGCTGTCGTTGCCATAATAATAAATCGTTCCGGCTTTACAAGCATCGCTGGGCCACCTCTTTCTATAATTCTTATTTCTTGAGTACACTGGTGCAATTATACCAAAATGCGATCTAAAAATAAACCATGTCAGCTGCTACAAAAAAAAAAATTTTTAAATCAAAACCGCCTGAAACCAACAGCTTATTTCAGCAACCGGCCGGCAGAAAGCGGTTTCAATTATCGACCGAAAAAAATCAAGTTAAAAAAGGGTTATAACGCCGTTCATCCCCGACCGTGGTTGGGGGGCCGTGACCCGGGAAAACTTCTGTATCATCGGGATAGGCCAAAATCTTTTCCTTAATACTCTGAATCAGCCCCGGATAGGACCCTCCCGGGAAATCAGTCCTGCCGATTGAGCCGGCAAAAAGGGTATCCCCCGCAAAAAGAACCCCGTCAATATCCAGGGTAATCCCCCCGGGAGAATGTCCGGGCGTTTCCAGCACTTTAATCACGAGAGTACCCACCTGGAGATTTTCCCCTTCTTTTATGAAGCGATCCGGGGGCTCCACTTCAACCTGGCCCATAAAAAGAGCCATGCTGGCCTGGGGGCTGCGGTACCTGGATAGATCCGCCGCATGAGCGAGCAGAGGAACCTGCAAAGCTTTCCTTACCTCTTCATTGGCCCCGATATGATCGATATGGGCATGCGTATTCACCACATACTTGACCTTTAGCTTCAACTCCTGCACCCTTTTGATAATCCGCATCCCTTCGCCCCCCGGGTCGATGATCACCGCTTCTTTTGTTTCCGGACAGGCAACCAGGTAACAATTCGTCGCAAAAGGGCCCACTTCCATTCTCTCTAAAAGCAAAATTCCGCCTTGTCCCGTAAACAATTTTAGTTGCTACAGGAAAAGGCTGCCCTCCTTTCTTCCGCGCCAGGCGTTGATCTTAACTTGGCTGACAGGGCAAAATTTACGCCTATGCTGGATTTTTTCCACTCTATGTGCTGATTATACCATAAATGGCGCTGGATTAAATCCTTCTGGATTGAATCCTTGTAGTAAAGGCTTCTCCAGATCCCTCCGTCTTCAATTACAGGAACTTTTTACCTTGGAAGTTATGAATATTTTTAATTATAAACATCTCCAATGCTAGCCTGGAGTATGTTATAATTGATAAAAGAATAAGGGGGTCCTATCCTTGAAAGAAAGTTTACTGGAAACAATCGGGCAAAGTCCTTTGGTTAAAATCAGCCGGCTCAACCCCAACCCCCGGGTAACAATGGCTGTCAAACTGGAAGGTACCAACCCCGGCGGAAGTGTAAAAGACAGAATTGCTTTATACATGATCACCACGGCAGAAAAAAACGGAGAGTTAACAAAAGACAAGATCATCCTGGAACCGACCAGCGGCAATACCGGCATAGGCCTGGCCATGGTCGCCGCAGTCAAAGGATACCGCTTACTGGTCACCATGTCCGAATGGATGAGCGAAGAGCGCCGGAAAATGCTGGAAGCATTTGGAGCCGAAATTATTTTAACTCCGGGTGAAAAAGGAACAGACGGGGCTATTGAAAAAGCACGCGAGCTCTATGCTAGAAATCCTGAGCTCTATTTTATGCCCAACCAGTACAATAACACCAGCAACGTTCTGGCCCATTATGAAACTACAGCCGTCGAAATTTGGGAACAAACGAAGGGCAAGGTAACCCATTTTGTCGCAGGAATGGGGACAACGGGAACTCTGATGGGTTGTTCACGGCGCCTGAAGGAATTTAACCCCAACATAAAAATAATCGGCGTGGAACCGTTTAAATGTCACAAAATCCAGGGTTTAAAAAACATGGAGGAAGCGATCGTTCCGAAGTTATACAACCCGGCACTGCTCGATGAAAAAGTAAATATTTTTGACGAAGATGCCTTTGCCATGACCAAGCGGCTGGCCAGGGAAGAGGGCATTTTTTCCGGGATGAGCGCCGGCGCAGCCTTTCATGTCGCCGTAGAGTTGGCCAAAAAGCTTGATGAAGGTCTAATCGTAACCCTGCTCCCGGATCGGGGCGAAAAGTATATGTCCACCCCGCTGTACTGCCTGGAACCCTGTGAACACAGAAGTGAGCTCTGCATTATTAAAGACCTGGTGGAAAGACTTGGCTAAAACTCTGCACGTGTTGCCATGATCATTAAGTTGTCATTATATCATTAATAATATTAATAATAAATAACAACCTTATAAACTCTTCATTTCTTTTTACAATGAAGAGTTTATAAGGTTTAGGAGCACAGGGCAAAGATATAAATTACTTCATTTCCGGTTCCCTTATTGTTCATTTTGCAGCAAACAGCGGTTGACATTAAAGAACTTGCGAAAATGATGCCCGTAAATGGCAAAAGTAACCGCTTCCGGCAGAAAACGCGGGTATTTCACCAGAGTTTGGAAGAGAAGCTTCCAGTAATAGCGGCGCCCCTTTTCCCTAATCCCCAGGGTAAACATAGAGTGGAAAAGAGCCTTGGCATAGCAAAGACGAAGTGTGGAAATGCTGCGCTTGTAAGTAGGCTTAAACTCTTTAAAAAACTCCTGCACACGTGCATAATAGTGTTGGGGGTCATAGATGGTTGTGACGATCTTCTGATAACCCTCCGTGAGTTTTTGTATATTCATCTTGGGGATAAAGTTGACAGCCAGTTCGGTATTGTTCCCGCTGAAGTCGCGGTCCGGCAGCAAGCGCTTTTCCCTTTTGAGGCGCTGGAAAAGTTTAGTGCCCACCGGAGCTTGCAGCATTCCTACCATGGCCGTAACGATCCCGCTCTTCTGGATAAAGTTAATCTGCCTTTCAAAAATAGAAGGCGTATCACTATCAAAACCTACGATAAACCCACCGGTTACCTGCATCCCGAAATTTTGGATCTTCTTGACACAGGCAATCATATCCCGGTTTACGTTATGAAACTTATTGCACTCCTTCAAGCTTTCTTCGCTGGGTGTTTCAATACCGATAAAGACAGAGATGAATCCCGCCTGCTGCATCAGCAGCATAAGTTCCTCATCATCGGCCAGGTTGATCGAGGCCTCCGTGATATACCAGAAGGGATTTTTGCGCTCCTTCATCCAGTTGATCATGGCGGGGAGGATTTCCTGCTTCAGGTGCACCTTATTCCCGATAAAATTGTCGTCAACAACAAAGACTCCACCCCTCCAGCCGTGCTCATAGAGGGCCTCCAGCTCCTTGATAACCTGCGCGGCGGTTTTCAACCGGGGCCTGCGCCCGAACAGAGCGGTAATATCACAAAATTCACAGTCATAAGGACAACCCCGGGAAAACTGCACGCTCATCGTCGCATAATCCCGCAGGTTGATTAATTTCCACAGGGGTACTGGCGTTTTCTCCAACGACGGCCGCTCCGCCGTGGTGTAGATATGCTGCGGGCATCCTTTTTCCAGATCTTCCAGGAAAACAGGCAGGGTGAGCTCCCCCTCATTGAGGATAAGGTGATCCACTGCATCAAATTTCTCCGGTTCCGCTGTAAAAAGAGGCCCCCCGGCGATAGTCCTGACCCCAAGTTCTTTGCAGCGGGCAATCACCTCCCGCACGGAGTGCTGCTGAATGGACATGGCACTGATCATGACATAGTCCGCCCACTTCAGGTCGGCATCTTTTAGTTTGCGCACATTCATGTCCACCAGCTTTTTTTCCCATTCCTGCGGAAGCAGCGCAGCAATACTCAATAACCCCAAAGGCGGCAGGGCAGCCTTGAGCCCGATAAATTTCAGAGCATACTTGAAACTCCAAAAGCTTTCAGAGTACTGCGGGTAAACCAAAAGGATTTTCATACCTTTACCCCTTTTTAATCTATATTATCATATTTTAACAACCAGGTGAAATTATTTCCGCCATTCACTCATAGTTTATTCTACCCCATCAGGATTTTACTTAATAGCATATCTCCAAATTTTCACCGTCGCTAACTAAGATGAAAAATAGCGCACTTGCAGGAAATATTTACCCCGGTTGCGAATATTTTTACCGGAGAAGTATAGAAAGGTTTTTATCGATCCCGGCCAGCCGGGGTGTATAATTGTAATTACAGGCGGCAGCGGTGGTGGCACCTGCCAATTGGCTTACATTTAAATTTTGGGAGTTGGTAGCATGAAAATAGTTGTCTTGGGCGGAGCCGGTGATATGGGCGCTGCAGCGGTCCGGGATCTGCTCAAATTTACTGATGTGCAGCAGGTTACCATTGCTGCACGGAATACAGCTGCGGCTGAAAAACTGGCCTCCGCACTCGGCGATCGGCGTGCCGTTGTCCAAAAAGTGGAGGCCACGTCACACGCGGACCTGGTCAGGGTCATGCAAGGGCATGACGTCGCCGCCGGGGCCCTGGGCCCGTTCTACCGTTTCGAAAAGCCGCTTGTCGAAGCAGCCCTCACCGCCGGAGTGGATTATGTGAGCATCTGCGATGACCATGATGCCGTGCAGGCCGTGCTCGCACTGGACCGGGCGGCAGCGAAAAAAGAACGAAAGATCCTCACCGGCCTGGGCTGGACACCCGGCATCACCAATATACTGGCCCGCAAAGGTTATGACGAGTTGGATAACGTGGAAAAAATTCAAGTGTATTGGGCCGGCAGTGCCGGCGACTCCGAAGGACTGGCTGTCATTCTGCATACCCTGCATATTTTTACCGGCAAGGTGGTTTCTTTCCAGGATGGTGAATTTATCGAGGTTCAAGCAGGTTCGGGTAAAGAAATCGTCGCTTTTCCGGCACCGCTGGGCAAAATTACTGTTTTTCACCTGGGCCACCCGGAACCGGTCACCCTGCCGCGTTACCTGCCGGGTGTCCAGGAGATTACCCTCAAAGGAGGCCTGGCCGAAAACTACCTGCACAGCCTGGCCAAGACAATCGTGGCGCTGGGCTTCACCTCCACGGCCTCCAAAAAGCAAAAGCTGGGTACATTCATGAAAAAAATGCTGCCGCTTTTCCCCGCTGCCAAAAACCGCAGCCTCTCCGGCGCGAGAGTAGACATCACCGGAATGCGTAACGGTCAAAAAGTCCGGATTACTTACGCAACAGTTGACCGGATGAGAAGATTGACCGGGATCCCTCTGAGCATCGGCGCCTGCATGCTGGCTCAGGGGAAAATCAAACGCTGCGGCGTCTTCGGGCCGGAAGCGGAAGGGGCAATCAATCCGGATGATTTCCTGCAGGAGCTGGCCCGCCGTGATATTGAGATAAAACGCTGGGAAACCGGGCTCTAAATCGGTATCTGCCACGAGGACCGTCCCCGCGGCTGGCTCAATGACGGAACATTTGCAATAAGCATCCCGGCGTGATATCATAATGATAGCATAAACACTTTCAACAAAAGGATGGTGAACCTTTTGCCTGATCTGTTAATTAGAGATGTACCCCAAGAAATTATTGATGAACTCAAATCCAGGGCAGCTTCGCAGCGACGCTCACTACAACAAGAACTCCGCCTCATTCTGGAAGAAACGGTCAAACCGGATCTATTAAAAGCGATCCGTCTTGCAGAAGAAATCCGCAATAAACTGACTGCATCCGGGCGAACTTTTTCGGATTCCACTACATTGCTCAGAGAGGATCGTTATCAATGATCAATTATGTTATTGATGCAAACGTTGCTCTGAAATGGTATATTCCCGAAACCCTTACCTCCCATGCAGTCGCTGTACTGGAAAAAAAGAAAGAAGAAAAATGCAACTTATGCGCTCCCGACCTTATTCTTTTAGAAATGGGAAACGTTGTCTGGAAAAAATACAAGCAAAAAGAACTGTTGCCAGAAGAAGCTCGTTTGATTACACAAACTATTTTAGAAGCCCTGCCGGTAAAACTTTATGCAAGCAGGGCTTATTTACCGGCAGCCATGGAGATAGCACTCGCGTTTCAGAGAACAGTGTACGATAGTTTATATTTAGCACTGGCTATTTCTGAAAAATCCTGCCTGGTTACTGCAGACAAACGAATGGTAAACTCCTTAAAATACACTGTTTACAGTAAAAACATCATCTATTTAGGGGATTATACTGGCCTTTAAAAAGGTTGGGTATGGGATAATTTTTTCTTTACACCGTCACTTGTGATACGGTTCGCCTCTGATGATTTTAAAGCTGCGGTAAAGTTGTTCCAGCAGGATCAGCCGGGCCATGCGGTGGGGAAATGTCAGGTTGGAGAGGGAAAGACAGAGGTTGGCTCTTTTTTTGATCCTTTCGTCCAGGCCCAGCGGGCCGCCAATTATAAAATCCACTTTCACTTTCCCTTCAATAAGCAGCCTTTCGAGGTAAAAAGCAAGTTCTTCGGAGGTCATTTCCCGGCCTTCCGCAGCAAGGACGATAACATGGGCGCCATCCCGGATATACCTGCTGAGTTCCCCTGCCTCTTCTTCCAGTGCTTTCTTCTCCGAAAACTTTCTTTTTTTCTCCCATTTGGCTTCCGGGAGCTCAGTTATTTTTAGATTGCAGTATGGTTTTACCCTGATGGAATAATGTGCAATACCCGTCTGATAAAAACGTTCCTTGACCTTGCCAACGGCTAAAATGCGGATATTTATTTGCTGCACCTCACTTTATGTTATGGAACTTGCGGTACCTCCAAAATGACACTTCCAAACATGCTTCCAGCACATGCCGCCAATGCCACAAGCTGGCATGTCAAGCCGCTTGCAAAGCATGAAAAGAAGAAATAAACCGGATTTTTTTCCTCTACTTATCTTCTTTTCTTAAAATAACAGTTCCATCGCTTGCTGCCGGCAGCCAAAACGTAAAGACCTGCACAGTGTAAAAACTCGCCTTCAGCAACATCCCCGGGAGCAATAAATCCCGGGGATTCCGACTAATAAAAAGGTACATAAATGCGCTGCGCTTTATTCACCCAAGTTTGCGGGCATTTTATCCAGGGTTAACTCCAGGACCAGTTCTTTATTGTCACGAAAAACAGTGACTTTTATATTTTGGCCGATATTAAATTGATAAAGGGACTGTTGTAGTTCGGCACTGTCCATGATCTTTTTCCCTTCAAGCGCCACAATGACATCCATCGGTTTAATTCCGGCCTGAGAGGCGGGGCTGCCGGCAACCACCTCGTTTACCAGTACGCCATGTTCCACATCAAGCTCCAGGTGTTGTGCCTCCAGAGGTGTCAGGGTCCTGATGGAGACCCCCATCCAGGGCCGATCAACACGGCCCTTTTCAACCAAATCAGCGGTGATCTGCCTGACGGTATTGCTGGGAATGGCAAAGCCCATGCCCTCCACGCCGGAGATCTTGATTTTAGCGGTATTGATACCGATCACCCGGCCGTTGATATTTACTAAGGCCCCCCCGCTGTTGCCGTCGTTTATCGCCGCATCCGTCTGGATGAAAGTAAATTTTTGTCCCTGAATGGTAATGGAGCGTTCACGGGCACTGACAACACCCAGCGTCACAGACTGCTGAAAATCAAGGCCCAGCGGGTTACCGATGGCAATGGCCGGTTCCCCCACTCTTAATTTATCGGAGTCGGCAAGCTCTGCCGCCGGGAGGCCCTTTTTATCGACCTTGATGACAGCCAGGTCCGTGGGGGGGTCTGCCCCAATCACCTTTGCTGCAAGCTCTTCTCCGGAACCGAAGCTCACAGTGAGCTCACGGGCATTTTCAATGACGTGGTAGTTAGTAACGATATACCCTTCACTGCTGATAATCACCCCCGAGCCGGTAGCCCTTTCCTGCAGCTGGCTCCTTCCCCACAAATCATAGACAAGCCCATAATTGCTGACACCCACCACCGAGGGGGTAACCCGTTCAGCAGCCTTGACGACAGCCAAATAATATTCCCCGGCTCCCGGTGAAATATCAAGGGGCTCATCATCCTGAGGGTTAGTATTCCGGGAATCGTTATTTTCTTCCCAGGGTAAAGGAAGCTGCTCATTTTCCTTTGAACCCCAAAGCCCATTATAGGAAAAAAATATGACCAGCAGCAATCCCGTAATGATGGCACCGATGATCATCCCCCGCCAAAAAGAAGAGGGCCGTTTCGGTTTCTCCGAAAAATCATGATAAAAATCCTGCATCGCTCCCACCCCTTTAACACCATATAAAATGGTTCCGATCTCTTGTCCTCAGTTTATACAAACTTTATTCCAATGTAAAGAACACACGAAAAATAAAGGAATATTTATTCTCTATTAAAGATTGGGAATATAGGCACGGAATGGTAATCCGGGGTTTGCCTGGGGCACAAATGCAAACCGGCTGTCTGGTATACAGCCGTGCTGGTTTGCTTTGGCAATATCGCTTTGACAGATGCTCAAATTTTGTTCATGACTCGCAGCATCCCATGGCTGAACACAAAAATCTTCCACATCTTTTGGCAGCTACTCTATTTTTAGTTAAAATTTCTGCCGGTGCCACAAGCCGGCATGTCAAGCCACTTTTCCACAGTCTTTTTGAAGAAAATCAAGAGGATCTAAAATGTTCCAGATGGCAGGTATCATTAAAAAGTTTCAGGCGCCGTTTTTCCTTGAAATCCCCCTCTAAAATAGTCAACGAAGCCGGATTGAAGGAAAAGGGCCAGAATTCCCGGTGATCGTATTTTAAAAAATAAATAACAAAAGCCTGCAGGAAACGCCCATGGCTGACGATTAATACCGGCCGGGAGCTGCGGGTTCTCTCTGCAAACCGGGATAAAAAGCGGTAAAAGATCTTCACTCTCCGGAAAAGCCCCTCCAATCCTTCGGCACCCGGTATTTCTGTATGATAAAAATCCTGCTGCAGACGGTTGAAAAGATGGGGATAGCGGGCGCGAATCTCGTTTCTTGTCAGTCCCTGGATTATACCCCAGCAGTATTCCTGGAGAAGGGGCGAATAAAGGGGGCAGGGGTCTTTTCTCAGAGAGCTGATTAGGCGTGCCGTTTCCCTGGTCCGCTGGAGATCACTGCTGAAAAAAGCACTAAAAGGCTGGTTTTTCAGACGCCGGGCCAAACAAAGCGCTTCCCCGCGCCCTTTTCGGCTCAAAGGATATTCCAGCTGCCCCTGCAGCCTCCCCTCCAGGTTGGCCTCTGTAACAGCATGGCGAACAAGCCAGATTTCCATCGGTATCACCTAACATTCTTAGGCAAAATAAACAAATTATTTCCCAGGAAATACACCTTCCGTCATAATCCTCCGTTCAATTTTCGCTCCCAGAAGATTAAGCCGTTCCTCCAAATGTTCATAACCCCGATCAATATGCTCAATGCCTTCAACAGTAGTTTCCCCCTCGGAGATCATTCCGGCAATTACAAGGGCCGCTCCACCGCGCAAATCTGCAGCCTTCAAAGGTGCACTGATGAGCTCGTGCCCCCCTTCAATGATCGCTGTGCGCCCTTCCAATTTAATCCGGGCACCCATTTTTTTTAATTCAGCAACATGCCGGAAACGTCCTTCAAAAACATTTTCCGAGACAATGCTTATTCCTGGCACCTGCGTTAAAAGAACCATCATTGGGGCCTGTAAATCGGTCGGGAAACCCGGATAGGGGAAAGTTTTCACATCCGCCGGAGACCTGCTGTTGCTTTCCAGCACCTTGATCCAGTCGGGGCCGGTTTCGAGCGGGACACCGATTTCTTTTAATTTGGCAATCACGGGATCCAGATGCTTGGGGATGACATCCTCCACCAGCACTTCCCCCTGCGTCGCTGCGGCGGCAATCATAAATGTCCCCGCTTCGATACGATCCGGAATGACACTGTGTTCCACTCCGCCCAGTTCCGGCACTCCCTGAATTTTGATAATATCCGTCCCCGTGCCGATCACCTGAGCGCCCATCGCATTTAAAAAGTTGGCCACATCCACGATCTCCGGCTCCTTGGCCGCATTTTCGATAATTGTTTTTCCTTCAGCCCGCGCCGCTGCCAGCATAATATTAATCGTCGCCCCCACACTGATTACATCTAAATATATATGCGCTCCCTTTAACTTATTTGCCTTGATTTTCACCAGGCCGTGCTCCAGTTCAACTTTGGCCCCCAGGGCTGTAAAACCTTTGATATGCTGATCAATAGGACGCGGCCCCAGGTTACAACCGCCGGGCATGGGAATCTCCACCTGCCCGAAGCGTCCCAGCAGGGCACCCATCAAGTAATAAGAGGCACGAAATTTGTCTGCGAGTTCATGCGGCGGCGAAAAACTATTTACTCCGGAAGAATCGATCTGCAGGCCGCATCCCTCTTCTATGGAAATCTTGGCGCCGAGGGCCTTTAAGATTTCGATCAGCCAGTAAATATCGGTAATATTAGGCAAGTTTTCGATCTTTACTGTGGATTCCGTTAATAAGGACGCCGGTATGATCGCCACCGCCGCGTTTTTGGCACCATTTACCTTAGTTGTTCCTTTGAGTTTTTGTTTACCCTTGATCACCAGGCGCTCCAATGCGGTATGCCCCCTTAAATTTTACTTTGCGGGAAAATGTGAAGCCATATGTCAGAAAGTGCTTACTTTTCCAAATTACCAGTAAAAGCATTGACGTAATATACTTCACCACTACTCAGGCGAATCCTCCATACCGGAGGAATTTCCCACCTTTCAGCATCATATCCGTGGCTGTAATAGCCCAGGGCGATTTCAATGATGCTCCTTTTTGCTGTATCTTTATCGGCGCTGTAAACCTCGAGAAAACGTAAAAGAGCAGCAGAGGGTGAGATTACTTCCCTCGTCTGCACGGCAAACCCCAGTGGCTCCAGACGGTAAAGGGAAAAAACCAAATCACCCTCCCTGCCCAACATTAATTCCAAAAAACCGCCATAAAGAGGAAAACCCTCGTATTCCTGCCTGTAATATACTACGGTTCCTTTCTGCGTCTTTTGGGCATAGTCGTAGATAAAACCCTGTAAAAAAGGGGCTTTTTGGATAAATTCCTGCATGGCCGGCAGCATCTCCTCGCTAGCGCCAATCTCCTGCTGTAAAACTCTTTTTTTATTCGCCTCCAGGACTAGCAAACCCTCTTTTTCTACAAGTAATCTGTGCTCCCCGAAGTAATATGTTTTTCTCCCTTTTACCCCTTTTTCTCCATCCGAATTTTTCTCCGGAACAATCAAGGGGGGGCTTTCTTCTCCATTTTCCAAGACCGGCCATAAGGCAAAAATAAGCTCATCAACTTCAAATTGGCCGGGCTCTACCACGAGGTGTGCCAAACGTGCGCCTCCCCGTGGCAGAGAAGTCTCCAGGGAAAAGCCTGCTTCCTGCAGTGCCGCCTCCAGGCGCGAGGCCTCTTCTTTCCGCCCCATAAAAATGTAATCTCCTCCACCTTCACCCTGCCATATCTGGTAAAGCAGGAAAACGTTTAAAAATAAAAATACCCAGATGAGGACTGTTCTGGCTCTGGAAAAATCCATAAAAACACCGCCCGGTTATACTCATTATTGGCCCCAAACGGAGACCGGCCTTCATCTTTCTAAAGTGGTTCCAGTGTAGACCAGTGCAGGTAGATAACACCTGTCTCGGCAAAATTTACCGCCCAGGCCGGGATGGCCTGCTCATTTTTCTCTTCGGAAAGATAATACACCGGCCTCAAAGATAAGAGGGTGGCCTTTTTTTCCGGCAAGTGTTCCCGGTGCAAAGATAAAGCCTGGCAGAGCGCCTCCTCATAGGAACGAAAAGGCCAGCGCGTCGCCGTTTCTTCCCCGGCAGCCAGGAAATTGCGTTGATAGAAGGAAACACCCTGCTCGTCAAGGAGTATTTCACACCCTGTATTTTCACCCTCCCAAACAAGGCCGCCTGTTATCCGGCGCCATAAAAACCTGTAACCATTCCTGGTTCCCCGGGCATCACACAAATAAGTATCGGGCAAGTATCCGCCATAAAGGCTTTGGCTTTCGGCTCCTTTTTGCAAGGCCAGGCCATAAGGCATCTGCTGCCGCAAGGAACTTTCCAACCGCGGGGCAGTAAACTCCACTAAGCCGGAAGCATAGATACGCAGCCCCTTTTCACCATTTGTAAAGTAAAACGCCCCGTCTTTTTCTTCTATACGCCGTGCCATGGATAAATCCAGGAAAAAAGCCTTGACCAGCTCATCACGCTGTATATTTTCCTTCTCAAGGGAAATTTCTGCCGCCAGCAAATCATCTTCTTCCACAAATATTTCCTTGGAGACCTTGACCTCCCAGTTTTCCACCGGCTCTGAACCGACATTATCTGTTGATGCTGCAGAAACAGGGTGCAGCTCCCCGGGAGCCGGCGCCTCCGCTGCCGGCTGAAAATCCCCGTCACCTGTTTCACCGGCAAATTCGCCCGCAACACTCAAAGCCAGCACAGGAGGAAGTTGAATGCAGGGATTGGTCCTGGCCGGCAAAAGTTCATCCGGCAGGCCGGCATCCCCCGGCAGCGTCAAGCTCAAAATCTCTTCTCCCTCCGTAAAAACAGCCCAGCTGTCCTTTCCCCATAAAAAGGTAATCTTCCGGGTATTCATCCCCAAAACCGCCAGCCGGCCGCTGATAAATTCCAACGGGAAAGATGGATCAAAAGAGTAAACCAGCTTGAAAGAAGCTGTTTCCCAAGCTGCTTCCAGGTCGTCGCTGCTGCTGCGTTTCATTTTTTCCGGATCTAATTCCCGGGCCAGTATTTGCCAGCCCTTGGCCCATAACCGCCGGTGCTCATCCTCTCCACGCCGGAAAAGATGCACCTGTTCCTCCCCGAAAAAAACTATTTCCACAGGCTGGACAATCTCGGGCAAAGAAGGCGGGGGTGTGAAATAAGCATATTCATAGCGGGGCGCTGTTCCTTCCTCCAGAGGCAGGCGGCCGAACCATAACCAGTAAGTCAGCGCCATACTGGAAAGGATTAAAAAAACAAGCAAGGTACTTTTAAACTTTTCCCTCAATGAACAACACCCCTTCTCGGACAACATCCCTTCTCCACTCATACCCCAACATGGTTTTAACCTGCATTGCCCACTTTCCCGTCAAAAGGCAGGCAAAAGGTCACTTCCGTCCCTTCCCCGGGCCTGCTTTCCAGTGAAATGGTCCCTTCATGCGCTTCAACAATCTGCTTGGCAATGGGCAAACCCAGGCCCGTACCGCCTGAATCACGGGAACGGGTTTTATCCACGCGGTAAAACCGCTCAAAAACCCGCTCCTGATCCCCCGGGGGTATACCTGCTCCCGTGTCGCTAACCGCAACACAGATATAGCGCTCGTTTCCGGGAAAGACCTTGACCATAATCTCCCCACCGGCAGGGGTAAATTTAAAGGCGTTCTCCAGTAAATTTAACACCACCTGGCGAATTTTATCTTTATCCAGAAATACCTGGCAACTCTCCGTCGGCAGCATCACAGACAAAGAAATATTCTTTTCCTGGCAGGCAGGTTCAACCTGGCGCAAAATCTCCTCCAACAGAAGCCCCAGGTCCGTCTTTTCTTTTACCCACTGCATTTCCTTGTAATCAAGACGTGAAAGAACCAGCAGGTCCTTGACCAGCTTGACCATACGCTCTGTTTCCTTTTCGACCACCTCTAAAAAACGTGTCCGCACCCCGGGATCTTCCTGCGCCCCGTTTAAAAGCGTTTCAATATAATTTTTTATGGTGGTCAAAGGAGTCCGCAGCTCGTGGGAGACATTGGCCACGAATTCCTGCTGCAAGCGCGTCAAACTTCTCTCCTTGGTCACATCATGCAGCACAACGAGCATCCCCTGCCGGTCTCCACTTTCTTTAAAAGGAGCAAAATGCACCTGCAGAATTTTATCCGGGGCATTCCCCAGGTGGACCTCTTTCGTCACCGGCCCTGCCCCCGGAAACAAAGCGGGCCGTTCCTCGTCCCGGAAAAGTTTGCTGGACATGGTCTCCCAGGACAGGCCTTGCCCGGCCTCCAGGCCCGCCCCCTGAAGGATCTCCCGGGCCGCGGGATTGAGATGGATGGCTTGCCCCTCTTTATTAAAAGCAACCACACCATCAGTCATATAATTTAAAATGGCCTCCACCTTGTTTTTCTCTGTGGAGATCTCCTTTAAGGTTTCCTGCAGGCGTTTGGTTAGAAAATTAAACATTTTGCCCAGTTCCCCGATCTCATCTGCGGAGTGCACCTCGATCAACCGGGAAAAATCGCCCCGGGCCAATGCCGCCGCCCTGAAAGTGACCTCCCGGATGGGCCTCGTAATCGTCCTGGTCAGTAAAAAACTGATCCCGATGGCAATAGCAATCACAACAACCCAACCGCTGATCAACATCAACTTAATCTCTTTTAAAGTCAAGTAAATATGTTCCAGGGAACCCCTTAAAAAAATGACCCCCACCACGGTAGACATATCTTTTACAGGTAACGCTAAAAAATAATAACGCGCACCCGTTTCCGGATCAACCCGGATCGCCTCCACCTTGTTACCGGTAAGGGCCAGGAGAATATCATCCTGAATAACACGTTCTTTAAGAAAAGAAAGCGATTTTTGTTCCGGCCCCCCCAGCAGGCGGCCGTGACGATCCAGGACCATGGTTATGGTTTCCGTTCCCGGTATGCCGCCGCCAAACTCGGCCACCAAGCTGGAGATCAATTCGCCCTGCTGTTCATCTTCAAGCAGGTAACGACGGATAAAACTGCCCAGCAGCTCCCCCTGAGCCAGCTGGTTATTGGCATAATTACGCAGGTAATAGCTTTCCAGTGATTTTACCAGGTAGACGCCACTGAGCTGCAGAGCAAAAAGAATCAACAGGGAATAAAGCAGGACAATTTTACCCTGCATGCCCCAATGCACTTTTCCGGCTCTTTCCGGATGATCGGGCCCGACCGGAAGAGGCAGAGAATCTTTCCCGCCCGCATACGACATCTACTGCGGCCTCCTCAAATAGTAGCCGGCACCGCGCCGGGTACAAAGGTAAAGAGGGCTCCCCGGATCGTCCTCGATCTTCTCCCTCAGCCGCCTGACCGTAACATCAACGGTGCGTTCATCACCGATATAATCATAGCCCCATACTTCTTCCAAAAGTTTTTCCCTGCTAAAAACATAACCTGTATTTTTCAGCAAAAAGGAAAGCAGCGTAAATTCCCTGTAGGTCAGCTCAATTTGCCTGTCGCCCTTTTTTAGCTCCATTTTACCCAGATCCAGGGTTAACTCGCCGCAGGTCAGGCGTTCGGGGTCCTTCTCCTGCATTTTCACGCGGCGCAGAGTCGCCTTGATTCTGGCCAGCAGCTCCCGGATACTAAAAGGTTTGGTGACATAATCATCGGCGCCCAGCTCCAGGCCGAGTACCTTGTCGATCTCTGTTTCCCGCGCCGTCAGCATAATAATCGGTATATCGAGTTTTTGGCGTATTTGCCGGCACACACTGAACCCATCCATACGGGGAAGCATGATATCCAGTAAAATAATATCCGGCTGCTCCTGAAAAGCCAGTCGTAGAGCTTCTTCCCCGTCGTAAGCAACCAGCACCGCAAAACCTTCCTCTTCCAGGTTATATTTTAATATCTCAGCAATAGGCTTTTCATCATCAACCACCAACACCTTGGCCTTCACTTTTCCGCCCCCCGTGCACAAAGGGCACCATGCACCATGCCCCTTCTTTACAAATTTATATAATAATAAATATTTCCGTACAGGCCGGGGAAACTCCTGCCCCGTTAAAAAAAACGTGGCCACAGGGCCACGTCGCGAATAAAACTATATTTTAAGAGGGGGTCAACTCTGAATAGATTTTACCACCCCAATGTTACAGGAATATTACAGGCATTTTATTTTCCAATTACAAAATTTAAGAGTGAAGTAAAAAGCCGCTTTACCGTAGGTAAAACGGCCGTTCAAACTATTTTTTCCAACTTTTCCCCCAGCTAACTTTCTAAGGCCGGAAGTAATTCAGGGGATTAATCGTTGCCCCGTATATCCCGCCACTGCGAATTTCAAAATGAAGGTGTAAACCTGTACTTTGACCCGTCGAACCGACAGTGGCGATCACCTGGCCCTTGTTCACAGCTTGTCCGGTGTTCACCAGATTGCGGGAGTTATGCGCATAACGTGTATAATATTGGCCGTGGCAAATGACCACGCTCAGCCCGTAACCCCCGTCCCAACCCTGAAAAACAACCACACCGCTGTCCGCAGCCAAAATAGTGGTCCCCCGCGACGCGGCAATATCTATGCCCCCGTGGAATCCCCCGCCACGCCAGCCATAGCCGGAGGAGATACGCCCCCCGCCCCGTACAGGCCAGACAAAACTTCCCGTTCCCCTTGATGGTATCTGCGCAAGGCCGGCGGCGATGACCCTTGCTTCCGGCTCTTTTAACACAGTTTCCTGAAGTTTTTCACGTTTTACCTCTACACCATTTTCCTTGGTAACCAGGTAAACAACTTCTTTCTGCCCCATAACTCCGTTTTTTACCACACGGGATTGTACTCGCCACAGATTGCTGTCATAAGTATATTCCGTTTCAAAGGGAATGCTTTCCTCCGCCACAAGACGCTCTACCGTGGTCACATTGACTAGCGGCTCGGCAACAATAAGGCTGATTTCATCGCCCTCATGGAGAGCATCACCATTAATTTGGGGATTTGCTTCCTTGAGTGTCTCCACAGTAAGATTATAATCCCTGGCTATTTTCCAGAGCGAATCTCCCCGCGAAACCATATAAATCTCCCGGCGATCCGTTCCCCTTAAAAGAACAGAGGCCAAGGTTTCCACATCATAAAGTTCCTCAGGATAAACATAACAGCTTCTAAAAGAAATCTTTTCCCCGATTTGCACCTTTTCCAGAAAAACATTTTCCTGGCGGGATGTATAGGCGCCCTTGACCAGTTCGATTGCTTTCTCCACTTCATCTTTCGTCTTTACGGGGAAAATATCCCGGTCATCAACAGTGACCATCTTGGCGGCAACCTTGTAGCTCAACATATGGCGCAACTGGGAATATACTTTTTGCACATCAGCTTCGGCAGAAGGGCGAAATACCTTCTCCAGGGTAACCTCTTCAACAGTAACCACCGGCAGGCCATAATAAGCCACAGCCTTATTCCGCAGGTCTTCAAGGACCTCCGGCAGCTCCTCCTCTTCCGCAAGCAAGCCTATTTCCAAACCGTCAACATACACGGCATAAAAAGTTCCTGTATAAATGTTGTAAAGACTTAAAATCCCCCAAAGAGTAAGCGTACTGACGAGCAAAAAATATACACTGGCATATTTTTCCATTCTGACAGAGTCAAGAAGCTTCCTTGCTGAAAGCATCAAGCCGGCACCCTCCTTTGGCAAACCAACCTGCAAACTACGAATTTTACAGGAATATATTACTAAATATCAGAATATGTAGATAAACTATTGAGTTTGTTAAGAAGCCTTAACAAGGAATATTACTTCGCCTTCGGAAGGGGAATTCCTGCCAAAAATATGCCTGAAGAAAAAAAATTTTTATATTTAATCCCTGACCATCGGAATTATACCAGTATATGCCAGATCACAGGTAAATGTTCCCCCAAAAACCGGAGGGTTTTTACCAACAGAAAAAAAGCGGGCTCCTGTTATTGAACAAGACCCCGCTCTCCATTCCCAACCTCTGCAATCATTCTTCCAGTAATTATTTACCCCTGGTGGGAAATGCTGACAAACTTATTATAACGATCCATAAAGTACAGCTCGATTTTTCCTGTCGGGCCGTTTCTTTGCTTGGAAATAAGAATCTCGGTAATGTGTTTCTTCTCTGTCTCCGGAAAATAATAATCATCTCTGTAGATAAAAATAACCATGTCGGCGTTGGCTTCAATCCCGCCCGAATCCAGTAAATCACTTAAAATAGGGCGTTTATCCTGGCGCTGCTCAACTGCTCTGCTCAACTGGGAAAGTGCGACTACCGGGCAATTCAGCTCCTTAGCCAAGGCTTTCAGGGAGCGGGAGATACCCGAGATCTCCTGTTGCCTGTTCTCGGCTCTGTCGCTCCCGCGCGTGAGCTGCAGGTAATCAACAAAAACAGCACACAAGCCCTTTTCCAACTTCAAGCGGCGGGCCTTGGCGCGCATCTCCATCACCGAAATAGCCGGCGTATCATCAATATATAAAGGGAGTTCGGAGAGCGGACCCACTACTTGCGTCAGGCGCGGCCAATCTTCCGAGGAAAGGAACCCGCGGCGCAACCTTTGAGCATCTATTTCGGCCGAAGAACAAAGCAGCCTTTGCGCCAGCTGTTCGCTGGACATCTCCAGGCTGAAAAAAGCCACCGGCGCTCCCTCGGTGATCGCCATCTGTTGGGCGATATTGACAGCCAGGGTCGTCTTGCCCATACTGGGGCGAGCGGCGATAATAATCAGGTCGGATTCCTGGAAACCGGAAGTAATATTATCCAGATCGGGAAACCCCGTGGACAGGCCGGTGATCCCGCTTTTTCTTTCATAAAGCCTCTCCAGTTTTTCAAATGTCTGCTCCAGGGCCTCCCGCAGGTGGACAAAACTTCGCGTATCTTTTTTCCGGGCCACATCAAAAATCATCTGTTCCGCTTCATCCAGAAACTCCTCAATATTTTCCACGTAGCCATAGGATTTTTCAACAATCTCCGTGGAAGAACGAATCAAAGCCCGCAGCAAGGCTTTTTCCTTGACAATCCCGGCATAATACCGGGCATGAGCGGCTGTAGGGGTCATATTGGCCAGAGTGGCCAGGTAGGCCGCACCCCCCACCCTGTCCAGCAAATCTTTATTCTCCAGTTCTTCACAAACCGTCACCAGGTCTACAGCTTCTCCCCTGTTAAAAAGATCCATCAGGGCCTCAAAAATATGTTGATGTGTTTCACGGTAAAAATCCCGGGAAGACAAGACCTCGGCGACTTCAACAAGAGCCTCTGTATCGAGCAGCATCGCTCCCAAAACGGATTGTTCCGCCTCCAGGTTTTGCGGCGGCAGGCGCTGGGCAAGCTCTTTCATTTTCCACTCTCCCTGGCCAGGACAAGAGGAAGCACTTCTTCCACGCTATCCACATAATTGATTTTAATATCCTTTAAAGAAAAGGGCAGCTCACAAAAGTTTTCCTGCGGCAAAAAAACCTCGCGAACACCGGCTATCCTGGCACCGTAAAGTTTTTCCGCCAGCCCCCCGACAGGCTTGATCTTGCCTTGCAGGGAAAGTTCGCCGCTGACAGCGATATCCTGGCGGAGAGGTACCTGCTTTAAGGTACTGTACAGAGCCAGAAAAAGCGCCGCGCCGGCCGAAGGCCCTTCGATATTGGCGCCTCCGATCACATTGATATGTAAATCGTACTCACTGATATCCAGACCGCAAACCTTGCGTAAAACAGAAGCGGCATTAAAAACAGAATCACGGGCCATCACACCGGCGGCCTCGTTAAAACGTATTTTACCCTTGCCGGGCTGGGAAGCCTTGAAGGATATGGCTTCAATCTCCAGCACCGTCCCCAGATACCCCGCCGCCGCCAGGCCATAAATCTTCCCGATCTGCGCCCCGGCAGTATCCCGGGAAAAGACCAGCGGGAACAGGCGGTTGCTTTGGATAACCTCCTTCATGATCTCCTCGTCGAGAACAATCCTTTTTTTCACCCCGGGCTTGTCCTGCTGCGCAAGAACTTCCGGCTCACCTTTCCCTGCAGCAGGAAAGCGCCCGTTATGCCCTGCTTCTGCTTCGGCCAAACTATAAAGAGCCAATCCATAAGCATCCGCCAACAGGTTGATAGCGCTCCTTCCTTCACTTGTATAACGTGAAATCAACTCCACCGCCCCGGGGGAAATCTCCACGTGCAACTTTTGGGCGGCGTTCTCTACGATTTTTTGAATATCATCCGGAGAAAGGGGCTCAAAATAAACTGCACTGCACCGCGACCTCAAAGCCGGGGAAATCTCTGCCGAAGCTTTCGTTGTTGCTCCAATCAGAATAAAATCCGCTGGCGCCCCCTCCGCAAATAATTTATGAATGTACTTGGGTACCTGGGGGGCAGCAGGATCATAATAAGCAGAATCAAAATAGACGCGTTTATCCTCCAGGACTTTCAGGAGCTTGTTTTGCAACCGCGGATCCATCTCCCCGATTTCATCAATAAAAAGCACCCCACCATGGGCTTCGGTCACCAGGCCCAGCTTCGGTTCGGGAATGCCTCCTTCACCCAGGTCCCGCCGTGCCCCCTGGTAAATGGGATCATGCACGGAACCCAGGAGGGGATTGGCCGTTTCCCGGGGATCCCAGCGCAGCGTAGTGGCATCCACCTCCACAAAGGGAGCCGCACCGCTAAAAGGAGTATGGGCCGTATTTTTGGCAGTTTCCAGAGCCAAACGGGCTGCCGCCGTTTTCCCCACCCCCGGTGGCCCGTAGATGATCAGATGCTGGGGGAAAGGTGATGCCAGCTTGGACATCAACGCCCGAATCCCTCTCTTTTGCCCAATTATTTCTTCAAGGGTTGCCGGCCTTAAAAATTCCATCGCCGAACGGGAAAGGCCCTCTGAGGACATCTTTTCCAGCAAGGCATATTTTTTTAGCGTCTGAGAATTCTCCGGCCCCCCTTCTTCCTTGAGCAACTGTTCTTTTACTTCCCTGACATAATCCTCATGCCGCTCCTGCAGCTTCAGATTGACCTTTTTTTCCAGAGATTCCTGGAGCAGGCGGCGGGCCATTATCTCAGCCGCCTGATCTTCCAGCTCATCCAGAATAGCCGGAACCTTTTTAAAATGGGGAACTTTATCCAGCGTCGGGTCTTCAAGAATTATTTTCTGTAAGCCCAGCGTTTTTTCTTCCAGTTGCCGGGACTGTAATAATTCCAGTGCTTCAAATTTCGTGGCTTTTAAAACAAGCTTATCCGCACCGTAAATTGTAGTCAGCAGTTCATAAAAGGCTTTAATCCTTTTCTGGATATCTTCTCTGCTGGCTGCTGGAAAAACAGCGACCGAATTATTTGAAAGCTTTTGCATACCGACAGCAAAAAATATAGCCGCAAAGAGCTATATCTTTCGCTGACCTCCTTTCTGGAGCATCTTAATCTTCATCTGCCTCTTCCACAACAACATTTACAGAAGCGGTTACCTCCGGGTGCAGCTTAATCTGCACTGTGTAGCTCCCTAAAGACTTGATATACTCCTCAAGTTCAATTTTTTTCTTATCAACCTTGATTCCGGCCGCAGCAAGCGCCTGGGCAATATCCGCAGAAGTAACCGAACCAAACAAGCGGCCCGCCTCCCCGGCTTTTACTTTAATCGAGACATCTTTCCCCGCAAGTTTGGCTGCCACGCTTTCTGCCGCTTTGATCGCCTTGGCTGTTTTCTTGGCTCTGGCTTCATCCTGCATTTTTAAATCTTTGAGATGGCCGGGGGTGACCCGCTGGGCCAAGCCCTTGGGGATGAGATAGTTGCGCGCATAGCCCGCAGCTACATCCTTGATCTGGCCTTTTTCCCCCACATTGGGAACATCCTCTAAAAAAATAACCTTCATTTTTTACCAGCCCCTTTCTGGAAACTAAGCATACACTGAAATGATGAGCCAGCCACTGCAGAAGGTCGCATTTCAAGCGTTCGATCAAACGAATACCTTTAATCAGATCGTCATCATTCACACCGGCGCCCTCCTGGTTAAAATTTCGCTACATCTAAAGGATTTCCTGCCCCCGGCCCGGTGGAATTAAATACCGCAAAGCCGTAGCCGGGCCCTGAAGCTTTCCGCAAGAACACCAGCTAACCTCTCCCGGCAGTGCGGCCCCGTACTATTAAGCGGCAACCCCCTTGCAGAGCTGCCGCTTAAATTTTATTCGGAAGTATAAGGTAACAATGCCATCTGCCTGGCCCGCTTGATGGCCACGGTCAACTGCCGCTGGTGCCGGGCACAATTCCCGGAAATACGGCGCGGCAAAATTTTTCCCCTTTCCGTGATAAAACGGCGCAACCTGTCAGCCTGCTTGTAATCTATGGAATCCACCTTATCCACACAAAACGTGCAAATCCTTCTTCTACCTCTGCGTCTTTCCCTACGCATATTATCTACAGCCCTGCTTCACATAGCAGCGGCACCTTTGAAGTAGCCTTTGCTTATGGGGGCTGGTTAAGCCTCCTTTCTTCGTTCCTTTTTAAGATAATATCCTAAAAAGGAACATCCTCATCTTTTATCTCCAAACCATCTTCCATAAAAACATCATCAAAACCATCCTGCGCATCAGCCGGTTGTGCCCGGCGCCCGCCAAGGAAATGAACGCTCCGGGCCACAACTTCCGCCGCTATCCGCCGGATACCTTCCCGGTCATCATAAGAACGGATCTGCAGGCGGCCCTCCACAGCCACCTGTCTTCCTTTGGAGAGATTTTGTGCACAACTTTCGGCAAGCTTTCTCCAGGTTACAATCCGAATAAAATCCGCTTCCCTTTCCCCCTTCTGGTTAAGAAAAGGACGATTGACAGCCAACGTAAAGTTCGCTACGGCGATTCCCCCTGCAGGGGTATACCTCAGCTCCGGGTCCTGCGCCAGATGCCCGATCAGAATGACACTGTTCATTTTTTCACCCCATAATGCTCGTCTTTACCATAAAAAGAAAAAAGAGAAGGCTATTCTTTTTCCTGGCCCTCACTCTGTACATCCTTTACACTATCTGCATCTTTTTCGGCAGCGTTTTCCACAGGCGCGGTTTCAACAGGGATATTTTCCACGGATGCATCTTCTGCCGGTACTTCTTCTGCAGGTGCATTTACTGACACTTCTTCAGCTGGTGCTTTTTCTGCAGGTACATTTTCTGCAGGAGCGTTTTCAGCTTGTTGCTCCTGTTTTTCCTCCAGGCGAATAACAATATAACGCAAATACCCTTCGTTTACCTTAAAAAAGTGTTCCAGAACCGGAATTACTTCCTTATCGGCCTGTACATGGGTAAGAATATAAGAGCCTTCGCGAAAATCATTAATTTCATAGGCCAGCCTTCTTTTGCCCAGTTTTTTAAGAGAAACTACTTCGCCGTTTTCCTTTTCAATCACTTCTTTTACTTTAAAAACGGCCTCCTCCAGAGCATCCCCTTCCCGATCAGGCTGTACAATAAACATAATCTCATACAACGGCATTCTTTTTCACCTCCCTCTGGTCTGCACGGCCCCCATTTTTCATGAGAGCAGGGATATTGCATAATTCAAATTTAATCTTAACACATCACATCATAAAATACAAAACATACGGCGGGTCTAACGCACCCTCAGCGCGATCCCGCTTTTTTTCTTTCCTCTCCCACATACACAAGCAAGCTCCTGATGATCCCGGCAATGGGCACGCCTAGGATCATACCCAGGACCCCGGCCAGCTGCTGCCCGACCAGCAGGCTGATAATTACTGTAATGGGCTTCAGCTTTACAGCCCTGCCCAAAAGCAGTGGGGATAAAAGCACCCCGTCCACCGTTTGGACGACAACATAAATGACTATTGTCACGAAAGTGGAAGGTGTATTGCTGGAAAAACTTAAAATAACAGCCGGGATAGCGGCAACATAGGGACCGATATAGAGAACTATATTTAAAATACCCGCGGTGATACCCAGAAGCAGCGCGTAGGGCATCCCAAAGATCGAAAGCAAAACTCCGGTAAAAATACCGACCAGCGAGCAGCGCACAATGTTGCCCCGGATATAACCTCCCATATTACGGTCGATAATCTGTAAAACATCACGGGCATACCGTGCATATGATGTCGGGTACCAGCCTGAGAATGGCTTGGCGGACGCTTTGAAAATCATAAAGAAGATAAAAGACAATGAAAAGGATAAAAAATACATCCACCACGCTGAAAACCAGGGAAATACTATAAGAGGCCAACTCCTCCAGGACAGGTTGGACTTTTGCCGGCAGCTGCAAAAGTGCATTCATGATCTCCGGGCTTAAATCGATGTTGGTGAGATAATTTGAAATCTCCTCCAGATAAAATTGAAACTGCCTGAGATAAAAAGGGAAATCTCTGATAATTTCTTTTATTTCTTTTTGCACAACAGGAATGATTAAACTGAGTATAGCAGTAATCGCCAGCAGAAAAAATAAGAAAACAACCCCTACCGCCGGAAAATGGGAAAACCGGTAGCGCTTTTCTAGCAGCTCGGTAATAGGAAAAAGAACATAAACGATTAACAAGCTGATAATAAGAAGTTGTATTACCCAGGAAATACGGCTTAAAAACCAGATCAAGCCGACGAGAATAGCAACCAATAAAATAATTTTAGTTAACTCTTTAGATGCTACGCTTTTCATCTACTCTTCGCTGTCCTTTCCAGGGCTGCTAGACCTTAAAACGAAAATAAAGCACATCCCCGTCCCTTAAAAGGTAGTCTTTGCCTTCCAGCCTTAAAATTCCCTGCTCCTTGGCTGCGGCCACTGAACCGGCCTGGAGCAGTTCTTCCCAGTTGATGACCTCCGCGGCGATAAACCCTTTTTCCATGTCGCTGTGCACCTTTCCTGCCCCCCGGCGTGCCGTGGTCCCCTTCTTTACCGTCCAGGCCCGGGCCTCTGTGCCTTTGATCGTAAAGTAAGTGATTAGATCGAGATAATCATAACCCACCCTGACCAGCCTGTTTAAGCTTGTTTCCTCCAGCCCGTACTCCTGGAGAAACAATTTTTTTTCCTCTTCATCTATTTCTTCCAATTCGCCCTCCAGGGAAGCACACACCCCGATTACAGGGGCTCCTTCTGCTTCTGACAGTGTTTTCAGCTCTTTGACGGCTTCCGGCTCCTCCACAGAGAGATCCTCTTCATCAATATTGACCACGTAAACAACAGGTTTGGCCGTTAACAACTGCAGATTATCAATCATGGATATTTTCTCCGTCGTCGGAGCAAAACTGCGGGCCGTTTTTCCCTCGTAAAGGTGCACGCGCAATTTTTCAAGAAATTCTTCTTCAGCCGCCGCCTCCTTGGGCAATGCCTTGGCACTGCGCCGCACTTTCTCCAACCTTCTCTCCAAGATGGCCAGATCGGCCAGGATCAGTTCCAGTTCGACAATCTCTTTGTCCCGGCGGGGATCCGGTTCACCTGCCAGGTGTGGAACATCCGGTGCTTTAAAACCCCGCACCACGTGGAGGAGGAGATCCATTTCCCGAATATGGGCCAAAAAACGGTTCCCCAAACCTTCCCCCTGGCTGGCGCCCTCGATCAAGCCGGCGATATCAACAATAACCAGTGTCGTCGGCGTAATTTCCGTGGAAGACGCCAGACCGGCAACTTTTTCAAGGCGCTCATCTTTTACGGGGACAATGGCCCTGTTGGGTTCTACGGTGGCAAAAGGAAACTTTGCCCTCTCTACCGGCAGGCTCGAAAGGGCTGTAAAAAGTGTTGACTTGCCGACATTTGGTAATCCGACCAGTCCGCATTTAAAACCCACTGCGCTCCCCCTTATTATTTTACTGGCTCTCTTCCGGCTCCGCGACGATTTCTTTCACTTTGCGCTCAAACCTCAGCCTGGGTAAAAGAACGCTCCGGCCGCATTTTAAGCACTTGATACGAAAATCCATACCAACCCGGATAATGCGCCAGAGTTCTCCCCCGCAAGGATGGGTTTTCCGCATGCGAACGATCTGCCCTAACTTGTACATATATATCACCCTAGGCTTTACCTGTATAAATTTAACGATAAGAAGAATAAGGCGGGAAAAATATTCCGCCCTGTAATAGTCCCCACAGCATGCCTTGCACAGCAGCAGCCGGGGTTAATTTATCTTTTTACTACCCTTTACATCTTACGCTAAAAAATACCTGTAAAAAAATCTTCTTCATAAAAGAGAGCTTTTAACAGAAACATGCATTAACCCTGATTCTTTACCTTTTTCAAATGGTCAGCGAGATCAACAAAGACTTCATCGATGCCGCGTGCACCATCCACACTCTTGTAAAGATCCTTATGCTCGTAATATTCAATGATCGGGAAAGTCTGCTTTTGGTAAATTGCCAGTCTTTCCTTCACAGTATCAATGGTATCATCACTTCTCTGGTAGAGCTCACCGCTGCAATGATCACAGATATTGCGAACCTTGGGAGGGTTGAATTTTAAATGATATGTAGCTCCGCAGTTACGGCAAACCCTTCTTCCTGTTAAACGGCCGATCAGTTCCTCCTCATGGACATCTACATTCACAACTGCACTGATCTTGATCTGGAGTTCATCCAGGACCTCATCTAGCGCCTCCGCCTGTTCCACCGTGCGGGGAAACCCATCTAAAAGGACACCTTCATTACAGTCCGGCTTGGCCAGCCTTTCTTTGACGATCCCGATCACAATTTCATCCGGAACAAGCATGCCTTTATCCATATATTCTTTTGCCTTTTTCCCCATCTCCGTTCCTTCTTTTACAGCACCGCGAAAAATATCGCCGGTGGAAATATGGGGCAAAGCAAATTCTTTTGCCAATTTTTCTGCCTGTGTACCTTTACCTGCGCCGGGAGGCCCCATGATCACTACAAGCATTTCAAATTCCTCCTCCACATTTTTAATTTTTTCCCAGAACAACTTGCACTGAGTAGTCCATAATACAGCTTACCTGATAACCTGGCTTATATAGGTTTATCCATCTGGCAAGCATTCTTTAAAAAATATTCCTGCGTACATGTTTCTCCGCTATTTTTTAAAATCCTGCTGCGAAAACACATATTTTTCAATTATTAAGCCATAATATATTAGGAATATAACTTCCTTCCGGAATAGAGCTGCTCTCTCCATCAGGTGCTGCCTTGAATACGGATCTGCATGGACCTCTTATGACTCTGCAATTCCGGCTTACAGAGTCATAAAAACCTGCTGCCGCAGCTCCCTCACTCTGGAAGAAGGGAACTTTTCTTGCAGTTTGTCTTAAATTTCCCCCTAAATACCTGGAGAGAGGTTTTTAAATGTACTCTTCGACAACAAAAATCGCACAAAAACCTTATACCTCCCTGCCTATAACCATTGACTCCCAGGCAACAGGTGCAGCAAATACTTTTGTGCAGGTTTTGTCCTCTTTATTTAACGAACTAAATAGCAGCTACACTCAGCTGCTGATCCTTTGTATCGGCAGTGATCGCTCCACCGGCGATTCTCTCGGTCCCCTTGTCGGGAACATCCTCAAAAACCTGCCCCTTCAAAATCAAAATGTTACTGTTATGGGCACCCTTTCTCAGCCGGTGCATGCCTTAAATTTGAAAGAAACACGTGATCTACTGGCCAATAATTTTAAATCTGCTGCTATTCTGGCTATAGATGCCTGCCTGGGACAAAAAAATAAGATTGGCTGCCTGGAAATCGGCAAGGGGAGCATTTACCCCGGTGCTGCTGTCAAAAAAAACCTCCCTCCTGTTGGCGATCTCTATATTACCGGTGTTGTAAATATCGGAGGCTTTATGGAGGCTCTGGTTTTACAAAGCACACGCCTGGGGATAGTCTTTCCCCTGGCACAATTTATCGGTAGGGGAATATTTAGGGCTGCCTCCACAACAGACTGGCTCTCCAATTCCCTCTGAAGACTGTTTATTTAAAAAAAATGTTTCACGTGAAACATTATGGCCCTGCGTTTAACAGTATTTCCATTAATCTTTCCAGGTCTTCTTCACCATAAAAAGAAAACTCCACTTTCCCCTCCCTGGGGCCGTGTTTGATAATCACTCTGGTACCATAAGCCCTGCGCAGTTTTTCTGCGCATTCATTAAGAAAAAGTTCCTGTATTTTTTTTTCTGGAGAAGATTCTGCAGTCTTATTTATAGTTTTTCCTTTTTTAACATGGGCCTTGATCAGTTTTTCTACCTGCCGGACACTAAGCTTTTCCTTGATTATCTTTAAGGCAAATGCACACTGCTCCTCTGCGCTGCTTAAAGCCAGCAGCGGCCTGGCCTGGCCTGCAGTCAGGTTACCCTCCGCAAGATATTTTTGAACTTCATCATCTAAAGATAACAAGCGGATCGTATTGGCAATCGCTGAACGGCTCCGCCCAAGTTTTTGTGCTAAATCCTCTTGCAGGTAATTGAATTCCTCCAGGAGTTTTTTATAGGCCGCAGCCTCTTCCATAGGATTCAGGTTCTCCCGCTGGAGATTTTCTACCAGAGCGATCTCCATAGATTGTTGGGAATCATATTCCTTGATCAATGCGGGAATTGTTCGCAGGCCGGCCAGCAGGGCAGCACGATATCTTCTCTCGCCTGTCACTAAAATATAGCTTCCTTTTGTTTTCTGAACAATTACCGGTTGAAGAACCCCATAAAGTTTGATTGTTTCCGCCAGTTCGTTTAATTTTTCCTCATCAAAATCCTTCCGGGGTTGATGGGGATTGGGCTTTATTTTATTCAAAGCTATTTCTATTGTACCGCTTTTGGGACCGCTTTCTTCAGAAACTACCTCTGGGCGTAATTCAGGAATTAAAGCTCCAAGTCCCTTGCCCAATCCCAATCTTTGCTTGCTCATCGCTTCATGACCTCCTTTGCCATTTTTTTATAAACCTCCGCCCCTTTACTGCGTGGATCGTATTCGATGATGGGCTTGCCATGACTGGGCGCCTCGCTGAGTCTGACATTCCTGGGAATGACCGCCTTAAAAACAAGCTGCCCAAAATAATTCCGGACCTCGGCAGCTACCTGCGCTGACAAATTTGTCCGACTGTCATACATCGTTAAAAGCACGCCGCCAATTTTTAAAGAGCTGTTTAAATGCTTTTTCACCAAATCGATCGTTCTGACCAGCTGCCCCAAACCTTCCAGGGCATAATATTCACATTGAATCGGAACAAGCACAGCATCAGCAGCAGTTAAAGCGTTTAAAGTAAGCAAACCCAACGAAGGGGGACAATCGATAATGATATATTTATACCTGTTTTTCAGCGATTCTACCATCCGGCGCAGCCGTACTTCACGAGACATAGTCGGCACCAGCTCTATTTCCGCTCCAGCCAGTTGAATGGTGGCCGGTATGGCATCCAGATTTTTTTGTTTGGTTGGATAAATGACCTTTTCCACAGGAATTTCGTTAATCAGAGCATCATATACACAAGTTTGAACCTTTTCCTTATCCAAACCGACGCCGCTGGTCGCATTTCCCTGGGGATCAATATCCATAAGTAAAACTTTATTTCCCAGCTCAGCTAAACAGGCACTTAAATTTACAGCCGTAGTTGTTTTGCCTACTCCGCCTTTTTGGTTGGCAATTGCAATAATTCCTTCCACTTTTTCACCCCATTTATCTAGACCGGGTTATTTAACAGGATTAATTTACATATTCGTGAAAGAGGAAAATAGTTCCTTCCTGGGAAACAGATGGAGGACACGAAAACTCTTTTTACTTAAATTTTAGTGGGGAAATAGGATCCTCTAAGGAGCGTTACACTACATTCCTAAAATAAAGAAAAAAAACTGGCCATATATTTAACTTCTCTCTGCACCGGCCAACGTGCAAAATCATAATTCTTGTCTATTCAAAAATATTTAATTTTGATTATCTTTTGGCAGGCGGATACGAATCTCCCAAAACTCATCTTGATCTATTTCTTCCACCAGGGGTTTTAAACCGGCTTTGCGAATGATGCCCAAAGCCTGTCTGATAGTATTTAAAAATATTCTTAAATCCCGGATAATTACTTTACGTTGTTTAACAGCACCTTTTTGAGACTGAGTGTTGTCCTGGCAAATATTTAGGATTAATTCCTCCGCCTCTTTGACATTTAATTCCATTTCCTGGATGGCTTTCACGACCTCGAGTTGTTTTTCCGGCGAATTTAATTTTAGCAGCGCCCGTGCATGTCGTTCTGTAAGCTTACCTTCTTTTAAAATTTCCTTGATTTCCGGAGGCAACTTTAATAATCTGAGCTTATTAGCGATTGTTGATTGGCTTTTACCCAGCCTTTGCGCCAAAACTTCCTGCGTTAAGTTAAATTCCTCCATCAAGCGCTTGTAACCATGCGCTTCCTCCATAAAGTTCAGGTTTTCTCTTTGTAAATTTTCAATCAGTGCCACAGCTGCCAATGAACTGCCCTGATAATCCCTGATAATCGCTGGAATCTCCGTCCACCCCAACATTTCACAGGCCAAAAAACGCCGTTCACCGGCAACGATACAGTAACCGTCGCCTTCCGGCGTAAGAATAATAGGCTGCAGTAAACCGTAGGTTTTAATCGATTGGGCCAGCTCTTTTATCTTTTCCTCTTCAAAAATTACCCTTGGCTGGTAGGGGTTATTCCGCACGAGCTCCATACTGACATTACGAATATCTTCATTAATTTTCTCATTACGCTCCAACCCTAATTTTCTTCCTTTTTGTTCCCACATGGATGATCACCCCGGTTTACATTTAGTTCTTTTAGATTGATTGCTGGCTTTCCTGTTTTCTAGGCGTGATTTATGGCACTTTAGTGTTAATTTTTGTATTTGCTGTAATAATTCGACATGAGGTTATTATTTCCTGCTACCTGTAGATATTAATTCGTAAAAGGCCTTTTTTGTGGCATACCATTTCTACGTGGAAAACGATCTTCTGCAGGGGCCACCTTCTTAAAAATCAAGATTATTCTGTCTTTATTGCTCCGTGGCAGCCTATACTTGACTTGATCGACCAGCTTCCCGCCACAGCGGACCAAAATATCCTCGGCCACTGCCAATTCCTGAAAAACAGCCGGCCCCTTCCAGGCCCAAAAATAGCCGCCCGGCCGCACAAGAGGCAGGGCTAGCTCCAAAGCTGTGGCCAGGGGAGCCAGGGCCCGCGCTGTTACCCAGGGAAAACTCTCCCGCGCGTCACTTCTGGCCAGAATCTCCGCCCTTTGCTGCCACAAGGTGACCTGCTTGAGTTCCAGCTCCCGCACAACTTTGCCCAAAAAAATAATCTTTTTGCGCACAGCCTCCAATAAATAAAGCTTTAGTTCCGGTAAAAAAATTTTGATCGGTATTCCGGGAAAACCTGCCCCGCTGCCCAGATCCAAAAGCTCGGTGCCCGCCTGCGTCCTGCCGGCTTGCAGCCAGGCAAGAGCATCACAAAAATGCTCTTCCAGGATTGCCCGGGGTTGGAGGATACGTGTAAGATTATATTTTTTATTTTCCTGCCTGATTAATTTTTGATATTGCTGCAAAAGAATAGCTTTTTCAGCATCAACAGGTATACTGCAGACAGAAAAAACCTCCATAATCTCTTGAATCTCCATTTTTATAAATCAAGCCGTCCTTTAGCATTTTACTTTCCAACACAAAACCTTTGAAATATAAGATCGAGTACCTCTGTGCCAATCTCTTCCCCGACCAGTTCCCCCAAATACTGCTGGGCCTGGCGCAAATCAATGCTGATCAGATCCGGGGGGAACTTGTTTTCCAAAGCCTCACGGGCTTCTTCAACACAAATGAGTGCCTGGTGCAGCAATTCTCCCTGCCGGGCCTCCAAAAGCAGCGCACTCTCCTCGGCAGCTGCTTCCCCGGAAAAAACCATGGCGCTAATTGTTTCCTCCAACTTATCAAGCCCCACACCGTGCAGCAAGGAGATTTCCAGGACATTATTCCCGGGAAATATTTCTTGAACCTTATTTTTGGATAATTTTCTTTTTAAATCAATTTTGTTGAGAATAATCAGGATCCTGGGGCCTTTATCCCGGGATATTTGCTCATAAATCCAGCTATCTTCCGGAGTAATCTCCTGCGCAGCATCCAACATAAACAGAAGCAGATCGGCTTCCTGCATAGCCTTCCGAGAAAACTCCATACCAATTTTCTCCACCTTATCCCCATCCAGGCGCAAACCGGCTGTATCGATCAGCTTCAAAGGAATGCCTTTAATATTTACATATTCCATCAAAAGATCCCGTGTCGTCCCTGGAATTTCCGTGACAATAGCCCGTTCCTCCCGGACAAGATAATTATAAAGGGAAGATTTGCCGACATTGGGCCGCCCGATTATGACCGTTTTGAGACCCTCCTGTAAAACTTTTCCCTGAAATCGTTTTTGGAGCAGTGCTGCCATTTTTTTCTGGAGGCATTCGATTCTTTCACCGATATTTTCATCCTGCTCTTCTTCCAGATCGGCATCCTCATGTGCAAAATCAACTTCAATTTCAATCTGCGCCAGGATACCGATAATTTCAGCGCGAATTTTTTGAATCTCGCCGGAAAGAGCCCCCTGCAGGCTTCGAATCGCTGCTTTTAAAGCCTTATCCGTTTTAGCCCTGATCAGGGCTAAAACACTTTCAGCCTGCACCAGGTCCAAACGTCCATTCAAATAAGCCCTTTTGGTAAATTCACCCGGATCGGCAATGCGGGCGCCCTTTTCCAGCGCCAGTTCCAGGATTCTTTTTAAAGGAACGGCACCGCCATGAGCATTAATTTCCACGATATCTTCACAGGTATAGGAATAGGGCCCCGGCATAAAGCTGAACAGGACCTCATCAATCTCGTTGCCCTGGTCATCGAGAATATAGCCATAATAAAGTTTACGCGCCGCAGGCTTAAACTTCTTGCGTAGAGAAAAGGGCTGCCCGCGCTCACTTTTGCGTGCAAATATTTTTAAACCAATGGCTAAAGCCTCGCTGCCGCTGAGGCGTACGATACCGATACCGCCTTCACCGGGAGGAGTTGAAATCGCCACAATGGTATCACGGGAATCTTTCACCGGCATACTCCTATTCATAAAATCCTATGAAAATGAAAAAATAAGGAAGTTCCGCGGAACTCCCTGTTCTTTTAGACAAAGATTTATCATTTCCCCGGCAATATTTTAGCGCGGCGAAATTACAATTTTACGATAAGGTTCTTCTCCATGACTGGAAGTCACAACATCCCGATAATTTTTTAAAGCTATGTGGATAATACGCCTTTCCTGTGGATTCATCGGTTCCAAGGCAACCTCTTTTTTTGTCTTTAAAACCTTCAGAGCCAGGTTTCTAGCTAAATTTTCCAAGGTTTTTTTACGCTTTAAACGATAATTTTCAATATCGATGATCACACGCTGGTTGGGGGACGCAAACTGCCTGTACAAAACAACATTGGACAGATATTGCAGCGCATTGAGTGTATTTCCCCGTTTACCGATGAGTACACCCAGATCTTCTCCTTTGATCTCCAGGTACAGGTTTCCCTCATCGTTCGGCACAACATTAATATTTCCTTTAACCCCGATAATATGCACTATATTTTCCAAGAAATCCTTGATATATTCTTCAGTATCCTTGATCACTGTTAATCTTAATTTGGCCATTTTTGAGCCGAGAAATTTAAAAAGCCCCTGGGCCGGTTCGCTTAAAACCTCAACCTGAACATTGTCTTTTTTTACACCCAGTTTTTTAAGTCCTTCTTCCAGAGCTTCCTCGACTGTTTTGGCGCTAACCTCAATGGAGATCATCTCTTCTTCTTCGCCCCTTTCTTCTTACCTTTGGAAACCTTCTTTTTAACTTTGGGGGCTTTAGTTTTTTTATCTGCTGACGTCCTTATTTTCTTCTTTTTCCCGGGGGTATCCCCCTGCTTGCCGTCCTGTTCCTTTTGATGTTCCCTGATACCTTGATCCTCTTCATCTTCTTTAAAATTCACTTTTTTATCCTTTCCGATAATCAAAAATTGATTACCAACAGAAAAAAGTGAATTTGTAAACCAGTAAAGCACCAGCCCGGCCGGAAATTTAAAACTGATCGCCGCAATCATCACGGGAAAAACATACAACATCGTTTTTTGCCTGGGATCTGTAATCACCATCCGCTGGTGAAAGAAAGTCGCCGCTGCCGCCATGAGCGGTAAGATATAGTAAGGATCCTGTTTGGTCAGATCCAGCCAAAGAAAATTTGGATTAAATGTTTTTCCCATGGCTTCCACAGCATCAATAATTTGAGCCGGCTCACGTAAAAGCGTAAATACCGCAATCATAATGGGAAATTGAATTAAAAGGGGAAGACAGCCTCCCAAAGGATTGACCTTATTTTTCTGCATGAATTCCATGGTCACCCGATTATATGCTTCCTTATCATTTTTGTACTTATCCTGCAATTTTTTTAACTCTGGCTGAATTTCCTGTAATTTTTTAGATGATTCAATTTGTTTTTTGGTCAACGGAAAGGTAATAATATTGACCAAAATAGTAAGCATGATAATCGCCAAACCATAGTTATTATTAGCTAAATTGTAAAAATAACTAAGAATTATATTAATGTACCCGCTCAGGGCCTGAATCATCACGACTCCCCCTTATTCTACAGCCTTCTACCCTGGTCAGTCTTCAGGTAAAGGATCATATCCTCCTGCATGGAGAGGATGACAACGTATGATTCTCTTAAAACTTAAAAAAAGTCCTTTTTTAATTCCAAACTTATTGACGGCCTCATAACTATACCGGGAACAAGACGGATAAAAACGACAACGTGGAGGCAACAGTGGGGAAATCGCCAGGATATAAAACCTGATCATCAGCAGCAGTATTTTTTTCATGCTCAAAATGCGCCCCCAAAAACTTTTTGATATAAAATTTATTATAATCCACAACCCACTAGTAAGTCACTGCGCAGGTTTTCCACAAGCATAAATTTGGTTACCACCTTTCAGGGTCAATAATCATGAGATCAACTTTCCCCTGAGCATCAAATTCCGCAAATCCTGTATTGCTTCCTTGTATGTAAGCTTATCCGCACCCTTTCTGGCGATAATGATTAGATCATAACCTGTGCCGTGAATTTGATCCTGTAAACTGCGCATTGCTTCCCGGTAAAGCCTTTTTAAACGGTGCCTGACTACACTTTTGCCCACTTTTTTGCTGACAACAATTCCTAACCGGTTATATTTTTCCCTGTTTTTCCTAAAATAAAGAACGGTTCTGGCTGTGGCCCGCGATCTGCCTTTGCGATAAATTTCCTGAAATTGATAATTCTTGCGTAACCTTTCCATCTTTTCAGCCCTGTCTTCAGGCTGGGCTTTTTGCTCCATGGCCTTGTTTTCCTTCATGATTTTAAGCGGACAAGATTCTTTTTTCTTTTTTTCTTCTCCTTTTAATAATTCTTCGTCCACCCGGTGTGGACATCCTTTTCAAAAAACCATGATTTCTCTTGCGTCTTCTTACTTTTGGTTGATATGTTCTTTTCATCTCCTGAAACCCTTCCTTTAGGCAAATTTGTTTATTTTCACCCAGCAAAACTCTGGAATTCATTATAACGCATCTTTTCTCCACATGCAACAGATGTTACACCGCTTTTAGTCTAATCATCTACCTCAAATAAGCCTCTGAAAGTAAAATACTATAATTTTAAACAAATTGGGAAATTTCCTAATAGTTTCTGACATTTATACACAAGTATTTTCATTGCAGCGAGGTGTTTCATCTGTTATTATATTGTTAGGCTATTAATAAGCATCGAATCTTACTGTTTTCCACAGAAGTTGTGGAAAACTTTAAGTTATTTGTGAATAACTTATGATGGAGGGCTGTATAATGGAAGATCGTTTGCCTGCCATCTGGCACGCGGTTCTTTCCGAAATGGAAAAAATACTGAGTAAACCGAGTTTTGAAACATGGTTAAAAACAACAAAACTGGTCGCCATGCAGGATAGTACCATTATCGTGGAAGTACCAAATGAGTTTACGCGGGACTGGTTAAAAAATCACTACCGTAAATCCATATCAAGTGCTCTGGAAAAAGTCAGCGATTGTCAATACTACATACATTTTGTTACACCACAGAATATTGATTTCCAAGAAAAAAATATCCCGGAAAATGAGTTTCCGGCCACATCCACCCAAAAAAATCCGGTAAATACAGATAAAAAGGCTCTATCCGTAACCTGTAAGTGGTTGAACCCCAAATACACATTCGGCAGTTTTGTGATCGGGGGCAGCAACCGCCTGGCGCACGCCGCCTCTCTGGCCGTAGCGGAAGCCCCCTCCAAGGCTTATAATCCCCTTTTTATCTATGGCGGCGTGGGATTGGGCAAAACCCATCTCATGCATGCCATCGGTCATTATGTTGTTTTCCACAACATCAGTGAAAAAGTGAATTATCTCTCTTCGGAAAAGTTTACCAATCAGTTTATCAATGCTATCCGGGATAACAAAACAGAGGAGTTTCGCAATATTTACCGTAACGTGGATGTTCTCCTGATTGATGATATCCAGTTTTTAGCAGGAAAAGAACAGACCCAGGAAGAATTTTTTCACACTTTCAATGCACTCCACGAAAACAGTAAACAGATTGTTATCTCCAGCGATCGCCCGCCTAAGGAGATACCCACTCTGGAAGACCGGCTACGTTCACGCTTTGAATGGGGTTTGATTACAGATATCCAATCACCGGATCTGGAAACAAGAATTGCTATTCTGCGTAAAAAAAGTTCCCTGGAGAGAATACCGATTACGGACGATGTCCTGCTGTATATCGCCCAAAAAATTGAAAATAACATTCGCGAGCTTGAAGGTGCCCTGATCCGCATCATTGCTTTTGCCTCCTTGGAGGGCAGAAAAATAGATCTACCCCTGGCTGAGGAAGCACTCAAGGATTTTCTCACTCCCAAACAAAAAAATCTGAATTCGGAACAAATTATCTCGGTGACAGCTTCTTATTTTAAAATAACATCCCGGGAAATCAAATCCAGAAGAAGAACGCAAAATATCTCCCTGCCGCGGCAAATCGCCATGTATCTCTGCCGTGAGCTTACAGATCTCTCCCTGCCGAAGATAGGAGAGGACTTTGGAGGAAAAGATCATACCACCGTCATCCATGCCCACAGAAAAATTTCTTCTCATATAAAAAAAGATGACAACCTGGTACGCCAAATAAACGAAATCAAAAACCTTTTAAGCTACTGAGTTGTGGACAGGCCTGTAAAAATGTTGTTAATTAAAAATATGATCTGTGGATAACTTTCACTTTTTAACTGCAAATTTTTGTGCCTGTTAATTATGTTGATAAGTTTCCCTGATTATTCACAGTTTATCCACAAGGAAACTTGTCGTAAATCTGGGACAAAAAACCCTTTTTACACAAATCCACAGCCCTTATGACTACTTTTACTTATTTATTCTTAAAGAATAGTTAAAGATAATCATAAGCCAGTCATTTGGGGATTATCTCCAAAAATTAGGGGGAAAGAGAAAAAGATGCATCTATTTATTAAAAAAAATGATTTAATGGAAAAACTGGCTGTATTGGAGAAAATTATCCCCTCCAGGACAACGATACCATTTTTAAAAGGTGTAAAATTAGAAACAACGGATGATAGCCTGATCTTGACTACCAGCAACCTGGATATGAGCCTGAAAGCATTTTGCCCGGCAAAAGTTTTGAAAAAAGGGGAGATTATTTTACCGGAGAAATTCTTTGACATTATCAGACAGACCCCTGCCGAGGAAATCGAAATTAACCTGGCTGAAGAGGACTTTCGAGCCGCGATCCGGAGCGGTTCAGCCAACTTTTTTCTCTACGGGGCGGATTCGGAACAATTTCCCCTGTTTACCGCCGAACAGGAATGGCGGGAATGGACTAATTTGAACTTTGCCGCTACGGAACTCAAAAATATCCTGCGCCAGGTGCATTTTGCTGTTTCCCAGGATGAAAACAAGCCCTCTTTTCGGGGGATTTTACTGGAAGCCAATTCCCAGGGCCATGTTCTTTGTATGTCTTCCGATACATACCGGCTGGCTTGCTTTGAAAAGTCTTTTAGTCAAGAAACCAATTTCCAACCGTTCCGCCTGTTGATTCCCGGTAAATCATTGGGTGAAGTGGCCAGGATGCTGAGTGATTCCGGGGAAATGGTGGCTTGTTATTTCCAAGAAAATGAAATTATTTTTGCCCACAGGCAATTTATTTTTTCCAGCAGGCTGCTTGAAGACAAATATCCGGATCTGCTTACAGCTTTTCCACAGGGCTATGCGACAAAAATAGTTCTCCCGGCCAATCTTTTGGAAAAAACAGTCAGCAGGGCTTCCTTGTTGGCTCAGGGGGAAAATCGCATGATCGCTTTGAAGATCAACGGTAAATCCCTGCAGATCAGTTCCAGTTCCGAAGTTGGCAGGATGAAGGAAGAAATACTCCTTGAAAATAAGGAAGGAGATGACCTGGAGGAAATTTTAATCAATTCCCGTTTTTTTCTGGATGTGCTGCGGATTTGGGAGGAAGAGCTTGTCGAGATTGAGTTAAATGGCCCTGTGGGCCCGTGCATTTTTCAACACCGCCGGGAAGGGGAGGGCGGCCTGGAAAATTATCGCTATCTGGTTCTGCCCATTAAACCGGATTGAAAAATTTGAGTTTTAAAGAAATTTCAAGGCAACCGGGAAGGTACACGCTTTGTATATAAAGGAGCTCCACCTCATCAATTTTCGTAATTATGCACGGGAAGAACTGCAGTTCGAGCCGGGAATCTGTGTAATCCAGGGGGCCAACGGCCAGGGTAAGAGCAACCTTTTGGAAGCCATTTACAGTCTCTGTTTTGCCCGTTCTTTTAGAAATTTTAAAGAGAGCGATCTTGTCCGCTGGGATACCCCTTATTACTATCTCCGGGGAACAGTTTTTTTGCAGCAGCGCTTTTATCAACTGGAAGTGGGCTATGAAGCGCAAAAAAAAAGAAAAGTGATCAAGATTGACGGGAAAGCCGGGAAGAGCCCCGGGCTGGAGGGGCGCTGCCCGCTGGTTTGTTTCGTTCCCGAGGACCTGGAACTGATCCGCAGAGGCCCGGAAGAAAGAAGGCGCTTTTTGGATCGGGAAATCAGCCAGCTCAGTCCCCTTTACGGTGACTGTTTAAGCCGTTATAATCGGGTTGTTTACCAAAAAAACCGTGCTTTAAAGGAAAACCGCTATCTTTCCTATAAAGACGATCTTTTTAAGGTTTGGAACAAACAGTTAGTTTATTTTGGCAGCCGTATTATCCAGAAAAGGGCTCTTGCCGTTGCGGCATGGAGTAAACTTGCCGCCCGTAATTACAGCCTTCTTTTTACTGCGGGCCCTCGGCTGAAAATAGAATATGTTACTTTTTTGCCCAAAAATATTTTATCGGCGCAGATAGAAGAGATTGAAGCAGCATTTAAGGCGCAAATAGCTTTAAAGGCGGAAGAAGAACTGCAAAGAGGTTTTTCTCTGCTGGGGCCGCACCGCGATGATCTTTCTTTTTTATTAGATGGCCGGGAAGCCCGTCGTTATGCTTCACACGGGCAGCAGCGCAGTGCTGTCATCGCCTTGAAAGCTGCGCAGCTGCAATTTTACCATCAGAAAAAAGAGAAACCTGTTTTTATACTTGACGATATTTTTTCGGAGCTGGATGAGCGACGCCGGCAGGAATGTTTTTCTCTTTTTAGAGATGCCGGGCAGGTTTTTTTGACGATAACAGAAAAAGACCCGGGGTTGGATTCTTTCCTGCAGCAGTTTGCTTCTTCCTCTTTTTTTCATGTGCAGAAAGGCCGGGTTAAGAAAGAGGAATGATTGATGGATAAATTGGCCAAACCCCTGCATTCACTTTTAGAGAAATACGGTCTCCGGGAACAGCTGGAAAAACGCCGTTACCTCCGGATTTGGGCCGACGTAGTCGGCCGGCAGATCGCTGCTTATACACGTCCCGTAAACATCAGCCAACAAAAATTGATTGTGGAGGTCAACGACAGCACCTGGCTTTACCACCTGACTTTTTTAAAGCATAAAATAATTGTGGATTTCAATACCTTTGCTCGGGCGGAGATTCTGAAGGAGATAAAATTTATCAATGCTGATTTCAGGTCCGGTGCGCAGCAGCAGAAAGAAAAACCGGGGCAAAGGGATTTTTCGGCTGAATGGCGGAAAAGGAGCGGTGAGCGGCTGGAAAAAGAGGAAGAAAAAAAATTGGAGAAAGCTGTGCAGCATGCCCCGGAGTTTTTGCATGCCCGTCTGCGCAAGATTTACAAAAATATTTATCTGCAGCAAAAAGGCAAAAAAAAGGAGGGTGCGGCACCCTGCCGGAGGTGTCAGAGATTATCATTTGAATTGCAAGAGAACCTTTGTTCACTCTGTTGGAACGATGCGGCCTCCTGGTCCGCTGTCCTGCAAAATTTTTTCCGGCAGACTCCCTGGGGCAAATTCCAAGAAATTCACCGGAAGCATCCTCTGCTGGATGAACAGGTATTTGAACTTTGCAAAAATAAACTGGTAAAAAGCTCTGCAGAACAGATCTCTGCCTTTCTGGAGAAAAATCAGCCCCTGGACAACCGTCAAAAAGAAAATTTGAAAGAGTTGGTGCAGGACTATATCCTGCTCGTTGCGGAAAAGGAACCTCCCTGTATTCAGCAAGAGGATATTTTTAAAGCGTTAAAATATTTTCCGGGGCTTTACAAGCTTTTATATGCTTTATAATTCATACTGCATAACAAAAATCTATTAAGGAAAGGAAAAAAAATGTTTTTACACATTGGAAATTCACGTGTCGTGCATTTGCAGGAGATTATCGGCATTTTTAATCTGGAAATCAAAGATAACCAGGTTAATACTCAGTTTCTGGAAAGTAGTTCCGGGGATCAAATCAGCGCCAAGGAGAAAGAAAAAAATAATTCTTTTGTGATTACCACGGATAAAGTTTTTTACTCGCCCATTTCTTCTTTAACTTTACAGAAAAGAATTGAAAAAACAAGGAAATTATAAGTTCAGGATTAGGGTCGGAGGGTAAAATGTAAAATGAAAAAAAATATTTCCGATGTTTATGATGCCAGTCAGATTCAAGTTCTGGAAGGACTTGCAGCGGTGAGAAAACGCCCCAGCATGTACATTGGCTCGACAGAGAGCCGGGGGCTGCACCATCTTGTTTTTGAGGTGGTGGATAATAGCATTGATGAGGCCATGGCTGGTTATTGCGATGCCATTCAAGTGGTTATCGGCCCGGATAACAGTGTGACCGTGACTGACAATGGCCGCGGCATTCCCGTAAAAGAACATCCCCAGCAAAAAAAATCAGCCCTGGAAGTAGTTATGACTATTCTGCATGCCGGCGGCAAATTTGGCGGGGGAAGCTATAAAGTTGCAGGCGGGCTGCACGGTGTTGGCGTATCGGTAGTCAATGCTCTTTCTGCCTGGCTGGAAGTGGAAGTTAAAAGAGACGGGGAAATATATGTACAGCGTTATGAAAGAGGTAAACCCGTCACGGAGCTGCAAAAAAAAGGGAAAACATCTCAAACAGGAACGTCCATTACTTTTTTCCCTGACGATAAGATTTTTGAAAATGTAAACTTTGATTTTCAAATTCTTTCACAAAGGTTGCGGGAATTGGCTTTTTTAAATAAAGGCCTGGAGATCAGTATTGAGGACCGCCGTTCCAAAGATAAAAAGAAAAAAGTTTTTAAATATGAGGGCGGAATCAGTTCCTTTGTTGCTTTTTTAAATAAAAACAAGGAGGCTTTTCCCCAAAAACCGCTTTCCCTGGAAAAAAAAATAGATAACTGCCGCGTGGAAGCGGCCATACAATATAATACCGGTTATAGTGAAACGATTTATTCTTTTGCCAACAACATCCGGACACAGGAGGGCGGGACACATGAGCTTGCTTTTAAAAGCGCCCTGACAAGGTTAATCAATGAGCATGCCCGCAAACTGGGGGTTCTTAAAGAGAATCAGGATAATTTTCAGGGAGAGGATATTCGTGAGGGTTTAACGGGAATTATCAGCGTCAAACTGCTTAATCCACAATTTGAAGGGCAGACGAAAACCCGCCTGGGTAATTCGGAAGTCAGGAGTATTGTGGAAAGTGTCCTGCAGGATGAGTTGGGGGCTTTTCTCGAACAAAATCCGGCTGTTACCAGAAAGATCTGTGAAAAAGCGCTCCAGTCCGCCCGGGCAAGGGATGCGGCGCGTAAGGCCAGGGAGCTGACCCGCCGCAAAAATGCACTGGAGATCAGCAGCCTTCCCGGAAAGCTGGCGGATTGTGCTTCGCGTGACCCGGCGGAAAGTGAGCTGTTTATCGTCGAAGGGGATTCTGCCGGAGGTTCCGCCAAACAGGGCCGGGACCGCCATATTCAGGCTATTTTGCCCTTAAGGGGTAAAATCATCAACGTGGAAAAGGCCCGTATAGATAAAATATTGGGCAATGAAGAGATACGGACGCTGATTACCGCTCTGGGTGTAGGAATCGGGGAGGATCTCGATCTCCAAAAGCTCCGTTACCACAAAGTAATCATTATGACCGACGCTGATGTCGATGGTTCCCACATCCGCACGTTGCTTTTAACCTTCTTTTTCCGTTACATGGAACCTCTGGTCTCCCGGGGAAATATTTATATCGCCCAACCTCCTCTTTATAAGGTGACCAAAGGTAAAAAAATATATTATCTCTACAGGGAAGAGGAAATGGAGCCGCTCATGTCCCAAATTGGGCGTCATGGAACCAGTGTCCAACGCTATAAGGGCTTGGGCGAGATGAACCCGGAGCAGCTTTGGGAAACGACACTTAACCCGCAGACCAGGTCTCTTTTGAAAGTGGATCTGCAGGATACACTCCTCGCCAATGAAGTTTTTACTCTGCTCATGGGGGAAAAAGTGCAACCGCGGCGTGAATTTATAGAAACTCATGCCCGGGAAGTACGTTATCTGGATATCTAGCTTTAAAATATGTTAAAATATATGTTAAAATTAAGTTAAAGTACCCGGGGGTTTTAATTGAAGAGCTTTGTGCAGGTGAACCAGGTGAACATTGATTTTTAAATTTTTTTACCCAAATTTTAAGAATAAGAAGTAATGCAAGGAGGCCCTAACAGTTTAAATGCCAGAACAAGAAAGAACAATGGCTATTCCTATTCATGAAGAAGTAAAGAGTTCCTTTTTGGATTATGCCATGAGCGTGATTGTCAGCCGGGCTCTCCCGGATATTCGCGATGGCTTGAAGCCTGTACACAGGCGTATTCTCTATGCCATGCGCGAACTGGGGATGACCCCGGATAAGCCGCATAAAAAATCGGCCCGACTTGTCGGGGAAGTACTGGGCAAATACCATCCCCACGGTGACCAAGCTGTTTATGATGCCATGGTGCGCATGGCCCAGGATTTTACCATACGCTATCCTCTGGTGGACGGCCAGGGAAACTTCGGCTCCATGGACGGTGATGCTGCGGCAGCCATGCGTTATACAGAAACCCGGCTTACTCCTCTGGCGATGGAGATGCTCCGGGATCTGGATAAAGAAACAGTGGATTTCAGACTTAATTTTGATGAAACTTTGAAAGAGCCTGTGGTATTACCGGCCCGTTTTCCAAATCTGCTGGTCAACGGTTCAGCTGGCATTGCTGTAGGTATGGCTACAAATATTCCCCCGCATAATCTCACGGAAACGATTGATGCGCTGATCTGGTTGATAGAAAAACCCGCGGCTTCTTCCCAGGAACTGATGACTTATATGCAGGGTCCCGATTTTCCCACCGGAGGGGTGATCCTCGGGTATAAAGGTATCCAGGAGGCCTATGCCACCGGTAGGGGAAAGATCCGTATCCGGGGCCAGGCCCAGGTTGAAGCAAAAAAAGACGGCAAAGAAAAACTGATCGTTACAGAAATTCCTTATTTGCAGAACAAAGCCAGGTTAATTGAAAGGATTGCCGAACTGGTCCGGGAAAAAAAGATTACCGGGATTACGGCGCTAAGGGATGAATCTGATCGCACCGGTGTACGCATTGTCATGGAAATAAAGAAAGGTTTTAATTCCCAGGTTATTCTTAACCAGTTGTATAAATTTACTCCTTTGCAGCAAACTTTTGGGATCATCATGCTGGCTTTGGTCGATGGTGTGCCGCGTGTTCTTCCGCTCCGGGATTTTCTGGGTGCTTATTTGGAACACCAGAAAGAGATTGTTACCCGGCGTGCCCAGTTTTTGCTGCGCCAGGCCCGGGAAAGGGCTCACCTGGTCGAAGGCTTGCGCATTGCCTTGAACAACCTGGATCGGATTATTGCCTTGATCCGGGGTTCTGCCAATGCGGAGGAGGCCAGGGAGGGGCTTATCCAGGAATTTGACTTGAGTGAAAAACAGGCCCGGGCTATTTTAGAGATGCGCTTGCAGCGGCTTACCGCCCTGGAAAGACATAAACTGGAGGAAGAATATCACTCCCTCATGGCGGAAATAGCCCGCCTGGAAACTTTATTGGCTGATGAAAAACTTATCCTACAGGAAATTAAAAAAGACCTGCTGGAAGTAAAAAAGAAATACGGTGACGAGCGCCGGACTAAAATTGTCCCCTATGAAGGAGATATTGACCTGGAAGATCTGATCGAGGATGAAGAAGTGGTCATTACGCTGACACGGGATGGTTATATCAAACGTCTGCCGCTGGATACCTATCGCAGTCAGGGGCGGGGAGGTGTAGGCATCAGGGGACACTCGATCCGGGAGACCGATTTGATTGAGAACCTTTTTATTTCCTCCACCAGGGATAAACTTCTTTTTTTCTGCAGTCGTGGAAAAGTTTTCCCGCTGAAGGTCTATGAAATCCCTGAAGCAGGACGCCAAGCCCGGGGAACGGCTATTGTCAATCTTTTACCCCTGGAAAACGGGGAATATATTACAGCTGTGTTTCCCCTGCGGGAATACGGGGCAGAAGATCATATTATCATGGCGACCCAAAAAGGGATCGTCAAGAGGACCAGCCTCAGTGAGTATGCTACAGCGAGGCGTTTTGGCCTCATTGCCATCAACTTGATGGAGGGCGATGAACTTATTTCCGTCCGCCAGCTTAGAAACGGGGAAGCGGTTCCTGAAAGCGAAGATCTTCCCGGTCCGACAGAAGAAGAGCCTGATGTTTGCATTGCTACAGCACACGGGTTGATGATTCGCTTTTCTGCAGAACAGCTGCGGACCCTGGGGCGGACGGCGCGGGGAGTGAAAGGGATCACTCTCTCCCCGGGAGATACGGTCATCGGCATGAACATTGTCTCCCCGGGAGAAAAAAGTGGATTTCTTTTTGTGACAGAAAATGGTTATGCCAAAAGAACCAAACTGGAAAAATTTCGTCCCCAAAATCGTGGGGGTAAGGGCCTTTTGGCTTTCAAATACAGAAAAAGGGAAGGATTTCTGGTCAGTTTCCTTACCGTTCAAAAAAAGGAAGAGATTATGGCGATTACGGCCAGGGGCTTGATCATGCGGGCCAAGATATCCCAGGTTCCCTTCCAGGGACGCTATGCCCGTGGTGTGACCCTGATCCGGCTTTTGCCGGAGGATAAAGTTGTCAAAATCGCAGCAGTGACCAAAGATTAATCCTTCCGGCGGTGTTGGCACCGAGGAAGGAATATCCTGCGTTGCTGCGCTTTGATAATCAGCAGTGAGTTCTTTTAGACTCAGGGGAAAGGGGGGGGTGGTCCAAAAAAGGGAAAACTCTTTAGCCACTATTATCCTTTTATTTGCTTTACTTCTCTTTGTTTTTATCTTTCAGTTGCTCCTGCAGGGGCGGGGTGCAGGGGAAAAAACCTCCGAAATTCCTGAGGGAGGCGACCTGGCAGTAATCGGCGGAACAACGGCTGCTCTTCTGACGGCTTGGGAAGCCGCCGCAAACGGCGCACAGGTTTTTCTTTTTCCAAATGGACAGGCTTTGGGCGAAGACAGTGTTTGGCTTGTTGAGTCCGGGCTGGCGGCAGTATCAACACCTCCCCAGCAGGAACGGGGAATAGAGTTTACACCGGAGATGCTTACTGCATACCTTAGAGAATATGGGGGCGGGATCAATGATCCGCTTTTATTGATTTCTTTCCGCTCTGCCGCGTCGGATTTATTTCAGAGGGCGGCGGAACTCGGCGGAGTTTCTTTTACTCTCCTTCCCCAGCCGGAACAAAGGCCTTATCTGCATTATAGTCCGGAACCCCGGGCCGGGTTGTTATTTAAAGAACATCTTTGGGAAAAGGTTGAAAACGCCGGGGTGGTGATCAGGGAGGAGAAGATCAAAGAGATTGCATTGGCGCCGGCAGGGCAGGTGGAAGCACTTCTGCTGGAAGATTCTGACGGGGAAACCACTCCTTTCTATGTGCAGGCTGTAGTCCTGGCCGATGGCGGCTATAGCGGCGATGTTCATTATTGGCACGATTATCTGCCCCGGGGAAATCTCCTGAACCTGCGTCCAGACCAGCAGGGCCAAGGGCTCCGCCGGGCGGAAGATTTGGGCCTGGATCGGGTGCAGATGGGTTTTCTGGAAACGAGGCTATTGTTGTCTTCTCCCGTGAACGGGCAAATTGCTTTTTTACCGCCGGATCCCTGGCGGGAAGCCTATTATTTTAACCGTAAGGGCCAGGTTTTGAGCGGGAAGGAGACTTCTTTTCCAGAAATAGTCAACTTTATTCTTCATTCCCCTGCGGATGGTGCCTTTATCCTGGCTCCCGGTGAACGCGCCGCCGCTTTTAGTTCCTGCTTCCGGGAGTTTGCCACTTGGGAAGATTTGGAACGAAGCGGCTTGGTGGTTGGTGAATCTCTCTTTTCCGGTTGGCGTCTGCCTGGACCACCTTATGATGTGGCCACGCTGAAAGTCGGAGTGGCTTATACGTTGGGGGGGCTTTCCGTGACACCCCGGGGAGAGGTGAAGCAGGAAGGAGAAGTGGTCAAAGGCCTTTATGCTGCCGGTGAAATTGTGGGCGGGCTCCACGGAGAAGCGCTGTTGCCCGGCATGGCCCTGAGTGAAACTCTTTTTACCTCCGGGGTGGCCGGCAGGTGCGCTGCGGAGTACGCCGGGCGCTGATATTTCGGGTGAAGTGTAGACAAAGAGTGGAAGTGGAGAATGAAGAGGAGGGAAAGGTTTGGGAACAAAAAGAAAAGTTGGCATTACCGATACGACGTTGCGGGATGCACATCAATCGCTGCTGGCGACGCGCATGCGCATAGAAGAGATGCTGCCCATCGCCGGAGAAATCGACCGGGTGGGCTATCATTCCCTGGAGGTTTGGGGCGGAGCTACTTTTGATTCCTGCCTGCGCTTCCTCGAGGAGGATCCCTGGGAGAGGCTGCGCCTTCTGCGGGAACATTTACCCCAATCCAAACTACAGATGCTTCTGCGCGGGCAAAACCTGGTCGGTTACCGCCATTATGCCGATGATGTGGTGGAGGCCTTTGTGCAGTGTGCTGTCAAAAACGGTATCGATATCATCCGGATATTCGATGCCCTCAACGATATACGTAACATGGAAGTAGCAATAAAAGCGGCAAAAAAAGCGGGGGCTCACGTGCAGGCGACGATCAGCTATACGATTAGCCCTCTGCACAATAACGATCACTTTGTGGAGTTGGCCGTTGAGCTGGAGAAAAAGGGTGCCGATTCTCTCTGCATCAAGGACATGGCCGGTCTTCTGGCCCCTTATGATGCCTATGATCTGGTAACCAAATTTAAGAAAAAATTAAAGATTCCCGTGCAGCTGCATTGCCATTTTACCAGCGGGATGGCCGCCATGGCCTACCTGAAAGGTATTGAAGCCGGCTGCGATGTTGTGGACACAGCCATCTCCACCCTTTCCCTGGGTCCTTCCCAGCCGGCGACTGACAGCCTGGTTGCTGCTCTTCGGGGAACACCCTATGACACGGAGCTGGATCCGGAACGCATTGCCCGGATTGGTGCCTATTTTAAAAAAGTGCGGGCTAACTATGATCTTCCGGCGGAACTGGTGATGGGCGTGGATACAGCGGTGCTCAGTTATCAGATCCCCGGAGGGATGATCTCCAACCTGACCTCCCAACTGGCTGCGCAGAATGCTCTGCACCTGCTGGATGAGGTTTTGCAGGAGGTGCCCCGTGTCAGGGCGGAGCTGGGTTATCCGCCGCTGGTTACGCCTTCCAGCCAGATTGTCGGGACGCAGGCGGTGATGAACGTGCTCACCGGTGAACGCTACAAGGTTGTCCTCAAGGAAGTCAAGAACTACCTGAAAGGTCTCTATGGCAAACCTCCCGGGGAAATGGATCCGGACCTGCTTAAAAAAGTACTTCCGGAGGAAGAACCTTTCCAGGGCCGGCCGGCAGACCTGCTCGAGCCGCAGCTGGAAAAAACCAGGGAGGAGATGAAAAACAGCCTGCAGAGTGAGGAAGATCTCCTGTCCTACATTCTTTTTCCGCCGGTAGCCATGGCTTTCTTTCAAAAACGGGCCCAGCGGAACCCGGCCTCCGGTTCAGCGGGAGGCTCCATGGCCAATCCTTTAAAAAATAAAAATGCATCTTTGCGGCTGGATAAACTATATACTGTCGATGAAAACCTTCTTTACCAGGAAGACATAGGTGCCCAAAAATATTTTACGTATCCATGTGCCTGAAACCCGGGTAACTCCCGGCAGGATTTTAAAGCACCGGGAGAGGATGATCACAGTGTCCCCGGGTGCAGTTCAAGTGGTTGGTGGTTTTGGCGGTTGACAAATAAATAGTCTGCATATATAATAAAAAACAATAATTTTCCGGAAAGCAATGATAGGGATATAAGGAAACAACTTTCTTCTGCAGAGAGCCGGCGGTGCTGGTGAAAGCCGGTGGGGAAGCTGTTCTCCCGGTCACCCTGGAGTGCCTCCCCGAAGGCAGAGGGAACTGCTGTGTAAGGGGGACGGCATCGAGCCGTTAAAACAATGTTGGAATAAAGGTGGCCTTTTTTTTGGAAAAAAAGGCAACAAGGGTGGTACCGCGGAGTAAGCTCCTTCGTCCCTTGCCAGAGGGTGAAGGGGCTTTTTTATCTCAGATATTCGTGAAATGGAGAGCAAAAAAGAGGGGAGGTGCAAGTCTGGCTGTCCGGTTTGCCGGGAGCCAGACGAAATAGTATGCAGGTTTATATTGATGGTCAGTTTTTACCCCGGGAGGAAGCCAAAATTTCTGTTTTTGATCACGGTTTTCTCTATGGTGACGGTGTTTTTGAAGGCACCAGAGCTTATAACGGGCGTGTTTTTAAACTAAAAGAGCATGTGGCGCGGCTTTATGAATCCGCCCACCATATTTTGCTCCAGATTCCTCTGATGGAAGAGGAGATGGTGGAGGCTACCCTGGAAACGATGCGCCGGAATAATTTGCGCGACGCTTATATCCGCACCGTGGTTTCCCGTGGCACGGGGGATCTGGGGTTGGACCCCAAAAAATGTTCCCGGGCCACAGTGGTCATTATTGCCGATAAGATCTCTCTTTTCCCCCCGGAATATTATGAGCAGGGCCTGAAAATCATGACGGCGACGACACGGCAGCGTTCCGCCAATATCCAGGAACCCCGGATCAAGTCACTCAATTACCTGAACAATATTCTGGTAAAAATAGAGGCGAGTCAGGCCGGAGCGATGGAGGCCGTTGTTTTAAATGACCAGGGTTATGTTGTCGAGGGTTCCGGTTCGAATATCTTTATTGTCAACAAAAAAGGTGAACTGCTGACCCCACCGTCCTACATGGGGATCCTGGAAGGCATTACACGCAATACGGTCATGGAGTTGGCCGGGCAGGAGGGCCTTGTTATCCGTGAGATGCCTTTTACCCGTCATGATCTCTATATTGCGCGGGAATGTTTTTTGACGGGGACGGCCGCCGAGCTCATCCCGGTTGTCTCCGTAGACAGGCGGATCATCGGCAATGGGTCACCGGGCCCCGTAACCAAAAAACTTATGGACAAGTTTAATCAATATGCCCGGGATAACGGTACCCCGGTTTATCCCTAAAAGAGAGTAAAGGAGAGGAAAGAAGACAATGCGCAGTGAAAAAGTAAAAAAAGGCCTGGAGAAGGCCCCCCATCGTTCTCTTTTTTACGCTATGGGTTATCATCCTGCAGAATTAGATAAACCACTGATCGGCGTGGTCAACTCCTACAATGAAATTATTCCCGGCCACGTGCATCTGGATAAAATTGCCCAGGCTGTCAAAGCTGGGGTTTATGCTGCCGGCGGCGTCCCGGTGGAATTTTCCACCATCGGGATCTGCGATGGCATTGCCATGGGGCATGTCGGGATGAAATATTCCCTGGCCAGCCGGGAACTGATCGCCGACTGTGTCGAAGCCATGGTGGAGGCACACGGTTTTGACGCTCTTGTTTTTATCCCCAATTGCGATAAGATTATTCCGGGCATGCTCATGGCCGCAGCGCGCTTGGATCTGCCGGCCATCTTTATCAGCGGCGGCCCGATGCTGGCGGGAGAGTTTCAAGGCCGTTCCGTGGATCTCAGCAGTGTTTTTGAAGCCGTGGGCGCCGTCAAAGCCGGGCGCCTTTCAGCAGAGGAGCTGAGCGCTCTCGAGCTGGCGGCCTGTCCGGGATGTGGCTCCTGTGCGGGGATGTTTACGGCTAATTCCATGAATTGCATCACAGAGGCCCTGGGCATGGCCCTGCCCGGCAACGGCACCGTTCCCGCGGTTATGGCCCGGCGGCTGCGCATGGCCAAGGAAGCGGGGATGAAGATCCTGGAGCTGTGGAAAAAAGATCTGCGGCCGACCCAAATCATGACCGCGGCAGCCTTCCGTAACGCGCTGGCGGTGGACATGGCTTTGGGATGCTCGACGAATACGGTCCTGCACCTGCCGGCCATTGCCCATGAGTTGGGTATCAGCTGGGATCTGGAGGAGATCAATAACATCAGCCGGCGGACTCCCCAGCTCTGCTCCCTGAGCCCCGGCGGCAGCTACCATATAGAGGATCTGGATCGGGCCGGCGGTATCCAGGCGGTCATGAAAGAACTGAGTAAAAAAGATTTTGTGGATGCGGAGCTGATCACTGTTACAGCCTTGACAGTCGGCGCTAACTTCCAGCATACGCCGGAGCCTGACGGCAAAGCCATCCACTCGTTGGAAGAACCTTATTTTGCAGAAGGAGGCCTTGCTGTCCTTTTCGGCAACCTGGCCCCTGAGGGTGCTGTTGTCAAACAGGGCGCTGTCGCCCCGGAGATGCAGCACCGGACTCTCAGGGCGCGGGTTTTTGATGACGAGGAGGCGGCGGTAGAGGCTGTCCTGGAAGGGAAAATCGTGGCCGGAGATGTCGTGGTCATTCGTTTTGAAGGCCCCAAAGGCGGTCCGGGCATGCGGGAAATGTTGGCCCCCACGGCCGCTGTAGCCGGTATGGGGCTGGACAAAGAAGTGGCCCTGATTACTGACGGCCGTTTTTCGGGCGCCACCAGAGGCGCTTCCATCGGGCATATTTCACCGGAAGCGGCCGATAAAGGCCCCATCGCCCTCGTCCGGGAGGGAGATAAGATTGAAATAGATATCCCGGGGAAACGACTGGAACTGCTCATTTCTCCGGAGGAATGGTCCAAACGTGAAGAGGACTTACACCTGCCCGCTCCGAAAATTCAAAAAGGATATTTGCAGCGTTATGCGGCACAGGTCAGTTCCGCGCAGAAAGGGGCTATCCTGGAGTTGCCGGCAAAGGAGAGGAGAAAAAAATGAGGTTAACGGGTGCGCAGATGGTCCTGGCCTGTCTGGAAGCGGAAAACGTGGATGTTGTCTTTGGTTTTCCGGGCGGTGCCGTTTTAACCCTTTATGATGAGCTCTTTAAAAAAGGATTAAAGCATATCTTAACCCGTCATGAACAGGGAGCGATCCATGCAGCCGACGGTTACGCCCGGGCGACCGGAAAACCGGGTGTGGTCATTGCCACCTCCGGCCCCGGAGCCACCAACCTGGTTACAGGCATAGCCACGGCTTACATGGATTCAATCCCCCTAATCGCCATCACCGGACAGGTGGCTACACCATTTATCGGTACCGATGCCTTTCAGGAGGCCGATATTACGGGTATTACCCTACCCATTACCAAGCATAATTACCTGGTGAAAGATATCAACGAGTTTCCCCGTGTTCTGAAAGAGGCCTTTCACTTGGCCAGTACCGGGCGCCAGGGGCCGGTGCTTCTGGACCTGCCCAAGGACCTGCAGGTCGAGGAAGGGGAATTTGATTACCCGCAGGAGGTGGAGATTTATTCTTACAAACCCACCTACGAGGGACATTCCGGGCAGGTTGTCCGGGCAGCAGCTGCGATTAAAAAAGCCCGGCAGCCCGTGCTTTATGCCGGCGGGGGCGTGATCAGCTCCGGTGCACACGCCGAACTGCTGGAGCTTTCCCAAAAGGGTGCGATTCCCGTAACTACAACCCTGACGGGCTTAGGAGGCGTCCCCTCCGATTATGAACTTTTTATGGGCATGCTGGGCATGCATGGCACTTACGCCGCCAATAATGCCGTCCATCATGCCGATTTGCTCATTGCTGTCGGGGCGCGCTTTGACGATCGGGTTACGGGAAAAATCGATACATTTGCTCCCGATGCCCGGATCATTCATATTGACATTGACCCGGCGGAGATCGGCAAAAATGTGGTGGCCGCTATCCCCATTGTCGGTGATGTAAAGCTTGTTTTAAGAGAAATACTCCGGCGCCTGCAGCCCGGTGACACACAGGAGTGGTGTGACCGGGTGCTCCGCTGGAAAGCGGGCTACCCTTTGTACTACCGGCAGGAGGAAGACAACTGCCTCAAACCGCAGTTTGTCATCGAAGAACTTTACCGCCTGACCGGGGGAGAGGCTATCATCACCACGGATGTGGGCCAGCACCAGATGTGGGCCGCCCAGTATTACCGTGCCCGTGAACCGCGTACTTTTATCTCTTCCGGGGGCCTGGGGACAATGGGTTTCGGCTTCCCGGCAGCGATAGGGGCACAGGTCGCCTTTCCCGATAAAACAGTGTTTTGTATCGCCGGGGACGGCAGTTTCCAGATGAACTCCCAGGAACTGGCCACGGCAGTCTATTATAATCTGCCCGTGAAAGTAGCGATTATCAATAACCGCTACCTAGGAATGGTCCGTCAATGGCAGGAATTTTTCTACGAAAGCCGTTATTCCCAAAGCAGCCTGGACGGCAGCCCTGATTTTGTCCGGCTGGCGGAAGCCTATGGGGCCCGCGGTTTCCGGGCCACAGCTGTAGATGAAGTGGCCCCGGCGATTAAAGCCGCTCTCGAGACCCCCGGGCCGGTAGTGATTGATTTTCACGTTGATCCTGAGGAAAATGTCCTGCCGATGGTCGTGCCCAATACCTCTATCGTGGAAATGATCGGAGGTCAGGAAAAATGAAAAGAATACTGGCCATCTTAGTCGAAGATCGTGCCGGCGTGCTGACCAGGGTTTCCGGGCTTTTCAGCCGCCGGGGTTATAATATTCAAAACATCGCAGTGGGACGCACGATGGAACCGGGTATCTCCCGTATGACCGTGACTGTGGATGCCGATCCCCTGACCGTGGAGCAAATTGTCAAACAGCTGAACAAGCTGGTGAACGTGATCAAGGTCAGTGACCTGACCGATGAGCTCTCCGTCGGGCGGGAGCTGATACTGGTAAAAGTAAAGGCCGAACCGGGCCGGCGCAGTGAAATTCAACAGATGGCGGCCACCTTTCGCGCCAAAATCATCGACATCTCCCCGGATTCCATGATTATCGAAATCACGGGGGAAGAACAGAAACTGCAGGCCTTTCTGCTGATGATGCAGGAGTTCGGTATTAAAGAAATCGCCTCCACCGGCAAGATCTCCCTGCTGCGGGGAAGTAAAATTACCCGGGATATGCGTGGTTAAGCGTTGTAATAATCTATACAAGGGGAAATTTTTATAGTAGAATGAATACTGTAGAGTCCAAGGGCCCAACCGCGGGGACGTACCTTGTGGCTGGTCTCTAAAGTTTAAAGGGGGAAGAAACATGGAGCAGACGCTGGCCGAAAAAATCTTAGCCAGAGCAGCGGGAAAAAAAGAAGTCTCCCCTGGAGAATTGATTAATGCCAAAATTGACATGGCCCTGGGCAATGATCTTACTGCCCCGGTGGCCATACGTGAATTTAAAAAAATAGGTGTGGAAAAGGTCTTTGATCGTGAGCGCCTGGCGCTGATCCCGGATCACTTTATTCCCAACAAGGATATCCAGTCGGCGGAGCTGGCCGGGGTGCTGCGCCGGTTTGCCAGGCAGCAGGAAATTGTGCATTATTATGAAGTCGGGCGGATGGGCATCGAGCATGCTCTGCTGCCGGAGCTGGGTCTGACCCTGCCGGGGGAGGTTATCGTCGGAGCTGATTCCCATACCTGTACCTACGGTGCCCTGGGCGCTTTTGCCACCGGTGTGGGCAGCACGGATTTGGCAGCGGTTATGGCTACGGGAGAGCTCTGGTTTCGAGTCCCCCCGACGATCAGAATTGTTTTCCACGGGCAGTTGCCGCCGTGGATCAGCGGCAAAGACCTTATTTTATACACGATTGGGCAGTTGGGGGTTGATGGTGCCCGCTATGCCGCCCTGGAATTTTGCGGTCCGGTAATTGAAAAACTGGAGATGGATGCCCGCTTTACCATTGCCAATATGGCTATTGAAGCCGGGGCCAAAGCCGGGCTGATCGCCCCGGATGAAATCACCTTCGAATATCTTGCCGGTCGGGCCCAAAGGCCCTATACGGCGCTGCATGGTGATGTCGGTGCGCCTGTTTCCCAAGAATTTAATTGGGACGTGAGCACTCTGGAACCCCAGGTATCCCTCCCGTCCAGCCCGGCCAATGCCCGGCCGGTTACCGCTGCAGCCGGGACGGCCATCGACCAGGTTGTCATCGGTTCCTGTACAAACGGGAGAATGGATGATCTGCGCCAGGCCGCCACGCTTTTAAAAGGCCGGCAGGTTCACCCGCGGGTGCGGCTGATTGTCATTCCGGCCACCCAAGCCATCTATCTCCAGGCTTTGCAGGAGGGGCTTTTGGAGACCTTTATCCGGGCGCAGGCTGTGGTGAGCACGCCGACCTGCGGTCCCTGTCTGGGCGGGCACATGGGTATCCTGGCCGCCGGAGAAGTGGCTGTGGCCACGACCAATCGTAATTTCACCGGGCGCATGGGGCACCGCGAGAGCCAAGTTTACCTGGCGGGGCCGGCTGTGGCCGCTGCTTCCGCCGTTGCCGGGGAGATCACGCACCCTGCGGCTCTACAGGAGGTGAACTAAAATGCGCACTTTTCGGGGAAAGGTCTGGACCTTTGGCGATGATATCGATACAGATGCCATTTTGCCGGCTCGTTATATGAACAGTCCCGACCCCCGTGAACTGGCCAGGCACTGTATGGAGGATGCCGATCCTTCTTTTATGGAAAAAATATCCCCGGACGATATCATTGTGGCCGGTAAAAATTTTGGCTGCGGCAGCTCCCGAGAGCATGCGCCGCTGGCCATCAGAGAGGCCGGCATCGCCTGTGTTATAGCCGGCAGCTTTGCCCGTATCTTCTACCGCAACGCCATCAATATCGGCCTGCCGATTCTTGAATCCCCTGACGCGGCTGCTTTTTTGGAAGAAGGCTGCACCGCGGAAGTGAACTTGCAAACAGGGGAAATTATGGATCTGGCCAGCGGGCGCAAATTCAGTGCTGCTGCGTTCCCTTCTTTTATGCAGGAAATTATGGCCCAGGGAGGGCTGATTAACTTTGTCAAAGGGAAAGTTTAGCCCGCAGTTATGAAAGAAAAGAGGGTCGGAGAAGATAACAAGTGAAGTGGAAAATGCTACTGTATCTGCAGCATGGCCCGGCACTGGAAAGCTTTGCAAATCAAAACCCCGTATATTTTCTTTTTGCAGGATTATAGGATTATTTCTTAAAATAGACTTTAAAAATTTATGGAAGGAGGTGCAGCCTGGTTCTTTTGCTTGCGGGAACGAACCAGGAAAATATGCAAAACTACAGCGTGGATAAAATTCGCAATGTCGCGCTGATCTCCCATGGAGGTGCGGGAAAAACCTCCCTGGTAGAAGCGATGCTTTACACTACAGAGACTGTCAACCGCTTAGGCAAGGTGGAGGCTGGTAATACAACCACGGACTTCGATCCCGACGAGATCAAACGGCAGGTCACCATCAGCACGGCCCTGGCTCCCCTGGAATGGAAGGGAGTAAAAATCAATCTTCTGGATACGCCGGGTTTTTTCGACTTTGTAGGAGAAGTGCAGGGAGCGCTGCGTGTTGCCGATGGTGCGATTGTTGTCGTTTGCGCTGTTTCCGGAGTAGAGGTGGGTACGGAGAAAGTCTGGGGTTATGCTGATGACTATAAACTGCCCCGCCTGGTCTATATCAATAAAATCGATCGTGAGAACGCCAATTTTGATGCGGCTCTGGAGCAGCTGCGCAAATTTTTCGGGCTGAAAGTTTTCCCCCTGCAATTTCCCCTGGGGCAGGAAAGCTCTTTCCGGGGAGTGATTGACCTCGTCAAGATGAAAGCCTTGGTCTATACGGATAAAACCGGGCTTTCCATGCAGGAGGAGGAAATACCGGCAGATCTGCTCGCTAAAGCGGAAGAGCTGCGCGAAAAGCTCATCGAAGCTGCTGCAGAAGCAGATGACGAGCTCATGGAAAAATACTTGGAAGAGGAGCCCCTGAGTGAAGAAGAAATCTGGGCGGCTTTGCGCAAAGGTACGCTGGAAGGCAAGATTGTGCCGGTTCTCTGTGGTGCGGGAACGATCAATTACGGCGTGCAGCCCCTTTTGGATCTGCTCGTGAGTGCTCTTCCTTCGCCGGCAGACAGACCCCCGGTGCAGGGTACTCTTCCGGGCAAGGAAGAGGAAGTTCTGCGGAAAGCGGATACAAGTGAGCCGCCGTCCGCCCTTGTTTTTAAAACCCTCGCCGATCCCTATGTTGGCCGTATCAACTATTTCCGTGTTTATTCCGGGATGCTCAAGGCCGATTCGCAGGTTTATAATGCCAGCAAGGATAAAATGGAACGTGTCGGCAACATTTTCTTCATGCGGGGCAAAAATCAGATCCCGGCAAATGAAATTAAAGCCGGAGATATCGGGGCGGTGGCCAAGCTGGCGGCAACTGCAACGGGGGATACTCTGAGTGATAAAAGCAGCCCGGTTGTTTTCCCGCCGATCAATTTCCCCGTCCCCGTGATTTCTTTTGCGGTCGAACCCAAATCCAAAGGGGATGAGGAAAAGGTTAGCGCCAGCTTCAACCGTTTTTTGGAAGAGGACCCCACTTTTCGTGTAGAAAGAAATACAGAAACCAAAGAAATCATTATCTCCGGGATGGGCGATATGCATCTTGATGTCATTGTAGATCGCCTGGCCCAAAAATTTGGCGTGGAAGTCAACTTGAAAACACCCAAGGTTCCGTATAGGGAAACCATCCGCGGGACAGCCAAAAAGGAAGGCAAATATAAGAAACAAAGCGGCGGGCGCGGGCAGTACGGCCACGTTTACCTGGAGATTTCCCCCATGCCCCGGGGAGAGGGCTTTGTCTTTGAAGACCGTATCGTGGGAGGGGTTGTCCCACGGCAGTATATTCCTGCTGTGGAAAAAGGCGTTGTCGAAGCCATGGAAGAAGGCAACCTGGCAGGATATCCGCTCGTGGATTTAAAGATTGCCCTTTATGACGGTTCTTACCATACAGTTGATTCCTCCGAGCTGGCTTTTAAAATTGCCGCATCCATGGCGCTGCGCACAGCTATAGATGAGGCCAACCCTGTCCTTTTGGAGCCGATCATGGACGTGGAAGTCACCGTGCCGGACAACTTTATGGGTGACATCATGGGCGACTTTAACAGCAGAAGAGGGCGCATCCAGGGAATGGTGCCCGGCGAAGGAATGCAGACGATCAAGGCCCAGGCACCCCTGGCGGAGATGTTCAGCTATGCTATCGATCTGCGCTCCATGACGCAAGGAAGGGGCTTCTTTTTCATGAAATTTTCCCATTATGAAGAGGTTCCTTCTCATGAGGCCGAAAAAATTATCGCGGCAGCCAAAGAGGAGAAAGAAGGAAGCTAGCCGCTCGGGCTGCGCTACCGGAACTTTTATATTTGTGAGCGGTAGCGCAGTCCTATTGAAACAGCCCTATGCATAGTCTTATTAGGGGGGTGGGCCGCCCTGGAAGGGTGAGAAGATTTGGGAAAAAAATTAAAGGTTGCGGTTCTTTTCGGAGGGCGTTCCGGCGAACATGCCGTTTCACTGGTATCGGCGGCCTCCATCATGGCCGCCATGAGTAAGGAACGCTATGAAATTATTCCCGTGGGCATTACCGAGGATGGCCGGTGGCTGTGCGGGGGAGACCCCCTGCAGGCCTTACAGGAAAAACAAATTCCGGGAGGATGCCACTTTACATCTATAGCGACCGATCCCCTTGCTCCCGGTTTGTTTCTTTGGGATGCAGAAGCCCGCTGGCAGGGGTTTCTGCCGCTGGATGCCGTTTTTCCTGTTTTACACGGCCCCTACGGAGAGGATGGGACGGTGCAGGGACTGCTGGAGCTGGCCGGGCTGCCCTATGTCGGGGCGGGTGTACTTGCCTCCGCCGCCGGAATGGATAAAGCCGTGATGAAGATCCTTTTCCAGTCCAGGGGCTTGCCCGTACCCGCTTATCTTTATTTTGACTCTTACGCCTGGCAGAGCGACAAAAAGGCTCTGATGGCCAGGATCGAAAAAGAGTTGGGCTATCCCTGTTTTGTCAAACCGGCCAATTTAGGTTCCAGTGTGGGTATCAGTAAAGCTGTTTGCCGGGAAACACTGGCCCAAGGGATCGCCGGGGCTCTGCTCTATGACCACAAGATTATTATCGAGACCTATATTCCCGGGCGTGAGATTGAATGCAGCGTGTTGGGAAATGAAGAACCCATGGCTTCCGTCCCGGGGGAGATCATTCCCGGTGCAGAATTCTATGATTATCGGGCCAAATATATCGACAATCGCGCCCGGCTGCTCATTCCCGCTCCTTTGAAACCGGCGGTCGTGGAGAAACTGCAGGACTATGCCGTGGAGGCCTTTCAGGCGGTGGAATGCAGCGGGCTGGCCCGCATTGACTTTTTCTACCAGGAAGAGGAAGACAAAATCTATGTCAATGAGATTAATACCCTCCCCGGTTTTACAAATATCAGCATGTATCCCAAACTGTGGGAAGCCAGCGGTATTCCTTATGCGAAGCTAATCGATCGGCTGATCGATTTTGCCCTGGAAAAACATCGCCGCCGCAAAAAACTTTTTACGCGGTGGGACTTCCCCTCCGGTACTATAACCTGAAGGTCTTGCCTTCAGGATGAATGGCTTGTATACTATAATAAGCTGGTTATGCTGGTCTGAGGACCTGCCGTCCGGGCTGAGGCTGTCGACCGGACGGGAATTTATGCACATGGAGCGGGGGACTTGCCCTCAACCAGGGAAGAAACCCGGGAGCCGGCGTTTTTGTAAACATTATGAGTTAAACATAAAATAAAGGCAACTACTCAGAGTAAAACATAAGCGGACATGGGGACGGTTCGAGCGTCCCCGTAGCAAAGCGAAGGGCCGAAGGGAAGACGATGGAACCGCAGACTGTGTGAAAACCCAACCTTTTTCCCTAAAAACCCCCTAAAAACCCACAAATATGATATAATTTAACTATAGGATATCATAGAAAAAGGTGAGCTTATGGGGTATATAAAGGGCCATGACAGAAACCAAATTATTCTATTCCCTGAGACTATAAATGACTATATTAGTGAAGACAACAGCGTCCGCATCATAGATGAGTATGTGAACCAGCTCGATCTAGAAAAATACGGTTTTAAAAGGACAACACCGTCTAGAATAGGAAGACCACCATATAATCCCAAAGACCTCCTCAAACTTTACATATACGGCTATCTTAACCGGGTCCGTTCTTCACGCAGACTGGAACACGAAGCAACCAGGAACCTTGAAGTCATCTGGCTTCTTAACAAACTAAAGCCTGATTTTAAAACGATCGCTGATTTTAGAAAGGACAACAAAAAAGCACTACTAGAAGTTTTTCGGGGCTTCACCAGGCTGTGTAATGAATGGGATCTATTCGGCAAAGAAATAGTAGCTATTGATGGTTCCAAATTCCGTGCCTGTAATTCTAAAAAGAACAACTACAACAAGAAAAAACTTGAAAGACACCTAAAATACATTGATGAAAAAATAAATAAATACCTGCAGGAACTAGACGAGTCAGACGAAAACGAAACCTTTGACCGGAAACCCGACACCGAAGAAATCAGACAAAGAATTAAAGAACTTAAAGACCGCAAGCAAAAATATGAAAACTATCAAAAAGAACTTGAAGAAACAGGCCAAAGCGAGATCTCTACCACTGACCCCGATGCCCGTTTGATGACCACCAATAACAAAAACAGCGTAGAAATGAACTACAATGCACAGACAGCTGTAGATTCCAGGCACAAACTATTAATCGACTTTAAAATAACCAATAGTCCAAACGACCTTGGCGAACTTGCTGACATGGCCCTGCGGGCCAAAAATGTTTTTGGCGGCGCAGACTTTGAAGCACTGGCAGATAAAGGCTATTACAAAGCAGAAGATTTAAAGAAATGTGTAGACCATGGAATTACCCCCTACGTAGCCAGACAGACGTATTCAAATAGTTCAGGTAACAGGGAATTTTATCCTGATAAATTTATCTATGATAAAGATAAAGATGTTTACATATGCCCTATGGGGGAAGAACTTACCCGTGGCAGGCAAAGAAAATCCAAAGGGCAGATTATTGGTTTTGATTACAGAAACTATGGGGCCTGCAGCCGTTGTGCCTGCAAGGAACAGTGTACCAAAAGTGTCAGGGGCAGAACAATATTCAGGCATGTAGATCAGGATTTCCTTGATGGCATTAATTTACAAACGGCACTGAATATGGAAAAATATAGACAACGCCAGATGATTGTAGAACACCCCTTTGGAACAATAAAAAGGAACTGGGGAGCATACTACTTCCTGACGAAGGGGAAACTGTCTGTTACTGCTGAAGCAGCGCTTACATTTCTAGCATATAACATGAAACGGGTAATGAATATACTCGGCAATAAGGAAATGCTGAGAAGATTAAGAGAAAAAAGGGAAGCAGTAACAGTATAAAGTGCCATATAGGTTTATTTTTTAACTATTTCAAGAAACCAGGATTTATGGCCGGGTGACAAAAATCCAAAAGCTGTTTTTCACACAGTCTGCCGTCCCCGTGTCTCGCGTCTTGTAAGCAATCTATGGTTCTGAGTAGTTACAAATAATGGCAACTAACTATTCCAAACCGGTTTGGAGAGGACTGGCCAACAGGAAGGGGAAAATTATGGCAAATAAAGGCACATTTAAAATTAAAAAAAGTAATCTGGAGCTGCAAAAAGGTGCCGTAATTATGGATGTAACCAATCCGGAACAGGCCAGAATAGCCGAAGCGGCAGGTGCAGCGGCAGTTATGGCCCTGGAAAAGGTGCCGGCGGATATCAGGGCAGCCGGCGGTGTCGCCCGCATGGCGGATCCTGAAATCATTTCGGGTATTATGGAGACAGTCAGCATTCCTGTCATGGCGAAATGCCGTATCGGGCATTTTGTCGAGGCCCAAATCCTGGAATCCTTGGGTGTCGATTACATTGATGAGAGTGAAGTTCTTACCCCGGCCGATGAGCGTTACCATATCGATAAACATAAATTTAACGTTCCTTTTGTTTGCGGCTGCCGGGACCTAGGTGAAGCCCTGCGCCGTATCGGTGAGGGAGCCTCGATGATCCGGACCAAAGGCGAGCCGGGAACCGGCAACGTCGTGGAAGCAGTGCGGCATATGCGCATGTTAATGGAACAAATCCGCCGGGTCCAGAACACTCCCGATGAAGAGCTCATGACCTTGGCCAAGGAATGGGGCGCGCCTTATGAACTGCTGCGGGAAGTAAAAAAACAAAAAAGACTGCCGGTGGATAATCTTGCCGCCGGGGGTATCGCCACGCCCGCCGATGCAGCCTTGATGGTGCTGCTGGGGGCGGACGGTGTTTTTGTAGGTTCCGGAATCTTTAAATCCACAGAGCCCGAAAAAAGAGCGCGGGCCATTGTGGAAGCGGGCTTGCATTATGATGATCCTGAATATTTGGCCAGGATTTCACGTGGCCTGGGCGAAGCCATGTCCGGCATCGATATTACCCTTTTGGCCCCGGCGGAACGCATGCAGATGAGAGGCGTTTAGCCTGGACTTGGAGGATCGTACCGGGTTACCGGGCAGGCTGAACCGGGTTATTTTTCGTATATTTGTGGGGAGTTTCCAAACAGTTTGCTGCAAAGAAAAGGTCAGTGCCTTTTCTTTCATTTTTTTTATAAAGGAAAAATAAAAAACCATAGAGAATATACAAGTATCTTCTTTATTTCACGGAAGGAGCATTTTACTTGGACGACCTTTGGTTAAAGCAGTCCGGCAACCGTAAAATTTCTTTGCCGGAATGGCAGGAGCTCTGCCAACAGTGCCAGCGCTGTTCACTGCGCGAGGGAGCCCGGAATGTCGTTTTCGGCGAAGGCAACCCGCAGGCCAAACTCATTTTTATCGGCGAAGGGCCCGGTGCCGAGGAAGACCGGCTGGGCCGCCCCTTTGTCGGGGCTGCCGGGCGGCTCCTTGACCATATCCTGGCCGCCGGCGGGTGGTCAAGGGAAGAGATTTATATCGCCAATGTGGTTAAATGCCGTCCACCCGGGAACCGTCCGCCCAAGCGCACAGAGATCCAAAGCTGCCTTCCTCTCCTGCAAAAACAACTCGCACTGATCGCACCCCGCATTATTGTCGCTCTTGGCGCCAGTGCCGCCAAAACGCTGCTTGATGATCCCTATATTTCGATCACCAGGGAACGGGGGCACTGGCACAAAATTGATAAGTACATGCTCATGCCTACTTTCCACCCGGCGGCACTTTTGCGTGACCCCCGGAAAAAAAAGCCTGTCTGGAAGGATATCCAGCAGGTTATGGCCCTCTATCAAAAAATCCGGGCGGAAGAGGGAGACACACTGCCATGAAAGACAAAAAGAAAAAGAAGATTCTCCTGGTTGAAGATGAAAAAACTCTGGCCAAAGTGCTGAAATTTAACCTTGAAAAGGAAGGATTTCACGTTGCTGTGGCCTATGACGGGGAAGAAGCTCTTGTTGCTGTCTCCGGGGAGGAACCTGATCTGATCGTTCTTGATTTGATGCTGCCGAAAATCGACGGCTATGAGGTTTGCCGCCGTATCCGCCGGGATTCGGATGTGCCGATCATCATGCTCACGGCCCGCGGTGAAGATATAGACAAAATTTTAGGCCTGGAGCTGGGAGCCGATGATTATATGACCAAACCCTTTAACACCAGGGAGCTGCTGGCGCGCATCAAGGCGATTTTGCGCCGCACGGTGCAGCAAACGGCCGGGAGCCCCAAAATGCTGCAAAGAGGGGATCTCTGGATCGATATTATCAGGCATAAGGTCACGATCAAGGGACGTGCAGTGGCCCTGACCTCGAAGGAATATGCCCTGCTCAGCCTCCTGGCCTCCAACCCCGGCAGAGTTTATTCCCGTGAGCAGCTCCTGGAGGAGCTCTGGGGCCGTGCCTACGAGGGCGATGCCCGCACGGTGGATGTCCATATCCGGCATTTAAGGGAAAAGATTGAAGAAAATCCGGCTGAACCGGACTTGATCCTCACCGTCTGGGGAACCGGCTATAAATTCAGGGAGGCAGATGGAACTGTAAATGTTTAAAAGCATTCGCCTGCGGATGGCCATCACATACTTGCTACTCATCGCTCTGGCGATGCTTGCTACAGGGCTGATTCTTCTCAATATGCTGGAAAAATATTATTTGTCGTCTGCGGAAGAAAATTTAAAGCGGACCGGCAGCCTTACAGCGGAATTCATTTTGAATTATTTGCGGGAAGATGCGGATGCCGTGCTTTTAAGCAGTGTCGCGGAGAATTTCAGCCGGCAGATCAACGCCAGGGTTATTTTCGTCAGCCCGCAGCATACTGTCCTGGGGGATTCCCTGCGTGTCGGGGGGCTTTTGGGTACAAAAATGGACCGGGCTGAAGTTACGGCTGCCCTCCAGGGAAAGAGCAGCCACAGTATTCAGTACAGCCACCTTTCCAACCAGTGGGTTCTCCAGGTAGCTCTGCCCGTGGAAGAAGGCGGTGTTTCCCGGGGAGCAGTATTCCTGTCCACATCCCTCAACCCTGTTTATGAAACCCTGGCTGCTATCCGCCGCCTCTTTTTATGGGCGACGTTTGGAACCATGCTCTTTGCCGGGGCCCTGATTGTCCTTTTTGCCCGCCGCCTCACAGAACCGATCCTGAAGTTGACCACTGCCGCCCAGCAGTTGGCGGAGGGCCAGCTGGATCAGCACATTCCCGTGCAGACGGACGATGAAATCGGGCGGCTGGCCCGGCAGTTCAATATTATGGCGGCCAAAGTGAAAGAGATGAACCACCGCCTGACACGTTTTGTTGCCGATGTATCCCACGAACTGCGTACGCCATTGAGCTCAATTCATGTCTGCCTGCAGACTTTGCAGGATTATGAGCTGAAACCGGAAGAACAAAAAGAATTCCTGGAGGATATTAATTACGAAACGCAGCGCCTGATCTACCTGGTGGAGGATCTCCTGGAAATCACCAGGAGACAGGAAGTGGCGGACAAAAGAGAAACGTTTTCCCTGGGGGCCCTCCTGGAAGAGGTTGTCAATGCCACTCTCCCCCGTGCGGAACGGAAAGGTCTCCAGTTTTTTGCCGAAATCTCCCCCGATTTACCCAGCCTGTATCTTTCCACGGAAGATCTGAAGCGGGTTCTTTTTAACCTTTTGGATAATGCCATTAAATACACCCCTGCCGGCGGTTGGGTAAAACTTGCCGCCGTGAAAGTCAGCGAGGATCTGCTCATTACCGTGCAGGATACAGGATGTGGCATCCCCCCCGAGGCCATCCCCCATATTTTTGAGCGTTTTTACAGGGTGGACAAGGCCCGCTCCCGTTATTTGGGTGGTACAGGTTTGGGACTGGCAATCTGCAAAGAGATTGTTACGTATTATGGCGGGGAAATCGGCATCCGGGAAAGCCGGGAAGGCGCAGGGAGCACCTTTTACTTTACCCTTCCTGCTGCACTTTTTGTCTTTCCGCCGTCCACCGGCTGACCCCGGGCGGCAGGCAAAAAAAAGCCCGGGTCGGAAAAACGGGCTGCATAAATTCAAATTGAGGTGTTTGAGGATGACCTTGAAATTTAAACGCAAAGCAACCTCCTTCCTGACCCTGCTGTTGATTTTGGTTTGTGCCTGCAGCCCTCCGCAGTCCACCCTCAAGGGTGAAGCTCCGGTCGAGCCGGTAGTTTCGGGCTTGGAAAATTTCGGTGAGGCCCTGCTGTTAAAGGGCAGTTTTTCCATCATCAACCCGGAAACAAAGATCTATGGCCTTTTTCTTTCCAGTTCCGGCCGGGATATTTTTTTTAGTTCGGATGCCCGTTCTGTAAATATGCTAGACGACCAGGGGCACCTGCGGTGGGAAGTCTTCTTGGAAGGCCTCCCCATCAGTGCGGTCCTCACCCCTGATGGGCGCCTTGCGGCCGTCGGGACGGATCAGGGTAAAGTATATTGTTTGGACAATGACGGGCACATCCTTTGGGAAAAAAGCTTTCAAGGGCAGGTGGAGCAGGTAGCCCTTGCTCCTGATGGAGACTGCCTCGCTGTTTCCTTACAGGAAGAGGGAGGCCAATTTAAGCTGTGTCTTTTTGAACAGTGGGGCACCACCCTGCGCTGGGAAAAAGAAACCGGCCCCCTTGAAGATCTGCGGCTTTTACCGGAGGACAGGCTTGCCTACCTGGAAAAAAATGAAGAGGAAAGCACCCTTGTCCTGCTGGAAGAGGGCAAGGTTTTCTGGCAGGCTCCGGCTTCCCAAACGGCTTTTTCGGAAAATGGCGGGTTTGTCGCTCTATTTAACGCAGGGTTTTTAAACTTTTATCAACTGGAGCAGAATTCTCCTCCCCGGCTTTTATGGAGCAAACCTACCGATATAGAGGTAAGTTCCCTGATCTTAACGGAAAAAGGGAAACGCCTCCTCGCCTATAGCACTTTTCCGGGAACCGGCAGTAATCTTTTCGTCTTTAATCAAGAGGGCACACTACTTTGGGAGAAAAAAATTCCCGGGGGTTCCCTTTTGCAAACTTCCCGCCACGGGGAAAAAATTGTCGCTTCCTCCTGGCAGGAGTACAGTGAAAATTTTAGCAAGCTCTTGATTGTTGACAGCGACGGTAAAACCCTGCAAGAACTGGAGGTGGCTATCCGCATCGAAAAAATGGCTGTCTCCCGGGAGGGGAACACACTGGCCCTGGCTGGAAACGATGGCCATATCTTTATCCTGGATCTGGCCGACCCGGATGCTTCTCCTGCGGAAAAATCGGCGGTAGGAGGAGATGCCGAGCAGCAGGGGGAACTTTACCGCCCGGCAGTCTTTCAGAGAACAGCGGGAGAATATTACCTGACGCTCTATTTTTACGATGAACATGCTCTGCACCTTATTCCCGTGAACCGTAAAGTAAAAAATACCCCCGATCTGCTCCAAACGGCTGTGAATGAACTGGTAAAAGGCCCCAGCCGCTTCAGCAGCCTTTCCCGCACACTTCCCAAGGATGCCGGTATCAAGGTCTATTTGGAACAGGGGATCGCCACCGTGGATCTCCCCGGTGTTCTCAACCGGTTGGGGGGCTCCACGCAAGTTTTAGGCATTATCGATTCTTTGCTTCTGACAATTTCCCAGTTTTCTGCGGTGGAAGGGATACAATTTTTCATCGACGGGGAAAAAGCCTCGGTTTTTGGTGCAGAGGGCCTTTCCATTGAGCATGTTTACGCGCGGCGATCCTCTGCCGGCAAAACGATGCTTTACCTTCCTTACCGCTCCGGGGAGCGCTACTACCTGCTTCCCCGGGAAATGGTTTCGTTGGGCAGCAAAAGCAGCAGGCAAGGGGATCTGCTCAAAATTCTCCTGGAGGAAAACAAACGTTTTTTACCGGAAGTTCCGGAACTGAAAAACTTTACCGCGGAAGGGGAACAGATCATTCTGGACTGGGGGCCTTCCCTAAAGGAATTATTCCCTTGGAAGGGAACCCCGGAAGACAAGGCCCGGGCCGCCCTTTTTTTAGATTCACTGCTGTTGACCCTGGGGAGCAATTTTCACTGTAAAAGCGTGGTGCACCTTGTGGAGGGACAACGCTGGGTCCCCCCTTCCGGATATCCCTCTCTGTACCAGGAATTCAAATACCCGTTTTATCTCAACCCGGAATAAAATATTTGACAGGAACGATTTCGGCGCGATACAGCCGAATTTGGACCATAAGATCATAATTGGAACTTTAAATGGCTATAACTACTGTTAATATGATAGAATAGAGAATAAAAGAATAATTGCCATTATATACCTTAAATGCAGTAAAGGATCGTGATTGCATGCTTATTTTTAAAGAAGAGATTGGCTTCCTGCTTGCTTCTTTGACCGGCCTGGAGCCGCCAGAGGTAATTGCGCGTCTGGAGACCCCACCCGAACCGGGGCTGGGGGAATATGCTTTCCCCTGCTATATCCTGTCCCGCTCCTGGAAAAAACCACCGCAGGTGATCGCGGCGGAGTTGGCGGCGCAAATAAAGCCGGTGGGTGAGCTGGAGAAAGTCCAAAACGTCGGGCCTTATCTTAATTTTCACCTTAACCGTACTCAACTTCTAAGCAGGTTATTACCGGAAATTGCCCGGCAGGGCCTTGACTACGGTCAGACGCAGGAAGGCCGGGGCCGCGCCGTGGTGATTGATTATTCAGCCCCCAATATCGCCAAACCCTTTGGGATTGGGCACCTGCGCTCCACGGTTATCGGCAATGCCCTTTACCGGCTTTATGAAAATCAGGGTTTTCGTGTCGTGGGGATCAACCACCTGGGAGACTGGGGGACGCAGTTTGGCAAATTGATTGTTGCTTACCGGCGTTGGGGAGAAAGTTCCCAACTGGAAAAAGATCCGGTCAATTATCTTTACCGGCTCTATGTCCTTTTCCACCAGGAAGCGGAAAAAGAACCACAGTTGGAAGAAGAAGCGCGCCAATGGTTCCTGAACCTGGAAAAACAGGACCCGGAGGCCGTTCAGCTCTGGGAACATTTTCGTGCTTTAAGCCTGGATGAATTCCAACGCCTTTACCGTTTTTTGGGGATTAAATTTGATGCTTACCAGGGGGAAAGCTTTTATAACCACCTGCTGGATAAGACCATCAAGCTGGTGGCTGAAAAAGGGCTGGTAAAGGAAAGCGAAGGAGCGCTGCTGGCGGATCTGGAGCCGCATGGCCTGCCCCCCTGCCTGCTGCGTAAAAAAGACGGGGCCACCCTGTATATCACCCGGGATCTGGCGGCGGCGATTTACAGGTATGAGCGGTACCGTTTCCATAAACTATTATATGTGGTCGGTGCTGAGCAAACCCTGCATTTTCAGCAGCTTTTTAAGATCCTGGAATTGATGGGCTACCCTTGGGCCCGGGACTGTGTGCATATACCTTTTGGCTTGATCCATTTTAAAGATGGGCGCATGTCTACCCGGCAGGGGCGGACAATTTTCCTGGAGGATGTGCTGCAGCGGGCTATTGAACTGGCCTGGACCACTATTCTGGATAAAAACCCCACTCTGGAAGATAAAGAAGGGGCGGCACGTCTGGTGGGGCTGGGAGCTGTCATCTTCGGAGATTTAATCAATGACCGGATCAAAGATATCGAATTTGACTGGGATAAGGTCCTTGATTTTTCTGGAGAAACCGCCCCTTATGTGCAGTATTCCCATGCCCGGATTTGCAGTATTTTACGCAAGGCCACACCTGCGGAATCAGATCTTTTTGCATCGCAGGATGATCTCTCCCGCCGCTTCGCTGTCGTGGCAGGCCGGCTGGATTCCCCGGAAGAGGGACAACTGGCTGTGACCCTGGGACGTTTTTTCGAGCAGCTCCGGCGCGCTGCCGAAGATTACCGGCCCTCCCACCTGGCACGCTACCTGGTGGAGCTGGCCCGGGATTTCAACAAATTTTATCATAGCTGTCCTGTCCTGACTGCAGATGAAGATTTAAGGGCGGCGCGGCTTTTGCTCATCCAGGGAGTACAGATTGTCCTGCAAAAAGGCATGAAACTTTTAGGAATTGATGTTCCGAGGGAGATGTAATATGAGGCCTGACCCAGGCCATGATTAAACCAAAACCGCTAAGTAGGTGAGCTGAATAATGCTGGATATGCGCTTTGTGCGGGAAAATCCCGAGGCAGTGCGTCAGGCTATCAAGGCCAAGGGAGAAAAGGCTGCGCTGGAAAGGTTCTTACAATTGGAGCAGCAAAGGCGAGTACTGCTGCAGGAAGTTGAAGCTTTAAAACACCAGCGCAATACGGTGTCCCGGGAGGTTGGCCGCCTGAAAAAGGAAGGACGGGATACCCCCGAACTTATAGAAACAATGCGTCAGGTCAACGAACGCATTAAAGAACTGGATCGAAAGCAAAAAGAAGTGGAAACGCATCTCGAAAAAATTCTTTTACACCTGCCGAACATCCCCGATCCTGATATTCCCGTAGGTATGGAAGAAGAAGATAATCTGGAAGTACGCCGCTGGGGAGAGCCTCCCCGGTTTGCATTTACTCCCAAGGCCCACTGGGACCTGGGCGAGGAGCTGGGTATCCTGGATTTCCCCCGGGCCGGTAAAACAACAGGGGCACGCTTTGTTTTTTACCAGGGCATGGGGGCCCGGCTGGAGAGAGCACTGATTAATTTCATGCTGGATCTGCACACCGCTGAACATGGCTACAAGGAGATTTTCCCTCCATTTTTAGTCCATCGCCAGAGCATGATCGGTACCGGACAGCTGCCCAAATTTGCCGAAGACGCCTTTAACGTGGCCGGAACGGACTATTGGCTGATCCCTACCGCGGAAGTGCCGGTTACCAACTTTCACCGGGAGGAGATCCTCCCCGCCGAACAACTTCCACTGTACTATGTGGCCTACAGCGCCTGTTTCCGGGCCGAGGCCGGCGCTCACGGCAGGGATACGCGGGGGCTGATCCGGCAGCACCAGTTTAACAAAGTGGAGCTGGTTAAATTTACGGCTCCACAGGACTCTGATGTCGAACTGGAAAAACTGGTCAACGACGCCGAAAGAGTTTTACAGCTTTTGGGCCTGCCCTACCGGGTTATGTTGATGTGCACAGGTGATCTGGGCTTTGCCGCCGCCCGGAAATATGACCTGGAGATCTGGTTCCCGGCCTACGGAACTTACCGGGAAGTCTCCTCCTGCAGCAACTTCCGCGATTTCCAGGCCCGCCGTGCCGGGATACGCTATCGGCCTGCCCCCCGCGCCAAAGCTGAATTCGTCCATACCCTCAATGGTTCGGGCCTGGCCATCGGACGCACCCTGGCGGCCATCCTGGAAAATTACCAGCAGGAGGACGGCAGCGTAGCCATTCCCGAGGTGCTGCGTCCCTATCTCCCGCCGGAACACGACGGAATCATCAAGCCCGACAACGCTTGATTTTGCTCTTGAATTGGTTGACAAGATCATGCTCTATATGCTATACTTTCGCTACGAGCTGTGTTCGCAAACCAGACCGGGAGGGGTGTCCGAGCGGTTTAAGGAGCCGGTCTTGAAAACCGGTGACTCGACAAGAGCCGTGGGTTCGAATCCCACCCCCTCCGCCAGATGAAGAGTATTTATGCGGAGAGATGGCCGAGCCGGTCGAAGGCGGTCGCCTGCTAAGCGATTAAGCGGGTTAAAGCTCGCTTCGTGGGTTCGAATCCCACTCTCTCCGCCAATTAATGCGCTCGTAGCTCAGCTGGATAGAGCGTCTGACTACGGATCAGAAGGCCAGGGGTTCAAATCCTCTCGAGCGCACCATAAAATTAAACCCATAAAGCTTCCCTTCATGTAAAATGCCAATGTGGCAAATGAAGCATAATGAAGCGGTAGACTGTTCCGAGGCCGGGAGGGTAGAGACCATCTCCCGGCCTTGTTTTTCCTACTGGCAACCATTGGCTGTCCCGGCCGCGTTCCTTTTCCCTGTTGACAACCATTGGCTCACCGCATCCGCGCGCCCAAGCTGAAGTATCGAAGTGTCACTGGGCACGCGGACATCGGAAACACTGATACGTTAAATGAAATTGGCATCCATGGCTTGGCTTGCATATTGAGGGGGTTGTTGAGCAGCAATGCCCGGTGAACAAAGTGCCCAAAAGGACGGGCAAGACGAACAATATATGGAAATAGCGCTGGAACTCGCCCGGGAAGCTTTTCGGCAGGGTGAAGTTCCTGTTGGCGCAGTTCTGGTCCACGGAGAGGAAATCATCGCCCGCAGCTATAACCGCCGTGAAGGATTGCAAGATGCCACGGCACACGCGGAGATCCTGGCACTGCGGGAAGCAGGAGCGCGCTTGGGGAGCTGGCGTCTTTTAGGGACAACTCTTTACGTTACCCTTGAACCCTGCCCCATGTGCGCCGGTGCCCTCGTCCAGGCCCGGGTATCCCGCCTGGTTTATGGCGCCCGCGACCCGAAAGGAGGCGCAGCAGGCACCCTCTACAACATCCCCGGCGATCCCCGGCTGAACCACCGCCTGGAAGTGAAAGAAGGAGTTTTACACGAAAAATGCGCAGCCTTGCTGCGGGAATTTTTTCAGGCCCGCCGGGGGACAGAAACGGCAGATACCTAAGATGCCTGGTTTCGGCTCAAAATTGACGCATACAAACACTCTTATATAACCGTTCCTAGGCAAGCGACGCCGCAATATCTGACAATTTATAGCACCCGCCCTTATTCCTTGATTAATAGAAAATAGGAGTTACGAAGCATTATTTTAGTGGCCCTGGCGACCCATAGAATATCTATTATCTGCATTTAGCGGGAAAAAGGGAGGTGAATATCTACTTCTAAGCGGGAAAAAAGTCCCAGGCTGCGGTCTTTACAAACCCCCAGCCCTATTATATAATAATTTTATTAAATCAATCTGGAGAGATGGCCGAGTCCGGTTGAAGGCGCACGACTCGAAATCGTGTAGGCGGTAGCCCCGTCTCGTGGGTTCGAATCCCACTCTCTCCGCCAAATCTTTACCTTATTCTTCTCAGGATGATTTCTTCGTGTTTGGTTACTTCGCTTTCTATTCTTTCCAGCTTCTCTGAATTAAGTTTGTACCCATCAAATAAAGCCTTAAGTTTTTGACCGTGGTCGTTTTCAATTTTGATCACGGTTTCTTTAATAGATCTAACGTCGGCCTTAACCTCCGCTAGTTCCTGTTTTGTAGCCATGTTAGCTTCTACGCTGGTAACCCTGGAGTCTATGTTGGTAACCCTGGAGTCTATGCTGGTAACCCTGGAGTCTATGTTGTTTATCCTTGAATCCATGTCTCCTATTTTTTCTAATATCTTCTCCAACAATTCCCTATCAGTCATCCTTACCTCCTTACTTTTTAGCCATAAAACATCTTAATATTTTTTAATCGCTATGCGTATCCTTTCAACAAAACGGTAACATTTTACAAATCAAATGTCAACAACTTTTTAAGTGGTCATTAGGTTTTATTGACTACCCCGCCTTACCCTTCTCTTACCCTTTTGGGCAGAGATGTACTGATTACTGCTGCCAGCACGCCGCCCAGCAGGGCATTATAGAATTGGGGCAAAAGCAAAGCCCCTGTGATTGGCGAGGGCAGCGTTAAAATATAAGTGGCCGCGCCGGCAATGATTAAAAATTTGACCACTGCGCCTGCTGCTACTCCTGCAAACTGCCCGGCCTTGGAAGGCAGGAAGCGGTAAAGTAAACCTATCAAAAATGTATAAACAGCATTGCCGATCATAATAAAAGGGATGGCCGGTGCCAGAGGAGCGGGCAGAATGCCCAGCAGCAGTGCAGCCCAGGGCGTAAGCAGCCCGATTATGACCCCGCTGCCCATACCTACCCAAAGTGTGGCCAGGGCCAGAAAAAAGTTAACCGCGGGGCCTGTGAAAATAGTTGGCAGGCGCAGCCCCTGCAATGCCAGAGTCAGCGCCAGGAAAAGCGCTGTCCGCGTTAGAAAATTTATATTTAACCGCATCAAAAATACCTCCTAAAAAAAATTTATAATTTTACAACCCTCACGGGCAAATGTATGCACATCCTTCACTTTCCCAAAAAATTAATTTATGATTCCACCGCAAGTATATGAAAAGAAGAGGCAAATTATTATTTGGGTTTGCTCAACTAATCCTATTTTTGATTCCATTACAATTATCATAAGGTTAAAGTGGGGGAGTACTATCTATCTGAATCAAGAAATCGAATTTATGCAATGGAATCATTTATGTATTATTTGTCGCCGGGGAGGCAAACTTTAACTGTATTCTTGTAATCTTGTATTCTGTAAGCAGTTTCATTATGCAAGCAGCTATGTACAGTCATGACAGGTAAAAATCTGACTTTAGTAAGCAAGCAGTCACAATATACGGGCAGCTGTGAGGAGGCATTCATTTTATGGAGAAGACCGCAGCGCAATTAAGAGAGAAAACCAAAGATAAATATCAGGAACTGGATACTGTCCTGCAAAAATATAAAGGGCGCGAGGGTGTTTTGATTAAAGCTCTGCAGGAGGCCCAGGAAATGTACGGCCACCTGCCCCGCGAACTTCTGATCCACATCGCTTATGAACTGGATGTGCCTTTAAGCGAGATCTACAGTGTCGTCAGCTTCTATTCACTCTTTAAAACCGAGGCCGCCGGCCGGTGCCATCTGGAAATCTGCAGTGGCACCGCCTGTTATGTTAAAGGAATGGAAGAACTTCTTGCTTACCTGGATGAAGAGCTGTCTCTTAAACCAGGCGGGGTTACAGCGGACGAAAAGTACAGCTTGACCACGGCGAATTGCATGGGTGCTTGCAGCTCCGCACCGGTTCTGAAAATCAGAGAGGAGCTGCATGGCGAGATAAATTTGGAGCGCCTGCAGCAGCTTTTAAAGGAGCATGAACATGACAAATAAGCGGAAAGATATGCCCTTTTATCAAAAACAGCAGCGGCTGGTTTTAAGAAATTGCGGCGTAATCCCGCCGGACATCGATGCCTATCTGAGCAACCAGGGTTATGCGGCCCTGGCCAAAGCCCTGACGGAACTAACCCCGGAGCAAGTCATTGATGAGGTAACCCGCTCCGGGCTGAGGGGGCGCGGGGGCGGCGGTTTTCCCACAGGGAGAAAGTGGCTGGCCGCCCGGGAGGCGCCCGGTTCAAATAAATATGTGATCTGCAACGGTGACGAAGGCGATCCGGGGGCTTTCATGGACCGCAGCATCATGGAGGGCGATCCCCACAGCGTCCTCGAAGGCCTGATCCTGGCTGCTTATGCCGTGGGCGCCGGGCAGGGATACATCTATGTGCGCGCCGAGTATCCTCTTGCTGTTCACAGGCTGGAGACGGCCATTGGCGAGGCCCGTGAGGCACATTTTCTGGGAGATAATATCCTGGAACAGGGGTTTTGCTTCGACCTGGAAATCCGGGTTGGTGCCGGCGCCTTTGTCTGCGGTGAGGAAACCGCGTTGATCACCTCCGTGGAAGGGGCCAGGGGTGATCCCAACCCACGCCCGCCCTTTCCCGTGCAAAAAGGTGTCTGGGGCCACCCTACAGCGATCAACAATGTAGAAACGCTGGCCAATATTCCTCCCATTATTTTAAACGGGAGTGATTGGTTTACCAAAATCGGCACCGAAAAAAGTAAAGGCACCAAGGTTTTTGCCCTCGCCGGCAAGGTGCGGCATACCGGGCTCGTAGAGGTGCCCATGGGTACGACTTTGCGTGAAATTATCTTTGACATCGGCGGGGGGGGCATCCCCGACAACAAAAAATTTAAAGCCGCACAAACAGGGGGGCCGTCCGGCGGCTGCCTTACGGCCGATCATCTGGATTTGCCCCTGGACTATGATTCTTTAAAAGCCGTGGGCAGCATCATCGGCTCCGGGGGGCTGATTGTCATGGATGAAGACACCTGCATGGTTGATGTCGCCCGCTATTTCAGTGACTTTAACCGCCAGGAGTCCTGCGGCAAATGCACCACCTGCCGCATCGGCACCAAGAGGATGCTGGAAATCCTGGAGAAGATCACCTCCGGCCAGGGTGAGGAGCAAGATCTGCAAAGGCTGGAGGATCTCGCCGTCTTGATCAAAAACGCCTCCCTGTGCGGCCTGGGCAGAGCCGCGCCCAACCCTGTACTCAGCACGTTAAATCATTTTCATGAGGAGTACCTGTCACATATCCAAAAGAAGCACTGCCCGGCCGGGGTTTGTCCGGAATTAAGCCGCCACTTTATACAGGAAGAAAAATGCCGGGCCTGCGGACTTTGCGCGCGATTATGCCCGGCGGAGGCCATTGCCAAAGGCGAAAAGGAAAAGATCTACCGTATCGACCCGGCAAAATGTGTTGATTGTGGGCGTTGTGTGCAGGAATGCCCCTTTGAAGCGATCAAAGGCGGCAGAAAACGAAAGAAGGTGGCCAGGGTATGATCGTTTTGACCATTGATCAGCAGCAAGTCACGGTGGAGGAGGGCACTTCCGTCCTCGAGGCGGCACGCCAGCTCGGGATCGACATCCCCACCCTCTGTTATTTAAAAGACCTGAACGCACCGGCAGCCTGTCGTGTCTGTATTGTCCAGGTGGAAGGCCGGCCTACTTTTGATGCCTCCTGCGTGTTACCTGCCGAAAATGGAATGGTGGTTTACACCAATACCCCGGAAGTGCTGGCGGCACGCAAGCAGGTCCTGGAGCTTTTTCTTTCCGATCATCCCTTTGAATGTCTGACCTGTGAGCGCAACCTCAACTGTGAGCTGCAGCGTCTGGCCAAGCGTTATGGCATCAGAGATCTGCATCTGGCAGGCGAGCGCAACCATTTCCTGACGGACGATCTCTCTCCTTCTGTGGTGCGTGAACCCGACAAATGTATTCGCTGCCGCCGCTGTGTCTCTGTCTGTGAAAATTATATCACGGCTTTTGTTTATAGGATGGTGGAACGCTCCTTCCAGTCCATTGTCGGCCCGGCGTACAACGGTTCATTAATGGAGACCCCGTGCATCTACTGCGGGCAGTGCATTACCGTCTGTCCCACCTCTGCGCTGCGGGAAAAGGATTCCACCGCCCGGGTGTGGGAAGCGCTGGCCGATCCGGAGTTGCATGTCGTTGTCCAGACGGCGCCCGCCATCCGGAGCACCATTTCCGAAGAATTCGGGTTTCCTGTGGGGACGCCGGTAGAGGGGCAGATGGTGGCCGCCCTGCACCGCCTGGGTTTTGACCGCGTTTTTGATGACTGTTTTGCCGCCGATATCTGCGTCATGGAAGAGTCAACCGAATTTTTGGGGCGCCTGGAAAAAGGAGGGCCGTTCCCCCAGTTCACTTCATGCTGTCCCAGCTGGGTCCTGTTCTGCGAAAAGTTTTACCCGCAGCTAGTCGATAACTTATCCGAAGTCAAATCACCGCAGCAAATTTTTGGCGCGCTGGCCAAGACGTACTATGCGCAGCAGGCGGGCATAGATCCGTCCAAAATCTTTGTTGTCTCGGTGATGCCCTGTGTTTCCAAAAAATACGAGCTTTTAAGGCCCGAAATGAATGCCAGCGGCTTCCGGGATGTAGACGCCGAACTTACTACCAGAGAATTTGTTCAGATGATTTTCCAGGCGGGCCTGGATATAAAAAAACTGCCCCCGGAAGAATTTGACTCTCCCCTGGGCTCCGCCAGCGGCGCAGGGGTTATCTTTGGCTCTACGGGAGGGGTGATGGAGGCCACGTTGCGGACGGTCTACGAAAGGCTGAGCGGGAAACCGCTAAAACGATTGGAATTTGACGAAGTGCGCTCGCAAGAGTATAAGGAGGCCGTAGTTCACGCCGGGGATTATGAATTGAAGGTGGCCGTGGCCCGGGGCACAGGTGCTGCCCGCAGGCTGATCGACAGGATGCTGGAAGGCAAAGAGGAATATCATTTTGTCGAAGTGATGGCCTGTCCCGGAGGGTGCGTGGGGGGCGGCGGGCAGCCTATCTATATCGAAACAAATGATTGGAACGAGCAGATCACTCACCGGGCCAAGCGCTCCCGGGGACTATATCAACTGGACCGGCAAAAAGAGTACCGCAAAGCACACGAAAACCCCATGATCTTGAAACTTTATGAGGATTATCTGGGGCATCCCGGCGGCCCGCTGGCCCACAAGCTTCTCCACTCACGCCACTTTTCCCGCAAACTATATGCCGATCAGGCCCTGCTGGTTCATGATTAAAAAAAACGGTGACAGGGGACGGTTCCCTTGATGGGGGAAGTGACAGGGGACGGTTCTCGGAAGTGACAGGGGACGGTTCTCTGTCACCTCGGGAACGAGAAGAAGGAGGTGACAGGGGACGGTTCCCTTGACACCTCTTTTTTTGGGTGATATTCTTTGAAATGGAGGTGTTATTTCGTGCCCAGAAAACCCAGGGAAAAAAGCAGCACCGGTATATACCACGTTATGGTAAGAGGGATCGATGGACAAGATATTTTCCACGATAATAAAGATAAGCAAAAATATATTAGTATAATGAGTAAATACAAAGATATCTGTCAATATGAATTGTATGGCTATTGCCTGATGAGCAACCATGTTCATCTTTTAATCAAGGAATGTGAACAAACGGTATCGCAGGTGATGAGACGAATTGGGACGAGTTATGTATACTGGCATAATGTGAAATATGAAAGATCCGGTCATCTATTTCAAGGCAGATTTAAAAGTGAAAGCGTCGAGGATGATAAATATCTGCTGGTTGCATTGAGATACATACACCAAAATCCAATAAAAGCCGGCCTAGTGGAAGCATTGGCAGATTACAGGTGGAGCAGTTATTCTGAATATATTAACCAAAAAAATACTTTAACGGATATTAATTTTGTTTTGAGTATATTAAACCCCGATCAAAGCAAGGCGGTCGAAATATTTAAAGAATTTACTGCTCAGGATAATGAAGATAAATGCTTGGATATTAACATTGAAGGGAGAAAGCGGCCGTCAGATGAGGAGGTTAGAGAGCTGATTGCAAAATTTATAAAATCGGGTAATATACAGGTTCTCCGACAAATGGAAAAGGTTAGGCGAAATAAAATAATTAAAGATCTTAAAAAAAAGAATGCTTCTATAAGACAACTGGCCAGGATAACCGGATTGGGCAGACGAATAATTGAAAAAGCATAACAAGTAGTGATGGGAAAGAAGGTGGCTTAGGTTGGGTGACAGGAAAAAGGTAGGCGACAGCAGCCTGAGGGGTGACAAAGAACCGGCCCCCTGACATCGATCATGACATCGGCCTCCTGTCGTAGAGGACGTCCCCGCGGTTGGAAAAGGGTTTTATCCTTCCAGAGCAGATTGGCGCCAGAACTCCAAAAAGAATACAAGAAATGAGCTGGCCATCAAGCCTAGCACCCCAGCTACGGCCATATTCAACATGGGGGTGACAGGGAACCGTCCCCTGTCACCTTTTATGTTTGAGGTATGATAAAATCAATCTATAACGTGCGTATCTATGATTTGTCTCCATTTGGTTGTGATATAATATGGACAGGAATATAGCTGTATGCCACGGTTTTGCGGGTAAAATCTGACCGGCTACATGCTGGGATCTGGTTTACCTGCCAGGGACTGTCCCCGCGGTTGGTTCCTTTCCAGGGGTTCTTCCCGGGGCTCACCCGCTGTTTCCATCGGCCAAGAGGGGTGCGTTTGCCAGCCACGGGTACCAGCCACAAGGACCGTCCCCGCGGCAGTTCCGTGGAAAGGCTGTTTATATTTTTCAGGCATTGCCGGGCTGCACCGGCCAAGAAGGGGGCGTTTGAAAATTGTCAGGCAGGGTAAGAAGAATATTTGTGGAAAGGCGCCAGGAATTTGCTCTAAAAGCACAAAGTTTATGCCGTGATTTAAAAGAAAATCTGCAGATTGCAGGGCTGGAAGCGGTGAGGATTGTTTACCGCTACGATTTCTCCGGGGTTACCTCGGACGAATATGCGCGGGCCCGGGACATTCTTTTTGCAGAACTGCTGACCAATTTGGTTTACGAGGAGGAGCTGCCCACCTTCGAGGGGGCGCAGGTTTTTGCCGTGGAATATCTGCCCGTTCAATTTGACCAGCAGGCGGACCTCACGGTCCAATGCCTGCAGGCCCTTACCGGCCGGGAACGCCCGCCCGTACGCACAGCCCGGGTGTTTGTGCTGCAGGGCCGGATTTCTCCTGCGGAGCTGGACCGCATCAAAGCTTATGTGATCAACGCCGTTGATTCCCGGGAGGCCTCCCTGGAAAAACCGCCGCATCTGGAGACGGAAGCTGCGGCCCCGGCTGATGTGGCTGTGCTGGAGGGCTTCAATGCCCGCAAAGGTGCGGCGCTGCAGAAGCTGCAGGCAGAGCTCGGCCTGGCCATGGATGAGGAAGATCTTTTGTACTGCCAGGCTTATTTCCGGGATACGGAAAAAAGGGAGCCGACCATCACGGAGCTCCGACTTATCGATACCTACTGGTCCGATCACTGCCGGCATACCACCTTCCAGACGGTGATTGAAGACGTGGCCATTACGCCAGGCCGTTTTACCCGGCCCGTACAGGCCGCTTACGAGGAATACCAGCTTTCCCGGGAGGCTGTTTACGGGGAACAAAAAGAAGAGATCTGCCTGATGGATCTTGCCCTGCTGGCGATGAAAGAGCTGCGCAAAAAAGGCCGGCTGCCAGACCTGGACGAGTCCGAGGAAGTGAATGCCTGCAGTATCGTCGTGCCGGCGGAGGTCAACGGCCAAAAAGAAGAGTGGCTCGTCATGTTTAAAAACGAAACACACAACCATCCCACAGAGATCGAGCCCTTTGGCGGCGCGGCAACCTGCCTGGGCGGTGCCATCCGCGATCCCCTTTCCGGGCGCGCTTATGTTTACCAGGCCATGCGTGTGACGGGCAGTGCCGACCCCCGCGTGAAATTGGAGGATACGCTTTCCGGCAAACTGCCCTCCAGCAAGATAACGACAGAGGCGGCGGCCGGCTACAGTTCTTATGGCAACCAGATCGGCGTGCCTGCCGGCTACGTGGCCGAATTTTATGCAGCGGGATTTCGGGCCAAAAGAATGGAAGTCGGAGCCGTCATCGCCGCAGCCCCCAAAAAAAATGTTGTGCGCCAAAAACCGGTGACCGGCGATGTTGTGCTGCTCGTTGGGGGCCGAACCGGCCGGGATGGACTGGGCGGCGCCACCGGCTCTTCACAGGAGCACACGGCTGCCTCGCTGTTGACCAGCGGGGCGGAGGTACAAAAAGGCAACGCGCCCGTGGAAAGAAGAATCCAAAGATTATTTCGCCGGCCGGAGGCCAGCACGCTGATTAAAAGATGCAACGATTTTGGTGCCGGCGGCGTCTCGGTGGCCATTGGCGAACTGACGGAAGGCCTGGAGATCGACCTCGATGCGGTACCTCTGAAATATGCGGGGTTGGACGGCACTGAGGTGGCCCTTTCCGAATCCCAGGAGCGCATGGCGGTGGTCGTCCCGCCGGAGGATGTAGAGCCCTTTTGCAGCCTAGCCCGCGCCGAAAACTTGGAGGCGACCGTGGTGGCCAGGGTCACGGACCGCCGGCAGCTGCAGATGCTCTGGCGGGGGCAGCCCATTGTCAATCTCAGCCGGGATTTCCTCGATTCCAGCGGTGTCCGCAAAAAAACAAAAGTTTTGGTCACGGCCCCGGCGGAAGAAGAAAACTACTTTCGCCGCCTGCCGGCAGGTGTGGCCCGGGAGTTGCCCGATCTGCGCCGCGCCTGGCTGGCCAACCTGGAGGATTTAAATGTCTGCAGCCGGAAAGGCCTGGTGGAAATATTCGACAGCACGGCCGGCGCCGGCACAGTCCTTTTGCCCCTGGGCGGAAAATACCAGGATACCCCGGCCGAAGGCATGGTGGCCACGCTGCCGCTTCTTGACGGGGAGACGACCACGGCCACGATCATGACCTGCGGCTATGATCCCCACCTGTCAGAGTGGAGTCCCTTTCACGGGGCCTGCTATGCTGTGGTGGAGGCTGCTGCCAGGGTCGCGGCGCTGGGAGGGGATTACCGTCTTATCCGCCTGACGCTGCAGGAGTACTTTGAAAGGCTGGGCACAGAGCCGGCCCGCTGGGGAAAACCCTTCAGCGCCCTTTTGGGAGCTTTTTACGCCCAGAAAAAGCTGGGCATCCCGGCTATTGGCGGCAAAGACAGTATGTCGGGGACTTTTATGGATCTCAATGTGCCGCCGACGCTGATTGCTTTTGCTGTGAGTGTGGCCGATGTCCGGCAGATTGTATCTGCGGAATTTAAACGGGCCAGGAGCAAGGTCGTCCTTCTCCCGCTGGCCAGGGATGCCCACGAGCTGCCTGATTTCGCCGTTCTGGAGAAAAACTTTTCCTCCCTTGCCGCCCTGCAGGAGGCCGGCCTGCTGCTTGCCGCTGGCACCGTCAAAACCGGGGGCTTGGCTGCGACACTCAGCAAGATGGCCTTTGGCAACCGCATCGGCCTGGTTTTTGACACAGCGGCCCAGGCTGAGAATCTTTTCCGTGCCGACTATGGTTCCCTTGTTTTGGAATTGGCGGCAGAAACAGAGCTGGAAACCGCCCTGCAGGGCCTGAATTATCAGCTGCTGGGTGTTACGCAGGAAAAACCGGCTATTCAGATCAACAATGTGGAGATTGACCTGGAAGAGGCCTATGCCTCCTGGCAGAAACCTCTGGAAAATATATTTTGCACAGTGCAGAAGCAGGAAACCGGCGGGGAAAAGCCCCCGGTTATCCCGGACCGGCACGCCGGCCGGGGAAGTGCTCTCAAGCCACGCCAGACAGTGGCGCGGCCGCGGGTTTTAATTCCCGTTTTTCCGGGCACAAACGGTGAGGACGATGCCGCCCGTGCTTTTACGCGGGCCGGTGCCCTGGTGGATACACTGGTCATCAGTAATCTTTCCCCCGCGGCCCTGGAACAGTCCAGGCTCGAGATGGCCAGGAGGATGGAAGCGGCCCAGATCTTCATGCTCTCCGGAGGATTCAGCGACGGGGGCGAACCGGACAGCGCCGCCAAATTAATGGTCGCCATCCTCCGTGACCCCCGGATTGAAGAGGCGGTGCTGAAGCTGCTCGAACAGCGTGATGGCCTGATCCTGGGGATTTGCAACGGCTTCCAGGCGCTCGTCAAGCTGGGACTGCTGCCCACAGGGGAGTTCAGCGCGCCCGGGGCGCCGCGTCTTGTGACCCTGACCATGAACCAAAACGGGCGCTATCTCTCCCGCCTGGTGCAGACCAGAGTAGTCTCCACCCTTTCCCCGTGGTTCAGCAATGTCACTGCCGGTGAGCTACACACTGTTGCTATTTCCCACGGGGAGGGAAGGTTTGTTGCCGGTGAAAAGGTCCTTGCGGAACTGATCGCCGGCGGGCAGGTAGCCACCCAGTATGCGGATTTTGAGGGCAACCCCAGCTATGAAAGCAGCTTTAACCCCAACGGTTCCCAGGCAGCCATCGAGGGGATTACCAGCCCCGATGGGCGGATTTTGGGCCGGATGGCCCATCCGGATAGAATGGGGCCCCATGTGGCGCTGAATATTCCCGGGGACAAAATGCCGCGCCTTTTTGAAGCCGGAGTAAATTATTTCCGTTAGGCTGCTTTTTCTTGCCGCTCCCTTGTCAAAAGCGGTTTCTTAGGGTAAAATAATGATAGCCGAGAAGTATATTAATAATTTCAGTAAGTAGTCCGGCGCGGAGAGATGGCTGAGTTGGACGAAGGCGCTCGCCTGGAAAGCGAGTAGACGGGTCAAAACCTCGTCTCGTGGGTTCGAATCCCACTCTCTCCGCCATTTTTCTTCTCAAAATGCAGATTTTTACTGTAAAAGTGCAGAATTTTAAATTTGGCCGTGCTGGACGGGGAGGTAGCGGTGCCCTGAACCTGCAACCCGCTAGAGCAGGGTCGAACTCCTGCCCCCGGCCCTCAGCCCTGCAGGGTTTGCCTCCGGTAAGTGGTGAGGAGGCTCTGGTCCTGTGCGGCGCAGTCCCATGAACCCCGTCAGGTCCGGGAGGAAGCAGCGGTAAGTGGACCACTGCGGGTGCCACAGGGGTGCTGGGGCAGAGCAAACTGCCGGAGTTCCACTTGAGGGGCGGGGTCAAAGGCAGGTGCACGGCCATTAAATTTTATAAACAAAAACCACAATAACCGCTGAACCGCCTGGTAAAATCCTATGCGGCCCGGCGGTTATTTGCTTGCCGGCGGGGGCGGGCTTGTTTAATCCTGCAGCCGCCATTGTCCCAAAATCGTTTTACGAGAAAACTTCGCAGAAGGCCCACGGTCTTTAGCCTTGGGATGGATGCGTAATACACAACAGCCACGGGGACAGTCCCCGCGGCTGGTACCAACCACAAGGTACGTCCCCGCGGTTGGTGCCGCGGCTGGAAGACCAACCACAAGGACCGTCCCCGCGGTTGGGACCCGCGGTTGAGAACGCGCGCTGCGCAAAAACGTTTAAATAAAGACTTAAGCATCTAAAATCTTGAGCATCATAACTTGAGTATCTTAAATAGAGGTGTGTTTCTTGCCCCAGCCTGAATCGTCTCCCGATAATCCCAAGACCTATACCGCTCTTTATCGCCGCTGGAGGCCGCAGCTTTTTTCCCAGGTGGTGGGACAAAAGCATGTGACCCGCACGTTGCAAAATGCCCTCTCCAGCGGGCGGGTGGCGCACGCCTATCTTTTTTGCGGGCTGCGGGGCACGGGCAAGACGACCATGGCCAAGCTTTTGGCCCGGGCCCTGAACTGCCGGGAAGGTGTCCACCCCGAACCATGCAACAGCTGTCCTTCCTGTCTGGAGATCCTGGAAGGGCGCAGTGTGGATGTGCTGGAGATCGATGCTGCCTCCAACCGTGGGATTGATGAGATTCGCGACCTGCGCGACAAAGCACGCTATACCACGGCGCAGAGCCGTTACAAAGTATATATCGTGGACGAAGTACATATGCTGACCAACGAGGCTTTCAACGCCTTGCTCAAGATCCTGGAGGAACCGCCGCCCAGGGTGATTTTTATCCTGGCAACCACGGAGATTCATAAATTGCCCCTGACTGTTGTCTCCCGCTGCCAGCGCTTTGATTTTCATCTGCTGGGAATCAGCGAGATCGCCGGGCATCTTCAAAATGTCGCTGCCGAGCTGGATTTTAACCTTGACGAAGAAGCTCTCTATTTGCTGGCCCGCCAGGCGGAGGGCTCCATGCGGGACGCACTTGGTTTTTTGGAACAATGCCGGGCTTACGGCGGTGAAAAAGTCAGCTACAGCGAGGTACGGGATATTCTGGGCCTCGCTGCCCCCGAGACGATCTTCAGCCTTCTGGAGGCGGTTATCCAGGAGGATATCGGCCGCGGCCTCTCCGTGATCGGCGCATCAGTTTATGAGGGCCGGGACCTGCACCGTTTCATCCGGGAACTGATCCTCTACTTGCGCAAACTCGTGGTCCTCCAGTCCGGGGAGGATGAGGAAAAGATCCTCGCCGATGTCCCCGGCTTGAAACCCTACCTGATTCGTCACAGGGGAAAATTTGACAGTGCAGTGCTCCTGGAGATGCTGGAAATTTTACAGGAGCTGACCTTTCAGCTCCGCAACTCTTCCCAGCCGCAGTTCCTTTTGGAGCTTACTTTTTTACGCCTCGTGCGCGCCTGGCGTTTTCGCCAGTACCTTTCTCCCGGCTCTCTCTTCCAACGCCTGGAAGAACTTGAAGAAAAACTGCAGGCCGCTGCCCAGCTCCCTATTGCTACTGCAAAAGTAAAGGAAGCAGGAACGGTAAAAGAGGAAGTAGAAACAGCGGCAGAGGAAGAAATGAAAGATATCCGGCAGTATTCCGGTGAAACATCCCGGGGGACAGCAGAGACTGCACCTCCCGGGCAAAAAAACGCTGCAACAGGCCAGCAGCCTTCTGTGGCCCGGGAACCTGTTGCTCCGGCAGCCCCGACAGAAACGGCAGAGACAGCAGCAGAGCCTGCAGAGCCCGTAGAAATAGCAGAGTCCAAAACAACGGAAAAAATAGAGACAGCAGAAACCGGCACCCTGCCGGATGGCGCTGCAGCCTCCCCGGGTTCCCCCGGTGAGGTTTCTGCGCAACCTGGCGCAGGGCCTCCCCCGGAGTCCCCCTTGCCGCCGGCACCGCGGTTGGGCGAGAAACAGCCACAAGGTACGTCCCCGCGGTTGACCCCAGCCCCCCCCGGTGAAGCTTCTACGCGCCCTGGCGCAGCGCCTCCGCCGGAGGAGGCCACCCCGCCAGCGGCACCCCGGGCAGGCTCCCGCGATCTCCAGGGGGCGGAGCTGCAGGAATTCTGGGAAAAACAGCTTCTGCCCGAGATTAAAAAACAGCGCCGCCATGTTCTCCATGCCTTGCTGCAGGAGGCCAGCCCCCTTTCCTGTAAAGGAGGGATTTTTACATTTGCCTTTCCCCCGACCCATGGCATTCACAAGAGCAGGACGGAGTCACCCCAGCACAGAAAATATCTGGAGTCTTTATTGTCAACGATGTTGGGAACAAAAACCAGTATAAGGATTATGCTGCAGGAGAACGAAAAAGAAAAAGAAAACAGCAGGGAAAGCGCAGGAGAAAAACCAACCAAAACAGCCTCCCAGACAATTTCCATCCCCGCTCCCCAAAAAGATTCCCCCAAAGATACCCCTGTGGCGGGTCCGGCGGGAAACGCTTCCCGGGGAAAGCAGGCGGACGATTATTATATGCAGCAAATGGTGGATCTTTTTAACGGGAAGCTGCTGGCAACCGGTACAGAAGAACTGGATTCCCGGGATTTCTGGAAATGGGATACTCCCCCGGAGGAAAAATAGACCTTTGGGGATTTTGGAGATTTTGACACTTTCGCGGCGCCCCGGACACCGGATACACTCGCCCGGGATCCGGAGCCGCCGCAAGCCACAAGTGTAATCTTTTTCGAAAGGAGAAAAACAGATGCCGAATGGTAAAATGGGCAAGATGCTCAAGCAGGTGCAAAAAGTCCAGGCGCAAATGGTCAAGATGCAGGAGGAGCTCAAAAATCGTCAGGTGGAAGCCAGCAGCGGCGGAGGCGTGGTGCGCGCTGTAGTCAGCGGTGCCAAGGAACTGCAGGAACTGCATATCGAGCCCGAGCTCCTGGAAGAGGATGTGGAGATGCTCGCCGATCTGGTGATCAGCGCGGTGAATGAAGCTATCCGCAAGGCTGATGAAATGGTCAACCAAGAGATGCAGAAAATCGGCGGCAATCTGGGCCTGCCCGGCAATCTTTTTTAATTTGTTGCGGATACCATGACGAAAGTGCAGCTTTAAATATTTGTTCTAATCAGTGAAAGAAGGTGGGCCCGAAACGATGCTTTTTTCTCCAGCTCTCACCAAACTGGTTGAATCGCTGCGCCGTTTACCGGGCATCGGCCCCAAAACAGCACTGCGCCTGACTTTTCATATCCTTTCCATGCGGAGCGGCGAAGTGGAAGAGATGGCCCGTGCCCTGGTGGAGGCCAAGCGGAAGGTCAAACACTGCTCCCGCTGCCGAAACCTGACAGAGGATAACCTGTGCCCCATCTGCCGGGACGGCCGTCGCGACAGCACCCTGCTCTGCATCGTCCAGGAACCCCGTGATATTTTGGTAATTGAAAAAACGGGCCAATTCAAAGGGCATTATTTTGTCCTGCACGGTGCACTTTCCCCCGTAGAGGGCCTTGGGCCTGACGAGCTGAAGATCCCTTTGCTTCTGCAGCGGTTAAAAGAAGGCGAAATTGAGGAGATCATCGTGGCCACCAATCCCAACGTGGAAGGCGATGCCACGGCCTACTATCTTGCCGGCCTGCTCAACCCCCTCGGTATCAGGGTTACCCGTATCGGTTTCGGCCTGCCGGTGGGTGGCGATCTGGAGTACGCCGATGAGCTGACCATGGCCCGCGCCCTGGAGGCCCGCCGGGAGATGACCTCCTGACAACGCAAGTTTATGGACCAAGATTACAAGTTTAATCATTAAGTATTTCAAAACTATTTAATAAGCTTTTCAAGATTCATTTTTGCGTAAACGATTCTATGTATTTCTACCTTATATTCAATTACCACATAAAACACCAGATAGTTTTTTACTGGTAATATCCTGTATTCCGTTTCAATTGGTTTTATTGGTTGATACACCCTGCATGAGTAGGGAAACTGTGCAAGTCTGGATATGGACGTATCGAAGGCATTAACTAAATTTTTTGCTGCCTGGGGAGCTTTAAGGGTATCGGAAATATGGTTTATGATTTCTTTCAAATCGTTTTGTGCCAGGGGCAGATACTTTATCTTATACATTTTCCTTATCCGCTTTACTGGCAAGCCTGGCCCTTAAATCCGAAAACACTCCTTGATGCGAAAAACGTTTATCAGTGGTCTTTGCTTCCAACTCCGCTTCCTTCAATTTAAAATAAATTTCGCTTGCAAACAGTTTGCGTTCATAGGCCTCGATGCTCATTACAACCATATCACCATAACCATTCTTGGTCAAAAACACTGGTTCTGCTGTTTCATGTACTATCTTTGAAATTTCAGCAAAATTATTTCGCAAATCTGAAACAGGTCTGATATGCGGCATAAATAATCATCCCTTTACCTGATTTTATCATAATTTTATCATAATTATGCTAAATGTCAATCACTACTGTTGGATGAATACAAAAGTATGGCTTCACGGCATAAATATCTTAAAACCACCACAAAAGCACCTCACCGGGTATAAAGCCCCCCGCTCCTGTTCATAATAAGTTTTAAAAACAACAGGAGGGAAATTACCGTGAGGCGCTTTTTATTTTTAGCTATTATCCTTACTTTTTTCATTCTCGGGGGCATGTTTTTCGTGGCCCCGGAGCGCATGGCCTCCTCGCAGGAAGATCCTTACCTGCTCCTCTGCCGCATCATGCAGCTGGCCGATGCCTCCATCGCCGAGGGGGAGCTTCATTACTGGGCATCGCTGGGCACCTGCCCGGAGATTGCTTCCCTGCCGGACCTGGAGGCCCGGGCGGATGAGCTGTTAAAGCGCATCTCCCGCCGGGAACCATTGAAAGCGGCCCGGGACAAAGAAGATTTCGCTGTATCTCCCGGAACGGGGACGGGTGCTCTGCATGACGACCACGGGCAGGAAGCAGGGGATGGTTCGCCCGCATACATGATCGTGGAAAGGCACCGGGAGCTTAATTCCGGTGGGCAGCTGCGCCTTCTGCTGCAGCACATGGAACAGGAAGACAGCAAAGTCGTGCACCTGCTCATTACCGTCACCAAGGAAGGCGAGGCTCCCGAGCTGAGCAGCATGGCCTGCAGGCTTCCGGCCCTCCTGGGGCAGGAGATAGAGGAGGGCAATCTTTCACTCTGTCTTACGGGTCACCTGGCAGGAAAACTGGACACGCAAGAAATGGAAGCACTGGCCCGGAATGTGGCGCAGAAAATCGGGGGAGAAGGGCTCCAGAGTGTCAGTGATGGCCAAATGGTCAGCGTGACCGGTTATACTCCCGATCTGGGGGATTACCTCCGGGCCGAAAATCTGCGCATCAATCTCAACCTCGCCCTGCGCTACGATGATTATCTGGATAAAACTGTTCTTTGGGTCGGCACGCCTCTCATTACCCGCAGCTATTAAATTGCCGTTGGAGGTGCCCCTTTGGAAAAAATATTGGTTGAAGGTGGCGTCCCGCTGATGGGCCGGCTCAGGATCAAAGGGGCAAAAAATGCCTGCCTGCCCATCATGGCCGCTTCTTTACTCACCTCGGAAAATATTATTCTGGAAAATGTACCCGGCCTGGAAGATGTGCGCACGATGTCCAGCCTGCTCAGCTTTCTCGGCGCAGAGGTTTACCGCGATAAACAAAGAGAGCGTATTTGCCTGAATGCCCGCCGCCTGGCGAACAGCACGGCTCCATACGGCCCGGTGCGCCGTATGCGGGCTTCTTTTTTGATCCTGGGCCCGCTGCTGGCCAGGCTGGGGCGCTCCCGTGTTCCCCTGCCCGGCGGATGTGCCATCGGAACCCGGCCCATCGACCTGCATTTGAAGGGCTTATCCGCCATGGGTGCAGAGTTTACCATGGATGAAGGCTATATCGAAGCGGAGACGCCCGGACTGCAGGGGGCGGCCATTTATCTTGACTACCCCAGCGTCGGTGCTACGGAAAATATTTCCATGGCGGCGGTCCTGGCCCGGGGTAACACCCTCATTGAAAACGCAGCTGTCGAGCCGGAGATCATTGACCTGGCCAATTTTCTCAACAGCCTGGGAGCCAGAATCAAAGGCGCCGGGACTTCCCGGATCCATGTAGAGGGGGTCACTACTCTGGGCGGCGGCCGCTACAGATTGATTCCCGATCGCATCGAAGCCGGCACCTTTATGGTTGCCGCGGCGATCACCGGCGGCGATCTGCTGCTGGAAAATGTTCTCCCCCGACATCTTACCGCCGTCACGGCCAAACTCCGGGAAACAGGCGCCCTGGTGGAAGAATGCGGAAAAGGAGCCCTCCGCGTGCGTTCCCGGGGCCGTCCCCGCGCCGTGGATATCAAAACGTTGCCCTACCCGGGTTTTCCCACGGATCTCCAACCCCAGTTCATGGCCCTGCTCTCCCTTGCCCGGGGCACCAGTGTGCTGACCGAGACCGTCTTTGAAAAACGTTTTCTGCACGTCGAAGAACTGGCCCGCATGGGAGCGCGTATCCACATCGAGGAACGCGCCGCGATCATCACCGGCCGGCAACTGCTGCAGGGAGCTACCGTGCAGGCGGCGGATCTCCGGGGGGGAGTCGCCCTCGTCCTGGCGGCCCTGGCAGCCCGGGGATTTTCCGAGATTGGCGGCGTGCAGCATATCCGCCGCGGCTACAGCCGGCTCGTCGAACGCCTGCGCCCTTTAGGGGCCCGCATCGACCTCTCCTCCTGAAAAAGAGGCAAGATTCTCCACGGCAATCCCCTGGTAGTAATATTTCAAAATTCCGGCATAATCCATCCCTTCCTTGGCCATACCGTCTGCTCCGTACTGGCACATCCCTACCCCGTGGCCATGCCCCCTAGTGCTGAAAATTATTTTCTCCCCCTTCACCCGCCAGCCGAAGTAGGTAGAAGGGAGCCCCAGCAGTTGGCGCACTTCGCTGCCGCTGTAGAGCCGCCCGGGCCGGCCCATGCGGACCTGCAGATTGCGGCCGCTTATACTTTTCCGCACGACCTCCAGCAGGGGAAGATTTCCCTCGGCCAACACGGGCAGGGCCTCTTTTTCGCCCTGCAGAGCGGCGGTATAGGCGGAAACATTCATCTCCAGCTCCAGGCGGTGGTACGGTGAATTCCAACAGTAAGGACAATCCACACTCTGCAGGTAGGGGTAACTCCGGGCACCTCCGCTCCAGAGCTCTGCCGCAGCCTCCGTTTTCCCCCCGCAGGTGGAATGATAAACGGCGGTGATCAGTTCCCCTTTGCAGGTGATCACCTGTCCCCGTGTAGAATTGACCGCTTCCTGAATACGCTCCAGATAGAAATCCGCCTCCTCCGCCGGCCACTTTTCCCGTGCCGCATGGTCATCGATCCAGGCCTGACAGCACGTACTATCTGTGCAGAGAGCGGCCCTGGGATGGTTTTGGCAGCCCCCGCCCGGGCCGGCCTTTTGCCAGGCATAGGTGCGGGCGACAACAGCCTGGGCCTTGAGCGCCTCCGGGTGAAAAGAAGCCGGCATCTCCGCCGCCACCACCCCGCAGACGTATGCCTCCAGCTCCATTTCCTGGAACACACCTTTGTCGGCAACATAAATCCGGAGAGTCGAGTTTACATCAGGGTTAAGTTCCTCGTTGGCTGCTGCCTCCCCCGGGATGGCCAGCATTCCTGCTTCCTTTTCCCAGCTCCACCAGCCCCCGGCGATTACTGCCGGCAGAAAGACAAGTGCCAGGGCAAGGCTGAGTAGATAGGCTAGCAAAAATCTCAATTTTTAACCCTCCTGTTTGAGCTGCGGTGTCGCATTGCATGTCTGTTATATATATTAGCTGACAAGCCCTGACATTACTTAAAGCTTGTTTAAAACGCCCCTTTGTTGGACATAATATCCTGCAAGGAGATTGAAAAATTTGCATTTATGCACGGAGGTGAGCGCATGTTTTTACTCACAAAATGGAAGACCGCAGTCATCCGCAGGCTGCAAGGAACATGGAAAGGTATCCATCATTTTCTTTTCTCCAGCAAAGGTGACTTTGGGGAAGACAAGCCGGAACCGGAGAAAAAAACTTCTCTTTTTCAGGCCTGGTCCAGAGAATTGGGTGGAATATTCCCCCGCGGCTATTTTCTGCTGGTCGGGTCCTACCTGTTTGCGATTGCCCTGCTTCTGGTCATTTTAATCTCCAAGCAGGGGAAAATATCTTTCCTCGACCTGCCGGGACAGTTCGAACTGCCGGGTCAGCTAGAAAGCAAAATTGAATCAGATTTGCCGGCCGAGGAAGCGGGTAGAGCAGCGGCAGAAGAAGCTTCTCCCGGTGTTTCCACTTCTTCTGCAGAAGGGAACAACAAAAAAGATTTAACCGCCGTTCCCACACTGCCGGTGGAGGAAGGGAGCCGCACTCCGGAGGAAACGGAAGAGTCAGGTGCCGGAACGGAGCCGGGCGCAAATACCGGCACCGGTGGAGATGCGTCGGAGGGGGATCTGCCGGCAGAAGCCGCCGAGCTCTTGCCACAGGCTGTTTCTCCCGTGTCTGAGTGGCAGCTCTGCCAGAATTTTGGCGAGTACACCAGCGAAAAACTGCCCTCCGGGGGGAAACTGCACAGCCTGGCCCGGGGGATAAGCCTTGCTGTTACACCCGGAACGCCGGTGGCCGCCCTCTGGGATGGCCGGGTAAGCAAAATCGGCGGCGGTGGCAGCCCTTACAGCCAATATGTCATTCTTGAACATGCCGGAGGCTATGCCACTTTTTACGGCAACTTACGGGAAGTTTGGGTCCAGGAGGGCAGCCGTGTTTACAGGGGAGAACACCTCGGGCTTTTACCGCAATTTCCTCCGGATGAGTCTGCCCCAGCGGCGGCTGTTCCGGCTTCCCAGGAAAAAAGCGGCGAAGTGCTGCTCAAGACCATCTGGAAAGGTATTCCCGGGGACGTCGACGTTTCCCCTTCCTGGCCATATTACGAAGGGAACCCCCTGCTTTATTTGGAGGTAAGGCAGGGAAACAACTACCTGGATCCCCTGCCGTTCATCGGGGCCAGGAATTAATCAGCAGTTACAGACATATAATTTACAAATCCTACAAAGGAGGCGACTCCATGCAGGATTACATTCTGCAAAGGGTGATGGAGATTGCCGAATATATCATGGAGACAGGCTTTACTGTACGGCAAACAGCCCAGGTTTTTGGTGTCAGTAAAAGTACGGTGCATAAAGATGTTACCGAACGCCTTCCACAGATCAATGTCAATCTGGCCGGAGATGTGCGCAAGATACTGGAAAAAAATAAGGCGGAGCGCCACCTGCGGGGTGGCGAAGCGACCCGCCAGAAATATCTTTCCGAAAAGCAGTCCCGGCAAGCAGAGGAAGAAAGCGAAGAAAATGCAATAGAAGATAAATGTGCAACAAAGGCCAACTTTCCCAAAAGCGAATCAAACATGTAGAAAAATATCCCCGGACAAAAGGGAAATGAAACGAACATGGCGAAGTTAACCATGGAGAAGTTAACCATACACAGCTTTGCTGTGATCATGTTTCAGCCTACAAAAGAGAAGGGGTGCAGATAGATGGCCTGGTCTATGGATATGGGCATTGATCTGGGTACGGCCAGCGTGCTGGTATATTTAAAAGGCAAGGGTATTGTTTTAAATGAACCTTCCGTGGTTGCCATCGAACAATACACACGTAAAGTGCTGACAGTCGGGGAAAATGCGCAGCAGATGCTGGGCCGCACTCCCGGGAACATCATTGCCCTACGCCCCTTAAAAGAAGGCGTGATCGCTGATTTTGATCTTACAGAAGTCATGCTCAAGCATTTTATCTTCAAGGTAGGCAAAAGGCGGCGCCTTTTAAGACCGCGGGTGATCGTCTGCATCCCGGCGGGAACCACCTCAGTGGAGAAAAAAGCGGTGATCGAAGCCGTGACCCGGACCGGGGCACGGGAAGCCTACCTCATCGAGGAACCCCGGGCGGCAGCCCTGGGGGCCGGTATGGAGATCTTCGAACCCAGCGGGAGCATGATTGTGGATATTGGCGGGGGGACCACGGATATCGCTGTCCTCTCTTTGGGTGAGACCGTCATCTCCTGCAGCGTCCGGGTAGGCGGTGACAAATTTGACGAGGCGATCATCCGCTACCTGAAAAAAGAACAAAATCTCCTTATCGGAGAGCGTTCCGCTGAAACACTAAAAATTAAAGTCGGCTCTGCTTTTCCCGACGATTCTCCCCGGACCATGGAAGTCCGCGGCCGGGATCTGGTCAACGGCCTGCCGCGCTCTTTGGAGGTAAGCACAGAGCAGATCCGCGAGGCCATCAGCGAGCCCCTCTGGGTGATCATCCAGGGGGTCCGTCAAGTGCTGGAGAGGACGCCGCCCGAGCTGGCCGGCGATATTATCGAAAAAGGTATCATCCTCACCGGCGGCGGCGCCATGCTGGATGGTATTTACAAGCTGATCGCCGAGCAGACAAGTGTACCCGTTTACCTGGCCGAAGACCCCGTTGGCTGCGTGGCCAAAGGCACAGGCAGGGCCCTGGAGCATTTGGATCGCTTTGCAGAAACCCTGATCACCACCCGCAGCATGACCGGCATCGCCAACGAAGCACTGAGCTAGGGTGGCAGGGGACGGTTCTCTGTCACCTTCAAGCCAGCCGCGGGGACGTACCTTGTGGTTGGGTGGCAGGGGACGGTTCTCTGTCACCTTCAATACAATAATAGCCGAAGTCAAAGGCCCTGCCCATCACTACATGGGCAGGGCCTTATTAATGTGCGCCCAGCATGGATGCAGTCTAACGGGTGTAAGTCCCGAGTGCGGGTTGATAGTGCCAAGCACATAGCCAAGGGCAAGGATGTCCACCGTGAGGTGGAATCTGAAGGAAGCCGGCGGCAAACTTCTGGCCTGACGAACAGGAACCGAAGGGTGACAGAGAACCGTCCCCTGCCACCGCCCTTGTTATTCTAAAACAAATGCTAAAGAATATGATGTTTGCAATGGTTTAAAGATCCTTTGCTATCACTTGGAACGATAAAGGGGGACCTTTTCACTGATCTTGATCGGTTCTTTGTCTCCTCAGGTTGGGTGACAGAGAACCGTCCCCTGTCACCGGGTGGGCCTTGTTTATTCTCCCTCACCGCGGGCAGGCCACCGGCGGGCAGCCGCCCCCGTCAGGAAGTAAAGCAGGAGCCCGCCAAGCAGCCCCAGCCCGACCCCGTAAGCTGTTCCCAGCACGGAAAGGCTGACCGGGCGGTGCAGGTGCATGAAGGTATTGAAAAGGGAAACCTGCCCCAAAAGCCCCAGCAAAAGGGCCAGGATTTTGGCGCCGCGGACACGCTGGGCGGCCAGGGCCGCCAGAAGGAAAAAGCCCGGATGGCCGATCAGAAATTCCTTAAACCGCGGACGGGCTACAAAGAGCACCTCCAGCTTGCGCCGCAAGGCCAGTTCCCAGCTGCTGACCGGCAAAAGCGGGGTATTGCCCCCCCTTACCAGGTAGATCAGCAGGACGCCACCGGCCAGGGCCAGCACGACCAGATGCTTGACCTGTATATGGGCTTCCAAAAAGTCGCGCCCGGCACGGAGCAGCCCCTGGCTGTTTTGCCACAGGAGTAAAAGCCCGTAGAGTAAAAAGGGCCCGGCCTGGGCAATTTTTACCCCCCGGAAAGATTCGACCTTCAGCAGGAAAGGAGTGCTCCCTAGCAGGCCGGCCGCAATGATCGCTCCCCCGGCGGTCAGCAGGGAGGCCAGTAAAAACCCCCGGACAAGCTTCTTTAAAAACCCCTTGTTGTCTCCCTTTTTCTTATTAAGGGCCGGATCGAGGTAAAGCACGGCACTCAGCAGCGGGAAAACAAGAGATGCGGCCAATGCGGCCAGCTGCCTTCCCAGAGTGTAAAAGGGCAGGCGCTCTCCGGCCAGCAAAAACCCGGCCGCGGCGAGGATGAGGACCGCCCCCGCCAAGAGGAAAAACCTTTTTCCGGCTCTGTTTCCCGCCGCGGCCTAGGAAAAAACCGGCCAGCAGAACCGTCGCGGCGGCAACGCCGGCACCTAACAGCGCCTGCACGGCCGCAGGAATGTTGAAGAGGGGAAAAGAGGAAGCCTCTCCGGGATGGAAGCCCGCTTCCTGCAGGTCCCTGCCCAGGTTTTGGATCAAGGGCAGGTAGTTTGTCCATTCGCTGCGGGGATCAAATTCCGGAAAACTTTGCAGCAGGAGCAGCCTGACCTTGCGTTCCTGCACAGCACGCAGGAAGCGCTCGCGGGCGCGGTTTTCACCCAGCTTGGCGAGCTCGGCGCCGGGGATCTGGTGAGTACGGAGCAGGCGGTAATCCAGAGCAGCAGCCAACTCCCGCAGTCCCTGGCCCTGCGTAAACTCCACGGCTCCCAGGGAGAGCCCCTCTTCCTGGAAAATCAGGCCGGCCACACCCTGCGGCACCGGATAAGTAAAAGAGGCCGCCGGGAAAGCTACCGGGCCAAATTGGATGCCGTTCGCACGCTTGATCTCCTGCAGCTGCCGGGCCAGAACCTCCCAGTATTTTTCACTCAGCAAGGGGGAGAAACGGGCCGGATAATTAAAAAGGGGCACGCTGCGCAGCCCCGCACGCTGCCAGGAGAGCATCTGCTCCCGCGGCAGGAGCAGCGGCAGATCTTTAACGGCCGGCACGTAGCGGCCGGGGATCGAAAGAGATTGGTAAGTGGCTGCGCCATCACCGTTTTCCGTGAAACGGTCACTACTTGACTTTTGCACAGTTAAAGTGCTGCTGCTTAAAGCGCCGCCGGTTAATTTTTCAACGCCCCAATCTCTTTCTGTGGATTCATCACCGGAGTCGCCCAAAGGATAAGAGCGAACCCGAATATTTTTGAACTCAACACCCTCAAGGAGGGGGGAAAGGGCCGCATAAAGCTGCGCGCCTAACTCCTCCTCACCCGTTACGATATAAAGGCTCGGGGTTAAAGAAACAATTTCCCCTCTTTTCTCCAGTTCGTTCAGGCTGAGCGGAGTCACGGCCACCGCTGTACAGCCGGCTTCTTTAAGCTCAACCAGCTTTTCATCCGGGGATTTGCCACTGCCAAAATCACCGCCGATCAACAGGCGGGCATCCACAGCCAGCTCCACCCGGCGGTTGTTTTTCTCAAGCAGATACCGTGTACAGGCCACCCAGGCCCCTGCGACCATGGCAATCACCAGCAGTAGAGCCAGAAAACGTTTCCATGCTCCCAAGACCTTCCCCCCTTATGAGGATTATTTTAGAAAAAAGGACAGGGGGACGCTTCTCCTGTCCCTTCGGGCAACAAGACAGGGGACGTCAGACCGTGTGATAAATACGATTCTCCTGTCCTGTCGTAAATCTTATCCAAAATCTCTAATCATTGTATCATATCCTGCCACATTGCAGCCCCCAATATTTCCTGCATTTTCGGCCCAAGTACCAGCTACAACCACAAGGCCCGTCCCCGCGGTTGGCCCCTGCGGCTGCGATGGAGCAGGCGGTAATCCAGAGCAGCAGCCAACTCCCGGGGCAGATTGCAGATCCATGCTGGAAATTAGCCGGCAAACGGGTGGGGCCGGGGCAAAAATCCGGCTTGCAGTCTGTCCAAAGGTGCGGTAAGATGAAATGAAGTGTAGTTTCTGTGTGTTCACCTGGACGAATAGAGCTGGAAAGATTATTCGGTACATGCTCGCGCAACCGGAAGCCCTTCTCCAGCGTCTATATACATAGTTGATGTTTGCCGCCCAAGAAAATGAATGCAGGTAATGCAGGTGATTTAAGCGATGCAAGAAATCATTTTACCACTTCTGGCCTGCGGGCTGGGGCTCCTTCTCACTCCCTGCCTGCGGCGCCTGGCTTTCAAGGTAGGTGCCCTGGATCAACCCAATGCACGGAAAATTCATAGACAGGCCATGCCCCTCCTCGGTGGTGTCGCTGTTTATCTCTCTTTCTGGGCCGTTGCCGCCCTGGCCCTTTATCTTCACGGCGGCGGTGGCCAGCTCCAGGGCCTTTTCTGGGGCAGCACCCTGATCCTTCTGCTGGGTCTTTACGATGATCTCAAGGGCCTCTCTTACCAGGCCAAATTTGCCGGCCAGTTTGCCGCGGCCCTGATCCTTTTGCTTTACAATATCAAGATCGAATTTATTACCCTGCCTTTCCGCGAGATTACATCCCTGGGGATCTTTATCGTCCCCCTGACCCTGATCTGGGTGGTGGGGATCACCAATGCCGTCAACCTGATCGACGGTGCGGACGGCCTGGCAGCCGGCGTTTCCGCCATTGCCGCCCTGGTCATGTTTGCCCTGACGCGCGGGGAATTTCAGCTGATCCCTCTTTTAACCCTCATTCTCGCCGGTGCCGCTCTCGGATTTTTACCGTACAATTTTTCGCCGGCCCGTATTTTTCTGGGTGATGCCGGGAGCCTCTTTCTGGGCTTTATGCTCTCCGCCCTGGCGATCATCGGTGTGACCAAACAGGCCGCCTTTACGACCCTGATCATCCCCGTGCTCATCTTTGGCCTGCCCATTACCGATACTCTTTATGCCATGTGGCGGCGTTTCCGCAGCCGGCGCCCCATTTTTCAGGCGGACAACGGGCATATTCACCACCGCCTTCTCGATCTGGGCCTGAGCACCCGCCAGACGGTAATGGTTCTTTACCTCTGCAGCATCTATTTTGGCGTGGCTGCCATTATCTTCGATCGCTTCGCCGGTTTTTACAGCTATCTTTTTCCGGTGATCTTTGCCTTTTTTCTTTTCGGTCTCAAACGCCTGGATAACCTGGGCGGTTTTTTAAGTGCGGCCAGCGGCCTTCCTTATCTGGGATGGCTGCAGGAAAACAAAAAGAAGGATAAAAAGAAGTCTAAAGACGCCGCGATGGACATAAAATTTAAACCATGATCATCATCAGTAAGCTTTAATGATCATGCCGCTAAATTAATTCATCATGCAGTATAAGGGGAGAAATATCGTCCATGTCCAAGATAAAAATTTTCAGCATCATCGGCACCCGTCCGGAAGGGATTAAAATGGCCCCTCTGCTCAAAACGCTGCAGGGGTCTGCCGCTATAGAAACAGTTTTATGCCTGACCGCACAGCACCGTGAGATGCTCGATCAGGTTCTTACTCTTTTTAAACTTGAAGCGCGCTATGATCTTGACATTATGGAAGAAGGCCAAAGCCTGACACACATCACCGCCCGTTCCCTGACAGGCCTGGAAAAAATCCTGCGGCAGGAAAAGCCGCAGCTGGTCCTGGTCCAGGGCGATACGACCACGACCCTGGCCGGTTCCCTGGCCGCCTTTTACCAGAAAATCCCGCTCGGCCATGTGGAGGCCGGGCTGCGCACCGGAGACAAATACGCTCCTTTTCCGGAAGAAATCAACCGCCGCATCAACAGCGTCATTGCCGACCTGCATTTTGCCCCCACGGAACCCGCCCGCAACAACCTCCTGCAGGAGGGCTACCCCGCGGAGAAGATCTTTGTCACCGGCAATACGGTCATCGATGCCTTGAAAACCACGGTGCGGCCGGGGTTTGTTTTCAGCGATCCGGTTTTAAAGGAACTCGACTTTCGTGCCTTTCGTGTTCTGCTGGTGGAAGCGCACCGCCGTGAGAACTTGGGAACTCCTTTGGAAGAGATCTGCCGGGCCCTGCTCGATCTGCTGCAGGCTTTCCCGGACACTTTCATTGTCTTTCCCGTCCATAAAAATCCGGCCGTGCGCCGTACTGTTTCCAAGTACCTGCAGGGCCATCCCCGGGCACTGCTCCTGGAACCGCTGGATCCTTTTTCCTTCCACAACCTTATGGCCCGCTGTTACCTTATTCTTACCGATTCCGGCGGCATCCAGGAAGAAGCCCCGGCGCTGGGGAAACCTGTTTTAGTGCTGCGCAATGTCACCGAGCGCCCCGAAGCCCTGCAGGCCGGGACGGCCATGCTGGTCGGCACCAAACGGGATGCTGTCTTTGCGCGCGCTTCCCTGCTGCTCACGGATGGCGCCGCCTACGAGCTCATGGCCCGGGCCACCAATCCCTACGGAGACGGCCAGGCCTCCAGGCGCATTCTGGAAGCCATTCTCTACCATTTCGGCCAGCGCAAAGCTGCCCCGCGGCCCTTTAAACCCTGACCCTGAAAGAGCCGTAAATGCCCCTGTGGCCTAAAATCCAAGAAAAAAGCGGCGCGCTGTCCCCAGGTTCATTTAAAAAAGCGTAAGCTGTGCTCTCGGGCAATTTCCATGCCCAAAAAATATGCAATAAAAAAGTATGCCAAATAAATAAATGAGGAAAGCGACTGCTCGACATGGGCTCAAATAAAAAACCTTTTTCATCGTTTAAGCATCCATCCAATACAGCCAAAACATCCAAAAATAAATCCCTATCGCCGGGTGGTTCCGCAGGAGGAACCGGTCACAAGCGGGCTTTACCGGCCGCCGTGAACACGGTCCTGCTTTTCTTTTTGCTGCTTGCCGTGGTGACCGCCTGTTACGCCGGCTCCGCCTATCACCTCCCGGCCGGGGATTCCCGCGCCGTGGAGCTCACTGTGCGCTACAGCGATGTGCAGATCTTTGCGGCGCGGGCCGGGCTGACCGTGGAGGAGGCCCTTCTCTTTTTAAAGGAGCGGGGCGTCACCTCCGTCGGGGTGGCGGAATACACCCTCTGGCAGCTGCGCAAGGAACCGGGATTCTACGTGCTCAGCAGCCTGGAGCTGGCCGGAGAACTGGCTCTCAACCCGGAACTTTCTCCCTACCGCGACTTTCTGGAAACAAAGGCGCGGGAAGCCGGCTTCTCATTCGGCGATTACCTTGTGTTTATGCCCGACCGGCCCCTGGGCGGAGCAGGTGGGGGAGCACCTGCGCACCCTTTATGCTCTGGAGGGGGAGGATCTTTTCCGCCTGACGACGCACCGCCAGGGGGAGATGGTTCTTTACCTTCTCCAGGGGGTGAGCTATGATCACCTGCCCCATCTCAGCCTGGGAGCCAAACCCGCCCAGCTGGAGCAGGTCGCCGCCGCCGGGCTGTTGATCAACCCCTATTTAAGCCCGCGGACGATTGAAACACCCGCCACGGCCGAGCAGATGCTCGCCGCTTATGAGCGCTATCCGCTCTCCGCCGCCGTCTTTGAAGGCGGGGTCGTCCCCGGCTACCCTGATACTCTCCTGGAGCTGGCTGCCGCCCTGCGGGCACGGGAGATCCCCGCCGTTCTTTACGAGTACCACCGCTTTCCCAAGGGGATGCAAGAACTGGCCCCGCTCTTGGATTACGCGCTTGTGGTCATGCGCGACGGCAGCATCAATGACGACCCGCGGGCTGCCATCAACGGCCTGCGCGAGCGCCGTGTGCAGCTTTTAGAGCTGGAGCTCCGGGGGTTGGCTTCCCGTAGTACCGGCGCAGAGCTTCAGGAAAAAATATCCACCCGCCTAACACGGCTGACCGCTGCGCTGCAGGAAAACGGCTATACTCTGGGGCAGGCTGCGCTCGTACGGCCTTTCCAGGGCCATTCTCTGCTCTACGTCATCATGGCCGCGGGAATTTTATCCCTGGCTCTTTTCCTGCTGCAGTTTTTTCTGCCGCTTCAACCCGCCTCTTTACTGGGGCTCTTCGCCTTAGGGCTGGCTGCCCTGGCCTTTCTTTTTCACACCCGCTTTCTTTTCACGCAGCAGGCTTTGGCCCTGCTGGCCGCCGTGCTCTTTCCTTTTTACGGCGCGCTCTATCTTTTGACCTGGCCCTTTGCCGCCGGTGCATCCGGCCTCGCCGGGGAGGCAGGTCCAACAGGCTCAACAGACCCAACAGACCCAACAGGCTCAATATGCCCAACTGGCCTAACCCCGCCCCGCCGGCGCAAAGCGATTGCCGGGAGGGCCTCTCTCGATGCCGGGCTGCTCCGGTACTGTCTGGCCCGCGTTTTCATACTTTTTTTGTTCTCTCTGGCCGGGGGGCTCCTCGTCCACGGCCTGCTCACCACGCCGCCTTTTTTCCACGGCCTGGAACTTTTCCGCGGCGTAAAAGCCATGTACATCCTGCCCCTGGCCCTGTCCGGCCTGACGGCGCTGGTGCTGCTGGCAGGTTTCAGCCGGAACCTGCCCGGCACGGCAGCCCAAGCCCAGGCTGCTGACGGTTCTCCCCCGCGGCCCCAGGATCGAAAACAAAGCTCTGCCCCACAGCCACATAGCCGGGAACAAGGGCTTGCATCTTTAGCCCAAAACCCCAAGGGGTCCGGCAGGATTAAAACAGGAGCCATTTCCTACGCCCGTATCCCTGCCTACAAAAGCTCACCCTTCCCCCTACAGTTCCCCGTGGAGCAGCGGCAAGCTTTTTTCGCCTCCCTGCGCCGCCTCCTGCGGCGGCCCCTGACCCTGGGGGATCTGCTGCTGCTCGGCCTGCTGCTGTTCGGCGCCTATATTTACCTGACGCGCACCGGGCACGTGCGGACGATCATCCCTCTCGAAAGCACCCTGCGCAACACCCTTGAGCAGGTCTTCGGCGCCCGCCCCCGTTTCAAGGAATTCGCCCTGGGCTACCCCCTGGCCCTTGTAGGGCTCTACCTCTCCGCCGGCTTTTCCGGTGGGGTTAAGGGAGACCGGGGCAAAGCCCGCCGCTGCCTGGCCTTTGGCGCCCTGTTCGGCGGTGTGCTGGTGCCCATCTCCGTTGTCAACACCTTTGCCCATACTCTGGCACCCCTGAGCCTCTCCCTGCTGCGCAGCTGCCACGGCTTCTGGTTGGGCATCATCGCCGGCTTGCTCCTGCTCTATTTAGGGAAAAAGATCGTCTGTTTTTTCTCCCGCCGTTAAAAACCCCCTCCGTAACAAAAGATTTTAAATGAATTTTAATAATAACGTAACCTTTAACAGGCAACTGCGTTATAAGTTAGTGAAGGCTGGAAACGAAAGCAATTTTTTTCTTAAACGCCTTTTTTTTCTGCAAACTTCCTAGGATTAATGCCCAGCCTGGTCAGACAACAGGGGCAGGCTATCCAGATAATTAACCCACGATTAAAAAACTTTTTTAAAAAACTTTTTCCAAAAGCGTAACCTTTAATTAATAACGGCGTTATAAATTAGTGAAGGCTGGAAATGAAAACAAAATTTTTCTTAAACGCCTTTTTTTTCTGCCTCCGGAGTAAAAAATTCCTCTAATACGTTTTTAATACTTTAGAGAAAATTATTTAATCTTTTACCAGGAAAAGCAGGAGAATTCATCTTTATGTCGAACTGGAGAATACTGGAGGCAAATCCCCTGGAGCAGAGATGACCGGGGGAGTTCCCGGGCCCAAGGCCCGGGCGGGGAAAGCCCGGCGGGTCTGCTGCTCCGGGCAAAAAACTAAAAAGCAGACTCACCACAAATTTTAAGGGGGGATGCCTGGAATTCGCAGGAAGAGAGAAATATGGGATGATAGCAAAGATTTTCTATTTTTGTAAAGCAGTTTTACCTTATCAATGCAACAATGTAGTTAAATTAAAAGGAGGGTATTGTAAATTGAGTATTAGATCGCGTAAACTTTTTGCGCTTTTAGTTGTCTCGATGATGATCTTGACAATGATGCCGCTGACAGCTTTTGCGGCGTCGACAAACAGCGTAGACAAGGTGGTACAGGTTTCATCTGATCATAACTTTACCGCCGCAACAGCTCCGACTTTAAGGATCGAGGAGAAAAATTTAGGGGAATTTTCATCAGTAGCCCCTGGCGAAGCATTTCGTTTGACTCTGGAAAATGCTGAATGGGATGCTGCAGCAAAAGCAGCCGGTGTGCTGCAGGGGGTTTGCACCCTGGCACCTGTGGGCACTGCCGCAGTAACTGTTAATATTCTTTCAGACACAGTTGCAGAGGTAAACTTAATAGCTGATAGTACACCAGGAAGAACAGCGAAGCAGGTTTTACAGATCCCGTTGTGGACCGAGATTACGGGAGACGGTGAAGCAAAAGTTACCATTGACAGCCGCGACAGCGCCGTCAGCAGTGGGACCTTTGTTTTTGCCAACTCTGCCGCTGGGAAAACAATAACATCTATTTCCAAAGTTAATTCTTTTTCCAGGCGTGGCAATCTGGAAGCTATTCAGATTGATGAAACCAGAATAGGCGCCCTGGGCATTGCAGCCCAAAGCGTTAAAATTAAGCTGCCGCCGAAGTTTACATGGGACTTGACTTCAACTCCTTGGCCCGCTGCTGGGGATATAGTCTTCAGCGGGGGTTTGGCGGGTACAACCATTCTTTCAGCTGTTACTGCTACTGCTGGCGATGGAACCAGAACATTGGAAATAAACTTTACCCCGGGCACCAACACCGCAGGGCTTGTTGATCGTAGTTCACGTGGCTCGATTTTCCTGAACAACCTTGTGATCGTGGCGGACAGGGATGCCGCCCTTGGTGATGTAGTTGTCGATGTTGATGGTGCCAACATTACCGCTCATGAAATGGTAGTTGCCAAGAATATGGAATACAGCATCAAGGCAAGTATTCCCGAGGCAAAAGAAGTTGTAGCAGGTAGTTATGATAACAAAACTGCCAAGATTACCATTGAGGAAGGGTTGCCCGGTGCTATGATCGCTAACAGGGAAATAAGTGTAGTCCTTCCCGAATGGGTCAAAGTAGTACGGGTAAGAAACACAAACGCTACGGGAGGCCTCGCGGTAGGCGACCTTGTACAGCCGGCTAACAGGCAGAATGAAATCTATTTTGTAGTAAACGCCGGGATTAACACTGCAGTTAAGAGTAAATATCAGTTTGAGCTGGAGTTGAGTATTGAGGCTGATAAAGAAGGCGATATTGTTGCCGAGATTTTCGGTGCCGGGATGGAAAAACAGGAACTTACAGTTGCTAAAGCTGTTTCTCCGGTAACTGTAGAAATAAAACCCGCTGATGTAAAGATCGGTGTACAAAATCAGCCGGCGCCGGATATTATCATTACTGAAACTGCAAAAGGCCGCATTGATAATGACCTGGCAGTCTATGATGGTATAAACCCCGTTGCTGGGGCACCGGCTGCTACCGGTAATGCTCGTCAGTTGACCATTACACCGCCGGCAGGATTTGAATTCTCAGATCTTCCCAAGGTAGAGGTTACTGAAGGGAACCTGGAACTTGGACCGTCAAGACTGGTGGGAGGCGTTCTGACGCTGCAGATAGACTCCAGCAGCACCAGGCCTTCAACAATTAAAATTTCCGATATCAAACTAACCCTGGACAGGACTGTCCCTGAAGGAGATTTTAATGTAAATATCGGTGGCGGTGCTATTGTGAAAAACAATCATGCTGATGCTACAATCTCTACAGTAGTTAAGTTCAACAAAAACCGCGTGGTGAAGGCTTTATTCGGCACGGTTATCACTCCGGCTCCGGGTGAAACACGCGCTACCACAACCTTTACCATTGGCAGCACGGATTACACTGTTGTTGAAGCTGCAGAAGCTGTTGAATATACCATGGATGTAGCCCCCTATATCAAGGATGGCCGTACATTCCTGCCATTGCGCTATGTTGCCAATGCCTTGGGGGTTGATGATGACAACATCATCTGGGATCAAGCGACTAAAGCGGTAACCATTTTCAAAGGTGACCGTATTGCACAAGTAACCATTAGCAGCAAGACCATGCTGGTCAATGGTGTAACCATTAATATGGATGTAACCCCAGAAATTACCGATGGCCGTACCATGCTGCCCATTCGCTGGATGGCCCAGGCTCTGGGAGCATCAATTGATTGGGATGCGGAAACACGTACAGTAACAGTTGCACAGTAACCCTTTGGGTTTAAAGTGAAGTAAAAAGGACTCCCGCGGGAGTCCTTTTTACTTAATGTTTTTTGTATATATGATTTTCCCCCAAGAAAGGAGGAAAAAATTGTGTACTTAAAAAGATGCAGGTTGTTAATTTTTGGGGTTATCCTTTTTTTACTGTGTATTTTGCCTGTTAGTGTGCTAGCAAGTACATCGGTTTGGGTATCTGCCTTGCTTGCAGGGGATATTACCTTCCAATTTGATGGCCAAGGGGAGGAAATGCCCGCAGGTTACACTGTTTTGCTTTATGAAAACCGTACCTATGTGCCGGCCCGTTTTGTGGCCGAACAGCTGGGGGCTTCAGTGGGCTGGGATCAAGCAAATAAAATAGTACGGATCAATACAAAACCTTGTGCAGAATGCCAAATCCTGCAAAAAGAAAAACAAGTGCTGGACAAAAAGGTAGAGGAACAGGATGAAGAAATAAAGGCGTTGGAAGAAAAGATTAAAAGGCTTGAAGGGGCTGCAGGGGAAGAAAAACCTGATGCCGAAGGGCAACCGTCTGGTAATTATCTAGAACTTCCTTTGGCCAAGGTGTTGCCTGCTTTTAATATAAGGGTAACCGGCCTTTTTAAAGATGATAATAATACCCGCGTTTATCTTGAACTGGAAAATAAAAAAACAGTACCCTTACAGTTACTGCAGGCTAAAACTACCGCAATTGTTGACGGGGAAGTTTACAAGACAAGTGATATCCTGCATTTTACACTCGATCAAATATGGTACCATAATATTGACCATGAAAAGATAGAAACAGGTTATGTCATGCTGCCTCCTGTACCAAAAGATGCCAAAATGATGCTGTTGGAACTTACCTTCCTTTTTAACGATGCCAAGCAGGAAACAACGACTGAAAAATTTTATATTAAACTTGATTCCTAATGTGAGGAGAAATATAATGAAAAAAATATTAATATATCCGTTTCTTCTAGGAATCTTAATATCAATTGCCATACCAGTTTCAGCTGCTACTGCGTCAAGCAATGGGATACCTCTGGGGTTAGATATTGCTAACGCTTTTACTGACGAACTTACAGTGAAGTCGGGGCTCAACTACGATCAGGCAGTGGAAATGGCTTTAAAGAACAGTACAGAACTGAAAAACGCCCGCGAAGGCAAGTTGCAGGCAGAAGAGATGCGTGAAATGCTGGCGAACCTGCGCCGCATCACAGGATCTACCGCCATCCCTATTGGCCCAGGCTATGATCAAGCTGACGCTGCCGATCGGGACCTGCTGCTAAAGTTTACTGCAGCGGATAATGCCTGGCGCATGGCTGCCAAACAGGCAGAAGCCCTGGAGGAGACAATTGCTTTCCAGGTACGCAGCGCTTATGATGATGTGCTGCAAAACACTGCTAACCTGGAAAAAACAGAACGTGCCCTTGATTTTACCGCAAAAAAACTGATTCAGATCGACACAAAAACCAGGCTGGGGATGGAAAGCAACTTTAATCGGGAAAACGCCCGCAGCGGTTATGCGGCAGAAAAGGAACAAAGGGAACATCTGGCCCGGCAGTTGGATGAGGCCTATACTAACTTAAACAAACTGTTAGGGCTGGAACCAGGGGCACGGCCAAAGTTGCAGGAACATGATCCTTCAGCTTGGCTGGGGGAAGGGCAGGGTTTGGTAACCGGACTGGATGAAGCCAGCCTGGAACGCCACCTGGCCCTTGTTCTGCATGATCACCCCTATATCTGGCTGCAGGAGCAGCAGGTGGCACAGGCCGAACGGGAACTGTCCCTTTATACCTATAACGTGGGCCTGCCGCCTTATAAGGTTGTAGCGAGCACTGTGCAGCAGGAAAAGAACAACCTTTATGCCTTAAAAGAAGAGGTGCACAAAGGTGTCCGTTCTCTTTATTACCAGCTGCAAGGCTTGGAAAACCAGTATAAAGCCCTGGAAAAAAACCTGTCACAAGCCGAAAACGGCCTGCGTGTTGCCCAGCTGCGCCTCAAACTGGGAATGGCCGTCCCCTTGGAGGTCGAACAAGCTGAACTGGCCCTACAGGAAATAAAATGCGGGTTGCAGGATTTAGCACGTGCCTACGGTCAGTTGAAAATGCTTTACGAAAAACCCTGGCTGCTACCCGTTCTCCCTAAAAATAACGACTAATATTAACAGGTTCCTGGTAAAACCGGCAGGAAAGCCCTGCAAAGGTTAACGCCGGGGACCTTTTCTTATTTTTACCTACAGCCTGCCAGCCTACCCCCAAACTGAGCAACAAAGGTGGAAAGGTCTATAGGTGATGAAGCCCTGTTCATTCTGTAAAATGTAAAAAATATTCTGTTGTGGTAAAAAGGGCCATAGCCGCCAATAGTACACAACCACGGGCACAACCACGGGGACGCTTCGAGACCACTGAAAAAGCCCATTTTTGTCACCTTGGGAAATAATTCAAAAGCATTGGACCAATGGAAATATCGCATTCCCAAGACTTGTTTTAAGATGACAAAGCAAAAAAACTTAGTTTTTCAGTGGTCTCGGACGGTCCTTGTGGCTGGCTTGACTGTTGCTCCTGTGGCTGCTGCCACAGATGCATCTGCAGGCGAAGCTGAACCTGTGCTCACCTATGATGAGGCGGTGGAGCTTGCCTTAAAGAACAGTTCAGAGCTGAAAAACGCCCGGGAAGGCGTGCTGCAAGCCGAGGAGATGCGCGAGCAGCTGGCTAACTTGCGCCGCATTTCAGGGTTTACCCCCGTGGGCCCCGGTTATGATCAAGCGGATGCTGCTGACCGGGAGCTGCTGCTGAACTTCACCGCGGCCGATACCGCCTGGCGCATGGCCGCCAAGCAGGTGGAGATCCTTGAAGAGACGATCGCTTTCCAGGTGCGCAGCACTTATGATGAAGTGCTCCAAAACACTGCCGGCCTGGAAACAGCAGATCGCGCCCTGGCCTTTGCTGCGAAAAAACTGATCCAGACTGAGACAAAGACCCGGCTGGGGATGGAGAGCTGCTTTAACCGGGAGAATGCCCGCAGCAGCTACGCAGCAGAAAAAGAACAAAGGGAGCGTTTGGCCCGGCAGCTTGACGAGGCCTATGTCAGCCTGAACAAACTGCTGGGGCTGGAGCCGGAGGCGCGGCCGAAACTCCAGGAGCCCGGCCTGCCGGCATGGTTGGAGGAGACCGGCCTGGAGAGCCATCTGGCCCCCATCCTGCACGATCACCCCTACATCTGGCTGCAGGAGCAGAATGTGGCACAGGCCGAACGGGAGCTTTCCCTCTACACGTACAACATTGGCGCACCTCCTTACAAGGTCTGGGCAAGCAAAGTGCAGCAAGAAAAAAACAATCTTTATGCCTTAAAAGAGAAAGTGCGCAAAGGCGTGCGTTCCTTCTATTATCAGCTGCAGGGACTGGAGAGCCAGTACAAAGCCTTGGAAGCCAATCTGGCTCAGGCAGAAAATGCTCTCCATGCTGTTCAGCTGCGTTTCAAACTGGGGATGGCCGTCCCGGTAGACATCGAGCAGGCGGAGCTGGCCGTGCTGGAGATCAAAAACGGGATGCAGGACCTGGCCCGCGCCTACGGCCAGTTGAAAACGCTCTTTGAGAAACCTTGGCTGATGCCTGCTCCCTAAAAATACTTCAGGATCTTCAGCGGGGTTTCCCGGGGTCTATTGATCCTATGAGGATGTCACAAGGCCAGGAACAACTGTATAATAGGTTCCCGGTAAAAAGCCCGCAAAAAGTGTTCTTTGCCGGAGTTAGCCCGGGAACCTATCTTGGTTTTCCCCCTGTCTTTTTATTTTCATAAGAACCATAAATTTTAAGAAGGAAAGTAAAAACATGATAAGGTCAACAAAGAAATTAATCACCATTTTCTGTGTTGCATTCCTCATCCTGTTCATCGCTGTACCGGCCTTTGCCGCATCGGTAAATAGTGTAAACAGAGTGCCGCAGGTGTCCAAGGATGATTCATTTAAAGACAAAGATAAGGCCCCATTTTTAAGAATCAAGGAAAAAGATGCAGGTGATTTTTCTAACGGGGATTATTTCGAACTGGCCCTGGCCAATGCTGAGTGGCTTAAGGATGAAATAACAACAACAGGTGCAGTTGATGTTACTGGTGCAGATGTTGATGTGGATTACATCTCCAAGGAAATCCTGGGAATTACTATCAAAAATATTACGGCTGCGGATAAAGTGGAAATCAAGGTTCCCTTGCTGGCAAAAATTACTGCAGAGGGCCAAGTCAGGGTGGTAGTGGATCCACTCGATAGTTTAGTTTCAAAGGGGACTTTCGTCTTTGCCATATCTGCCGCAGGTAAAACAAAGGCCACCATTGAAAAAGTAAATAAGTTTGGTGGCAGATACGGAAAACTCGCAACCATTTGCATTGACGAGTCTAGTATTGGGGCGCTGGGTAACGAGGATCAAACTATTAAATTGAAGCTGCCCCCCAAGTACGCCTGGTATACAACGTCCGGGGTTGCTATTGAGACGAAAGGCGGGTTAGTTGGATCTTCGTATACTCCTCCAACACTAGAAATAGAAAATAAGAGGACATTAATATTTACATTTGATCCGATAGATGGCCCTCGAAGCGCTCGTGGCTCGATTTTAATCAGCGGGCTACAAATTGCTGCGGACAGAGATGCTCCCCACGGCGATGTCGTGTTAAATGTAGATGGAGACAAGAAGGTAACAAAAACTGAATTAGTTGTAGCTAAGCGTTTGGACTATGGCGCGATAGCCTCTGTTAAAGAAAAAAAAGAACTTGTCGCCGGTATGTGGGATCAAAAAACTGCTAAGATCAAAATTGAAGAAACACTTGAAAAGTCTCTGATCGTTGGCCGGGAAGTCGCTGTAATCTTGCCTGAATGGGTTAAGATAGTTGCCGATAATGGAATAGTAAAGGTTGACGGGGATGAAACCAAAGGCGAAGTTGGCGGCAGGCAAAATGAACTCTTCATCACTGTAGCAGAAAAAGATACAGGAACTATAAAGTACGAATTCGAACTGCAGTTAAGTATCGAAGCCGACAAAAGCGGTGATATTGTTGCGGAATTCAGCGGCGCCGGGATGAAAAAACAAGAGGTGGTTATCGCCAAAGCTGTAGCACCCATTACCGCTAAAGTGGCAGCTACGGACCTGAAGATCGGTGTGCAGAACCAGCCCGTTCCGGATATCATCATCACCGAGACCAAAAATGCAAGGATTGATGACCAGTATCCGCATTATGATGACTGCATAATCAACAAGGTATTGACCGTAGTTTTACCCAAAGGTATTGATTTTGCTTCCACTCCCGGCGTGGAAGTAACGGAAGGCAACCTGGAAATCGTCAAGGTAAAAGTTGAGAAAAATGTCCTTACTATTCCCATTGACTCCAGAAGTAAAATACCGTCTACGCTTAAAATATCAGATCTCAAGCTGACCCTGGACCGCATGGTTCCAGAAGGGGAATTCAGGGCGTCTATCGGCGGAGGGGCTCTCGTTAAGAATGATAATCCAAATGCAACAATTATAAAACTAGTTATATTTAGTACAGACCATGTCGTAAAGTTCGTCTTTGCCAACGTCATCACTCCCGCTCCGGGTGAGACCCGTACCTCTGTTTTCACGATTGGCAGCACAACTTATACAGTGATTGAGCAAAACGAATCTATTAAAAAGACTATGGATGTAGCTCCCTACATCAAGGACGGCCGTACCTTCCTGCCGCTGCGCTATGCCGCCAATGCCCTGGGTGTTGATGATGACAATATCATTTGGGATCCTGTGACCAAAGCAGTAACCGTCTTCAAGGGTGATCGTGTTGCACAGGTAACCATTGGCAGCAAGGCCGTGCTGGTCAACGGCGTAACCACTAACATGGATGTTGCTCCGGAGATTACTGATGGCCGCACCATGCTGCCCATTCACTGGCTGGGTCAGGCTCTGGGGGCGACCATTGACTGGGATGCAGAAGCACGCACAGTTACAATCAAGCAGTAACCCTAAGTAAGGATTTAATGCAGCGCAAAAAAAGGGCCCCTACGGGAGGTAAAGGACGATTATCCCGGGCGGACTATCTCGGGAACAGCCGCGGGCCAGCTGTGGGGACAGTCCCCGTGGCAGCTCAGAGTAGCCTCTTGCCCGATTTGTAATTTGTCTTAATTTTGTTTAAAATAGGGCTGGGAAGCACTCCATTCCAGATGATAGGTTTAAAGTTGTAAAAGTCTTACTCAATAATCAGTCTAAAGGAGGATGAAACAGATTGTCCGAAAATCAGAATACAAAACCTGAAGCGTCAGCGGAGCAAGTGCCTTTTAAGGTTACCATCGATACCGCCAAGGGGCAAATCGTGCTTGAGGTTTATCCCGATTTGATGCCGATCACAGTGGCTAATTTTGATAAATTGGTCCAGTCCGGCTTCTACAATGGGCTCAAGTTCCACCGGGTTGAGGATTGGGTGATCCAGGGCGGCGACCCGAACGGTAACGGCACCGGCGGCCCCGGTTGGACGATCAAGCTGGAGACCCACCCACAACTCAGCAACATCCGGGGAGCGCTGGCCATGGCACGGGCAATGCACCCTGACTCTGCCGGCTCCCAGTTTTACATTCTTAAAAAGGATGCTACCATGCTTGACGGGCAGTATGCCGTGTTCGGCAAGGTGGTTGAGGGGATGGACGTGGTCGACCAGATCCGGATAGGCGACCTCATGCAGACAGTTACAAAATAATATAATAGGTGATGTTTTTCATCATCATGCAGGAAATGAACCAACCGCACCGGCCGCGGGCCAGCCGCGGGGACTGTCCCCGCGATTGACCCGCGGCTGGCCGGATTGTAAAGGATATTATCGAAAGATTTTCCTAATCCTATTCAGGTGAAGACTCGTCCTCCTATTCCACTTTTTTTATTTTTTCTTTAGGCATGTTACCCTCCAGAAAATATAGCTTTATTCTTTTTTTCGAAGATTTCCTTGAACAGCCACGGGGACGGTCCTTGTGGCTGCTGCCACAGATGCATCTGCAGGCGAAGCTGAACCTGTGCTCACCTATGATGAGGCGGTGGAGCTCGCTTTGAAGAACAGCACGGAGCTGAAAAACGCTCGGGAAAGCGTCCTGCAAGCCAAGGAGATGCGCGAGCAGCTGGCTAACCTGCGTCGCATTTCAGGGTCTACCCCCGGGGGTTTCGGCTATGATCAAGCTGATGCTGCTGACCGGAAGCTGCTGCTGGAATTTACTGCAGCCGATACTGCTTGGCGCATGGCCGCCAAGCAGGTGGAGATCCTTGAAGAGACGATCGCTTTCCAGGTGCGCAGCACTTATGATGAAGTGCTCCAAAACACTGCCGGCCTGGAAACAGCAGATCGCGCCCTGGCCTTTGCTGCGAAAAAACTGATCCAGACTGAGACAAAGACCCGGCTGGGGATGGAGAGCCGCTTTAACCGGGAGAATGCCCGCAGCAGCTACGCGGCAGAAAAAGAACAAAGGGAGCGTTTGGCCTGGCAGCTTGACGAAGCCTATGTCAGCCTGAACAAGCTACTGAGGCTGGAGCCGGAGGCGCGGCCGAAACTCCAGGAGCCCGACCCGCCGGTATGGCTGGAGGAGATCAGCCTCGAGCGCCATCTGGCCCTCATCCTGCACGATCACCCCTATATCTGGCTGCAGGAGCAGAAAGTGGCGCAGGCCGAACGGGAGCTTTCCCTCTATACCTACAATGTTGGCGCGCCCCCCTACAAGGTCGTAGTGAGCGCCGTGCAGCAAGAAAAAAACAATCTTTATGCCATAAAAGAAGAGGTGCGCAAAGGCGTCCGCTCCCTTTATTACCAGCTGCAGGGGCTGGAGAGCCAGTACAAAGCCCTGGGAGCCAATCTGGCCCAAGCCGAGAATGGCCTGCGTGCTGTACAGTTGCGCTTCAAACTGGGGATGGCCGTCCCGCTAGAGATCGAGCAGGCGGAGCTGGCCGTGCTGGAGATCAAAAGCGGGATGCAGGACCTGGCCCGCGCTTACGGCCAGTTGAAAATGCTTTACGAAAAACCCTGGGTGATACCTGCCTATTTTAAAAATACTTCAGAAGGCCAGGGACAACATCTATAAAATGTTATTAAGTTTCCGGTATAACCTCATAGCCATCGCCGTTATCACATTTCGGCGTGCTATAAAATGTAATAGGTTCCCGGTAAAAAGCCTGCTAAAAGTGTTCTTTGCCGGGGAAAAGCCCGGGAACCTATTTTAGTTTTTTTGTTATTCCCGGTGTATTTAATCGCAGGCAGCGAGACCATGCTTGATTTTACCAAATGTGTGGTTTACCGCAGCGCCTACAACGAACTTCAGGGCGCCAGGGAAGAACTGGATGATGCCCCGGAGTTCGATCGCAAAGAGTGCCACCCTGCTTAGCCTTAAGGATAGCTCCCGGAACGGGATTATGGATAACTTTTCTTACTTGGCTGAAGCTGCTGTGGAAAAGAATAATCGGTTGGTTGGCAAAAATTTAAAAGCTTACGATGCCCCTGACCTGGCCTATGATTTCCAGGCAGCTATTGAGTATTTTGACGGAGGCGATAATAAGTGGCGTGACCTGGCCGAATTTGGAAAGAGCGGAGGTGAGGGCCATAGTTTCCTTCCCGCCCGGCATTATGCAGAAACGCTGGGGCTATCAGGTAGACTTTCTACTACTGCGGGGTAAGGCTAGAAGAGCTACGATATATCAAGGTAAGCGATTTTAGCTCTGATCTCCCTGAAGTGTATATAGAAGGAGCAAAGGGGGACAAATCAAGGTTGCTGCCAGTTCATCCTTTTGTGGCTGGCACAGTTGTTGAGACATGTAAATATTGAAAAAACGGCAATCTATACGCATACCGAAGACGAAGACCTGATCGCTGCGGTGCTAAAACTGTAGAAAGCGGGTTATTACTGTTGGAGAAAATGGTGCCGATGGGGGGGTAAAAAAAAACTATATGCTGATGTTGGCGGAGAGCTAATATTGTTGTTTCAAATAAAAACCGGCAAAGGGTGTTATCGCCGGTAGAGAAACATGGTATGTTATTTTAGTTTTTCAATATCTTCTCTGGAAAGGCCGGTGTATCTCATTATTTTTGCGATTTCTTCACCATCTGAGAGCATCTGCCTGGCTACCTTTTCCATTCCTTTTTCCATTCCTTTTTCCATTCCCTTTTCTATTCCTTCGATTTTGGCGTCTTCCAAAGATTTTTTAATAACTCTTTCTACGTTGGAGATCATCTCTTCCACCTCCTCAGCGCGTGTTTTTTTCAGGATAGCGGTAATCTCTTCTTTCTTTTCCGGGGATAAGCCACGTGTTAAAATATTTTCTGCCCAGGCTATAAATAACCTATACTCCTCCGGCTCCATTTTTTTGATGGTTTCAACCAGCTTTTTTAAGTTTTCAATAATTTCTTCAAAATTTGTGGCCTGATCGACTAAAAACACTGCCCCTATCACGCCGGAAAGCTTAAGCAGCTCTTTTTCATCGTAGGTATGGACATTGATCAGGATATATTGGAAATCCAGCACATGCTCTTTAAATAATTCATAGCCATTTAGCGTTTCTTTAAAATTTAATGGAACGGTCCATTTTGGCTGCCCGTTGTAAAGGACTATGGGGATAATTACCGGCAAGCGAAAGTCTTTGCGTTCTGCTTCTTTTAGGGGAATATTTTTGAAGATATCCCGCCAGATCTCATTCATGTATAACAGAAGCCGATAGGGGATCAGGAAATCTACCGTGGACTGTAGCTCCATCAGGACGTAAAAAATTATATCCCTGTCTTTCAGCCTGGCACGATAGATCAGATCTGCTTCTTTGTTCTGGAAGCCCTGTAGGATAAAGGATTTATCGATTCTTACAAGGTTGGCTTCGTCAACCTGATCGGTCCAACCGGTTTTAACAAAACTTCTGATCAGCTGTATAAAAGCTTTTTTGCTGGCCAGCAGGAATTTATAGCCGGTATCGTGGGGCATATGTATCTGATCTTGATTTTCCGTCATATCTGTCTCCTATACGATTTGCCTGTCAATATTATACCACAGGAGTCGGGTAATGCGAATATCATTAGTATCATTAGCAACAGGTTTTCTTAAAATTAAAAATATAAGAAAGAAAAGTGGCCCGGTTAAGCCGGGCTTTTTTATTTCCAAGAGAAACGTTTATGTGCAGGATGCAGGATTATAAGTTGTAATTTGTCTTAATCTTGTTTAAAATAAAGCTGGGAAGTGCTCCAATCCAGATAGGAATTATATTAATAAAAAGTCTTACTCAATAAATCAGTTTAAGGAGGAAACAGATTGTCTGAAAACCAGAACATGAAACCCGAAGCGTCGGCGGAACAAGTGCCTTTTAAGGTTACCATCAATACCGCCAGGGGGCAAATCGTGCTTGAGGTTTACCCCGATCTGATGCCGATTACGGTGGCCAACTTTGATAAATTGGTCCAGTCCGGCTTCTACGATGGGCTCAAGTTCCACCGGGTCGAGGATTGGGTGATCCAGGGCGGCGACCCGAAAGGTAACGGCACCGGCGGCCCCGGCTGGACGATCAAGCTGGAAACACACCCGCAACTCAGTAACATCCGGGGAGCGCTGGCCATGGCACGGGCTATGCACCCTGACTCTGCCGGCTCCCAGTTTTATATTCTCAAAAAGGACGCTACCATGCTTGACGGGCAGTATGCTGTATTCGGCAAGGTGGTTGAGGGGATGGACGTGGTCGACCAGATCCAGATCGGCGACCTCATGCAGACGGTTACAAAATAATATTAGAGGTGATGTTTTTCGTCATCAGGCCGAAAATGTACGATCAGCCAGCCGCGGGACTGTCCCCGTGGCTGGCCGGATGGTAAAGGATATTATCGAAAGATTTTCTTAATCCTGTTCAGGTGAAGATTCGTCCTACTTTTCTACTTTTTTCTTCTGCTTTATATATTCAACAATGTATTTATCCAACTCTTTGCTAATAGCTAAAATGGTGTTCTCATCAGCTTCTCCTGAAAGTTTTGCCTTATGGAGAAGTGTTCTTAATTCTATTATTTTTTCTTCAGGCATGTTACCCTCCAGAAAATATAGCTTTATTCTTTATATACGGCGATCAGGTTTTTGGTCCTTTTTGCCTTATAAAGTGCTTTATCCGCCATTTCTATCAGGTTGTTCGTCTCCATGTAAGCCTTGGTAAAGGCAATTCCTCCAGAGATAGTAATCCTGCATCCAAAATCATTTTCTTCTACTACCTTTCTTGTCCTCTCTAAAACTGCTTTTGTTCCTTTGGCATCGGTTTCCGGTAAAACTATTATAAATTCTTCGCCGCCCCACCTGGCGATAATATCGTTTTTTCGTAGATGGCCTTGCAATGTATTAGCTATTTTTGTTAACACCTTATCTCCAAATAAATGGCCATGGGCATCATTTATGCTTTTAAAATTATCTATGTCCACAATAGCAAGTGACAACCCCCCCTTTTTTTTTAATTTCTTTATTTCATCACCCAGCCTGACGTATAGATAGCGCCTATTCCATAATTTTGTCAACTCATCTTTATATATAAGTACATATATCCTTTTTAAAAAAATTCCCAACCCAATCCACAAAGATATTTGAATGATCAGGTATATGCCCCAGAACAAACTATCCCCGCCATTTTTATGTATATATATCGGTAGAAATCCCGAAAATAATCCTATCCATAAAAAAAGTATAGGAAATAGTTTAAATAAATAAGTTCTATTTAACAATCTATCTCACCACTGACAACTCTATAAACATATTGTATATCAAATGTGTGCCGGTGGCAAACTATTTAATAGGCAGCCAGCATATTTAGGCATTTGCTATTTATAGATAAAGTTATTATAGAGGTGAAAGCATTAGTGGAAGAAAATATAAAACATGTAGACAATCAAGCAATTGGTGAAAGAATTAGAGATGAAAGGGAAAAATTACGACTGACAAGAGAAAAATTTGCAGAAATGCTGGGACTTTCGCCCTTATATATTGGGCAATTAGAACGTGGAGAAAGACAGATGAGCCTTGATACCTTGGTTAAGGTTTCCGATTATTTGCACATTTCCACCGACTACCTTATATATGGCAGCACTCCTGAAAATGAGATAAAAAAAAGCAGGATTATAACCCTACTAAATAAATGCTCAAAAAATGAATTGTCGTTTATAGAAAGTATAATCATACTGATTCTTACTCATAGGAGTAGTGAGGACTAGCTTGAGTACAAAAATAGCGTTCCGATAGGCGTTGTTAGTGTTGAACCAACCGCGGGGACCGTCCCTGCGGTTGGCCCCATGGTTGATTTACTTCCGAATAAAGGTCACGTGTTCGATCTGGTCGCGTTTGGGGAGGTAATCCACTTCGGCGCCAAAAATGCGGGCGATGATTCCGGCCGGAACAAAATAGGTGCCCGCTTTTTTCTGCAGAAATAGTCTTCCGATAGGCGTTGTTATTGTTGAACCGTCTTTGGCGTTGGTGATGGTCAGCTGTTGAGCCGTCCGGTCGATGATCATTTTTATCCCGCTTTGGCTTTGAAGGGTGATTTTTTCCATTCCGGGGAAAGCGCTGACCTCTACACCAAAAGCATCGCTCAGAAATTCTACCGGAACAAAGACCCGGCCGTAGCAGATTTCAGGTGCAGGGCTCATCTTCGCCGGCTGTCCATCTTTAATATAGCCTTTCCTGCCCGATGAAAATAACGGCATGCCGGGCCGGTTTTATTTTTTCCAGAAAATTAATTTTCAAGTTGCGGGAAAGCCCCTCGCCGGTTGTGATTCCCACCGTATAGCTTCCCGTATTCCTTCGCTTTCAGGACAAATTCTGCTTTTCCGCGGGCAAATTCATTTTGTGCAGCAATCCTGAGGCCAGCCGGAATATCTATCCGGTAGCCTTTTGTTTTTTCCCAAGCAAGCCGGCCCTCTTTATCCACCAGGGCAATTTGCACCAGGGCAGTCAGATCGCTAACTTTTATTTCCGGTTTAATCTGCGCCGGGTCGCCGGCAATCCAGATGGGAATACTTTTCTGCAGCCCTTTTCCTTCTCCGACATATGTAACGGTGACGGTGGCCAGGCCGCCTTTCCCTTTTTCTGTTAACAGAGCCCTGCTTTCCGATGTTTTTTCTATTAGAAGCAGGTCGGGCCGGTCAGTCGAAAAAATGATATTGCGCTCTTCAGCCGGGGAAGGCGTTTTAGTAAAATTGTTTTCCCCGCAGAGAATAACTTCGAGCTCCAGCCGGCCGGGTTGTGCCGCGTCCCCGCTGAGGCGCAGGCAAGGTTCTTTCCCGCCCCGCACAGCAAGTTCAACACCGGTAACGGCACCCAACTCCCGGGCACAGACCAGGCTGCGGGCAGAAGCACCGCTACCTGGGAGGCTGGCCTCCACCAGGTAATCCCCTATTTTTTCAGCAGCAAAGCTCACGACAAAGTTTCCCGCCGGGTTTGCTGTGACACTGAATTCCGCTTCCGGGAGCGGAATTTTCTGCGAGCCGTTGGCCGGACCGGTGATCAGGACAGCGAGCTGCTCTTTCGCCGGCTTTTCCGCCGTGCTGCCGGCGGCAATTTTATTTCCATAAGAATCCTCGACCGCAAATTCTACTGTGGCCCGGCTGCCTGCTTCCAGGAAAAGGCGTTCCTGCATCTCCTGAATGACCGCGGGCCGGCCCGGGAGGACCGTGACCGTGATTTCACTTTGAAAGGGGCCCGCCAGGACGTTGTAGCGGTAAGCGCCTACTTTTGTCCTCTGCAGCTGCAGGCAGGCCGTTCCTTGAGCATCCAGGGTGCAGATTCCCGCCAGCTGCGGTTCCCCGCCGTCGCAGGATTCAAAAAAAGCCGCATCTTCGTTAACCAGGAGCGGGAACCCCTCTCCTGTGCTCAGGGAAAGAACAAAAGTTTCCCCCGCCGCGACCTGAGCCGGCGCCTCCAGATTGAGCAAACCAGCCGCGGGGACGGTCCTTGTGGCTGGCCCGGCCGGGCTGATTTCTGTCTCCGACGCAGGGAAATAAGTGGGCAGGTAGTATTTTGCCCCGGGCTCTGCCTCGGCCGCAGCTTCCGCCGGCGGAAGAGAAATAAATGTCACACATAAGGCCAATATAGTTATGAAAACAGCCCAAATTATTTTTTTGGAAATCAAACGGGAAAAAGCGCTCAAATAACT
>JBMNEM010000003.1:0-90588 GCA_050948785.1 Dethiobacteria bacterium
GTTTTTTCAGATATCTACTTTTAAAAAAAACAGGCAGTAAAGGCTGGCAGAGCACATGGCCAGCTTTTTTGCTAACCAAAACGGGTCTTAAAGCTCCCGGATTTAGGCTTGAGGGTGACAAACTGCAGTGAAAAGCTGGAAAAGGGAACAAATCTTGGAATTGAGTAACTTTTCGGTAAATCTTGGTAGTTGTAAAACATTTAAAAGTTTATTATAATAATATTGAGAGGATAGTTCATAGACCGGAGAAGATTAATAATGAACGTTACCGAATACCTGAAGGAAAAGTTAAAAAGAGGGACCGTGCATATTACGTTTATTGATCCCATGAAGCAGTCGCCGGAAGCGGCGGGGCGCCTGGCTCTTACAGCGCAGGAGGTGGGTAGTGATCTGATCCTGGTGGCAGGATTGAATGGCCTTTCGCAAAGAAATCTTCTTTCGACGACAAAATGTATCCGGGAGAAAATATCGATACCTTTGGTCTATTCACCTGCCGGAGCCGAAGCCCTTTGTTTTTCCTTTGATGCATATTTTTTCGGAAGTCTCCTCAATTCTCAAAATACTAACTATGTCTGCGGCGGCCAGGCCCAGGCCGCGATAATTTTAAAAAGAATGGAACTGGAAACCATCCCTGTAGGATACATCATGGTGGAGCCAGGTCTAAAAATGGGGGAAGCGGCAAACGTTAAACCTGTTCCCCGGGATAATTATTGGCTGGCGGCCAGTTATGCTGTGACAGCAGAGCTGTTTGGCATGCAATTTATTTATTTTGAAGCGGGCCTGAATGCAGCTCAGCCCATCCCTGCGGGGATGATCCGTGCTGTGAAAAAAGAAATTTCCATTCCACTTATTGTCGGGGGAGGCATCCGTACAGCCATGGATGCCCGTCGTGTCAGGCAGGCAGGAGCTGAAATGGTAGTTACAGGCACGATCATCGAAAATGCCGGATATCGGGAAAGATTACGTTCAATTCTTAGTGCTTTGAAGGATTAAAGGCTGTGCCCGGATAAAGTTGGGGTATGATTTCCCAAAGTGCTGAAATAGCATTAGCCAAGGGAAAATAAGCAACCTTCCACAGGTTGCTTATTTTTAGTGAGAGGATTCTTTTCTACACGATAATTTATTTTTGAAGGAGTAAAGAGATTTTTGTTGAATTTTAATTATAGATATAAGGTAAGGAGGAAAGAAAATGATGCGCAAGGTATCCATGTTTATGCTCTTATTTTTAGTATCATCTTTACTACTTGGTCTAGGCGGCTGTGTTGATGTTGAAGGAGATGCCACCCAGGCCTTCGGGGACCTGGAAGGAGAAGTGCCGGCAGGTTTGCGTCCCGATAAATATTGGGGGGAAACCTGGAAAATTAAAGATAAGGAATGTTCATTGGAAACAGAGGCTGAGCGAGCTGTTTTTAACGCTTACTGTTTTATGGAGTACCAGGGTGAAAAACCTGCCGAAGATGTGCAGATTATCATTAGAAGCCCGCTGACCGGCAAATTAATTGGAGATTATCCAGCTGAAAGTTATGGTACGATTAACCCCGGTGAAGAAATCGAATACCGTTTGTTTCAAGAATGCCCTGCCTTGCAGGAGGCGCTTTCTGCAGGGACCTCCGAAAGAAATATCGTGGAAGATTTTACGATGAATTCTTATCTGGATATTACCTGGAAATATGACGGGCAGGAGTATAATGTTAAGCTTTTTGATTGGAGCCAGGAAAGCTCATAATTTTTGGAACCAGGAAAGTGCTTAATTTTGAGAAGTATTCCTTGTTTGATAATATTTAATAATATTACTTACTGTAGTACCTGAAGCCCCTAAGATATACTTAGGGGCTTCAGGTATCAGGCTCTGCTTTGATCATACGAAAGCTTATTCCTGGCGAATTTTAAAATTCACCATAGCTTTTTCGGTTGAGGCTGTTTATTTATGAGTGGTTGTCATACTTTTTTCTAACAGTTTCAGGACGGCATTTTTAAGGGTTTCCAGTTCTCTGTGGGCTTGCTCTCCACTTGTTTCCTGCACTCCCAGATAGATTTTTAGCTTGGGTTCTGTGCCGGAAGGCCGGATGCAGAACCAGGCTTCTCCTTCCAGGAAATACTTTAAAGAGTTTGTTGCCGGTAAACCCGTCGGAGTTTTGGTGTTTTGCAGCAAATCCAAACTTTCCCGGGAGAGGTAGTCTGTGCGGCGGATGATGCGCCGTTCCCCGATTTTTATTAACTCAGCCTGCCGGAAAAAATCCATGCTCTCCTTGACACGCTCCATTTCGTCTGCGGCCAGTTCCAGGTTGATTAATTCCTCAGCAAAATACCCATATTTTTGGAAAAGGTGTTCCAAGGCTTCAATTAGGGTCATGCCCCAGTTTTTATAAAAAGCGGCCATCTCAGCTGTTACCTGGCTGGCCTGGACAGCATCTTTATCCCGGGCAAAATCCCCCAACAGGTAACCACAGCTTTCCTCATAACCAAAAAGAAAAGTCTTTTCACCGGTATCGACAAGCTCTTTGATCTTTTCGCCAATATATTTAAAACCGGTCAGTGTTTCCAGGGTTTCCAGGCCGTAGGAGGCGGCAATCGCCCGGCCGATTTCGGAGGTAACGACCGTTTTAATCACGATACCGTTTAGTGGTAAGTCTCCTGTTTCTTTTTTGCGGGAGAGAACATATTCCAGGAGTAGCCCACCGAGCTGATTCCCCGTGAGGGGGATAAAGCGGTTTTTGGGGTCTCTTACTGCCACGCCAAGTCGATCTGCATCCAAATCAGTGGCCAATAAGAGATCCGCGCCGTTTCTTTCTCCCCATTGAATCGCAAGGGCAAAAACGTCCCAATCTTCCGGATTGGGATACTTAATTGTCCAGGAGGAGGGATCTGCTGTGGCTTGTTCGGGAACTACAGTAAGATTTGTGATGCCCGCGGCCTGCAGCGCCCGGGGGATTATTCCGGCACCGGTCCCGTGGAGGGGGGTATAGACAACTTTTAACGAAGCAAGTTTCTCGCGTCTGTGAAAAAGGCGCAAAGCCTGCAGGTGCTCCAAATAGCAGGTGAAAATCCCTTCATCCAGCATCACCAGCAGGCCCTCCTGGCGGGCTTTTTCCAGTTGTCCCGAACGGACAAGTAATTCATTTTCCACAGCAGCAATTTCCGCTGTAATGGCGTTGGCCAGCCCATCGGTGATCTGGCCCCCGTCGGACCAGTATACTTTATAACCGTTATCGCCGGCCGGGTTATGGCTGGCGGTGATCACTACCCCGGCCGTGGCGTCAAGCTCTCTGACGGCAAAGGAAAGCAGCGGCGTGGGTGCCGGCTGCTTAAAAAGGTAGACCTTGATGTTCCAATGTATAAAGACGGCGGCTGCTTCCCGGGCGAAACGTTCCGAGTTGTGCCGGGTATCATAGGCGATTACTACACTCGGGCCAGGGTCGCCCTTCCCGGGTCCGGTTTTTTGTATAAAGCGGGCCAGTCCTTCAGAAACCTTACGAACTACATAAATATTGATCCGGGAAGGGCCGACGCCCATCCGCCCGCGAATACCTCCCGTACCAAATTTCAATTCCCGGGAAAAACAGGAGGCGATCTCCCCCTCATTTTCGGAAATTCTAAGAAGTTCCTGTTTCATTTCCTTGTCTAAACCGGGAAATTCCAGCCATTGCCGGTATTTATGCTGATATTCCAACTCAAACCTTCTCCTTCCCCTGCTAGAGATATTGTTCCAGGCCTTCCGTCTTCAATTTTCCGACCAGGTTTTTGATCTCCTGGGCACGTTCCATGGAACAAACCAATACTACGCCATCGTATTGGACAATAACCAGGCCTGAAACCCCCAAGGTGGCAATCAGGGCGTCTTGGGCATAGACGAGACAGTCCTCTGTCGCAATGCCGAGGTGCCGGCCTTTGCTGACATTTTGTTTTCCCTTTTCACGGAATTGTTTGGCCAGAGCTGTCCAGCTTCCCAGGTCATCCCAGTCAAAATCCCCCTGGACCATCAGAATATCTTTCTCCTTTTCCATCACCCCGTAATCGATCGAAACACTGGGCAGTGCGGGAAACAATCTTGCCAGGACATCCTTTTCACCCGGTGTTCCCAGGTAGGGATCAATTTCCTTTAAACCTTGATAAAGTTCGGGAAGATATTCTTGAATTTTTTTCAAGATTAACTCGGCTTTCCAGGCAAAAATCCCGCTGTTCCAGAAGAAATTTCCGGCAGCAAGAAATTGTTTAGCCTTTTGCCGGTTGGGTTTCTCGACAAACTGTTTCACCCGGTAAACCCCGGGCTTTCCGTTTAAGGGTGTTTCATTTTTTTCAATATACCCGTAGCCTGTTTCCGGCCGGGAAGGTGTGACACCAATGGTGATCAGATAATCGTTTTTGCCGGCAAGTTCCAGGCATTGATGCAGGCAGTGATGAAAGGCTTTTTGGTTTACCACGAGGTGATCAGCAGGAAGAACAAGCATGATCGCCTGCGGGTCCATCTTTCGTAAACGCAAGGCGGCAAGGCCAATACAGGGAGCTGTGTTTCTTCCCTGTGGTTCAACGAGAATATTTTCCGTTGCCAGGTGGGGCAGGTGCTTGCGGACCAGGGGGACAAAGGATTGGCCGGTAGCCACGAGAATATTATCTACCGGAAAAATTTTTTGCAAACGATCCCAGGTCTGCTGGATCAAAGAGCGTTTTCCTGTCAATGCTAAAAATTGTTTGGGCTGACTGCTCCTGCTCCAAGGCCAAAAGCGTTCTCCTTTTCCTCCGGCCAGAACAAGGGCGTACTTCTTCATCATAATAATCTTCCCCTTTAAAATTTTAAAATTAAGCTCGACCGTAGCTGTCCTCCAGGCGGACAATATCATCTTCGCCCAGATAGCTGCCACGTTGGATTTCAATCAAGATAAAGGGATCCTTACCCTGATTGGCAGCCCGGTGGGCGCAGCCGGCGGGAATATCCAGCGCTTCACCCGGATTCAAATCAATCTTCCGGCCATCCAGGGTAATAACTCCCTGGCCTTTTACTGCGACCCAGTGTTCGGAACGATGGGCATGTTTTTGATAGCTGAGCATTTGTCCGGGAAGGACCGTAATCCTTTTAACTTTATAATCTTTCTCCTCCAGGAGCACTTCCCAGCGTCCCCAGGGGGGAGAGGCGTGTTCCAACGGTTCTTTTTTTGGTGACAATTTTGGCAAACCTCCCGAAAAATAATGTTAAGATCCCACCCACTGTGGGATGAATATTGTCTTCCAGGTTACAGTAGGAAAATGCACAAACAGAAGTGAAGTGTTGCCCGGTTTGTCAGGCTACAAACAGGGAGGGCAGCTCCGCAGTTCCCAGTAATACAGGGTCAGCAAGGCTAATAAAAAGGTTATCGTTGCTTCCGCACCCCTGTTTTTGCTCACGCCATGACTGTCCAGCCCATCAGCGCAGGCGCCGCTTTCCGGGAAATAAAGGCTTTTACCCAGCCGGTTGCGGCCCAGAAACCACTGGAAAGCGGCAGAGCAAAGTTCAAGATATTTTTCCTTGCCGCAGAGTAGAAAGGCAAGGAGATATGTTTCGACCAAGGCGCCGGCATCCAGGGGTTGCTGGCCGAAGTTTGCTTTCTCCCCACCCCTGAAGAACCAGCCCTGATTGCCGACCAGATCGAAATAACCCTCCCGGTAAAGAGTTGCAGTTAAAAAATCCAAAGCTTGCAGAGCAGTTGCCAGGTACTCTTCCCGGGAAAGATGATGGTAGGCCAGCAGAAGCGCTTGGGGCAGCCGGGCGTTGTCATAGGTCAAAAAGGGCTCAAACCAGGGCCATTCCGGGGAGGCATGCTCCTGAAAGAAAGAGAGGAGCTTATCGGCAACAAAGGCAAGTCCTTTCCGAACCTGCTGTGCTTCCGGATAACTGTGCAGGTAAGAGCCGAGGCCCAGAGCCGCATAAGCCAGAGAGCGAGTATGGGTAAGCTGATCAACCAAGGGTAAAGATTCTTCAAAAACCTTTTTGGCCAGCAGGTCCTGCTCATCGCTCTGGCAAAGGCGCACAGTAGCACCCAGGCCCCAGAGGCAGCGCCCCAGGGTATCCTCACTGCTTTCCTTGTCTGTAAAGGCTCGTTCATAGTTCATAAAATTGGCAAACCAGCCATCCTTTTGACGGGCATGGACAATAAAAGCCAGGTACCTGTCAATGAGAGGGAGAACCGGATCGGAGTAAAAAAGATTATGGTAATAGGTACAGGCTACCAGGGCACGGGCGGCATCATCGGTTGTATAGCCATGGGAGTACCAGGCTACACCATGGATGGAATGTTGTATTATGCCTGTATTTTCAGTTAAATTTCGGAGAAACTGCAGGTTAATTGCCGGCAGGGTGGGGATTGGATTCTCCCCGGAAAGAGTATTTGCCTGCGCAGCTTCCCACGCTGCCTGTTCGAAGAGAACAGTATATTGTTGGGCAACTTTGCTCCAGGTCATCTCCTGGCCCAGGGCCAAGGATTTTCTGGATATTTTCAGCCTTGCTGTTTTGTTTTCCAACAGCTCACAAAGAGCGGCGGTAAAGCCGGCGTGGTCCTTAAAATCTACCAGCCTGCCTCGCCCCCCGGAAAGGACTTCCCGGGCATGGAGATAGGGGGTGGAGATGATTGCTTTGCCCTTACCCAAGGCGATGCTGAGCACACCGCTGGTGATCTGTTCCCCGGAATGATAGGGACAAACGACCAGGTCCGCTGCCCCCAGGTAGCGATCCAGGGTCTCATCATCAACGAATTCGTTTTGAAAAAGGACATGTTTTTGTAAATCCAATTCTTTGACCATTTTTTCCAGAGATTCCCGATAGGCCTCTCCATGCTGCTTTTTCACGACAGGATGGGTAACTCCAAGGACGATGTAGAGCACCTCAGGGTGTTTTTCTGCCACCGGGGGTAGAGCCCGCAGCATTGTTTCGATTCCTTTGTTCGGGCTGAGAAAGCCAAAGGTGAGGACCACCTCCCTCCCGGCAAAACCCAACTGGTGTTTATAAAAAAGAGGATCAATATATGGTGTGTCCGGTACTCCGTGAGGGATCAGCCGGATTTTTTCTGCGTTAATTTTATAGACAGTAGTGAGAATATCAATAGCCAGTGCATTCATGACTACCAGGTTTTGAGAAAAAGCAGCTATTTCAATAAGGGTTTTCCTCTGGTCGGGGGTGGGTTTTTCTAAAACCGTGTGTAAAGTGGTCACAATCGGTTTTTCCACCCGGCTTAAAAATTCGGTGATGTAGTTTCCGGCGGGCCCGCCAAAAAGCCCAAACTCATGCTGGAGGGAAACCAGGTCTACACCGGCAGTATTGATCAACCTGGCTGCTTGGCGATAATCATCCAGTTTCTCCTGACCGATCTGCCCAATTACTTGTGCTGCATAGTTATAACCCTCTGCGGTATCATTTAAAGCGATATAAACACCGGAGTTTTTACCCAGACGTGTTTCTACTGCTTTGTTCAGGTTTGCAGTAAAGGTGGCTATGCCGCAGCGGCGGGGCAGACAGCTGCCCACGTAGGCCACCCGCAGTCTTTTTTTTGGTTTACTGGAACAGTTACTTTTTAACAGTTCAGACAATGTATTTACCCCTTTCTTGTAGCAGCTAAATATAATTTGAAATGCGTTTTGCAAGATGCAATTACATTAAAATAATTAAAATAATTAAAGCAACTGCTTTAGTATCTTTTCATGGGCGTAAAAGGCTTTTACGGGCGTGCATGATCTTTATTATCGCCTGCTCTTTTCGCCTGCTCTTTTTCTGCAACAAACGTCTGTTCAGAAATGGGAACCGGTATGCGTTTTCCACTTATGCTTCCTGGGCCTTGGAATTTAGGGATTCTCCAGCGTGTTCAATCGTGGGGTGTGGTAAGGTGCAGGTAAGGCGCAGATAGGGTGCAGGTAAGGTGACTTATGAGCTAAAGTTCATGGTAAAATGGAGGTTTAAAGATAATATAGAGTAAAAAAAAATAAGCAGCTATGGAGTTTGGAAGTATCTTTTTCGTACCGACGGCAAACAGGGGATTGAAGTATACTGCGGGGAGAAAGACTGTACCCTTTCATATTTTAGCGTGCGAACTATTGCATAAATATTAGATACATTTTACATGTTATGTTTATTTTATAAAATTATAACATATTTATTAAAGGTTTTCAAGATGAGCTACTGATTTTTGTGAAGATTCATTCGGTTGTCCGGCCAGAAACCATCTCAAACCATCCCAAATATATAAAAATATGTATATTCTCAAAGGTGTAACGGGTATGGAAAGAGAATAAAATATTAACAATAAAGGAAAAGTTTAATAAAAATAAACAGGAGGGAATCATGTTAGAATTGGAAAAAAACTATAGAGAAAGTCTTGCTGCAGCCCTGGCCGAAACTGAAAAGATAGGCAGGGCAGATCTGGTGATTGGGGTTCCTATTTTAACCGGTCCGGATTCAGAACATGTGCTCAAAACAATTCAAGCGGGCCTGGCAACTTTTTTCCCTAATTTAAAAACCGTGGTAGCCTTTTGTGCTGCTTCTCCTGAGGAAAAAAACCTTTTTCAGAAGGGGGAACCTTCTCTTTCTGGTAAGCTTATTTCTATTGTTTTTAATAATCCGCAGCTTTTTAAAAAGGGCTGGGCCGTACGTGGGCTTATGGAGCTATCTTTGACGCTTGGGGCCGACCTGGTTCTTCTGGACCCGGCGCTTTTCACTTCTAAGCCTGACGGTCAGGCCATCGGGCTGAGCACGGATTGGATCAAACTTCTCTACCAGCCCGTTCTCGATGGCCATGCCAGCCTGGTGTTTCCCAGTTTCAGGGTTTCCATTCTGGAAAATTGCATCGCCGAACTATTTGTTTTTCCCCTATTGGCGTCACTGTACAATCTGGAGCTGCATGCTTGCTCGGGAAACAGTCTGGCGATCCGCCGGGAGCTGTTATCCGGTTGCCTGTCCGGTGCTGCGGATTGGCCACTGGGGGCTTTGGAGTATGGTATCGATACCTGGCTTCTTATTCTTGCTCTGGAACAGGGAGCAGAAGTGGCTGAAGTATTTATGGGACAAAAGCCCAAAATTACACAGCCGGTAGGCTTAAATTTTCTTTTTGCCCAAAATGTGCAGGTTCTCTTCGAGGCTTTTGGCAAAAAACCTCCGGCCCAATCCTGGAGGAAAAAACCGGCGGCCCTGCGTACGCCTCTCTCTTTTGGTTTCCGGGATAGTATCTACTTTTATGATACTTCCCATGATTTAAGAGGGTATATTGAAAATTTTCGCCGGGGTTTTTCCCGCTTTGATGAAGCAGTCTGGTCGCGCATTTTTCCTGTGGAGCTAAACGCGCAGTTACGGGAGATAGCCGCCCAGCCGGAGGAAAACTTTAATTTTCCCCCTGCTTTATGGGCACAGATTGTCTACGATTCACTGATCGCCTATCATTTTTTACCCGAATTAGAGAAAGAGGATATTGCTCTTCAGCCTGGCCCCTCTATTTGAGGGCCGTCTGGCCAGTTTATTAAATGAAATTGCCACCCGGGAAAAATGTGTTCAGCCGGGCGTGCAGCGGGATGTATTCTGTCCTTTTTATGCTTTGAACCGTACCGATTCTCAGTTGGAGGCCTTCATTGCCAGAAAGCAGCATTTCCTGCAAAGATTTAAACATCAAAAGGAAGAGCTGCAACCTTTTCTACCAGAAATTGCCTATTTTGAGTATATTCCCGGGGTGCCGATTGTTTTACCCCTGACGATTACTTCTTCTATGGGTACTACGAAGGATGTTTCTTCTATATATGAGCAGCTGTTGAATGAAAGAAAGCTGCGTTTTGAGAGCTTTATCCAAGAAACCTTGGGGCTGGCACTGGAGGATGGCTCTACCAGAATTGGGGCCGGCATATATGAACTCATGCATCAGGTGGAGGAAGATTTTATTGAACTGTTGCTGCCCGGGGACACGCACACCCGTTGTGGTATGCATACCCTGGTAAAAGCGATTTTCAACCTGGTCCCGGAGGCTTGCAGTTTTTCCCTCAAGGATGAAGCAGCTGAGATGCTATTAAAAGAACACCCTCCGCTTAATCTCATTACTCTCTGGGGTTATCAGGATATTGATGAACTGCTGCGTGAACGCAGCGCACTTGATATTCTGGCTTTAACTCTTTGGTCAGAGGAAGTTAAATATGCCACCCAGGTTAACGATTGGCTCAGGGAAAATTTAAAACCGGAGCACTTTAAGACCTCTCCAATTAAACCGCTTGTTGTTAACTATCGTGATTTTCCCGCTCTTTCCAGCGTAAAGGAAGCTCCTATTCTCAATCACTTGACCAGCCGGGTAGTGGTAAGCAACCTCCGGCCCGGCAGCGGTGGTGAATTTCCCAAAACACGTTTGCTGACGACCATCCTCAAGAGCATTATTGATGCGGAGCAGTTTGGCCGGATCTGGGAATCCTTTGCCCACAATCGTAAGGATTTTGCTGCAATGGTGCTCAACAGCATTGAGGGACATTGGGGAATGCACGCCTTTTCTGCGCACAGTATTTTTGAAGATAGACAGCAGCGGCTTTTACAGGAGCGCCTGGGGAGTATAGCAGAGCACTTTCAGAGCTCCGGTGAAAGGGATGTTCAGGCTGCCGGGCGGCGCCTGAGCAAGCTGGCGGAGGGTTATCATCTGGGGCTGACCCTGCCTGATGGCCGCTTTGTAACTACTTCCCTCTGGAGCTGGGCCAGTTATAGTTTCAAAGGGGGCCGGGGTATTCCCACACCCCTTTCTCTGCTGATTGAACGGCGCTGGTTTAACGGTGAACTCTTTATGCGCTGTTACGAGAAAATCGGCGGCAGCAGGGATGAAATATATGATAAAATCGTGGAAATGATGGGACAGGGGCGGGAATCGGAAGATCTGGCTGTCCTTTACCTGGAGGCCTTCAGGGTGGATAAAAAAGTTATTCTCCAGCAGAAGCTGGAAAAAGAGCTCCCTCCTGCGGGGGTACTCAAAAGATCTCCCTTTAACCCTTTACTGACCCCGATTAAAGAAAACCATTGGGAAAGTAAATATGTGCTCAACTGTGGTTCGATCAGGCTGGATGGCCTTGTGCATATTATTTACCGGGCTGTAGGTGAAGATGGTGTTTCACGCCTTGGCCTGGCCATAAGCAAGGATGGCCTGCAGATCGATGAACGTTTTCCCGAGCCTGTTTTTGTTCCGGGACATGAAAGTGAAAGTATGGGCTGTGAGGACCCCCGGCTGATAGCCATCGAAGATCGGGTTTATATGCTTTACACGGCTTATGACGGGATCACGCCTCAGATTGCCATGGCCTCCATTGCCATTGATGACCTGCTCAATCACCGCTGGGGCCAGTGGTATCGCCATGGCCTTGTTTTCCCCGGCCTGCCCAACAAAGATGCCATTCTTTTTCCGGAGCGGTTTAACGGCAAACTGGCTATGTACCATCGCATTATCCCCAGCATCTGGATCACCTTTGCGGATACACTGGAAGCTCCCTGGCCGAAAGAAGGCCATCATATTGTGCTGGGAACCCGTTCCGGTATGATGTGGGATGCTGTAAAAATCGGTGCCGGAGCCCAGCCAATTAAAACAAAATATGGTTGGCTATTGATTTATCACGGGGTGGATTACAGTCTCTGCTACCGTTTGGGTGTTTTTTTAACTTCTCTGCAAAATCCCACGGAGGTCCTTTACCGCTCGCCTAATCCCATCCTGGAACCGGAAACATCCTATGAAGTAGGTGTCTCCGGCCATAGCTGGGTGCCTAACGTAGTTTTTACCTGTGGTGCGGTTTCTGTAAACGATAAGGAGATTCTGGACGCTGAGGACGAAATCCTCGTTTACTATGGCGGGGCGGATACGGTGATCGGCGTAGCCAGCGCTACTGTGAGAGATTTAATCCCGGAGAGATTTCGCCGGGAGGCAGAATAAGGAAAATAATAAATTGGGCAGGCAGCGGCCATACAGGTTTCCTGAGCGTCGGTGCTGTTAAGAAGGGGAAAGAAAAAAGCCCGGGCAGTTTCCTGTTATTTTTTATGCAGGGGATTGTCCGATCAGTACACGGGTAAAGTTGCCGGTGGTACAAGCCTGAGGCGCACAAACTGGTTTCTCTGGCATAAAATGAAACAAAAAGCGAGGGGATTTCCATGGAGGGAAAAGGAAAGTTGCGCCGAGTTTTTCCCGGATCCAACTCTGCCCGTGGTTTCTTTTCTTTTTTTGACCAGATTATCGCTCCGGAAGACGGCAGGGTTTTGGTGATTAAAGGAGGCCCGGGCATTGGCAAATCAACTTTTATGAGTAAAATAGGCAAGGCTCTGCAGGAGTACGGTTATGATGTTGAATATCAACACTGTGCTTCCGATAGTACATCACTCGATGGCCTTGTTGTTCCCGCTCTGGCGGTCGCCTTAATCGACGGTACTTTCCCGCATGTTTTCGACCCGCCATATCCGGGCGTGGCAGGGGAAATAATTGACTTGGGGCGGTTTTGGGATGCAGCCGGCATCAGGGAAAAAAAAGACCGGATTATCAAACTTGAGGCGGAGATCGGAAGACTTTTTAAACAGGCGCACAGGCTTCTTGCGGTGGCGGAAACTTACCTGCAAGCTCTGGAGAGCTATTATGGGCTGGAGGGCATTTTGGACCAGGGCGCTTGGGATCGCCTGACCTTGAGGTTGATAGAGGAAATCTTGACGGTAAAAACGAAAAAGAGCAGGGGAAGAGTGCGGAGGCTTTTTGCTTCGGCGATTACTCCCCAGGGGTTCGTCCATCACCTGGATACTTTAATCGAGCCGCTCGCCGGTGTTTATCTTTTCCAGGGAGAATATAGCAGCGGTAAGAGTAAGATTATCGAGAGAATTATGGATGCAGCTCTTTGGCGCGGTTTTAATGTGGAAGCTTACCATTGTGCACTTGATCCCGAAAAAATCGACCACATTATTATCCCGGAACTCAATACCGCCATCATCAATAGCATTGACCCTCACCACGTCACTTTTTCCCGGGTCTGCCGGGAAATTGACAGCGGGGAGTTCATCGCCGGCCTGCCCCGGGAACTGCAGGCCGAAAAGAATACTTTGGACCAAAGTTACAGCAATGCTCTGGGGGAGGCCATAGGTTTTTTAGCTAAAGCCCAGTCCGTATATCAGGAATTGGAAGGCTATTACATACCGCATATGCATTTTGCGGAAGTTGACCGGCTCTGCCGTGAAACACTGGAGCGCATACTGGAATAGGCACATTTAAAAGGGTATCGTAAAAGCAAAGTTATAAAATTCTTGAAATGCTTTATAATAATAAAGATAAGGGGAAGAATTCAGATGACAGCTATACCCTATTTATCTGCTATTAATGCTGTGGCTTTGGCTTATGTCCTGGGTTCCATTCCGGTAAGTTTTCTTGTGGGGATGTTTTGGCAGAAGGATCTCCGGAAAGTAGGCAGCGGCAACATCGGCACCGCCAATACCTTCCGTTTTGTTTCACCGCTGGCCGGTTTGTTAAGTTTCTTCCTGGATGTGGGCAAAGGTTACCTGGCTGTTTCTCTGGCTGGAGCTGCGGCTGTGGGAAGTACGGTACCTCTTTTAGCCGCTCTCGCCGTTATTGCCGGGCATAATTGGATGTTGTTTTTAAAATTTCGTGGTGGTAAGGGTCTGGCGGCATCAGCGGGGGCTCTATTGTTTCTTGCGCCGGGAGCTATCCCGGTTATAGCGGCGGTTATGGCCATCCTGCTCTTTTTTATACGGGATACCAATACTGCTGCTGCTTTGGGGATGCTGTCTTTACCTTTTTATCTGCTCTTTGCGTTCGGTTGGCCGGCATTTTTCATCGGCGTCCTTTGGGCGGCGCTGATTGTGATCAAATTTTGGCCCGATATCCTGGCTTATAAATCCGGGCGCCGCTGTTTGTACTGAAAGGTATGCTGTTTTTCTTGCGAAAGGCGGACCGTGCCCGGCAAAGTTGTGTACTTATCCGGCGGGATATTGTTTTTTTATGATGGCTGTTGCGTCTCTAAAACTGTGGCGCGGAAATCCTGGAGGAGCTCCTGGTATTCTTCCTGCAGTTGTGATCTGATTTCTTCCCACTGGGGGAGATGTTTGATATTAAACCCGGCCAGCGCTGAACCTTTGATTCCTTCTACGCGCATTTTTTTCTGTAGGAATTTGAAGGCACTTTTCTGCAGCGCAGCCATTTTTTCTTTTAACTGCCGGAGCTGCTGTTGGTGGAGTTTTTTTACTTTATTACAGGCTTGTTGCACCTCTGTGTCATTTTTCAGCAGGAGCACTGCTTCCAGGATATCCGGGGTATTGGTGAGGTCCATTTCTTTGGTAATCGCCATAAGAAAAGCCTTTAAGGCAGCTTCCCGACTTTCTTTTGGATAGCGGTTCAGGCTTTCCCGGATTCTTTCCGCCCCGGTTTTACCCTGCAGGAAAGAACTACTCAAGGAAAGAGCAGCTTGAATGTACTTTTGGTGTTCCATCTCCGTAGCTTCTTTTTTGGCGTGATCGTCTAAGTTCTTTAATTTTTCCAACGCTATTTCCAGGGCCGATTTCATTTTTTTCATAGCTATCATCTCCTAAAAACAAATTTATAAAGTTATGATATAATCAGATCGAACAAAAAGGAGGAAAGACAGATGCAAATAACCGAAAAAATATTTTGCTACCCTTGGCGCGGCAGCGGGAACAACTGTAATACATATCTTTATGTTGGAGAAAAGGTTATCCTCATTGATCCCGGACATATTCAGAACGAACTAGGCGAAAGATGTCTGCAAAGGCTCCTTGCAGGGCTGGCCCAAGATGGCTTTAGCCCCGAGCAGCTGGATTTGCTGCTCTGTACGCATAGTCATACCGATCACTGTGAGGCGGCTGTGTCTTTCAAGGAAAAAAAGGAAATAGCGCTGGCCATGCACAAAGACGAAGAGGAACATATGGAGGCCATTGCCCGCTTTTTTATGCAAATGACGGGGAAAAAACCCGAGAAGCCCAAAATAGATATCTTCCTGCAGGAAGGGGAGCTGGAGCTTGGCAAAAAAGACATAATCCAGGTGCTGCATACACCCGGGCATTCCCCCGGTTCTTTGAGCTTTTATTTCCCGGACGAGCGCGCTTTGATTACGGGTGATGCTGTTTTCTACGGGAGCATCGGCCGGACGGATTTACCCGATGGCAATCTGGAAACGCTGGGAAAGAGTGTGCAAAAGCTTGCCGGGATTAAAGAAGTGGAGTGGCTGCTGCCGGGACATATGCAGCCGGTCAGCGGACAGCAAGCGATTCAAAGAAATTACCAGCTCATTCAGCAGATGTTTTTTTAAAATTTTCAATTGTAATATCCTGTAATATAAGGATATTTCGACACTGGAAAATTGAAACCCTTCTATTAAAAAGTATAAAATAAAACCCCGTAAAACAAGTCCGGGGTTTTATTTATGCCGGCCTTGTGATTTTATTTTTAATGCCGGATTTTAAAGAAAAAGCCTCACTTTGGAGGCAAAAACGGGGCTTAAATTCGCTTGAAGTGAACTGTGTTACTATCTTGGGCCTATCTTTTCCGCTGGAATTGTTTTCTTTGTAAAGTTTAATGGGGAGATCTTTTTACATTGAGCCTGATTGTATCGGTCTGTTTTTCTTCTTTTTTAGGGAGAACAATCTGCAGGGTTTTATGCTCATATTTTGCTTCTGCAGCTTCGGGACGTACTTTTTTGGGTAGAGGAACAGTACTCTGGAATAGCCCGTAGTGCCTTTCCTGGAAACGATAGTCTTCTTTTTCTCCCCCGTGTTCCTCCCGCTGTTCGGCTTTGATCGTGATATAATTTTCAGCGGCGTCAATTTCGATGTTCCCGGGATCGATTTCGGGCAGCTCCAGGGTGACGGTGATATTTTCCCCCTCTTCTTTGACGTTTGGGGTAAAAGTTAAAGGGGCGAAAAGGCCACCCTCCCGAAAAGGTAAGATTGTTTCCTCAAAAAGCCGGTTCATTTCCCGGTGCATCTGTTCCAGTTTCCCCCAGATGCCATAAGGGGTCATCTCTCGCCTGCTCTCCTGCGGGCTTCTTTCCGGAAAACGTTCATGTTCGCGCATAAGGTACCTCCTACCTGGATTTTTAGGGACTTGTAACGACTCAGGCCAACAGGTTATTTGTCGGCAGGCTTGGGGACGGTTCCATCGTTTTCCCTTTGGTTTTGCACTGTGCTACAGAGATGCTCGAACTGTCCCCAAGCTTCCATTTTTATTTGCCGGAGCAGTTACAAGGACCTATATATAATTTTTCTTTTTTGGTGGAATTTATGCAGTTTTGCCTTACATTTACCTCTATTTTTGTATTATTTTGCTTGATATCCTTTATTACATTGGAAGGATTTATCCCGGGTGAAAAAGAAATAATATTTGGACCGGGGAATTTTCTTGGTTAAGAAAGTGGTGTCTATGCAGCTGGTAGAATACAGATTGAAAAACGGTTTGATCGGCTTGGTTGCGGATACCCATGTACCGGCCCGTGCGGCAGCCTTGCCCGCGCAGCTTTTTACCCTTTTCGAAGGGGTGGATCTTATTTTGCACGCCGGAGATCTGGAAGAAGAAAGTGTCCTGGAAGAACTGGGTACGCTGGCCCCGGTGGAGGCTGTGGCAGGGAATATGGACCCCGCAAGGCTCAAAACCAGGCTTGGCCTGGAGAAAGTTATCTGCCTGGGGAAGGTTTCTTTGGGGCTCACCCATGGTGCCGGCTTGCCGCGTGGCGTGCCGGGCCCGATTTTGCAGAGATTCCAGGGATGGGACATTCAGGGGCTTATTTTCGGGCACAGCCATATTCCTTTCCAGGACTACCGCGCCGGTGTCCTTATCCTGAATCCCGGTTCAACAGCGGAACCGCGCGCCGGCAGCCGACCTTCTTGTGCCCTTCTCCGGGTAGAGGGCCGGCAACTCCAGGGAGAGATCTTGGAGCTAAAGGGAAAATAGACATGGCTTTAATGCCTTGCTCTTTTCGAAAAATGTTTTCTGGATCCGGGCCGGCGAATGGGTCTTGGACCTCCACTGATAATTCGCCCTCATACAAAAATTAAAAGGGGCAAAGCCGCCCTGTAACCTACAGTAAAAAAAAGTTAGGTAACAGCGCGACCAAGTCTCTTTATTTATGTATTGAGCAAAGTTTTTCTTCAAATAATAAGAAAGAAACGATGTGACGAGTGCAGATGGTGGGGTTTTGTTCCTAAATATATTTTATGGAGGTTTTTTCTTTGAGTATTTTGATCGCGGGTGTTTCCCCGCATCCACCGCTGCTTATACCGGAAATTGGCGGCCGGGAGATCAGGAGGGTGCATCAGACAAAAGAGGCTTTAAAAACCCTCTCTGCCGAGATCGCGGCAGTCCATCCGGAAACGGTGATCATCATCACCCCCCACGGCCCCATGTTCAGGGATACACCGGTTATACTCGCCGAGGAGGAACTGGAAGGGGATTTTAGTATTTTTCGTGCTCCCGGTGTAAAGCTAAGCGCATGCAATGACCTGGAGTTGGTGCAGGCTCTTGCGGAGGAGAGCAGTAAAGAGAATATCGACGTGATCCAGCTGAAAAAAAATATGCAGGGATCCCTCCGGGAGGATATATCTTTGGATCATGGTGTCACCGTCCCTCTTTATTATTTGCAGGCAGCCGGGACGGCCAGGCGCTGCGTGGCCATTACTTTTACCCTGCTTCCTTACGGTGATCTTTTTCGCTTTGGACAGGCGTTGCAAAGGGCTGTGTCTGCTGTCGGCCGCAAGGTGGCCGTCGTAGCCAGCGCGGATTTATCCCACCGCCTGACCAGAGATGCCCCGGCAGGCTATCACCCGCGTGGCCGGGAATTTGATGCGCAGGTCGTGGAGTACCTGCAGGGCTATCATGTCGAAAAGCTGCTGGCGATGGATCAAGAACTGGTTTCTGCTGCCGGGGAATGTGGGCTGCGTTCTTTAATCATTCTTTTGGGCAGTCTTTCCGGGCTGTCGGTACAGCCACGGATTTTATCTTATGAGGGCCCTTTTGGTGTCGGTTATCCGGTGGCTCTGTTGAAACTGCTCACGGAAAAGGAGGAGGGCAAAGATGGCTGAAAAGGAAAGCCGGGCAGGGAACATCTATCTGGAAATTGCACGCCGGGCTTTGGAGAGTCGTGTGAAAGGTGAGGATTTTTCCTTGCCCCGGGACCTTCCCGGGGAGCTGCAGCAGCCGGGGGCTGCTTTTGTTACCTTGAAAAAACAAGGAGCTTTGCGGGGCTGTATCGGGACGGTCAGTCCAACCAAAAAGTCTCTGGCGGAAGAAATTGCCGCCAACGCCATCAGTGCGGGCTTAAAAGATCCCCGCTTTTCCCCTGTTTCCCCGGGTGAAATGAAAATGCTGAGCTACAGTGTGGACGTTCTCACCACGCCGGAAAAAGTGGAGAGCTTTGCGGAGCTCGATCCGCGGCATTATGGGGTAATTGTGCGCTGTGGCCGGCGGACCGGTTTACTGCTTCCGGCTTTGGAAGGAATTGATACTGTTGAAGAACAGCTTTCCATTGCCAGACAAAAAGCGGGTATCCGGCCGGACGAAACAGCAGTGGAAATTTTTCGTTTTACTGTCCAGCGTTATATTTGAGGTGGAGGAAATAAGATGCAGGAAGCAAGTTACTATACCCGGCAGGGTGAAAAAATCTTGTGTGAACTTTGTCCCCAGGGATGCCGGCTTGAGGAAGGCCAGGAGGGAATCTGCGGCGTGCGCCGGGTAGAGGCGGGCAGGTTGGTGACCTCAAATTATGGTTTTTGCGCTTCTCTGGCCCTTGATCCCATCGAAAAAAAACCCCTTTACCATTTTTACCCCGGGTGGGAAATTCTTTCCCTGGGCACTACCGGCTGCAACCTGCACTGTTCTTTCTGTCAGAACTGGAGCCTGGCCCGGAATAAAATTGGGGAAAGAATGGAAGCCATTACTCCTACAGAGCTTTTGGCGGTTCTTCGGAGGCAGCCGGCCAGGGGACAGCTAGGGGTTGCCTATACATATAACGAGCCCACCGTATGGTATGAATTTGTCCGTGCTGCAGCCGAACTCATGGCGGAAAATGGTTACCGAAATGTTTTAGTCACCAACGGGCTGATCAAGGCGCAACCGCTAGGGGAGCTTTTGCCTTTTGTTCAGGCGCTGAATGTCGATGTCAAGGCTTTTCGGGAAAGCTTCTACCGCCGTTATTGCCGGGGCAAGGGATTTAAAGAAGTACTGCGCACTGTTGAGCAGTCTCTCCCTGTCTGCCATGTAGAGCTTACCTATCTGCTGATCCCCGGTTTAAACGACAGCCCGGAAGAAATAGAGGATTTTGTCCGTTGGGCAGCCTCTCTGGATCGGGAGATACCGGTTCACTTCAGCCGGTATTTTCCACAATACCGGCTCACTCTTCCCCCCACTCCCCTGGAAACCATGCAGCTGGCCTGGGAGACGGCCCGGGAGAAACTTGATTATGTCTATTTAGGCAACGTCTTGGATGATGAACGCAGTTCAACCTACTGCCCCTCCTGCCGGCAGCTTCTGATCAGCCGCGGGGGCTACCGCCTGCTGAATGCCGGATTGGAGGGCAAATGTTGCAAAAAATGTGGTCATACTATCCGGCTGACTGGGCATATCTATGGAGAGGAGAGCGATGAAAAATAAGTAAACAAGTGAGCCGTTAGGGAGATAGCAGGTGTTTAAAAATTATCGAAACAATCCTACATAAATTTTATAACGTCCTGATTGTTCTCCCTTTAACCTTTGTCATTTTTGCTACAGGAGTTTTTCTTTCTTTACGGCTGCAATTCTTGCAGCTGAGGTACTTCTTTTTAATGCTGCGCTCTACCTTAGGTAGCCTGTTGGTAAAAAAGGACAAACTGCCGGCCGGAGAGATTACTCCTTTTCAAGCTCTTACCACTGCCCTGGCGGCTACCGTGGGAACGGGAAATATTGCCGGTGTGGCTACAGCTATATTTTTAGGGGGGCCCGGAGCTGTTTTCTGGATCTGGGTCTCTGCTTTTTTTGGTATGGCTACAAAATACAGTGAAATACTCCTGGCCGTGCATTACCGCACCAAAGTAAAAAGAGAAATTGTCGGCGGGCCGATGTACTACCTCGAAAGAGGGCTAAAGAGGCCTTTTTTAGCGGCTCTTTATGCTGTTTTTGGTTCCCTGGCGGCTTTTGGTATCGGCAACATGGTCCAGGCCAATTCCGTTGCCGATGCTGTGCAAGCCAGCTTTGGAGTTCCTGCCTATATCACGGGCCTTTTATTGTCCTTTTTCAGCGCTCTGATTATCCTGGGGGGCATCAAGCGTATCGCCCGGGTTGCCTCGGCTGTGGTTCCCTTGATGGCTTTATTTTACGTGGCAGCAAGCCTGATTATTCTCATCCTTTTCAGGCAGCAGCTTCCTGCGGCACTGGTCAATATTTTTGCCTCGGCTTTCAGGGGTCGGGCTGCGGTTGGCGGTTTTGCCGGGGCTACGATTCTTGGTGCCTGGCGCTATGGTATTGCCCGGGGAATATTTACGAACGAGGCCGGCCTGGGAAGTGCTTCTATTGCCCATGCCACGGCACGCACTCCTCATCCGGCCAGCCAGGGTATGTGGGGAGTAATGGAGGTTTTCATTGATACACATTTAATTTGCACCCTGACTGCCCTGGTTTTATTATCAACCGGCGCCTGGGAAACAGGGCTGGAAGGCGCTGCAATGGCCGTGGAAGCTTTTAACCGGGGTTTGCCCGGTAATGCAGGCCATTATATGGTTTCATTCGGACTGATTTTTTTTGCTTTTTCCACGTTGCTCAGCTGGGCATACTATGGTGAAAAATGCCTGGAATACCTTTTGGGGAGCCGGGCTGTACGCTTTTATCGTCTATTATGGATCCTTTTTATATTTATCGGTGCAGTGAGCCGTCTGCAAGTGATTTGGGCTCTTGCGGATATATTAAATGGGCTGATGGCTTTCCCCAACCTGGTTGGTCTTTTAGGTTTAAGCGGTGTGGTTTACAAAATTACAAAGGAGTTTTTTTACAGGCAGCATTAAAAATCACTTAAGTAAAAGGAATTTAGAATAACCAAGTAGAATTTAAAAGTGTACAGTCAAGCTGGAAAATGGGGAGTTGGAGCGGTAATGTGGGAGCAGATTCTTGCCGCCACCAGTCATCTTCATCTTGGATGGCGTGATATTATTGATATCCTTATTGTTACCTATATTTTTTACCGTGCTATTCTTATTATTAAGGGTACCCGGGCAGAACAACTGGTCAAAGGACTGGTTATTTTGTTGATCGCCTGGGCGGGCAGCGGGATCCTCGGTTTAAGGACCTTTAACTGGCTTTTGCAGGGCTTAATGACCGTCGGCCTGATTGCTATCCCCATTATTTTTCAGCCAGAGCTGCGTAAAGCCTTGGAACAGCTGGGCCGGGGGAAATTATTTCAGAGCCCGCTGTATGAATTTGAGGATAATGATTCCTTTGGTGTGCTGGATGAACTTTTTAAAGCCATACCGGTTCTCATAAAAAAAAGAATTGGTGCACTTATTGTTCTGGAAAGGGAAACAGGTTTAAAGGATATTATGGAAACAGGAATAAAAATTGAAGGTATCGTTACGGCGGAACTTTTAATCAATATTTTTATGCCCCGCAGCCCCCTGCATGATGGCGCAGTCATTATTCGGGATAATGTTTTGGCGGCGGCAGGCTGTTTCCTGCCTTTTACGGAAAACCCCAATTTAAGCAAAGAACTAGGGGCAAGGCACCGTGCCGCCATCGGGATTACGGAAGTTTCTGATGCTGTCACCGTGATTATCTCCGAAGAAACAGGGGTGATCTCCCTGGCCCATAATGGAAGATTGACCCGCTATTTGGACGAAAAAACGCTGCGCAGCACGCTACTAAACTATTATTTCAAAACTAAAAAGAGAAAAAGTTTCTCTAATTTATTTCCCTGGAGGTTTGGCGAACCCCATGAGGATGAGGTTTAAATTTACAGAAAACCCCAACTTTACAAAAATTCTTTCCCTTTTTCTGGCTTTGATTATGTGGTTTATCGTTACGGGAAACAAGCGGGATGCCCTTGGCCTGGAAGTACGCCAAACTTTTACCAATATCCCCCTTTATTACCGCAACCTTGGACAGGATCTGGTCGTCATGGAACTGGAGGAAAGTATCACTCTTTCTCTACAGGGTACCCCGCAGGCCTTTGATGGATTAACACCGGCTGACCTGGAAGCATATGTTGATCTCAACGGTAAGCGAAAAGGGCGCCATGAGCTGCGTGTGTATGCTGTGGCGCCCCCAGGGGTGGGTATCGTGAGCATTGCCCCGGCCAGAGTGAGTGTTCTTTTAGAGGATTTGGTTACTAGGCAGATGTCCGTGGAAAGCAGTCTGCTGGGGCACCCTGCCGGCGGTATGATCATTGAAGAGATCAACTTTACTCCCCAGGAAGTATTTATCAAAGGCCCCCGGCAGAAGGCCGATCTTGTGCAAAAGGTTGTTTTTCATTTGGAGGTTAACGATGCCAGGGGAAGTATCGTGAGCAGTGCCAAGCTTTATCCTGTAGACAGCCGGGGGAGTATTGTTCCGGAAGTGACCGTGACGCCCGACCTTGCGGAGGTAGTTGTAAACCTTGGCCTGCCTCAAAAAGACCTGCCGGTGAAAGCTGTTTTTAAAAACAACGGTAAAAGTGTAGAGAAATCTATTATTGAGCCCTCTGTAATCAAAGTAAAGGGGCCGCAGGATCTTTTGGCGGAGACATCTTATCTTCTTACGGAGGAGATTGATTTAACCAGGAATCGTCCTACTGTTTTTTCCGTTGAAGTCCCCCTGGTATTCCCGGAAGGTATTCTTCCCGAAAAAATTGAAACTGTCAGGGTGCAGGTCTTTTTGACCGATTGATTGGCAGGCGTGTTTAAGTAAAAAGGAACAAGCCCGAAATTCGTTATTCGATATATTGCTTAACCGGGTGTAAAAATTAATTTCATAAAATTTATTACTGCTAAAATGAAGGTGAGCTTGATGGGAAAATTATTTGGAACTGATGGAATCCGCGGGGTAGCCAACCAGGAGTTAACCCCCGAGTTGGCTTTTAAGATGGGTCGTATTGTAGCCTTTTTATTGGGTAGTGAGGGGCCCCCTCCGCATACTCGTCGCCGCTTTTTTTTACTGGGCCGTGATACCCGCCTTTCCGGGAGTATGCTGGAAGGGGCGCTGACAGCCGGTATTACCTCGACCGGTATGGATGTACAACTTTTAGGAGTACTATCGACCCCGGCGGTAGCTTATTTAAGTGCGCGTCTGGGGGCCGCGGGAGCAGTGATGATCTCCGCTTCGCATAATCCGGTTGGAGACAACGGCTTAAAATTTTTTAATGGGCAAGGCTTTAAACTCCGCTCGGAACAAGAAAAAGAGGCGGAAAAGCTCTATTTTCAGGAAGAAGATCCCTCTCCCCGTCCAACAGGTATGGATATCGGGCGTTCTTGGCATGCCGAAGAAGCTTTGGAGGACTATCTTTCTTTTATGAAAAAAAATGCCCCTCCTTTACAAGATCTACGGATTGTTCTGGACTGCGCCAACGGTTCTCTTGCAGGGATCGCTCCTTCATTTTTCCGGGAACTGGGGGCGGAGGTTTTTCCCTATAACAGCATCCCCGATGGAGAAAAAATAAATGTAAACTGTGGTTCAACAAATCCCTCTTTGCTCCAGGAGGCCGTCCGGGAAAAAAGAGCCCACCTGGGACTGGCTTTTGATGGGGACGGGGACCGCCTCATTGCTGTAGACGAAAAGGGAGAGGTGGTCGATGGGGACGCCATTATGGCTGTCTGTGCCTCCTACCTCAAAGAAAAAAACCGGCTGCGCGGCAATAAAATTGTGGCTACAGTATTGAGCAATGGCGGCCTGGATCTGGCCGGGGCAGAAAAAGGCTTTGCTGTCCTGCGCACCAAGGTGGGAGACCGTTATGTTTTTGAGGAAATGCAGCGCGGCGGTTATGTTTTAGGTGGAGAACAATCAGGACATATCATCTTTGGTGATCTGCTTCCCACAGGGGACGGGCTTTTAACCTCCCTGCAGCTTCTTCGGGTCATGGTGGAGAAAAGCGCTCCTCTCTCCAGCTTGGCGGCGATCATGATACGCCTGCCCCAGCTGCAGGTTAATTGCCCGGTTGAGAACAAAAGCGGGTGGGAAACAAACCCACGCATAAACGCCTCCATCAAACAGGTGGGGGAAAAGCTCGGCAACAAGGGAAGGGTTTTGGTTCGGGCTTCCGGGACGGAGCCGCTGATCCGCATTATGCTGGAGGGTCAAAATGATACCCTTTTACAAGAACTTTCCCAGGTGCTGGCCAAAGTCATTAAACAGGAAATGGGTGCTCTGTCCTGAAAAGGCAAAGCTGTTGATATATTTTCTCCCGAAACAAACTCATCTGCTGGTGATGTCATGCCTTAATTGCTAAAATATTAGTGTTTTAAGCGCAGTATGAGGAAATCCTGTCATTTTTATGAAGAGCTTGGGACTATCAGTGCCAGCTGTCCAACTGTAGAAATAAAAAATAAGCAAGTCTAGAAAACCGGAGGATTAAAAATGTCTGGAATTGTTGGTTACATAGGGAAAAGGCAAGCTTACCCACTTCTCATTGCGGGTTTGCATAAACTGGAATACAAGGGGTACGATTCGACCGGGATCGCTTTGCAGGGCTCGGACGGTATAAATATTATCAAGACTAAAGGGAAAATTTCCGGCCTGGAGGAGAAAGTGGGGGAGAGCCCTCCGGTAGGAAACGCGGGGTTTGGTCATCTCCGCTGGGCCACACACGGGGCTCCCTCCGAGGTTAATGCTCATCCCCATAGCGCCTGCTCTGATGATTTTGCCCTCGTGCATAACGGCATTATCGAAAACTACCTTCCTCTGCGCCGCTGGCTGGAAGATGAAGGACACCGTTTTGCCTCCGAAACCGATACAGAAGTGCTCGCGCACCTCATTGAGCATTACTATCAGGGAGACTTGCTGCAAAGTGTACAGGAGGCACTTAAAAAGGTCACCGGTTCCTTCGCCCTGATTGCCATCTGCCGGGGGGAAAAGGACAGGCTGGTCTGTGCTCGTAAGGATACTCCATTGATGATCGGGTTGGGAGAGACAGAAAATTTTATCAGTTCTGATCTTGCGGCTCTTTTACACCATACCCGCAAAATCCATATCCTCGAAAACGGGGAGACAGCTCTTGTCACCACCTCTGCTGTAAAAATATTTAACACGGATTGTACCGTGCTGCAAAAGAGAGCCCAGGAAATTACCTGGGATGTTACTTCTGCTGAAAAAGGCGGTTACGAACATTTTATGCTCAAAGAGATCATGGAGCAGCCACAGGCCCTGCGGGAGACGATGCGCGGACGGCTGCTGGATGGGGGTAAAGAAATCAACCTTGCCGAATTAAACTTTACTTCCAAGGAGATCAAGGATATCTCCAAAATATATATTGTGGCCTGCGGCACGGCTTATCATGCCGGCCTGGTGGGCAAGTATCTTATGGAAAAAGTATTGCGTCTCCCGGTAGAGGTTGATGTGGCCTCGGAATTTCGTTACCGGGACCCCCTATTGTGTGAAAAGACCTTGGTTATTGTCATCAGCCAGTCCGGAGAGACGGCGGATACCCTGGCTGCCCTCAGGCTGGCCCGGGTAAAGGGCCACCAGGTACTGGCCATTACCAATGTTGTAGGCAGCTCCGTGGCACGGGAAGCCGATAAAGTGCTTTTTACCTGGGCCGGCCCGGAGATTGCGGTTGCTTCTACCAAGGCCTATCTTACACAGCTTCTTTCCCTTTACATGCTTACCCTCTACCTGGCCCAAGAGCGGGGCGTTCTGGAACAGGAGCGCCTGGAAAAAATCGGGGAAGCCCTTTTTGGCCTCCCGGCCCAGGTGGAAAATATTTTAAGCCGGGAAAAAGAGATCCCGGAGATAGCCGGCTACCTGAGCGGCTGGGAAAGCACTTTTTTTATTGGCCGTAACCTGGACTTTGCCGTAGCCCTGGAAGGAGCCCTGAAGCTGAAGGAGATCTCCTATATTCATGCGGAAGCCTATGCCGCCGGTGAGCTGAAACACGGCACCTTGGCCCTCATTGTCGAGGGAATACCTGTTGTAGCCCTGGCTACTCAGAAAGCTGTCCTGGAAAAATCCCTGAGTAATATCAAAGAAATCAAGGCTCGGGGAGGCTATGTGCTCTGCTTTGTTCAGGAAGGCATGGAGGCCCTGCAAAATGAAGTGGACAGCATCTTTTACCTGCCCTCCACAGAAGACATTTTCCTGCCCATGCTGGCGGTCATCCCCTTGCAGCTTTTGGCCTATTATACCGCCGTGGCCCGCGGCTGTCCCGTGGATAACCCCCGCAACCTGACCAAAAGCGTGACTGTGGAGTAAGGAGCAAAGGATGGAAATGCTTGTTGTCCAGTAATAATAAAGAAGTATACTAAACAATAAAGTTGTAAATTGAATAATAAACTTGTTGACTAGGTAACCATTTTATGGCTGTGGATTCGATGGATAACCGCCAGATGTAGGGTTGCCAAGCCCCACAACAACTACCAAGATAAAAGTTTAAAACCGTTTAAACGGCTTAAATGGCGCTTTTATTTAGAAGGCGGAGTTAATTAAATATCGTCATCAACCCTATTCCCTAGTCAACATGAAAGGTTATGGGGATATGATATGGTAATCATGAGTATGAAATTATATGAAGAAAAGATGTTTATGCTTGATGTATATGGCAAGCTTATTGCGGCAGAGGAACAAATAACGGAAGGCAAAGTGCTTGATGGGGATACTTCACTAAAGACAATAAGAGAAAAATACAGTGTATAGATTGAAGTTTCGATAAAATTGTTTCATAAAAAGATCAATCGCAAGGCGGCTCAATAGAAGTTGGTCAGAATGTAGAAAGGCATTATATATCAACGGTTTGAAGGTTTTAGATTAGAATAAAGTAAAGGTGCTATCCCTTAGTTTTTTGAGGGGTAGCACCTTGTGTCTTATTAAAAAGCGGTATTACGCTTCATGGAAAATCAGAACTTCAAAGCTTTAAGCTGTCTGAAAAAATATTTTTTGTATGGCAGGAATAATGTTTCTGCATATAGAATATCAAAGAGAAGTATGTTACCAAACATAGCAATAGTAACACGCAAGCAAACGGGGCCAAGCTTAACCCCCTTTGTTTTCGTTCATGGTAACACCAATATTAAATTAGTGCCGCTTGTAGTTTGCCTGGACTGCTTTGATGATTATTCCAGGATTATGATAGATGTTTAAGGGCTTCCACCTGTGCTTCAAGATGTTGATTCAGGGCGGCAAGCGTTATAGTCCAAAGGTAACGCTTTTTCAAGAAATACAATAATTGTAAATGGAGGAAGCAAATGAAGATGGAAAAAAAATTTGCAAAAACACTTGTTCTGGTTCTGGCTGCAGTCGTGATGATGGCTTGCCTTACTTCCTGTGGTCAAAGCCCCTCTTCCACTGAGCATACTGAACCTAAAATTGTACGAATGGCCGACTTGTTTGCTAATACTTACACCAGTCTAGATGCCCAGAAGGAATCCTTTGGCTGGTACACCACTGCTTTGGGCCTTTCTGAGACTCTTTTTCGTATCGACGACAGCTATTCAGTTGTTCCCTGGCTTGCTGAGGGCGCAAGCGTTGAAGGCAACACCTGGACCATTGTTTTGCGTGACAGCGTGGTGTTCTCCGATGGCAGCAAGCTCACCGCTGATATCGCGGCTGCATGCATAGAGCGCGCACCGCAGGTGAACAAGCTGGCTGTTGCTCTTGCGGAAGCTACCTTTGAAATAGTAGACGAAAAGACGTTCACCATTACCACCCCTGAATATCTTCCGACCTTGCTCAACGAGCTTTGTAATGTGTATACCTCCATTATTAATCTGGACGCCTCTTCCGACATTGATAATGCTCCCGTCTGCACAGGGCCTTTCGTGGTGTCCGAGTTTGATCCGGGTGTTTCTGTGAAATTAGTTCGCAATAACAATTACTGGGACGGCGAAGTCAAGCTAGACGGTGTGGAAGGCATGTATGTCGCCGATGCGGACACGCTGTCATTGGCGTTTCAGAACGGTGAGATTGATGCCTTTATTGGCCCCACCACTAATGATCTTGAGATATTTGCCGCAGCTCCCGATCAGTATACTGTGGTCTCTACACCCGCTTCCCGTCTCTATTATTACTATCTTAATATGTCTCGTTTGCCTGAAAAAGATTTGCGGGCTGCAGTGAACATGGCTATTGATTCTGACGCTGTAAGTACTCTACTTGCAGGTCTAGTCAGCCCCACCATTGGCGCTTTTAGCCCCGATACCGCTTACGGTGGAGTTACCAAGCACGGCTATGATCCTGATGGCGCAAAAAAGCTAATCGAGGGGCTGGGCTACACGCTCAATGCAGAAGGCTACTATGAAAAGGACGGGCAGGAAATCGTCCTGGACATTGCCTACTATGCCGCTCGCTCCATTGATAAGATTGTTTTACTCATGCAGGAACAGCTCAAGGCTGTAGGCATCAAGGCAACGCTTACCGTCTCTGAGGATCCAGACGGAACTTATATGACCACTGGTGACTTTGATATTGGTCTCTACTGCATGATCGCAAATCCCTCCGCAGACCCGTTCTACTTCATGAACCGTGTTGTCGGAGGCGGTATCTATACTTCCGGCGGCTATGACAATGTCGAGGCTAAGGAGCTTTTATCTCAACTCTACTCCGAGCCTGACGCCGCAAAACGTGCCGAGCTGGCGGTTCAGATGCAGCAGCTTATTCTGGATGACGAGGCCATGGGCTTTATGGCGTTACTCAACAAGATAACCGCTATGCGGTCCGGCGTGGTCAACTGCAGTGAAAATAATCCCATCAGCTTCTACTTCCTCAACGCTGAGACAGATATCGTAAACTGACGGCATACTATAAGGCTAAATAAGGGCTGTCTCCTCAATGAAGACAGCCCCTTTAAGGTGACATTGTGCAAAAATATATTGGAAAGCGCCTCTTGCGACTGATACCTATTCTGCTTGTAATTACATTTATCACCTTCTCGATGATGTACCTTGCATCCGGAGACCCGGCGCAGAAAAAGCTGGTGGCACAAGGCATCGTCCCTACTGAAGAAATTTTGGAAGCTACCAGAGAGAGTATGAGGTTGAATGATCCTTTTTTTGTTCGCTATGGCCATTGGCTTTGGGATTTTATACGGGGAGACCTCGGAGAGTCCTACGCCAAAAGCCTGTCAGTAAGCCAGCTTCTGTGGTCGGCCATGGGTAAAACCGCAGTAGTAGCTGTTGCTGCTTTGGTGTTGTCTCTCATCATATCCTTGCCTCTTGGGATATGGACAGCGGTAAGACAGAATTCCATTGCGGATTATCTTGTTCGATTTGTTACATTTTTAGCCAATTCCATACCATCATTTCTGGTAGCATTGCTGCTGATATATTGTTTTTGTGTACACCTGAATTGGCTGCCTGTACTGGCGAAAAATAGCCTTCAGGGGCTTCTTCTACCAACTGTAGCGTTGGCTCTGCCTACCACCGGAAAGTTTGTCAGGCAGATACGGGCAGAGATACTGACTCAGCTTGGCGCCGACTATGTTAACGGGGCGCAGGGACGCGGCGTAAAGCCACGCACAATACTCATTAAAGATGTACTGCATAACGCCATGCTGTCCATTATGACCGTCATAGGGTTCTCAGTGGGAAATCTTTTTGCGGGCAGTGTGGTAATTGAATCAATCTTTCAATGGCCTGGCGTTGGCAAGTTGGTGATGGACGCCATAACTGCCCGCGATTACCCGGTTATCCAGGGCTTTGTGGTATACATTGCCATTATCTACGTTGTTATCAACCTGCTGACGGATCTGGCATACCGGTATTTTGATCCACGGATAAGCGAAAGCTGAGGGCAGGGCCATGAGGAGGAAAAAAAAAGACTTTTGGCTGTGGGTATTTCTGATAATGGCCGCCATTTTGGTCATAGGAAGTCTTTTTGCGCAGAAGCTTGCTCCCAATGATCCCTATGAAGTTCATGTAATGCAGATTAAGAATGCGCCTTCGGATGAGTATCCCTTCGGAACAGACGCTATGGGCCGCTGCGTCATGTCCCGCTTACTCTATGGTGCCCGAACCTCAATTTTTTCCGCTCTGGCGCTGGTTATTGTGACTGCTGCGTTTGGCTCAATAGTCGGTATTCTTTGTGGCTTTTACAGCGGCGCAGCCGATAGAATTGTCATGCGTATTATAGATGGCATCATGGCTTTTCCTCAAATGGTGTTGGCAATAGCCGTGGCAGGTATTCTGGGCGGCGGAATGGCAAACGCGATGCTTGCTTTGGGCTTTGCAAGCTGGACTCCCTATGCACGGCTGGCTCGCAGCCGTGTTATTTCGCTTAAAAACGAGGACTTTATACAGGCGGCACGTTTATCCGGTTGTAATGACTTGACCATAATGCTGAAATATATTCTGCCGAATATTTTTAACTCATTGCTGACCTTCGCAACCACTCAGGTGGGAACAGTGATGCTGGGCTTTGCCGGCCTCTCGTTTCTTAATCTGGGTGTACAGCTTCCGCAGGCAGAATGGGGAAGTATGATTAGCGAGGCCAGAGGTATGCTCGGTACTGCTCCCTGGACGGTACTCTACCCGGCACTGGCACTGGTGCTTACGGTCATGGTGTTCAATTACCTTGGTGATGCGGTTTGCGACAAACTTGATGTTTGAGAGCATAAGGCGGTGGAGTGATGACTGATGCACTGTTGACCATAAAAAATGTTTCCGCCGGTTACGGAGGAGATGACGTACTACATGATATTTCATTTGAGCTGAAGTCGGGTGAGATATTTGCACTGGTGGGCGAGTCCGGCAGCGGAAAGTCCACCATTCTTAAAATAATAACGGGACTTGACTCCAGCGGCGTTCATTTCTCTGACGGCACTGTAACTTTCAAAGGACGGGATATGTCCACGTTAACCACAGAGGAGCGCCGAAGACTGCTTGGTGAAAAAATCTGCACGGTTTCCCAAAACCCGTCCCAGACAATGAACTCGATCAGAAAGATTAGAAAGCAGTTCATGGAAACTATCCGCAGCCACAGGAGCGTGGAGAAGGCTGACGCTATTGCCATGATCAGCACAGCCTTTGGAAAGCTGGGCCTTGGCGATACGGCTCGCATACTCGACTGCTGTCCCTTTGAGCTTTCGGGCGGAATGTGTCAGCGTGTGGTATTGGCGCTTGCGATGGTTATGAAGCCAGAGCTCATGCTTGCAGATGAACCGACCAGCGCATTGGATGTGATGAGCCAGCGGCAGATGATTGATGAGTTGCGCCTTCTGAGAGAGAGCTGTGGAACTTCGATCATATTGGTAACGCATAATATTGCCTTGGCCTCTCAGATTGCGGATAAAATTGCCATCATGCTTTCAGGCCGCATCGTTGAACACGGAGAGACAGTGCGTGTGCTTTCTTCTCCTGAACATACTTACACGAAAAAGCTCCTGTCCGACGTGCCCCGCATACGGTCAGTGTTTCCGGTATACAGCTTTGGAGTCCCCCTTCTTGAGGTTACCGGCGTGTCGAAGAGCTATGCTGTCGGCGAGAAACAAGTAGACGCTGTACGTAATGTGAGTTTTACGCTCTCCCGTGGCGAGGTACTGGGTGTTGTGGGCGAATCCGGTTCCGGTAAGAGCACGCTGTCTCGCCAGCTTTTGCGGCTGGAACGGCCGGATTCGGGAAACATTGTGTTCGATGGTACCAAGATATCCGGTATTGGCAAACGCGAGCTGCGAAGCCTCTACCGGCGAGCGCAGATGGTGTTTCAGGTACCCGCCGCATCCTTCGACCGACGAAGAACCGTGCGCTCAACATTGCGTGATGCAGTGCGAAATCTGACGGATAAGAAAACCTCTGCCGAGGTGGATGGGTATATAGACGAGCTCATGGAAAGGGTGGGCTTGGCCCCCGAAATGGCCGATCGTTACCCGTGGGAACTCTCCGGCGGACAGTGCCAGCGTGCTGCAATCGCACGCGCCATCAGTGCTGAGCCGGATATGTTAATTTGTGATGAGGCTACCAGCGCCCTTGATGTGTCCGTTCAGGCACAGATTGCGGAACTGCTTAATTCGCTGGTGCGCCAGAGAGACATGAGCATGATATTCATCTCTCATGACATTGCCCTTGTAAGCGGTCTCTGCGATACGATTATGGTTATGAGAAACGGGAAATGTGTGGAGCTTGGACCAACGGAGCGCATTATCACATCACCCAAAAGCGAATACACAAAGGCTCTGCTGGAAACAGCGGCCTTGATATAAGGGCTCGGTGAAATCAGAGACATCTTCGGAGAACTGAAAACGGAAGTATTAGCAGAGGCAAGTGGCGAGATTTTATATCAGACGGCATCCCTTGGAATTGAACAAGGGACGCCCATGATCGCCTACGGTATCCTTTCAAATTGAGTATAATGGTTGGGATAGATAATGCAGGATATTGAGAAAAGAGTAAAGAACTACTGGACAAATCGCGTTCACGATTTCAGTACTGTGCGGCGCAATGAGCTTAAAGCCCCTATCAGCGGCCGTTGGATGGAGGAAATGAACCATTATCTGCCGAAGAATAGAAAATTAGACATTCTCGACGTTGGCACCGGCACGGGATACTTTGCCGTGCTTCTTGCAAAACAGGGGCACCGGCTTACTGGGATTGACTTAACTTTTGCTATGCTCAATGAGGCAGCGGTTTTTGCCAGCTTGCAGGGGGTTGAGATCAGCTTCATACCGATGGATGCACAGCGCCTCGATTTCCTGTCTGCCTCCTTTGACGCGGTGGTCACTCGCAATCTTACATGGACGCTACCCGATCCGGAAACTGCGTATGCGGAATGGCGGCGCGTTTTACGCCCTGGAGGGGTGCTTTTAAACTTTGACGCCAATTACGGCAACAATGTTAGAAATAACCAAAAGAAAAAATCGCATGATCCGCAAGGCTGCGTATATGGACACTGCGGCATAACGCCGGAAATGAAGAAGGAAAACGCTGCAATCACGCTCTCCATGTCCATTAGTTATAAGAAACGCCCCGAATGGGATGTGGAGTGTTTGCGTCGCTGTGGATTTGCAGAGTGCGGCTGCGATGAAAGCGCAGGACAACGTATCCTCAGAGATAAAGATCTGGCGGATGCTCCGCTTTTTTTGGCTTGGGCAAAGGCATGAAAAAATCGCGTATCATACATATTCCAGTGAACACCTGTTTGAAAGAAAAGGAAGGAATGCCAGTATATGCAAACCGGGCACAAGGTACTATATAACGATGCGCGAAAGTTGGACTTCCTGGCAGATGAGAGTGTTCACTTGGTGGTTACCTCCCCTCCTTATCCTCTGATTGAAATGTGGGATGAAACTTTCATTGGTCTAAACGGGCAGATCAGGAGCGCTCTGAATAAAGAAGATAATCATGCCACCTTCGAATTGATGCACCGGGAACTGGACAAAGTTTGGAAAGAATTAATACGGGTTCACTAACGTTGCATAAACTATAATTTCATTTGTCAAGCATTGAATAAGCTAGATTGGACTAGAAATTAAAAGTAATTGTTGTTTTTTATGGTATTTTCCCGTGCATTTACAAAAAAAATCCTTTATAATAGAGATATAAGGTAGTCCTTGCCCAAATCCCTAGTATAAAGGAGAACCAAAATGTACGGCAAGGATACCACGAATTCCACATTTTCGCAACTGTTTGGACCTGTTTTTAACTCATTTTTTTCCCGACGTTTGAAATTAATAAGCACGTCAAAAAAAACTTACCACGCTCTACGTTTAAACTCAACATCATCAACGTTTCCATTAACCGTACGCGTGAACACCTCTAACAAATAGTACTAAAACTGGGTGGTACAAACATGATTATCATAAAAAACACCCCAAACCTAACTGGAGTAACAATTAGCGGTGATTTTAACGATCTCTACAACCTGGTAGAAGCACTCCATGATATTACTATAAATGAATATTCCGAAAAACATCACCAATACATTGATATCTCTACCCGTGTCCTTGGTCTTTGTTATGACATCAGGCATGCCTGCCAGGGGGACCGGAAGGTTGAACTTGTTGACAATAACATGACCGAAGATAAAATGAAGTGGCATTCCATCAATGCCCCAAAAAATAATGTATATTATAGCTGCAATTATCTTTACCCGGAAATGTTTTTCGTCATGCTCGCCCTAAATGCGCTGATAAAATTGCGGATCAGGGACCTTACAAAGGCAAAATTCATATTCAAAGAGGCCATGGATAAGAAGGTTATCTGGGACAAAACAATTGCAACTATCCGTATTTTCCAGGCTGAATTTGTGGCATGTGTCAAGGATACTTTTACGAAAGCCACCTTTGCCAGATGGATGAATGTGATGAATGATGATTATATTAGCATTGAGGATATTGCCGGACAGTATGTTGATTTGTTAAATATCAAGTATATAAACATGTCCAAGGAAAAGCGGCTGAAAAATCTATCCCCTATTGCTAAAAGAATAGCAGAGTTTAGCCATAACAATGATCATCAGGAAATAAAGGATGTTGTTACTAGGGCGGCAATAGAACACAGATGCGAACCTGGGGCAATTAAGCTGCAGGGTATTGAGTATCCGGAAGATTTTGAATGGTAAAGGGGAAAGGGAAACAGGGGGCCAGATATTTTCATTTTTGCAGGAAGGCCCTTTCAGATTGCCCGGAGACAGACTGCCTAATTTGTCCATAACTGTCAGGTATCTTGACCAAAAATTTTAAAAAGGGTTTAACGCTTTCGGGGCATTCACAATTAAAATTAATGCGGACCGGTTTTCTTCCCCCCGGGAGGCCGGAGGGTAAAATACCAACATTCCCCAGTTAGAAAAGCTCTCCAACAGGATAATACGAAGTCAGCCACCTGATTTTAAATGACAAGCTAAACAAACGAACGAGAACTTATGAAGCCGAACCTATCTGTAATAAACCATCTCTAATAAGTTCGCCAAGGTGAGAAAGTCTATTAGAAATTTGAAGTCCTGCCCCATTAATGGCCTGTGCAATCAGGTAGCCTGCGATAACAATTGCAATAGCAATTATAATTTTCCCTATCAAATTCTGATATTCTTCTTTCATTTTTTCATTTCCTCTCAAATTATTGTTTCAGTTCTATAGTTACTCGTGGCCTACTGTTTTTCCCAAAACGCTTTTCAACAGACTGTAAGATGAAATCTGCTGAATTTTCAAGTCCTGTATCTACAAGGGTCCATTCACTTTTCTTATCATTGGGGTTTCCAACCAAACAGGCATTTACAATTCTGGTGGAAGTTGAAAAAGTTACAAAGTTGGATTACAATACCTATTGTTATGTTGAAAAGTTTAACCTAAAAGACGGTGACAAGGTCATTTTTATTGGACAGGCGGTAATGTTCCGGCGCCGTGCTGCCCGAAAAAACGATGAAAATGGGGCGAAATAGTTGTTTAACCAGTATTTGTACATTTTAAGCGGCGGTCATCTTGTTGTTGATTTGGCTCAGGGCATCCTGCCGATTTTGACACCGTTACTGGCGGCAAATTTAAACCTGAACTACTTCCAAGTTGGGGTTGTGGCGCTGGCGTTTACTTTTAGTTCGGCCATTATTCAGCCGGTTTTTGGGGTGCTGAGCGATCGTTACAGTATGCCCTGGCTAATGCCTTTTGGCCTTTTTCTTTCCGGTTTTGGTTTGGCACTAACGGGAATAGTAAATTCTTATGGATTACTGCTGCTGGTAGTATTACTGAGCGGCATCGGGGTGGCAGGATACCATCCCGAAGGATCCAAGCTGGCCCATTATGTCAGTGAGGATGGCAAGGCCGGCTCCTCAATGGCGATTTTTTCGGTAGGGGGGAACTTAGGTTTTGGCCTTGGCCCCATGCTGGCCATTTTTGTGCTGGGCTTTTCCGGCCTGGATTCAATTTATGGGGTCATGATTCCGGGGACAGTGGCTGCATTGGTTTTTATGTTTTTATTGCCCAGGTTTAAGAAAATCCTGGCAGAAAAAGCCCTCCAGGGGGAAAAAGAACAAGAACAAACTGGCAGTAACGGCCCCACCAGGGGGGCAAGCCTGGTGTTGTTGATATTGTACGTGACGGTAAGATCATGGATACACGCCGGGCTGGTTTATTTCATTCCCTTTTATTTTTCTGCCCTGGGCAGCAGCGTAAAACCGGAATACCTGGTCAGTATGTTTTTAATTGCCGGTGCGGTGGGTACTGTTTTGGGCGGCCCTTTTGCCGATCGTTTCGGTGGGCGCAACGGCCTATTAGTTTCCATGCTTGTTTCCTTAATCACGATTTACCCGTTTTTACATTTCAAGGGCAATTTTGTTCCCGTTTTAGCTTTTATTGTCGGGGCGGCACTAATCTCCACTTTTTCCACTACAGTAGTTTTCGGGCAAAGGCTTTTGCCGCAAAACATTGGGCTGGCTTCAGGGCTGCTGCTGGGCTTGGGGGTAGGCATGGGTTCCGTCGGTGTCACAATACTTGGTGCGATCGCTGATCATGCCGGCCTGGCATTTGTAATGAATATTATCAGCTTACTTCCGATCCTGGGGATTGTACTGGCCTTTACCCTGCCGGATATTAGAGCCAGCCAATCCGTTGCCTGAACGGCAAAAGCCTGAACAGCAAATTAGGGTGATAAAGGGTGCTGAGTGAAATTTACGTTTACCTGGGTCCGTTCTTCTTAAATTTGCCACTCTTATATAGTCACTCTATATTAACAGGTACCGTTAATGGTCATTAGATGGAAAGTATGTGATACTGTTTCGCAGTAGACAATCAGAAAGTTTGTCCCGATTATAGATCCTGGATAAAACTATTTTGTGATTATACCGTCTAAAATAATAGATACAGTAAATTTGATGTTCTGCCTGCTGCGGGCAAGATCTCTGTGGCTGCAGGCTGCAGCAGGGCTGGGGTATCTTGCCTTGACGGAGGTGGGAGAAGAAGCAATGTTGATTTTGTTCTTAACCGGCCTGCTGTTCCTGGTCTTGGGTGTCCTGATAAAACATCTGAAATGGTACTGGCTGATCTCAGGCTATAACACCATGACCAAAGAAAAAAAACGCAATGTAGATATTGAAGGGCTAGGAAAATTCCTGGGAAACAGTTTATTTGTTATGGCTGGGCTCATGATCACTTCGAGCCTGTTTTTCCACTATAACAGCCGTTTAGCCGCAACCGTGGCCACTTTTTTCATAGTTCCCTTAATTATATTTATCCTGATTAAAGCGCAAAAGTTTGACGGGAATACCCGAAACGCTGATGGAACTATGAACCGGTCTACAAAAATAATTATCGGCTCCATAATCGTATTTTTTGTGGGCATCGGTGTAATTATTTTGATCAGTGCTCAGACACCGGAAATCCTGATCAGCGCTGAGACGGTACAGATCAAAGGGCTATACGGCATCGAGATCGACAGAAGTGATATTAATGATGTCAACCTGGTCGATATTATGCCTGCCGTGATACGGAAAACGAACGGGTTCGATTGCGGTAATATCCTGAAGGGGAATTTTCTCCTTCAAGGAGGGGTAAAGGCCAAGCTCTATGTCAACGCCGGTAAACCGCCTTTTATCGAGATAACCACCCAGGAGGGTTTGATCATACTTAATCAGGGTAACCCGGAAAGAACTGCAGCGCTTTTCCAGAGCCTGTTGCATGATTAGAATGCCCGTTCAGCTGCGCAGCTTTTATATCAGGGGGCTAACGATGAAACCTATCTTGATTATATTACTAACAGGGGGTATACACTTTGCGTTATACACCGAAATCTGAACTGGACCAGAGGGTGGCCAAGCTGCAAAAGAGTTTGAGGCAGAGTGGTATTGACGGGGCAGTAATTGTTCAGAATGCGGATCTCTTTTATTTTACGGGAACTATACAACGTTCACATCTATTTGTTCCGTCAGAAGGCCAGCCGGTACTGCTGGTGAAAAAAACCCTGGAACGGGCGCAAGAAGAGTCCCCACTGGATAACATCATCAGCCTGGACAGTTTAAGAAAAATGAGCACGGTTTTACAAGCTTATGGTTACGGCCCATTTAAAACTTTGGGTTTTGAACTGGATGTGCTGCCTGCAAACCAATATTTACGTTATCAAAAGCTGTTTGAGCCGGCTGAAATTGTGGATGTCAGCCCGCTGATCCGAACTGTGCGGATGGTCAAATCGCCTTACGAGATAGAAATTATTAGGGATGGGGCCCAGCTCCACCAGGAAATATTTTCTTTTATTAAAGACAACCTCCGGGAAGGTATCTCAGAGCTGGAGTTGTCGGCGATGGTTGCCGCGGTTTCCAGAAAAAAAGGGCACTCCGGCTTTATGAGGGTGCGGGGATTTAATCAGGATCTATATTATATACACCTGTTATCCGGTCATAATACAATTCCAAGCTATTTTGACGGATCTGTCGGCGGGAAAGGGGTCAGCCCCGCGTTTGCACAGGGTTCCAGCAATAAGCTGATTTGTAAAAACGAGCCGGTGCTGGTAGACTATAATTTTGTTTTTGACGGGTATATGTTGGACCAGACAAGAACATTTTGCCTCGGAAAGCTGCCGGGCCACCTTACCGGAGCTTACGCAGCAGCGGTTAGTATTCTGAAAGAGTTGGAAAAAATGGCCAAGCCGGGAGTAGCTTGCGGCAAGCTTTATGACCAGGCAATGCAGTTGGCCGGGGAAAGCGCCTTTGGAAAGCATTTTTTGGGTTTTCCTAAGCCGGTGTCTTTTATTGGCCACGGCATTGGCATCGAACTGGATGAACTTCCGGTTATCGCTCCCGGGTTTACAATCCCGCTGGAAGAAGGAATGGTTTTTGCCTTGGAACCGAAGTTTGTTTTTCCTGACGGTGCGGTTGGGGTGGAAAATACTTATTTAGTAACAAAGTATGGGTTGGAAACGTTGACTGTTTTTGAGGAGGAAATAGTGTATATTTAAAGGCTATGATTGCAGTCATTTGGGGAAAGGTTTTCCAAGTGTTTCTAGATAAAATAAGCATAAAATGTCGGGTTTATCCCGACATTTTATGCTTCCTGTTATGCTGTCTTTCAAATATTTGCTCTTTCTCTTGCTTCTTCTGACTCTTTTTTCTACTATTTTTTTAATTGTTAAAGAGATTAGCCCGTTTTTTCTTTACTTTTTTTGACTATGGTTCTTTCCCCTTCAGGAACAGGAGGGGGAACAGGTTCGCCGGCGGATAGTTTTGTTATCGCACTAAATCGAGGAGGGCAGGCTTCAAAGCAAGATCCACATCTTATACATTTCTCCTGGTCAATTATGTGGATCTGTTTCTTGGCACTTATGATTGCATCTACAGGGCATCTCCTGGCGCACGTCATACAGGCTTGGCACTTTTCCGGATCAATATAGTACGAAATCATTTCCGTAAATAATTTGTCTATCTCGTCACCCGTGAAAAACTTCTCATATTCTTCCGGATTTTCAAGGCGTGTCATCATTTTATCATTTTTCATTACCTTGATGTAAGGAACCAGCTTTGTAATTTCTGCAAGTTTGGACATTATTTCTTCTAGATCTATTCCTTCACCTTTGCCCAGCGGGCCTAATTCTTTTATCTGTCTGGTAAAGTCATCTATTACTTCAACAAAAAGGTTTCCTTCACCGCCGGACATAAATTCAAGCCTTAATCTTTCCGGGTTTAATCCTATATACTCCATTATTTTTTTACATAAAAGCACCATGTTTAGTGCATAGTAATTTCCGTGAGTGATATAATTACATTCATTCAAACGGCAGCCGCCAATAAACACCCCGTCCATTCCCTTGGAGAAGGCTCTGAGTACATGTGCCAGATCGACTCTACCGGAACACATGACGCGGATAGCCCTTATTTCAGTTGTATATTGTAGTCTGGAAACTCCAGCCAGGTCAGCAGCACCGTATGCTCACCAATGGCATAAAAAACCTAAAATTTTTGGTTTAAATTTAAGTCCTGTACTCATTTTTTCTCCCCTCCTTATTTGGTAATTGCGGCTTTATTGATTTTATTGTTTTACACACCTCCAGCCACCGCATCGATTTTTTCTGTGCCTTTTTCCTCTGAAGCCAGCGCATCAATCATGCCAAAGAGCTCTTCATCAGTAAAATGCTTGAGCTGTATAGCACCTGTAGGACACTTTGCGTTACAGAGACCATCTCCTTTACAGAGAACAGGATTAACTACAACCTTATTACCATGTCTTGTCTTCTGTAACTTCAGGGCATCATATACACAGGCGGAGACACATGCCCCACATCCCATGCACTTTTTCTCTTCCACGACACAAACAGAGCCGGAGGCGGTGACTGTATCATGTGAGAGCAGCGTTAAAACCCGGCCGGCAGCTCCATAAGCTTGGTTAATTGTTTCCGGGATAAGCTTGGGATAGTGAGCCAGCCCACAAAGATAAACGCCGTCTGTAGCAAATTCAACCGGTCTTAATTTGACATGGGCTTCTTTGAAGAAGCCATCCGGGTTCAAGGTTAACATGAATAACCCGGCTACTTCTTTAGTATCAGCAGTGGGAGTGGTAGCAGCCGCCAAAGCAATTAGATCCGCATCTATTTCCAGTTTTTTACCTAAAACATAATCCGGCAAAGTAACCCTTAAAACAGGCCGGCCATCTTCTTCACTGGTGGCAGGCTCCACCTGCGGTTTTTCATCTGGTTCGTAACGGATGAACCGGACTTCTTTATCTGCCGCTTCCCGGTAAAAGTCCTCTTTGTACCCATATGTTCTGATGTCCCGGAAGAGAATGTAGATATCCATCTCGGGGTTTACTTCTTTTAGTTTTAAGGCGTTTTTGATTGATTCACTGCAGCAGATCCGGCTGCAATAATCCCTGTCTTCATTTCTGCAGCCTACGCATTGGATCATCACGAAACTCTGGGCATTTATTACCTTTTCGTCTTCTTTGACGATCAGCTCTTCTAACTCCAGATGGGTCATGACCCTATCATCTTCTCCATAAAGGTATTCAGTAGGTGTGTATACCTCAGCACCTGTAGCGATGATGGCTGCACCATGTTTGATTTCCGCGACTCCTCTTTCGGATTGCACCTTGGTTACGAAATTTCCCACATACCCGGTGGCCTCCGTGATCGTTGCCTCGGTATAGATATGGATTAAAGGGTGCTGGTAAACTTTCTGTATAAGAGTATGCAAATAGGCCTGCACATCCAGCCCTTCCAGGGTGTCATGAATTTTGCGTGCTATACCCCCCAGTCCGGAATCCTTTTCCAGCAGGTAAACCTCATGCCCCTGTTCGGCAATGGAAAGAGCGCAGTTCATGCCGGCAATACCTCCGCCGACCACCAGCGCCGCCTTGTTGACGGGCAGTTCAAGCTCCTGCAAGGGCTCCAAATAGTTAGCCCTCGCTACCGACATGCGAATTAAATCCCTGGCTTTTTCTGTAGCTTCTTCCTTTGCTTTGGAGTGGACCCAGGAGTTATGTTCTCTGATATTGGCCATTTCCAAGTAATATTGGTTGATTCCCGCCTCCCGCAGGGTATCCCGGAATAACGGTTCAAGGGTTCTGGGAGTGCAGGCGGCGATAACCACCCGGTTGAGCCCTTTTTCCTTGACCATGTCCGTTATTTCCTGGGCGGAGTTGGAAGCACATGAAAATAACTGTTCCTGAGCATAGGTTACATTGGGTAAGGTTAAACAATATTCTACTGTGGAGGGAACATCTACTACCCTGCCGATGTTTGCTCCACAATGACACACAAAAACTCCTATCCTGGGTTCCTCTGCGGAGACATCCTTTTCCGGCGGATATATTTTTTCCTGGGCCAAATTTCCTCTGCGATAGTCGAGGAGCTCGCCACATTGGGAGCCGGCTCCGCTGGCGCTAAAAACCGATTCGGGTATATCTGTAGGGCCCTGGAAGGCTCCGCAGATATAAATTCCCGGGCGGGAGGTCTCCATAGGATTGACAGGATTGGTTTTGCAGAACCCGTGTGCATTGAGCTCAATGTCGAATTTACTCGCTAGATCTTCATAATCAGCAGGAGGATCCAACCCGATGGATAACACCACCAGATCAAATTCTTCTTCTTTTACGCCGTCCTCGTTGGTAGAATAGCGTACCGTGACATTCTTGGTTTCCGGGTCTTCTTTGACAATTGATGTATAGCTTCTGATAAAGCGAACTCCGGGAAGGTTCTCCGTTCTTTCATAGAATCGTTCAAAATCCTTGCCATAAGAACGAATATCATTATGGAAGACCGTACATTCTGCATCGACATTATAGTCTTTGGTCAAAATCACCTGTTTTTGGGTATAGGTGCAGCATACGGCTGAACAATAACTGTTGCCGCCGGGAATAACCTGTCTGGAACCAACGCATTGAATCCAGGCAATTTTATTAGGACTTTTTAAGTCGAAAGCACGCAGGATCTCACCTTGGTATGGTCCGGTGGCGCACATTATCCGTTCATAGTCCATGCTGGTGACCACGTTTACAAATTCTCCGTAACGGTATTCCTTCCTTAACTTAGGATCAAACGGCTTTATGCCGGGAGAGAGAATGACCGCCCCTACATTTATTTCTTTTTTCTCCGGCTCTTGATTTAAATCTATGGCGTCGTTCTGACATACTGCTTCGCAAATACGACATTTTTCTTCTTTAAGGTAAAGACAGCTTTCATCTATATAAGTGATCAGGGGAATTGCCTGCGCAAAATAGATATGGACGGCTTTATTATTCGATATTTCCTGATTAAATGGATCAGGGTAAACCACTGGGCAATACTCTACACAGACAGTACAGCCCGTACATTTGTCCTCATCAATATACCTGGGTTTTGTATTCAACGTTACTTTAAAGTTTCCTACGTCTCCTTCTATATTTTCAACTTCAGTGTAGGTTAAAACTTCTATATTCGGATGCCGGTCGACCTCGACCAGTTTGGGTGCAAGTATTCATATGGAGCAGTCATTGGTAGGAAAGGTCTTATCCAGCTGGGCCATATGGCCGCCGATACTTGGCGCTTTATCCACCAGGTAAACCTTAAAACCAGCTGTAGCCAAATCCAGAGAGGCTTGAATACCGCTGATTCCACCGCCAACAACCATAACGTCACCAAAATTACTGTTTCCAAGACTTTTACCCAGGTGTTGAATTTTTTCTTTGAGCAATTGTTCTCCTTCCACTTTCGATCACCTCATCGGGTTTTGTGTTTCTAAACTCTTGGGTCAACTATATTCAGTTTGTTGAGCGGCCAAGTCGCTCCGGGTGGGTAAATACCGCCAAGTGGCTGTTACGGGCCTGGCCAACCAGAGTTATGCCCAGATCACGAGCAAGCAAAATGGCATTCTTCGTCGGCGCATGCCGCGAAACAACAATCGGAACCTGCATCCTGGCCGCCTTGAGCAGCATCTCGGAGGAAATACGGCCGGTGATCAGCAGCAGTCGATCTCTGGTCGATATTCCCCTCAATAGACATTCACCCTGGACCTTATTCAAAGTGTTATGCCGCCCGATATCCTCAGCCACTACAAGCAGGTTCCCGGTATCGGACAGAGCTGAAGTGTGTACGCCGCCACTAAGCCGGTACAGCTCCATCTGCTCATGAAGCTGCTCCATCAGGGACAGCACTTCTTTTGGTGTGGCGGCAAGATCCGAATCAACCTTCAGGCCCCGGGTTTTGAAAACTGTACTGCCGCTGCATCCAAGTGTCTGTAACGTGGGCAGCTCATACGCGGGGTTGTTCAGCTGTACATCGGCCAGCGATTCCTCCTCACTCACCCGCATGCTGGCCACGTCATCGAGACATGAGATGATTCCCTCTGCGTAAAGGTATCCGATTATGAGGTAATCCAGCTTGGCTGCAGTACACAGGACCTTGACCAGTGGCTGCTGATTTACATAGATTGTAAGCTCCATCTCGCGAGGCACGTGAACAGAGGCCCTTACCCATCCCTCATCGGAAAAGCGATCGCAGACTGTGTTTGCGGCCACTCCTTTCAGATCCGATCTGCCAATCGCCTCTGGCATATCTGGTTTCTTCCCCCTTTAGATAACTTCCTGGAGGATCTCCGTGATGTCCTGAACTTCTATGACATCTTCATAATTTAAACCCAACCTGCTATCCTCAAGAGCATCAATGCAGTAGGGGCAGGTGGTAACCAGCACTTCGGCCCCAAGCCCGACAGCTTCTTCCACTCTGAGGTTGGAGAATCTTTCAGCCATTTCAGTGTCAATCCAAATCCTGCCTCCACCCATTCCGCAGCAGAGGCTTTCTTCCCGTGACTCAACCATCTCTTTTAGTTCCAAACCGGGTATCTTTTTTAAGACTTCCCGTGGTTCTTCATAGATGCCATTATGCCGGCCCAGGTAACAGGGGTCATGGTATGTGACTTTTTTAGCATACTCCTTGCTGATCTGCAGCCTGCCCTCATTAATTAGCTCATGTAAATACTGGGCCATATGCACAACCTCAAAGTTCACCATAAACTCAGGATACTCGTTCTTGAAAGTGTGATAGCAATGAGGTGAAGAAACAAGGATTTTCTTTACTCCGTTTTCGATAAAGGTTTTGATGTTTTCCTTGGCCAGGCTTTTGAACAGCTCTTCGTTGCCTACCTTGCGGATACTTTCTCCGCAGCAGTTTTCCTTAGTACCCAGGATCCCGAATTCCACTCCGGCCTTATTGAGAATATTGGCTGTGGCTTGAGCAACCTTCTTTAATCTTGCGTCATAGCTGGGGAAGCAGCCGGGAAAATATAGAATTTCCATTTCCTCGGTAAATGTTTTTACATCGAATCCCTCTGTCCAATCTGCTCTTTTGGCCCGGTCTTCAACGAAGGGGTTGCCTTCTGCCGCAAGGCTTGCGGTTGCGGAACGGACCATCCGGAGAAAGGGGGGAGAAACGCCGTACCCCACAGCCATCCTGCGCAGAGCGACCATATCTTCTACCTGCTTTACGTCCCGCGGGCAAACCTGGGGGCATCTGCCGCAGGTAGTACAACGCCAGGCCTCTTCACGGTCTATCTCCGGAAAACCGAATGTGGCCTCGCGGATCAGCTTGCGCATACTGAAATTTGTCACCTTGTTCCAAGGGCAAACTGTATCGCATTTTCCGCATTGATAGCAGTATTTGATGGCGTCTCCACCGAATTCTTTTATTTCCTCGACGATCTCTTTGAAGGGAGCTTCAGTCTCCATGATTATAATCCCTTCTTTCAGCTTAATATTTTAGTCCTTCTGTAACATGCGGGCAACGGTATCCACCAACTCTTCTAATCCATATTTGTCCACAAGTGATTTCAATCCTGTTTCTATCTCTTCCATCACCACTTCTTCCTCGACTTCCTCTTCTCTTTCTTCGTAAGTCAGAGCATCAGCCAGGCACCATTTAACGCACAAAGGTTCTTCTTGTGGCGGATCGTCTTCACACATATCACATTTGAGTGGGAGTCCGGAATCGGGTTCTTTGAAAGCGTCCCTGGATGGGCAGGAAGCCCTGCAGAAGGCACATTCCTCGTATTCCCTGCCGTCAACTATATATTTGTTTCTGCCCATGCATTCGGCAGGCGTATACTCGCCTGCGTATACAGGAAGATATAAATCTTTTAGTGGTTCACGAATCAGACGAATCCGGGACCTGGCCGGATTGCTGGTGCTGTATTTTGGCTCAGCGTGAAATGCGGAACAGATTACCTCACATGCCCGGCAGCCATTGCATTTTTCAAGATCGATTTTGATAACCTTAACCGTCTTCTTAACTTTGTTCATTTTTTAAAATCCCTCTCTGTTCAAAGTCTTCACTAACGTAAGCCAAATCCAATTCATGTAAAGTTTCTTTGGTAGGAATACCCTCTTCATTCCATCCCCTGAATTTGTAATACGTATCCAGGAGCTCCTCTTCAAGTTCGGGGAATCTTCTCCGCCAGTGATTTTCCGGCGGCTTCTCATCGGCTCTCCGCATTCCCCTTCTTATATTAACGGCTCTAATTAAATTTCGGTTCCTCTTGGCAGCTAGCGTTAGTTCGGCTTCATCCATATCGATCCCGGCCCCTGCTGAGACAAATTTGGGGTAGTTGTGTATATGGTAGGGAGGTTTCAGGGGAAATGATGACAAACCGGCGCAGACCCCGAGGGAGTCATCAATATGGTGCATCCTCTCCATCCAGTCCACAATTTCACAGCATGCTTCCGCACCGGGGTAAAAAGGCATGGAGTATTCCCCGCGCAGTTCCCAGTTCACGAAATATTCCTTAAACTTATCATCCGGAACCTGGATCCAATCCTTGACAAACTCTTCTCTTGCCTCGCGCGTTGGAAAAGGTGCCTGCGGGAACTGCCCTTCAATTTGGGTAATGTTGATCTTCTCACCGGTAGCATACATAATATAGTAAATGGGGTTCAGCATTCCTAGCTTGATCGGCACTTGCTCATGTTTCTTTATGTTATTATGAGCATATTCTTCTGCACCCTTACCAATCTGTTTGGCCGCCCAATAAGTACCATTGGCCAAAACATCTCCTATCCCTTCCCGCCGCGCAATGCGGTCAAGCAGCCAGAAAAATCTCCCCTCGTTATCGGACGGGCACCCTGCAAAGTCCTCGTCAGTCAGGATGCCGGCTTCTTTAAGCTCCACGGCGAAGGCCATCACTTGTGGTGCCGAGAATCCATCGACGCCGTACTCCTGAGCGCGCCCGGCGATTTGGTAGCCAAAATCCAGGCTGTCAGTCATGGCCGCCATTGTATAAGTGAGTTTGGAAAAGCATTTCATCATATACTTGGAAACGCCTAGTGCTGGGTAGTTAATTATGGCACCGCATTCCATCGGGCAGTTATAGCAGCTGATTAAGCGCGCCACCGCTTTTTCTTGCGTATCGAGCCACTCGTCTTCGATTTCCTCGGTCCAAAAACCTTTCATCCTGTGGCGAGCATTTCCCCAGGCAAAACTTTCGGTGTGCCACTTCTCATCATGGATTGCCATCTCTTGCGGTGATCCCAGCCCTTGTAAAATGGTCGGTACCCCCGGGATGGGGTTTTCTTCCCGGAATTTAATATATTGCAGCACTTCGTTGCAAAGCTCATAGAATTCAGCCGGCCGGGCAATATTGATGTCTTTTGTTCCACGAACAGCGATCGCCTTTAACCCTTTGCTTCCCATAACGGCGCCTAAACCTTGCCGGCTGGCACTGGACCTGCCATGTTCGATGGAAGCAAAATAGACTCTGTTTTCACCGGCCAGGCCGATAGCAGCCACCTGGGCGTTTGGTTCATTTAACTCATCCTGAATAAGAGCTGCAGTTTCCAGAGCGCCTTTTCCCTGGAGATGGGTGGCATCACGTATCTCCACTTTATCATTGTTTATCCACAAATAAACCAGCTTGGGGGACTTGCCACGAATAATCACTTTATCATAACCGGCATACTTTAATTCCGGAGCAAAAAATCCTCCCATCATGGAATATGCCATGAACAAGGTCTGGGGAGAAATGGTGGAAACAATAGTACGATTGGCACCGAAAGCAGGGGTGCCCCCCAAAAGGCCGGAGCTGAAGATCAATAGATTGTCAGGTGAAAAGGGTTCGACTTCAGGGGGAACCCTATCCCACAATATTTTAGCATTAGTCCCCAGCCCCCCCAGATGAAGCTCGGTTAATCTGGGGTCAGTTTCTACCCTCTCAATGTTTCCACGTGATAAATCAACCTCTAAATTATATCCTGTCTCTGCATACCTCATTTTTCAACACCCCTAGGTCTATTATTACTATGGATAATCATTTTTTTCAATACCTCTTAGGTATGTTCTTACCATGGGTAGTCCTTCCAAAAACAAAAATAACAATTGTTTTTATTATCCATAATCTGTTGTTCCTCCAATACTTACGAAAGAACAACTACAACTTTTACCACCGTAAGTTGTGTATTCTGTTTTTTATATCCCGGCCGGCAGCTGCCTTATACCACCACCTTACCACTAAACAGAGATGCTGTTATAATTTTAATAAAATAAAGAAAAGAAAAAAATCGCTTAAAAGCATGGAAGCAAGGCGAAAAAAGAGTGAATTAAGAGTTAACGCTTTAGGATTAACACAATACATTCTTTTTCTACCCCCCCCTTTCCTGGAAGTTAGCGGCATATAAAGGAAGACAAGGGAGTGAGGACAAGGGGACGTTTCTCCTGTCCCGTTATCGGGGAGAATTGATTATTTACTTTAGTATGTTAATCTGGTAAAATACTAAAGGTTAGATAAAAATATAAATAAACTAGGGGGTTACTGAGCATGGGGAAAAGAATATTATTAGTGCTGATCACACTGATGTTAGTGTTCAGCATATCTGCCTGTTCACCAAGTGCTGATCCAGGTGCCGGGCCAGGTGCTGATCCGGGTGCTGATCCAGGTGATGTGGAGACAGTGGCTGCCGGTAAATTTACGGTTGGGTTTGACCAGGACTTTCCTCCGATGGGGTTCGTCGGTGATGACGGGGAGTTTACCGGATTTGATCTGGAATTGGCAGCCGAAGTGGCCGACCGTTTGGGGTTGGAGCTTGTATTACAGCCTATTGCCTGGGATGCAAAGGATATGGAGCTATCAACCAAAAATATTGATTGTATTTGGAATGGTTTTACCATTAACGGACGTGAGGATCAATATACCTGGACTGATCCGTACATGTCCAACAACCAGGTTTTTGTGGTAAGAGCCGATTCAGGGATCACAAATCTGGATGATCTGGCCGGTAAAACAGTGATGGCGCAGGTGGACTCCAGCGCGGATAAGGCGCTGGAGGGCAGGCCCGATTTAAAGGATACTTTTGGCGATTACTTAACGGCCGCTGATTACAACACAGCGCTAATGGAACTAGAGTCAGGTGCTGTAGATGTCGTGGCCATGGATGATACATTTGCCAATTATTATATAGCAATCAAAGGGGACAACCTTGTAGTGTTGGATGAAACATTGTCTCCGGAAGATTACGGCGTTGGCTTCCTGTTGGGTAATGAAGTTTTAAGGGATACTGTACAGGCTACTTTGGAAGCAATGGCTGACGATGGAACGATGGCTGCAATCTCTGAAAAATGGTTTGGCAAAGATATCACCACAATCGGTAAATAATGGGGCTCGCAGCTAAAAATAAAGGCTATTAAAAAAGAAGGGCTGTCCCTATTGAGATGGCCCTTTCTTTTGTCCCGAAATTGCCGGGGGAAGAGGGGTACTTGTTGTGACCTTGCCTGTATTGCTGTTAAAATTGAGCGAAGGCATGTTGAAATCCATAGAAATATTTATTCTAACGCTGGTTTTTTCTCTTCCTTTGGGATTGTTTGTGGCTTTTGGCCGCATGTCCAAAAATTCAATTATAAGAAATGTAACTAAGGTCTATATTTCTATCCTACGTGGCACACCGCTGATCCTGCAGCTAATGGTCGTCTATTTCGGGCCCTTTTATATTTTTAAGTTGCCCACGCCCAATCGCTTTCTAGCGGTAATTGTTGGTTTTGTTTTGAATTATGCTGCTTATTTTGCAGAAATTTATCGTGCCGGGATCGAGTCCATGCCGGTAGGGCAATACGAGGCCGCCCAGGTGTTGGGCTATAACAAGACCCAAACCTTTATTAAAATAATCCTGCCGCAGGTTATCAAACGTATTCTGCCGCCGGTCACCAACGAAGTCATTACCCTGATCAAGGATACTTCGCTGGCTTTTGTTATTTCCGTGGGGGAGATGTTTACAGCTGCAAAGGCCATCGCTTCTGCCCAGGGCTCCATGCTGCCTTTTATATCTGCCGGAATTTTTTATTATGTATTTAATTTTATTGTAGCTATGACCATGGAGTGGCTGGAAAGGAAGTTCAGCTATTTTAAATAAAAATTATTAATTTTAGGGGTAGGAAAATTGCCAAATACGAAATACCTGGAAATAAAAAATCTAAAAAAGAGTTTTGGTGATTTAGAGGTTATCCGGGATATTTCCCTGGATGTGGAGGAAGGACAGGTGGTGGCAATTATCGGGCCTTCAGGTTCCGGCAAGTCCACACTGCTGCGCTGTGCAACTCTGTTGGAAACAATGGACGCCGGTGAGCTAATCTATTTAGGTGAGCGTGCGGTGATGACCGGTGCAGATGGAAAAGCAATTTTGGCTCCACCTAAACAATTAAAAAAAATCCAGGGTTATTATGGCCTTGTCTTCCAAAACTTTAACCTTTTTCCGCACTACTCTGTGATCAAAAATGTCATTGATGCACCAATTACTGTGCAAAAAAAGAGTAAAGCGGAGGCGATGGCCCTTGGCCGGGAATTATTGAAAAAAATGTCCTTGTCTGACAAAGAAGATGCCTATCCCTACCAATTATCGGGGGGGCAGCAGCAGCGTGTTTCCATTGCCAGGGCTTTGGCCCTGAACCCAAAGGTGCTATTTTTTGATGAGCCCACTTCAGCCCTTGACCCGGAGTTGATCGGGGAGATCCTGAAGGTGATCAAAGATCTGGCTGCAGAGCAGATGACGATGGTCATCGTCACCCATGAGATGAACTTTGCCCGGGATGTTGCTGATCATATTGTCTTTATAGACGGCGGTATTATTGTTGAAGAAGGGCCACCGGAAGAAGTAATCGGCAATCCTAAAAATGAACGCACCAAGGCGTTTTTAAATAGATTTGAGAAATAACGGACAAACCTTAATTGACAGTAAAAGGACAATAGTATTATAATTAGGCTGTAAAGGACTATAAAAGATATCAGGGAGAATCTGCCTATGCCTAAAGAATTTAATTATCTGACCATTGAGGAGGTAGCGGAGATGTTAAAGGTGGCCCGGTCCACCGTTTATAAGTTTAAAGAGATGGGGTTGCCGTTCATTAAACTAGGCAAGGTTATTCGTTTTGAGCTCAAAGATGTTGTCAACTGGGTAGATCAGCAGAAGATTTGTTTGCAGAAGGAAAAATAAGCCAGGACGGTGACTGGGGCTATTTTTTTTAGGACAAGCCGCATACTGGCAGGATAAATAGATACGGCACTTATTATTACATAATAAGGTAAATAAGGCAGTAAAGTAAAAAAGCTTTATTGCTTTACTTTTTTACTCTGTCACATTGGGAGAAGACTATGAATGCACCCATTTATCTGGTAGTTTGCTATGTTCTCGTCCTGATTTTTATTAGTCTGTTTTTTGTAAAAAAAGCTGTAAACTCCTTTGAAGAATATTCTTTGGCCGGTCGTTCGCTGAGTTTTGTCTATATCTTTTTATCCTACCTTGGTACATGGCTCAGCGGTGGAGTAATCCTCGGACTGGCCGCATCCGCCTTCAAATGGGGTTTCTATCAGTATTGGATTATTGGCGCAGCCTATTGTTTTGGATTCTGGGCCAGCCGTTTAGCCATTCTTTTTACAGGTTTGCTGGCTTTTTCTTCCTGCATTTTAATCTATGACATTTTTAGCCTTTATATTTCCGGTGCCTTTCTCAGTGGTTCCATCATTGTTCTTCCCTACCTTTATACCTGGTTTTCACGACGGATGAATTCTGCCGGAGTAATTGCCGGGATTATCGCCGGAGGAACCGGGTTTATGATCGCCAGTATATTTTTGAAGTTATCCAATACGACAGCTATGCTGATAGGGTTAGCCCTAAATTTTCTGGTTTCCTGGTCAGTCGCGCTTCTATGCAAAAAACCTGCAGTAGAGGTGGTGATGAATACCTATTATTGGGCTCCCCGATTTAAAGGGGTCAAAAATATACCTTAATAAATGCGATGGGGAGGCCAAGGATGTCTATGGGAGGTCGAAGTACAGATTTGCTTGTCATCCGGTGCCTCCAGGTCAAAGGAAGAAGGTGGGGAAGTGTGGGTTAAAAAAACTTGGCTGGTGTTTTTTCTTGTTTTGCTGCTTGTTGTGGGAGTTTATATCAAAAATCAGCCTTGGTGGCAGGCTTATGATCCTTTCCTCGAACCAGTCAGGATTGGCTTTGTAGGTCCCTGGACAGGACCCTACGCCGGGTCGTCCCTGACGATGCGGGAGGGAGGGGAGCTGGCTGTAGAAAACATGAATCGTAACGGTGGCATTAACGGACGTCAAGTACTGCTTATAGAAAAAGATGACGAGGGTGATCCGGAGAAGTGCCGTAAAGCAGTCAGTGAACTTATTTTAGAAGACAAGGTTGCAGCTATAGTTGGGCCCTATAACAGCCAAAATTGTTTGGCGATTATGGATCTGGTGGAAGAAAATAAAGTGGCATTGATTACTCCTATTGCCATGACTGATGAAATAAGTATTCAAGATGATTACATTTTTCGCAACACTTTAGGAATTAAGGAAGATTATGAGAAGTTTAATGCCTATGTTAGTTTGCGCAATGAAGAGTACATGCTGTTGGATAGTATCAATTATCAGGATCTGGGTATTTTATGGCAGCATGATCTATGGGGACAGGAAATGACCCAGTGCGTACTGGAGATGATGCAGAATTTGGGTAAGGAAAAGGCGTTATTGTTTTGTGAACCTTATCAGCTTGGCCAGACTGATTTTTCACAGTTGTTGGGCGAGACGCTCTGCAGCAAACATCCAGATGTCATCCACCTGGTTGGCCAGATCGATGAATCCATCCGTATTGTAAGACAGGCCAGGGAAATGGGTTATCAGGGACTTTTTGTAGGGGCAGCCGGTTTTAAAATGCCTGAATTCGATAAAGCTTTGGGGGAAATTGCTGACGGCTGTTTATTTACTAGCCAGTGGCACCCTTCCTTTTCGACACCGATGTCCGATGTTTTCGTTAAATTGTACAGTGAGAAATATCCTCAAAAGACGCCGGATATGTTTGCTGCGTTTACCTACGAAGCCATGTACATTTTGAAAAATGCCATGCAAAATGCCGGCAACAGTTACACAGATATCAGCAAATGGCGTGCATCGATCCGCGACCGGCTGGCGGAAACCAAAAATTTTTATGGCATGTCGGGGAGGATTAGTTTTGATCGCTTTGGGCAGTGTGACCGGCCGAATTTTATGTTGCAGAAAAGATGGGATGGACACAAAATTACAGCTGTAATTGTTTTTCCTCGACAATATGCCCAGGATCAAATTCGCTGGGATTTTCAATTTTCCGGCTAAATATTATCTTAACTATTATTTGAAAGCAGAGGTGATGCTCAGGGCACAGTCTGAAAGCTTGGCTGGTATGAAACGATTTAAAAGTTAGGTACAAGGTAGTGATATTAGTCAGGGAAGTTTGTTTGCCAGCAGAAAATAGTTTTAATGAAAATGTTTAGAAGAGAGGATTTTAAAACCCCTCTCTTTTTTTATTTATTAGAAGAAAAAAAGTAAATACCGTTTTTAGCTTGAAGGAAAATCTTATAAAATATATAATAAGATAATAACAGACAATTAAAGTCATAAAAAGATGTAAACATACAGATATATAGGAAAAAAATAATCAAATTATGATAGATTAAAGGGATAAAGATGAACAGATGCGCTAAAAAAACCGGCCTACCAGCTGGAGTGATCTGGATAAACTGCAATCTATACTTAATTATGGAAAGGGTGGCGTAAGTTGCAAAAAACTTTGAGAGTGGCCATTGCACAGTTTCAAATAGAAGATTATGCCGAAGATACATTGGCCAAGATTGAACGTGCAATGGAGCAGGCCGGCAAAAGAGGAGCTGCTGTTGTGGTCACTCCGGAGAGTATTCTTAATCCCGGTTTGCGGGACAAGGTCCGGAATGAGAAGCTCGTCTTTGATGAACAGTATATGCTCTCAATTCTTTCCCGAAAGGCGGCAGAATGCAAAGTGGGTATTCTTTTGGGGTACGTTACCCAAAAGGATAAAGATGTAATAAATTGTGCAGCGCTGATTGATGCCCAGGGTCATGTGGTAGATATTTATCAAAAAACTCACCTTTTTGAGGAAGAACGTTTGACCCGGACCCCGGGGGATAAATTCTGTATTTCTGTACTGAATGATATTCCCATTGGGATTTTAATTTGCTTTGATCTGGAGTTTCCGGAAGTACCCCGGTCCTTGGCTCTCTCCGGTGCAAAAATATTGTTTATTCCAGCAGCCAATATGTACCCTTATGGTCATGCGCACCGGGCACTGTCCATTGCCAGGGCCATTGAAAATCATACTTTTGTCGTTTACTGCAACCGGACTGGACCGGTGGGTGATGTTGTGGATGTAGGTGAAAGCTGTGTCATCGATCCCTTTGGCCGGATTGTCGCTGAGCTGGGTTATCCGGAGGGTTTGCTGTTTGCTGATTTGGACCTCAGCATGCTTGTACAAGCGCGTCGGCACTTTGATTATTTCAAGGAGCGTCGCCCTTCTCTTTATCAAAAAATTGTTAGTGGTTAAAAATGGTGTCAAGTTTTTAAAATTAAATATGCCCGCTGCCTTGGTTAATTTGTCTCTTAAACGGTTACTGCTCATCATCACAAAACAGATGGAGGAAATTTTATGGAAACTAATGTTGTTCAAAAAAAACGTGGTTTTAAAGTTCCACATGTCTATGTTATAATTTTTGTTTTAATTGTTCTTGTTGCTATTGGCACCTATTTCATTCCTGCCGGAACTTATGAGCGCTATATAGAACCGGAAACTGGCAGGACACTTGTAGATCCGGATTCCTTTCGGTATGTGGAGTCCAGCCCGGTAAGTCTCTTTGGAGTCTTTCGGGCTATTCCTCTGGGTATGGAAAAGGCGGCTCCCATTGTGTTTTTCATTTTAATAGTCGGCGGAGCCTTTCAAATGATTCAAAATACAGGCGTTCTTGATGCCGTTTTGCCACTAGTTGTGGCCTCCCTTAAAGGCAAAGAAAAATTACTGGTTCCTGTAACCCTGATCATTTTTTCGATTACAGGTTTTTGTTTTGGGTTGGCTGAAGAAACAATTGTGTTTATCCCCATTGGTATTGCCCTGGCCCGGGCATTGAATTATGATGCTTTGGTTGGTATGTCCATTATCTACACAGGGGCGGCGACTGGTTTTATTGGCGGAATGTTGAATCTTTTTACGGTGGGTATTGCGCAAAGTATTGCCGAACTTCCCTTATTTTCAGGTCTAGGCTTTCGTTTTATTGCCTATGCCTTTTTTCTGCTTTCTGCCGTCTGGTGGTGTATGCGCTATGCTTCTAGGGTGCAAGCAGATTTGGCGAATAGTTATGTCAGAGAACTGGAATTAGAACAAAAAGACCAGCGCATTACCATCGATGCTGATCAATTGCCTCCTGTTTCCGGAAGGCATAAGGCTGTCCTGCTAGTGATACTCTTAGGATTTGCTTACATGATCTATGGAGTTTTTGAACTTGAATTCTATATTGTCGAGCTTACAACGGCTTTTCTAATGATGGGGGTGGCTGCGGGATTGGCCGGCGGGTTTTCTCCCAGTGAATTAGCCGATTCTTTTGTTGAAGGGGCAAAAACCATTATCTTCGGTTCTTTAGTGGTAGGTTTTGCTCGAGCAATTCTGGTTGTCATGGAGCAGGCGCAAATTATCGATACAGTAGTGGCTTATTTAGCCAGTGTTGTGGGCACTTTTCCCGGAATTTTTGCGGCGTTGGGAATGTACGTTGTGCAGTGTATAATCAACTTATTTATTATCAGTGGCCCCGGCCAGGCGCAAACCAGTATGCCGATAATGGTTCCCTTAGCAGATCTTATTGGAGTTACTCGCCAAACTGCCGTTTTAGCCTTTCAATACGGGGATGCCCTGACAAATTCCATCCTTCCTACTGCGGGAGGATTAATGGGAGCTCTGGCAATTGGCAAGATCCCCTACGAAAAATGGTTTAAATTTATGGCGCCTCTTACAGTGATTTGGTTTATCATCGGGGCCGTTTTTATTGTTATAAGCGTTCTGGTAGGTTTAGGGCCGTTTTAAATCAAAAAACCGGACATGGAAACTATAAAAACAAATGTGCTTTTTGCAGTGGAATTAACAGTGGGGTCCAACAGCAGAATCAACAGACATCAGGCCACCTCTTTAGGGGTGGCCTGAACTGCTGCTTGGAGCGTTGATTTGGTGCATTATTGCTTTGGGCATTAGGGATTCGCTTACTGTTGTCACGTAAACGCTATTGAGAAAGTATTCAGCGCTGCTGTTTAATCTTTAGTAATTGGTACTTTTTACTTCAAAATATGCTTGGGGGTGCACACATACCGGGCAAACTTTTGGTGCTGTCGTTTCTGTATGAAGATAACCGCAATTTCGGCATTCCCATTGTACTGCTTCGTCTTTTTTAAAAACAGTGCCGTTTTCAAGATTTTTTAACAGTTTTCGATATTTCTCTTCGTGATCTTTTTCAATTTTGGCCAGCCCTTCAAAAACCGCGGCAATTTTGTTAAAACCTTCTTCCCGCGCCTCCTGGGCCATGCGCGGGTACATTTTTGTCCACTCTTCGTTTTCTCCGGCCGCCGCGGCCTGGAGATTTTCGATCGTGTTGCCGATACCCTGCAAAAATTTGAAATGAAGCTTGGCGTGTTCTTTTTCGTTTTCCGCTGTTTCGGTAAAAATTTCTGCGATTTGCTCATAGCCTTCTTTTTTGGCAACAGAGGCGAAATAAGTATATTTATTTCTCGCCTGCGATTCACCGGCAAAAGCTTCCCATAAGTTTTTTTCCGTTTTTGTTCCCTTTAAGTCTTTACCCATGGTAAAACCTCCTTGTATTATTTATTATTTTCTCTTTCTTATCTTCCAATTCCTCACGTGAATTATTATACCATGAGAAATAATAATTGGTCAATGATATTTATTAGGGATTAAAAAAAGTTCTCAGATAAAAATTTCACAGAAGCCTAAAAAGTATATTGACAAGAAGTTTTTGTACCTTTATAATTACTATAGGCATAATACACATAAGGGAGTATTTCATCAATGTGTGATCACCATCATCACCACCATTTAGGGAGGGAGGCCGGCTGTTGCGGCAGTGGCCTGCCGGTAGAAAAATTTATGCAGCCCTGCCTGCTGCTGTTGCTTAAGCAGCGCTCGATCCATGGTTATGATCTGATTCAGATGCTGCCGGAGTTTGGTTTTAGCGAGAGGTTGGATCCGGGTTCTGTTTATCGTAATCTGCGCCGCTTGGAGGAGGAGGGGTTGGTTACCTCCCAGTGGGATGTAGGCGAAGGGGGGCCGGCCAGGCGCTTTTATTACCTTACCGATGAGGGTGAGGAGATGCTGCATGCCTGGTCAATCCATATCAGGCAACAACGCCAGAGAATGGATGATTTTCTGGAAAGATATCATGAACTTTTTAAGACACAAAATCAGGTAGAAAAGGGGTGAAAAATGTGTGTTGTCATGAACACCATGGTAATGCGTCCGCTCATTGCTGCTGTGATTCCGGTACCGGTTTTCAAAGGCGTTTTTTCAGCAAGGAAGAAGAGATCGCCAGGCTGGAAGAGTACCTGAAAGATTTGCAGGCGGAAGTAAAGGCTTTAGAGGCTTACATTCAGGCTTTGAAGGAAGAGTAATATAATAAGGAAGAAAAACAAAAGGCACCTTGGTTGACTACTGCTGGGGTGCCATTTGTTGTGTGTGGCTGTACGAAGCGATGATTCACACTCAGCTTGACCGGGAAAAAATCACCATGCTATAATTAAACGGCGTTGACCAGCCGGCCAGCTTGAGGGATAGTTATTTATTGTTAATTTCACTGCAAAAAGCTTTTTTTGTTATTACGTAGCACATATAAATGGGGTTTGTAGCAGAATCATTGGTTAAGTTCTGTTCAGGAAACGGGGAAAAGGTGTGCGTGCTTTAGCTTTTAAAGTTATCCGCGCTCTGGAAGAACGCGGCTTTGCAGCGTTTATCGTTGGTGGAGCCGTCCGGGATATGCTTTTGGGCAGAGAGCCCGAAGATTACGATATTGTTACAACGGCTCCGCCTGAACAGGTGCGGGATGTAGCAACATTTAACGGCTGGCAGGCCAAAGAAACCGGCAAGGCTTTCGGCGTGATGATGGTCCTCATCCAGGGTAAATCCTTGGAAGTGGCTACCGCCCGTACGGAATGGTACGGCCGGGACAGCCACCGGCCGGAGGGGGTCCGCTTTTCTGCCAGTATAAATGCAGATCTGGCCCGCCGGGATTTTACCATTAATGCCATGGCCATGGGGCTTGATGGTCGCATCATTGATCCCTTTGGCGGGCAAAAAGATCTGGATGCCGGCCTGATCCGGACAGTTGGCAATGCGGCGGAGCGCTTTAGCGAAGACGCACTGCGCCCGTTTCGCGCCATGCGTTTTGCCGCACAGTTTGGCTTTGATCTGGATGACCGGTTATTGGAGGCCATTCCCGGCACCTTGTACCGCGTCAGCGGGCTGGCAGTGGAGCGCGTCCGCGCCGAACTGGAAAAAATTTTACTTGCCCCGCAGGCCCGGCAAGGCCTTGATCTTTTGGTACGCTCGGGATTGGCCAATGCCTCCTGCCGGCGCCGCATTAACGGTGTGGAAGAAATTGTGCCCATTTTGCCTGAACTGGGGCGTTTGCGCGGCTTGACCCAAAACCCCAATTACCACCGCTTTGATGTCTGGGGGCATACTCTCGCTGCTTTGACGGCTGCACCTCCGGAGTTGACATTGCGCTGGGCGGCCCTGCTTCATGACCTGGCCAAAGGTTTGCCCGGTGTCCGCGGGAAGAATAAATATGGTGGGCTGGCTGATCGCGGGCATGATCAGGTGGGTGCGCAGATGGCCGCTGATATTCTGTCCCGCCTGCATTTGTCGGTTTCCCGCCAAAAAAGGATCGTCTGGCTTGTAAAAAACCACATGGTTGCCCTGCCCCATGATCGATCAGTTATAACCCGCTGGTTAAAAAGGCGGTCACGTTCTTTTGGTTCACAAGCTGAGCTTAAGGAAGCTGTTCACCAGCTGTTTGCTTTACGTTATGCCGATCTTGCTGCCGGCATAGTTGACCCTGCCTGGCGAAAAGTCCGGGAAGTAGAGCGGCTGAAGGATGAGGTTTTAACAGCGGTGCCTTTTTACGTCGCGGAATTAAAAATAAGTGGCGGTGATGTGGCTCAGGAACTCGGCAGCGGCCCGCAGGTGGGCAAATTTTTAGCCGATGTGCTGGACAGAGTCATTGCCGGCCAGCTTCCCAACCGCCGGGAACCCCTCCTGGATGCTTTGGCCCGCAGGGCGCGGAGATTGAAAAAGAAGTCTTAAGTAATGAAGAGGAATAAGAGGGACGAATCGATAATATCCTTGATAATATGAATTCAGACTACCACCAAATAAAAAAATTATCAAACTTTTATGGTACTGCAGGACTTTAATAGATCGTGTGGAAATATAATTAATGAATGTATATTATGGAAAATATTAAAACAGATGTACTTAACCTAATGAAAAATATTTGATGAATATTTTATAAAAGGGTAGAGGCGTTAAAAATAAAAGTATTTCCCATTTTAGGGTCCTTATGATTATGATCAGGCTTACGCCATTTCATTAATCTGCAGCTAATGAAACTTTTGGATGAGATTTAAATAAAAATTCAATACTGTTACTCTCCGAGCTTGCCGTCCTAAAGCTATCCAGCCATGGCGGCAAGCCGCCAGGTACGTAGGGAAACCTGCACGCCTTCCATTGTGAAAAGGGGAGCTTTGGGCATATTAGTGCCGGGTGGCTTGACTTTCCACAATACCTGCCCGGCTTAAAATTTTTAAGGTTTTCTACATTAACATGAGGAGAAAATAAGAGGTGAATTAGATGGAAGAGATTTGTCTCAAGCCGATAGGAGTGGTGAAATCCTGGGTGGATGATATTTACTCCATGCCGAAGGGTGGGGAGAGGGGGATTGTAGAAGTAAAAGCGGAGTATGTTCCTGCGCTGCAGCGCATCGAAGAAAATTCACATATTTGGGTTATCTGCTGGTTTGACAGGGCCAACCGGGATGTTTTACAAACTATGCCGCGTATTATGGAACCCGAGCCAGTGGAATTCGGGGTTTTTGCCTTGCGCTGTTTTTCCCGGCCCAATCCTTTGGCCATCACCCTTGTTTCCCTGGATAAGGTTGAGGGGAACCTGCTTTACGTGACAGGGTTGGATGCTATAGAGGGAACGCCGGTATTGGATATCAAGCCTTACTTTGAGCAGGACAGTATTTTTTCACCCCGGACAAGTTATGTCAAGCCCAAGGATGAGCCAGTACGCCGCAGCCTCATGCACAAGCTGGCTTACCGTCATCACGGAGCGGAGTCCGCTGCCCTGGAAATCGGACTGCGTATCTGCCTGGTGGCCGAAACCCATTTTGGACACCTGCTTGATCCTGCTTTATCTGTAGCGGTTAAGGGTTCACGTGAACTTGCCGATGTGGTCCAGGGAATTACCAGGGCCCGGCTGGCCAACCCTCCTCGCTTTACATTCAGCGAAGCCGGTACAGATGAAATCGTTTTCACTAAAAACGGAAAAGCGCTGAAATTCAGTGTTAAGAAGAGATATTCCCGGGAGGATTTGCTGAGTTTAGCTGATAGTGAAATATTTTTGGTGACGGAAGAGCTGCTTGATGAAAGGTAACTATCAAGCAGCGGCACTATGCTGCCGGTCAAAGCAAAGTAAAGATAAAGACTTCGGGGTGAATTATTTGAAACCCGGGCCATTTTTTTTTGCCGAAGATATGCAGATGTAAACATAATGCCGGAAAGTGTTAAATAATAATTTTAGGAGTACCTACCAAGCTAAGGTTATAATTATTTTGCTGAAAGGGGTTTTATGACCAATGCCGACTTTTGACAAGAGATGGCGCTTCAGGCTCTTGCTAACTGTCCTGAGTGTGCTGCTGCTTACCGGTTTTATGGTTGGCCTGATAACGACGGGGACAGCCGGTGCGTCTGGGATACCGGTGAGTGTGACCGGGGATGGAGATGATTGTCAGGTTGCAACTGTTCTGACGGAATTGACGGATTCAGAAGATGACATTGCCAGCAGTGAAGTTAATCAGGATAAGCAGGTTTTTGATGAATCTTCCGGGCTAAATAAACCCCCAGTTTTAACCGCTGATACAACTAAGAATATTGTTGGGGAGCCTGTGGAGATTACTTTTAGTGATGACGAAAGCGACGGCTGGAGTGCGGCTATCAGCAGCGTACTAGTAAATGATGAAGAATTAACAGCGGAGCAATATACGGTTTCCAGTGAAAAGATTATCCTGGCTGTTGGGGTGTTTACTAAAGTTGGCGATTATGAGGTATTGGTTAAAGCTAACGGTTACGTCGATGCTAGTGTGACCCAAACCATCCAAAAATCGGTAAAGATAACCGGGGATGGAGTGGAAAATGAAAAAACGTTTGCCCTAACTGAGCTGGAGGCAATGAAAGATGATGAGCATAAGTGGGTGGAGGCACGCCTTTACAGCTCGATTAACACCTGGCCCACTAAGAAGTGGTATGCCGCCGAAGGCGTAAAACTAGCCAAGCTTTTAGAAGAAGCCGGCATTAAGGATGAGGCCCAGTTAATCACAGTGAAATCAGCTGATGGTTATAAAATGACTTTTACTAAGAAACAGCTGTTAGATGACAAACGATATTATTTCCTAGGCTTAAAAGAAAATCATGAATATTTTGGCCAAATACCCGGTTCAACTGACCAAAAAGTGTTAGTAGATACTATTCTGGCCTTGAGAAGTGTAGATAGCGATAATCTTGATGAAATAACCGATGAAAATGCGCCAAGGCTGATTTTCGGACAGCGCTGGGTTACAGAACAGACCAACCAGGCTTTCGCGAAATATGTAAGTGAAATAGAAGTTTCTACCATGGACCCGGAAAAATGGGATGCTCCGACAGCGGCACCGGCAGAGGGCATTGTTCCGGTTGGGACCAAGGTAGAATTAAGCAGCCTGACCATGGATGCCGATAAGATTTACTATACTACCGACGGCACCGACCCTTCTTATAAGAGCCTGATCTATAATTGGATTGCTAAGCGGTGGTGGAGCTCTCGGGAGGATGTTTTAGAAGGAATTAACAAACCGATTGAAATCACCGCAGATACCACCATTAAAGCAGTCACAATTGGTTTAGGTAAGGAAGACAGCGATATCGTTACCTTTGAGTACCGAGTTGCTCTGGAATTGATAAGCGCTGAAGTGACTTCCGATGGAAATTTGAACCTTATTTGCAGCAGGGCTGTGGCTGATTCAGCTGAAATGGAAGTAAAGGGTCAGTTTACAGTATTGATTGACGGTCAAGAGGTAGACGTAACAGCCGTAGTGGTGGATACAAATGCTGCTCCAGAGAAGATTTTGCTAGAGCTAGCCACCAAAATTGAAGTCGGTCAGGATGTAACAGTTTCTTACACCAAAAGCGCTAATGAAAACGAACAGATAAAGTCATCTGATGGGCAGGTGCTGCAAGGTTTCGAACAGGGTTTCTTAGGTGTGCCGAAACTGATTGCCGATACCACTAATAACACAGTAGGTAGCCCTATAAAGATCACTTTTGAAGACGATGAGGGTTGGCGGAAGGCCATTACCGGAGTTACAGTAAACGGCACTGCAGTAGACAGCGATAAGTATACTTTTGAAGTCGGTAAAATTATTTTTGACGCTGATATATTTACCGCTGCCGGTGACTACGCTGTAGTTGTTATAGCAACCGGTTACCAGAACGCCACGCTTGTACAGAAAATTACTGCCAGCAGTGGTGAACCTGGTGGCCCCGGGGAACCCGGCGGAGAAATTGTATTAGAAATTACAGGGGACGGAGTGACAACTCCCAAGAAGTTTACTCAAGCTGAACTTGAAGAGATGCCGCAGCTTCAGGAAGTATACAGTTGCATCAATACCTGGCCCACCAAAAAATGGTATGTGGGCGAAGGGGTTGCGCTGAGCTATCTGCTTGGCTCTAAACAGGCGGATATTAAACCGGATGCCACTCTGATTAAATTCTTTGCCAGCGATGGCTATTATATGACACTTACGGTTCAGGAGTTGTTAAAGGACAGCCGTTATCGTTTCCCCAATTTCAAGGAGGGTGGCGGCGATGGCGACGGACATCTTCCCGGCTCTTCAAAGGGAGCGGTAAAGGTGGAGACTCTCCTTGGCCTGAGAACTGCCGAGGGAACTGATGATCCCAGCTATATGAACGATATAAATGCCTTGCTCTTGATGCCGGGGCAGCGCGCCATGACTGAGCAAACCGGCCCCTTATTTGTAAAAAACGTCAATAAAATTGAGGTGCTTACCGGTTCTATCTCCCAATGGGATGAACCCACGGCTGAACCCAGCGGCGGTACAGTCCCTGCGGGGACTAAGGTAAGGTTAAGCAATATCGGTATGGATCAAGATAAGGTCCACTATACCCTGGATGGCAGCACCCCCACCCTCGAAAGTCCGATCTATAACTGGATTGCCAGGCGGTGGTGGTCAACACGTGGCGAAGAAACTGTGGAAAAGATCAACCGCCCCATAGAGCTGACCAAAGACACCACCATCAAGGCCATTACCATTGGTCCCGGCAAAGAGGACAGCGATGTTGTCACTTTTACCTACAAGGTGACGGGTACTGCGCCGAGCACCAGCGATAAGATCACACCCGGCGAAGGTGGTACGGTCAGCCTCGGCAATGACGTTGTCATGGAAATACCGGCCGGTGCGCTGACCGGAACCAGCGCTGTAGAAGTAAAAATAGAGCGTATAGAAGCACCTCCTGCTGCACCCGCAGGCTGCAAGCTGTTGGGTGATGTGTACGAGTTCAGTATCGATGGCGAGAAAAGCTACAATTTTGCCAAGAAAGTAAAGATCAAGTTTAGTTTCGATCCCGAAGCTCTCGGCAAGGACGAGACCCCGGCTGTTCATTATTACGATGAAGCCCAAAGCCGTTGGATAAATATCGGTGGCAAGGTATTAGACAATATCATAAGCGTGGAGGTAGATCATCTCACCAAGTATGGTGTGATGGTTTCTCTACCTGCTACCGTAACGGCAACGATCAAGCCTGTCGAGGGCGGCAAGGTAAACCTTGGAGAAGAAGCCATCATGGAAATACCGGCCGGTGCGCTGGCCGGCAGCAGAGCTGTGGAGGTTAAAATAGAGCGTGTGAAAGCGCCTCCTGCTGCACCTGCAGGCTTCAAGCTGTTGGGTGATGTATTTGAATTCAGCATCGACGGCAAGAAGAGCTACAGCTTTGCCAAGAAAGTGAAGATTAAGCTCGGCTTCGATTCCAAAGCCCTCAGCAAAGACGAGGCCCCGGCCGTTCATTATTATGATGAAGCCCAAAGCCAGTGGGTAGACATCGGCGGTACCATCTCCGACAGCATCATAACTGTGGAAGTGGATCACCTGACCAGATTTGCCGTCTTGGCCGCCATAAAGCAAGAGAAAGAGCAGCTAACAGATATTGCCGGCCACTGGGCCTATGACAACATCAATAAGCTGGTAGCTTTGGGTGCAATCAGCGGGTACCCCGATGGCAGCTTCAAACCTGACAATAATATTACCAGGGCTGAATTTGCCACCGTACTAGTGAAGGCATTCCAGCTTGAGAATAAAGGTGGCAAGACCTTTGCTGATACTGCGGCGCATTGGGCCAAAGAATACATTGCCACGGCAGCAGCTCATGGTATTGTCAATGGCTATGACGCCAATACCTTTGGGCCGGATGACCTGCTTACCCGTGAGCAGATGGCCGTGATGACCATCATGGCCGCCAAGCTGTCCCCGGCAGCAGGAGAGCTCCGGTTTGCCGACAGCAGCAGCATTTCCGGCTGGGCTAGAAGTTCTCTGGCCACAGCGGTAAAAAACGGGATTATCAACGGATATCCTGACAACACCGTCCGGCCGCAGGGACGCGCTACCAGGGCGGAGGCTGTGACGGTTATTGCCAAGGTGTTGGATAAGAAGAATAAATAAGCTCTGTTTTAAGTTTTTGAAAAACGTTAGGATCTACTGAAGTAAAAAGCTGATCCATACAGATAAATCAGTTGCTTAAGTCGTGAAAAACGCTTCCCCGAATTTTAAAAAGTTATTTGTGTTGGTAGTTTAAGTGACAAATAGGTGGTGGGAGGAGAGAGTACAACCATGTATGCCGTTCAGCATAAAAGATTCTATAGGCTTTTGATGATTGTCCTGGGTGTACTGCTGGTTGCCGGTTCGTTGGGCCTGCTGACACCCCTGGCTGCCTTTGCCGAATCAGAGGAACCGGAAGGCGTTGCGCTTGAAATCACAGGGGACGGGGTAACAAATCCTGTAACGTTGACCCTGACTGAACTTGAAAATATGGAACAATACCAGCATGTCTACAGTACGATCAACACTTACCCCACCAAGAAATGGTATACGGCAAAAGGGGTCAGGTTGAGGGAACTGCTTGATTTGGCGGGGTTTAAAAAAGAAGAGGCCCAATTGATCAGGTTTGTGGCCAGCGATGGCTACGAGGTCACCCTGACGGTTAAAGAATTATTAAAAGACAGGCGTTATTATTTCCCGGGCCTAAAAGACAATCATATCCACGATGGGAGCATTCCCGGTTCTGCGGAGGGTAAGCTGGAGGTGGAGCCGGTCATTGCCCTACTCAGTACCGAGGGCAGTGATGACCCTGCTGATATGAACGACAGGGATGCACTGCATTTAATCATTGGGCAGCGGGCCGTAACCGAGCAGACTTGTAATTTATTTTTAAAATATGTTTGTAAAATCGAAGTACTGGCCACCGCCCCGGAAAAATGGGATAACCCGAAGACGAATATACCTGATGTAACTGTTGTGCCCGAGGGAACCATGCTTGAATTATTTAATAAGCTGGGCGACGCGGATAAAATTTATTACACTACAGACGGCAGCACACCGACGGTGAACAGCCCCATGTATAACTGGATTGCCAAACGCTGGCACCCGTTAAGACCGGAAGATTTGGGCCTTGTGAATAGCCCCTTTGAAATTAAAAAAGATACAGTCATCAAGGCTATCACTATCGGCCCCGGCAAGGAGGACAGCGATGTCGTCACCTTTACCTTCACTGTTGATCACACCGGCCAGACTGCCGATCCGACGAAGATCCCGGGCGGGCCACCTACTGGCATCACTCTTGATCGCAATACAATTAATCTCAAGGTGGGCAGCGCTTTCCAGTTGGAGGCGACTATCACCCCGTACAATGCCACGGATAAGCGGGTAACCTGGAGTTCCAGTGATACCAGGGTGGCTACGGTGAATAATAGCGGACTGGTGACGGTTGTGGGTCAGGGTACGGCGGTCATCACTGCAACAACTGTGGTTGGCAACCATACGGCAACCTGTGTGATCAATGGTCCAAGCCAGGACGAAGACCAGGTTATCGTACCCGCAGAAACCGATTCCCCAAAAGATGAAATACAGGAGGATCCTGTGGAGCAAGAGCCGGAAACCGGGCAGCAATACCTGGCGGAAAAGGATGTGACAGCTGCCCTTCCCTCAGCTACTGCTACCGGTAGCGGGTTACCGGGGAATCCCGATGAACTGCCGGGGGAGGAGCCGCCAGTTGATGAACCGCAGCTGCCGTCAGGTAAGGGACGGTACCTGACAGAAAAAAAAGAACTGGTTGCTGCTTTAACCAGTCCCGACTCCCCTTCAGAACAGTCGGGCAGCCAGCCCTGGCAGGTATTTGAAATGTCGCTCAGTACTGTACCCTTTCCCCTGCAGGAAGAACAAAGCAACCTGCATATTTATATGACAGTGATCTTTTTGATCCTTTTTCTTTCCGGTGCGGGCCAAAGATACGCAGAATATGCAAAGGAGCAATGAAACAAAGTGATTGAAACTATTTTAACACCCTTAAAAGATGCCATGCATGTTATCTCGTCAGGTTTATTGGTGCCCACCATTACCATTCTGCTGTTGTTTTTAGCCTGGTTGGTGGTTGAGCTGGGCGGCCTGCTGACAGAAATTCTCACAGAACGACGCAGGAATAAAGTAAATGTGCCGGAGTTGATCAATGCTTTTCAGGGTAAAGGTGCGGAAGAGATCCTGGACGTGATCGGGCGCAGCAGCCTGTTCCGGCGCCAGAAAAAAGCTCTTAGCGAGTTGATTAGCCACAGTAATTTGCCCGCCGCCTCCCTGCAGGCCCTGGCGCGCCGCCTGCTTGCCGGTGAAGAACTGCATTATGCCCGGATAACCAACAGAACCGATCTGGTGGTGCGTTTGGGACCCATGTTTGGATTGATGGGTACGCTTATTCCGCTCGGTCCGGGCATGATCGCTCTGGGCCAGGGTAACACCAAGGTACTGGCAGATTCTTTACTCATTGCCTTTGACACGACGGTCTCCGGCCTGGCCGCTGCGGGTGTTGCCTTTGTCATCTCCCGGTTGCGGAAAAGGTGGTATGAGGATTATTTGAGCGCTCTGGAGGCCTTGATGGAGAGCCTATTGGAGGTGTTTGCCCGTGAACGGGGGATTGAGAAACAGGAGGCACAGGACGCTTAGGTCGCCTGAAGACGTTGATCCTTTAGAAGGCGCTACAAACATCGTGGATGCCATGCTGGTATTTGCCTGTGGGTTGATGCTTGCTTTGGCCGTTTACTGGAATATCGACCTGGGCCCCATAGGAGAGCGTGTTGATCTGCAGCAAGGACGGGAAGTGACAGAAGCTCTGGATCTACGGGAAGATCTGATTGAAACTCAGGGTCAAGGCGATCTTTATGAGAAGATGGGCACGGTCTACAAGGACCCCCGGACGGGGCAGTTGTTCATGCTGACCGACCAGGAGTAATAAATAATTAATAAATATATTGTCAGGAAAGGAGAGTATGAACAATGCAAACTGAGGGAAAAAGACGTTTCTGCAGGCTTATGCCGGTCTTTTTATTGATACTGTTAACCGCCGTTACATTTAACCTGATGATGCCAACAGCGACCCTTGCTGCTCCTTCGGAAACGCTGGAAATCTCAGGAGACGGGGTGACGAATCCAATAACGTTTACCCGGGAACAGTTAGAGGGAATGAAGCAACATCAGGAGGTATACAGTTGTATCAATACCTGGCCCACCAAGAAATGGTATGTGGGCAAAGGGGTCAAATTATGGGACTTGCTTCTTGAGGCGGGAATTAAAAAAGAAGAGGCCAAGCTGATTAAATTTACTTCTACAGACAGCTACACAGTAACGCTTACGGTTAAAGAGCTATTCCAGGATAGGCGTTATCGTTTCCCGCATTTTAAGACCGGCGCTGACGGCGATGGACATCTTCCCGGCTCTTCAGAGAAAGCTGTAGAGGTGGAGCCGCTCATTGGCCTGATCAGCGTTGAAGGCAGCGATAACCCTCAATACATGAACGATATGAATACTTTTCTGCTGATGCTGGGGCAGCGTACTGTAACCGAGCAAACGGGAAATCTATTTGTAAAATATTTAAATAAGATTGAGGTGCTTACCGCCGAGCCGGAAAAATGGGATACTCCACAGGCCAATCCGGAGGGCGGTACAGTACCCGCGGGGACGATGGTAACACTAAGCAACCTCCACAATGATGATGATAAGATTTATTACACCACCGATGGTAGCACTCCGACCATGAACAGTCCCATGTATAACTGGATTGCCAGCCGGTGGTGGTCATCACGGGCGGATGTTTTGGGAAAGATCAATCACCCTATTGGCCCCATCAATGAGAACACCACCATCAAGGCGATAACCATCGGTCCCGGCAAGCGGGACAGCGATGTTATCACCTTCCACTATCAGGTTGCCGGGACTGAGCCCGACAACGGTGCTGCTATCCCCGGGAACGACCAGGAGCCGGAGAAAGACTTGAAAGTCATCAAACTCACTATCGGCCAGCAGGCAGGCAGTGTTAATGGTGAGCCCTATACTCTGGACGCGGCACCTTACATTAGTGTCGAGGCCGGGACCGGTCGTACGCTGGTACCGCTGCGTTTTATCAGTGAGGCCCTGGGTGCCGGAGTTGATTGGAATCCTGAGACCAAACAGGTAAGCATCACCGATGAAGGGAAGAAAATTATCCTGACCATCAGTTCCAAGGATGTTCTGGTAGATGGTGAGAAACAAATCATTGACTGTGCGGCGACAATACAGTCCAACCGTACCTTTGTCCCCCTTCGCTTTGTGAGTGAGACCCTGAAGGCTCAAGTGGACTATAAAGCTGAAACCAAGGAGATCACCATTACCAAATAACATACCGGTGGATACACAACTATTTTTAAAATAAATATCTTAAGCGCTTGTTCGGGCGGTGGAGGGAAAAGCTCCCTTTTCCTCTCCACCCCTAACCTCTTTAATTAACATTTAAAAACCGGGAGGCATCATGCATGCAGTTTCTTTATCTACGCAAGGATAAAGCGGTGGTTTCCACTTTATTATTGCTCCTAATCGTCTGCATTTCATGGTTTGGATGCAGCCCGCGGGAAGAAGCTGCCGCAGGGACGATTGTTATTGAGGGAGATGCTGTAGAGGGCAAGGCTTTCTTCACGCTGGAGGAACTAAAGTCCATGGAGGAGGGTCTGGTAGAGGCCGATTACTTTTCTGTCAATTCTTACGGTACGAAGGAATATTTTCATTTTAAAGGTATCTGGGTAGGGTATATTTTGCAGGAAAAAGTGAACTTGAAGGACCATGCTTCCAAGGTCACTTTTACAGCAGAGGATGGCTACACAGTGGAATATACACTAACAGATGTTCAGAGGGACGATTATATTGACGAACAAAACCCTGAGACAAAATACAAGATGATCCTGGCCTGGGAAGAAGACGGAAGGGAATATGACCTGCGGAAAGGCAACCCTTTTCGACTGGTTGTCGGTCAGAAAGAGCCGGGTGATGTGAATAAACCTTACTGGGTGTGCAATGTAAGGACCATTTGTATTGATTGAGCTTTAATATTTTATAGTAAACGTGATAAAGTATATTTTTTTAAAAACGCTATGCACTTTTGTGCATACTAAGTTCTTTCTTTAAATAGTGGTGGTGAATGCAGAGCCCATAATTACACGATGTACAGCCTATTCGTACGACCTTAAAAATACTTTTTTAAACATGCAGAGAATCAAATAAGAACCGGGATGTGGGTATCAATCTCTAAAGTGGTTAGTAGAAATAGAAATTTGGTTGCTAATAAATGGTAATAAATTAAGTGTATTTTATTAGTTAATGGAAAGAGGTGTTTCGGTATGAGTAGATTGATAAGGTATGGTCAGAGAATTATGCTGATCATATCGCTGGCGATGCTGTGTACATTGTTTGCCCTGATAGCAGTTGCGCCCCAATCAGCTATGGCCGAGTCATCGACAACTGACGTTCTCTATGATGGGACAGTTTCTTTGACACCCAGTGAGACCTTTAATGTGACCGCCTATAACTCGAAGGAAGTTTATACTGTCAACAAAACGACGCCGCTGGGGGCACTTCAGGCAGCTGCAGCTGCCGGTGGTTTCACCTATGATGTCACCGACAAGAATTACAGCTCGTCGGGCGCTCTTCTTTTGGACAACGTGGGTAACTACTCTTATGTTAAGGGCGGGGGTAAGTGGCTTGCCTACGTCAACGATGTCTATGAAGATGGCTACAACAATCCTGACGGCGCCTTAAACCTGATTGAGCTTGTTAAAGGTGACAGGGTTGAGTTCTACTATGCTGCCGGTATTACTGACGAGACCGATCTCGATGCCGTGAAGGTGGCTGCTACCGCAGCGGTGAAAACGGTTGTTGACACAGGTGGTGCCGCACCGACGGATTGGACGCTCAAGCTTTCCGGTGCAAAGGAGACCACGATCAACAAAGCCTACTTCGAGCAAGGCCTGTCCTGTTCGTCCTCTCACCGGGTCTCCTGGACCGACGATGACGGCAATGTCTGGGGAGGTATGCCGCTCTGGCTGCTCGTGGGACTAGTTGATGATGACACCGACGAGGGTCCTTACCACTTCAACTTTAACGACGACCTCGCCGCTCAGAACTATCAAGTTAATGTTATAGCGGGTGACGGGTGGAAGGCAACCCTGGATAGTGCCGCTATCGCCCGCAACGATGGCTATATCGTTGCCAACACCCTTAACGAGGAACCGCTTCCGATGAAGACCGAATCGGGAAAAGACTGCTGGCCGCTCTATTTGAAGGGCTCAGCTGTTTTTGGCGGGCAGCAGGTGGGCAACATTGTGCATATTGAGCTCTCCGGTCTTCCCGAACCATCCGCAGGATGGACCTTGGAAATGCTCGGAGATGTGGGCGATACCGTCACCCAGGAGGAGTTTGAAGAAGGACTGGCCTGCGCGGGTTCAGGCCACTACAAGGAATGGACTGATAAGGATGGCAACGTTTGGTCCGGCGCGCCCCTCTGGGTTCTCTTAGGTGCGGTGGACGACATCGAGACTGGCGGCCACTGGACTTTCAATGACGGCGTGGCTGCAGAAGGTTATTCGGTAGAAGTGGTTGCCGGAGATGGTTTTTCCAAGACTTTTAACAGTGCAGATGTAGGCCGAAGTGACGACTATATCATTGCCAACAAGTTTAACGGTGAACCGCTGACCGATAAAGGGCCGCTGCGCCTGGTCGGCCCCGGTGTTACCAAAGAGGACGGCTCCCTCGGGGGCTCCGCTATCGGCAACATCGCAAGGATCGAAATACCCGAGCTGCAGACCCCGGCGCCTGGGCCGGGCAGCTGGAACCTTGCTCTGACCGGCAAGATCAGCGATGTCTTTTCACAGGCGGAATTTGAGGCCGCCTCTACCTGCCATGCGCAGGAATGGACTGACGGTGACGGTAATGTCTGGTCGGGTATCCCTCTGTGGCTGCTGACAGGCTGGGTAGATGATCGGCAGCCGCACAAATACGATTATAATCAGGCCCTGGCCGGTTATACCATCCTGGTCAAAGCCGAAGACGGCTACACCAAGGATTTTGACAGCACAGATGTAGCCAAAAGCAACGACTATATCATTGCCAACAAGTTTAACGGTGAACTACTAACCGATTCATGGCCACTGCGCCTGGTCGGCGCCGGTGTTGCCAGGCCTGATGGATCCCTAAGCGGTACCAGCGTTGGGAGTATCGCGGAAATTGAACTGACCTCTTTTGAGACTGCCCTGCCCATACCCGAAGTCCGTATCGTCAAGTATGCTGAAGATTACACCACCATCATTGATGAGATGACGGTTGATTATCTCTGGATGGAGAACGAGAGCGGGCTCGACGTGATTGGAGACGGGGCAACGGTCTATAAATTCGAGGGTATCACAAACAACCCGGATGATATCTGGGATGCCGATGAGACATACCCCGGCGGTTACAAGATCGCCAATGCTGTGAAAGGTACCCGTATCAGGGATCTTTGTGAGCGTGTGGGTGGCATGGGAGCAGGTACTGAAATAGTACTGGTTGCCAAAGATGGTTTCGAGACCAGGCTTCCTTATTCTTCCATCTATACCGACCCTTCGGTGCAGGCACGTCAGGGAGATGCCATCCTGGCCTGGTGGGCTGACGGAAAATACGTCCCCCATTATCGTGATGGCATGCGTTTATTCTTCACCCCGGATGGTGACAACGTCTACGGCCAATGGGATATGCACGAGACGCTTCCGGAAAAATACTGGCACTACTATTTTCACCCCGGCGATAATCTTTTTTATCCTTCCTGCGCCGGCCTATCGGCAAAATGGATTACAGGAATCAGGATATACTCCGTGCCTCAGGGCGATTGGACGCTGGAGCTCGATGGCCGGGATATCGGTGGTTTGCACTATGATATGAGCAAAACCTATTTCGAACAGGCTCTCGCCTGTCAGTTCGGCGCCAATCACAAGGCAGCCTACACCGATTCCAAAGATCGCGTCTGGGAAGGTATGCCCCTGTGGTTCCTTGCTGGCTTTGTCGATGATGACGATCAGCACTCCAATGATGCTTTTAATGATGAACTGGCGAGGGCCGGGTACCAGGTAGTGATCACCGCGGAAGATGGCCATTCTGTAACCATCGACAGCGCGGATATTATCCGGAACAGCGAATATATTGTCGCCAATTCGCTGAACGGCGTGCCCATACCCGAGTCCGATAGTAACTGGCCGCTCCGGCTTGTTGGGCCGGCTGTCACCGGGTCAAAATCAATTTCACAGATTGTCCGTATCGAGCTGGTAAGCTCAGAGCAAAAACCGATCTACACAGTTATTCCGGAAGACGATGCTGTGTATACCATTGGAGAGACCGTAGACGGTATCAATACCATGACTGTAAACGATGGCATGACAGGGTTAAAATACTTTACGGTCAACATTGCGCCGGAAATCCCTCACAGCGGGTATGAAACAGCGGTCTTTACTCATTTAAGAAACAGTGCTCAACTAGCCATCAGCGCCATCAGAGCTGATTTTGATCAGGTTGGCGTTGATTTTGCGCAGGCCGGCTTTAATGTTCAGCCCGATGATGTAATTAAGGTTTACCTTGTCGATGAACTGAACAATTTACCGAGTCATAACCCGATTATTCTACAGTAACGCTTCAAATTTTTTGATATCTGAAAACCGGGAGGCACAGTGTATGCAGTTTTGTTCTCTACATAAGGATAAACTGGTTTCTAATCCTGGCTTGGGATGAAGGCGGAAGGGAATACGACTTGAAAAAAGGCAACCCTTTTCGACTGGTCGTCGATCAGAATTTTAATACATTTAACATAAGAAAGAGGTGCTTTGTAATTATGTTTCTTAAGCAAAATGGGTGGAAAAAATTGGTTACCATTTTAATGGTGCTAGGTTTGCTCCTTGGCTTTAGCAGCTTTTTGATGCCCGGGACAGCCAGCGCCGTTGGAAATCCCGTCACGATAAAAGTTAATGGAGAAGCAAAAAAGACTTTTACGTGGGAAGAGCTGCAAGCAATGGAGTCTGAGGAGGGTGAGGAGAATGATGCATGGGTGGGGCCTCGTCTTTACAGCACGATTAACACCTGGCCCACCAAGAAATGGTATGCGGTCGAAGGTGTGAAACTGACGGCGCTTTTCGATAAAGCCAAAGTTTTTGAGGAAGCCGAAGTTAGCTTTGACGATATCCAGGTTGTTAAAGTTAAGGCAACCGATGGTTATCTAATGACCTTTACTAAAAAAGAGCTGTTCGATGATCCTCGTTATTATTATCCGGGCTTAAAAGCGTATCATGAGTATTTTGGCCATATACCGGGTAATCCAAACAACCCAGAACCTGAGCCGGTTGATGCTATTATAGCCTTAAAAAGCGTGGAAAACAGTGATGTTTTTAATTATATGAGTCCCCTGAACTGCCCATTGCTGGTCTTGGGCCAGCGCTGGATTACAGAACAAACCAACCATACTTTTGTAAAAACTGTAGGTGAAATAGACCTTTTAACCGAAGCCCCGGAAAAATGGGCCAGTCCGACAGCAACACCGGCCCCAGGCACCGTGCCGGCAGGAACCAAGGTTGTACTGAGAAATGAATTCAACGATTCTGATAAAATTTACTACACCACCGATGACACCGAACCTACCCGGGAAAGCCCGATCTACAACTGGATTGCCAGCCGCTGGTGGGGTAGCCGGGAGGATGTTTTAGATGAAATCAATAAACCAATTGAAATCACTGAGGATACTACTATCAAGGCCGTAACAATCGGCTTTGGCCGGGAAAACAGTGATATTGCCACTTTTGAATATAAGGTTCAAATTGTAGCCGTTACCGGTGTAAGTATCTCAGAAAGCGACCAGACCCTGAACGAAGGCGAGACAATCCAATTAAACGCTGTTGTGGAGCCGGAAAACGCCACGAACAAGGGTGTAAGCTGGTCCAGCAGCGATGAAGCCGTTGCCACAGTAAGTGAAACTGGCCTGGTGACCGCTGTATCGGAGGGCGAGGCGACTATCACCGTTACCACTGATGATGGAGGCCTTACTGATAGTATTACTATGACCGTCGAGAAACCATCTGTAGTGCCGGTTACCGGTGTAAGTATCTCAGATGGCGACCAGGAGTTGGAGGAAGGCGAGATAATTCAATTAAATGCTGTTTTGGAGCCGGAAAACGCCACGAACAAGGGTGTAAGCTGGTCCACAAGCGATGCAGCCGTTGCCACCGTCAGTGAAACTGGCCTGGTGACCGCTGTATCGGAGGGCGAGGCCACCGTCACCGTTACCACTGATGATGGAGGCCTTACTGATAGTATCACCGTAACTGTTGTGCCGGCTGCGGATATTTTTGAAGTAGTTGACGGTGTATTGACAGAGTACACGGGTGCTGGTGGTGATCTGATCATCCCTGACGATCTGAACATAACCAGTATCGGAGATAGTGCATTTGCAGAACTCGACACCCTGACCTCGGCAGTTATTCCGGAAGGCGTTACCAGCATTGGAGCAAAAGCTTTTTACAAATGCAGTAACCTTGCTGCAGTAACCATTCCAAACGGCGTAAAAAACATTGGAAACAGAGCCTTTACAGGTTGCAGCAGCTTGACCTCGATAGCCATTCCGGAAGGAATTACTGCCATTGAGGACTACACCTTTAATAACTGCAGTAACCTTAGGACGGTTACTATCCCGAAAAGCGTCACCCATCTTAACGGATATGCTTTTATGGGCTGCAGCAGTTTGACCTCTATAACCATTCCGGAAAATGTCACCCATTTGGGAGCCAATGTTTTTAGAGGTTGTAGTAGCCTTATTGAGATAATTTTGCCTGATAGCGTTGAAGAAACTGGCATTGGCGTCTTTATGGATTGTAGTAGCCTTACTGCTGTAACCATTTCTCAAAAACTTACCAGTATTTCAATGTCTGCCTTCAATGGTTGCAGCAGTCTTGCTGAGGTAACCATCCCCGAAAGCGTCACTGAAATTAACTTGTGGTCTTTTGAAAATTGTAGCAGTCTAAATAAGATAATCATCCCCGAGAGTGTTGAAAGAATTGTAAGTTCCGCTTTTAATGGTTGCGATCAGCTGACCATCTACGGTTATAGCGGCTCTTATGCAGAAACCTTTGCAGTCGAGAAAGAGATACCTTTTGTAGCAATAGCCAAACCGCCATATAAAGTAATACCGGTAGAAGATGCTGCTTACACCATCGGAGAAACAGCGGACGGTATCAAAACTATGACCGTAAATAAGAACCAAATCGGCTTAATGTACTTTACAGTTTCTATCGAATCGATAGTACCTCATGAAGGTACGGAGACAGTAATATTTACTCACCTTGAAGATGCTGTTCAGCTGCAGCTCAACGCGCTGGAAGCTGATTTTGACAAAGTCAGTGCAGCGAAAGCCGGATTCAATGTTAACCCTGGTGATGTGATCAAGGTCTATATTGTGGATAAGTTGACTAACGAGGATAACTCCAATCCAATAGTTCTACAATAAGTAATCAAAGGTGAAGGTTGGGCAAAACTCTTTCTACAGTACTTATGATAGGAGACTTATGATGGGAGTTTTGCTCAACCCCAACCGCTGTAAAGCAAGAATCCACGTGGCTTAATCTGTGGAGTTTTAAAGATGAAGGAGCATGTTATGATGAAGCTTGGATTTGGATGCAACAAAAGAAGCAAAAAGTCCATAGGGAGTATCATTTGCCTTTGCTTATTGTTGGCAATATCTGTCTGCTGGTTGTCCCCTTCGGTTGCCTGGGCGCAGGAATCTTTACCGCCGGAGCAAATTATTCTAACCTGGACTGCCGATCCGACTACAACGCAGACTATTACCTGGTTAATGCCCCATAATTCATCGGCCATGGTACAGTATATCCGGGCAGAGAATTATAACGGCAATTTTGATTCTGCCTGGCAGCTGGAAATCGACGGTACTGCATTTGACACTAACAGCACTCTTTACCGTTATACGGCAAATCTCACCGGCCTGACCCCGGGTACGGAATATGTCTACCGCGTGGGGGGAGAAGGGGCTTGGAGCAAGCCTACGACTTTTACTACTGCTGCAGAGACCGAAAGTTTCACCTTTTTGTATATGGGGGATATACAGTCCGGCTATACCGCATGGGGTAGTATGCTAGATTCAGTTTATGAGGCTTATCCTGAAATCAAGTTTGCTCTTTTAGGCGGCGATTTGACGGATAGAGGTTATGATGAGGTTGAATGGGGAGAGTTTCTTGACGCGGCGACCGGTGTTTTCTCACGGATACCGGTCATGCCCACTAAGGGTAACCATGACGGGTTAATGTATCAAAAGTTTTTTGCGCTGCCGGATAACGGACCTGCAGGTTTAGAGCAGGAGTTTTATGCTTTTGATTATGGCGATGCCCATTTTGTGATACTGAACAGCAACAATAACACCAGTGCAGCGGCAAAACAATGGCTGCAGCAGGACCTGGAATCTGCAAACAAAAAATGGAAGTTCGCCGTTTTTCACCATCCCGCCTATCCGGCTGCATTTGATTACAAAGGAATTGACAAATCCATCTGCGAAAACTGGGTGCCCATTCTGGAACAGCACGGTGTGGATATGGTTTTTGTCGGCCACCAGCATGTCTATATGCGCACACATCCAATTTTTCAGGGAGAAGTACAAACTGATTCTTATGGTATTGTCTATGTCATGGGTAATGCCGGTTCCAAGACTTATGCCGGTGGGGGAGGTTTTCCCTACATTGCCAGTGAAAAAACCGGCAGTAACTATCAGGTGATCGATCTTGATGGCGATGTGCTGACCCTGACTTCCAGAGAAGCGGGCGGGGAGTTGATCGAAAGCTATACGATCCATAAAAGCTCGCAAGTGCAGCCTGAGAAGCCGCAATATAACGTCATCCCAAAAGAAGACTCTGTTTACAGCATAGGAGCCACCACTGACGGTATCAAAACTATGACCGTAAATCCAAGCCAAACTGGCTTCAAGTATTTTACTGTTTCCATTGAACCGGTCATTGCCCATGAAGGAACAGAAACGTTAGTGTTTACTCAATTAAGAAACGGTGTGCAGCTGCAGCTTAACGCCGTAGCAGCCGATTTTGACATGGTACAAGCGGCGCAGGCAGGATTTAATGTAAAGGACGGTGATATGATTAAGGCTTATTTAGTTGATGATTTAAACAACGCTGATGATTTTAACCCGACAGTTTTGCAGTGATTATTTTTTCTAAAAATTATAAGTAAAGAGAGGCGAAGAATATGTTCAAGAAGACGTTGACAATATTAATGGCAACTATGCTGCTTGCCCTGCTGGTCTCTCCCGTGGCTTTTGCCGCCGGAGTGACCCTGGATTTAAGCTGCTATACGGCTTGCCCGGGTGATAGTGTTACAGCTTCAGGTACAGGCGCCGACGATTGGGTTTCCATCAAAATCCTCGACAGTGGTGGGGTGATAGTTTTTTATGATGCTGTCAAGCCTAAAGCGGACGGTAGTTACAGTCTCACCTTTAAGGTGCCGCATGTGAAACCCGATACCCTGACTGTAGTGGCCGGGTATGGTGAAAACGTGGCTACCGGGGAGCTAACTGTTACTGAGTCGAAGGAAACACCCCCCAGCGGCGGCGGTGGTGGTGGCGGCGGTGCCCCCGTTGACGGCACGGAAATCAAAATTGATAAAGGTGGCAAAGTAAGCGAGCATGGCACCGTAGTCGAGATACCTGCCGAGGCTTTTGCCAAAGACCTGAGAGTTAAGATTGCCAAAGTTGCCGATACCAGCGGGCTGCCTCTGCCCAAAGGCGGCCGGATGGTCAGCGAAGTGCTGGAAATCACGAAGAATGAAAAAGGCGACTTTACAAAGCCGGTTACGATCACCATGAAATTTGACAAGTCCAAAGCTGACAGCGAAGCGGAAATAGCCTTGTATTACTACGACTCCGCCGCCAAGACCTGGACCAAGCTGGACAATATCAAGGTGGATTGGGAAAAAGGCACTGTGAGCGGCGAGATCAACCACTTTACCAAATTTGCCGTTATCGCAGTAACCCCGGAAGAAGTGCCGCCGGTACCACCGGTGTTACCGGCCCTCACCGACATTGCCGGTCACTGGGCGGAAGCCAATATCAAAGCCTTGGTCGTGAAAGATGCTATTACCGGCTATCCGGATCAGACCTTCAAGCCCAACAACAATATCACCCGGGCTGAGTTTGCTACAGTTTTAGTAAAAGCCTTTGAGCTGGAATCAAAGACAGGCAAAGTCTTTAACGATACTGCCGGTCATTGGGCAAAAGACGCCATCGCCACAGCGGCAGGCCATGGCATTGTTAACGGCTATAGCGATACCACTTTTGGCCCCAATGATAACATTACCCGTGAACAGATGGCGGTCATGATTGTCAAAGCTGCTCAACTGGCTGAGACAACAGATGTTCCTGCATTCAATGATTGCAGTAAGATTGCAGATTGGGCGCAGCAAGCTGTAGCTGCCGCCAGTGCAAGCGGAATTATTAACGGTTATCCGGATAACACCTTCCGGCCGCAGGGCCAGGCTACCCGCGCCGAAGCCGCCACGGTGATCGTTAAAGCCTTAAAATAGATCGGGGAAAAGAAAGAAGAAAAGACATTATTATTTAGGAATTTTAAAGGGAATCATGGAAGGAATAAATTGCAGTAAAAAAAAGCCCTGCAAAAAATAATCGTAATAGGGATGGTTTTCCCCCTCCGGGTGATTAATCCCGGAGGGGAAACCTTTAATATGTTATGTGTTTCCTAACATATCGTTAATGTATTTAATTCCTACATCGTTGTCATTTTAAAGCAAAACAGTCACGGCAGCCACCAGGTGTTATCTGGAAACCTGCACGTCTTCCATTAAAAGGGGGTCTTGGGCATCTTACGCCGGGTGGCTTACTTTTCACAATGTCTACCCGGTTTATTATTTAAAAGGGGTGATAGATGAGATTTCTAAGTAAACATAATGAAATGTAGGTTTTTATAAGCGTTATGCAAGCCTGTGCAATCGGGGTTTTCTTTTTATCATGAAAATGATAGCAGAACCCCCTATAATTACACCTGGAGCAAGATAAATAAACACCAGGAGGTGGTATTATAATCTAAAAATTAGGTATTGCATATGTAATAGAAATTGTTCCCGATTTGTTTGCGTAATGATGCAATAAATTATGTATTAAAGGAAAGAGGTGCTTTTTGAATTATGTTTCTGAAGAAAAACAAATGGAAAAAAATAGTGACCATTTTTATGGTGCTGAATTTGCTCCTGGGATTTAGCAGTTTCCTGACGCTCGGGACAGCCATGGCATCTGAAGAAGTGGTGTTCACCGTAGAAATTAATGATGTGGAGACAGCATCCTATACCATGGCAGACCTAAAAGCTATGCCCGCCACTACCAGATCCTATAGCAATGGTTTTTATGAGTATACAGGTGTCGATTTTATCTATTTACTAGAATCCTTGGATATCGATTATCATAACTGGACGATAAAGCTGGTAAGCGGAGGCAGTAGTTATGTTCTCGACTCCCCAAAACTTACAGATCCTCTGCTTGCTTATGAGGAGAAAGGTATTCCGTTTTTCCCGCCCAATCAGTTGAGATATTTTTGGGGTGACAACCATAAAAATATATATCAATATGTAGCCGGGATTGAGGTGATCAAACCGGAGCTCCTTGCTCCGCCGGCACTGGCAGCCGACAGCACCGAAAACACAGTAGGCAACTCCATCGAACTGACCTTTGCAGACGATGAAACTTGGCGAGATGCCATAACCGAAGTTACTGTGGACGATATTGCTGTAGCAAGTAACAAGTATACATTGGCAGCAGGCAAGCTCACCATCGATGCCAGCGTATTTACCGCTGCCGGTGATTATGCCATCGTGGTCAAAGCGACTGGCTATGAGGATGCCACTGTCACGCAGGCGCTAACAGCCGTGGGACCGGGGACCTGGTATGTTGATGGCTCCGGCAGTGCCGACTTTGTCTCCATACAGGCAGCCGTGACAGCGGCCGGCGACGGGGACAACATTATAGTAAAAGACGGCACCTATACCGAGAACGTAATGGTGGATAAGGCCCTCACTATCCGATCGGAAAATGGTGCACCATCAACCACGGTTATTTCCGCAGTCTCTACCACGCCGGTTTTTGACGTAGATGCCAGTGGCGTAGTGATTGACGGATTTTCTGTTCAGGGTTCGACAGGTAAGAACGTAGCAGGCATCGAGCTGGTAGGTGTAAGCGATTGCACAATACAGAACAATGATTGCTCGGGATGCTACAACGGTATTCACCTTGGCGGTGCAGCTACCAACAACATCGTTACCGGAAACCACTGCTATGGAAATTCTAAGCGTGGCATCAGCATCCGGGACACCGCCCACGACAACTTCATCTCAAGGAACACGGTCGAAAATAATACTGAGGCAGGTTTCTGCATCAAGGATCAGAGTAAGGATAACGTGCTCTGGCTGAACAACATTATTGGAAATTCGGTTGAAATAATGACGGCAAATACCTATAAATCACCAGAACCTCTTACCTATACCTACAAGGGCGGTAGCTATACCGGTTACCTCGGTAACTACTGGGATAACTACACCGGAATTGATGCTAATGGAGACGGCATCGGTGATACTCCTTACATCTCCGGCGCGATCAGCGATGACTACCCTCTGATAGGACAATGGCACGATGGCACCATCACTGCCCCGGCAGCAGCTACTTATGTTGTAACCTTTGCCGTAAAAGATGGTGAAAATGCAATCGAAGGTGCCGCCATCGAAGTTAAAGACAGCGCAGGCGAAGTAGTAGTACCGGAAGAAGATGGTACCTATGAATTAGAAGCAGGAGACTATACCTATACAGTAACCAGGGAAGGTTATAAAGAAGCTACAGGAGCCTTTACAGTTGTAAGTGAAGCTGTAACCATTAACGTAGTATTAGAAAAAGAAGCAGTAGGGGAAATACCTCCGGCTTTAACGGCAAGTGATCAGGGTAATACCGCAGGCAACCCCGTAGTAATTAAATATCCCTATGAATATCCTCCGGTTTGGGAAAATGCCATTACCGCGGTGATCGTTGACGGTACAGAGCTGGAGCGTTGGCAATACAATGTCGGGTTCGGCAAGCTCATTATCGCAGCAGGTATATTTAACGAGGTTAAAGATTACATGGTAACAGTTAAAGCTACCGGTTATCAGGATGCCACTGTAATACAAAAAATTGAGGCCCGGCCGGAGCTTTTTGTTTCTGAAGGTAAGGGAAATATGGTCTACGTGGCCGGGAAAAGAGATCATACTGTCGCCATCAAGAACGACGGCACAGTCTGGGCTTGGGGAAATGGCCAAAGTGGTAAACTCGGTGACGGTACTACCGGCAGCAATAATTGGAGAAGTGTACCAGGGCAGGTCTCAGACCTGACGGAGGTTATAGCGGTTGCACCCGGGGAAAATCATACGTTAGCTCTTAAGAGCGATGACACGGTCTGGGCCTGGGGCAGTAACTCCTATGGGGTGCTGGGTAATGAGAACATTTCGGGATCCAGCAGTGTTCCGGTTCAGGTTATAACCGATTCGGAAACGGGTACTGCTCTGACTGATATTCAGGCCATTGCTGCCGGTGATGTTCACTCCTTGGCCCTTAAGAATGACGGCACGGTCTGGGCCTGGGGCAGTAAAATGTATGGGCAGTTAGGTGACGGTGAGTCCAGTTGGACTTCATGTAAAGTTCCGGTTCAGGTTATAACCGATTCGGAAACGGGTGCTGCTCTGACTGATATTCAGGCCATTGCTGCCGGTGATGTTCACTCCTTGGCCCTTAAGAATGACGGCACGGTCTGGGCCTGGGGCAGAAACTATTACGGACAGTTAGGGAGCGGTCAGGATCGTTCATCATTGGAAGAAAGTGCTGTTGCGGTTCAGGTGATAACAGATCTGGAGTCGGGTACGGCTCTGGCAGATGTCAAAGCCATTGCTGCCGGCCAGGGTCAGTCCTTTGCCCTTAAGAACGATGGCACGGTCTGGGCCTGGGGTTGGAATGGTAATGCGCAGTTAGGTAACGGGAGTACGGTGGATAGCAGTGTTCCGGTCCAGGTCGCCCGCTTGATGGATATTCAGGCTATCACAGCCGGAGCAAACCATGTTATGGCATTGAAAGATGACGGCACGCTCTGGGCCTGGGGCAATAATAATTATGGTCAGCTCGGTATTGGGGCAGATGTAACCAGTTATATACCCACCCAGCTTTGTGCAGCAAGCGATATTACCATGATCAATGCGGGGTATTACCATTCTCTGGCCGTAAAAAACGATGGCACGGTCTGGGCCTGGGGTGAAAATAAAAATGGTAAACTCGGTGATGGGACCACGGAGCGGAATCCATATCCACCTGAAAAAAGGGAAGTCCCCACCCAGGTCAAACTGGCTCCGCAGGCGTTGGTTCCGGCCGTAGAATCTGTAATCCTGGGCAATGCTGTAGAGCTGGATTTTACTGACGATGTTGCCTGGAGAGAGTCTATTACTATCGTAAGTGTGGATGATACAGATCTAGCCGGCGAACAATATACAGTTGTTGACGGCAAGATAACTATTGCCGCAGATATCTTTGCCGAAACAAAAGAATACACCATTACAATCAAAGCAGACGGTTTCCTGGATGCTGTTGTGACCCAACAGGTACAACCGCAGCCGCCATACGATGTAGTACCGGTAGAAGATGCTGCTTACACTATTGGGGAAACAGCGGACGGTATCAAAACCATGACCGTAAATCCGAACCAAACCGGCTTGAAATACTTTGCAGTTACTATCGAATCCACAGAGGCACATGAAGGTACAGAGACAGTAGTATTTACCCACCTCGAAGATGATATTCAGCTACAGCTCAACGCGCTGGAAGCCGATTTCGATGAAATCAGTGCAGCGAAAGCCGGATTCAATGTTAACCCTGGTGATGTGATCAAGGTCTATATCGTTGACCAGTTGACCAATAATCCTGACTCAAATCCATTGGTCCTACAATAATTAACCAAAGGTAGAGTCATAGTCAAAACTCTCTATATAGAAGGATCGTAGTTAGAAGGTTTCCCCTTCGGGGCATTAAATCCCGGAGGGGAAAACTTCACTAATATCCAGGAAAGAGGTGTTTTTAGAACATGTTTCATAAGAAAAAAATGTGGAAAAATTTTATTGCCCTATTGATGGTGCTAAATTTACTCCTAGGCTTTAGCAGTTTCCTAACGCCCGGGACAGCCAGTGCGGCCGAAATATCGGTAACGATAATCGGGAATGGAGTGGAAAATGAAAAAACGTTTACTTTAGCTGAACTGGAAGCAATGAGAGTTGATGAAAATAAGTGGGTGGAGGCCCGTCTTTACAGTTCGATTAATACCTGGCCCACCAAGAAATGGTATGCAGCTGAAGGCGTAAAACTGGCCAAGCTTTTAGAAGAAGCCGGCATTAAAGATGAGGCCAAGTTAATTACAGTAAAATCTAGAGATGGTTACAGGATGACCTTTACTAAAAAACAGCTATTAGATGATGAACGTTATTATTTCCCAGGATTAAAAGAAAATCATGAGTATTTTGGCCAGATACCCGGTTCAACTGACAAAAAAGAGTTAGTAGATACCATTCTGGCCCTGAGAAGTGTAGATAGCGATAATCTTGATGGAATGAACGATAAAAATGCGCCGTTGCTGGTCTTCGGGCAGCGCTGGGTTACGGAACAGACCAACCAGGCTTTCGCGAAATATGTAAGTGAAATAGAAGTTACTACCACGGACCCGGAAAAATGGGATGCCCCGGCAGCAACACCTTCCGGTGGAACTGTTCCGGTCGGAACTCTGGTAGAATTAAGCAGTCCTATCATGGATGCCGATAAGATTTACTATACTACCGACGACACTGACCCTTCTTACAAGAGCCCGATGTATAATTGGATTGCCTCTCGGTGGTGGAGCTCCCGGTCGGGTGAACTGGCAGAAATAAACCACCCGATTGAAATCACCGCAGACACCACCATCAAAGCAGTCACAATCGGCATCGGTAAGGAAGACAGCGATATCGTTACTTTTAAATACCAGGTGCCCGGTCTGGAACCGGCACCGGAAATCACGGCGGATTCCACGGACAACATGGTAGGCAACTCCATCGAACTGGCCTTTGCAGATGATGAAGTCTGGAGAAACGCTATTACCGAAGTTTTGGTAAATGATAGCACAGTGGTGAGTGACAAATATGCAGTGACAGCGGGCCAGCTTACCATCGACGCCAGCGTATTTGCCGCTGCCGGTGATTATACCGTCAAGGTTAAGGCTGCTGGTTATCAGGACGCCATTGTTACGCAGACGATGGTTGCAGCACCAACGGTGTTTACCGTAGAAGGCAATGCAGTTCCAGAAGTGTTCTATACCATGGCAAAATTAAAAGCCATGCCCACTACGACCAAAAACTTTGGAACCTACGAGTGTAAAGGCGTTGACTTCAAGTATTTACTTGAATCTTTAAGTATCAATGATACTAGCTGGACATTGAAAATAAAAACCAAAGATTTTCCAAGCGGTATTAGCATGGATCTCTCCTATGCCCTTGATCCTACCAACAATTGTCTGCTTACTTATGAAGGGGATGGTAGCCCTGTCACAAGCGGTCCCTTACGCCTCTATCATGGTGATGGCAGCAGTAGCAAGCAGAACTATAAATATGTAGTCGGGATTATCGTTACCAAGCCGGATACCCTTGCATCACCTGTACTGACCGCCGACAGTACCGACAACACAGTGGGCAATCCCATCGAACTAACCTTTACAGATGATGAAGCCTGGAGAAACGCCATTACCGAAGTTACCGTAAACGCTAGTGCTATAGCGAGTGACAAATATGCAGCGGTAGCAGGCAAGCTTACCATCGACGCCAGCGTATTTACCACTGCTGGTGATTATACCATCGTAGTCAAAGCGACAGGCTATGAGAACGCCACTGTTACGCAGACGATGGTTGCAGCAGGACCGAGGACCTGGTACGTTGATGGCGCCGGTAGTGCCGACTTTACCACCATACAGGCAGCCGTGACGGCAGCCAGCGCCGGGGATACCATCATTGTCAAAGACGGCACCTATACCGAGAACGTAACGGTGGATAAGGCCCTCACTATCCGATCGGAAAATGGTGCACCATCAACCACGGTTGAGGCGGCTGTCTATACCACGCCGGTTTTTGACGTAGATGCCAGTGGCGTAGTGATAAACGGATTTTCCGTTCTGGGTCCGACCGACACTCACGTGGCAGGCATCGAGCTGGTAGATGTAAACGACTGTACAATACAGAACAATGATTGTTCGGGAGGATGCTACAACGGTATTCACCTTGGTGGTACAGCCAGCAACAACATCGTCACCGGAAACCACTGCCATGGAAATTCTAGGCGTGGTATCAGCATTCGGGACACCGCCCACGACAACTTCATCTTAAGGAACACGGTTGAAAATAATACTGATGCGGGATTCTGCATCAAGGACCAGAGTAAGGATAACGTGCTCTGGCTGAACAATATTATTGGAAATCGGGTCGAGATACTGACGGCAAATACCTATCACTCACCGGATCCGCTTACCTATACCTATAACGGCACCAGCTACACCGGTTACCTCGGCAACTACTGGGATAGCTACGATGGAATTGATGCTGATGGAAACGGCATCGGTGAAACTCCTTACAGCTCTGGTACGATCAGCGATGACTACCCTCTGATGGATTTATCTTCCAACTATGTAGAAGTAAAGACCTGGTACGTTGATGGCTCCGGCGGCGTAGACTTTACCACCATACAGGCGGCAGTAGACGCGGCCAACGACGGGGATATCATTATCGTCAAAGACGGTACCTATAACGAGAACGTGGTTGTAGACAAAAGTCTGGTAATCCAGTCAGAGAACGGGGCAGACCTGACGACTGTTCAGGCAGCCAATACAAATGCCGATGTCTTCAAGGTAATAGCAGAAAACGTTATCATTGACGGGTTTACCGTTTCCGGGGCAACGTCAACGGGCAGATCGGGTATCTATATCACTAGTTCCAGTGGTTCCAGCACAGTAATAAATAACCATTGTAGTGGAAACTTTCAAGGCATATATATTGGTGCAGATGGCAATACGGTCTCCAACAACACCTGTACTTGCAATGGCAGGTATGGCATTCATCTGTCCAAAGCGACCGGAAACTCCATAACCGATAACACTTGCGCAAATAACACTGATGGCTCAGGCTTTGCTCTCTACTTGGCGGATAATGCTAATAACAATACTGTTAGCGGCAACACCTCGCACTCGAATAAATATGGAATAAGGGTTAAGAATGCATACGACAATTTGATCTTTAATAACACTTCCTTAAATAACGACTACGGCCTGGAGATTGCCACTGGTTCTACTGGCAATGTGTTCTACCTGAACAACTTTATCGGCAATACCAGCGAGCTATCCCTGGGGTATGGTGCAGTTGCCGGTAACTCCTGGAACTCCCCGACCGAAATGCCCTACTCGTTTAATGGCACCCAGTATAATGGCTTTTTAGGCAACTACTGGAGCAACTATACCGGCGTAGATGCAGATAACAATGGCATTGGTGATACACCATACCAGACAGTCCAGACCGATAATGACAACTATCCATTGATGGGTCAATGGGACGATGGCACCATCACTGCTCCGGTTGCAGCGCAAATATTGCTGAGCTGCAACTCTGGAATCCCGGGTGTGACTACATTTATCACCGGCAGCGGCTTTGATGCCGACACAGCGGGAACGATCTGGTTCGACACAAACGATAACGGAGCCCTGGACGATGGTGAGCCATCGGTTGCGGTGAACACAGATGCGGATGGGGCCATTCCCCTGCTTACAAGTTTAACTGTACCGTCAGCAAGCACAGGCAGCTATAATGTGCGGGCTGATATTGATGGAATTGAAGCTACCGCCGGTTTCACGATCACCAACAGCGGCATAATCGTGAGTCCGACTTGCGGGAACAATCGCGTAAGTTTCGATATCACTATTACCGGCAGCGGTTTTGCCCCTAACACAAGCTTCAGACTTTTCTGTGACAGGAATGGGAACGGGATCTTCGACGATGGCGCTTCCAGGACTGGTAAGACAGCGGCAGACGGTACATTGTCTGTATCAAACCTGTCATGGCCACCGGCACAGACAGGCATCTACAATTTCCTCCTTGATCTTAATAGTGATAACAACATAGAGGCTTCAGCCAGCGTCTGTGTGATTCCAGGTATTAAAATTGACATTCCCAGAGGCTTTCCGGAAACCAATATCAGCATGTATATTGATGGATTTCAGGCAAATGCGACCGGGTATGTCTGGTTTGACACTAACGGGAACAGAGTGTGGGATGAGGGTGAGAATCGGGCATCGGTAACAACTAGTGGCGCAGGAACAGCCACCACGCCCGGGCTGTATGTCCCATCAGCAGCGCCGGGAGACTATCAGGTATGCGCGGAAATACCGGCCTGCGGACTCAAAGCTTCAGCAACTTATAGTATCACTGGCATGGTACTGAATCCCAGTTCAGGGACTGCCGGCACGGAAATAGACATTACGGGTTATGGGTATGTGTCCAACCAGGAGTCCGGCAGGTATATCTGGTTTGACACTGACGACAACGGCACATGGGATGCTGATGAACCCAGGGTAGACGTAACAACTGACGCTAACGGCACCCTGTCTCCTGTTTCTCTCACTGCCCCGGCAGTGCCCGCCGGCAGCTATAATGTACGTGCTAACGTTTGGCCCAGTGGCACTTTTGCCGTTTTCACTCTTAACGAAGCAGAAGAGCCTGGAACGCCGCCATACAATCTAGTACCGGTAGAAGATGCAGTTTACACCATCGGTGAAACAGCGGACGGTATCAAAACCATGACCGTAAATCCGAATCAAACCGGCTTAAAGTACTTTACAGTAACTGTCGAACCCATAGAACCACATGAAGGTACAGAGACAGTGGTATTTACACACCTCGAAGATGATATCCAGCTACAGCTCAATGCGCTGGTAGCTGATTTCGATGAAATCAGTGCAGCGAAAGCCGGATTCAATGTTAACCCTAGTGATGTAATCAAGGTCTATATCGTTGACCGGTTGACTAATGATCCTAACTACAATCCATTGGTCCTACAATAATTAACCAAAGGTAGGGTTATAGTCAAAACTCTCTATATAGAAGGATCGTAGTTAGAAGGTTCCCCCCTTTAGGGCATTAAATCCCGGAGGGGAACCTTCACTATTTTTATATGTTCTTTAACATACCGTTAATATGTTAAAACGGAATTAAATAATAATACCCTTTAGTTTAAAAATATATATAATTTTTAATAAAATTGCAGGGTTTCCACAAACTGTGTGGAATACAAATATTGATATAAATAATATGGAAGATGTGGAAACTGTTACACTAGACTTTATGCACTGGACGCCACGTAAAGAAAAAATTGAACATTCTTTCCCAGTTATGGTAATGGAGATTTAAAGATAAGTTTTTCAAATAAGATTTCTTGAGGAAAAAACCTAAATATCAATACTGTTGCTCTCCGAGCTTGCTGGCCTAAAGCTGTCCAGCCATGGTAGCAAGCCGCCAGGTGTGTCGGGAAACTTGCACGCCTCCCGCTGTGAAAAGGGGAGCCTTGGATATCTTATGCCGGGTGGCCTGCTTTTCACAATGCCTGCCCGGCTTTATATTTTTAAAAAAAGGGTTGGGTAAGACAAGGTGAAGCTTAGGTATTAGTCCAAGGGCTTTATGCATGCCCTTGCATAAAGGGTGGCATGGGTAGCCATAAATAGCGGCTTTATATCCTTAAAAAAGGGGTGGTAAATGAAATATTTAAAGTATTGGTCTAATAGCGTTATGTACGTCCATGCATTATGAATGCCCATGCACAAGGTGTGCTCAAATTTCAATGTATACAGGAGGGACAAAAGAAATGAAATGTCTGTATAGGGGATTAAAACCCCGTTTAAAATCAACATTTGCTTCTCTGATGATTTTTGCCCTGCTCTTCAGTTTTCTGGGAGCAATAAGTCCGGCGACGGCGGCTGCCGCGACACCGGCAGACAGCCTTATTGTCAATATTGACAACAATGGCGAAACTACGACCGTACACACCTATACGTTAGCTGAAATGGAGGCGCTCAGTGGTGAGGATATAGTCTATTATTCATCGATAGACTCCATGCCGGCCCCCGTTTTAACTATTGCCCGGGGGGTTACCCTGAGCAGTTTGGTGCAAGACCTCAACGAAAAACATAATGCCAATATAACTCTCAGCCCCGATACTCTGAAAAGTATCAAGCTTCATGCCACTGACGGCTGGAGTGCCACGTATAGCTATGATTACCTTTTTGGCGCTCCCCGCAACTATTATCCTCAATTGGTAAGTTGCTGGGATGAAAATTCAGGTTTGACAGGTCCCGGCTCCGATGCCGATCCAGTGGCATTAGAGCCAATGTTTGCAGTATCCTCTTTCCAGGGACGCTTTCTTACCGACTTAGATCCGGGCAAGATGATTGGCCCTGGCGAAGAAGGCTCCACTACATTCCGTTTTTGTTTCGGCCAGACTGCGGTTGAACTTGCCGGATACTATGCCTGACCACAGGCCGCTTTGGCAAGTATGTATATAAAATGGATATCGTCATGGATATTGCCCCGCCGGAAAGCCTGCCTGCTCCGGAGCTTACCGCCGACAGTACGGATAACGCAGTAGGCCAAGTCAATAGACATCACCTTTGCCGACGACGAATCCTGGCGTGAGGCCATCACCGGCATCACCGTGGATGGCA
>JBMNEM010000004.1:0-262364 GCA_050948785.1 Dethiobacteria bacterium
CCAGCAAAAAACCCGCTAAACATCAAAGGTTAGCGGGTTTTCTTTTTTCCACTAGATGCCTATTGAAAGATATTTTTTACCCCAACAGCTTTTAAAATATCGGCAGTTCCAGGGGAAAGCATTATGAGGCAGGACAGCCGGAATATCGTCAATTATATAATCTGTGTCATGAAAAGGCTTAGCCTTTTCGATTATCCCATAATGGGGTATAATTGGGCTAGAAAAAAAGTTTTTAATATTTCAATACAAAACTTTAATAATAAAACCATCAAGAAACGGGGGTAAAAAACATTGCATGAGTTTGAACAAAAAATAAAAGAGTATATGGTTCAAAATAATGTTCAAGGTGAGCATCTAACCTTTGAGCAATCCTGCCATTCGGTAGAGGCCGCGGCCAAAGCGGCAAATGTCACTCCGGAGGACCTGGTCAAAAATATTTGCCTAGTTACCGGTGACGGTCATTTAATTGTCAGCATTGTTAAAGGCGGGGACAGGGTCAGTACAAAAAGGAGCGGGAAAGCGTTGGGTATTGCTCCCCCCAGGATTGCCACACCGGAGGAAGTTATGGCTAAGTCAGGCTATCCCTCAGGAGGTGTACCTTCCTTTGGTTATAAGGGGCAGTTTTTAATTGATCCCAAAGTAATGGAAAAGGATTTTGTTTATACGGGTGGAGGTTCTCCAAATTCCCTCATTAAAATTTCTACAAAAGAGCTGCAAAAGGTTAATAAAGGCTTAATTGTACGTATTAGAAAATAGCCACATAGGACAGGCCGACCGGCACCGGTTGGCAATGCTACCTTTTCAAAATTTTGTGAAGCATCTCGGTTCATTAATAATAAAATACAGGAGGAAAGATAATATCATGAAAAATATCTGCGGGCACAGTAAGATTGATATTTCAAAAGTCTGTAATTGTTCCTACCCCGGCTGCAGCCGGAAAAGCCTTTGCTGCGAGTGTTTGCATTACCACCGTGAGAGAAAAGAGCTGCCGGCCTGTTATTTTGGGTCTGAGGATGAAAAAAGTTATGATCGGAGTATTGAACGTTATTTATCCAAGCAGGGATAGTCCAGGTAAAATTCCAGCCTTTGTCTCTTTATTGCTGGAATACAATGTTAACACCCGGTTAGGTCCGGGAATAAAAAAACACTGTTTTTTACTGTTTAAAGCGATTATATGCGGTTAACCTCTGTTTAGAAGAGTGTATTTCATTTATTAAAAATATATCCCATAATCATTGACTTTTCCACTTAATTTGTTACAATTTAATTTGACCTTGAACAAAATTTTAAAAAGGGGGTTTTGAAAATGCGCGCTTTAGGCCGCCATGTTCTGGCTGAATTTTATGGGTGTTCCCCGGATATTTTAAACGACACGGTCCGGATAGAACAAATTATGGTGAATGCAGCCCTGGAAGCTGGAGCTGAAATAAGAGAAGTTGTCTTCCATGAATTTACTCCTCAAGGGGTAAGCGGCGTGGTGGTGATATCCGAATCACATCTGGCTATTCATACCTGGCCGGAGCTCGGATATGCTGCGGTGGATGTTTTTACGTGCGGAACTACTGTTGACCCCTGGGTGTCTTGCTACTATTTAAAAAGGCAGTTTACAGCCGAACGGATGGCGGCCAAGGAAATAAAACGCGGCATTTTCGAATTGGAAGAAATAAAAACAGATTACACTCAACAAAAATCCGCAGTTTAATATTACCAGCTCTGGAATAATAAAAGAGCTGCGGTTTTAAAAAGGAGGCTTTACTTTGTCACCTCTTACTGGGAAATGGTTTATTGAGTATACGCACCCCAGTCAGGCTCACATGTATGGTATAGAACAGTACGTTTATGATGGGAAAACACCATTTCAAAGTATAGAGATTGTTGATACGGATTTTTTTGGCCGTTGTCTCATTTTGAATGGAAAAATCCAATCGGCACAGTTTGATGAATATATCTATCATGAGGCGCTGGTCCATCCGGCTATGGTTATTCATCCTTTGCCTAAGAAAGTTCTGGTTGTTGGTGGAGGGGAGGGGGCGGCCTTGAGAGAAATCCTCAAGCACCCCTCCGTGGAAAAACTGGTTATGGTCGATATAGATCAGGATGTAGTAAAACTATGCCGGCAATATTTACCCACCTGGAGCAATGGAGCTTTTGATGATCCCCGGGTCGAGGTGCATTTCATGGATGCCCGAAAATACCTGGAGGAAAATGAGGCCAAATGGGATATTATCATCATCGATCTGACAGAACCTCTTGATCACAACAGTCCTTCTTACCTGCTGTTTACCAAGGAATTTTATCAGTTAGTGGCGCAAAGAGTTAAAGAAAAAGGTGGTATTGCCTTACAGGCTGATAACCTCAATCCAAGGTTGCTCCAATATCACGGATCACTTTACAATACATTGAAACTCACGTTTAAATATGTTGATTCTTACGGCGCTTATATTCCTTCTTTTGATTCCAAATGGGGTTTTATTTACGCCTCACAGGATTATTGTGCTCTAGACTACCAGCCATCAATAATTGATGCACGACTAGGGGAAAGAAACATTCACGAACTGCAATTTTATGATGGTTTGACCCACCTTAATCTGTTTACATTAACAAAAGATTTACGGGTAATGCGTTCCAAAGAAAAACGTATCATTGAAGATCACAATCCTTTTTTTACTTATTAATTCTTTTTATAGCTTCTTACTTGGCAAAAGTAAAGAAGCTCTTTTTTTGCCCATCGTGTCGAAAAATAAAAACCAAAAGGAGATAAATTTACCATGCAAAAAACTTTTGTTATGCTTAAGCCTGATGCTGTTCAAAGAAATTTGATTGGCGAAATTATCTGCCGGTTTGAAAAAAAAGGCTTAAAACCGGTGGCGCTCAAAATGTTGGAAATAAGCAGGGAAACAGCCGAAAAACATTATGCGGAACACAAAGGCAAACCCTTTTTTGATGATCTGGTTAATTTTATTACCTCCGGCCCGGTTGTGGCCATGATCTGGGAGGGGAAGGAAGCTATCCAGGTCGCACGTAAAATGATGGGAAACACGGATCCCCAGGAGGCTCCTCCCGGCACCATTCGCGGCGATTACGGCCTTTTTACAGGCAATAACATCGTTCACGGTTCGGACTCTCTTGAAAGCGCGGCAAGGGAAATCTCCCTTTTCTTTTCACCGGAGGAAATAATCAACTATCACAAAAGTACAGATCCCTGGATATACGGTGAAGAATTAAAGTAGTAAAAACAGAACCCTGCTGAAATTCCAGCGGTTACAACAATTTTGTAAGTTTTTCCATCCTATTCAAATGCTTATTAAAATATAAAGGAATTTGGGAAATTAAGATAGAAATATCCTTAGAAAGAAGGAGCTAAAGAAGGAAAATTACATTTTTTCTCGAAGTAATGAAAGTGGAGTACAACCCCCGGCGATGAATGAATGGCCGGCTGGGGGGAAAATTGTACCGGAAAAGACTCAAAATATATTACCTGCAGAGCAGATAGGGTTGTTGGTCCTACAAACGCGAGGGGGAGAAAATATGGAACAGCATTACCCACCGTCCAGGGAGCTAGTTGCCAAAGAAATAGATTACCACCTTGAAAAAAATAAGGATCTGGCACCAATTTTTAAAATCTATCAAGAAATTTTAAGCGTCCAGCTCAACTACCTGAGCAAAATAGCCACTAACCACAACAACCTTTCTATAGAAGAAATTAAAGATTATTTTAGAAATAAAAAGTTTCTACTGTCTGAGCAAAAGTTGGATATTGATACGGAGCTTTTCAGGGAAATCCTGGACTCTGTCTGTAAAACGATCAAAGAGGCCAGTCCGAAAGCGCCCGCATCCCTTTTAAAATTACCCGGAATTGATGAGTTTAAAGAAAATAATATAAAGGAATTTTTAGAGGCAATAGCCTTGTTTAATAAGCAGGAGCTGGAGGACTTTGTTAAAAATCAAGAAATTGATAAAAAAACAGGCCTGGATAGTGAAGTAATTTCTTTTGCCATTTTTATGAGCCTGAGTCCTTTCTACAGCGCCTATATGAAGGAGGTGAGCCAAAAGGCAGGTTTTACAATCTGGCGCCAGGGCTACTGTCCCATATGCGGTCAAACAGCTGTGATGGCCAGGCATAGAAGCGAGAACGGGGCACGGGTTTTAGAATGCTGGCTTTGCCATGCGGCATGGATTTACCCCCGCCTCGAGTGTCCTTATTGCCATAATAAAAATCAAAAAAAGTTGCGCTTTTTCTATGTAATAGGTGATAAGGCCCGCCAAGTCCACGTCTGTGAGGAATGCAAAGTATATCTGAAGACTATTGATGGCAAAGTTATGGAAAAAGATGTTCCACTGGATGTTGAAACATTAGCGACCGGTTATTTAGATATATTGGCCAGGAAGGAGGGTTATAAGCCACCTGGTGAAGCAGCTGTATTAAACTAGTGTATTTAAATTGCCCGTTTTTAAAGAAGCCGGATATCTTTTTTTAGTGATTTTCAAACAAGTTCAATCTTCAGTAAAAAGTGGGGTCAAGGTTTTACTATGTAATACTTATTTGGTTTTATTTATTGTTTATTATTGAAGTGAGGTGAAATACCTTCATGAAGATCTCCCGGAGAAATTTTTTATGGATATCCGGTGCAGTTATTACTGGAAGTTTAGCCCTAAAACTGGGCTGCAGCCCTCAAGATCAAATTGCTGCTGAAAAATTAAGAATTCAATACGCGGAGCCATCTACCACGATCTGCCCGTTTTGTGGCGTGGGATGCGGCATAATCTGTTATGTCGAGGATGGAAAAGTGGTTGGCACTGAAGGTGATCCCGACCATCCCATCAATGAGGGTGCGCTTTGCAGTAAAGGATCGGCTCTTTACAACATGGCCTATGTTTATGACGAAAAGGGGACGCCTCAAGTCAACCCCGAGCGTGTAACACAGGTTCTGTACCGTGCTCCTTATGCTACTGATTGGGAGGTTAAGGATTGGGATTGGGCGCTGGAAACAATTACCCAGCGAATCAAAGAAACTAGAGATGCTACATTTGAAAAAACCGATAGCGACGGGGTTACGGTCAATAGAACCAGAGCCCTGGCCTGGTTGGGTAGCGCGATGTGCAACAACGAGGAAAACTACCTCTTTCACAAACTGTCCAAGGCCTTGGGCATTATAAATATTGACCACTGTGCCCGTCTTTGACACTCCTCCACTGTGGCCGGTCTGGCCAACTCCTTCGGTCGGGGAGCGATGACCAATCACTGGATTGACTACCAAAACTCGGATGTTCTCATGAATATCGGTGGAAATACCGCTGAAAACCACCCGATGTCCATGCGTTGGATTCAAAAAGCCCGGGATAAAGGCGCCAAGCTAATCGTGGTGGACCCACGCTTTACGCGGACAGCCGCCGCTGCCGATGTCTACGCGCCCATCCGTCCTGGAACAAACATTGCCTTTCTGGGAGGCATAATGAATTATGCCATAGAAAACGAACTCTACCAGAAGGAGTACGTAGTTAACTACACCAATGCTTCCTATTTGATTAATCCCGAATTTTCATTTAGTGATGGCCTTTTTTCCGGGGCAAAAACGGAAAATGGCAAAGTAACTTATGATAAAGCTACCTGGACCTACCAGACAGATGCAGACGGGAATATCCTCAAGGATTATACGCTGCAAGATCCCAACTGTGTTTTTCAACTTATGAAAAAGCACTATTCCCGCTATGATGTGGATATGGTCTGCAACATTACAGGGTGCCCCAAAGAAAAGTTTTTGGAAGTAGCAGAACTTTACTGCAGCACCGGGCAGCCCGATAAAGCCGGTAATATTATGTACGCCATGGGCATCACCCAGTTTACCCATGGTTCCGAAAATGTTCGCGCCGTTGCGATGCTACAGACGCTTCTAGGTAACATGGGTATCGCCGGCGGGGGCGTAAATGCACAGCGTGGCCAGCAGAATGTGCAGGGCTCTACCGATATGGCTATTCTTTACCATATCATGCCCGGCTACCTGGGACACCCCAAGGCAGCGCTGCATCCCACGCTTCAGGATTATATCGAAAAAGAAACCCCGGCGACCAGCTATTGGAGCAATAAACCCAAGTTCTTCATTAGTATGCTCAAAGCTTTCTGGGACGAACATGCTAATGCGGAAAATGATTTTTGCTACGATTATTATCCTAAGCTGGATAAAAAAGATCGTTCCCATATCGGCATGTACAAGTATATAGGTGAGGGCGAAGTAAAGGGCATGATCTGCTGGGCGGACAACCCGGCGGTCAGCGGTCCTTCCGCTGCCGGCAAGCGCGAGTATAGCGCCAATCTGGACTGGCAGGTTGTCGTGGATATTTTTGAAAACGAAACGGCAACTTTCTGGAAAGCACCCGGGGTTAACCCGGAAGAAGTCCCCACGGAAGTATTTCTCTTACCGGCAGCTTTGCATATTGAACGCGAGGGCACCGTGGCCAACAGCGGACGGTGGATCCAGTGGCGTTATAAGGCGCAGGATCCCCCGGGAGAATGCAAATCCGACCTCTGGATCGTGGATAAGCTTTATAAAGCTATTCGTAAAGCTTATGAAGCGGATCCCGGCCCCTTCGCCGATCCCATTTTAAAATTAAACTGGGATTACGGTGAAGATGCGGACGCTGTGGCCGTAGCCAAAGAACTGAACGGCTATGAGACTGCCAGCGGTGAATTGCTTCTTAACTTCACCAAGCTGGCTGATGACGGTTCTACGGCCTGTGGCAACTGGATTTACAGCGGTTACTACAATAGCGAGGACGATCCTCCTTGCAAGCGTCGCATCAAGGAAACTGAGGGTATCGGCAACAACCCGGACTGGTCTTTTGCCTGGCCGGTCAATAGGCGTATTATCTATAACCGTTGCTCCGCTGATCCGGAAGGCAGGCCCTGGAATCCTGATGCACCGGTATTATGGTATGAAAATGGGGAATGGCAGAAAAACGACGTACCTGACTTTAACGCCACTATTCCGCCGGAAGATACAGCGCGAGCACCCTACATTATGGTTCCTGAATTACAGGCCAGGTTTTTTGCTCCGGGTATGGCTGAAGGACCCTTCCCCGAGCATTACGAACCCTGGGAAAGCCCCGTGGATAATCTATTGTCCGGTGTCCAGTTCAACCCCGCCGTGACAGTATGGTATCCCGATGCTCGTGGTGATCGGCAAGAATTCCCCTATATTGCTACCTCATACCGCCTCACTGAGCACTATCAGACTGGTATGATGACCCGCAATATGCCCTGGCTCAATGAGGCTATGCCGGATCTGTTTGTAGAGATCAGCCCCTCGTTGGCGGCCAAACTTGGCATCGATAACGGCGATCCGGTTATCGTGGAAAGCAAACGGGGCCAATTTGAAGCTCCAGCCTGCGTTACACCGCGCATGCAACCACTAAAAATCAATGGAGAAGAGCTGGAAATCGTCGGCATGTTCTGGCACTGGGGCTATGCCTGCATGTCCAAGGGCCCTATAGCTAATGACATTACCCCGTCTATCGGTGATGCAAACACGACCATACCGGAGTATAAAGCATTTTTATGCAACATAAGGAGGGCGGGATAAATGGCAGGAAAAGTAAGGGTTATCGATACAACTAAATGTATAGGGTGCCGCTCTTGCCAGGTTGCCTGCAAAAACTGGAATCAATTACCGGCAACAGAGACAGCATTTGCCGGTTCCTACGAGAATCCTTCCGATCTCAGCTCTGAAACCTGGAGCCGGGTAAGGTTTAATGAACATGCGGATAATGGTGAAGTGAAGTGGTATTTTTCCTTCTACTCCTGCATGCATTGTTCAGAGCCCGCCTGTATAAACGTTTGTCAGTTTGATGCACTCTCCAAATCCGGTACGGGTCCGGTTATTGTTGACAGAGAGCTCTGCAAAGGCTGCGGTGCCTGCGCTGCTGTTTGTCCTTTTCAAGTACCCAGAACCGGTGGCGGTAAAATGTGGAAATGCACTTTCTGTACAGACCGGATCGGCAATGGGCTGGAAACAGCCTGTGCCAAAGCCTGCCCGACCGGTACAATTTCCTTTGGAGATGCTGATGAAAAAATTGCCGAGGCAGAAGCCAGAGTCTCCTTACTCCAGGAAAGAGGTTATGCCAATGCCCAGATCTATGGCAAGGAAGAGCTGGGTGGTTTGTCAGTAATCTATATCCTTGCTGATACACCGGATAAATATGGTTTACCTGTCAATCCGGAAGTGTCCCTGGCAACTACTTATCTGTGGAAGGTAGCACTCGCTCCGGTCAAAGCCTTAGCTACAGTTGGACTGGCAGCAGGCACTCTCTCCAGCTGGCTCAGGTTGCGTAAAGAGAAGGTTGCGCAAGAGAAAGAAGCAGAAAAAGAAATGGCCAAAACAAAAGGCCGTTAGCAGTAACGGCAATTGCAGTAAACAGGCTTTTTATAAATCTGCTTTTGTGAGGATATAATTAAACAGGAGGGGAATTTATCCCTCCTGTTTTTCTTCTTTTTTCTTCTTTGCATTTCTTTTCTTCATGTCATGTAAGAAAAGAAAATGCGCCAGACTAAGCTGGCGCATTTTTTCATACTATTCCTTTGTTACAACCTGCCAAACATAAGTAGGCTTCTTACTGGTTGATAGCGTTGGCTACTGCTTCCATAATGCCATTTGAAGTCATTGTTGCTCCAGTTACTGCGTCAACTTCTGGGCTCTGGGCTGCGATGATGGCATCGGGAATTTGCTCAATAGCCGGGTCGCTGACACCCTCAGTCTCCTCGTGTTCAAGGATCTCAATAGCGGTAATCTCATCATCAACCATGGTCACCTCTACCTTGATTGAACCCCCAAACCCTTGGCCTTCTCCCTGCAGCTTCTGTTCTTCAGCTGACGGATCTTCGGATTCTCCTGCTGGCTCGGCTGTCCCTTCTGTTTCTGATTCCCCGGCTGGTTCTTGACCTGTATCAGCACAACCAACAGAAAGAGTAACCAGAAGCATCAAAGCAACCAATAAAACCAACAACTTGTGAAAACGCAAGAATGACACCCCCCATACATATTATATTTATCTCTTAGAATAAATTCGACAAGTTTATTTTAAAATCCTGCCTGGGGCGGAAAAAAATAGAAACAAAATTGCTATTAGTCAAAAGGCCCCTTAGTGGTTTCAGTTTTATTTGCGCAAAAAATCATTGGGCAATTACCATTAATAGGCTTTTTTTAACCCAAATTACAATGTAACCAACAGCTTGCTTGCAGGTTCCGGATAGCAGAAAGTTGTATGTATTATTATCTTTTTGGAATTTAATTGGCGGACTAGTTTACTTTTTTAATTATACTGTTAAAGCAATGGTGAGCATTCTTTTTATCCCCTAAAAACTCATAGAGAACTCCCATCTCAAATAATATTTTTGCTTCAGCAGGGTTGAGGGAAAGAGCTTTTTTAAAATTTTGCAATGCTTTAATATATTCGCCTTCCTGGGCATAGGCACGGCCTAAATTGTAACATATCTCCCAATCATAGGGCATGGCTGCTTGCGCCTTTTTAAAAGCTTCAATGGAATCTTTGTAGCGACCCAAATTAAAATATATCGCTCCCATATTAAAATAGCCGATGTAAAAATGGGGGTCTTCTTCAACAGATAAAATAAATTCATTCAATGCTTCCATATATTTTCTTTCGGCAGCATAGATATTACCAATGGCGTTATGCACAAAGGTATTCAATTGGGGATCCCGGGTCAGGGCCTTAACCAATCTTAGTTTGCTAAGGGCCTGATTATACAACCCTTGCTGACTATAAGCCAGGCCCAGGCAAAAATGGCCAAAAATAAAGTTTGGTTCCAGTTTAATTACTTTTTCAAATTCGGTTATTGCTTCCTCCAGCATAGCCAGATCCCAGAAACCAAGTCCTTTACGAAAAGAATCCATGCCCTGCTCACTTTCAAGTTTTAAAAGAGAATGTTTTTCAGAATTGACATCTTGAGAAAACACTAATTCGGAATCATCTTCGCTTTCCAATTGCAGATCCTGAAGTTCTATATCCTGCAAAAAGCCATCGGGAAGAACATCCGGAAGACTAAAATCATAGGTTCGCTGCAATTTATTGACCTTTTCCTCAAAATGTAACCAGTATTTAACACACTGATCCATAATATTACGTAGCTCCAATAATCTATACAGCAGCCTTTCTTTTTCCAGCTGATCAGGATTATTTTTCAGTCCCCTCTCAATTTCCCGTATGGAATGATAAATCGATGCAAAGTTTTGGGAGAACATAAATTTACCCCCTCTTTAAAAGTAATTTCGGGTTATTTTATTTTTTTCTATTCTCTTCGCTTGTTATTCTCTTTGGCTTATAATTTATACATTTTTCTAGTTAAAATTTTTACTGCTTAAAGAGTTGACGATCAAACAAAAATAGGTTATACTATGTATTGCATTGCTTGGAATACCTATGCCGACGTAGCTCAACAGGCTAGAGCAGCTGATTTGTAATCAGCAGGTTGCGGGTTCGAGTCCCATCGTCGGCTCCAGAAAACATGGAATGGAGAGGTACCCAAGTTCGGCCAAAGGGGGCAGACTGTAAATCTGCTGGCTTACGCCTTCACTGGTTCAAATCCAGTCCTCTCCACCATTATATTTTAGAAGGTAGTTCTTTGCTCCAAATTTATTGGGCCATTAGCTCAGTCGGCAGAGCACCTGACTTTTAATCAGGGTGTCCCAGGTTCGAATCCTGGATGGCTCACCACCTTGCGAGAGTGGCGGAACGGCAGACGCGCCAGGTTCAGGACCTGGTGGGAGCAATCCCGTGGGGGTTCAAATCCCTTCTCTCGCACCATGTTTTTAAAACTCCTGAAGTCTTAATTCAGGAGTTTTTTCATTTTCACCGCGGCTAAATTGATGAAAGGTAATAATTTCAACAAATATTATTACGATATCTGGTTTTATAATATAGTTAGAACTAATTCAAGGAGTGAAGTAAATGCACCATGACAGAGTAAATATTTACCCGGAAATTCCCAGGAAAGGGCAGGAAGTATCAATTAACTATAAGGGGATCCTTTTTCAAAATGGAGCTGATCACATATGGCTGCATTATGGTTTTGATGATTGGAAAAATGTAACCGATTTACAGATGCAAAGGCAGCAAGACAGTTTTCACTGTAAAATAAAGGCCGAAGGCAAAAAAGAGCTCCATTTTTGCTTTAAAGACAGCGCGGACCACTGGGATAATAATATTGGAACAAACTGGAACTGCCCGATTAAATAACCAAAGTGGACCTCATTTTTATCGGAAAGATTGAAGGCCTTTTTTTATTAAAAAAAGGCCTTTTTTTTAACGAACATTAAAGAATAAAATGGAACGGCAGGAATTACTTTTAAATTTCTCGAAGTACATTTCTCAAAGTACAAAATGCACATGGCAAACAATGTTTTATAAATAAATTTACAGAAAGGGTGGCCTCTCTTGACATTAATTCGGGATAAAAACCTTGCCCCCCAGGGCCTTAAAAAAATTGAATGGGCAAAAGAACATATGCCGGTTTTACAGGAACTGCATAAGGATTTACTGGAACATAAACCTTTTAAAGGCCTAAATATCGCTATATGCATTCATTTAGAGGCCAAAACAGCTTATATGGCCCTGGTCTTCCAAGGAGGCGGTGCCCGAGTTGTTATTACCGGGAGCAATCCCCTTTCGACGCAGGACGACGTGGCTGCCGCTTTGGCCGGGGAGGGCGTAGAGGTTTATGCCCTGCACGGTGCTACACCGCAGGAATACAACGAATGCCTTTACCGGACCGCGGAAACAAAACCCCAGCTGATCATCGATGATGGAGGCGACCTTGTCTCACTTCTACATAAAAGTTTTTCTCAGGATATCCCTGGGATAATCGGCGGAGCGGAAGAAACAACAACGGGTTTGAACAGGTTACGGGCCATGGAAAAAGAAAAAGCCCTGGGTTTTCCAATGATTGCCGTTAACGATGCGCTGTGCAAACACCTTTTTGATAACCGTTACGGTACAGGCCAATCTGCCTGGGACGGAATTATGCGTTCTACAAATCTGATCGTTGCCGGAAAAAATGTAGTCGTGATTGGTTACGGCTGGTGCGGAAAAGGGGTTGCCATGAGAGCCAAGGGGCTTGGTGCCAAAGTGATTATCTGTGAAGTAGATCCTGTTAGAGCCCTTGAAGCGCATATGGATGGCTTTCATGTTCTTTCTCTGCTGGAAGCAGCCCCTCAGGGAGATATTTTCATTACAGTGACAGGATGCAGCAAGGTGTTAAGATCCGAACATTTTATGCTGATGAAAAACCGGGCGCTCCTGGCCAATGCCGGGCATTTTGACATCGAAATTGATAAACAGTCCCTGGCAGAATTGACCGGACCACCTCAACAGGTTCGCCAAAACGTAGAAGCCTATACTTTTCCCGACGGGCGCTGCCTGTACCTGCTGGGGGAAGGGCGGCTGGTGAATTTGGCGGCTGCCGACGGTCACCCGGTAGAGATCATGGATATGTCCTTTGGCCTGCAAGTTTTGGCTTTAAGATATCTTTTAAGAAAAAAGGGCCGCCTGGAAAACAGGGTCCTGCCCTTACCGCCGGAGCTGGATCAGGAAGTTGCCTGGTTAAAATTAAAAGCGCTGCAGATCAATATTGATGCATTGACAACCGAACAGAAAGCCTACCTGGAAAGTTGGGACTTCTAAAAAATAACAAGTGAAAGGAGGAACCTGGTTTTTTACCTGCCAGGAGGGGAATTATGAACATTGATCTGGCCATTATTGGGGGAACAGGTTTTTATCACCCCGGAATTCTAAAAGATAGCAAAGAGATCACAATAAATACAGCCTTTGGGGAAACACAACTGATTGCCGGCACTTACAAAGGTGTTGCCATGGCCTTTTTAGCCCGCCATGGGAGAGAGCATGCTGTGCCTCCTCATCGTATCAACTATCGTGCCAATATTGCCGCTCTAAAGGAGATCGGTGCCCAAAGAGTTCTGTCTGCTACAGCTGTAGGTTCTTTAAAAGAGCAACTGCCCCCGGGAGTACTGGTGATCACCGATCAATTCATTGATTTTACAAAAAACCGCAAGCTGACCTTCTATGAGGGGGAAGAGGAAAATGGTGTTGTCCATACCGATTTCACTACACCCTACTGCCCGCAAATCAGGGAACATTTAAAAACAAAGCTCAACAATAAAGGAATTTTCTTTGCCGAACGGGGCACTTATATCTGTACAGAGGGACCACGTTATGAAACACCGGCAGAAATCCAGGCTTTTGCCCTCTGGGGGGCTGATATTGTAGGCATGACGAACGTGCCGGAGGTAACCCTGGCCCGAGAGGCTGGATTATGCTACGCCAATCTTTCCCTGGTCACAAACTTTGCCGCAGGAATATCCCCGCGCCCTCTCAACCATCAAGAAGTAGTAGAAATGATGGAGGAGAAATTAGATATAATCCGGGGGGTATTTATGGAGACCCTGGTTTCCTTACCGCCGGAGAGAAAATGCCATTGCTGGCAGAAGGAGGATTTTCCCCTGGGTCAGTAAAAAGGGACGGAGAGGAAGGAGGCATTCCTGTCAATGCAAGAAATACGCCCGATAATCTGGAACAGCAAAACTCTGCATTTACTTGATCAAAGGGCTCTTCCGGAAAAAGAGAGTTACATTGCCTGCCACACTCTTGCAGACGTGCAAAAATGTATTCAGGAAATGGTTGTCCGTGGTGCCCCGGCCATAGGGGTTGCCGCTGCCTTTGCTTTAGTGCTGGCGGCCCGAAAAATTGTTGATGATCTGAACAGTAAGGAAAAGAGCTTTTCTTTTGCTCAACTGACGAAACATTTAACATTGGCTGGCAATACCCTGCAGGAAACCCGCCCGACAGCCGTTAATCTTGCTTGGGGAATTAAAAGAATGTTAAATAAATGCCGGGATTTAAAAGCAGCCCTTCCGAATGTGCTCCTGCAAGAACTGGAACAAGAGGCCATCAAGATTTACACGGAAGATATTGCTATCAATAAAAAAATAGGCAACTGGGGAGCAGGATTAATCGAAGGTGCTTCTACCGTGTTAACACATTGTAATGCCGGTGCCTTGGCCACAGCAGGTTATGGAACAGCCCTAGGCGTGATCAGAAGTGCCTTTTCTCAGGGCAAAATCAATCATGTTTACGCTTGCGAAACAAGGCCCTTTTTGCAGGGGTCCCGTTTAACCGCTTGGGAGCTGCAGCAAGAAGGCATTCCCTTCTCTATTATCGTCGATAGTGCAGCCGGGTATTACATGCATAAAGGAGAGATCCGCTGTGTCATTGTCGGTGCGGATCGGGTAGCCGCCAACGGAGATGTGGCTAACAAGATCGGCACTTACATGCTGGCGGTTTTGGCCCGGGAAAATAATCTGCCCTTTTATGTAGCTGCTCCTTTTTCCACAATCGATCTCTCCATAAGTTGCGGTCAGGAGATTATCGTGGAGGAAAGGGAGCCAAGGGAAATAACCGAATTTAAAAGTATACCCCTTTCACCTTCGGGCGCCAAAGCAAAAAACCCTGCTTTTGACATCACTCCGGCCCATTTAATTACTGCCCTGATTACCGAACACGGTATACTGCCTTCTCCTCAGGGTAAGAAATTAGCACAATTTGTCCAGCAAAAGGAGGTAAACCTTTGAGTACTGTGGAAAGGGCTAAAAGGGAACTTGTCAATACCGCCTACACTGCATATCAAGAAGAACTTGTTTATGAAACCTGGGGCAACATCAGCTGCAAACCCACAGAAACCCGCATTGTGATTACACCCAGCGGTATCCCCTATGAAAAACTGCGGTTTTTCGATATGGTTGTGGTCAGTACTTCCGGAAAAACCCGGCAGGGCCGCTGGAAACCCTCTACAGAGCTTCCCCTGCACCTGGCGATCTATGAAAAAAGAGAGGACATCAGGGCTATTGTCCACACACATAGTGTTTATGCTGCCGCCTTTGCGGTAAGCAGAGAGGATATCCCCGTGGCTTTGGAAGAGCAGGCACAGATAGTAGGTGGCGCCATCAAAGTAGCTGAGTATGCTCCACCTGGCAGCAAAGAGCTGGCTTTCAATGTCCTCGAAGCATTGGGGGAGAAAAATAATGCCGCCCTCTTGGCGAACCATGGGTTAATCAGTGTTGGACCGGACCTGGCCACAGCCCTGCAGCGATGCAGAGTTATCGAAAGAAACGCCCGTGTAATCCTTTGGTCCAAGCTTTTGGGCCAGCCTTTTATTTTAAATCCGAAAGACGTTGCCACTTTAAGGAATGATTTTTTATTTTATTATGGCCAGCAGGGCAATGCTAAATGAAAGGAGTGAACCAATTTGCCGGAGAAGACATTACTGCAGGCAGATTATATCCTAACCTGGGATGAAGGCCTAAAACTTTTCTCTCAGGGAGAGATGGTGATTGAAGACAGCTTGATTACTTATCTGGGCCCCCGGCTGGAACGCCCTGCGGAAAATTTTGACAGGATCATAGACGGAAAGAACAGCTTGGTCATACCGGGCTTTGTCAATACCCACACCCATGCGGCCATGACCCTTTTCCGGGGTTATGCTGATGACCTTTCACTGATGGATTGGCTGCAAAACAAGATTTGGCCGGCAGAAGCAAAATTAAAAAAAGAGGATATCTACTGGGGAACACTGCTGGCCATTGCCGAGATGCTCAAGGGAGGGACCACCTGTTTTGCCGATATGTACTTTCATATGGAAGAAGCAGCCCGGGCCTGTCAGGAAAGCGGCATCAGAGCTTCCCTATCCCAGGGCCTTGTTGGGCTGGATAAAACAAAAGGGGCACTCGGGCTCCGCCAAAGTAGAAGCCTGGTCCAAAATTGGCACAATAAGGGGGATGGGAGAATAACAATCATGCTGGGGCCGCACGCCCCTTATACCTGTCCGCCGGCGTATCTGCATAAAGTTGGAGAATTGGCCGGAGAGCTGAAAGTGCCCATCCATATTCACCTGGCAGAAACCCGCGGTGAAGTGGAGGAGTCGCGCCAAAATTATGGGAAGACCCCGGTTGAGCTGGTAAACGAGATCGGTTTGCTGGAACATAATTTGCTTGCGGCACACTGTGTGCACCTTTCAACAGAAGAAATAGGGATCCTGGCTGCCAAAAATGTCGCCGTTGCACATAATCCCGGCAGCAATTTAAAATTGGGCTGCGGTGTGGCCCCTGTAGCAGGCCTGCTGCAAAAAGAGGTTTTGGTCTCTCTCGGCACAGATAGTGCCGCCAGTAACAATAACCTGGATCTGCTCGAGGAAATGAGACTGGCAGCATTATTACAAAAAGGCCTGCAGGAGGATCCTGCCGTGATACCGGCAGAAACTGCCTTCAAAATGGCTACAATCAACGGGGCCCGAGCTCTTTTCCTTCCCGGGGAGGTAGGCACACTTAAACAGGGGGCAAAAGCGGATTTGGCCATGTTTAAACTCAATAAACCACACTTTTTTCCCCTGCACAACCTTACAGCGCACCTGGTCTACAGCGCAGGTGCCGGTGATGTAGATTTAGTGATGGTCAACGGCCGGGTATTAATGGAAAAGGGCCGGTTATTAACCATAGACGAGGAAAGGATTCTCTACGAGGCCTCTCAAAGGGCCCAAAGATTGGTAAAGAATTAAAAATGAAAAAAGCACCACAGATATCTGGCCGGAGGGATCGCAATTGATTATTTTATTAACAAATGACGATGGCATCTATGCCGAAGGTATTCAGGTTTTGGGGGAAACACTGCTGCAAGTTGAAAACGTCGAAATTTATATTGTAGCTCCGGATCATGAGCGTAGTGCAACAGGCCATGCGATTACCATGCACCGCCCCCTGCGGGCAGGAAAAGTTAAATTTTACCATAACCCTCTTTTAAAGGGATGGTCTGTCAACGGAACACCTTCAGACTGTGTCAAACTGGCAATCGAATACCTGCTACCCCAAAAACCGGATCTGGTAATTTCCGGGATAAATTGGGGCGAAAACCTGGGAACCGATATTTTATATTCGGGAACAGTCTCAGCAGCCATTGAGGCGATGATCCTGGGTGTTCCAGCCATCGCAGTATCTCTGGCAGAACAAGAAAATCCTGACTATCGTTTTACGGCTAATTTTCTACGGCGCTTTTTAAGAATTTTCGACGAATATAACCTGCCGAAAAATACTTTACTGAATATTAATATTCCCGGCAAAAACCACCGGGAAATCGCCGGTGTAGCCATAACCCGGCTCGGTTTGCGCCTTTATCGTAATGCCTTTGAAAAACGGGTTGACCCCCGAGGAAGAAACTACTACTGGCTAGCCGGAAAGGCTGTTGACGACGTAGATCAGGAAGCAAAGGATACTGATATAGCAGCAATCAATAATGCTTATATTTCCATTACCCCTCTGCATTTTGATTTAACCAATTATCCCTTAATCAAAAAATTACAGGAAATTAAATGGGAAGTATAATGCCTCGGGTAACGTTACAGTAACGTTCCTCTAAGCTCCTTCCTGCACTGTCCTCGGAATGGCGGGAGGGAGGAGGGAGCACAAGCAAATATTAATTTTCAGGTGATATTTTTGAAAATCGAAAAGTACGCATCAAATTGTTATAAGATTCCTCGCTACGGGAAAATGCAAGTGGAGGCCCGTATTTATCTTAACGATTATTTATATCAAAATTTTCTGGAAAAAGAAGCATTAAAACAGCTTTGCGATGCCGCTTCCCTGCCGGGAGTTTATCAATATGTCATTGGCATGCCCGACATCCATTCCGGCTACGGTTTACCAATTGGCGGGGTGATGGCCATGGAGGTACCTGACGGCCTTATTTCGGCTGGTGCAGTAGGGATGGATATAAACTGCGGAGTAAGGCTTTTACGTACAAAGATTAACACCGGCGATTTAAGTAGAAAAGACCTGGAAGCCTTGCTGCTGGAAATTGCCTCCCGGGTTCCAACGGGGATTGGAAAAACCAGTAAACATCAGGCCCGCCTAGGTAAACATTTTGCAGAGATTATAGAATGCGGCTTTGAAACCCTTTTAAAACTGGGTTATGCCCGCCCTGAAGACTACCTTTATATTGAAGAGGAAGGTTTTTTCCCCGGTGCGGATCTCTCCCGGGCCAGCAAAAGAGCCCGCAAACGCGGAAACCAGTTATCCACCATAGGTGGGGGTAATCATTTTATTGAACTGGGAAGGATAGCAGAGATCTACGATCAAGAGGGTGCCGCATTATTTAAGCTGGCCAAGGGAAACCTGAGTATCCTCATTCATACCGGCAGCCGGGGATTCGGACACCAGATCTGTACGGATTATTCTTCTATAATGGAAAAAAGTGCCCCGCGCTACGGCCTTGAACTTCCTTCCCGGGGGCTGGCTGCCGTTCCCATCTTCTCCCCGGAGGGAAAGGATTATTTTGCCGCCATGTCCGCGGCAATAAATTTTGCCTTTGCCAACCGCCAAATTATTACTTATGATATTCGCGAAGCTTTTGGAGGTTATTTCCACTGTAGTGACACAGAGCTGGATTTGGGCGTAGTCTATGATGTTGCCCATAACATTGCCAAATTTGAGGAAATTGAAGGCCGGAAAATCCTTATCCATCGTAAAGGTGCCACCCGTGCTTTACCCCCGGGGCATCAGGGAAACCCACCTGTCTATCGCTCCTACGGTCATCCGGTCATTATTCCAGGGAGTATGGGCACCTCCTCCTATGTCATTGTCGCCACCCCGAAAGTGATAGAAACATTTTATTCTGTTAACCATGGGGCCGGAAGGATTATGTCCAGGCGTGAAGCAAAAAGGCAGATTACCGTAGAAATGTTGAGAAAACAGCTAGGTTCTGTCCTTTTCCTCGGCGATAGTGAAAAAAACATTCTTGACGAAGCTCCCCGAGCCTACAAGGATATCGACGCCGTTGTAAATACGCTGGCGGAAATCGGTATCATTAAAAAAGTGGCCCGCCTTTCTCCCCTGGCGGTAATTAAAGGCGAAGGAGGAGGGGGCTAATAAAGATGATTATGGATCTTGAGGCGAAATGAAAGTTACGGTTGAATATAGTATTTCAATGCCTTGTTTAACCTGCTATTTCAGAAGATGTTGCACGGAATGGTTATACTTCTCCTTTGTAAGCCATAAAATGTTTTAAGGCCATCAAAGGGGGAATAACTTATGCTTCTCTTAAAAAAAAGAATCACGATAGAATGGGAAAAAGTTATCTTTCCCGTGCTGTTTTTATTACTGGCAATTTTAGCTTACTTTAATCTTATGATCCTCAACAATACCAGCCCGGGGAAAATTCTGCAAACTGCACTGCAAAAAATGGAAAGAAATAACAGCCGCCTGGAGATGGAAATTCTAGAAAGGGGCCAAGCCTATAAAATAGATTTTCAGGGCGATTTCAAAAACAAGGCAATCTATGGCCGGCTCCCCGCTTATGGGCTTGAAGTCTACAAACATGCCTCCGGAGCACTTTTTGTAAAAGATTTAAAAGATGGCCTTTGGAAAAAGGCTCCGGAACTGGAACTGCAATCCCTGGAAAAATTTTTTGTTTCTCCTTTTGAACTTCTAACAACGTGGTCCCATCTTTTCAATAACGCCAAATTTGTAAATTATGCTGAAGAAAAAGAGAAAGTAATTCTCCTGAATATTCCTGCAACTGAACTTGACAAAAAAACATTTCTCCAAAGTTACCCACAGAGTCATTTTTCCCGGCTCGAATGCCTGATTTTTCTGGAACCGGATGATTTATTCATAAACCAGATTGTCCTTTCCTTGCATGACAACCAGGAGATGGAAAGTGTTTTCGCCCGGACCTTCTCCTTTAAATATTCCACGGAAAATATTAATGAGATTATGCCTGCAGGAGTAGAACAGTTGCTCAAAGATATAACCTTGTAGTTTATAGGTTATATATTATAATTTATAATCGTGCACCGAATAATCCAACAATCCCAAATTCTGCACACAAAATCCTTGCATCAGGCAAAATATAGTTTATAATAGATTTATAGTAAGAAAAATTGATTGGTGAAAATTAATTGTTAAATTGGTAAGAAGAAAGGAGGCAAGTTCCTGGTTAAGGGGAACTTCTTTTCTTTTTATCAAACTGTAAAAGGAGAATCAGCAGCTCCTCGCCAAAAAATCTTTTAAGCTGCTTCTTTGCAAGCCAATCCTAAGCAAGCGTGGAATTAAAAATACTCTTTTGAGGAGGGTTTTACTTGTCAGAAAACCATCAACTTTTCACAGGAACCAAAGATTATATCGCTTCAGAGGAGTTACAGAACAGTGTAAACATCTCTGTAGCTCTCGGCAGACCGTTGCTGATCAAGGGAGAGCCCGGAACAGGTAAAACTGTGCTGGCTCACAGCATTGCCAAAGCCTTGCAGAAAAAATTATTTATCTGGAATATCAAATCAACGACCAAAGCCAAAGACGGTCTCTACATTTATGATACTGTGCAGCGACTTTATGACAGCCAATTTGGCGATCATGATGTTTCCAAGATACAACATTACATAAAACTCGGCAAATTAGGCGAGGCTTTTGTGTCACCTGAACAGGTTGTAGTCTTAATTGATGAAATTGACAAAGCCGATCTGGAGTTTCCGAATGACTTATTGTGGGAACTGGATATGATGAGCTTTGACATTCCGGAAACGGGTGAAACAATTACAGCCCAGTACCGGCCTATAGTCCTTATTACCAGCAATGCCGAAAAAGAACTGCCCGATGCTTTTTTAAGACGCTGTATTTTTCACTATATTACTTTCCCGGATGAAGAAATGATGAAAGAAATAGTGCACGTTCATCACCCTGATCTGGAAAAAACACTGCTGGAAGAGGCCATCAAAGCTTTTTACTGGGTACGCAACATCCATGGCTTACAGAAAAAACCAAGTACCAGCGAACTGCTGGACTGGGTGCAGGCACTGACAGTAGGAGGAATCAACCCGGAAAAAATCGGCAGTGAACTGCCTTTCCTTGGCGTTCTGCTGAAGAAAGACCGGGATTTCAATGCCGTGCTCCAGCGGCTGTCAAGCCGGGGTTCGCCTAGAAAAACTTCTCTGCCGGGCATGTGGCAGTAAAGGCTAGGGAGAAAATATGTTTATTGACTTTTTTTACCTGCTGAGAAGCTATGGAGTGCCGGTTTCTCTTACAGAATGGATGGCCTTGATGGAAGCGCTAAGCTTGGGCATGGCGCATTCCAGCCTCTACGGTTTTTACTGCTTGGCACGTGCCGTGCTGGTGAAGAGTGAAACTTATTATGACCGCTATGACTTGGCCTTCCAGCATTATTTTAAGGGAATAGAAACTCCCCCGGAATTAACGGAAAAGGTTCTCCAATGGCTTGAAAATGCCTTGCCTCCATTGCGTATTTCTCCGGAGGAACGCCAGCTCTTTCAAGAATGGGATCTTGATGAACTGCGCCGCCAACTGGAGCAGCGGCTGAAAGAACAAAAGGGGGAACACCATGGTGGAAGTAAGTGGATCGGTACAGGAGGGCGATCCCCATTTGGCCATTCAGGTTATCATCCCGCGGGGGTACGTCTCGGAGGCCGCTCAGTAAACAAATCTGCCGTGAAGGTAGCCGCTGAGCGTAAATATCGTGGTTTCCGAACCGATGAGGTTATCGGAGTCAGGCAATTTGAAGTGGCCCTGCGGAAACTAAGGCAGCTGAGCAGTAAGGTGGAAGGCCCCCTGGACGAACTGGATATTGAGGAGACCATTGAATCTACAGCAGAAAAAGGGGGATTGCTGCAGCTAGCCTGGACCCGCTCGCGTAAAAACACAGTTAAGGTAATTCTGCTGATGGATTCCGGTGGCTCCATGACTCCCCATATCCATATTTGCAGCCAGCTTTTTACAGCAATGAACAGGGCCAGCCATTTTAAAGATCTGCGTTTTTACTACTTTCACAACTGTATTTATGACTATATCTTTCTGGATCCATACTGTCGCCTTTCCAACACAATTAAAACGGAGCAATTTTTAAATCTGCTCGATCAAGATTACAAATTGATCATTGTCGGTGATGCCAGCATGGCTCCCAGCGAGTTGCTCATGATTAATGGCGCAATTGATTGGAACATGAATAATAAAGAACCGGGCATATTATGGCTGAAGCGCATTGCCGCTCATTTTCATCACATCGTCTGGTTAAACCCCATTCTGGAAGAATATTGGGATTGGACGGAAGGATACTATACTATCGCCCGCATCAAGGAAATTTTTCCGATGTATGAATTAACCGTGGAAGGTTTGGACCAGGCTATCAAGAAGCTTAAAGTAAAAAAATAAGACATTTGATTTCCCGCCACATGAATATTTTATCTTTGCCAACCGGTTTCAAATTGGGGGGGGGGAGGAAGGTTGCCAGTTGACAAAAGAAGGCCGTTTCAAAAAACAATTGGAATTCATTATCGAGATCGATAAACTCAAACAGGTTTACAGACAAACTTTCTTAATGGACAGTTCCAGAAAGGAAAACGATGCCGAACATTCCTGGCATCTGGCCATGATGAGTATTTTACTCGCGGAGCATGCTTTACACCAGAATCTGGATATAACACGCGTTCTGAAGATGGTCTTAATTCATGACCTGGTCGAAATCGATGCCGGCGATACTTACTGTTATGATCAAGAACGGCTTGGCGGCAGTAGTCTTGAGCGTGAACAAAAAGCAGCAAAAAGGCTCTTTGGTCTCCTGCCTTCCGAGCAGGCTCGGGAATTTCACGAACTATGGACAGAATTTGAGCAGCGTCAAACACCGGAAGCATGTTTTGCCGCGGCTCTCGATAGATTCCAACCATTACTGCATAATTATATGACGAAGGGTAAATCGTGGCAAGAACATGGGATTACAAATGAACAAGTCATTGCACGGAATAAATATATTCTCGAAGGTTCAGCGGTACTCTGGGATTATGCCCTGGGAATGATCCAAAAGGCTGTAGAGAAAGGATATTTAGAATGAAAATGAAAAAAGATACAAAATCAACCGTAAAACAGGCCAATCAATCAAAATTGCAAACAAATGCAGCCAGGAATTTAGCTGACCCTGAAAACAATCAAGAAAACAAAGCGTGGATTGATACATTCTTCCCCAACAGCAAATTAATTCAAAATTGTTGTGTTTTGCTTTCCCACCTTAAAGAACAGAGTGAGGAGGCGTAAATTTTAATGCTCGGTGCTCTTGCCGGAGATATTATTGGTTCGGTTTACGAATGGCGAAATGTAAAAGGCACAGATTTTGAGCTTTTTACCCCCAAATCAACCTTTACCGATGATACAGTTTTAACCGTTGCGGTAGCAGAATGTATCTTGAAGGGAAAAGACTATGCAACAACATTGAAAACCTATGGCCAACGCTACCCCCATGTCGGTTACGGAAACACATTCCGCAAATGGCTTTTTTCCGATAGCCTTTTACCTTATAACAGCTTTGGCAACGGTGCGGCCATGCGGGTCAGCCCTGTGGGTTTTGCCTGCGATACCCTGGAAAAGGTTCTGGAAGAAGCCCGGCGCAGTGCGGAGGCAACCCATAACCATCCTGAAGGAATCAAAGGAGCTCAAGTCACAGCGACAGCTATTTTTCTGGCCCGACAAGGGACAAGCAAAGAAGAAATCAAACAATATATTACGGAACACTTTGGCTACAACCTGGAACAGACCCTGGATGAGATCCGCCCGCATTATAGTTTTGATGTGACCTGTCAGGGTTCTGTGCCCCAAGCCGTCAGAGCTTTTTTGGAATCCGTGGATTATGAAGATGCTGTTCGCAAAGCGATTTCTCTCGGGGGGGACAGTGATACAATCGCGTGTATCACCGGGGGAATCGCTCAAGCCTACTACAAAAAAATCCCTTCTTATATTATAGAAAAAACAAAGGAATTGTTGGCACCGGAACTGTTAGAAATTGTTGAGCAGTTTAACCGTACTGTCGGTATTGAGCTTTAGAGTCCCTTCAAGCAACAATAATCCTTCCTGGTGTTCATCTGCCGCTACAACTACAGCACCATCCGGATCCGCAATCAAACTATTGCCGAGGCTGATCATACCCATATGTGTACCGACTGTATTTGACAATAAAACATGAACTTTGTTTTCTACCGCCCTGGTAATGGGGATCGCTCTGTTTTTTTCTAACTTCCACCGCGATTCTTTGGGATTATAGTAGTGAGCTGAAAGGATGAAAATATATTCGGCACCCTTTTCCTTTAACTCTTTTGTCAGCAGGGGATAGTTTTGGTCCCGGCAGATGATCACCCCAATCCAGGAGCCCCGGAAAGGAAAAACCAGGTTCCCTGTACCGTGATGAAAATATTTTTCTTCTACTTCTGTTAAGTATATTTTATCATATGTAAATTGTTTCCCTCCGGGCAGGATAACTCCGGCCCTATTAAAAAGATTAGTGCCTTCCCGGTAACCATACCCGATGATTGCCCCCAAATGAAGATCATCGCATTTTTTTGCAATTTGCCACAGTATTTCCTCCACAATTAAATTTAACTCAGACTTGGAAAGCAGTGCAGGAGTATACCCTGTTAAAGACATTTCCGGGAAACAAATTAACTCAACCTCTTGCCTGGACGCTTTTTCCATAAAATGTATGATTTGAGCAGCGTTATTTTTAATGTTCTCACTAAGAGCCATTTGACATACGGCTAATTTCATCTGCTTTCACCTACTTTTTGGAGAAATCCCGTCTGTTGGTAGTATATCACCGGGGGAGTTGCTCTGTCCATTTTCAGAGCAATTTTTCCGTATTATGTTGTTTTTACCGTCTTACAGAAATATTTTGTGCAAGGTTTAAAATTTCACAAAGGTTGTTTTCAATGACTTTTTCAATCCGGGCAGGATTTTGGGAGTTTTTAATGGAATAACTGAAGATGAAGAATGGGACTAAATTAATAAACTGAACTATGTATGGCGTTTTATTCAACACATCTTGTTTCTATTAATACAGGTTACAAGAAATCAAGTTTTTGCAGTAGGACCCCATGCCGCGACCGTTTGCGGTAACTGCGGTGACTATGGAAACAGAACCAAGCTTTATCCAATATTTCCCCTCCCGGTATGAATATTATTACACAGCGTCCGGCTCCTAAGACGGGCCGGCTTGAAAAATTATGCTAAGCAACTCAGCAACAACTGGTGGATTTGTCAAGGTGAAAACAACGCGGAAAAAAATAATTTATCTATTACTGGCAGCAGCTCCTCCCTGCTTTATTTTGCTATCCCTTTTTATCGGCAGATACCCGGTAACGGTTTCCTCGGTTGTCAGCGTTTTGTGGTGCAAACTCACTGCCACATACTGTAACCTGCCGGATACTGTGCAGGCGGTAATCTGGGAAATCCGCTTGCCCCGGTTAATTCTGGGGGCCATGGTGGGAGGCTGTTTGGCGATCAGCGGAGCCGCTTTTCAGGGATTGTTCCGTAATCCCCTGGTCAGCGCAGGGATCCTGGGCATTACTTCCGGAGCAGGGTTTGGCGCGGCACTGGCTATTGTTCTTTTTAATGCCATTGCACCTACCTACATTTTTGCCTTTGCTTTTGGCATCCTGGCTGTCTTGCTCAGTTACCTGATTGCCACGATCTACCGGATTACGCCAATCATCATGCTGGTTCTCGGTGGAACCATCGTCTCGTCAGTTTTTTCGGCTCTGCTCTCTTTAATGAAATATGTGGCTGACCCCACGAATCAACTGGCGGCAATCACTTTCTGGCTAATGGGCAGTTTAGCTACGGCTTGTTACAAGGATATTCTAATTGGCGGTGTGCCCATGGCACTCGGTGTTGCCGGCCTTGTAGCCATCCGGTGGCGGATCAATGTGCTTTCCATGGGCGATAGGGAAGCCTACGCTTTAGGAATTAATACCGCCTGGAATAAAAGCTTTGTCATTGCCAGCGCCACGCTGGCCACAGCGGGAGCCGTCTGTGTCAGCGGCACCATTGGCTGGGTGGGGCTGGTCATACCGCATATTGCCCGGATGCTGGTCGGGAACGATAACAAAGTGCTGATCCCGGCCAGTTTTTCCCTGGGGGCCTGCTTCCTGATCCTCGTAGACAATATCGGCAGAACGCTCACCGGTTCAGAAATCCCCTTGGGCATCCTCACAGCCTTGGTGGGAGGACCATTCTTCGTTTATTTGCTCAAGAAAACAAAAGGGGGAGGATGGTGATCCTATGGCCTTAATCGAGCTTAAAAATCTTTCTTTTGGCTATAGTGAACAGGATCTCTTCACCGGCCTGGAGCTGCAAATCAATGCGGGAGAAGTATTCTGCCTGCTCGGACCTAATGGTTGTGGGAAAACCACCTTATTGGATTGTATTTTAGGATTGTTAAGGCCACGCCAAGGGGAAATTTTACTTAACGGCAAAAACATTAAACACCTTAACCGGGAAACGGTGGCCCGGCAAATCGCTTATGTACCGCAGGTACACGAAAAAACCTTCCCTTACAAGGTTTTGGATATTGTGCTCATGGGGCGGGCCGCCTATACTAAAATGTTCAGTTCCCCTACCCGGGAGGATCTTGCTGTTGCGGAAGAAGCCCTGGAAATGGTCAGCATAGGAAGATTGAAAGAACGCCGCTATACACAGTTGAGTGGAGGGGAGGGGCAGCTGGTAATGGTCGCCAGGGCTCTAGCCCAAAAAACCCCGCTGATCATTATGGATGAACCCACGGCGCACCTCGATTTCAAACACGAGCTGACGATCATGGAAACAATTGTCAAGCTGGTGCACGAAACAAACCTTGCAGTTCTTATGTCCACTCATTTTCCCAACCATACTTTTTACTTTGAAAGTAACAAGCTTAAAACACGCCTGGCTTTGATGAATCAGGGGAAGTTTCTGGCTACAGGAAAGCCATCCGAAGTATTGACAGAAAAAAATTTGAAACTGCTTTATCATATTAATGCCGAGGTGGTTTCTTATAACCTGCAGGACAAAAAAGAACTAAAACAGGTCATCCCGGTAAGCACGCTGCCCGGAGTTTAATTTCCATGTTTTGGTTATTGTTGGCCATCGTTGATCATGGTTAGGCCTTTACGAGAACATCACCTGAAAAAAGCAGTTTAACAGAGCAAGAGAGGGACAAAAGGGGGAAGCAATGAAAGGAAAAGTCATAATACACAGAAAAAAAGCGGGTTTATGGTCCCGGTGTTTATGCTGGTTTTTATTTTTCTGCCTGGCAGTCAGCTTGCTGACAGCAGGCGGTTGTGCACAGCCTGCAAGCCCGGGGCAACCACTAAATAATGGGGAACCGGCTGACAGTACAACGCAACAAATAGAAACCAGAACTGTTGTGGACTGTGCTGGCCGGGAGGTTCAGATACCGGCCAGCATAGAGCGGATTGCCTGCCTATGCCCTGAAGCGGGCCATGCCATGGCCATGTTGGGTGTAGGGGACCGGATCGTTGCTGCAGTGGGAGGTATGCAGAGGGATCTTCTGCTGGTAGAAATGTGCCCGCAGATTGCCAATGTACCGGTGCCAAAGTCCAGCGGTGTAATTAATATTGAGGAGCTGCTTAATTGTGAGCCGGATGTGGTTTTCGTCAAAGAGGATACTGCACAGAATGAAGCTGAAATGGAGAAAATGAACAAAACCAAAGTTCCCTTTCTGGTAGTAGAATACGCCAGTATCGAAAAGCAGCAGTGCGCTGTCGAGATGATGGGTACAGTGGTGGGAAACCCTGAAAAAGCAAAAAGATATAACGAATATTATCAGGATTGCATTAAACATGTGCAAAAACAAATCGCAGAAATCCCCCTTGAGGAGAGGGTAACCGTTTATCATTCCGTTAATGAAGCGGTGCGCACCGATGTCGAGGGAACTTTACCTGCCGAATGGACCCGCCTGGCCGGTGCCGTAAATGTTTCCCTGGATAAAGAGCTTAAACAGCAGGGTGGCAAATGTTATGTCAGTCTGGAGCAAATCCTGCTGTGGGATCCCGAAGTTATTCTGGTAAACGATCCGCTGGTAGCGGATTATATCATGTCCAATAAACAGTGGGCACCTCTGCAGGCGGTAAAAAACAATAAAGTTTGGCGCCTGCCCAATGGTATTTCACGTTGGGGCCATCCCTCTTCCCTGGAAACACCGCTGGCGATTCTCTGGACTGCCTGGAAACTTTATCCGGATAAATTTACGGACATTGATTTGGTACAAGAAACGAAATACTTTTACGAGGAGTTTTTCAATTACCGGCTTACCGATGTGGAAGTAAAAAAAATATTGAGCGGAACGGGTATGCGCGATCCAAAAAATTAATATATGAAATTAGGTAAGAAAATATATTGAACAGTATAGGGAGGTTTTGGTAAAAGTGAAGACATTTGTGTGTATTGATGATACTGACAGTATCACTTGTGGGAGCACCGGCAAGCTTCTGGCACGATTAATAGAAATAATAGAGGAAAAAGGATGGGGCCACTGTTCTTTTATTACACGGCATCAGTTGTATGTGCACCCCGATATCCCTTATACCTCGCATAACAGCTCCATGTGTTTTATAATCGATCTAGATGAAAAACATCATGCCAGTTTAATTGACTATATCTCTGATTTCCTTGTCCATGAAAGCGAAGAAGGTTCAGATCCGGGCCTCTGCGTAGCCGTTCCTGAACGGATCAATAATCCTGAGCTGCTGATCACCTTTGGACAAAAAGCTAAAAAGGCGGTGTTGACCAAGAGCGACGCTTATGAATTGGCTAAATCCTTGGGGATCCATCTCTCTGAACACGGCGGCACCGGACAGGGTGTCATCGGCGCCCTTGCCGGCGTTGGTCTACGTTTAAGCGGCAACGACGGCCGCTTCCGGGGCCGACTTGATTTAGGAGAAATAAACGAAGTGCTTGCCGTGAACAAAATTCTCCAGCACAAAGATGTAGACCTGGTCAGAGGCCTCCAAGGGGAAATGCCGGATCACGATGATTTTATCCGGCTGGGTGAAAAGGTCAAAACAGTGCTTTCAGGAGGAAAATCCGTTCTATTGGTGGTTCCGGAAGACAATGCTCACGAAACCGCCGGCAAAACACAGTGGCGCACCTGCAGCAAAGAGGAGCTGAGGAAATTCTAGATTGAAACAGAGTACCTGTCCAATACCTAGTACATTGAAAATCCATAATAAAAAATAACAAATTGGATTTAAATGTCAAATTTTGCGCTTACCCGGGAAATAATGAAACTACTGCTGCTGTGGAAAACTTTGGCTATTTTTTCACCTGTTTCTTTGATTATGGGGTTGCAAAAACTTCAGCTTCCTCTAACTGGATAATTCTTTCTTCTGAAATGGATTTCATAATATTTACAACTGCCTGCAGGTCGCCATATTCCACTTCCGCAGTAACCTTAATAGGCTCACCGCTCGTCAGAGCATCATGAAAGTTGACAAGCTCATTATAGTAACCCTTTTGAACCTCATAGGGAATCTGTTCCAAACGGCCGTCATTATAAGCGATATTGATCGTTCCGGCATCACGTTCTTCCAGATAAATCATGCCCCGGGTTCCAAAAATTCGTAAGCCAATCAAGGGACGCTGCATTTCTGCGCCAGCACAAAAAAAGGTAAAGCTTCCTGTTATGCCGCTTCTAAAGAGCATGTTGACCTGAATAACACTATAGGGCGCAAAATCCGCTCTTTGAGGTTGCCCGAAAGCCTGCAATTTCTCTATAGAGCCGAAGATATGTCGTAAGCCGCCGAGCTCATGAACGGCGATATCGGTTATAGCTCCAGCCGGATATTCCGGATGCTGACGCCATTCCTTGGCTGGAAATGTATCCTTAAGCATCTCTTGAGGAAAGTTTACAACCCTGTTCTGGATAAAATATAAAATCTCCCCGACACGGTTGGTACGTACCATATCACGAAGCATATTTGTTTCCTGGTTATAGCGATAATTTTCCGCAATCATGATGGGCAAGTTATATTTTGAAGCCAATTTCCGGGCATTTTGGGCTTGTTCCATGGTTGGAGCAAGAGGTTTTTCACAGATAATCCCTTTTCGTTGCCCGGCTAGTTTTCTGGCAACATCTTCGGTAACAGTATAGTTAAGCTCGATGGGGACCATGATATCAACAACATCCAGATAGGTTTCTTCCAGCATCTGATGATAGTCTGTATAGACCCTGTCCGGGCTTAAATGAAGACGGTTGGCCCAAGTTTGGGCTTTTCCCTTTTGAAGATCACACAAAGCAACAATCTCATAGTGATCTGCCAATACCTCGTAGGCCGGATAATGAAGGCGTTCAAAAGCCATACCCACACCCAGGATGCCCACTTTGAGTTTTTTCAATAAAATTACCTCTTTTCACTTCTTTTTTTGCTTTTTTTATTATGTTCCGGGAAGTAAGTACTATGCATGATTACACTCATTTGGGCTGCAATTCCAATAATCCTTTATGAAGGTTGTACGATTTTTATCGCAGAATCCCGCCACCTGGTAACTTGACAAAACCAGAGCAGTAAGCTAAAATAATATTGGTTATATAGGGGAGTAGCTCAACTGGCAGAGCAGCGGTCTCCAAAACCGCAGGCTGCGGGTTCAAGTCCTGTCTCCCCTGCCATTACAAACCACGGTGCCGTGAGGATTCACGGCATTTTTTTTTTCGATACGTATGATCGATACTGGGTCCAAGCCGGGCATGCCTGGACTTGGACCCAGGAAATGGGTAGGATTACGGGATAAACAAGGGATCCTCTCTATTTTTTCCATAATTTTTATTCAGCATGGTGTATATTGTTTCGTTTCCGTTCTATCTTGCAATGCTGCAACCTTTATAATAAAATAAGAATATGATCATTGATTGAAATACTGATGTTCTAAGGGATGTTCTGGATATCCCGGGGAGGAAAAGATGTTCGGGTTAATCGGTTGTGGAACCATGGGCAGCGCCCTATTGCAAGGAATAATACATAAAAAATTAGTGGATAAAAATGAGATCGTCGTTTTTGATCTGGATGCAGAGCGGGCCAAGCTCTTAAAAGAAAAAATGGGGATCAAGATTGCTGCTGATGCTCAAACTCTTTGTTCACAAGCCCAAAAAATTTTTCTTGCTGTTAAACCCCAGGATATGCAGGAGCTGCTTCTGCAAATAAAGCCCGTTTTGAATCCTGACCATCTTCTTATTTCTATTGCTGCCGGTTTATCTATCAGTTTTTTTGAAAAGAAGCTGGGCAAGCCTTTAAAAATAATCCGGATCATGCCCAACACCCCCTGTCTTGTGGGGGAAGGAATGAGCGTTATTTGTAAGAGTGCAGCCGTTTCCGATAAAGAGATGCAAGGGGTGACCACCTTGGTGGAAGCCCTGGGCAAGGTTACATCTTTAGAAGAAAAATATATGAGTGCAGTAACCGGGCTAAGTGGCAGCGGCCCGGCATATATTTATTTAGTGATTGAAGCCCTTGCTGACGGAGGCGTGGAAATGGGCCTGAGTAGGGATGCAGCCCTGCTTATAGCAGCACAAACAGTTCTGGGTGCCGCGAAAATGATTTTGGAAACCGGGGAACATCCCGCCGTTTTGAAAAACAAAGTAACTTCCCCAGGAGGCACTACCAGTGCCGGCCTTCTGGCTCTGGAGGAGGGTAGGGTAAAAGCTTCCCTGATTAAAGCAGTTGTAGAAGCGGCAAAAAGGGAAAGAGCTTTGTCCGATCAAAATTGATTTCTCCGCTCTGACTCCTAAGACAATGCAATGGAAGGTCACAGTCATGTTCAATACCAGCGCGTGATGCCGGTCCCCATAAGCTGGCATGAAGATTAATCCTACGGCAAAAACTTCTTTTAGTTGGATTTTTTTAAAAACGGGAAACAGGAAGGAGAGCTCCTGTGAAGATTAAAAGACCCCTAAACGAAAAATTCATCAAAAAAGTTGTCATTAAGGTGGGCACCCGGCTCCTGACGTATGAAACCGGAAAACTAAACCTTAGAATTATTGAAAAACTGGTCAGAGAGATGGCTGATCTGAAAAACCAGGGTAAAGATGTGATCCTTGTTTCATCTGGAGCGGTGGGAGGGGGGATTGGCCGCCTTGGACTTCAAAGAAAATCTTTATCCATTCCCGAAAGGCAGGCTGTTGCCGCCATCGGCCAGAGTTTATTAATCCAATTTTATGAAAAACTCTTCTCCGAATATGGACATATTGTCGCCCAGGTTTTACTCACAAGGGAAGACCTGGAGGAGCGTAAGCGTTACATAAATTCCTGTAACACCTTTTTCCATCTCTTAAAATTCGGTGTGATCCCGATTGTGAACGAAAACGATACTACTTCCACTGAAGAAATCGAATTTGGAGATAATGACAAGTTATCCGCCCTGGTAGCAACGCTTATCAATGCCGACCTGCTGATTATCTTAACAAACACGGAGGGACTCTACACTGTTAATCCTCACCTGGATGACACGGCTACTATTATTCCCTTCGTGGAAGAGATTACCCCAGAAATCAAAAATGCTGCCGGAAAGACTGAGGAAGTGTTGGCCCGGGGGGGGATGATTACTAAAATAGAGGCTGCTGAAATTGTAATGGCTTCCGGTATTGACATGGTTATTGCTAATGGTTTACAGGATAATATTATCAGGCGTATCTTGGAAGGAGAAGAAATCGGCACTTTTTTTGATTCCAAAAAAAGTTACATGCGTAGCAGAAAACGATGGATTGCCTTTGCGCAAAAGCTAAAAGGTACCATCCATATTGACCCGGGTGCGGAGCAGGCTTTAATCAAGGAAGGGAAAAGCTTACTCCCTATTGGCATTGTCAAAGTAGAAGGTGATTTTTCCAAAAGCGATGTGATCAGTGTTTGCGGCTCCAGTGGCCAAGAAATTGCTCGGGGACTGGTCAATTACAGTAGCCAGGAACTGAAGCAGATTACCGGGTATAAATCATCTGAAATCAGAAATATCCTGGGATATTCAGACCATGAAGAAGTAATCCACCGTGACAATCTTGTCCTCTGCTAAAATAAGGATTTTAAATTTGACTGAGGATGTAAACAAAGTAAATAGGATAAACTAAAAAAATAGAGAAGAGGTGATACTAATGCTGGATACGGTTATTTCCCTTGGCTGGGGTGCGCTGGCTTTAACCCGTGAAAAAACTGAAAAAGTGCTTCAGGAGATAGCTGCCAAGGGTAAAACAGGCGGGAAAAACAGTAGGAGCCTCATCCATTCTCTTGCGGAAAGAGGAGTAAAAGAAAGGGCAGCTTTTAAAGAAAATTTTAGTAATAAAATCGGAGGGCTCTTACAAAAAAGTAATCTTGTCAGTAAAACTGAATTTACAGAGCTGGAAAACAGACTTAAAACATTGGAGGAACTAATTAAAAAAGATAACGGGGAAACACCTTCTGATGGTGGTAGATAAGGCCCGTGATTACTTCACGGGCCTTTATTTTCATCCGGTTGATGATGTGACGGTGAACTATTTTGGAAAAGATCGCCTATGTAAAAAGGTTGCGAAAAATTTTTCATACGCTGGCTAACTACGGCTTTGGACAGTTAATTCAAAATACGGGTATAAAGGAACTTGCCCGTTACCTACCTTTTCCTTTAAAACGCAAAGAAAAAAAAGGGATAAAGGAACTTTCCCCAGCAGTAAGATTGCGACTCGTTTTAGAAGAATTAGGTCCTACTTTTATTAAATTTGGACAACTTTTAAGCACCCGTGCCGATCTTCTTCCCTCCGATTATATTCAGGAGCTGCGCCGTCTTCAGGATCAGGTCACATCTTTCTCTTTTTCTCAGGTTAAGGAGGTAATTGAAAAGGAGCTAAAATACCCTCTGCATCTCCTTTTTGAAAGCTTTGAAGAAGCACCTCTGGCTGCTGCTTCCATTGGACAGGTGCATAGGGCTGTTCTGCCCGGGAAGAAAGAAATAGCGGTAAAAGTACAAAGGCCGGACATCAAGAAAATAATTGAAGTTGACCTGGCAATTTTAGAGGAAATAGCCTTACTGTTGGATAAATATACTCTTACCGGCAAGCTATATCATTTCGCCGCCATAGTCCGGGAGTTTAAACAAACTATCCATATGGAATTAAATTTTTATCAAGAGGGGCGAAATGCCGAACGCTTCAAAAAAAATTTTATTTCGGAAAAAAATATATATATTCCCAGTATTTACTGGAACTATACCACACCCAAAATCCTTACTATGGAATATATGGATGGGGTGATGCTCAACAACCCGGAAGAACTGGGAAAGGAAGGTTTTTCTAAACGCAAACTCGTTGAAAATTTGAGTAAAGCTTTTCTAAAACAGATCCTGATCGACGGTTTTTTCCATGGCGATCCCCATCCTGGAAATATCGGCGTATTGGCGGGTGAAAAGCTCTATTTCCTGGATTTTGGCATTACCGGTTTTCTGCACGAAGAACAACGGCAGGCTCTAAGTGAGTTGATGCTGGGGGTTATCTACCATGACATGGATAGAATTATGCATGCCCTGCAGAGCTTGGCCATAATCTCTGAAGAAACAGATAAAAAACTTCTCAAACTGGAGCTAGAGCGCTTACAGGAAAAGTACTACAATATCCCTCTGCAGAACTTGCATTTTGGCCAGGTTATGTATGAACTCATGGAGATATCCTTTAAACAGCAGATCATTCTTTCTCCGGAATTTACCCTTTTAGCGAAAACTTTTATAACTTTAGAAGGATTGATTACTGATTTGGAACCAAATTTTAGCATTGCCGAAATAATAGCTCCTTTTAGTAAGGAATTCTTGCGCCAAAAATTTTCCCGGAAAAAGATTGCTTCTACAGTTTATCAGCATCTTGGCAAATACTTTCGCCTGGTAGAAATTCTTCCCCAGCATCTCAGCACAATTCTGGAAAAAGGGGCCGCCGGCAATGTAAAAATTAAAGTAGAGTTTGTGAACACAGAGCGCATTCTCCACCACTTGAATAATATGATTAACAGAATTTCATTCAGTATCGTTTTAGCCAGTATTATTGTCGGTCTTTGCTTGGCGTTACAATTTGCAGAAGTTACTCTTTTCCGGTATTTTCCCATTGCGCAGTTCGGACTTATTCTTGCTGCTTTAATGGGTTTTTGGTGGCTATGGTCTATACTTCGCTCCGGAAAACTTTAGTTGCGGTTAAGAAATTATAAGGGAGGGGATCAGGTTGTTCTGGGTAATTTTTGCAGCAGTCATCTGGCTTTTTATCATCATCTTTTTACGTTCTTCTTTAGGGAAATTCTGGAGTGCAGGATTTTGGGCTATTGTAGTCGGATACCTCCTTAATGATCTTTTTATTAAAAATGAATTCTACCTTTTTAACAAAATACTTTATCCCATCCAGGAAATCCCGGCGGCCTATTTTATTTGCCTGGCAGGAATTGGAGTTATCCTCGCCTCTTTTTTACCCCAGGAAAAAACCTGGCAACTGCCATATTTAATCCTTCTAAGTATTATTTTTTCCGGTTTGGAATTGTTTGCTGAAAGGCAAGGTTACCTCACTTACATCCACTGGACCTTATATTACAGTTTTTTATATAAACTGTTCGCATTTATTGCAATTGCATGGTTAAGTAATTTAACTGTTAAACGCCGGAAAAACAGTTACTTTTTTGATCGAGGTGCTTTTTAAAAATGTATAATTCCCTCCGGAAAATTTAGTAAAAGTTTATTGTTTCTAGATAGAGGAAAACTATCTTTTAGTCACGAACTAATAAATAAATAGACAGATAAAAAAACCAGGGGGGGTAAAATTTTTATGGCTTTACCACGATGCCCGAAATGTGAGAACCAAAACTTTGAAATGGCTGTAGTGGAACCTGGGAACTGGCGGTTTAAAGTAATGTTTGTACAGTGTACAAACTGTAAAACAGTTGTTGGGACAATGGATTATTTTAACCTCAGCACTTTAATACATGAATTAAGTGAGAAAATCAGTAATATTGAAACGATTCTTCAAGAAATAGAATATGAAATTGGAAGGTTGAAAAAAAGTACAACCGTTTAAGATGCAAGGTGTAATAATTTACTTTTGTCTAAAAATTTACTTATTTTGTTTATTTTTAATGCGGGATATTACCCGCATTTTTATTTATTTAATAAACCTAGCTTCAACAGGAATGCAGTACTGCCAATCTGCTGATGATAAGATAGTCAGGCAGGGGATATGATACTGAGGGTGAACACCGTCGGCCATCGTTTAAGTAACCCGGGCCCCGGCAGCCCGGGCAAGATTGCCGGCGTTAACGGCCTTTCAGCATTGGCCTAAACATATTTAAAGCGCCCAAAACTATATGGGCCAAACCAAAACCAGTTATGCCGTCGCCGGCCCGACCGCCAACGAGCCTGCCAATGCCCGTAACAAGGGCACCCAAGCCAATTATGAATTTGCTGGTAGTCGTTTTATTGTTCTTCATGAACATCACGGTGTTCACCCCTTTTCTATTGTCTCTCAAAAGCCGAAAAATTATCGGTGCCGGAATATTGATCTTCTACAAAATACTGGTTTCCATAACCTTTTTGCTCTTTTGGATATTTTACAGTAAAATATTCTTTACAGGAATATCATGGAGGTATGCTTTCGTGAGAGAAGCTAATAAACCCAAAGGTTTCTATCGTATAGAAACTTACGGTTGTCAAATGAATGTTTATGATTCGGAGGTCCTCTCCGGGCATTTGGAAAATATGGGTTATCTTCCGGCGTCTAAAGAAGAAGAGAGCGATATCTTACTGCTCAACACCTGCGCTGTAAGGCAAAAAGCGGAAGAAAAAGTTTTCAGCCGGTTAGGCAGGCTGCGAGCATTAAAAAAAACAAAACCGAATATGTTAATAATTCTCTGGGGATGTATGGCACAACAAAAACGTGTTGCTCAAAAAGTCCGGGAAAGGTTTGGCTTTATCGATCTGGTTGCCGGGCCTCATTCCCTGGGGCGCTTCCCCGAATTGCTGGAAAAAGCACGTCTTTCTCCTCAAACGGTAGTGGACATAGAGGGAGAGGGGGAAAGAGAAGGGGTTCCGATTAAAAGAATGCACAGTATTAAGGCCTGGGTGCCCATCAGCCACGGGTGCAACAACTACTGTACTTACTGTATCGTTCCGTTTGTGCGAGGACCGGAAAAAAGCCGGCCTCCCCAAAGTATTATCAGCGAAGTGCAAGAACTTATAAAAAGCGGATACAAGGAAATCACCCTGCTGGGGCAAAATGTTAATTCTTACGGCAAAGATTTGGAGCAGGAAATTGATTTTGCTGACCTCCTGCAAACCTTGGATCGCCTTGAAGGCCTGGTACATTTAAGATATATGACTTCCCATCCCCGTGATTTTACCGAAAAAATAATTCAGACTATTAAACAGGGAGAAAAAATCTGTGAGCACATTCACTTACCTTTACAATCAGGAAGCAATAAGGTGTTGAAATTAATGAACCGCGGCTATACCCGGGAATATTACCTGGATCTAATACACAAAATCCAAAGCCGGGTTCCCGCCAGTTCCATTACTACAGATATGATCGTCGGTTTCCCCGGGGAGGAGAAAAAAGACTTTGAGGAAACACTTGATTTAGTTGAAAAAGTAAGATTTGATGCAGCCTATACCTTTGTTTATTCCCCTCGCCAGGGAACAAAAGCTGTCAACATGGATGACCATGTTACACCAGAGGTTAAAAAGAATAGAATTATGCTTTTAAACGAAATACAAAATAAAATCAGTCTGGAAAAAAACAGGCAACTGCTCGGAACTGAACAGATCGTACTGGTGGAAGGCAAAAGTAAAACAGATGCAAACACCTATACCGCGCGAACCAGAACAAATAAAATCGTCCACTTTTCTTCTCATAAAAACCTCTTGGGAGAATTGATTACTGTGGAGATTATTGAGGCCAAACCCTGGACTTTGATGGGAAGGCATATCTAGGATATCCATTGAAATTTAGCCAATATCCATTTTCAGGGATGAAGGTTGACGAAACTTACGAATTATTATATATTCAAAGTAAATATTATCTAAAAATAGTTGGGGGATAGCGGATGCAAACAATTGAAGAACTTCTGAGATCAAAAAAAATCAAAGTAACCCCTCAGAGAATGGCAGTCTACGCTGTTTTAAAACAAACTAAAGAACATCCTAATGTAGAGATGATTTATAAAAAACTTAAACCTGACTACCCGGCCATCAGCCTGGCAACTGTATATAAAACTGTGGATATCCTCAAAAAAATCGGGCTGATCCAGGAGCTAAATATCGGGGATGGTAGTCTGCGTTTTGACTCCAATACCAATCCACATGCACATGTATATTGTAAAAATTGTGGTAAAGTTACTGACGTGGAAAATGTTTCTTTTGAACAGCTGCAAGACCAGCTGCTCATGAAAAACGTCATGGAGGAAACAGGATTCGATGTTTCTTCTATCCAACTTTATTTTTATGGTTTATGCTTCCATTGCCAGAATAAAAGTAAGAATACTGCATCTGATATGTAATAAATTACCGTTAAAGTTACCATTAATGAGAGTTCCAAGTGCTGAATATTATTGAGAAAAGAGTTGAAAACCCGTTTTATGAGGTGAAAGTTTTTTATGGACAGGCTCACGCCTATGATGCAGCAGTTTAAAAAAATCAAGAATGAATACCCCGATGCGATTCTTTTTTTCCGGGTCGGGGATTTTTATGAGATGTTTTTTGACGATGCCATTATTGCCTCCCGGGAACTCGAAATTGCTTTGACCAGCAGGGATGGCAAGAAGGAAGGAGCCATACCTCTGGCGGGCATTCCCTACCATGCGGCCCAAAACTATCTGGCCAGGCTTTTGGAAAAAGGCTATAAGGTTGCTATCTGCGAACAGATCGGAGAAACCAGCAAGGCCAGGGGCTTGGTAAAAAGGGAAGTTACGCGGGTTATTACTCCCGGAACCGTAGTAGAGGAAGATCTTTTACAAAAAGAGCATAATAACTACCTGGCCGCCATAACGCAGGAGGAGGGGAGCTTTGGTCTTGCTTTTGTGGATATCTCCACCGGCGAAATACAGGCCTATTATTTCGAGGATAATGAGAAAAGCAGGGCAGGAGAGAAGGTTTTTGATCAGCTTTACCAGCTCAAACCAGCCGAAATCATTATTGAAGATTCGATCCCCCAAGATTCCCTTGCTAAACTATACATAAAAAAACAAAAAAATTTTACTTTCGTAAATAAAAAAATCCTTGATCTCAACGATGAAAAAGAAGCCCTGGAAATTCTGGAAAAGCAACTTTCTGATGGCCTCTTACAAAAATCAGGCCTGAAGGATTGCCAGCCGGCATTACTTGCCGTGGCCCTTGCCCTAAAGTATATCCTCAAAATGCAGCGGGGGTCATTGGCGCATATTCATGATCTAAAATTACACAAACCTGCCGATGCATTATTTCTTGATGCGATCACTATACGTAATTTGGAAATTTTTGAAGCTCTTTATTCCGGTGAAAAAAAGAATTCCCTTTGGGGGGTTCTAAACAGGACAAAAACAGCAATGGGGGCCAGACTCCTGAGGAAATGGCTGGAAAGGCCACTGCTGGAAAAAGAAGCTTTGAAGTTGCGCTGGAACGCAGTAGAAGAGCTCAAAGAAAAACAGCTTTTAAAAGATGATCTCGCCGGGCTGCTCAAACAATGCTACGATTTAGAAAGATTGAGCGGGAAAATTAATTTGGGTTATGTTAACCCCAGAGATTTATTAGCCTTAAAAAAAACCCTTCTCTTATTGCCACAGGTAAAACAAATCCTCCAGAAAACGGAAGCAGAGCGGCTAAAACAATTAGGCAGGCAAATCCCCGATTTATCTGCTCTTCTGGAGAAGCTTAATACAGCCATCAGTGACGATGCACCTCTGGCCCTGAAGGAGGGCGGTATTTTTAAGGAAGGCTACTGCCGCGAAGTGGATGAACTGCGACAGATTACCAAAAACAGCAAGCTGTGGCTGCTTGAGCTGGAAAAAAAGGAAAAAGAACGTTCCGGGATTAAAACCTTAAAAATCGGTTTTAATAAGGTTTTTGGTTATTATATCGAAATAACTAAAGCCAATCTTGAGCTTGTACCGGAAAATTATATCAGAAGGCAAACTCTGGTTAACTCTGAACGCTTTATCACGGAAGAACTGAAAGAAAAAGAAGCTCTGATCTTAAACGCGGAAGAAAAATTAATCCAGCTTGAATATGAGCTTTTTGAAAAATTGCGTCTGCATGTCGCCCGGTATATAAAGGAGCTGCAGAAGGCCGGGCGGAACCTTGCCCAGATCGATTGTTTTTTCTCACTTGCCGATCTTGCCTCTTCCCCGGGTTATATCAAACCCCGGCTTTCCACAACCAGGATAATCAGTATACAGGGGGGACGCCATCCCGTTGTGGAACGTCTCCAGGACAGTGTTTTTATTCCCAACGATATTTTTTTAGATGAAGATAATGAAAGGATCTTAATGATCACCGGTCCGAACATGGCCGGTAAAAGCACTTATTGCCGCAGTACCGCTCTCATCCTCCTCATGGCTCAAATCGGCAGTTTTGTACCCGCCGCAAAGATGTGCTTTTCCCCGGTAGAACGTATTTTTGCACGTGTAGGAGCAAGCGATGATCTCAGCGGGGGGAGAAGTACATTCATGGTGGAAATGGAGGAAACGGCGACAATTTTAAAAGAAGCTACCCCCAACAGTTTAGTGATCATGGATGAAATTGGCCGCGGCACCAGTACATACGACGGGATGAGCCTGGCCCAGGCCATTCTCGAATACCTACACAAAAAACCGGGAGTGCAAGTTCTTTTTTCCACCCATTACCACGAGCTGACAGCCCTGGAAGAAAGACTTCAGGCATTAAAAAATCTTACCGTTTCTGTGAAAGAAAAAGGGGAAGAAATAATTTTCCTGAGAAAAATTGTTCCCGGAAAAGCGGATAAAAGCTACGGTATAAATGTGGCCCGCCTGGCAGGTTTACCGGCCGAGGTCATCTCCCGGGCTTACCGTATCCTGCAAAATTTTGAAGCGCTAAAGGAAACTCCGGCAGAAAAATCAACAGATATTGCTTTCCTTACCAGGGAAAATAATTCGCCGGAGAAGAATGAGCCTGAAAAAAAATCACCCTGTCTTTTTGAAAGTAAAGAGGGACAGCTCTCCTTATTACCCTCCACGGGAAGAAGCAAAAACAGTACTCTGACGAAAAAAGAGGCAGAAATTATTCAGGAAATTAAGAGACTAAATGTTGTGAACATCACCCCCCTCGAAGCCCTGAACAAGTTATTCAAATTACAAGCACAACTGCTTTCCAGGGAAAATCACCCTGGGGAAGGGGAACGCTAAGAAATTATGATCATCCGTAAATTGGATTCCAGGACCGCAGACCAAATTGCTGCTGGAGAAGTAGTGGAAAACCCCTCCTCGCTAGTCAAAGAACTTGTCGAAAACTCTCTTGATGCCGGCGCACAGCGAATCAGGGTTTTACTTCAAAAAGGCGGCCTGCAAGAAATTACCGTGATTGATGATGGCATGGGCATACCCTCCCAAGAGGTCCACCGGGCACTAGAAAGACATGCCACCAGCAAAATTGCCTGCCCGGAAGATTTGGAAAGAATTCAAACTCTTGGTTTCCGCGGCGAAGCTTTGCCCAGTATAGCTTCTGTATCAAGATTATCTATTACCACCCGCCACCAAGATGAAGAAAGTGGGGTTTATGTTTTTTTTGAAGGTGGCAGGGAAAAGATATTCAAAGAAATTGGCTTTGCCATCGGAACCAAAGTTACAGTTCGAGATCTTTTTTACAACACGCCGGCAAGGCTTAAATTTTTAAAAGGAATACCCGCGGAAACAGCAAAAGTTACCAGAACAATTCACCGGCTGGCACTTTCCCGGCCTGATGTTTCCTTTGCACTGTTCAGGGAAGGCGAACTTTTACTGGAGACTACCGGTGATGGCCATTTATTAAATGTAATTGTAAAAATTTATGGCAGCGCGCTGGGCCGCGAGCTCACTGCGCTAAACTTTAGCACCGCAGAGTTGACTTTGAGCGGCTATATCAGCAACCCCTCTTTCAGCCGCCGCAGCAGAAACCTGCAGTCGTTCTTTGTTAACCAAAGATATGTCCAAAGCCCGCTTCTTAGAAAGGCCCTGGAGCGTAGTTATGCCCGTATTGTTACTTCCAGAAGATATCCGGTTGCCTTTCTTTTTTTGAATCTACCCCCTGAAAATATTGATGTCAACGTCCATCCCAGCAAAATAGAAGTCCGTTTCCGGCATGAAGAAGCGGTGCAAAACTTTTTGGAACAAAGTTTCCGCGAGGCTTTTTCCCCGAATTACTTTATATCTAAATCTTCATCTAAATCTGCACAGAATAAGACATCTTTACATCAAACATCTTTACCTGAAAAAGATGGGAACGTAAAAGAGCAGAGCGCCTCTTTTTCTACCCACCCGGATTTCCAGGATAATTTTACTTTTAAAAATAAGCAAGTACCCGCAAATAATAAGATTAGTACTCCGCTCAAAAACAAATCCTTGACCGAGAATGTTTTTGACGGGTTTATATTAGGACAAGTTTTCGGTACATATTTGGTTTTGATTAAAGATGACAACCTGATTTTTGTGGATCAGCATGCCGCTCATGAAAGAGTTTTATGGGAAAAATTGCAACTGCAGGAAAAGGGGGGAAAACAGTATGTACAAAAAATTTTACCTTTCACCCTGGAACTACCACCGCTTGCCGCAGAAGAATTTCAAGAGAAAATGAAACCTTTAAGGGATATAGGATTAGAAATAGAGCCATTTGGCCATAATACCTTTATAATTAGGGCCGTACCATTTTTTATAAAAGATGTTTTTTCCGCGGAAATGTGCAGAGACATTTTCGAAGATCTTTCCCAAAAAGCACTCGCCGACCGGGAATTTTTAAAGGAAACCCTGCTGCAGCTTGCCTGTAAGGCAGCGGTGAAAGCTAATCAGGTTTTAACGTTGGAAGAGATAAAATCACTGCTTGAACAGCTCGAGAACTGTGCCAATCCCTTTTTTTGCCCTCATGGCCGGCCTGTAATGTTTAAAATAACAAAAGCAGAAATGGAAAAACAATTTAAAAGACGGGGCTAGGGAGGAGGGGAGAAGTAAGGTGATCAAACAACAAGAGCAACCGCCACAAAAGCGTTTAATACCTCTTCTGGCCATCGTCGGGCCAACAGCAGTGGGTAAAACTAAAATTTCGATTGCCTTGGCTCAAAAATTAAACGGTGAAATAATTTCAGCCGATTCTGTCCAGGTTTACCGCTATCTGAATATCGGCAGCGCTAAACCCACAATGCTAGAAAGGCAGGGCGTTCCTCACCATCTGATTGATATAATCGATCCTGATATAAATTTTACCGTTTATGACTACCAGAGACGGGCAAAAAAAGCTATTCAAGAAATCGATCACCGGAGCAGGTTGCCAATCTTAACAGGGGGAACCGGTTTATATATCAAAGCTGTTTTGGATGATTATCATTTTAGCAGCGGTAAAACAAATGTTTTAATCAGAAAACGATTGACAGAAGAACTTGCACTAAGAGGCAAAGAGCATTTTTACCAGTTGCTGCAGCAAATTGATCCCCCTACGGCAGAAAGGGTGCACCCCAACGATCTCCGGCGGATCATGAGAGCTCTCGAATTTTTTTATCTTACAGGAGAGCCTATTTCCCGGCAGCGAGAGCGCACAAGAAAGAAAAAAAAGAATCATTACCACCTTACTCTGATTGGATTGACAATGAAAAGAAACTGCCTTTATGAAGCCATCAACAAAAGAGCTGAGCAAATGATTCAACAAGGTTTACTTTCAGAGGTAAGGCAACTGTTGGCCAGAGGTTATGAAAGCAGCCTGAAATCCCTCCAATCCCTCGGTTACTATCACCTCATCCGGTATTTGGAAGGAAAATGGGACTGGGAAACCGCCGTATCCACTTTTAAAAGAGATACAAGACGGTACGCCAAAAGACAGTTAACATGGTTTCGTGCTGATGAAAGAATATGCTGGTATACATTAGGGCCACAGGAAGATTTAAACCTAATTTTGGATCATATTTGTTCCAGAATAGAAGGATATTGATATTTTTTACCGAATATAGAGTAAGATAGAGAAAGGAAGGCGATGCCTGTGTCGAAAGGGACATTTAACCTTCAGGATAATTTTTTAAATCAGATTCGTAAAGAAAATATGCTCAGCACTATTTTTCTCGTGAATGGCTACCAAATAAAAGGAAGTATTCGCAGCTTCGATAACTTTACCATTCTGTTGGATGTTGATGGAAAACAGCAGCTTGTCTATAAACATGCTATCTCTACCATTGTACCTTTCCGTAATATTACCATTAACCTGATGCCCTCTACCGAGCAGGAAGTAATCTAAAAATATTGCCTAACCAAATTAAAGCCAAGAAAAGTGTTTTATTTTTATTAATTATTTCTCAGGCTTTATCCTCCAATTTTTGTTGGGTTAAATTTTATTTTTGAACATACCCCTAAACCTGGTGAAGGCACTTGGGAACAAGTGTCTTTTTAGTTATTGTTTAATCTATTGTTAAGTTAATCCAGAGTACAGATCTTTTTAGATTTCTCGGAAGGAGCGAATTTTTTAGCCGTGGAATGGTGGCAGTTAGTATCGCTCAAACCTCAAATTGCAGAAATTATCGCGGAAGCAGAAAAAAAAGTGTTCAAGCAACACCAAAAAATTGCCTCCACTTGTTTGTTTAATCAAGCCAAGGTTTTAAAAGCATTCCAGGAATTAAGAATCAGCGATGAATGTTTTCATTCCAGTGAAGGATATGCTTATCATGACTTGGGGAGGGAAAAGCTCGAAGACCTTTTCTCCTTGGTTTTCAATGGTGAAGATGCTCTGGTCCGGCCTCACTTCGTTTCGGGAACACATACCATCTATAGCTGCTTAAGAGGGCTACTGCGGCCGGGAGAGCGCCTGCTTTCGATTACAGGTCTACCTTATGATACCCTGACCCGCGCCATCAGAGGGGGAAAACAGCGGGCTGGCAATACTTCTGCTTATGCTTCCATCAACCCCCGCCAAAATGAAGGCAACCTCCTGGACTTTGGTATATCCTTCGACAGCATTGATTTAGAAGATTTCCGGAAACCCAAAAAGGAAGAAGTACTGCGTAGTATGCTCCAGGAACCAACCAGGGTCGTATTTATCCAGCGTTCCAGAGGCTATGATCCCAGCCATCCATCGCTCACAGTTCAAGAGATTGGGGAATTGATCCAAAAGGTCCGCTTTTTCAATCGCGAAGTGATTGTTTTGGTGGATAATTGTTACGGGGAATTTATTGAGAAAAAAGAACCCCTGGAAGTAGGGGCGGACTTAATCGCGGGTTCATTGATCAAAAACCCTGGGGGAGGGCTTGCACCCACAGGGGGTTATGTCGTCGGGAGGGGAAAATATATAGAACAAATTGCTAATACCCTCTCTGCCCCGGGACTGGGAAAAGAACTGGGGGCCTTTGCTCACAAAAGACTTTATTTCCAAGGTTTTTTTATGGCTCCCCACCTTGCAGCAGAAGCCCTTAAAGGCGTGATTACCCTGGCCGCCGCCCTGGAAACACTGGGCTACCATGTTGAGCCTGGCTTTGATGCTCAAAGAGGGGATCTTGTTCAGCTAATATCCCTTAAAAACAGGGATGAACTGGAAAAGATTTGCCGGGCCGTACAAAGTTTTTCACCGGTTGATTCCTTTGTTACACCTGTAGCGGGTAACACCCCCGGTTATACGGTGCCGATCTATATGGCAGCCGGAACGTTTGTCCAAGGTTCCACCAGCGAATTTAGCGCTGATGCTCCCCTGCGTGAACCTTTTACTGTTTACATTCAGGGCGGCCTTACCTATCAGCATGTAATTCTTGGCCTTGCTGCCATTCTTGAATCCATCCTCTAGTCAAGAAGCCTGATTAAGCCAATTACTTTACCCAACAAACGGACATCTTTGGATAATATCGGTGCATAATCCGGGTTTTCCGGTTTAAGGCGAATATAACCTGGTTCCCGGTAAAACCGTTTTACTGTAGCTTCGTCTCCAAGCAGGGCAACAACAATCTCACCATTTTCAGCAACGGGCTGCTGTTTAATAATCACCAGGTCTCCGTCAAGGATACCCGCATCCCTCATGCTGGGTCCTTTAACCCTTAAAAGAAAAACGGTATCACTTTTAACAATTTCCTCCGGCAAAACCATATAACTTTCGATATTCTCTTCCGCCAGCACAGGTATTCCAGCGGTTACTTGGCCCAGTAAGGGAACAAGCTTGGTCTTTTTCTTTTGTTTTATTTTAAGGTTAGAGGCAGGATCCAGAATTTCAATCGCCCGCGGTTTGGCCGGATCCCTGTAGATATATCCCTTTTTTTCCAATGCCTTCAGATGGGCATGGACAGTTGAACTGGAACGCAATCCCATAGCCTGACAGATTTCCCGGACTGAAGGAGGATAATTTTTTTGGGATATTTGTTCAGTGATAAAGTCTAAAACTTCTTTCTGTCGCGGGGATAATTTTTTCAAAAAGCTCAACCCCTTTATCTCTCCGTTTTCTGCATTTCTTCAAAGAATTATAACATAAAAGGGCTTTTTAGGCAAACAACGGTTCGGGATTTTGAGATTACACAGATAAAGAAGAGGAGGCAGGGGGACGGTTCGAGTCTCCCCGCAGCACAGCTCTGCTTTCCGAAATTTTAACTTTTAGAATGAAACTTACTCCGGAAAGCATTATTATTATTATTCATATTTGCCTGCATATTAATTAACTTATTTATACTGTCAAGATAAGCTTTTACACTGGCCTCCACGATATCCGTGCTTACCCCGCGGCCGATTATTATCTTATCTTCATGGGTTATTTTTATGGAAACCTCACCCAAAGCATCCATACCATGGGTTACAGCCCGTAAATTGTAGTTTTCCAGACGGGTATCAATGTTGGTGATTTTGTCAATTGCTTTATAAGCAGCATCAATGGGTCCGGCACCTCTAGAAACCTCCTCCAATAACTCATCATCTTTGCGCAAACGCACTACAGCTGCAGGGACAGTTCCTGTCCCGCTCACTATCTGCAAATAGGCCAGTTCATATGTCGGCTCTGCAAAGGAAATATCGATCAGCAGCGCCTCCAGATCTTCCGGATAAACCTCTTTCTTTTTGTCGGCAAGCCTTAGAAAGCTTTGATAAAATGTCTTAAATTCTTCCTCGCCCAGCTGATAATTCATCGTTTCCAGCTGATGGCGAACGGCATGGCGCCCGGAGCGAGCAGTAAGGATCATCTGCGCTGCCTGCCCACCGATTAAATCAGCATTGATTATTTCGTAGGTCCTTTTATCCTTAAGCACCCCGTCTTGATGAATACCCGATGAGTGGGCAAAAGCATTGATCCCTATAATGGCTTTATTTACAGGAATTGGTATCCCCGTTAACTTGCTGACCATGCGGCTTGTGCGGTAAATTTCCTTTAAATTAATTCCTGTTTTAAAAGGAAATTGATCCGGCCTGATGATCATGGCCAGAACTATTTCTTCCAGAGCGGCATTTCCAGCTCTTTCCCCAATACCGTTAATATTACATTCCACCTGCCTGGCCCCATTCTGCACGGCGGCCAAACTATTATAAACAGCCAAACCCAGATCATTATGACAGTGCACACTGATCATTGCTTTATGAATATTGGGGACCTTCGTGCGAATTGTTCTAATTAACCGGCCAAATTCTTCAGGGGTAGTAAAACCGACTGTATCGGGAATGTTGACCACAGTCGCTCCGGCATCAATAACTTCCTCTACCACCCGCAAAATATAATCTTCCCGTGACCTGGTAGCATCTTCCAAGGAATATTCCACATCTTCAGTAAAACTTTTGGCGTACCTGACGGCCTTGACCGCTTCCTGCAAGCATACTTCGGGATCTTTACGCAGTTTTTTATCCATATGGAGATCGGAGGAGGCCAAAAAAACATGGAGGCGAGGCTTCTCAGCATCTTTAACCGATTCCCAGGCACAATCAATATCATCCTTAACAGTTCTGGCCAGAGCAGTGATCACCGGCCCCTTAACCAGTCTGGCTATTTGCTGCACAGCGCGGAAATCTCCGGGGGAGGAAATGGGGAACCCAGCTTCAATCACATCAACACCCAATCTCGCCAGCTGGCGAGCAATTTCCAGTTTTTCACGAGCATTTAGTTTGGCTCCCGGAGTTTGCTCTCCATCTCTTAAAGTACTATCAAAAATAATAACTCTGTTATTCATATCAAGCACCTCTCTTTAAACATTAAAAAACCTTTCGCCTCAATGCATAGCTTTAGAGACGAAAGGTTAACCCTCCGCGGTACCACTCTATTTGACAGGCATAAAATCCCTGTCCACTTCATAAGTGTCCCTCTTTTAACGGTAAGGCCCCGTCAAACCCTACTTAACCTCCGGGCACAGTTCACCAGGACAGAACGAGCCTGCTTAGCTGTTCTACTTTTAAACATACCCACAGGAATTTCAGGTTGCTCCTCACAGGGGAGTTTCAAAAAGAAGAAGTGGTTGCTCTCACAGCAAATGGCAACTCTCTGCACACTTCCAAACTTTCTTACTGATCCTGTTCATCGGCATTTAAGTAATTTCCCAATTTGATTTATAGCTTATACTTTTTTATTCCCTTTGTCAATCCCTTTGGCAAAAAAAATCCTGTATATAGCTGCCGCTGGTTAGCCTGCTTACTAGATTAGCTTGCTTTAAGACAAGAAAGATCCCATCGTGAGCTAGAGAGTAATCGCCAAGTAACGTCCGATAATATATATTATGTCAACTAAGAAGAGAGGGGCCGGAATATGCTGCCGGATTTTATAAACGAAACCTTCTCCGCTGCCGCTGGTTAGCCTGCTTACTGATTAGCTTGCTTTAATTTTTTGCAGGTTTTTTCTGGCGGTAGCCAGATCATCCTGCGGATTCGGTTGACTACTTTTCATAGCACAAAAAAACGTCCGCACCCCCAAATGCAGATTTTCAAGTAGCCATTGACAGGGGTTGTTATTTCTTTAATTTCCAGAGGTTTATGATATAGTATTTATATCAGTTGTATTTACTTAATATCTAATGAATTGGAGTAACAAATTATGTTCATGTATGTCTTTTCAATTATACTTATAGTGGCATCAAATGTTATATACAATATATGTCAAAAATCAACTCCGGAAAATGCCAACCCCTTTTCTGCATTGTTTATTACATATTTAATTGCAACTCTATTAACCGTTATTATGTTTCTATTTAACAAAACTGATAAAAATCTTTTTCAATCATTTAAAGACTTAAATTGGACAAGCATAACCCTTGGCATTTCGATTGTTGGTCTCGAGTTTGGATATTTAATGGCATACAGGGCAGGTTGGAAAATAAGCTTAGGATCTTTAGTGGCAAATATAGCTCTTGCCCTTATGCTTATTCCCATAGGGATACTATTTTACAAAGAAGGGTTTGATGTTAACAAAATAATTGGAGCAATCTTTTGTGTCATTGGATTAATACTTATTAATAAGTAATACTGTGATGTGTGTTCAAGCTAGCTGTCTTTGGGCTATGCCGGCAAAAACCCCTTTTTCTCCATAAGTTCCTGGTAAGAGCCCTCTCCACAATTTTTCCTTTGTTTCGCCCCACTTATTTGACATAGTTGTTATTTCGAAAGGTATTTAATCCGGAATAGCACTTTAATATCTCATTTTCTGATGGGAAGCAAAGCTTTATGGGGTCTGTGAAGTTCTCATATTAGCTTATACGATTATTGAGGAAAAGCATTAAAAAAGCAACACCCGCATCCCTCTTTAGATAGGAGCATGCGGGATTATTTCTTTTAAATAACCAATTTTTAGTTGCTAAAACAATATTTCTTCCATATCCTGAGAGGAGGCTACCCTGAGCAGGGGATACAGAGGGTTACGCCGGTAAAGCGCAAGTACCTCTTCGTGCATACTTTCGGAAAAAGATGCAGTACAATCTTCGAGCAATACTGCCTTGAAATCATGGCACAAAGCATCCATGACCGTAATCAGAACACAATAATTGGTGGCGATGCCGGCAACCGCACAAAGGGTAACTTCCTGTTCATGCAGTAATTTTTCAAGTCCGGTCCGGAAAAAAGCTGAAAAACGGGGTTTGGTAAGCCACGTATCTGTTTCCGGCTTGTAATCAAGGCCATCAGCAATCTCGGCTCCACGAGTGCCCGCCAGTGAATGGGGTTTCATCCGGCCACTAAAGATAAAATCCTGCTCATGAAAAGCATCCGTGGAAAATATCACCGGCCAACCCTGTTTCCTGAACATGTCGATCAACTTATTGATGGGCGGAATGATCTGCATTGCCAATGGTGTTATGGGAAGTGAATGAGCGGGATCCAGGCTATCTTTCACCATGTCGATAATCAACAGAGCCGGTTTGTCTTTAGTTGGACGTTCCATTTTATCAGATCCTTCGTATTTTATAGTTTAGGTTAGAGGCAACGGATAACACAAAATGTATCACCAAAAGTACATAGAACAGCAATTCCGAGTAAAATGCGGGGACATATTGTCTAGATTGGGGGCATCTACTTTTTACAGGTTACCCTTTAAGCCCAGCTCCGCTGCCGCACCCTGCATTCCCCGGATGGTTTCCTCAATGACTTCAGTCAGATCCATCCCCAGAAGCTGTGCACCCTCTTCAATAACCTTCCGGTTTACTCCGGCCGCAAAATTCTTCTGTTTCCACTTCTTTTTCACTGATTTGGTAGTGAGGTCCATAATGCTTCGGCTGGGACGCATCAGAACCGTGGCCACAATCAGGCCCGTAAGTTCGTCAATGGTGTAGAGAACCTTTTCCATTCTCTCCACCGGTTCCACATCGGAGCAAATTTTCCAGCCATGACTTTGCACCGCTCTGATGTAATCTTCCGGCCAGCCTTCATCCTCCAGCAGCTCTCGCGCTTTGCTGCAATGTTCCTCGGGGTATTTTTCGTAGTCCAGATCATGGATAAGTCCCACTACACGCCATTTCTCCGGGTCCTCTTCACCAAATTTTTCGGCAAAATGAGCCATGACTGCTTCCACGGCCAAAGCATGCTTGATCAAGGCATCGTTCTGATTGTGCTTCTTTAAAAGTGCCAAAGCTTCTTCCCTGGTAGGTTTCTTCGTTTCCATCTACACCTCATCCTTTCCTTATTGTCCTATCTACAAGAGATTGTTTACAATCCCCATATCCTTATCCCCGCGTCCAGACAGATTAACAATAATCGCCTGATCCTGCCCCAGCTTAGAAGCCACGTGAAGGGCATAAGCGATCGCATGAGAAGACTCCAACGCCGGTATTATTCCCTCTGTTTCGCTGAGAAGCAAGAAAGCCTCCAGGGCAAGATGATCTTCTACAACAACGTATTGAGCCCGTCCGGTATATTTGAGATACCCGTGTTCAGGGCCAACACCGGGGTAATCCAGCCCGGCTGAAATACTGTGCGTAGATAAAACCTGTCCGGCTTTATCCTGCAAGATATAAGATTTTGCCCCGTGCAGCACGCCAACCTTTCCTGCAGTCAGGGCCGCAGCGTGTTTACCGCTCCCAAGCCCCTGGCCTCCCGCCTCCACACCCACCAACCGGACCTGTTTATCCTGCAAAAAAGGATAAAAGATACCAATAGCGTTGGAACCGCCTCCGATACAGGCGATCACATAATCAGGCAAAACGCCCCTTAGAGACAAAATCTGTTCTTTTGCTTCTCTCCCGATTACTGACTGAAAATCACGCACCATTAATGGGTAAGGGTGGGGCCCTACTGCTGATCCCAGTAAGTAGTAAGTGTGCTCAACATTGCTCACCCAGTCACGAATAGCTTCATTAATTGCATCCTTAAGAGTTTTGCTGCCGTTTGTAACAGCCTTTACCTCTGCTCCCAGCAGCCGCATGCGGTTAACATTGGGAGCCTGCCTGTAAATATCCTCTTCACCCATATAAATAACACATTCCATCCCCAGCAAGGCCGAAACTGATGCAACAGCAACTCCATGCTGCCCCGCACCTGTTTCGGCAATTATGCGTTTTTTACCCATTTTTCGGGCCAGCAAACCCTGCCCCAGGGCATTATTGATTTTATGGGCACCCGTGTGCAAAAGATCCTCACGTTTTAGATATATACGGGCACCTCCTTTGATTTCGCTGAGGCGTTTGGCCTCATAAAGCGGGGTGGGACGTCCCGACCAGTACCTTGACAGGCAGGAATATTCTTCCTGAAAGGAAAGGTCTTCTTTGCTCTCCTGGTAGGCAGCGGTAAGCTCTTCCAGGGCAGGAATTAACACTTCCGGAACAAACCGCCCTCCAAATTCTCCGAAATAGCCTCGCTCATCGGGTATCACGCGCATGCACTCCTGTCTTTTATTGTTTACGAAAAATTTCTTCAATAGTGGTATCCCTTTACTGCTGCTATAAAATTTGCACCATATAAAATGAAAAAACCTCCTGCTCCATAATAAGGGCGAGAGGCTTGCTTCCGCGGTGCCACCTTAATTGCCGGGAAAAGAAAAACGGCATCTTTATCAGGTACAGCCCGGTTTTCTCCAGGGCAATACCTTGAACTCTGCTAACGGTGCTCACTCCGGCAAAAACTACTCAAGTTAAATTTTTCGTCCTTGCGACTCACAAGTCCATTCACCGCCTGCGCCAGGACCGGGCTCCCACCTTGACCCGATTCTCTAAACCTCCGCATGAAGGCTACTAGTCTTGCTCAATGTCATTATCAATATTAAGCTTTCCTGAACAACAATATTAACTATTTTTTATCGTACTTTTAAAGTCCTGTCAATAGTAGTTTCATCTCACCATGCAAAAAAAGATAAATCTTTGCCGGCTGAAAAGCCGTAAAGCTATTTTAACTTTTTAATTTTATCCTTGGAAAGGCCGGTATATTAAGAAATAGTATTTTTTGTGGTTGCATATTACCAACACCTCTCTTAATAATATATGGAAACGGAATAGTTTATACGATCTTAAAAAACAGCAATGGGATAAGTAGTCTGTGCTCTATCACTTTTTTTATCATTCTTGCTGCTTACCATCAATGGTGGTCTTGCTTTTTCTCCAGTTTTAATTCCAGGCCGACACCGTCCAGTATTTTTAAGAAATTGTCCAGGGTAGGGATATGTTTCTCGCGTTCAAACCTGGAAATAACCTGTTGCTTGACCCCGACCATTTCTGCCAGCTCCTGTTGAGTTAAACCTTGCTCTTTACGAGCTTTGACGATTTCCCTGATCAATTGATATTCCTTCTCAACTTCACTATAGGCCGTCGCGAATTTGTCATCTTTTTTTATTTTCTCATCAATAATTTCCCGGACATTTAATTTTTTAAATGGCATTTTTTATTCCTCCCCAATAATACCTTAAATTATAGTATCTCTTTTGCTCGAGCTTTAGCTTTTCCAATCTCAAAGTTTTCAGCTTTACCTTTTTGTTTTTTACAGGCATGGAGTAAGTAAATATTGTCTACATCAATCAGCACGTAAAAAATTCTATTGTGACGGTAAAATTTAATCTCCCAAAGCTTTCCTTCAATCTGTCTGGTATCAAGAAGATCAAACGCTGCAACACTCTCTTTTTCTAGCAGGCTTATCAGATGATATCCTTCTGCACTTTCCTTTTCTGGAAGGCTGTTCAGGTAGCTTAATATGAGATCTTTTCCTCCGGAAGTTGTATAAGAGTGGACTTGCATATAGGGCTCCTTTACATATTATTCCCCTATCCTTGACATTGATACAACATATTTGTTGTATCAATGATACCACTACAAAAAACACCCTGTCAAGCAAATTGTTATAATATTATTAAACAGCATGCTCAATGGCCAACGAAAACTAGGGTTCCGAGTATTACCTTTTACTTAACAAGCTTAAATGGTAGAATAAAAGGCAAGCGAATATTTGAAAGCAGGTTAAGTGAAACATGATGTTTGATTATGAATCATATGCTCGTCGGCACAATGTTAATCAAGATACACTTGAGTCAATTCTTAGGGAACTACGTGAAGAAATTCATGGTGATGAAATGATGGTGGAGCTGCACGCTATACGAGTAATAAAAAATATCAGTGAGCAAGGAGAATAATAGTCAAAAATACATCTTAGTTAAAAAAGGTGTCCATTGCTAGGGTAAACCCGGCAGGAGCGCTGCAGGGCCAGAAAGAAAAGTTCGCCTCTCGCCGCTTTTTCGCCGGTTAATTCCTCCCAGGCCTGGGCATAGGCGTGGACCTGGGGGGTATATTGAGCAAGTAGGCGGTGCAGGGTGGCCTCATCCGTGATCCGGTCGGTCTTGTAGTCCACGATCACCCATCCCTCCGAATCCCGGTAAATCAGATCGATTACACCGTTAACCAACACCGGCAGCCGGCTGTCCGTTTTTTTCTTGAACATGGCATACAGGTGATGCTTTTTATTGATGTAAAGAGAAAAGGGCACCTCGGTATGCTTGCTTTCCCCAGCAGCCTGGATTTCCTGCCAGAGGCCCGTTTGTTTAAAACGTTCCAGTTCCTGCAAAATAGCTGGGAGCTGTTTTACAGGCAGGTTGAAGGCTTTCAGCTCTGCCTGGAGAAGCTCCTCCAGGTCCGGTTCATCTTTTACCAGGGCTTCCAGGGCCCGGTGCATCAGGCTGCCCCATTCTGCACCGCCTTCCACAGCAGGCACCATACCCGGCGCCAAAGCAGGTGTTGGCACAGTAGGGGCAAATTCCCCCTCCGGTTCCTTTCCAAGAATAATTCCTGTTTCTTCCCAGCCGAACTCCTCCCCGCCCCAGGCCTCCCCCCCTGCCCGGCTTACTTTAAGCCTGATTTCTGAGGGCTGTACCTTATGCCAGCCCCGGCGGGAAACTTCTGCGGTCCACTCTGGCAAATGTTCCCGGAAGGCTTTCAGCTCTTTCAGGTTTACCGCAGTTTCCTCGGGCTCCCCGGCTTCTCCTGCAGGCAATGTTTCTGTAGGGGGGAGTTTCTTTATTGTTTCTGTTGTTTCTGTTGCTTCTATTGTTTCTATGTTGTCTGCTGCGGGGCTTTCCAACAGTTCCCGCCAGGGGTTTCTTCTGGAGTCCCTCCCACTTGCGGAGATGACCAGCAGGTTTCGGGCCCGGGTTGCAGCCACATAGAGCAGCCTGATTTTTTCCGCTTCCAGGTATTTTTGTTCTTCTGCAGCATAAGCCTCCCAACAGGGGGGCTGGGCAATTTTTATACCTTGATAGCCCCTTCTCCGGGTAAAGGAAAAATACCCAACCGGTTTTTCGCCGGTCCTGACGATATGGCTGTCAATCCGATCCGGTCTTATTTCTACCCTTTTGCCGGGGTGGGCCAGGATAACTACCGGCGCTTCCAGTCCTTTGGCCTTGTGCAGGTTCATCAACCGGACACAGTCCCCGCCGGATACATCCAAATCCAGCTCTTCTTCCACTTTGGTGTTCATCAGGCTTTCCACCTGCGCAACCATCTGCCGGAAGGAGTCCCCGCATATCGCTTCCCCTTGGCGGATGTGCTCCAGCACCTGGTAAAGATAGCTGCAATTTCTTTTCCCTAAGGGCTGGGAGAGCGTAAAGGGAGCCAGGCCCAGGTCTTCGATGATCCTGTCCAATACCACGGCTGGGGGATCGGTTCGTTTCCACTGCAGGTACAGACTAAGACGTTTAAATGCATTGCCCATAACTTCCCCTAAGTCGTGATCTGCGTCTGCAGGCAGCGGGGCCCAGGGATTAAACCTGCCGCCGCCCATCTTAAAACGATACAGCATTTCATCGCTGATACCAAAAAACAACCCTTTCAGTACCGCCACCAAAAGCACGCGGTTGTCCGGGTCGTCAAGGTATTGGAGCAGCTTCAGCAATTCGCGTAGCTCCAGGCTTTCCGCCAGCGAGCTGCCCCCGGTCATGGTTACCGGTATCCCCTGTTCTTCCAGGGCCCGGGCGTATGTTTCCATCAGATCCTTATAGCTGAGAATAATTAAAAAATCCCCGGGCTGGGGGGTTGCAGTCAACCCGGCCCGCTTCTCCTCCTCGGAACGGGCTAAACTGATGTTGCCATGCAAAGCATAGCGGATAAAGGCTGCTACCTGGCGGGCATCCTGCAGGACGATCTCCTCTTTTTTGGTATATTCCGCGTCCACTAACAACATTTTGACGCCACAGGCAGTGCCCTCCCCTCCCTTTCGCCAGGCATCAATAGGGCTGAAAAGAGCCTGGTAGCGGTTTTCCCGTTGAGCCAGCAACTGTTCAAAGACCCTGTTGTTAAATTCCTCTAAAGGCTTCAGGCAGCGGAAATTTGTCGTCAGTGATATAATCTCCCCCCCGCCGGCTTCAATAAGCCTTTTTACCAGGTTGTATGTATCGATATCAGCACGCCGGAAACGATAGATGGATTGCTTGGGATCGCCGACGACAAACAGGGAACCTGGTTTCGGGAAAAGTTTCTGCCAGTTCTTCTGGTGCAGATCGCTCCCGGTCAGGCAAAACATCACCTCTGACTGGAGAGGATCGGTGTCCTGGAACTCATCCACCAGCAAACAGCGGTATTTGAGCTGGAAATATTTTCTTACTGCGGGGGATTCCCGCAGCATTTGCGCGGCTTTCAGCAGCAGATCGTTAAAACCCAGAACGGAATATTTATCCTTAAAATCGGCCAGGAATTCCCTGCCCGGCAGCAAAAAGCCGACGATATGTTCATAGCAATATTCTCTCCATTCCTGCAGCAGGGGCACTGCCCAGGACTGCCTGAAGTGTTCAAATTTAGCCCGGACACTTTTGGCTTCATCTTTATCCGTCCACAATTTTTGAATGATTCGCGGAGTTCCTTCGAAAAGGGAAAGCACCCCGGCAGCATTAACAGGGTTTCCCTGATCAAATTTGTCCAGCATGCGCCGTGCCCCCTGGATTTTTTCCTGCAGCGGGTCATACCGGTCTTCATGAGGTGGAGCCGGTATAAAAGGGTAAACATCCTGCAGCAGGGCATTTAAAGCTTGCAGGGCAGCAGAAAAATCCGGAACGGGGGTGCCGGTTAAAGGAACCTCCACATCCGGATACCCATTAAAAGTATGAAAAAGTTCTTTCAGTTCTTCTGGAGAAACACCTATTTCCTCCACCCGGTCCAGCAATTCCGGCCGGTTCAGCTTAATCCACAGCAGGTACTCCTGCCAGGCCCGATCGATTAAAACAGCCTCCTGCAGATCATCAAGCTCCTCAAAACCGGGATCAATGCCCGCTTCCACCGGTCTTTCACGCAGCAGCCGGGCGCAAAAGGCATGAATGGTTCCCAGAAAACAGCGATCCAGGTTCATCAGTGCCTCACCTATCTTCTGCTTAACCTGGGGGTTGGTCGCCGTACGAAAATTTTTCTCCAGACTGTCCTGAAACTTTTCCCGCAGCTCGGCAGCAGCTTTGCGGGTAAAGGTAATCGCTGCCATTTCCTCCACTCTACATTTGCCACGCATAACCAAATTTACCATTCTTTTGATCAGGCTTGTAGTCTTGCCCGAACCAGCTCCGGCCTCTACCAGGATATTGATCTCCAGTTCTTCTGCTATTTTTCTGCGTGCTTCCTCATCTTTTAATTTCATGGCCTCTCCTTTCTATGGCAGCTGATGAGCCGGCCGTTATTTTATCTGCCGGAGTGCATAGTATTTTGCCAGCGCCCCGATATCAGATTTTTTTACTTTTTCCTCCACCGCTTTGCCAAAAGTGTCCATCTCGCAAATAACCGCATAATCACAGAAAGTACAGTCAACATCAGGCTCTATGGTCATGACAAAGGCACCGTTGCTCAGAAGATCACATAAGGAATCCAAAATCCCTAAAACCTCTTCCCGGCATTCTTTAAAGGAGCGCATAACACGCTGCCCTTCCCCCTTGATTGTGGGAAACAGGTAGCCACAGTCCTGAACCCTGGGTTCGTCGCAGATACCTTTACGCCTGCAGATGTCCTCCAGGGCCAACCCATAAAGAGCATGCTGCAGCTGCCGGCCTCCCCAAAACATGCTACCGGGCCTGAAGGCATAGGTGCTGCCTGTCTTGTAGTCCAAAACTGTGTAGGCACCATCCGCGTGCAGGCGATCCACCCGATCGATCTTGCCCCGCAGCAAAAAGTGGCGGCCAGAGGGGAGATTAACCTTTACCGGGGGAATTTCCCCTCGAATTTCCTGGTTTTCCACTCCTTCCAGGCCAAAGGTCAGCTCCAGGTAAACAGGGGTACTATAAGCTGCATTTTCTTCTTCAGCCCGCAGGAACAACCGGCATGACTCCATTATTTCCCTGTACTCATAAGCATAAATGGCCTCGTAGGGCGGCGGCTGTTCTTCTCTTTGCTGTTCCATTTTTTGGCGAGCGATGGATTCCAAAAGTTTAAGATGCCTGCTGTACGAAGGTTTCTCCTTTTGCTCCAACAACCGGCGGTAAAAATCCTCGAAAATGCGGTGCAGGAGATCCCCCCTGGTAAGGGCATCCAGCCATTTTTCAGGATCGTAAGCCATCTCCGACGGGGGGGCTATGCGCAGCACATAATTAAGAAAATAGCCATAAGGGCACTTGCCGAGCTGTTCCAGACCGCTGGCCGAAAATAGCCCTCCATCTTCCCATAGGGGCTTCCCGGGGAAGATGCCTCCATCGTGGGCGGTAAAAGAAGGGCTGCTCCTTTGCTGTCGGGAATGGAGCCCCTGCTTCAAACCAGGGTAGAGTTCCAGCACCGGTTCTTGCAGCCCCCTTGCCGCCTTTTGCCCCGCAAGGCGTTCCAACCACCACTCCGCTTCGCTGAGAGATTCACTGCTTTCACGGGGAATAAAACCCTTACGGGGCCCGAGCTTTTGCAGCAAGCGGCTGTAGTCGGCTGCAGTTTCACCAGAGACCAGGCGATATACCTGCAGAAGCAGAGGTGAAGGTGCCTCTTCGCGGTTTTCCACCGTATGGTATGCAGGAAAGCTTAAGGTCAGCTTGCTGCTGCCTGCTCCCCGAGCCGCCAGCAGCTGCACCATCTCAAACAGGTTCTCCACAGGCTGGAAACGGTACTTGTACAGGCTGCCGCCGAGCTCTTCTCTTTCCATGTCCAGCAGAATGGGATCCTCGGTGGCCTGTCCGGGGAACTTCCGTGCTGCAAGCCCGGTGATAAAAACCCTGTGGCGGGAAGTCCAGAGGCCATTTTTGTAACCATCAATGTGCAGGCTTCCTGCTTCCGGCAGCGAGCAGCCCACCCGCAGAGAGGAGACAAGTCCCTCTACCCATTTGACTGCCTCCCCCATGGTGGTTTTCTCCAGTGGAGACCCGGAAACCAGATTCAGGTTCTCCTGAATGGTCCTGTAAGCCCTGGCATCTGCCTCCCCGGCCCTGGCACTTCTTTTCTCCAGTATTGCTGCCAACCCGGCGGCAAGTTCCCCCGGGCTTATCAGAGCGCTGTCATCGGGTACAGGGATGGAATCCAGCAGCTCTGCCAGCAGGTTTTTGAGTCCCCCTGTTTTTTCCGGCGAAGTTTCCGCGGCAGGTTGTTCAGAAATCCATTTTTGGTAGCGTTCCCTGCCCCGTACAATATTGGAAGAACGCAGCTCCCGGGCCATGGAGTTTTTAGGCGGTTCAAGGTCGGGATCCACCTTAAAAGCGCTGCTCCTGAGCAGGCGATACAGAACTGTCACGTCAAAATCGGTTTTTATCCATTCCGTCAGGGCAAAAAAAAGCTTCCCGGGACGAAAATTACCGGCATCAATTCCTTCCCCAAAGGTAACAGGTAGGCCAAAGCGCCGGGCTTCTTCAAAAAACACCTGGGCATAAGGCTCCCGGGAAGTATAGTAAACAACCACTTCTTCCAGCCGGATCTTCTCCCTGCGGATCTGCCGGAGCACTTCCCGTACCTCGGCAGTCTCCCCGTGGGAGTGACTAAAAGTTACTGTGGGTAATACCTCTTTCTTTAATGAGGGTAAGTTGCGATTGTAAGTGTCTCCCAGGGAAAAGCCGGCACGATCAGCAAGCCTGTCCACGGGGGCGTGTTCGAAAAAATAATTCCCCGGCGTCTTAAGACCACGCACTTCTTCCAAGGGCAGGGAAGCCCAGGGATGATCCTTTAACATTTTGGCCAGGAGTTCTCTCTCCAGGGGGGTTACCTGCAGGTTGACAGGAAGTAAGAGCATCACCCCGGGAAAAAATGATTCTGCGTAGGCTTTCAGGGCCATTTGCAGCAGCCCGGCCCGGTCAATCAACCCTTTCTTCGCCAGCCTCTCCTGGTACGCCGCAAAAATGCGCCTGATATCCTCGCCTTTGGACGGATGGATAAATTTGTCGGCAGGTATGCCCTCAGGGTGATAGCCAATTTCCTTCAACTCCTGGACAGACGCCCATATCGCACTGGCAATGCCCGGATTAACCTGCAGGGTGTGAAAATAGGCAAGGGCGCCGTCTTCTAAAAGCTCATGCATTACTTCTTGGATGATCCGCGCGGCCAAAACACCGGGAAGCAGTTGAAGCCCCTCCCGGTGCAGACGGGTGGCCATTTTCTCTGCAGCCATGCCTGATACTGTGTGAATATGTAAGTTTATATATCCGTAACCGGCCAGGCTAAAACTTCGTAATAAAGCGTTACCGGCTGAAAGCGAAGGCATCACGATAATTTTTTCCTTGAGGGGATTATCTGTACAGATTCTGGAAAGCCGGTCAAAAAGTACTTTCAAAGTAAAACCTCTCCCTTTCTTTTGTTCAACGACCATCAACGTCTTTTTTTATGGTATTCCACAAAGAATTGCAAAATCCTATCAATCAGAGGTTAACAGTGCAAGCAAGGGCTAAAAACAGCCACGTCTCTAAGTGATTCCACTGCATAAAATCGATTTATTGTGATGAATAAATGAAAGCTTTCTTGCAGTAGGATTAACAGTATATTTCCCCGTTTTTGCACATAAGAATTTTATTAAACGTTTGAATTACACTTGCAGGCAAAATGTGGAAAACAAGCCTGTCCGGCGGAAAAACCTGCCGGCATAACACTGAAAAGGGGTGAATCAAAATAAGTTGAAAAGAAAATTATGGGTTTTTTTTCTGCCCCAAAAAAAAATTAAAAATGGGCTGATCTCTTTAACTCTTGTTTGTTTATTAGTCTTTTTCTTTACAGGATCTCAGGGTTATCTGCCTGCGATCCAGGCCATCGCTACCAATGGCCTTACCGTGATCATTGACCCTGGCCATGGCGGAATTGATGGCGGGGTCAGCCGTGGCGAGGACCTGCTGGAAAAAGACATTAACCTGGATATAGCCAAACAGCTCAGAAGTTTACTCCGCAGAAAAGGATATAGTGTAAAAATGACCCGGGAAACTGATAAAGATGTCAGTGATCTCCTCCCCAATGGATCGGATACCCGTCACCGCCGGGATGTGCATGGCCGCGCCAAGTTTATTAATGAAAGCAATGGAGATTTATTTGTAAGTATTCATGTGAATTCCTGTGAAGATCCCTATACCCGGGGCGCGATAACTTTTTTTACAGAAAACAACCCACAAAGCGAGGCTTTGGCTGAAATAATTCAAAGCCATTTAAATGCGGTGACCAAAGCAAAACCTCAAGGCGGGGAATACTTTCACGAAAAAACACGTACAGGAGACTTTTATATTCTCCTCCACACCGATATTCCCGGGGTAATTGTGGAGGTAGGCTTTATCACCAGCCCCAGTGATAAAAAATTATTGGCGACCGGCAGTTACCGGAAAAAGTTGGCGGAGGCAATTTGTGCCGGCATTGACAGCTATGTTGCAAACCATCCTTAATTTGAGAAAAAAAAGCATTTATACCAGATTTTTATTTTCAGAGACGAGGATTCTTTTTGCCCCGGATATTTTTAACCGCCAGTTGTTTTCTGCCAGGCTATAGCTGACCACACCCCGCCTGCTGGAAGCATTGATAAAGTTTTGACCACCCTCATAAATCCCGACATGGGTCGGGATTTCAACTACATCCTCATGAAAAAAAAGAAGATCCCCCGGGCATATCTCGTTCATGTCTACGTGTAAACCATCATATTTATATTGTAAATCGGCATCCCGGTGCAGATAATAACCATGTAGGGCATAGAGGGTATAAACAAAACCGGAGCAATCAAATCCTTCCGGGGTAAGCCCTCCCCACAAATAGGGAACACCCCTGAAAGTCCTCGCTAGGTGAAGAATTTTTTCCACGGTACTCTTAGCCTTAAAAACAGCAGGTTTTTCCTCAAGTTGATCCTGCTCGTTTATCCAGGCTTTCCTTCCCTCCGGAATCCACACCGCAAACCAATTTTCCTGCTTCTCCATAACCCTTAAACGTGTGTTCAGGGGTAATTTCAAAATCGTTTTACTGCTCTCCTGCGGTATGTTTTTTAGCGCGGCAAGGTGTTTATGAACGATTATTTTTTTTAGAAACCGCTGCGGTGGTTTCCCCAAAAAAACATTTTCCTTTTTCACCCATCCGGTATAGTTTTGCTGAATCGGTATTTGAATTTTGAACCAGCAGTCCTTTTCCTCCAAAATTGTGACTACTGTAGCAAAAATTACCTGGGTTACCATTTCAGCTGACTCTGTATCAAAACGATAAACATTTGCCAGCGGCACCCTGATGATCCCTTTCATCCCCTTGTCCCCTCACTTTTTTTATAAATTTGAATATATTAATATGCAGGTAATAAAAAAGTTGTAAAACTGGAAAACTGAAATGAGGTGAGGATCATGCTCCCCACAATTACAAATATCAAAAAAAATTTATTTGTAACCGGTATACCTCCTGATCGATGTTACTCCCAAATCGTCATTGAAAGTACTAAGCCCCTTAGTTATACCAGTCAAAAGCAGTCCCATAGTTATACCCTTACAATCCCGAAAGTGAACTTAAATATGCCTGCAGAAGTAATTCATATTCATGATGGGCTTATTGAAAACATTGTCATTAAAGAAAAAAATAAAAAGGTCAAGATTACCATTTTTTTCAGCTATCCCACAATTGTGGATCGCAGTTCCGTGGCCAATCCACCCTACCGCCTGATTATTAACTTCAATAGATATTTTTTGGAGCAACTCTTCTGGAACAAATCGATCATCATTGACCCCGGACATGGGGGCAAAGATTGTGGATTGCGGGGGCCTGTGGGCTTATTGGAAAAAGATGCTGTCCTCTCTATTGCTTATCAACTGCGCAAAATATTTGAGTTGACCGGGGCAAAGGTTTGGTTAACTCGCCAGGGGGATGAAAATGTCTCTGCAGAAACTAAAAGAGCGAATCTGCAGCAACAAAAAGCTCAATTCTACGTAGGTCTGCATCTGAGAGAAGGTACCGGTAGCCAGGACGGAGGTTTTGCTCTGGCCGTGCCACCCAAAGAAAAACAAATGGAAAAACTGGCTCAAGAGATCGGTTTAGAGATGTCAAAAAAGCTGAATATAAAAAATAATGACATCAAAACAGATAGCGATCTACTTGCTTTAGGTATACCGGCCGTTGTAGTGGAGGCAGCAACAATTACAAACGCCGTGGAAGAGGGATTGTTAAGAAATTCCCATTTCCAGTGGAGAACCGCACAGGCCATCTTTAATGCCACGATAAAATATTTTTACACCAAAACGTGATCTAAAATTAAGTAAGGAGCATAAACGATGAATCATTCTTATGCCGTTTATCCTCTCTATACCCGTATACTTAACCCCCAAGATGACCTCCTGAGCGTAATTGCCGAATACACCAAAAATATTGTCGAACCAGGCGACATCATTACTATAGCAGAAACTGTAGTCGCCATTGCTCAGGGCCGGGCCATCCTGCCGGAAGAAATAAAAGTATCCTTCCTGGCTCGCTTTCTTTCCATATTTCCACAAAAAGATGGCAGTCTGGCGACACCGGAGGCAATGCAGGTGGCCATCAACGAAACCGGTCCAACAAGAATCCTTTTAGGAGCCGGTGCGGCTTTAGTGGGTAAGGTAATGGGTATAAAGGGACTTTTTTATTATGTTGCAGGAAGGAGCCTGGCACGTATTGATGATGTAGCCAGAACTATGTGGCCTTTTGAAAATTATATTATTTTAGGGCCACAAAACTCAGATGAATTAGTAAAAAAAATTAAGGAAAAGACTGGTGCAGAAGCTGCTGTTGTTGATGTAAATGACGCCTACCGTGTGGATATCCTTGCTGCCACCGCAGAAATCAATCACCAAAACCTTATTGATAATCTGCTGGATAACCCCTTTGGGAATGAAGATCAACAGACGCCGATCGTAGTTTTAAAAAAAATTAAATAAAAGTTAAAGCACTGCTGCAAATTTATTTTTTGGCTGCCCGTTTGTTTCCTTTATTTTTTGGTAAGGCTTTCACCTTTTTACTGGCCATATTTTTTGTTGCTTATTTTCCTTCCCGGATTGGAGGCGCTCACAAATTCTTCCATGGTGTTTTTTGCTCCGGAGAACAACCCGATCGCCGAAAGGCCGGCAACTATACCTAAAAAAATAGCTTTTTTGGGTTCACCGGGAGCAAGGTAATAAAACCCGCAAAAAATACCCAATATTACCGCTACAAGTGGAGAAAGTTTTTTGGGGATCCCCACCCGCTTTAACAGCTCAACCATGGCTAAAATTACCGGTACCAGAGCTATACCATAAACACTGAACTCCTCCATTGGTTTGTCCTTACCTCCCTGGATTTATATTGATCTCCTTTATTATTTATTCAGGAGGTAAGGGGAAAAGACCATTTTAAGGCTTAATTATTCTTGGTGATCATAATATCCAAGGGCTCTCTCAAATTCCGTAAGATGGACAAATCCCCTTCAATTCTACCGATAATATTAACCGGGCCGGCTGCCCTGATCTCGTCCCCCCGGCTGGCCGGTGTCGGGCCAAAAAAAATGCAGAGGGCCTGCATTGGTGGCCAGTAGGCAATCTCCCCCGCCTGCAAAATCTCCCTGGGATTATCCAGAGGAGCTTCAACATCGGAGGCAAAGTATATTTCTTCTCCCCAGGTCTTCCCCTGGCCTTTGATCGGTAGGGCCGCATACACTTTTTGCGCAGTACTCGTCTCGTTCAAAATCCCTTGTAGATAAACGTCTTCGTTGATGATGATTTTGATCTGCAACTCTTTCCCCTCCTTTCTTTATTATTCCAAAAGTATTATAATACTCCTAAGGTTACCAATCCGGAAAGGGTTCAAATGTTCATGAATAAAAAAACCGGCTTCATTTTTTTCATAATTATAGCTTTTTTATTATGCCTGATCATTTTATTCTACGCTTTTCCCGCAAATATAATAACAAAAAACCGGGCTCGTCATAACCCCACTTCTCACTCTGAACAGGATTATGAACGTGAAGAATTCAAGGAACAAAACAATGCCAGCGGCTCTACTTTGGACGCCGCTTCTCAAGAAATCATTCCCCAAGATCTTGTTCTTGCCGCTGTCGGCGATATCATGATCCACAGCCCTCAAATAGCCGGCGCTTACCTGGAAAGCGAAGACAGATATGACTTCCAGGAAAACTTTTCCTATATATCTTCTTATTTAAAAAAAGCCGATTTCGTTATAGGCAATCTGGAGACAACCCTGGCCGGTGAGGAATATGGCGGTTACAGCGGTTACCCGCTTTTCAACTCCCCTCCGGAACTGGCTGGTGTTTTAAAAAATAGCGGATTTGATTTGTTAATTACAGCCAATAACCACTCCCTGGACAGGGGCTCGGCCGGCATCATCAATACCATCAACAATATTGGAGAGGCCGGATTGAATTTTGTGGGAACAGCGCGCAGTTTAGAAGAAAGAAAGAAAGGTTATCTTCTGACCCATAATGGCATCAAGGCCGCTTTTTTTGCCTATACCTATGGAACAAACGGCCTGCCTATCCCCCCCGGCGAAGATTATCTAGTTAATCTGATTGATGAACAATTAATAAGCGAAGACATTTTCAGGGCAAAAAATGCTTATAGAGCAGATATTATTGTCATCTGCATGCATTGGGGTAATGAGTACCAACGGGTACCTTCTGACCGGCAAAGGGACCTAGCCAAAAAGCTGATCGACCTGGGGGCCAATATAATCATTGGCAGCCACCCGCATGTCATTCAACCAGCAGAAATCATGGAGACAGAAAAAGGGGCGGGCCTGGTTTTTTACTCTCTGGGAAATTTCATTTCCAATCAAAGGGACCGCTATTGTGATACCGGAGTTATTGCCTTTATTAAAATTCAGCTTGACCCCAAATCAAATACTTTCCACATCTCACTGTTAGAAATTGAGCCTACCTGGGTGCATAAACTCAGGCAAGGGGGAAGATGGAGATATAGAATACTCCCCATCCGTGAAGTGTTAAGCACTGAGCAGGCACAGGAAATTTTCGAACTTTCCCCCGAAAATTATCAGCGTATGACCGAAGCTCTCCAGGAAACAGAGGATACACTGTGGCCCTCCGGGCAAAACAATGCTCTTGATTTACAGATAATGGCTGAAATAGATTGCCGCCATTAATTTAATATTCAGCCTTCTAGATTAAGTGACCATACCCACGCCTTGGTTGGTTATTGCTGCGGGGAGTTCGTCTTCGCTGTAAACCTCCTCTACAACAATATTTATTTTTTCCATCAGATCCAATTCATAGGGCTTTAAAGGTTCAAAATCATCTTTACTGCAAAGAATTCTTACTTTGGGTCTTAAGGGAAACCCGGCCTTATTATAGACGACAATGCCGACCAGTCCATTGCTCAACCCGACAAAAGTGCCAATGGGGTAGGCCGCGATATGCTGAAAAAAATTGTGTAAAATATTTGGATCAAATTCTTCTCCGGCGGACTCTAAAATTTGAAAGGCAATATGAGGCAGAAGGGCCGCGCGGTAGGGTCGATCTGCCACCAAAGCATCATAGACATCAACGACAGCACAAATTCTGGCAAAAGTATGGATCTGCTCCCCTTTTAGCTTTTCCGGGTAACCGCTGCCATTCATACGCTCATGATGCTGGTAGATAATCAGAGCTGATGCTGTATCCACATAACCTTGCTGCGCTTTAAACATTTCATAGCCAAGGCGGGGGTGTTTCTTGATTTCCTCAAATTCTTCCGGGGTCAGTTTCCCTTTTTTATTTAAAATGCTTGCGGAAATCTTTACTTTACCCAGATCATGCAGCAGAGCACCCATACCAATATATGGCAGACGGGAGCGCGGTATCTGGAGAGAAATCCCCGTAAGAACGGCCATCACAGCGACGTTAACCGAATGAGCAAAGGTATAGCTGTCAGCAGTACGTATATCGGATAAATTTACTATAAGATTTTGATTGGCCAGCAGTTGATCGATAATCTCACTCAGAACATTCTTTATACCTTTATGCGCATAAACCAGCCTGGGGATAGACTTTCCAGACTGCCTTCCGGTCTCCAGGGCGATATCGCTGATCAGCCTTTTTGCTTTTTGTCTCGTTTCATCTAAAATAACATCTTCGATCTCTACATCGGGGATAATATTATCCACAATATATACAGCAGGAATGCTTAGTTTTTGAAGATAATGTATATATTCTTTTTTAATCTCAATACCGGAGTTAAGCAATAAAATTCCACGGGAATCATATATGGGCCTGGCGATCTTCATTCCCGGTTCCAAGGCCCATACCGGCACTTTACGCATCTTCTACACCCCATTTACTCCTTGAAAAAAAGCTCACGGGCTCTCTTGAATCTAGCCAACACCTTTTCTTTTCCCAGAAGGGAAATTATATCAAATAAATCGGGGCCCATAGTACGGCCGGTTACAACCAATCTCGTCGGCAGGTTGATTTTTGCCATAGATATCTTTAAATTCTGGCTTAGGTTTTGCAGTTCTTTCCTCACCTTTTCTGCTTCAAAAGGCTCCACCTTTTCCAGGGTTTTGGCCACTTCATTCAGAACGTCACCGGCACCCTTTCGATGGAAGTGTTTTTTCACTCCTTTTTCATCGTAAAAAAAGTCCTCGCGATAAAAATACTCGCAAGCCTCGACTATTTCTTGAAGGGTTTTAACTCTATCCCGGACAAGGGCAATAACATCCTCTATTTTTATCGAGCTTTTTTTACAGGCAGCCCATATTTCCGCTTTTTCCTGAAAGAAGGGTAAAGCTCTCTCCGTAATCGTTTGTAACTCCATTGTTCTTAAATAATGGCCGTTAAGCCAAATTAGTTTTTTAAGGTCATATATCGCGGGATTTTTACTGACCCTTTCCAGGGAAAAAGACTTGATCGTTTCCTCTCTGGTTAAAATTTCCTGATCCTCTCCCGGTGACCACCCCAGAAGAGTCAGGTAATTGATCAGCGCTTCCGGCAAGATACCCATTTCCCTGTACTCCTGGACCGATGTTGCCCCGTGTCTCTTGCTAAGTTTACTGTGATCCGGGGCCAAAATCATGGGAACATGGGCATATTGAGGAATACTGTAGCCAAGCTGCTGCGCAAGAATTTGCTGGCGCGGGGTATTGGAAAGATGTTCCTCCGCCCTGATCACATGGGTAATACCCATTTTGTGATCATCAACTACAGAAGCAAAGTTATAAGTCGGCAAACCATCGGAACGGATAATAATAAAATCATCAAAGTTTGTATGATCAAAGGTTACTTCTCCTCTGATTATATCTTGGACTACTGTTTCTCCTTCTTTGGGCATTAAAAGCCGAATAACATAGCTGCTGCCGGCCTTTCTTTTTTCTCTTTCAGCCGGAGTCAAATCCCGGCAACGACCACTATAGCGCGGTGGCTGTTTCATTTGACGTTGTTTTTCCTTTTCAGCCTGCAGCTCTTCGGCAGTGCAAAAGCAGTAGTAGGCCTGGCCTTTCTCCAGAAGCTTTTGTGCTTCCTCCTGATATATTTCCAGGCGTTCCGACTGGAAATAAGGACCCTGCCCCCCGTCTACTCCCGGACCTTCATCCCAGTCCAAACCCAGCCATTGCATGGAATTGATAATCGAATCTAAAAACACGGGGGACGAACGCTGCTTGTCCGTATCATCAATTCTTAAAATCATCTTGCCCCCCCGGTTCCGTGCAAAAAGCCAGTTAAAAAGTGCTGTCCTCACTCCCCCAATGTGCAGTTCTCCGGTAGGGCTGGGAGCAAATCTTACCCGCACCTCTTCCATTTTTAACACCTCATCTTTTACACCATTATAAACCTTTATTTCGTTTTCTTTCTACAAAATCCTGCTTAATTTTCGAGCGAATCGTCAGAAGGGCACATATTAACAAAAACCTCTCTTAGTAAGAGAGGTTTTCCTTAACTAAAAGCCTTTATACTGGGGTTCCTGCTCTTCTATTTCCTGGATTCTTGTTTGCAGGCCTTCGGCAATGCTTTTTGTCTGGTCAGCAAACTGCGAAAAAACCTGTTTAACCATCTGATTGTTAGTTTCCAGCGCAAATGATTCCAGGTCTGCCTGGGCACTTTTCAGATTGGCCAGGCAGGTTTTTAATTTTGTGCCTACAGTCATCCACCACTACCTCCTATATTATAAATATTATGTTTATACCTTAGTATAAACTAAACGAACCGTAAAAATACCTGCCTGGCCTTACCTGCTAGTAGCCTCCGTTTCCACGGGTTTATCCAAAGCTCCGTTGTCCAAACTCTTTTCTTCGCTAATTTCTTCTTCATTTTTTTCTTCAATTTCCTTTTCCGGCAAAGTTCCCACGGCCATGATTTGCGGCGTAGGAGCATAACGATCTTTTCCCAGGTATTCCCTCGCACTTTCCTGCCCGTGCTCATAAAAGATGCGCACAGTTTCAACGATAAAGCCTGGTTTGCCCTCCTGGATGATCCTGTGATAAGTAACAGGTTTATCTTTTCTTTGTTGATACTCTACCGGCGGATCTATTTTTTGTAAACTTTGCGTAACAATCTCTATTTTCTCTGCAGGGGAGGGAGAACCAAAAATAGTCGCCTTGATGCTATTTTCTAAAACCTGCAGGTGAATTAAAATATAATAAGGTTTATTATTACGAAACTTCAGATCCAGAAAATCATAGGCGATCGTCGCATCGTACCCCGGAGGGAGATACCCGACAGGCAACCCGTGATTATGGCGTTCCTCAATGCTTACTCCGGCTAAAAGGGCTGCATGATAAAGAGTCGAGGACACCTGGCAAATACCTCCTCCCGGCCCCGGCACCACGCGCTCATGAACAATGATCGGCGCTTCCTTATAACCGGCCCCCAGGTTGGCTTCCCCGACAATCTGATTAAAGGAAAAAAGTTCCCCGGGGGCCAGAATGATATTATCCAATTTCTCTGCTGCCAGCGTGATATTGTGAACTCTGTTTTGATCCCGAGGATTTAAAAAAGTGGAAGCGGTCGCTATCTCCTCCCTGATACCCATATTCAGAATATGTAAAATTGTTTTCTTCGGAAACAGCCATTCCGTCTCCATATAAATTGTTAAGGGGAAGGAAGGCCAGCAGAACAGCTTCTCCAGGATTTCCTCCCCAGTTTTTTCTATCTTTAATCTACGTCCCTTTTGGGAGGGGTTCAATCTTAATTTGCCCTCTTCGGCGCGAATGGTTGCATTTTGCGGGGGGACGTACTTTTCTGCCTGAACAGGCCCTAAAGCTGTCATTAGCCTTTCTTCCTCGAAATTAAAGTGCCCCGGTATATAGACACTATGCGTAAAAAACCTGTACATTTCTTTAAAATTAAAGGAATACTTTAGATTCGTTATTTCCCGCATCAGCTTCTCTTTAGCCAGGGTTAGGCCCAGTTCTTCCAGGGAAAAAACCAAAGGATTCTCTCCGGCAGTGATATAAATATTTATTTGCTCCTTTTTTAGTCTTTCGCGTTTTTCTTCCAAAAAGGTTTCCACTTCCCGGTAACTTTTGCCCCCCAGATAAGTATCTGCCAGGTAAACGCCCCGTGGAACCCTCCCTTTAAAATGAATATTTACAGCGATAACCAGCAAAAATGCAATGCCCAGCACCCCGAGCAGCACCTTTAAAACCTTTAACCTCAAAGCCGGCATATTCCTACCACCACTTTTAAATGTACTTTTACCTCATTATATGTATGGATAACTCTACCTTACTATGCCTTAGAATCCAGGCATAAAAAAACCTGTGAGAAAAATCCCCACAGGTATAGGATGAGGTTAAATTTAAGTTTTTAAATTGCCTGGTTCTGTTGAGCAGTACAACCTGCAAAAAAAATCATACACTATTAAAAAAACCAGGACGGCACAATAGACAAAACACCTGCTTCTTGATAGCGTCCCGAAAAGTAACAATGGATATTAACAATAAATATAATGTATATTGCTTACAGTAAAGAAAGAAAGACACCGGCGACTACTGCAGAACCAATCACCCCGGCCACATTGGGTCCCATGGCATGCATCAACAAAAAATTACTGGGATTGGCTTCCCGTCCAACCACCTGCGAAACCCTGGCCGCCATGGGCACGGCTGAAACCCCTGCTGAACCGATGAGAGGATTGACTTTGCCACCTGTAGCCTTGCACATGATTTTGCCCATAAGCACACCACCGGCGGTTCCGATGGCAAAGGCCACCAGCCCCAAAGCGATTATTTGCAGTGTTTCCGCTTTTAAAAAGTAGGTAGCATTCGCCTTGGCACCAACAGTGAGCCCCAGAAAAATAACGATAATATTATTCAGCTCATTTTGGGCAGCCCCGCTGAGACGCTCTGTTACCCCGCACTCCCTTAAAAGATTGCCAAACATGAGCATTCCCAAAAGAGGGATCGCTGCCGGTAGAAAAAGCCCCGTCAGGATAATCACAATGATAGGGAATAGAACTTTTTCTTTTTTGGAAACGGGCCGGAGCTGCTGCATGACTATCTTTCTTTCTTTTTCGGTGGTCAGCGCTTTCATAATCGGCGGCTGGATAATAGGTACCAGGGCCATGTAAGAATAGGCAGCAATGGCAATGGCCCCTAAAAGATGCGGTGCCATCTTGGAAGTCAGGTATATAGCCGTGGGGCCGTCAGCACCACCGATGATCCCGATTGAACCTGCTTCCGGCAATGAAAAACCAAGTATTAGCGCCCCTAAAAATGTAAAAAAGATGCCCAACTGTGCTGCTGCTCCCAGCAGCAGGGTCATGGGATTGGCAATAAGAGGGCCAAAATCTGTTAAGGCACCTACCCCTAAAAAGATCAGCGGAGGATAAATGCCCAGTTCGATACCCTGATAAAGATAATAGAAAAGACCTCCAACCTGCCCATCCACGGGTGGATCCATCAGCCCCCCCAGCGGTAGATTGACGAGCAGCATCCCAAAGCTGATCGGTACTAATAAAAGAGGTTCGTATTTCTTCTCAATACCCAGGTATAAAAGAAAAAGGGCGACGGCAATCATTATTAATTCCGGAAAAGCCAATTGGGCAAATCCGGTATCTTTAATAAAACTCAAAAGACTGGCAAGCATTTTTACCCCTCCCCGAATTATTCAATCACAAGCATCAGATCTCCGGTATTGACAGATGAACCTACGGTAACATTAATTGATTTTACAACTCCTGATTCGGGGGCGGTTATTTCGTTTTCCATTTTCATTGCTTCCAGAATAAGCAATGTATCCCCAGCATTAACCTGTGCACCCACCTCTACTTTAATATCGAGGATAGAACCCGGCATGGGCGCAGTTACTTCCAAACCGCCGCTGGCTTTGGGTGCAGGTGGCTCTTCTACTTTAGGGGGAGCTGCCGGAGCTACCGGAGCCGCCGGTTTACTCACCGGTGCTGCTTGTACTTGCGGTGCTGCAGGTTGTTGTACCCCTGTTGTTTGTTCTGCCTCTTCAATAACAACCTCAAATGGTTCGCCATTAACATAAACTTTGTATTTTTTCATCTGAATTTCCCCCTTTTATATGATACAAAATCTTGCCTTAAGTTTATGAGCCTCGTCCGTCCGGCCTGTGCCCAGGTATCATTTAGCGAACTCTTACTTTGGATTTCTGCAATGATAGGGAACTTTGGGGCCTGTTTTTCAAATGTATATTTTAGGGCTCCAATTGCTGCAGCCACAATTTCCGGCCTTAAAGCCCTATCGGTAGAGCTTATCTCCACCCGGGTTTTTGCGGCTGGTTTAACTTGTTGCTCAACTTTCTGTGAAACAGCTTTTCCCCCTTTTTCTTGTCCTTTTTTATCACCGCCAAATACTTTGGTGAAGACAAGCAAAATCCCCGCCAGTACAAACAAAGTGACTATCGTAACTGTAAAACCAATCACTAAAATTTCCAAGCCTGATATGAAATTATCCATCTCCTACCCCCCTCTCTTTAATGCTTTGGCATGTAATTTTCCCACCCCCCTGTCAATCCCAAACAAGTTCTCAACTCTTTCATAAAACGCCTTTTTTGGCAATAAAGCGATAATCTATTCACAATATCATTAATTCTTTAGGCAGGCGCAAAACCCTTTTTTTTCGCAATTTAAATGTTTTTAAACACTTTTTGTTTTTCATGCCATATTTTTTAACTTCTTTAAATAGTGATAATCAATCGTCACAGTACCAATAGCAGGAGCTGAACCGATACCTTCCCCGTGGTAATCTGAGCCCCCGGTAACCAAAAGTTTATGTTTTTGGGCTATCTTTAGATAGTTGTTTTCATCCACAGACCGGTGATCAGGATGGAAAACTTCAATACCCATAAGGCCTTCCGCAACCATGCCGGGAATGAGCCTGTCTTCCCCGTAAATTCCCGGGTGGGCGAGCACAGGAATTCCTCCCGCCCCGCGGACCAAGTCAATAGCTTGAAAAAAATCCAGCTTGTAACGCTTTATGTACGCCGGACAGCCTTTGCCAATATACTTTTCAAAGGCCTCTGCCGGTGTATGACAGTAACCTTTGCGGTAAAGTGCTAAAGCCAGGTGGGGCCTTCCCGGTGCTTTACCTTGGGTTTGAGCAAGTATTTCCGCTAAATCAATCTCTACACCCAACTCTCCCAACTTGGTGATCATCTTTTTAATTCTTTCATGCCGGCTCGCAGCCATTTGTTCTAAAAAGTTTTTTAGCCGGTGATTTTGGGGATCACAAAAATAGCCGAGTAAATGAAATTCTTTTTCCCCTTTACTCGTGCTCAACTCCACCCCGGGGATTATTTCCACACCGTAACTTTTCCCTGCCGTTTCAGCCGGGGCAATCCCCTCCAGAGTATCATGATCGGTAATGCCAACAGCAACAATACCCTTCTCTTTTGCTGTCTTGACAACTTGCACAGGGTTTAAAGAACCATCGGAAAAAGTAGTATGAATATGCAGATCCACGCGTTTCATGACCATTTCTACACCCTCCCGCCTCTCCACTATAAGATTCAGAAAAATTGTTCCTGGAGCTTTTATAAACATATTCATTATAAATATAATATCATAGTCTTTGATCAACAGGCATAAAAAAACACACCTTTGAAGAAAAGGAGTGTAATCGGAGCAAAATCAGTTTAAGTTTATATAAAAAAAGCCTAAAAAATCAAATGTCTTTAACGCGGTTCAACAATTAGTTTAATCGCTGTTCTCTCTTCCCCATCAATTTGAATATCTGTAAACGCGGGAATACAGATTAAATCCATACCGCTGGGAGCAACGAATCCCCTGGCGATAGCTACAGCCTTAACAGCCTGATTTAGTGCACCGGCCCCAATGGCTTGGATTTCAGCCCCTCCCCGTTCCCTTAAAACCCCTGCTAAAGCACCAGCCACAGAATTAGGATTAGATTTTGCTGAAACTTTTAATACTTCCATTTAAGCTAATTGTACCTCCTTTATAGAAATATTTTGCTTTATTTTCTCTTAATTATATTCGCCAGTTTTTAAAATTTTCCTTCTTTTAATTGAAAAAATTTTAAATATTTTTTTAATATTAGAAGCACTGCACTTTGTATAAATTATCTACTAAAAAATAGCCGGGCTTTTTACTCCAACTTGTTTTATATTTATTTATCAAAAACATAAACCTTTCCCGCTTCACGAAACGCAAATAAATTTTCTTGCTCCTGTTTCTTTTTTTCCGGTAGCAAACATTCAATAAAATCTTCACTATGAATCTCTCTTTCACCGCTTAAATAGCTATTTTCACGCGTATCAACAATTATTTCTTTTTTAAACTCATTTAAAATTAAACTGCTGACCAAGTTTATTTCTTCAAAACAAATGCTCTTTTTATAAAAAGTTACCTGCAATAAAGTCCACGCTTTAATTAACTTCTTACTAATTTTCGGTGAAACAGGTTGTTCAAATTCCAAAATCCCGTAATAAGCTTTCAAACAATCAGAGAAATGTTTCCTAAACTTTATGTATCTTTCCTGTTCTACATTTACCTTTAACATAAAGGAAAGTTTAAAAACTGCTTCAGCTAAATTATAGTTAATTGTGAAAATCTCCGGAAAACGAACCAGCAGGCTGACCAATAAATTAACACTGGACAGTTCACCGGGGGATTGTTCGAGTTTCATAAAAATTCCTCCTTGTATACTATAAACAGCAAACAGCGGCTCTATGATTAAAGGACAAAAAAATAACTTTCCGCATGATCCGGTATTCGTTCCGGATCCGGCGTTTTCAATGGAATTTAAATTTTAATATTCCATAATAGCAGAATAAATTCCTTCTGAAAAAAGAAAAAAGTGCCTTGCGGCACTAATTACCATTACTCTGTTTAATTTTTATCGGGCATATTCTACTGCCCGGATCTCTCTAATTACAGTAACTTTAATCTGTCCGGGATATTCCAGTTCCTTCTCAATTTTTTTTGTAATTTCCCTGGCAACTTGTGTCGCCGTCACATCGTCAATTTTATCTGGTTTAACCATGATGCGAATTTCACGGCCTGCTTGAATAGCATAGGCTTTTTCAACCCCATCAAAAGAATCTGCTATTTCTTCCAGTTTTTCCAGGCGTTTGATATAGGCTTCCAGTGTTTCGCGTCTGGCACCAGGCCTGGCCGCAGAAATAGCATCAGCGGCTTGCACTAAAACCGCCTCTAAAGTTTGGGGTTCAATATCACCGTGATGAGCGGCAATCGCGTTATTTACCTCTAATGATTCTCGAAACTTTTTGGCCAGTTCAGCTCCGTTGACAACATGAGGTCCTTCAATCTCATGATCCAGAGCCTTCCCTATATCATGAAGTAAACCTGCCCTTTTTGCCAATTTAATATCAAGTCCCAATTCCGCAGCCATGATGCTGGCCAAGTGAGCCACCTCTAAAGAATGTTTAAGCACATTTTGGCCATAACTGGTACGGAACCTCAACCTTCCAAGCATTTTGACCAGCTCCGGATGAAGCCCGTGTACACCTGCTTCAAACGTAGCCTGTTCCCCTTCTTCGCGTATTTGTGCATCAACTTCATGACGGGCTTTTTCCACCATTTCTTCTATACGGGCAGGGTGTATTCGACCATCAATAATCAATTTTTCCAAAGCCAAACGGGCTACCTCTCTACGAATGGGATCAAAACCGGATAGAATTACCGCTTCCGGAGTATCATCAATAATTAAATCAATACCCGTTAATGTTTCCAAAGTCCGGATATTTCTTCCTTCTCTTCCAATAATACGCCCCTTCATCTCATCATTGGGCAAGCTGACAACGGAAACAGTAGACTCCGAAACATGATCTGCAGCATATCGCTGTATAGCCTGAGAAATAATTTCCCGGGCTTTTTTTTCTGCTTCCTCTTTGGCCTGCTGCTCTACATCTTTAATCATCTGTGCAAGTTCATATTGTATTTCATCTTTAACCCGTTTAAGAATGACCTCCCTGGCTTCCTCCGTAGATAATCCTGAAATCTTTTCCAACTCCTGCAGTTGCTGCTGATGAATTTCTTCCATCCTTTTACGAATCAGCACAGTTTCTTCTTCCCGCTTTTTTAATTCTTCATCTCTTTTTTCTAACTGAAAAGTCTTCTTATCCAGGATCTCTTCTTTTTGTAGTATGCGCCTTTCCAAACGCTGCAGCTCTAAACGTCGTTCCTTGGTCTCCTTTTCTAATTCATGCCTGAGCTTGTGAACCTCTTCTTTGGCTTCCAGTATTTTTTCTTTTTTTTCTGTCCGTGCTTTTTCTTCGGCTTCTTTTAAAATCTTTTTTGCAGCCTCTTCTGCAGACATAAGCTTGGTTTCAGTAAAGTATTTAGGAATAAAGTAGCCAACTCCCAATCCTAATAAAATGCCGATTATTCCGGTAATTACTGCTAATAAATCCAATGAGCTTTTTCACCTCCTGTTTCATTAATTTAATCACGATTCAATAAAAATAAGCTGTGGAATCACAGCTTAAAATAGAAATGGCCATATTTCATCCTCGACCTGCAAGATAACAAAAGGATGGCAAGAATGACTGGTATATAATTTAGGTTTATATAAAAATGCCAAAAACCCGGTATGGCATCATTCCATGGTCAAATCTATTTTAAGGACAGTAAATCTCCTGAGGAAAGGATTTTACTGTTTCTTAAAGCAATTTTATCCTCTTTACGAGGTTATGTCAAGTAAGAAAAGTTTTTAAAAAATGGCCCATGCATCTTGTTTTTAAATTATTTTACCCCATTAACCTTGTTATTTTTCTCCTCTTCATTTTTATTTTCATTTTTATTGGATAGGTTATATTCCAGTCGTAGCTGTCTTTCAATTTCTTGATATAAATCAACGTTCGTTTTTAAAAATTCTTTAGCGTTCTCTCTCCCCTGCCCCAATCTCTCATCCTTATAAGAATACCATGTCCCACTTCTGCTGACAATTTCTTTTTCCAAAGCCAAATCCAAAACGCATCCTTCTTTGGAAATCCCTTCCCCAAAAATAATATCAAACTCCGCTTGTTTAAAAGGAGGAGCCAGTTTATTTTTTACTACCTTTGCCCTTGTGCGGTTGCCGATCATCTCGTTGCCCCGCTTCAATGTTTCCATCCTGCGTACATCAATCCGTACAGAAGAATAAAACTTTAATGCCCTGCCGCCAGGGGTAACCTCGGGATTGCCGAACATAATACCTACTTTTTCCCGAATCTGATTGATAAAAATTGATGTTGTTTGTGATTTACTGATTTGACCGGAAAGTTTTCTCATGGCCTGAGACATTAAACGTGCCTGCAAGCCAACGTGCGTATCGCCCATTTCCCCCTCAATCTCTGCCCGGGGCACAAGAGCCGCCACTGAATCAATCACCAAAACATCGATAGCCCCACTGCGTACCAGCGCCTCTGCAATTTCCAAAGCCTGTTCTCCCGTATCCGGTTGGGAAACCAGAAGTTCATCAATATTTACGCCCAGCTTTTGGGCATAAATTGGATCAAGGGCATGTTCGGCATCGATGAAAACTGCAAAACCCCCATTTTTCTGTGCCTCCGCAATGATATGCAGGGCTACTGTAGTTTTCCCCGAAGATTCGGGGCCATAGATTTCCACAACTCTACCCCGGGGGACACCTCCAATACCCAAAGCAATATCCAAAGATAATGCCCCCGTAGGAATTATATCGATAGGTTGCCGGTTTTCCGAACCCAGCTTCATAATGGAACCTTTTCCGAACTGTTTTTCTATTTGCAACAAAGCCGTATCCAACGCTTTTTTCTTTTCCACGCTTCCCCCAACCTCCTTAAATAACTTTTTCCATACTAAACACCTGTTTGGTCATTTTCATTTTAACTATTCTTCAATCCAGGGGAAACTTCCTGCTTTTTTCATCTTTTTTAAACCAAAATTTCTTTACCGGCGTATAAACAGGTCCCGTTGGATACAATACGCTTTGCATTAAATAAAAACTTTCCACCCACAGCTTATTTTTACATACCCACATCTCATCAAACACATCTTTGGCGGCCCAAAACCGTTCACCTTTTTTCTTCTTTCTACCTATGGTGATATGCGGCCGAAATTGTTCCCTGGTAATTTTCCGGGAGTTGTTCCCGGAACCTCGCCAGGGTTTTAAAACTTTTAAACACTGCTCAATGTCCCCGGCTAATTTACCCAGCTGCAAAGCCCCTTCTTCTACACCAATCCAGAATACCCGGGGGTTGCTCAAAGAAGGAAATGCTCCCAAACGGGCCAAAGAAACAGTAAAAGCAGCTGTTTTTTCTCCCAGCTCCCTGAAGGGTTTTTCTAAAACATCTAGCGCATCATCACCCAATTCCCCTAAAAATTTCAAGGTGATATGTAATAAAGGCGGAGCAACCCAGCGAACCCCTTGTATTTTTTTGCGCAGTTTATCTTGTATCTGCGCCAGTTCCTCTCGCAATTCTGCATGCAAGTTTACAGCTAAAAAAACTCTCATGATATCCCCTTCCGCCTTTATATAATTCCATTATCCCCGCAAATCTCCTGCTAGAAAATCTAATCAACGAAAATAAAGCGTTCCAAACTAAAGTTTAGAGGAAATTGTTCTACTTTAATTAAATCGGCACTAAAAGGAATATAGCGCTCCTCCTGCTTAGCATAGTGAAAATCCAGCAAAACAAGGCTAAAATTAATCTCCAGATTTTGAATGCCCCGAATCCCGGAAGCACCGGTTGTACCAGCATTTATTTCAATATATTCTTTATTTTTTTTGACAAAAGGTTTATGCTGGTGCCCCCCTAAAAGTAAATTGCCGTCCTTACGCAGATATTCAAATGAATCGGGGTTATGAGCGGCAATTATAGCAGCTTCCCCGCTACTGGCCACGTTCTCTGCTAATTTTCGAGCTTTTTCCTCTACCAGGGTTTCATCTAAAACAGACGGGGCAATTGAAGACGATGCGGGGTCCGCTAGACCTACTATCTTCAAACCCGCTATTTCAATTTCACCATCTTCCAGTACAGTAATATTCTCCATTTTTTTTAGTTGTTCCACAACTAACATAGATTCATGATTCCCCGGAATGAAGATATAGGGAACATTAATTTCTCCAAAAAACCGGGAAAAAAGCTCCAGTTCCAGCCCTGTTCCATAATCCACCATATCCCCTGTATCAATAATCAGCTCCACATTGAAAGTATCGACAATACGCCGGATAAAGTCAAAAGCTGCCGGGTTATTATGAATATCGGAAACATGAAGAACTTTGATCGTATCCTGATTATTATCCAATAATGTATTTCTTTCTACTTCCTTTTCTAAAAAAGAGATACTTTCCACTACCTCCGCAAACTGAATCCCGATATTTTCAATAATACCCGCCCCCTCTTGAAGAACATGCAAAACCCAGGGAGCGGCCTCCAGCACCCCTTGGTATTCGGCTTCTAAAAATGCCGCCGTATTATAGGAGAAAAAGGCGGCAGAAAAAAACATCAATAATACCAGTAAATTTATTAAGCCCATCAAAAACATTTCTTTTTTGCTCACGCGCCGGCGTGTCCACAACAGTGTGCTGACCATACCCAATAGAAAAACCAAAAATAAAAGAAAGACCAGATATTTAATCATGCTTATTTTTATTTCCTGGAACAGTTCTCCTGACCAAAAACCTTCCGGTGAGATGTTTTTTGTCAACTCGGTCAATTCTTTCGAATGAATGTTTTTTAGCACCAGGTGAAAATCAAGGGGGGGCATATGGGTGGAAGCGACCAGTTTTCCCAGGGGAGGAAAGTAAATAAACGTGCGACCTTTACCCCAAAGCTTCAGGCTGGCTTCAAATTCAAACGCGCCGGTAGAAAAACTGACCGGGCTTAAAAACTGTATGACTATCAGCATCAACAAGAGACCGGAAAAGATTTTTAAAACAGTAGTATTAAATAGCTTCTTTTTTAAATTCATCTTTCTTCCCCGTTCCGAGAAGACTGCGCAGGTATTTTCCTTCGATTCTTTCCTTTTCCACTAAATAACAGGCTGCTTTTTTAATCAAGTTTTTATATTTTATAATTATGTTCCGCACACTTTCTTCCTGAACCTTGAGAATTTCTTTCAAACCCTCATGCAGAGTGCCGCCGGGTAGGTCCTTAATGCTCACAATCCCCAGGGAGGACATACCGGATTTAATTATTTTTTTAGCCAATTCCACAGCCTGTTGAAAATCGTTGGCCGCACCGGTACTGCGGCTACCAAGAAGTTCCTCCTCACTTATGGCCCCGCCAAGCAAAACAGCAATTTGTCCTTCCAGGTACTCTTTAGTATAAATATAGCTGTCCTCTTCCGGTGTTTGCCGGACATAACCCATCGCTTTCCCCCGGGGTATGATTGTAATCGTGGAAACAGAGCCGGGCCGGAGGTGTTCACTGATCAGGGCATGTCCTATTTCATGGATAGCAATACGCTGACATTCATCTTTTCCCGGCCGGCGATCCAGCTTTTCTCCCATGATGACTTTATCGAGGGATTCACAAAAATGCTTCTTTTGAAGGATTTTGGATTTTTCCCGGAGAGCAGCGATAGCGGCTTCATTGGCCAGGCTTTCCAAATGGGCCCCGGAAAAACCAAAAGTATCAGCGGCAATTTTCCGTAATTGAACGTCTGTAGCCAAAGGCTTATTACGCGTATGCAGCTTTAAGATCTGCAGTCTTCCTTCAAAATCGGGAAGCTCAACTTGCACAATGCGGTCAAAACGGCCCGGACGTAATAAAGCACTATCCAGAAGATCCGGTCTGTTTGTGGCTCCAATTAATAAAATACAGATCTGATCATCCAGGCTGAGGCCGTCCATCTCAACCAAGAGCTGATTTAACGTTTGCTCGTGTTCCAGATGAGAAGAGCTGCTGCGCCCCCGGCTGGCCCCTAAAATATCTATTTCATCAATAAAAATAATAGCACTTTTTTTTGCTTTTTTCCGGGCAGCATTTTTGGCCTGCTGAAAGATTTGCCGAACCCTTTGGGCACCCACACCGGCATACATCTCAATAAACTCGCTCCCGGCTGCAGAAATAAAGGCGGAATTAGTATGGGAAGCGGCAGCTTTGGCCAGCAATGTTTTGCCTGTTCCCGGCGGTCCGACCAGAAGAATGCCTTTTAAAGGCCTTATACCCATCAGATCAATCTTTTCCGGCTCTCGAATAAAGTCAAGTGCTTCGAGCAGTTCTCTCTTTGCAAAGTTTTGTCCACCAATATCGCTAAAATTTATACCGGTTCTAGATTTGGAATCGTGAACATTCAAAGGAGCAAATTGTTTAATTCCCCCTTTACTATCAAATATCTTATAAAGGAGAAAAAATAACCCTAAAGCAAATAAAACGGGATAAACATTGTAACCCAGCCAAAACAAACCGGCGATTACTCCGAGAACAACTCCCGCACCAATCTCTTTAAGCATGCATTGACCTCCAAAGTAAAAGGATTAGTATAAAAATGGGCAGCTTTTGCTGCTTCCAAAGAACAGCAGTAAAATCTAAACTAAAACCGGCCTTTTTCATCCATATTTGGGACTCTCAGGGTCGTAGCAGGCCTTAAGCGTGCCCTGTTTACATAATACATTTACATAAATGCATTATAACAAAGATCACTTCTTAAAAGCAAACCCAAAACCCTTTTACATCCCTGCAACATATAAAGCAGGCCTTCGCTTTTTATAAAAAGTAAAGGACTTTACGGCCTTATTCTCATCCTACCCGGCATAACCGGTTTCCACAGCATATTTTACCGGAATCACCTCATAAAGGGTACTCTTGGAGGTTGCTAACAACAAGTAGATTCTTTTTTGATCTACCCAGAGCCGGTAGTTTTTTAAACTTTCTTCCTGTTTCAGCTGCTCAAAAATTTCCTCGCTCATGGCACTATAGTTGCCGAGTCTTTCCCCTTCCATGAGGGCAAAATGTATTTTACCGTAAACTGACTCCAAATAAGGATCTCTGTTATCAGCAAGAGTTATTTTAAAGGAATCCTGCCCGTAGGTTGAAATCAGAATCTCTTCAATATGATTGTAGGTTTTTGGCAGATTCTCCACTTCGTTTAAGGTGATACAAACTTCCGTTTCTTTGCGGCCGCCATTCATTAACTTAACATCGCTAACCCCTTCAATTTTCAAAAGCGCTTCTGCTAACGGCTCCCTGATTAGACGCTGCTGGTGCCAGAAGTTAACGGCATAGATACAACCAAATGTAATCAAAAACACCAGAAAGGCAAGCACATATTTCGAGGAAATGCGCAAATTAATCAGCTCCGTGTTGACATAATGTATTTACATAATGTGCTTTCCATTATAACAAAAAACCTGCCTGCAAGGCAATAAAAAAACCCGCCTTACGGCAGGATAAAAATGACATCCCTATCATGGAACAAACATTGTATTTCATATTTTTTCCCGGATTACAACAGGAACCAGGAAAATACGGATTAAAGTTAATTTATTTGCTGTATTCATAAGTTCATTTTCTCTCCCATTAAATCATATGTTCCCACCCCGGTAATTTTTACCCGCAAAAAATCCCCTGGTTTAACTGCAGAGGCTCTACCGATTATTACTTGTCCATCCACTTCCGGGGCCTGGGAAATCATTCTCCCCCGGGCACTTTTTCTTTCCCTGGAATAAGCATCAACAAGCACTTCGACCTCCTGTCCCAACAAAGACCGGTTAAAGCTCCGGGAGATCACTTTTTGTTGCTCCATAATTTTTCTCCATCTTTGTACCGCTGTTTCCTTTTTTACCCTGGAGGGCAGTTCAAAAGCAGCGGCCCCTCTTTCCGGGGAAAAAGAAAAAGCACCCAGCCTTTCAAAAGGATATTTACGTAAAAAGGTCAGGAGCTCGGCAAATTCTTCCTCTCCTTCTCCGGGGAAACCGGTCATTACGGTTGTACGCAGGACAACCTCAGGCATGAGTGCACGCACCTTGTTATAAAGAAAAATAATTTCTTCCCGGCTGGTTTTTCTCCCCATCAGGCGGAGAATTTTATTATTGATATGCTGGATGGGAAGATCAAGATATTTGCATATTTTGGGCTCTTGCTGCACCACATTGAGTAGATCATCTGTAATGTGTGCCGGGTGCAGATATAAAAGCCTGATCCACTTGATATCCTTAATTTTACAGAGCCGCCGGAGCAGCTCCCCCAGCATAAATTTCCCGTATAAATCCAGGCCATAGGCCGTGATATCCTGGGCAATTAATATTATTTCCCGGGCACCAAGTTTTTGGACACCGTGCACTTCAGAAATAATATCATCAATACTTTTACTGCGCAGTTTACCTCTTAAAAAGGGAATCAAGCAATAAGAGCACCTGTTATCACATCCATCGGCGATTTTGATATAAACACTGTGCGGAGAGCGGCTTAAAAAACGGCTGTTTGATGGTAAAGCAGGAGATTTAACAGTATGAATACGAGGAAAAAATACACTTTCGAGCAGGCGCGGCAGCAAACGGTACTGTTTAACCGGAACAAACAAATCTGCTTCCGGAATTTTAGCTTTGATTTCATGTGGAGTAAAATATTGAACAAGGCAGCCGGCCACAACGATCTTTGACAATTTATTCTTTGGGGATCTTTTAATTTTCCCCATTTCCTTGATTATTTCAAAGGCTTCCCGGCGGGCTTCGTGCAGAAAAGCACAGGTATTGATCACAACAAAATCGGAATCGGCAATCTGCGGGGCTAAACGGCAACCTTCCCGGATCAGATTTCCCATAATCTCTTCCGAATCAACCAAATTTTTAGCACAACCAAGAGATATAAAACTAAACGTCATGTTTTTCAGCATTTGAATAAACTCATTCTTTTCTGATGATAATATTCACGGAATTGGTAAACCTGGTCAGATTGTCGATCTCCAAACCGTTGACCTTTATCCTGGCGGCCGGAGGGTTCCCCAAGCGGATCAAGGTTTCCTGGGCGTCCCCCAGGCTTTTACTTTCACCGGCGTAAAAATTTTTTTCTTCAACCTTTATCCCATCCTGTAAAATCCTGACCCAACAGTTGCCCGGAAAATCCAGGATGACCTCTTTTTGCTCTACTCCGCTAAGTGCATAAATTACTTCGCCTCTGTCCTCCGCTATTTTAACTAATTCCTTTACTTCTTCTTCCGGTTTTTCAGCGGAAACAACATCCTGCGGAGCCGGTTCTTCCTGTTTTTCTACATCTTCGAGGAGATAACCTTCCGGGTAGGGTGCTTTTGTTTCTTTTTTAGAACCCTGCCCGTAAAGATACCAAATACTGCCACCAACAACAAAAGTTAACAAGATAATCCAGATTAACGCCACGCTGGGAAAAGGTTTCTTTTCTTTGCAGCTAAAAAAGATACTTTGCTCCTTTTTCGTCTTGTTCCGATCATTTTTTACCTCAAAATTATACTTTTCTTTAAACTGGCTGTAAAGAGAAAGAATCTCGCTGACATTGATGCCGACTGCCTGGGCATAATTTCGCAAGGCCCCTTTGATATATATTTCTCCGGAAAATAAGGAGAAATCCCCTTCCTCCAGGGCACTTAAATATTTTTTTTGAATTTTCGTCTCCCTGCTGATATCATCCAGGGTCAGACCTTTTTCCTCGCGGACTTCCCGGAGCAATTTACCGATTTCCTCCATTTTATCTCCCCCCAGGCTACTTTTACTCTACGTCTTTTTATTTCCTTCTTTTATACTGATCATCGCCTGTTCCCTGTTCATCAAAACCTTACGCGGTTTGCTCCCCTCATGTTTGCCAACAACACCAAAGCGTTCCAGTTCGTCAATCAGGCGTCCTGCCCGCGTATAGCCCACCCGGAACCTCCTCTGGACCAGTGAGATGGAGGCATGTCCCGTCTGGATGATGAGCTCAACTACCTCCGGCAGTAAGGGGTCACTTTTTTCCTTTTCTTCCTCTACAGAAATTGCCTCGTTCTCTTCTACATTAAAAAACAATGACTCCTGATACAGGGGACTTCCTTGCTGCTTAATGAATTCAATAATCGTGGAGATATCTTTTTCACTGATAAAAGCCCCCTGGACGCGCAAGGGCTTATGCAATCCGATGGGATAGTAAAGCATATCGCCTCTACCCAAAAGCTTTTCGGCCCCTCCTACGTCCAAAATAGTCCGGGAATCTATTTGCGAAGATACGGCAAAAGCAATGCGGGAGGTAATATTGGCTTTAATCAATCCCGTGATAATGTCCACAGAGGGCCGCTGTGTGGCAATAATCAGATGTATCCCCGCCGCTCTGGACATCTGCGACAATCTAACGATAGAATCCTCCACTTCAGAAGGAGCAACCATCATCAAATCAGCCAGCTCATCGATGATTACAACAATATAAGGGAGCCTCTCACCGGGAGCATCGCTTTCGTTGTTCTGACAGAGTTCGTTATACCTGCCAATGTCCCTGACACCCTGCCGGGCAAAAAGATCATACCTTCTGATCATCTCCTTGACCATGCCACGTAAAGCCACAGCTGCTTTCTTAGGCTCAGTGATCACCGGAGAAAGAAGATGGGGGACACCATTGTAGATATTGAGTTCCACCAGTTTCGGGTCAATCAATAAAAATTTTACTGCCCCGGGGTTTGCTTTGAAAAGGATACTGCAAATAATGGTATTGATACAGACACTTTTACCGGAGCCGGTAGAACCGGCAATTAAAAGGTGCGGCATTTTTAAAAGATCGGCGAAAATTGAAACACCGGCAATATCTTTACCCAGCCCGATCGTCAAAGGAGAAGAGGAAGACTGAAAATAAGGATCTTCCAAGACTTCTTTCAAGTAAACTACAGAAATAATTTTGTTGGGAACCTCGATACCAATTGCCGCCTTGCCTGGAATAGGGGCCTCGATGCGGACATCAGGAGCAGCCAGGTTAAGCGCCAGATCATCACTTAAACTTAAAATCTTACTAACTTTCACACCTGTCTCCGGTTGTATCTCAAAACGTGTTACAGCAGGCCCGGCCTGGATCTCTTTTATTTTGACGTTTACACCAAAGCTTGCCAAAGTGTTTTCCAAAGATCTGGCCCTTTCCAGAATCACTTTCTGTTGCTGCTGATCGCGCAACTTGTTAATCTTGGTTAAAAGATCAAGGGACGGAATTTGATAACTCTGAAATGGTGCTAATTCCTGGTTGGAATAGGGGGTAAAGCCGTTATCTCCTTGCTCCTCTGCCGAAAAGATCTCATTTTCTGCTGCTGTTATTTGCTGGTTTAAAGACTCTTTAACATTATGATAAACATTGATGACCGGATTTTCTTCCCTTTCCTCTTTCTTCTTTTTATCCTTATCCTTTTCCTCTTTCTCTTCTTCCATTACGCTGATTTCAAAATTGCTGTATTCTTTTACTGGATAATTTTCGACAGAGACCTCCTTGCTTCCTTCCCCGGGGAAAAAAGCAAGGGAATTTATTATTAACTGACGAATAAACTGAAAAGATGTTTTGCTTAAACGCATTACACTGCCGAAAATCTCCGTCAAGGAACGGTTTGTAATCAACAATAAAGCGATAACACCAAGCGCACTGATAACGATATAACTGCCTATATCTTTAAAAAAGAAGAAAAGCACAATAGTTAAAACAGCACCGATTAGGCCTCCCCCTTGCTGCTGCCATCCAAGGGAGAGTGTCGCACGATAAAAATTATCCCGGGCAAGAACATCAAGCTCCTGTAAAACAAGCATTAAGTGCAAAGTGATCGCCAGCAGAAATAAGAGAAGTAAAAGACCCGCGAAACGATAACGCCGGTTTTCAATTTTCAAAGGACAGAGATGACTTAAGGCAATCGCTCCTAACAAAAAGGGAAAGGCCAGCGCAGCTTCGCCGAGTATCGTACGAAAAAAATAATTTAACAATAGGCCTAAATACCCTGTTTGCGTAGTAAATTGAATCCCGGCGAGTATAAAGACCGCTAGGGCGAGCCATAAAATGGCTTTAATCTGGCTGCTGATTGTTTTACTCTGTACGTTTTTTTGTTTTTTGAGCTTTTTATGTCTGGTTCCAATTTTTTTATTTATCTTCATGTATAACTTTGGCACCTCATTAAAGTTGATATTTTGACATTTAATCTGTGAGCCTTTTTAAAGGCTGGGAGGCCATTCCTAGAAAGCAGATAATAAACAGGAACCCACTATCGTTAACAGGCCCAAACACCAGCAGTAATAAGCCATATAATAAAATCGGCCTTCTTCTAAAAGTTTAACAAAAAGAGTAATGGCAAAAACCCCCGAGATAAAAGCAACCAGCGTAGCAACAATATAAGGGTAAATGATTTCCAGATTGGCAGTAACCTTTAAAAAATCTTTTAGTTCTAACAATGTTGCTCCGGCAATAACCGGCAAGGCTAGTATAAAGGAGTAGCGAACCGCGGTTTCCCTGTCCAGCCCCCTCCAAAGGGCACCAAGGATTGTGGAACCGGAACGCGTGATGCCGGGGATAATTGCTATTCCTTGAAAAATACCGATCACCAGGGCATCCTGAATTTTCATTTTATTGATACCCTTAAACTTAATCTCCGCTTTGGAGATCGCCAGAACTATACAACCGGTTACCAATAACGCCAAGCCCACCAGAAGAGGCCGGTCAAATATACTCGTAAAAAATGTGCCCCATAGAATCCCCATGATCCCTGTGGGAATGAGGCCCCAAAACAAAAGCATGCCAAACCTTTTTTCCTCCGCATTGGAGAAAAACCCTGTCAACAGTTTCAAAATATCCCGGCGAAAAACCCAAACAATCGAAAGCAGCGTGCCAAAATGGACCATGACCTCCAAAGTTACCCCGGGCTGTTTAATACCCAAAAAATACTGGGCGATAACAAGATGCCCGGAACTGCTTACCGGTAAAAATTCAGTTAAACCCTGCAATAAACCAAGCCCGATAGCCTCCCAGTAGCTCATAAAATAATTTTCCCCCTGTGCCGTATTTTTCTTTTATTTAGATCCGCAGCTGATTGTTTTGCCTGAAAATCCCCAACCGGAATATTCACCTTTTTATTATATACTCCAATAAATATGCAAATTTGTCAACAACAGGCAGAAGAACAATCGCTCCCGCTAAATTATAAAGCGTATGCGCGTTGGCAACTTGCCGTGGAAGATCATGAGAAGTAACACCGATTAACCATAAGAAATGTTGCCAGAAAGGAATAATGATCAAAATCGAAGCGATATTAAAAAAAAGGTGCCCCCAGGCAACTTGCCTGGCCGGTAAAATAGTCCCCAAGGCAGCTAGCATAGAGGTAACACAAGTCCCCAGATCTGCCCCCAAAATCATGGCGAGTGCTTCCGGTAAGCTGAGCATCCTTTCTTTTGCCAGCACCACCACCATCCCGATTGTTACACTGCTGCTTTGTAAAATTGCCGCCGCCATAGCCCCGGTCAGGACACCTTTCCAGGGCGCGCCTTTACTAAACAGATATAATTCCTGGTAAAAAACAGTCATGGATAAAGGTTCCAGGGCTACCGCCAGCAGCTCAATCCCTCCTAAAACTGCCGCCAATCCCCATAAAACTTTGCCCCCCAGGGGCCTTTTTAAAATTAATTCTGTAACGTAAAGAAAAATCCCTGCTATGATAATTGGTTTGATTAATTGCCCGGTCTCCAGAGAAAAAAGCTGGGAAGTTATCGTTGTTCCCAGATTTGCACCAATAACAATACTTAAACCCTGCTGCAGGGTTAAAAATCCCCCGTTAATAAATCCTACAACCATGACCGTAACAAGACTGCTGCTTTGTAAAATTAAAGTGGAGATCGCCCCCAGCAAAAAACCGCGGAGGGGTGTAGAAGTATAAACCTGGAAAAAACCATGCAGGAGTCCTCCGGTAATTTTCTGCAAGTTTTGACTGACAATTTTAATTCCACCCAGAAGCAGTAACAAAGCCAGAACAAATTTCCCCACAGTGATCAAAAACATAAACACTCTTCCCTTGGAAATATCCTTTTATAAGGATTTGTATCCCCGCCAAGGAGTAAATAGAACCTTTCACCGGGAAAAGCGGCCCATCGTATCTGCCTACTCAAATCAATTCTTTGATAATAAAGCGCCGTTTGGGGAAAATATCAAAATGGAAAGGAGGAGAAAAAATTGGAAAGTCTTACCCATGGCAACCTTCCCCCGATAAAAAGACTGCCTGAAACCGGAACAGAAAAAACAGAGCATAAACCTTCAGAGGAAAAAAAGGAAGGTGCCTCTCTAACAGAAACAGTGGAAAAATTTGGTACCATGTCTTTACCACAACCGGATAACGAAATCTTTACTTTAACGATCATCGGGCAAATAGAAGGACATTTGGTTTTGCCACCACAGAATAAAACAACAAAATATGAACATATCATTCCTCAACTGGTAGCTGTAGAACAAAGCTCACAAATCGAAGGTGCACTGGTTATCCTCAATACGGTCGGAGGTGATGTTGAAGCCGGACTGGCTATTGCCGAAATGCTCAATACTCTTTCCAAACCTACCGTCTCCCTGGTGCTGGGGGGGGGACACTCCATCGGTGTGGTCATCTCCTGTGGGTGTGATTATTCCTATATTGCCGAAACAGCGACGATGACAATCCACCCCATCAGATTGACAGGTTTGGTCGTCGGGGTAAGCCAGGTGTTTGATTATCTGGACAAGATGCAGGAAAGAATCATTGATTTTGTCGTCCATCACTCCAAAATCTCCCGGGAAAGATTCAAAGAGTTGATGTTCAATACAGGCCAGTTGGGAAGAGACATCGGCACAGTCCTGGTAGGGCATGAAGCGGTAGATGTCGGCCTGATCAACGCTGTCGGAGGGATCTCTACAGCAGTGAATAAACTCAGGGAACTAATTCGCCAAAGGAAAGAGGAATAAACCAAGTGATCTTGTACACAACGATACCATTGGAAGAAATCTTTAAAGAAGACGAAAAAAAAGCTGAATATATACAGATTCCTTACAGCAGGGGCATAATTGAGGTAGAGCTCATCTCGGCCTCCACAGCAAAAATAGTGCGTTTAATCAGCCGTGATTTAAATGATTACCTGCAGCCCCAATTCCAACCCGGGACCGAGATCAAGCTCAAATGGGAAATAGACCTCTGACCGTGCCTCAAGAAATACCCTGCCGGATACTGGATAATTCGGGATCCAGCCGGATCAGATAACTTTTACCCCGAGGGTTTTTTCCATTTCTTTTAAGGCAAATTCGTGTGTTTCTTGATCAAAAGAAGCTACACAATTTTTTCTGACCGTGACATCATAGTGCCGCATACGGGCATCAGCGGCTGTATAAAGAACACAGATCTGAGTACAAACACCGGTAAGCTCCAGCTCTTGAACACCCAGTTCCCGTAGGGTCAGATCCAGGTCAGTACCAAAAAAAGCACTGTATCGCCTTTTGCTGATCAGAAAGTCTTCTTCCCGGGGAGCAAGTTCATCGACTACCTCCCCGCCCCATTCACCGGCCAGGCAGTGGGCCGGAAACATTTCAAACTCGGGATCATGTTGAAGATGGCTGTCCATGATATAAATAACAGGCTTTTCCTCCAGACGCCATTCTTTTAAGCGCGCCGCCACGTTTTGAATTATAGCCTTGGAACCTGCACCGATATAAAGACTCCCGTCCCTTTCCAGAAAATCACGCAGCATGTCGATAATTAAAAGGGCTCTGGCCATCAAATCACCTCTGCATAAAAATTTTACGGTTCCCTCTGAAAATATTCTATTCTTACTTGCAATTCCTCTTGATGCATAGTTTAACCAGAAATTCCACCAATAATAGTCATCCCGGGCAGAAAATTTCTTATTGCGGGCACCTTCATCATTAATCCCTATCGATAAATCCAGAGGCTTTATAGCCGGTAAAAGTTCAGCTATCGGCAGCCCCCGGGTTTATCTGTCTGGTCTTTCTTCTTACTATACTTCCATAATTACCGGTAAAATCATCGGCCTTCTGCCTGTTTTTTCCCATAAAAATTTGCTGACAGAATCCCGCACGCTATTTTTAATCGTAGTCCAATCACTGATTTTCTTCTGCCTTAAACCATCGAGTACCTTCGCCACGTTTTCCCGGGCCTCTTCCAACAGCTCTTCGGATTCTTTAACATACACAAACCCCCTGGAAAAAACATCCGGCCCGGAAACAATTCTTTTTGCTTTGCTATCCATAGCAATGACAACGATAAAAATCCCGTCCCGGGATAAAACCTGCCTGTCGCGAAGGACAATATTGCCCACATCGCCTACGCCAAGACCATCGACAAAGATACCGCCGGCCTGGACCGAAGATAAAACCCTTCCCTGTGAGGAAGAAAACTCCATCACAGTGCCGTTGTCCACGATCAGGATGTTCTCTTTTTTGATGCCCATTTTTTCTGCCAGTTCAGCGTGATGGATAAGATGCCGGTATTCCCCGTGTACCGGTATTAAATACTTGGGGCGCAGCAAACTAAGCATCAGCTTTAATTCTTCCTGACTTCCATGGCCGGAAACATGAACACCCGACACAGCCTCATAAATTACTTTGGCCCCTTGCCGGAAAAGGTTGTCAATCGTGCGTGAGACAAGCTTTTCATTACCGGGGATTGGGTTGGCGGCAATGACAACAGTATCGCTGGGTACAATTTCCAATTTCCGATGAGTCGAACTGGACAGCCTCGCCAGAGCAGACATCGGCTCCCCTTGCGTGCCCGTGGTCAGCACCACAACCCGGTTGTTAGAAAAACTTTTAACCTCCTCCACATCAATAAGGGTAAAGGGAGGTATGTGCAGGTAACCCAGCCTTTGAGCGATTTCGACAACGTTTACCATGCTCCGTCCGTCTACAGCCAGTTTTCTTCCTGAAAAACTGGTGGCATTAACAATCTGTTGTATACGGTAAATATTCGAAGCAAAAGATGCAATGATGATCCGGCCTTCGGCAGAAAGAAATATCTCTTTCAGTGTTTCTCCTACTTTTGATTCCGAACACGTATAACCAGGGCGTTCAGCGTTTGTACTATCTGCTAAAGCAACCAGCACTCCCTCCTTACCTATTTCCGCCAAACTATGGAAATCGGTACCTTTCCCCTGCACCGGAGTGTGATCGAACTTAAAGTCGCTGGTATAAACGACGTTGCCGGCAGGTGTTTTTAAAACAAACCCTACAGAATCGGGGATGCTGTGATTTGTAGCAAAAGACTGGATTCTGAACGATCCAATTTTAATTTCCTCACCGGCACTAATCTCAGAGAGCACAGTACTTTGATGTAACCCAAATTCCTCCAACTTTACTTTTAAAAGTCCTATAGTTAGCCTTGTCCCGTAAATAGGAACATTTATTTTCGGAAGAATGTAAGGTAAGGCACCAATATGGTCCTCATGACCGTGTGACAGAAGAATAGCTTTAATTTTATCTTTATTTTCCAAAAGATAGGTTATATCCGGTATAACTATATCTACACCCAGCATTTCTTCTTCCGGGAACGCCAAGCCGGCATCAAGGACAATGATTTCTTCATTGTAGTTCACTACAAAAATATTTTTACCAATCTCACCTATACCACCCAAGGGTATGATCTGAAGCTTATCTACTTGTTTTAATTTATCTGCTTTCTTTCTTTTTCTTTTAATTTTGAACCGCAAAAAAAAACGCACCTCTCTCGAGCGTAATTTAGCACCCCTTACTATTAGAGCCATTATACTTTAATTTTGGCCTCAGGGCAAACGCAAAATACTAAGATACCCCTTTTAAGGGGTATCTTAGTATTTTAGACGGTAAAAAACATTTCTGACTGCTCATTAAACCTAATGCTAGCTCTGCAGAAAGAAAGTGCAAGTTCCACTATCCTAAAAGTATTTATAACAGGTTATAATGGCGCAGCAGCTCTTTTAAGTTTGCAGCAAGATTTTCTGTCAAAGGGCACAGGGGTAACCTGGGTTCTCCAACCTCCTGGCCAATCATGTTCAGGGCAGCCTTGACAGGGATTGGATTGGCCACGACAAATAAACCATTAAAGAGTGGTAACAATTTTTGATGAATTTTCGCCGCTTCATTTACTTTACCTGCAAAAAAAGTCTCAATCATTTTTTTAATTTCCAGCCCTATAAGGTGTGAAGTAACACTGACTACTCCTACCCCCCCGACACTGAGAACGGGAAGTGTTAGAGAATCATCTCCGCTATAAACAGAAAACCCTTCCGGCGCCCTGGCACAAATATATGTAATCTGCTCTAAATTGCCGCCTGCCTCCTTTACGGCAACAATATTCTCTATTTCAGCCAGCCTTAATGTTGTCTCCGCCGCAAGGTTTATAGCCGTCCTCCCCGGTACATTATAGAGCATTATTGGTAGGGAAACTGCTTCGGCAATACTTTTGAAATGCCGGTAAAGGCCTTCCTGAGGAGGCTTATTATAGTAAGGGGTAACCAACATAATGCCGTCTACCCCGGCCTCTTCAGCCCTTTTACTTAATTCTATAGCTTCCCGGGTTGAGTTTCCGCCGGTTCCGGCAATAATTTTTATCCGGCCCTTGACCACCTCTAAAGCAGTTTTACAGATATTGATTTTTTCGTCAGCGGAAAGAGTAGGCGATTCCCCGGTAGTTCCAGCTAACACCAGCCCATCAGAACCCGTTTTTAACAAGTGTTCGGCTAATTCAGCCACCTTATCGTAATCTACTCTTAAATCCCGATAAAAAGGCGTGACCATCGCGGTAATTAAAGAACCAAAGGCATTTTTTTGCCGCAATGACTAAACCTCCTTTCTGCTAGCTTACAACTAGTAGTTATTATAACAAAGCCAAAAAGAACTTTCAAACAAATAAACAGCTTTTTTAAATTACACACCGCGAATCATTTGGCAATAAAACCGGTTGTATTTGTTCCTTTTTTAGAGCCCTTTCAATTGTCGGCAACAGCATACCCATGCTGGCCACCAGAGAATTTGGTTTTTGGAAGGGATCATCCTGCCCAAAAGGAACCATAAAAATATTTTTGGTCACCAGCAAAACACCGATATTTCTAGCGTTTAAACCCAAGCCATCATTGGTGGCCAGAGCCAAAACAACCGGCCGGAGATTCCTTAAGTGCCCCTTTGCAGCCATTAATACTGCCGTGTCGGTGATGCCATTTGCCAGTTTGGCCAGCGTATTTCCTGTACAGGGAGCGATAACAAGCAAATCAAATAACTTCTGGGGACCGCATGGCTCCGCCTCCACAATACTTTTAATGATTCTATTACCCGTAATCTCCCGTAATTGCTCTTTTATTTTTTTTGCTTCGCCAAAACGTGTATTGGTATGCTTGACAGAAAAGGATATGATCGGGGTTACTTGGGCGCCTGCAGCGACGAGCTTTTCAACCTGGGCAAAAATCTCTCCAATCGTACAATGAGAGCCGGTTAAAGCAAAACCAACCCTTACACCCTGAAGATTCAACTTATTCACCTCTTTTTAACGATGAGATCATCAGATCCGGATAGGCTTTACACAGTATCTGTGCAGCAGTTTTGGGGGCAACCTTACCCGGCAGTCCCGGCAAAGGAATCGCCTTGATATTTAGCCTCTCTGCCACGGGAAAATCAACCCCTCCGGGATATGTGGCAATATCAATCACCAGGACAGATTTATTGGCGCGATAAAGAACCTCCGCATCTAAAACAACTGTAGGAATTGTGTTGAAAATAATATCCGCTTTATAAACCTCCTCGGGAAGGTCATCCAACAGCAAAGGTTTCATCTTGTATGCCTCTATCCAGGCCAAAACCTCTTTACGCCGAACCGCAACTGTGACTTCCGCACCTAAAGCCTGTAAAGTTTTGGCTAAAATATTTCCGCAACGCCCAAAACCGAGAACAAAACTTTGGCTGTTATGGATAGTGATTTCAGTATTGGCCATGGCCACCTGAATTGCCCCTTCAGCTGTTGGTATTGCGTTTGGAATCGAAATTTCATCCATCCCCCTTGTTTCCAAAACAGAAATGTTTTTTTGTAAAAAAATTTCCTTTAAAGACGGCCAAACATATCCGGCAATAAAAAGTGTTTTTGGTTGAAGGGCATGCATAATTTCCGGTTTATTCAAAAAAACTTTTTCTCTTGCATATGGAGCGTAAACCTCGCTGTTTGCTTCAATACCGGCCAGAGGTGTAATAATCACATCTGACAGCCGGATCGATTCAATCAAGTTATCAGTAAGAGCAATCTCTTTTGCAGAAGGGTATTTCTCAAAACCATACAGATAAACATTTGCGCCGATTTTCTTTAAATGAGCATAGAGCTCAACTTCTCTGCTATCCCCCCCTATTATCAGAATATTCAGCCCTAATAAAATAATATCCAAGCTGTAATCACCTCTTTGGGAAAAAGCTGCCGACCACAGGGATCGTCCTCACGGAGATCCGCGGACGTTCGGAAAAAGCCTTCTTTATAAAAATAACTTTGTTCCAGGTCATTTCATCGCCTGTTTAGCAGATCAATACCGGGACTTTGCTCTATATTATGCTTCATTTTATGATAATGTGAGCAGGATTTTGGGGATACCCCTTAACTTTCAGGCAATCTTGTACATAATAAAAACGCGCCATTTCTGACACGTCCAACCAAGGTAAGAACAGTTTGTGCGACGTATAAAGCTTAGGGCCTGCCACGGGGACAGTCCTTGTGGTCGTACAGCTGGCCGTACACTAGGGACTGTCCCCCCTAGGCAACCGGAGGGACAGTCCCCGTGGCAGGTGAGCATGGGGAGTGAGCTCTGCCGGGCAGGCCGGTAGCCCCCCCGCCAGCGAGCTACAGCGGGCCGTAAGCTGAACTGTAAAATTTGAAAATTTGATTTGAGCTTAACTCTTCAGCTTTGCCGCCAGCACTCTCCAACGTCATTTTCTAATGGGACTCCACATCTTCTGCACCATAGCGATTTAAAGTGGAAATAACCTGCTGGACCTTATCGTCTTCCGTTTTAACGGATACGAGGATATCTCCTCTTTTTACTCTTTCCTCAAAGTGGCGTCCTCTTTCTTCGGGGATCCCAAAATCAACCAGGCCGCCTACTAGGCCTCCCCCGACAATGCCCGTAAGGAAAGCAGCCAAGGGTCCAGCCGCAACAATGGGGCCAATACCCGGTATAAGTAGTGCCCCGGCTCCCGCTAAAAGTCCCGTTATGCCCCCGAGCGCTCCGCCGGTAAATATTCCTTCACCGAGGTTTTGTCTCTCCATGGTTAAACGTTCATTACCTTCGCCTTCTTCTCCGTAACCCTCTCCCTTTTTTTCTCTGGCAACCAGGGAAATTTCTTTTTCATCAAACCCCTGGCTTTTAAGTTCATTAATAGCTTCCTTCGCGCGCTCCTGACTGCGAAAAACACCAATGATCGCTTTTGCCATGAAATTTCCTCCTTTTTTTGACTCATGCTGCAATGTATTATTTCCATTAAATTTCCTTCTATTCACCGGAAAAGGTCTAAAAATAAAAAAAAGCGGTCGCCTTAAACCCGCTTTTCATTAACTCTTTCGTACTTTATTAGAATCTTCCGGTATGGCCAAATCCTCCGGCATCCCGCCCCGATAAGGGCAGCTCCTCAACCTCTTGCCACTCTATCCTCACCAGGGCTTGAATAACCAGCTGGGCGATTCGTTCACCCCTTTGAATGAAATAGGGGTTGTCCCCCAGATTGATCAAAATTACTTTTATTTCCCCCCTGTAATCTGCATCGATAGTGCCCGGCGAATTTAAAACAGTGACACCATGTTTTATGGCCAGCCCACTGCGGGGTCTTACCTGTCCCTCATACCCCGGGGGAATAGCCAAGGCCAGGCCGGTCGGAATTAACTTGATTTCCCCTGGATTTAAGAGCGTCCTTCCCTCTACAGCAGCAAAGAGATCTATTCCTGCAGAATGTTTAGTCGCATAACCGGGCAGAGGAAGATCCTCGGCATGGGACAACTTTGTTACCAATATATCTACTTTTTCGGGTATTTTACGCATTTTTTCAGCCCAGTCTCCTTTTAGCCAAACATATTCTTGATTCCTCTGCAAAAGAACTTTCGCTTAATCATCACAAGGTTAAAGTGGGGAGCAATATTTATCTGAATCAAGAAATTAACTTCATGCAGAGAAATCATTCTTAGTGTATTTTTTAAATCCACTTTTGTCAATACCGTTCCCCGGCCGGAATAGGATCAGACTTCCAGAGGAGAAGGGATTTTCTGGCGGTCATTGCAATAGTGGCCTGCTTTCAGGATCAGGACTTGGCCTTTATTCCCAGATTTCAATAACTAAAAGATAACCATGAGCGGCCGCCTTGATCATGATGAATCTATCCATACTATTTCTAAACTTAAAGTCAAGATGATTTGAAACCGTTGCATCCATGCCCATAGGTACATAATCAACCGGCAGGCTATGCGGGTAACGTTCCACAATTTCCAGGCCGGCTTTCCGGGCAGCGTTATATAATGTGGTCGAAACCTGACATACACCACCTCCATAACCGGGAACTACAGTATTGCCTACGATAATCGGCGCCAACTCGTACCCGTGTTCAGCATCACGGGGCATGGTAGCCCTGTTAAAAGAAAAAATTTCCCCGGGAGCCAGTAAATAGTTATTGATCTGACTGGCCGCCAAGCCAATGTTTTTCCCCCGGCCACCCCCTCCGTACCCGGTAGTAAAAGAGCTTTTTCTATGCCGGATATTCCGATAAAGATCTGCAGTAATCTCCGGCTCAAGAGGAATAAGTACCGGCTGAAGAACGGTACCCGGCCTGGAGTTCATGATTAGCTCTATAGTAGCTTGCACATCGATTTTTTGTCCGTAAACCTGTGGTAGTATTTGGCCTGTCAGGGGATCTATAAAGGGATTTCTGGGCTGGATAAAAAAGGCTTGGGCGAGAGATTCGACTTGCGCATAAACCTCATGCGGCAGCTTTCTTCCCAGTGGTATATCATCAAGAAACACACCCTCCGGAACACCATGCTTGAGCCGCCTGTAACTGTCTCTGATTCCTAAGGCCAGGCAACCTGTAAGCATTAAAAGAGCAATTAGGGAAAGCGATGTTCCCTTAACCATCAAAATGGAAGTTTTCCTCATTTTATTTTGGCAGGGGGTTCATCCGGATTTAACAATTCAGCCATAGTGACCAGTTTAAAACCCTTATTCTTAATTTCAGGAATAATCTCTTTGAAAAGAACTACTGTCTCCTCTGTCGGATGCGCAAGAACGATCGCTCCTGCATGAAGATTCCCCAAAACCCTCTCCTTCATTTTTTCCACCCCGGGATTCATCCAGTCAACAGTATCGATAGACCACATGATGGTGCGCATATCCTGGCGCGCAACTGTTTCCAGAACCAGTTCGTTGTAGGCGCCTTTATGCGGTGTAAAATAATGTGGGATTTGACTGGTAGCTGCCTGCACAATTTCGTTTACTTCCCTTAAACTATGCTCCATTTCCTCAACACTTATTTCTGTAAATACAACGGCATCGCTAGATCCATGATTGGCGATTAAATGCCCCTGGCGATTTATTTCCCTTAAAAGATCCTCATTTTTTCTGGCCCATCTGCCTACAACAAAAAAAGTGGCCTGTGCTTCTTCAGCAGCAAAGACTTCCAACATGGGTGGAATATGTTCCGTTCCCCAGGCCACATTGATCATCAAAGCAACTTTCTTTTTCTGCGGGTTACCCCGTTCGATAAAAGCCCAGGGATAATCCTGCATGGTGATATCAGGACATAGAGGATTAAAAACCGGAGTGACATGCTCCTCACGGGAAGCAGACATAATTTTATCGACTGTTTCCGGAACATCAAGCTCATAACCCCACAATTCAGGTATGATTGAATCAAATTGAGGATCATAGAAAGCGTCAACCGGGTTTATTTGCCATTCACTAAATTTTGCCACTACGATTGCCTCTACTTCCTCCTGAGTCAGACCTCCCATATCCTGCTCCAGAAAGATCACTCCCGGTTTGACACCATAGGCATGCCTTGCAAGATACTCCATAAAGTTACCTTTAAAAAAGAACGCGCCGACAATCGCCATCAAGATCAAAAAGGAAATAAGTTTTGTTCTGGAGGAAACAAAAACAACAAACATTTACTCACCTTCCAGGAAGAGGAAATTTTTTTTCAGCATACTCCAGGATTAAATCCGGCAAGGCAATAGAATATCCTTTCCATTTTAGAAAATCAATGAACTGGGGCAAGCTTTCCAGGATTCCGGGAGAAGTTGTATGAAAAAGAATCACCGCCCCGGCATGGATTTGCTCTTCAATATGGCTCATAATTAATTCCATTTCCAGATTTGAAAGCATTAAGGCGTTAATACTCCACAAAAGAGTGAAGCAGTCATTTTCCCGGGCAATGCGGACGATCCTGGGATTATATTCTCCATACGGGGGTCGAAAAAATACGGGTTTTTCATTTAGTGTTTCTTTACACAAGTTATTAAACAGGTAGATTTCCTCCGTGATCTCCTCTTCTTCCATCAAGGGGAGCCTGCTGTGGGAATGCGTATGATTACCGATCCAATGCCCATGTTCAATTATCTTCTTTGCTTTCAGAGGGTGTTTCTTTAACCACTGGCCGGTCATGAAAAAAACTGCCTTAATTTCGCGCTCATCCAGCAGCTCCAAAAGAGCATCAAGTTGGGCCTCTCCCCAAAGAATGTTAAAAGTAAAAAATATAACCCCTTCATCAGAACCTTCCACCTGAAATATCGGCTCGGGATAGTAAGAAGGTTTCGTAGAGGAGATGGCACGCACTGTAATCAAAGTGGTGAGCAGAACGCAAAAGACCAAAAAAAAAAGAGGCTTTTTCATTATTTAGACCTCAATTTAACCTTTACAATATAATTATTAACTTGATCCAAAAAATATTCCCCAAAATATTTTTATTTTTTATAGGGAAAGAACATAAACCTATTTAGGTTTATGTTCTTTATTAAAGCGTCTCTGCCGTTTACGGGGAATACTCGCTACTTTTTCATCAGATTTGGAGGTCCTAGGTAAAGCTTCCCTTCTGGAGAGGTTTATCCTGCCTCTATCATCAATATCAAGAACTTTAACCTGAACCTGATCTCCTACGTTGACCACATCTTCGGTTTTGTTGACACGAAAGCGTTCCAAGTGAGAAATGTGCACTAAGCCTTCCTTTCCGGGAAGAATTTCCACAAAAGCTCCATATCTTTCTGTACGGGTTACCTTACCCAGGTAAACCCGCCCCGGTTCTACCTCTGCGGTCAAGTTTTCAATGATCTGCTGGGCCTTATGCCCCGCTTCCGTATCCATAGTCACGATAAATATTTTGCCATCAGACTCAATCTCGATCTCCGTTCCTGTTTCAGCAATAATCTTGTTGATAACCCTTCCTCCGGGCCCAATTACATCACGTATTTTGTCCGGGTCAATCTGTAAAGTTAAGATCAATGGAGCAAAATCGGAAAGCTTGGGCCGCGGTTCACTAATAACCTTTAACATCTCCCCGAGTATAAAAAGATAGCCTTCCCGCGCTTTATAAAGAGCCTCTCTGAATATCTCCCAGGAAAGGCCTTTTAATTTAATATCCATCTGCAACGCTGTGATACCTGCTTGCGTCCCGGCAACTTTAAAGTCCATGTCCCCTAAAAAATCCTCGATACCCTGGATATCAGAAAGAATGGCATACTCATCCTCTTCCTTGATTAAGCCCATGGCTATCCCCGAAACCGGAGAGGATATAGGTACGCCAGCATCCATTAGAGCAAGTGTACCGGCACAAACACTGCCCATGGAACTCGAACCGTTTGATTCCAGAACCTCGGATACAAGGCGAATTGTATAGGGAAAATCTTCTTCTCCGGGGATCACTGTCTCCAGAGCTTTTTCAGCCAAAGCGCCATGGCCTATTTCCCTTCTACCGGGTCCGCGCATAAAACCTGCTTCCCCAACGCTGTAGGGAGGAAAATTATAATGATGCATAAATCTTTTCGATTCCTCAATACCAAGGCCATCTAACCTTTGCATATCTCTTAAGGCACCCAGGGTACAGATATTTAAAACCTGAGTTTGCCCCCTGGTGAAGAGCGAAGACCCGTGGGTCCGTTTAAAAAGCTGGACTTCACAGGTAATCGGCCTGATTTTGTCCCATTCCCGGCCATCGGGGCGTACTTTTTCTTTCAAAATCATGGAGCGCAAATTTTCTTTAATTAAATGATCAATGGCTGTCCCAATATCCTGCTCATTGTCGGGATAAAGCTCTAAAAAATGCTCCCTGGTTTCTACTTCTACTTTTTCTAATTCGCTTTCCCTCTCCAGTTTTTCCTCTACCCTTAAAGCTTTTTTAAGATTGTCTAAACAGAAATTTTCAACTTCCGTACAGATTTGAGCATCGGGCTCAAATAATTCTACGGTCATTTTTTCCACACCGATTTTGGCCACGATCTCTTTTTGCAGCTGGGTAATTTCTTTGATTACTTCATGCCCGGTCATAATGGTTTCCAATATTTGCTCCACGGAAACCTCTTTTGCTTTGGCCTCGACCATCATGACTGCATCTTCCGTACCTGCGACGGTTAAGTTGAGCAGGCTGGCTTCACTTTGTTCAATAGTAGGATTGATTACTGGTTTTTCATCAATCATGCCTATGCTCACAGCGGCAATCGGCCCCATAAACGGTATTTTAGAAATTGATAGGGCCACAGAAGCACCGATAACCGCCAGCGGTTCAGGTGGACAATCCTGATCCACAGAGAGAACCGTAACAACAACATGCACAGCGTTACGAAAATTTTCCGGAAACAAAGGTCTGAGCGGCCGGTCAATAAGCCTGGCGGCCAAGATTGCTTTTTCTGTAGGCCGGCCTTCTCTTTTAATAAAGCCCCCGGGTATCCTGCCTACAGCATAAAGTCTTTCCTCATAATCCACCGTTAAAGGAAAAAAATCAATACCTTCACGCGGTTCTTTCGAAACAGTGGCGGTCACTAAAAGAGCGGTATCTCCATAGCGTATTAACACTGCTCCGCTGGCTTGCCCGGCTACCTTCCCTGTTTCAATCGTTAAAAGCCTGCCGGCAACATTCATTTGAAAGCTTTCCACATAACATCTCCCCTTGTTTGGAAAAGCGGGGAAACCCCGCTTTTGGAAATTATTTTCTTAGACCTAGTTTTTGGATCACGGCACGATATCTTTCCGGTGCATTATTCCTTAAATAGTTTAATAAACCTCTACGTTTTCCCACTATTTTCAATAGACCCCTTCTGGAATGGAAATCTTTTTTATGTGTTTTAAGATGTTCTGTTAACTGGTTAATCCTTTTGGTGAGGATCGCGATCTGCACCTCCGGAGAACCGGTATCATTTTCATGATTCTTATATTCACTGATAATCCTGCTTTTAATATCGCTCGGTAAAGCCATCTACCTCACCTCCTTCTCCTTTACCACAATCAGAATCGGTATAAGTCCGCAAATAACCATTAGCCTGGAGCCAAGCAAATTTTATCATATTGTCTGATCCTTGTAAATATTACATTTTATAAGCCATTTCAGGTGAACTGTTTTTCCCTTAATCCTCCATATTTCTTTTCAATTAGTCCCCGGGCCAAGTTAACATCCAGCGCAATCTGTTTGCTCAGGCTGCCGGCATCTTTAAAAGCGACCTCGTTTCTAATTTTGCACAAAAATTTAACACTTAATTCTTCACCATAAATATTTTTATCAAAATCTAATAAAAAAACCTCCACAGCCGTCTTTTGAGCAGAACTAAACGTCGGCTTTACACCTATATTTGTCAAAGCAAACATTTTTTTATCTTTCCAACAGGCCAAGCATAAATAAACCCCTCGTGCCGGAAGCAGTAAATTCTTCGGAATATCCAAATTGGCAGTAGGAAAGCCCAGTTTCATGCCCCTTCCTTCGCCATGAACAACTTTTCCTCTGCGTGTAAAACAAAATCCCAGGCATTCAGCAGCCCTTTTAACCTCACCCTTGCGTAATAAATCTCTGATTAGGGAACTGCTTATGATCTCATTGCCGCTCGTTACCGGCGGAACAATTTCCACTTCAAAATCAAGTTTTTTGCCCCACTGCAACAAATCATCAGCCGTTCCCTGTCCCCGCGCTCCAAAGGTGTAGTCAAAACCAATGACAATTTCAGCCACTTGTAAAGTATCCACCAGGTAATCCTGCACAAATTTAAATGGGGAGAGCCTGGCCACATCAGGCGTAAATTTTTGGATAAACAGAAAGTCTATGCCCAGATTCCTTAAAATTTCAGCCCTTTCTTGTAAAGTGGAGAGGAATAAAAGATTTTTATGTGGATAAAGCACCTTTAAGGGATGCGGGTCCAGGATAAAAACAGCACTTCGCAAGTTTTTTTCTACTGCTCTATCTTTTGTCCGTTTAATTATTTTACGATGGGCAATATGCAAACCATCAAAATTGCCCAGGGCCAGGACCAGCCTTTGCTGATCAGCCTTATAATTATCAACATCGTAAACTAACCGCATAAAACCCACCTGAACCTTCTTTAAATTCGGACCATCTTCTCGGATTTCAATTGGAATCCCACTGTCCTGTCAAATTTCCACCTTGCCAAGCCGACAAATTCCCTTGCTGTAGTATATACCGGTAATATTTTTTCGTCAACCGGCTCCCCTAGAGCATCCCCTGCTTTGGTATGCAGCTCCTTAAAAGATATATATTTCCCCTGGAATAATTTTTTAATATCCACTTTTTCCAGCAAAAGAAACTCCCTGCCGTGGAAAGGAAAGTCCAGAGGTAAAAGCGCCCGCCGGGCCCTTTCAACATCACCGGAAAAGCTTGGATCATCCAAAATGCGCGCCTGTGAAAGAACGAACCCCCCCACCGCTTTCCTTAAGAGAAAAGACATGTGTCCTCCACATCCCAGGGCGGTACCGATTTGTGCACAAAGAGTACGGATATACGTCCCCTTGGAACATTTTACTTCCAAAAGAACCCTTTCCGGGGGGAAATAGTCCAGCATCTTGATCGAATAGATTTGCACCGTCCGGGCAGAACGCTGGACAGTGATCCCCTTACGGGCGTATTCGTACAATTTCCTGCCCTTTTGTTTGATAGCTGCATACATTGGAGGGACCTGCTCAATTTCTCCCTGAAAAGAAGTAAGAACCTTTTTTATTTCCTCAGCTTGCAAGGAAAAAGGCTCTTTTTTTTGAGCGATTACTTTCCCTGAAGAATCTTCGGTATCAGTAGTTAAACCCAAAAAGAGCTCCGCCCTGTAAACCTTGGGGAGATCCATCAGGTAGGATGAAAATTTTGTAGCTTTCCCCAGGAGAAGAGGTAAAACCCCAGCTGCTCCGGGATCCAGGGTGCCACCATGACCGACTTTAATTCCGGGAAAAAGCCCACGCACATATTTTACAACATCATGAGACGTTAAACCGGGGGGTTTAAGCATATTTAAAAAACCATTCAAATAAAAACCCCTTTGCAATGATTATTTTGCAGGCAATAAAATATCGCTTTCCTTAAGTTTTGCACTGATCACCTGCAGTACATTTTGGACAATATTTTCAGGCTTCCCGGAAATAGTCACACCGGCTGCCCGAGAGTGTCCGCCGCCGCCCAAAGATTGGGCAATAGAAGCCACATCAATATTTTTAGAACGAAACCCTATCTTGGTTTCACCACGATCTGTATGATAAAAAAGAACCCCTACCTCTGCTTCTTGAACACTTTTTAAATAATTGATAAAACCATCCAGCTCAGCCGATTTGGCCTTGTTTTTGGTCAACATTTTTTCAAAAACATTCATCCAAATAATTTTTTGGGTGGGATCAAACTGGACTGTTGCCAGAGAGTCACGGAGAAGCAGTAAGGTGGAAAGAGGATACTCATCAAAAAGTTTCCGGCCTACCAGGGAAGGACTGACACCTTCTTTCAGCAGTTCACCGGCTATTTGCAGCGCCAGTGGTGTGGTATTGTCATATTTGAATGAACCTGTATCCGAAGCAATGGCTACATACAGATTAAGGCTGATCTCCTTATTTAACTTCAAATCATTATCCTGAATAAATCGGAAGACAACTTCCCCTGTGGAAGAAGCGGCAGGATCAATGAAATGAACATCACCAAACCAATCGTTGGTGATATGGTGATCGATATTGACTATTTTATCTAATTTTAGAACATCCCCCTGCAAATCGCCAAGCCGGTCCAGATCATTACAATCAAGCACAAAAGCCAATCCTTTTCCTTCATGAAGGGAAAAGGAATCTTGAAAATTTTTTACCCCGGGCAAAAAAGAGTAGCGCGCGGGAATTTCATCCGCACAAAGTATTTTTACCTTCTTACCTTGCAGCTTCAAGGCGCCCCCCAATGCCAAAGAAGAACCGATCGCATCACCGTCCGGCCTGATATGGGTAAAGATATAAATGCTCTTATATTTATCCAGCCTAAAAGGCAACTTAAACTTACTCATCTTTAAGTTTTTCAGCTCCTGCATCTGTATCAAGGCCTAATTTCCTGAGCACTCCTTCAATACGTGCACTGTACTCCAGGGAACGGTCAAGGTGAAATTCGATCTCCGGAGTGTGGCGAAGGCGAATTCTTTTACCGATTTCAAAGCGGATAAACCCCGTCGCTTTGTCCAAAATCTTTAACACTTTTTCCTGTTCTTCTTTTTTTCCATAAATACTGACAAAAATCCTTGCAAGGCCTAAATCCTTGGAAACTTCAACAGCCATGACACTGATTAGCTCCATTAAACCAGGATCTTTTAATTCGAGGTGTAATATTTCACTAATTTCTTTTTTAATCTGTTCGGCAACTCTTCGGGAACGCTGCTTACTCATCATTAATACCTCCCCCAGAAAGCCGTGCGAACAAAAACAGATTTAGGGCTCAACTTTTTTCATTTCGTATGCTTCCAAGATATCCTCTTCCTTCAGGTCATTAAAGCTTTCTAAAAGGATACCGCATTCAAAACCGGTACCTACCTCCCGGACATCATCCTTAAAACGTTTTAGAGATTCAATGTTCCCTTCATGAATAACTACTCCGTCTCTGATGACACGCATCTTGGCATTACGCGTAATCTTTCCATCAAGAACATAAGAACCGGCAATGGACCCCAACCTGGAAACTTTAAAGATTTTCCTTATTTCCGCCTGTCCCAGAACCTCTTCCTCATACTTCGGCTCCAACATCCCCAGGATTGCTGCCTTGATATCGTCAATAATTTCATAAATAACCCTGTAAAGTCGAATATCCACACGCTCTTTCTCAGCCAGCTTCCGGGCATTGGCTTCAGGCCTGATATTATAGCCAATAATAATGGCGTTCGAAGCGGAGGCAAGCATGACATCCGATTCCGAAATGGCGCCGACTCCCTTGTGAATAATTTTTAATTTAACTTTTTCATTTTCAATTTTCATCAGGGATTCCTGTAAAGCTTCCGCCGAACCCTGAACATCGGCTTTAATAATAATGTTCAAATCTATTTCATCGTCCTGGATCTGCTTAAAAAAATCATCGAGCGAAACCGGCTGCACTTTGTGCAAAGTGGCTTCCCTTAACTTTTCGCCCCTCTTCTGGGTGATCTGCCGGGCAAGTTTTTCATCACCGATCACTATAAAATGATCGCCGGCTTGAGGCACTTCGGTTAAACCAAGAACTTCAACCGGAGTGGAGGAAAAAGCTTTTTCTACCCTGCGACCTTGATCATCGATCATCGCCCGCACTCTACCAAAAATATTTCCACAAATAATCGGATCGCCGATTTCCATGACTCCATCCTGGATAAGCATGGTGGCCACCGGCCCCCTGCCTTTATCCAGTTTGGCTTCGATAACTGTTCCCCGGGCATGGCGGGAATAATTTGCTTTCAGTTCGGCCATCTCGGCTAGGAGTAAAATCATTTCCAAAAGTTCTTCCAGGCCTTGTTTTTTCAGGGCACTAAGATTAACAAAAATGATTTCCCCGCCCCATTCTTCAGGTATTAAGTTGATATCAGCCAGCTGTTTCTTGACCTTCTCAGGATTGGCAGCGGGTTTATCAATCTTGTTAACAGCTACAATAATAGGAACCCCGGCAGCCCGGGTATGGTTAACGGCTTCGATCGTTTGGGGCATCACCCCATCATCCGCTGCTACAACCAGGACGGCAATATCCGTAACCTGTGCCCCGCGAGCACGCATGGCTGTAAAAGCCTCATGCCCCGGAGTATCCAGGAAAACAACTTTTTTCCCATTAATCTTCACGGTGTAAGCCCCAATATGCTGGGTAATACCGCCTGCTTCCGAAGCTGTAACATCGGTTTCCCTGATGGCATCCAAAAGGGACGTTTTACCGTGATCAACATGACCTAAAACCGTGACCACAGGAGGCCGCGGCTTTAAGGCCTTCTTGTTTTCGTCTTCAGCTTCCATAACATTTAATAATTCTTCGTCCGGATCCGGTGTAACATCAAATTTTATCCCGTACTCCTCGGATAATATCTCCAAAACATCATCATTTAACTGCTGGTTTATATTACAAATTATACCTAAATCCAACAACTTGCCCAGAATTTCCGAGGGCATTACATTTAACCTGCCCGCCACTTCCCCCACAGTAACCCGGCCTTCCAGAGCAAGAGATTCTTGGGGTTTCTCTTTTTTCTCCTTTGATAACCGAGCACTTCTTCTGGCTTTACGGCCTACCCGGGGGGGTTTCTTTTCCGTTTTCTTTTTTTTGACAGGAACCGGCTCTGCAGCCGGAGCCTTTACTGCTGCGGCCACTTCCTTTTTCTCTTCCGCGGGGCCGGCAACTTCATCAATAGGCTTTTTTTCACCCTTAGTTAACATCTCGAGCACCTTTTTGGCAATCTCCTCATCCATAGTGCTCATATGATTCTTTACATCTATATTCATTTCTTTTAGAATGGGTATCAACTTTTTACTACGAATGCCTAATTCCTTAGACAACTCATAAACCCTTACCTTGGCCATTTACAACACCTCCATATATTTTTTGCCCTCCTTAGTCAATTTCCGTAAATTTCTTAAAACAACCCCCAAAGCCCCCCGACGGGTTAAGTTAATATCAAAAAACGCTCGCGGCAAGCTATTCCTCCGCTAATTTTTCCTTTAATGACTGCAGAATATCCTCCGATATGGAGGTACGCAGGCTTTTTTCAAGCCCCTTACTCTTCAGAGCTTTTTGCAAGCAATCGGAATTTGGACAAATATAAGCTCCTCTCCCCGCCTTTTTGCCGGAAATATCCAGCTCGATCTCCCCTTGGGGGGTCCTTACAACCCGGAGCAACTCCCTTTTATTTTTCATGGCACGGCAACCCAAACACAATCTCTGGGGAATTTTTCTTTTTCTAACCATTAAGCGCTCCTCCCGCTTAAAAACGCTCTATTCTCTAGTTGCCCTGGATGTTTCCTTCCTCATCTGTTTCTAAAACAGCATCTGCTTCTTTTTGTTCTTTCAGCTCATTTTCGGACTCGTCTTCCGTCGCACCTTTTACTTCGGTTTCCGGGCTGTTTTGGGGTTGTTCTTCCGACCCATCGGACATTACATTCTCCTGCTCACCAGAAAGCTCATCTTCGGTCTCTGCTTCCGTTTCAGTCTCCATTTCAGTCTCTGCTTCAGTCTCTGTTTCAGTCTCTGCTTCAGTCTCTGCTTCAGTCTCTGCTTCAGTCTCTGCTTCAGTCTCGGCCAGAACACCATTATCGTCTTCAGCAGCTAAAGGTTCTCCGCTTTCTGGTTCCTCGTTCTCCTGAGCTTTCTTGCCTTCAATATATTCGGATTCGCTGACAATATCAATTTTCCAGCCTGCTAACCGGGCCGCCAAGCGTACATTTTGACCCTCCCGGCCAATGGCCAGAGAAAGCTGGTAATCCGGTACTACCACAGTAGCTGACTTATTTTCCGGGTCAAGTTCTACTTTTAACGTTTTGGCAGGATTTAACGCTCTGGCTACAAAATTTTCGGGATCTTCGTCCCACTCAATAATATCAATTTTTTCCCCTTTAAGTTCGTTGACAATAGACTGGACCCTGTAACCTTTCGGGCCCACACATGCGCCAACGGGATCTACATCTTTATTTCGGGAATGCACAGCTACTTTAGAGCGTTTCCCCGGCTCACGCACTATAGACTTGATCTCCACAACACCATTAAATATTTCCGGTACCTCTAATTCAAAAAGCCGTTTTAAAAGCCCGGGATGGGTGCGGGAAACAAAGATTTGCGGACCCTTGGTAGTCTTTTTAACCTCTAAAACATAGGTTTTCAGGCGATCTCCCTGCCTGTATACTTCCCCGGGAATTTGCTCCGCTGGAATTAAAATAGCTTCTGTTTTTCCCAGGTTGATGATCGTATTCCTTTGTTCAAAACGCTGTACGGAGCCCGTAACAATATCTTCTTCCCGATCTACAAATTCCTCATAAATCAGATCTCTTTCCGCTTCCCTGATACGCTGAATCACAACTTGCTTAGCTGTTTGGGCCGCTATCCTTCCAAAATTTTTAGGAGTAACTTCTACCTCGACAATATCCCCAATCTCATACCGGGGATCTCTTTTTCGAGCCTCATCAATATGGATCTCCTGCTGAGCATTATCAACTTTTTCAGCAACATTAAGACAGGTATATATCTGTATCTGGCCTGTTTCCCGCTCAATATTTACCCTAACATTATGCGCGGAATTAAAATTCCTTTTGTAAGCAGAAATTAATGCCGCTTCTATAGCTTCAAATAAAGTATCCTTTTTAATTCCTTTTTCCTTCTCGATGGCCTCCAGGGCTAACATAAAATCCTGATTCATTTTTTCCGCCCCCTATTTTTATAGTAGAGGTTTGCCTTGGCGACCTCCTTTAAATTGATTTTTATTTGTTCGCCTTCCTCTGTTTGTAAAATAAAAAAATCCTCCTGAAATTTTTTTAATACGCCCTTAAAATTTCTGCGCCCGTCCAGTTTATCGTAAGTTTTGATTTTGACATCATGTCCTTCAAATCTGCGGAAATCAGCTGCTTTTTTCAAAGGTCTTTCTATTCCCGGAGAGGATACCTCCAGGGTATAACTGGAGGGAATGGGGTCTTCAAGATCTAATAGTTCCCCAAGAGATTTGCTCACTTTTTCACAATCCTCCAGAAAAATTCCCCCGGGCTTATCAATATAAACAGTAACATGGGGCTGTCCCCCCATAAATCCATACCCTACATCCACCAGCTCTATTTCCAGGCCCTTAGTTACATTACAGGCCAGATTTTCGATGATACTCACCGTCTTTTTTCTAATATTACCAGGAGTCCCCAAACCTGACATCTCCTTCAAGATGCTTTTTCGATTCAAGAATAAAGAGTGGGTGAGGCCCACTCTTTATCAATACGCTTGGTTAGACATTTCTCCTACATGCAGTACATTTTACCATATCTAATTAAAGGATGCAAGGGAAGGGCACGCGCTGCAGGCGCGCCTTCGTTTTTTGTATAGGCGTGTGTTTATTACCGCTGTTCACCCAGCTTCCTTCTACTTTAATGAATAAACACGGGTAAGATATTTGATTATTTCCCAATACATTTTCATCCTGGCGGCCATTCCTTTCCAGACGCCCATTTTTTCTTCTTTCATCACATGAGACATATCGTGTAAAACAACTTCTTTAACCCTAATCGCCGATGATTCCATAAAACGGTTTAAAGCTACCTCCACACCGAATCTGGCTATATCAAGATCGGATATCCTTTCCAGTAAAGAAAACTTCAATGCCCGCTGGCCCGAAAGGTACGGCGCCATTTTTTGAGCGAGATCGGTGGCAATTCTTCCCCCTTCAAAGATTCCGATGGTCATATCAGCTTCATCATTAATAACCGGTTCTAAAAGATTAAGAACATGTTTTGGAGTTAAACCCAGTAAATCAGCATCTAAAAAAAGCACCACGTCGGCCCTGAAATTATCCAAACCTGCTTTTAAAGCTCCACCCTTGCCCCGGTTTTCCACCAACTCTACCACTTCAACATCATAGCTTTTAGCTACCATCACAGTATCATCAGTGGAACCATCGCTGACAACAATGATTTTTTTGATCAGGACAACATCTTTTAATGGGGCTAAAACCTGTCCAATGGTTTTCTCTTCATTATAGGCCGGGATAATCGCAATTGCCTCCATGAGGATCCTCCGTTCCCAGTATTGTTTTATTGTAACTACCAGGCAAATTAAAGTACCGCAAGGAGACGGCACGGGCTTCCCCCAGCGTAGCACAGGGCTACAGGAAAGACGATGGGACTTCATGCTTTACTATTCTGGTTTTGCAAACAACTGGCCTGAGTAGTTACGTTGTGTTTTTATAAAGGTGCTTTTTTTTCAACAGTTCCCTGATTTCGTGCTCCAAAACGGTCATGATCTCACCGGGAGCCACTTTTTTATAAACTTTTCCTTCTTTAAAAATAATACCAAAACCATCCGCACCCGAAATACCGATATCTGCTTCCCGCGCTTCGCCGGGGCCATTTACAGGACAGCCCATAATGGCAATTTTTAAAGGATATTTAATCCCCATCTTTCTGATCAATACTTCTACTTGATCCACTAAGGTTTCAAGGTCAATTTGGCAACGGGCACAGGTAGGGCAGGAAATGATTTCCGGCCCAAACTTTCTCAAGCCGGCAGCCTGTAAAATCTCCCGGGCAACAAAAATTTCTTCCGTCGGGTCACCCGTCAAGGAAACCCGGATCGTATCCCCGATTCCGTTTAATAACAAGAAGCCAATACCGAGGGAAGATTTTATGGCACCCTTTAAACCCCTTCCGGCTTCTGTAATGCCAAGGTGCAACGGATAAGGAATACGGCCGGAAATTTTCTGATAGGCTTCGATGGTCAGAGCGACATTTGCCGCCTTCAGGGAAACAACGATATCCTTAAAAGAGTTTTTCTCCAAAAAATTGATCGTTTGCAGCGCAGCTTCCATCAAAGCCTCTGCTGTCGGCCCCTTGTATTTTACTCTTAAGTCCCGGTTGATAGACCCGGAATTAACCCCGATACGCAAGGGTATACCTTTTTCCCCGGCGCTGGCAGCAACCTGAAAAAGTTTCTCCGTTCCCCCGATGTTTCCCGGATTAATTCTTACTTTATCGGCCCCCTCCTGAATAGAAAGAAGGGCCAGGCGAAAATCAAAGTGAATGTCAGCAATGATGGGTAAGGGAGCATACTTTTTAATTGTACCTAATGCCCTGGCAGCTTTTTCGTCCGGAACAGCCACCCGCACCATTTCACAACCAGCGGCAAAAAGCTTGTTGATCTGCTCCAGAGTAGCCTTTATATCTGCTGTAGCAGTATTCGTCATGGATTGAACAGCAACAGGGGCATCCCCTCCGATGGTCACAGCCCCAACCTTGACCGGCAGGGATTTGCGACGCAACCCATCACCACCTTCAAAGAGCTAAAATAGTAGGCGGGAAATATCCTGAAAAGAAATTAAAATCATTAGCAGTATCAGAACAGTAAAACCGATAAAATGAATAAACCCTTCTTTTTGGGGATCAACAGGTTTGCCTCTGATCCCTTCCCAGGCCAGAAAAAATACCCGGCTGCCATCTAAAGCCGGAATCGGTAAAAGGTTGATAACACCCAAGTTCACGCTAATAATTGCCGCCAGGGAAAAAAGATTACTTAAACCTGTACGGGCAACCTCTCCGACTACGGCCACGATACCCACAGGGCCCGTCACATCCGGGGGGATAGCACCTGCAATCATCTGCGCCAGACTGACAAATATCAACTTGCCAAAAAACCAGGTATAGGTAAATCCCAGACCAATCGACTGGAAAAGAAGAAATTTTTTATAAACAGGAGCAATACCGATCAAACCACGGCCGGATTCTTCCACGGGAACGACAGAAAATGAAAGTTCCTGACTATCGCGCTGTACAAGTAAGGAAATCTCCTTTTCCGGGTTAGCGTAGATATGTTGAATGACAGCATTCCAGTTTTCAGTTTGGGTACCATTAATGGCCAAGATTATATCCCCGGTCTGCAAGCCGACCTCCGCAGCCCTGCCACCGGGCAGAATTTCCCCTATTTGCGCCAGTTGAGTCTGCGGCACCCCTAAAAAAAGATAATAAACTAGAGAGAATAGAACAATGCCCAAGATAAAGTTCATAAAAGAACCGGCGACAATTACGGCAAAACGTGAAGCCAAGGGCTTTTCCTGAAAACTGCCTTCTTGGTGTGCCTCTTCCGGGTCCTCCCCCAGCAGCCGACAAAAACCACCCAAGGGGAACAACCTTAAAGAATAGCGCGTACCCTTTTTTTCCCAACCTACGAGCTCTTTACCAAACCCAATCGCAAACTCCAGGACGCGTATGCGTGTCAATCTAGCCATGATATAATGGCCAAACTCATGCACAAAAATTAACATGGCAAAGATAATGATCGAAGCAATCACCGTCTGCACATTAAACATTCTCCTTTTATTTATTCAGGATTCTTCCAGCCTCTTCCCGGGCCCAGGCATCGGCCCCGACAATCTCCCCGAGAGTCGGATTTACTTTTACAGAATGCCTGCCCATGACCTCTTCCAAGAGAACCGGAATATTTAAAAAGGGTATTTGCCCCCCTAAAAATTTTTCTACAGCGATCTCATTGGCCGCATTTAAAACAGCAGGCATCGTCCCCCCCAATTCCCCCGCTTGATAAGCATAGCGCAGGCAGGGGAAACTTTCCAAATCCGGAGGTGCAAAGTTTAAGCCACGTTTTTCCCCCCACCTCAAGCGGGAAAAGCTGTTTGCCCATCTCTCTGGATAACTGAGTGCGTACTGGATGGGAAATAACATGCTGGGAAAACCCATCTGGGCAATAATGGAACCGTCAATATACTCTACCATGGAATGAACAACGCTTTCCGGGTGAATGACCACATCTATTTGCTGCAATTCCAGGTTAAAAAGCCAGCGGGCTTCTAAAACTTCCAGGCCTTTGTTCATCAATGTAGCAGAATCTATCGTTACTTTAGCCCCCATGTTCCAGTTGGGATGCTTTAAAGCCTGCGCCGGCTGAACTCCGGCAAGCTCATTTTTCCCCCACCCGAAAAAAGGACCTCCCGAAGCCGTTAAAATAACCCTTTTGACTTCACCGGGATTTCCGGCATGCAGGCACTGAAAAATAGCCGAATGCTCACTATCTACAGGCCTGATGACCGTATTTTTAGACCTGGCCTCCGCCATGATTAGCTCCCCGCCCACCACCAGGGCCTCTTTATTGGCCAGTGCAATTTTTTTACCTGCCTGCAGGGCAGCGAGAGTCGGCTTCAACCCGCTAAAACCGACCAGGGCCACTACAACTATTTGGACAGCAGGCTGAGTGGCGAGAGTAATTAAACCTTTTTCCCCGGCAAGGATTTCGGTTTGCAGATCTGCAGTACGTCTTTTTAACTCTGAAGCATCTTCTTCCTCCCAAACGGCAGCAGTAAGTGGTTGATACTTTCTGATTTGTTTTTCGAGAAGTTCAATGTTCTTTCCTGCAGACAGGCCTATAACCTGAAGTTTGCCCGGAAACTGATCTACAACTTGTAAAGTTTGCCTCCCAATGGAGCCGGTAGAGCCTAAAACAACGATCCTTTTAACCATAAAATACCCTCACAGTACACTTATTATAACAAATTTAAGAATAAAATAAACAACAATTACCATTAAAAATTAAATTTACGAGCCTTACCCTGCTGTATAAATTAAATAGCGAACAAAAATATAGAAAAAAGGTGCAGCAAACAAAAGGCTGTCGAAACGGTCCAGTATCCCACCGTGTCCGGGTAAAAGATCCCCCGAATCTTTGACATTTACACTTCTTTTTAAGACAGACTGGTTTAAGTCTCCCAGGGTTCCAGCCAAGCCAACCAGTAAACCGAGCAACCCGCCATAAAACAAATTTAAAAAATCCAGGGGGAAAAGCCAGGACAACAATATGCCGGCCAGGCTGCTTCCCAATAAACCCCCTATAGTCCCTTCCACCGTTTTTTTTGGGCTTATATGGGGCGCCAAGGGATTTTTCCCCAGCATCCCTCCGACAAAATAAGCGAGTATATCTGCAGACCAAACCATAATAAATAAAAAAAGGGTTAAAAAAAACCCTGCTGGCAGCAGTCTGATGACAACTAAAATACTAAGCAGGCCACCGGTATAAATTACCCCCCAAAAAGAAAGAGCGGCTTCCCAGTATTTTACCTTTGTATAAAAAAATACGGGAAAAAAAGCAAATGCAATGAAGAAAAAAACCCAAAGTGAGATAACCAAAGTGGGATTATCCTTGTAAACTGCCAACAAAGCCAAGGGAAGAAATAAATAGCCTGCCAGTTTAACAGGTTCCCACCCGCCGCTTTTCATCAGGGAAAAATATTCCTTTAAACCAAGAATGGAAATAATCAGGATAACCAAGCCATACCAGTAACCTCCCATGTAAACAAAAAAAAGAAGTAACGGTATGCCGAGCAAAGCTGTCCATACTCTTTCCCGCAACATAATTATCACACCGCCTAAAGCTTACTAATGCCACCAAACCTTCTTTCCCGAATCTGGTAATCCAGTACCGCTTCCAGAAAATGTTCTCTTTGAAAATCAGGCCAAAGTATCCTTGTAAACCACAGTTCTGTGTAAGCCAGCTGCCAGAGCAAAAAGTTACTGATGCGCAGTTCACCGCTGGGACGGATTAACAGATCGGGATCCGGCATACCCCCGCTGTAGAGATAATTACCAAATAAATCTTCTGTAATTTCATCCACTTTTAAGCGGCCGTGGCCAACTTCTTCGCAAAGCTTTTTCACGGCATGAATAATTTCCGTGCGTCCGCCGTAATTAAACGCAAAATTCAAGATCATACCTGTATTATTCCGGGTAGCATCCAGGGCAGTTTTAATTGCTTTTTGTGTTCTCTCCGGAAGTTGTACAAGTTCACCCATGGTCCTGATAACGATGTTTTTCTCCATTAACAACGGCAATTCTTTTTGAAGGTATTCTTCCGGCAAGCGCATTAAAAACTCTACTTCTACCAAGGGTCTTTTCCAATTTTCTGTAGAAAAAGCATAAAGACTAAGCATCTTGATTCCTAATTCGTGCGCATAGTCCACTATTTCTCTTAATGTTTTCATGCCGGCCCGATGACCGACAATCCGCGGCAAACCCCTTTTTCTGGCCCAACGACCATTCCCATCCATAATTATGGCGATATGCCGGGGAAGCTTTTTGCCGGATACAAGCTTACTGAGCTCTAATTCCCTTTTTCTTTTACCCATGGTTATCACCTGCAAAACCTATAAATAGACCCCCATGGGGGGTAAAAATATAAAGGACTATACATTCAGGTAACTTCTTTAGCAATAACCAGTTCCAGCGTACCGCCTGAAAGCATGGTTTGTTTTAGAACACGATACCTTGTTACCTCCTCCTGACCCCTTTCTTGCATACTCCGTGATAAAAATGGAGGGACAGTTTCCTTTAAATGAAATTTTATCCCTTTCCTGATTAAAATATCGCTGGCCTCTTCCAAACAATAGGCGGTTATTTCCGGAATTTTCCTTTTCATTTTTTATCTTTTACCTTTGAAATAATTAAATTAAACTTCCATAATCTCTTTTTCCTTTAATGCCAGAAACTGATCAACTGCTTCAATTTGCTTATTCGTTAAATCCTGAACCTCTCCTTGAGCAGTTCGCAAGTTATCTTCAGAAATATCACCTTTTTTTTCCTGTGCTTTCAGTAAATCATTGGCTTCACGACGAACGTTCCTGATAGCAACCCGGGTTTCTTCCGCTTTTTTGCGGATAGTTTTAACAAGCTCTTTTCTTCTTTCTTCCGTAAGTTGCGGTATGGCAAGCCGGATAATATTACCGTCACTCTGGGGATTTAAACCTAAATCAGATTTTAAAATAGCTTTTTCAATTTCCCCAATGACATTTTTATCCCAAGCCTGGATAACCAGCAGCCGCGGCTCCGGTGCTGATATGGTTGCCAGCTGATTTAGAGGTGTGAGCGTATTATAATAATTTACATTAATTTTATCGAGTAAGGAAGGAACAGCACGGCCGGCCCTTAATGTACTCAATTCCTTTTTAAAAACTTCAACACTTTTTTCCATTTTATTCTCGGTCATTTGAAATATTTCAGTCACTTATTTCCTCCCCCTGACAATTGTTCCCAATTTTTCACCCATGATGACTCTTTTTATATTTTCTGATTTGTTTAGACCAAAAACCACAATATTAATTTTATTATCCATACATAAGGAAGCCGCTGTAGAATCCATGACACCCAACCCCTGATTAATCACATCTATATAGCTTAACTCAGTAAATTTTTGGGCTTCCGGATTCAAAAGGGGATCCATGTCATAGACAGCATCTACTTTCCCTTTGGCCAGCAAAATAATCTCCGCTTCAATTTCCGCCGCCCTTAAAGCAGCTGCCGTGTCGGTGGAAAAATATGGATTACCAGTTCCCCCGGCAAATATCACAACCCTTCCTTTTTCTAAATGCCTGATGGCTCTGCGCCTGATATAGGGTTCTGCTACTTCCCGCATTTCAATGGCTGATTGCACCCGGGTATCAACATCTAGACTTTCCAGGGCATCCTGCAGGGCTAAAGCATTGATCACCGTAGCCAGCATCCCCATATAATCCGCTGTGGCGCGATCCATACCTCTCTTCCCGGCTTGTGCCCCTCGCCAGATATTACCCCCCCCGACAACCATTGCTATTTCAACGTTATACTTTTTTACTTCTTTAATTTGTTCAGCAAAGTTTTTTAAAATATTATAATCGATGCCATAACCTTTTTCTCCAGCCAAGGCTTCCCCGCTTAACTTTAGAATGATGCGCTTATAGACGGGTAAAGTCATTTATAAACCTCCAAAAATTATTTTGTCGCCGGCAGGTAGCCCTCACCAGGGATCTGCCTGCAAAAATGCGCTTTTTTACTACAAGGTTATTCATTTTTTCCCTGGCCGTTCCTGGCAAAACTTTGTTTCTACGAATTTCAGGGGGTTGTATGACGGATTACTTTGGTATTATTATATAAAACTATTATACCCGTAAAAATCTTTCCCTGCGCAAAGGAAAAATTTCATTGTTCCTTTACACAGGCAGCATATCGGTGAAGTGTTTGTTCGTAAAGAAGTACTATGTTATCAAATATAACTAGTTCACCGATAAGACATGGAAATCCTTCCTGCCTTGGACAATCTATAAGATGATGTTAACTCTGCACACCATTTTAACATTATCCGTTTAAATTATTACTCCACAAGTAAAAAGTAATAATAAAGTGGCTGGCCCCCATATTGCAGTTCTACCTCCATATGGGGGAATTTGTTGCGCAGCTGTTCCACCAGCTCTTGAGCTTGGCCACTGGTGATATTATCCCCATAAAAGAGGGTGAGAACTTCATCATCTGAAGTTAGCATCGTGCCGGCAAGAGCAACTGTTGTATCCATTACTTCCTTTCCGCTGACCAACAACCGGCCATCGCTAATACCGATAATACTCCCTTTTTCGACACGAATATTGTTGACAACAGCATCGCGGATGGCATAAGTTATTTCACCGGTTTTAACCTGCCGGGCCCGCCGGCACATTTCGGCATAATTTTCAGATAATCCATTTATCCTGTTCAAGGCCAGAAGAGCGGCCAGACCCTGGGGAATACTCCTGGTATCTACAACCATAACTTCTTTTTCTACCAGCTCTGCTGCCTGTTCAGCAGAAAGCCTGATATTGCTGTTATTGGGTAAAACAATAATCTGTTTGGCCGGAGTTTCTATAATGGCCTCCGCGATTTCTTTTACCGAAGGATTCATGCTTTGCCCCCCGGAGACTATCTTATCCGCACCCAGACTGGCAAAAATAGCAGCCAGCCCCTCGCCGGAAGATATGGTGACCACACCGATCTGCCCAGAAGTTTTTTGATCCTCTGTTTGACCCTCTGGTGGAAATTTTACTTCAAAAAATTCTTTAGCCTTGATCTCCTCAGCTTCCTGAGGGGATCTGCCCCGCCGGGTTTCTTGATATTGATCAACCATATTGTCAATTTTTATATCATGGATGCTACCAAAAACCAAACATGTTTCCAGAACAGTCCCCGGGTGATCAGTATGAATATGTACTTTAACTGTATCGCCTTCCCCGGCAATTAAAAGCGAATCACCCCATTTTTCCAGAGATTGACGCACTTTTCGTGAAAAAACATTTTGACCTTTAATCAACACCTCAGTACAGTAAGGAAAAGCAGGGTTAAACTCTTCCGGAAAAACTTCCGCCGGTCCTTTTTTATCCTCCGGGATCGGCGTTGCTACAGAAATCGGTGCCTCATCTTCCGCATAAAAGGCACCTTGTTCTTCACCGGTACGCTTCAACATACTATGCAGGCAACCTTCTAAAAAAACAACCAGTCCCAGCCCTCCCGCATCAACAACACCGGCCTCTTTTAAAACCGGCAGCAATTCGGGTGTTTGCTCCAGGGCCCTCCTGCCGTTATCAATCGCAATACGCAACAGATCAATAAATGTCAAGGACGTTTGCAGGGCTTCCCTGCTGCCCCTGGCAATCTCCCTGGCTACCGTCAAGATCGTTCCCTCTACCGGCTTGGAAACAGCATTATAGGCATGGACAATACCATATTGAAAAGCTCTGCCCAATTCTACCAGATGGGCTTCGTCCTTACCGGAAAGCCCCCGGGCAATGCCCCTGAACATCTGTGAAAGAATCACGCCGGAATTTCCTCTGGCCCCCATGAGCGAACTTCGGGCGGCAATCCGGGCAACTTCCCCGATGGATTCGATTTGAACCTGTTGAAGTTCTTGGGCCGCAGCCTTCATCGTCAAACTCATATTCGTACCGGTATCCCCATCAGGCACTGGAAAAACATTGAGCGCGTTAATTGATTCTTTATGTAGATCAAAATAATTGCAGGCTTCAAGGATCATATGCCGTAAGTCATTACCACGGAGATAAACAGTTTCTTTTTTCATTTGTGTCATTTTAGCTTACACTCCAAATATAGCGTTATTAGGTATGTTGGATAAAAGCCAAGCCTACTACCGGTCCTACATGGGTTGCAATAACAGGGCTTATTTCATATATTTTCATAGGCAAACCCGGCAAGCGTTTCTGGATCAGTTTTCCCAACTTTTGGGTATTCTCCTGTGATTCAGCAGTTAAAAGAAACAGCTCCAATCCTTCACTCGTAGTTGGCAGCTCTTTTACCATTCTTTCCAGCGCTTTTTTCATGGTCCGCACCTTATCAAACACCTCAATTTTTCCCTCCAAAAAAAACAAAACAGGCTTAATCTGCAAGAGCGTCCCTAAAAGAGCCTGCGCACCTCCAATCCGCCCTCCCTCTTTCATATATTTCAAGGATTCTGGCACAAAAAGTACCCGGAGCCTGCCTTTTAAATCCTCCAGCATAGTCACAATTTCTTCCCGGCTCTTCCCCTCCCGCGCCGCTCGAGCCGCCGCGAGTACCAACAAAGCAAGGCCCCCGGAAGTCGAATAGGAATCAACGACGGAGATACGGGAAGAATCGACCATTTTCGCAGCAGCTTTGGCACTTTCCACCGTACCGCTCAAACCGGAAGAGATGAGAATGGCAATAATTTCTTTTCCCTCTTTTATTAATCTCTCGAAAACTTTAGCAAAATCACCTGGCGACGGCTGCGAAGTGGAAGGAATTTCAGAAGACTTCCTTAACTTATGGAAAAAAGCAGCGCTATCAATTGTCCCATCCATGATCGTTTCATCCGCAAAGTTCACATAAAGAGGGACCACACCAATGTCATATTGTTCCAAAATATCTTTATCCAGGAACGCCGTTGTATCAGTTATGATTTTAATTTGTGGCATTGTTTTTCCCCCAAACCAAAAAATATCCTGCCGGACAGCGAACCGCTGTCGTTATGCGGTGTTCTGATGTGCACGCTGTCTCTCAATAATGAAGAAAAAATTTCGAAGAAGATCTCTGAAGTTTTTTACTTCGTCGCATTCGGAGGAAAACCCTTCTATATTTTACAAATTCCCTTGGAAGACTGTTTATGAAGACTGTTTATGAAGACTGTTTATGAAGACTGTTTGCAAGATGAAAACATTTCCCAAAAAAAGTTAAGATGGTCAGTGTTCGGGCTCAGTATTACCGATGTGTTTCTTTTTTTCTGTAAACCATTCCCTGGAAGGTTGCGATCAATTCACCGTGCTCATTGGCAATATCTATTTTGTAGCTGGCCAGCCTTGGATTTAAGGAAATCTCCCGGCCTGTAGCGATCAAAATTCCCTTTTTAGCTGCCTGCATAAAAGAAATATGGGCATTAATGGCCATAGCAATATTGCCGTGTGAATTTGAAGCAACAGCAAAAACTAAATCTGCTAAAGCAAAAAGAGCCGCACCATGAACAGTACCCATACTGTTCAAATGGTGATCTTTAATTTCCATTCTGGCCTTGGCCTTCCCTGCAGATGCCTCCAACAATTCAATACCGACATATTGTGAAAATTGATCCTTGTTGTAAAAATTTTCTAGGTCTTGTTTTGTCAACATATATTTCCCCCCTTTATTATTATATTCAAAATTTTTAAATTATTATCCACAAAAATTCCTTCTTCTCTTAGGTTTACTTTTAAAAAGCGGGCCGATCACTGTAGATTGACCGGCCCGCAACCTTGAAAAGGATAAATGATTGTTTATGTCTGCAAGAACTTATTGCAACTTATTCAGGTTAGACCATTTCTGTTTTGTACTGTATTACCTTTAAAAATCAGGTGTCAGAACGACCCTTTTAACCAGTTTGCCGGAATGGGATTCCTTGAAAGCCTGTTCAATCTGGCTCATCGGCCGCAGCTCCACAAAGGGCTCCACCTTGATTTTACCGTTCAGGACCATCTCCAATACTTCATTGTAGTATTTGGGTAAGCAGCCCCAGGTGCCGACGATTTCGGCATCAAAGGCCATGAGACGGGAAAACATGAATTCCACTCTTTGCATCCCGTAACCGACAATGAATAATTTGCCGACAAAGGAAAGCAGCTCCAGGCCGATCTCCTGCCCCGCTTTGGAACCGGAGCATTCAAAGATCTTCCAGCCGTAGTTGGGAAGGCCTTTTTCTTTGCAGTAGGCCCTGAAGTCATTCCTGATATCTTTTGTGCTTTTATCCAGGGTGCTGAGGGCATGGGTGGCTCCAAAATCTAAGGAGCGCTCCAGCTTCTCTTTGTTCCGGGCAATACTGATCACTTCTTTGGCTCCCAGCGCCGCGGCGATCTGGGTCATGTATACGCCGATGCCTCCGGTGGCACCGGTGATTAAGACGAGATCTCCTTCCTGGATATCGGCCTTTTTGGCGGCCTGATAGGGGGAGGTAATGGCATCGGCCACGACAGAAAGGTGCTCCAGCGGCATTCCCTTGCGATCTTCAACTACGCAGAGATCGTCGGCAGGTACTGGAATATGGCTGGAAAAACCGCCGTAGATGCCCATGCTGTTGCCTGGCATTTTTTGACCCAGGCAACGGTTGCCCCGGCCAGAAGCGCAGATCTCACAGTTGTTGCAGGGCATGACCGCCGGGATGATGACTTCCTTGCCCAGTAAATCTTCTTTGCCGGCTACTACCTTGCCGCTGATTTCGTGTCCCAGTGTCAATGGGGGTTTGCTGACGGTGGGGACTCCGTCATAGAAGTATCCTACGTCGGTATGGCATACGCCGCAAGCGGCTACCTCGACTAATACTTCTCCCGGTTTTAATTCCGGTACATCAATGCTGGTCTGGGCCAGTTTGCCTGGCTCGACCATTTGCCATGTTTGGATTTTTTCAGGTACACCCATTCAGTTTAACCTCCTTAGAAATGTTTAAGAAAAACTTGATACGTTCTATTCACGTATTTAAAATCCGGTAGTCAGAATTCAGAATATCCGGGATTGCTACTCCTGAATTCTAGTTCCATTTTTGTCTCTCAGAGCTTTAAGCCCAAGCCGGGGTTGGTTTAATGGTTTGGTTGGTAACTGTAGCAGATATTTATATTTATGTACAGGTTGGGGGGGGTAATCAGGGCTAATATATCCGGCTTGCCCGTTTTTTGCTGGTTTGCTGTTATTCCCCTTTCCATACCGGGGGACGCTTTTCCATAAAGGATTGTAGGCCTTCGAGGGCGTCTTTGGTCTGCATGAGCTCTTGGAGATAGATGTGGTCGATGGCTTTCAGGCCTTCGGCAAAGCTCTTCCTTTCTCCGGCCAGGGCCGCTTTTTTGGTCAGGGCCAGGACTACCGGGCTCAGGGAGGTGAATCTTTGTAAAAATTTATCTACTCCCTGGTCAAATTCATCGACGGGAAAAACCTGGTTGATCAGTCCCATTTCTTTGGCTTCCGCTGCTGTGAATATATCGCCGCTTAATAGCACTTCCATGGCCCGGGGCCAGGAAAGCAGGCGCGGCAGGGCATAGCAGGCGATCGGTGGCAGGACACCCACTTTTATTTCCGGCTGGCCAAATTTGGCTTTTTCTGAGGCTACGACCATGTCACAGAAGAGGACTACTTCATAGCCGCCGCCTAAAGCGGCGCCGTTTATTACGCCGATGATTGGCTTTTCCAGTTCAGCCATGGATAAGAACAGGCGGTCAAAGACGTCAATCATCAGGCCTACTTTGTCCGGGGTATGGTCGGCGACGTCTACGCCGGCAGAAAAAGCTTTACCCGCGGCATCAATGACGACTATGTTGCCGGGTTCTGTCCGGGCCCATTTGAAGGCCTTGACCATTTCTTCCATCATGTCAATGGTGAGGACGTTCAGGGGGGGACGATCCAGGGTGATGCGGATGATGCCGCCTTCGCTTTTTATTTTCAGGTTTTGATAGGACATGTTTTACCTCCTTTCTTTTCTTTGGAGACAGGTGTTGCTTTGAAGCTAACTTAAAAATTTTAACAGAGCCGGAGCTCCCCCGTATTGTTCAGCAAATCTGACTCCTGACTCTTTTTCCTTATATGCATGCAGAACACCTGGGGGAAACACCGGCCGCAGCATGCTTTTTCGACTGTTCGGGTATGTTAATTTATTTCCCTGATTTTATTCCAGACGCGGTCCCAGGACGGCATCGATGAGATCCTGGTCAAAGGGCTTCGCTTCGTTGAGCAGCTGGCGATATTTGATAAAGTCAATGGTGTCTTTACCGGTAAGCTTCTTGGTGTTGAAGGCGTTGAAGCCCAGGTAAGCTTCGGTCTGCATGTTCGCCGATAGCCAGTGCCGGCTGGAAAGTTTGCACTGATCCCAGAAGAATTTCTTCTTGTGACGGACGGAGTCGATGGACATCATCAGGCAGTTGGGGAAAAGATTCGTCAGGGTATAGAGTGTTTTGTCAATTTCTTTGTCCAGCAGGGTGAAGTCCGTTTCTCCTGCAGCAATTGTTTTCTTGGCTTGCTCCCGGGCTTCGCCGGAGGCAAATTCACCGTAGACAATCCTGCCGCCCTCGGCGTACTTGTCGGTAATGACCAGGGGGTTGGGGACAAACTCGCCGTCTACTTTGAGTACCGGGATGGCTTTGGAGATAAGACCCAGGCGTTCCATTTTGTAGGAGCTCCAGAGTTCACAGGAGATGCAGTTCCACATGGCTTGTTCCATGGTTAAGTATTCGGGGAGAAAGTCGGTGGAGCCGCCCAGGGGAGCAGAGCCGTGACGGGGGCCGGCCTGGCCAAAGATAGCCATGTCTGAAGAAATGGTGATGTCACAGGCCATACCAATTTCCTGCCCACCTGCAACCCGCATGCCGTTTACACGGCAGATTACCGGCTTTTTGCACATGAGGATGCCGTCAACCATGGCATTGAAAAGATCCATGTAGAGACCATATTCGGTGGGACGGCCGCTGTAGTACTCGGCATATTCCTTGGTGTTGCCGCCTGTACAGAAAGCACGGTCACCGGCACCGGTGAAGATAACCGCCACGACGGAACGATCCATGGAGGCCCTGTGCATGCCAGCGATTACACCTTTGACCATTTCTGTGGTATAAGAGTTGTACTGCCGGGGGTTGTTCAAGGTTACCCAGGCGGAGTAAAGGCCTTCAACTGCCTTGCCGTCAGGATCCGCAATGGGCTTTTTCTCATACGTGATGCACGGGGGTTCTGTACCAAAGTATTCCTCCCCATAGACTTGGTGATCCACTAGACCGTCTTGACGAGGCCATTTGTTAAAATCCATTTTTATCCTCCTTAATCTCTTTGTGACTATTTTTTTCGTTAATTTACATCTCTCTGATCAAAAATACCTTATTTTTGTCCCATCCAGTGCTGTTTCACACCACCACCTTACTGTAAATAAAGATTCTGTTTAAATTTTAATAAAATAAAGAAAATAAAAAAATCGCTTAAAAGCATGGAAGCAAGGTTAAAAAAGTGTGAATTAAGGGTTAGCACTTTTGGACCAACCCAAACAAACTCCTGTTAAAATACAAACTTTTGCAAATCCCTGAACAAGCCTTATGAGAAAAAGAAACAATCGACTTCTACCTAAAATCACTACATAAAATCACTTAGATTTAATACGCCTTGGATTTTACTATTGCCAAACCCAAGTGCTTGGTGTATAATGCTATAAAATGGATATATTTAACGGGGGTGCTTCCGAGCGGGGGCTGAGAGGGGAACGCGGTGAAGTTCCTAAACCCCTTGAACCTGTTTTGCGGGCCGGCGGTACGGTCCGTCTGGGTAATGCCAGCGTAGGGAGTTTAGTAATAAGCTGAAACTGCTTGCATGATACAGCGGGCCCGCGATGGCCCGTTTTTTATTGCCTAAAATACATTGGGCAAATTAAAGGTAGAAAAGCAGGAATAGGCCTGTTATTTCGCAGAGATAAAAGAAGTATACTGGAAGGAGATGTGCATTAAATAATGGAAAATTCCCTAAGAAAGACTTTTCCCCTGCGCAAGATCACTGCCATAGGCCTGCTGGTTGCCCTGGGCACAGTGGCGGCACCTTATTCCCTTCTCATAGGAGTGGCCAAGGTTTACCCGGTTCAGCATGCTCTCAATGTCCTGGCCGGGGTCCTGTTAGGACCGGGCCCCGCCGTCATCGCCGCCGTACTCACCTCGACCCTGCGCAACCTCATGGGAACGGGAACACCGCTGGCTTTTCCCGGCAGCATCTTTGGCGCACTGCTGGCCGGCCTCGCTTCGCGTTATCTGAAAAAAGATCTTTTTGCTGCCATTGGAGAAGTGCTGGGTACCGGTTTTCTTGGTGCCCTGGTTGCCTTCCCCTTGGCCAAATGGCTGTTGGGTTTTGCCGGTGTGGCCTACGCCTTTATTCCTTCCTTTGCCGTGAGCAGCCTGCTCGGAGCTATCATGGGCGTGCTCATTTTGCAACTCTGGCGTAAAAATAATTTGCCTTTCTTTTAAAATCAGGAAAAATTTTGCTTAGATTGACTAATATATATAGCAGTATATAAGGAGAATTGCTGATGTTCGAAGGAGCGAAGATTTTGCAGCGTGTCCGGCAAGAGCGGCCGCTGATTCATCATCTCACTAATTTTGTGACCATGCATGATTGCGCTGTGATCACAGCAAACCTAGGCGCTCTGCCGGTCATGGCCCAGGCGGAAGAAGAGGTTGAGGAGATGGTCGCCTCTGCTCATGCTGCAGTAATTAATACCGGAACCCTTTCTCCCTCCCGCGCCCGGGCCATGCGGCGAATGGGGAAAAGGGCCCGGGCGCAAAGCATCCCCGTGGTCTTTGATCCTGTAGGTGCCGGCTCTACAACCTACCGCACGCAGGAAATCATGAGTATCCTGGCGGCAACTACCCCAGCGGTGATCAAGGGAAACGAGGCGGAAATCAGCCTTCTGACGGGAATTCACGGCGCGGCAATCAGCGGTGTCCAGGCCGTAGGCCCCGGGGGGGATCCCCTGGAGGCAGCGCTTCGCTTGAGGAAATTATTAGGTTACAACGCGGTGATTGCAGTCACCGGAGCAGTCGATTTTATCTCAGACGGCAGCTGTGCCGCCCATGTTTTTAACGGCCATGCTCTGTTGCCCCGGGTGGTGGGCAGCGGATGCATGGCCGCTTCCGTAATGGCTTCTTTTACGGCGGTGGAAGAGAATTACTTTGCCGCGGCAACGGCCGCCCTGGCCACCCTGGGTGTAGCTGCGGAGTTGGCCGCAGAGGCGTTGAAAGGAAATTTTTTTGGCCCGGCTTTATTTAAAACCTACCTGCTTGACGCGCTCTATTTACTCACGCCGGAAGAGCTGGGCCGCCGTGCCAGAGTGGAAATTTCTGCCCTGTGACCTTAAAGATTGGTTGTTCCCGCTAGCGAACACCTGGATGTCTATTTTTGTTCCGGATAATTCTTTTTAATCCTGACTAACCTGACCCTTTTGAATGCTTAGTGTTCTTCACCGTAATTATGTTTCAAAGCACTTAGTGTGGGAATTAGCGGGGAAACAAGCCAGCAAAAAAATCAGGATTCTAAACCGGTCATGATCTCAAAGAAACCGGGGAAGAAAGCCTGCACCGCTTCTACTCCGCTGATCACTGATTCGCTCCCGGCAAAAAGAGCTGCCGTAGCCAGAGACATGGCTATACGATGATCACCGTGACTTGCACAGCGGGCGCCGGAAAGTTTGGCCCCACCCTTGATTACCAGCCTGTTCGGAAACTCTTCAATTAATGCTCCCATCTTCTGCAGTTCAAGAGAGATGGATCGCAGCCGGTCTAATTCCTCCGCCCGCAATACAGAGATCCCGTTTATAACCGTATCACCTTCTGCCAATAGAGCAGCTGCAATAAAAACAGGTATCTCTTCTACTATCCGCGGGAGCATCTCCCCGCATATTTCCACCCCTGTTAACTTTCCACCACCTTTTACATGGAGATCCGCAACCGGCTCGCAATTATACTCCCTGGCATTCAAGAAGCTAATCGTGGCCCCCATTTGCCCCAAAACATCGAGAATACCGGTCCTGGAAGGGTTAACACCTACATCTTCAACATAGAGTTCCCCGCGTGGTGCCAGTACCGCCGCTACAATAAAAAAAGTGGCTGCAGAAAGATCACCGGGAAGGTGAAATCTTTCGCCCTTTAATTTGACGGGGCTTTGCAATCTAATGTGGTATTCCCCCAATTTTTTAATCCCGGCACCCAAATAACGCAGTGCTCTTTCAGTATGATCCCTGGTGCCGTAAGGATCAATAATTTCTGATACTCCCCGGCTGTAAAGAGCGGCAACCAGAAGAGCAGACTTTACCAGGGCATCGGGAACAGGCAGGGTATAATTGATGGGCAGCAGATCATATCCCCTGATAGACAGAGGCAGAAGCTTGTTGTTCTGCCGACCACTGACAGCAGCGCCCATCTGCTGCAAAGATGCAGTAATCCGCTGCATGGGGCGCCTGCGCAGCAAACTGCCTCCCGTTAATGTGGAGTAAAACGGCTGCCCTGCCAGAAGCCCCGCCAAAAAACATGCCGTGGTCTCTGAATTTCCTGCATCCAGAACATTGTCCGGTTCTTTGAAGCCACGCAGACCTTTTCCTTTTACTTTCAAACTTTCCCCGTTACCCTCGAATTCCACACCCAGTTCTTTTAAACATTTCAATGTAGATAATGTCTCCCCCACTGCGGAAAGACCTTCAATCTCCATCACGTTCTCTGTCAAAGAGGAGAAAAACAAAGCCCTGTGCGCAATCGATTGGTCCCCCGGTACCTTTATCTGCCCCTCGATTTTCTCTACAGGATTGATAGTAATCTCCATTTTTATCATCCTTTCGTTATAAAAAAGCTCCCGTCCTTAGAGACGGAAGCTTTGGCTTCACGCGGTACCACTCTGCTTAGGCACATAGTGCCTCCCTCTTTCCAGGGTACGGGCTAAAATGTTCCAGCCTTATACCCCCTCCCTTTTAACGGTGGAAGTTTCCGTCAAAACCTACTGCCCGTCAAGGCATTCTCCACTTGATCACTCCCACCATTGGTTTTCTTCTTGGAGTGAGTTAGATTTTATTGCCTTTGATCGGTTTTTCAGCCTGCAACTCCAGAGGGAACTTCTTCTGGTTGTTATACTGAGGGTCTTTCAGCCCGCGGACCACCCATCTCTGTAGTAAACTTCACCAGTCTACTTTCCTCTTTCACAGTCTTTAAATTGATTAAATGTAAGGTCAATTGTAACACAGGATTTTTTACTCTGTCAACTATTTATTTTTGAGCTTCACCAAGTTAATTTTCCAGAGCTTCTTTTACCCCATCATGTTTTGCAGCTATCTCCTTCACCTGCTTGAGTTCTTCAAATGAAAGCACGCGCTCAGGGTCAAGGAGCAAGATGATTCTCTCAGCTGATTTCGCCATCCCTTTTAAATGTTCTGACCGGATATCGTCAGCAAATTCCCTGTCAACCAGCTGGATATTTTCGGCGTGAAAACTCATGATATCGGAAACACGATCCACAATCATGCCCATGGTTTTTTTATTGACCTCAATTACAATGATCACCGTAAATTCATCATATTTTTGCCCGGACTGAAGGTCGAATTTGCGATGCATGTCGATCACCGGGATTACTTTCCCCCGGAAGTTGATGACACCACTGATCACCGGATTGGAATTGAAAACCCTGGTCGGTTTCTTGTAACGGATAATTTCCTGCACCAGCATAATATCTATACCGTACTCTTCCGTGCCAATCCAAAAAGTTACATACTGGTTTTCTGTAGAACTTTTAGACTGCCAGTCTTGAACACCCAGGGCACTGTCCCCTGTTTGTTCCTTCAGAACCATTTTTTTCCCCCCTGATTAAAACTTCTCGAAATCTTCCTCACAAAAATCAAAATCGTTCTCTTGGTCAGCGGCAACCGTTAATGCGACCTCTTTTTTCTTGAATTTTTCCCGGAAATTGTTGTTTTTTTTGTAAACCATGTCTTCCTTTTTCAATATACTTCTCTGGTTTTGATGCCCATTTTCTGCAATCTTGAAGAAGCTGACTCTTTCGGCCAGCTCCACCGCTTCGCTGTTCATATTTTCACTGGAACTGGCGATCTCTTCTACCAGGGAGGCGTTCTGCTGGGTAACCTGATTAAGTTCCTCAATGGCATCGCGGATATCTTTCTCCGCCGCGGTCTGCTCCTGCAATGCGGCAGCTATTTCCCCGACAACATCGCCGGCCTTTTCGGTATCGGTCACGATCTCCCTTAAAACATTCTCCGTTTCGCTCATAAGTGCATTACCATTATCCACCCTGGCAATGCTGTCCTTGATTCGTTTCTCAATCTCTTTGGCTGCATCGGCCGCGCGACCAGCCAAGTTACGCACCTCAGCCGCCACTACGGCAAAACCCCGGCCCTGCTCACCGGCACGGGCTGCCTCCACGGCAGCATTTAAAGCAAGAAGGTTGGTCTGAAAAGCAATGTCGTTGACTGTCGCAATAATCTCAGCAATCTCCTGGCTGCCCCGTGTAATTTCTTCCATGGCCTGCTGCAAATCCTCCATCGCTTTCTCTCCCCGGTGCACGCTCTCCACGGTCCCTTTGGCAAGGTTGTCCGCCTCGGCAGCATTGGCCGAAGATGCTTCCAGGGAGGAGGCAATCTCCTCAATGGTGGAGGCAATCTCCTCCAGGGAAGAAGCCTGCTCCTGGGTACGCTGAGAAAGATCCTGATTACCGGAAGAAATCTCAGAGGAGGCGTGCGAGACATTCTGTGCAGCTTCCTGGACCATATAAAGGGTTTCGCTTAAAGCCTGCACCGTCCGGTTTAAATGTTCGGACATCTGTCCAATTTCATCCTGGGAGGTAACTTCCGCTTTTACGGTGAAATCCCCCTCGGCCAGCTTCACCGTCAGGTCGCTCACTTTTTCCACGGGACGTACAATGGTCAGCGCAATAAAATAGGCTGCCCCGGCAATCAGGACTGCACAAATTATGGCGATAGCGATCATGAGATTCCTCATCCCCACCACTCCCGCCAGGACCTCCGCCGCCTCAACTTCCACGACAAAGCCCGCAAACCTGTCTCCTACCCTGATCACACTCAGGGCGCCAAGCACGTCATTACCCAGATAATTCCTGTACTCCTCATGCTGGTAGAAATCATAATTACCGTTTTTGATTTGGCCGGAGAGTAGCTCAGCAGCCCTAGTGTTGATCTTCTGCTTCAGCGCGGCATCCTGCGCATACTCTCCAAACCTTGTATCAGTCAACAACAGTCCCTCCGCATCGAGCAAATAGGAGTCCGCGGTCCGGCCCAATTCTTCTATCCCCTCGTGAACGGCCGTATCTATTAAGGCTTGATCTAATGCCAAGTTTACTGTACCGATAATTTCGCCGGTACTGCCATTACTTCTAAGTGGGAAGGATATGGCCTGAACATTTTCCTGAACAACATCGGAATAAAAGATTCCCGACCAGGTAGCCTGGCCTTCCAAGGCGCCCTGGATATAATCTCTTCCGGAAAAATCCGCCTCCAGCATCTGTTCATGAGTACTGTAAATTATTTTTCCGTCAGGCGGTGTGATAAAAAAGAACTCATAACCAAATTCTTGTACCGCCGTGGAAACCAGGCAATCCAGAATATTTACTCTCTCTTGCCAGCGAGAATCGGCAGTATCCCAACCAGCCTCCTTTAAAACATTCAGACTCTGATAAACATCCCTGGTGCTCGCCAAAACCTTTACATCCGCTTCCTTGCCGTCATAAAATTCCTCTAGCTGCTGATCTACTATGGTCGCAAACATCTCCAACTGATTAAAGACCTCCTCCCTTAACTGCTGTGCTGTACTGCGATAAGCAAGAAAGCTGATCACTATAGCCGGTAGTAACCCAATAAGCAAAAATAGTGCAATCAACTTTACCTTCAAACTCATTCTTTTGAACATTGCCTTCTCCCTTTTTATGTAAATGTTAAACCCCTTTTAGCGATACAACAGTAGAAGTAAAATCTTAGCTTTTATCTTTTTAGCACTTTTCACCCCTTCTTTTGCCTTTTACAAAATTTACGATCGCCCCGGCAATTTTCTCCAGGGGCAAAACACTGCCCGCAGCCCCAAGGGCAATGGCCTGCTTCGGCATGCCAAAGACAATGGAACTCTGTTCATCCTGAGCGATCGTCGGGGAACCCTTGTCATACATCTCTTTTAGCCCCCTGGCACCGTCCTCACCCATCCCCGTAAGGAGCACCCCCAAGCTATGGGGTGATGCATATTGGGCTACGGAAAAATAAGTCTTATCAACAGAAGGTCTATGGCGGTTTACAGGCGGCCCCGTATCCAACCGGAGGTAGAAACCTGCAGACCCTTTTCTCAACAGCAAGTGCTTATCTCCAGGCGCAATATAAACACAGCCGGGCAACAGCGGCTCACCATTGGCAGCTTCCTTAACCTTTAATGGACAGGAAGCATTCAAACTCTGAGCATAGGAAGCTGTAAAACCGGCCGGCATATGCAGCACGACCATGATCCCCGGCAAGCCGGTTGGAAGTTCTCCAAGTATCCGCTTGACTGCCACGGTTCCTCCTGTCGAGCCTCCGATAACAATAACTTTATTATTAATTCCTACCGCTGTCTGCTTGCTTACCTGTTTTTCCCCCGGCACTTGCCCCGTGCTATAGCCATGTCCTGCCCGGCTTGGACTGATTACCTGGCGCTGCAGCAGCTCCATATTGATACCGGCGGCATTTTTCACCTTGGTGATAATTTCGGCACACATTTTTTGCAGGCCGGCGCGAATACCCAATGAAGGTTTCGTCACAAAATCCACGGCCCCCAATTCCAGCGCCTTGATGGCCACCGCACTTCCCTGGTGGGCCAAGGAACTGATCACGACCACCGGCAAAGGATAAGTGGCCATCAATTTTCTTAAAAATGTCAAGCCATCCATACGAGGCATCTCCAGATCCAGAGTAAGCACATCGGGACTGTGCTCCCTGATCTTTCTCACCGCATAAAGAGGATCAGCAGCGGTGCCAACAACTTCTATCTCTCTATCCTGCGACAGGACCTTGCTGAGAAACTGCCTGACCAGCGCTGAATCATCGATTATCAACACTTTAATGGGCCTGGCCACTGCTTGTCCCGCCTCCTTAAAGAACACTGTTTGGCTCTGCACAACGCAGAAAACGCTTTTCTTGCTGCAGGGCGTCTGCCGGGATTTCCGTTAAATTAATTTGTTTGACATAGACGGTAAAAGTATCCGAAAAGAAAAAAAGCTTTCTGCCGTGCCGGCCTCCTACACTGCTGGCCAGCACGGGTATCTTCTTTATATCCAGGTATGCCGTGATAAAGTCTATATTCATACCGGCAATATTATTTAAAACCATCTCGTAGAGCTGCCCCCCACCAAAAACTTTGGCTTCCAGCGCACTCTTTTTTGCGCCGATTTTTAACATGGATTCAATCAACATCTCCATGGAGTTGATCCCGTAGCGGGCATCCCCGCCCGGAACCGTTTTCCCTGTACGGGATTTTCCAGGCAGCATAAAGTGGTTCATACCTGCAATGCCGGTAATCCGGTCTTTCAGGCAAACAGAGATACAGGAACCCAAAATGGTACTAAAAACAACATTCTGCTCCTTAGTAGCATAGTAATCACCAGCAAATATTTCATGTATATATCTCTTAAACTTGGGGCTAAAAATTCTTTGCAATACAAGGGCACCGCCTTTTTTCAGGATATTTAAGGTATTCTTTCATAAACTGTATGCCTGAGCACACGCCACCGGCCATTTCGCCCGTCCATAGTATTGATTGATTCAGAATGGCCCAAAAATAAAAGGCCGCCAGGTCGAAGACTCCGGTGAAAACGCTCCAGAATTTTACTACGAATTTCCCGGTCAAAATAGATAAAAACATTGCGGCAAAAGATTAAATCCAAAAACCCCGCGGCCGGGTATTTCTCCGGAGAGGCCAGGTTGATCCAGTGAAAGGCAACCAGATCTTGTAGCATTTTTTTTACCTTAAAAAAACCCTTGTTGGAACCGGTTCCCAGCTTAAAATATTTTTTCAGGTAGCTGTAGGGGATACCCTCAACCTCCTGCTGGGTATAAATGCCGGCACGTGCCTTTTCCAGGACAGATGTATTTACATCTGAGGCTAAAATGTTTATGGACCATTCTTTTTTACCTTGAAAATAATCGTTCAGCACCATAGCTATGGTATAAGGTTCTTCACCCGTTGAACATCCGGCTGACCATGCCCGAATCTTCTTTTTGCCGGGGTCTTTCTGAGCCCTGGACTCCCAATACGGCAGGCATTCAAGGCAGAGATACTCAAAATGGTACTGTTCCCGAAAAAACCTGGTAACATTGGTCGTAAGATAGTTGAACATGATCTCTGCTTCACCGGGACTTTCTTGTAAAAACTGCAGATACTGCGCAAAAGTCTCCAATTCCAGCTCCCGCAGCCGCTTTGAAAGGCGGGAAACCACTAACGCTCTTTTTGCTTCAGTTAAATTAATACCGATCGTCTTATAAACAACCTGTCGGACAGTCTGAAAATCCCTAGTAGAGAGCTCGCCTACACTTCCTAAAAAACTCATCAGGCCTCTCTCCTTTCTTCATACTCCGACATTCTATTTCCGGTCGACGTTCCCAAAACCTGGCAATTGGTTTCCAGCTTAGACTTGCGGCGAAATAAAAAGGCGACATCGAGGATCATTGCCACTTGACCATTACCCAGAATAGTTGCTCCGGCAATCCCATCAATCTGCTCCATATTTTCCGCTATGTTCTTGATGACAACCTGTTCCTGGCCGATAATATCGTCAACAAGCAGGGCCAGCTTTTTCCGGCCCTCCTGGAGGATGACCAGGATTCCCGCAATCGGGTTTTCAAATTCGGGCTGAAGCTGCAAGAACTGGTACAGACCGGCATAGGGGATAAACTCCTGGCGCAAACTGAGAACCGCCCCTTTCCCTTCCACCTGCCGGACATCTCCAGGCTGTGCTTTAATAAATTCTTTAATGGAAACCAAGGGAAGAATAAAGTGTTCCGTGCCAACGCGGACCATCATACCGTCAATAATAGCTTGGGTTAGCGGGAGCTTGATGCAGAAGCAAGTGCCCTGGCCTTTTTCTGTAAAGACCTCTATGCCACCATGCAGATTTTGGATATTATGCTGGACCACATCCAGCCCTACCCCCCGTCCCGATAGATCCGAAATTTCATGCGCTGTGGAGAACCCTGGCTTAAAAAGCAAGCGGTGCAAATCCGTAGCACTTAACTCTTGTTCGGAATCAACAAAGCCTTTTTCCCGGGCTTTTTTCAATATAGTTTCTGCATCAATGCCACGGCCATCGTCACTGATCTTGATGACAACATTCCCTTCCTGGTGAAGAGCTTCGAGCTTGATTATCCCTGTTGCCGGTTTTCCTTGGGCCACCCTTTCTTCCGGGCTTTCCAGGCCGTGATCCACAGCATTGCGGAGGAGGTGTTTTAACGGATCGGCGATCTGTTCAATCACCTTTTTATCCAATTCTGTTTCCTCCCCTTCAATAACAAGCTCCACTTCCTTGCCCCTTTCCCGGGCCAAATCACGGATCATCCGTCGAAACCTGACGAAAATACTGCTGACCGGGACCATGCTTACTTTCATCACTTCTTCCTGCAAGCCGCGGATTATTTTATCCGTTTCCTGAAAAGCGTTGGAAACCTCTGTCTCCTGTTTTCCCGCCTTTCCTGCAAAGCGGAAAAACAGCTCTTTCACACGGGACTGGGCGATCAAAAGTTCGGCGATATTGTTAAGCATATTTTCCAGTTTATCAGTCTCCACGCGGATGGTATCTATCTTTTCCTGTTTATAAAAACGCTCTTGTGTTTGGACAATCTCTTCCACTGTAACCCCTGTAACCCCGGTCATCTTGTCTTCCTCCATGAGCAGCCCGCCTGCCCGCCTTTGCTCCTGAAGGACTTCCTCCACATCTTCGTTGAACACAAATATCTTAACCTTCTCCACCTCGGAAATATTCTCAACCGCATTTTGAATTTCTTCCGGATCTACCTGGCTGATTATTATTAAAGAAAAAGACGCCTCAAAGTTTTCCTCTTCCAGATCCTTTAAGGAAGGTTCAACTTTAATTATCCTGGCCTGCCCCTCGACAGCCTTGAGAACCATGTAAGCGCGCACAGACTTTAAAAGGCAGTCCGGATAAAGATGGACGTTGACCCGGCAGAGCCTCTCTTCACCGTCAACAGCCTCCTCCAATATTTCATTCTGCAGATGAGGTAAAGCTGAAAATTCCATGGAAAAAATTTTATTTTCGGAGGAATAATGGTTGTCTTCCCCCTCCTCTCCCTCCGTATAGAGCTCCAGGGCCTTGAACAGCTCCTCCGCCTGCGCCTTAAAGCCCTCCCCGTGCAAAACTCCACTGGCAAAGATCTGCCTGAATAAATCTATACCCGTAAAAAACAAATCCAGGACCTCTGCAGGCAGCTCTTTACCAGTCTGGCGAATTTCATCGAGGATGTTTTCCAAATCATGAGCCAGGCTGCTGATCAGCTCCAGGCCCATTAACCCTGCACCGCCTTTAATTGTATGAATCGCCCGGAAAACTACATTGAGCAGCTCACTGTTTTCCGGTGTTTTTTCCAACTCCAGAAGCGCTTCCTCCATACTTTGCAGGTTTTCCCTGCTCTCCTCCAGAAAAATTGGCATCAGATCTGCATCAAACATGAATCCACCACCTCGACAAATTTAACAACTTTCCCATGGATAAATTCGGGTAATTCTTGTTCATTTTGTTTTCAGGGATAAATTCAGGTAAAATTCGGTCTCCCCTGCAGATAATAAAACACTGATCAGTGGAAATAAAACGCGTATATCCAGCTGTAAACCGGTAAGAAAAGCAGGAGGCGAGATATCTGCTTTGATCCCCATCTCTGCCAGCTGCGTAACCGCATTACCGGAAGTGATATTTAACAGTTCTTGTAAAGCACTGACAGACATATCGTTAAAGGTCTCCAGGCTTTCCCCCACCATCATGGAGGCCAGCTGCAGACCGCTTTTATGATCCGCACTTAAAAGAACATTGCCATAAAAATCGCCCGTAACACCCAGAAAAACATGAATATTTGCCCCGTGGTTGAGGGCATTGGTTAAAATCTCCACCTTTTGTTTCTTTATATGAAACCCGGAAAAACTCATAATCGCCTGATCTAAGGACGAAATGAAAGGGTTTAAAAGATTGGCATTCAATATAAAATACTCCTTTACATAGTTTTAATGTTTCAAACCGTCGAATGGAGTCAAGCCATTCTTTAACCAGCAATGAAGACATTCCCTGGCACCAAGCCACGGGGACCCAGCCACGGGGACAGTCTCCGTGGCAGATCCCAAAATTGGTTTTTTCCAAAAAGAAAGAAAAAACCTGCTGTATGCTGTTGACAGCAGACCGGCAGGCCTTAAAAGATATCCCTTCGGCAGCTGGCTGTCATCGCAGTATATCACTGCTTTAGACCCTTGGCTTTGCGCCCCCACCTTTCGCTGGGTTTGCCTTTATCGTCAGTTATCATCATTATAAGCTGCTATAATTCAACAGTAATAGCGATAAACCCTTTTTTCTTACAAGAACCTTTAGTTATCCAATTTATTCGGCAGGAATAGCATTAAACCCTTTTTTCTGCAAGAATGTTTTTAATCATCCATTTTACGATTTTATTCGACATATTTTTTATATTCGGGAATTTTCCTGCCACGGCAAGCGGCTTGATATATCAGCTTATGGCACCGGCAGCGCGCGAAGGGCTGCAGCAGGCTGAGGGTAATTTGCATATAAGGAAGGTGGCCCGAGCATCTCAAAACAGCATCGGGCAAAATTCACGAATTGAGAATCCCATTTCATATTATGGTTAAAAGAACAGTGTTTATGCAGTGACAAGTTGGCGAGTTTTCTTGACAAAATAAAAAAAAACTGGAGCGCTTGCAGGAAGTACAGCAAGCAAAACCAGAAATAAGATAAATATTTAATGTTACAATTCGTTTACTTTGCGTAAAAATTTCTTTACAGAGATTATCAAGATACCTGATATTTTCATGACAGAAGAAGGAAAAATTAAAATTACAGAACTATAGGTGTCAATACTCTCTGCAATCTTGGGAGATTTAAGCTTGGCGGCGGGACTTTCCGGCCGCAGAGTTAAACACTATTTCTACCGGCGCTCCCCAACCGGAAAAAACTTCGTTGTGAGAAAGGACGGCAAACTGCCTTTCCGAGGAGGCCCGGTCAAGTATCTCCTGGATATTTTCCAACCGCCCGTAATCCGAGCTGACAAAGGGGTCGTCAAAGATAAAGGGCAGTTTAAAGTTTTCGGCCAGCAGATCGGCCACAGCAAACCTTAGGGCCAAATAAAGCTGATCCTGCGCCCCTTTACTCAATTGTGCAATCTCGCATGGCCGCCCCCCTTCCTCCACTTGCAGGCGGAAGTTCGCATCAAAGGTAATGCGCCGGGCTGCATTCCGGGTAATCTCCCTGTAATATTTCGTAGCTTGCTCCTCCAGATGCTGCAGGTAGGAACTTTGATAGCCGGCAATGGCTGCCGTCAGCTCGGCATGAGCAATGGCAAGGGCATCGCTGAGCAGCTCCACGGCTTCTTTTTTCTTTTTCAACTCAGCCAGTTCGATTTCAACCTGCGCGATATTAATTAAATCCCGCCCCTGAAGCTGTAACTGCCGTGCCCGGATCGCCTCCCGCTTTTTCTGCAACTCCGCGCTGCGTTCTTCCAATGCCTGGACTTCTTTGGCTAAATCATCCATGCTTTTGATGATTTTCCCGATATTTTCTTTTTCCTCAATTTTGGGCAGCCCGGGGTACTTTTCGATATGTTCTCCCCATTTGGCAAAGTGTTCCCGCGTATGCAGCTCTGCCTCACTCTTTTTATCTTTTAATTTTTCCAGCGTAGCAACTTGATATTGATTTAAAATGGCCTGCAGGGCAGCATTTTTCAGACCAAGCTCCCTCCGGATGGACTGCTGAACATCCCACCGCTCCCTGGCTTTCCGGAGATCTCCTCCGGCCCCCGTAAGGATCACTTGCAATCCGGCGGCAAACCTGTCAATCTCCTTCTGGAACCCGGATAAACGCTCTTCTTGTTCGTTTTTCTGAAAAGCCGCTGTTTCCAACTCTGTACCCAGCTTTTGAATCCCGCTTACAATAGCAGCATATTCCTGCGCTTTTGCCTCCAGCTTTTCCCACCCGGAAAGACCGGTGTTTTCCAATAAATCAAGCAGACCTGTTACCGTTGTGTATTCTCCCTCCGGGAAAAAGATCTGTAAAAAATATGCCGTTTCCTTCCAAAGCCCCGCTGTTCCCTCGCCCAGAGGGTCAGCTTTAAAAACCTGCCGCGGAGTACAACCAAAAGTTTCTCTGGCATAATGGTCAACCTCCTGCCACCCACGTTTCTTTTCCTCTAAAAGCTTCCGCCATTGGCTATATGCCTCTTCCACATCTGGAAAAGCAGCAATAAATTTTTCCGTCAGGTCTAAAAAACGGTGGTATTCTGTAGCAGCCTGCTGGAAATCAGCTTCCAGCCTTGTTAGCTCCGCAAAATCCGGCAGCTGGCTTTTCATGGCTTCCAGCCCTGTTTTTTCTTCCCGGTACTGTTTCATTTTTTCCAACAGGGCACCCAGCTGCGCAGGACTGGCCGTGGCGAATCTTCCCAGCTTTTCGTTTAACCTGACAAGTTCCTCCCGGCAAACAGCAAGCTCCCTGACGGTTTTCCGTAGCTCTCCTTTAGCTTTGGCGTTTAATAGGCCGGAAAGTAACCCCGCCCCCCAGTACCCGGCCAGGCCGCCGGCCAACGCCGCGACAACCTGCAAGAGAGGTTCCGCCAGATTAAGAGCTGTACCCGCCACCAACACCAAGGCGAGAATGGCAGCACAAAGCAGGCGCAGCACCATAGAGGGAGTCAGTCTCTTTTTTACCTGCGCCGCTTTTTTTTCCAAAGAACTTTCCCGCTCCTGAGCAGACAGTTTTTGCTGGGTGGCGGCAATTTTTTGTTCAGCTGCTGCTTCATCCACAATCTCCTGTTCAAGATCCTGAAATTTCTCCTTGAAGGCGTGCAAAACTTGAGCATAGCCTTTCCGCTTTGCTTGGGCCCGCTCCAGTTCCTCACCGGCTTCCTTCTGCGCTCTTTTCCGTTCACCACTTATTTTGGAGTAATTTTCTACCGCTTCCCGCTCCTCCGGCCGGGCCTGCTGAAAAAGGCTATACCGGGAGACCAAAAGGGACTCCTGACTATCGATATTTTTCAATTTGTCCTGGAAGGCAGCCCATTCCTGCAGGCAGGCTGCAGCATTTTTTTGCATAACCCGCACCTGGCCCCGGGGGTCAGCCCCTAACTCCTCCCAGCGGGGGTAGTTTTCCAGCTCTTCTTCCAACCTTGCTTTTTCCATCTTTTTTTCCTGTAAAAAACGCTCCTGCTGCGCCAAATCTTCCTGGTAGCCCCTTTTTTTCTCCTCCAGTATGGAGAGATCCTCCAGGCGCCGGCCCGTTTCCTCCCCTGCTTCTGCCAACTCCGGGTACTCTTTCTTTAGAAGCTGTTTCATCGCACTGCTCTCTTGCTGAATCTTTTCCGTTTCTTCGCAGGCCCGGGAGATCTGCTTATAGTCTCGGAGTGCACTTTGGTAGCTGCCCTGCAGCCTTTTCCACTCCGCCCAGGCCTCCAGCACTTTTCTTTTATTCCGCCATTCCTGCTGGGCCTTGGCGCTCTGCTCTTCAATCTTCTGCAGTTCCTCCTGGACTTCTTCCAGGGAATCCACTGCCTGCCGGTCTTTTTCTATGCGATCCTGCAGACTGGCTATTTTCTTTTCGATAAGTTCCAACTCCCGATCTTTCTGCAAATTACGGGAGGTAACACCCAGATCGGCAGTGTATTTGGTCCATTCTTTCAGTTCTTTTTCCAGTGTTTTTAAAACCCTGGCAAAATCAACACCGCCGCCGGACAAGAGTTTCTGAACCTCACGGCTTAAACTCTTCAGCTCCGGAAGGGGCTGCGTAAGGTAAAAGGTACTGACAAAAAGCTCCCGTGAAAGCAGGCCGAAGATTTCCTTTAGTTTACGTTCATAATCGGGGTGTGGCCTTTTGGCATTGGGATTGTGCGTTCCCTCTGCCAGAATCGTCTGCACTCCACCATCCGGCTCCAACTTCGCAAAGCAAACCCGATTCGTATCAAAATCCCGCTCAATTAAAAACTGTTCATTGTTGACAGTAAACTCCAACTCCCCTGTACAGGAGGATGGTTGTTCCCAGTTCCTGTAACAGGCAAGCCCAAACTTGGCGGGATCACTTACGGCCGGAAGTCCAAAAATCACAGCTGTCAACCCGGCGGCAAGGGTGGATTTGCCTTTTTCATTTTCTGCAATCAGGTTGTTTGTCCCCGGTTGAAAATAAACCTCAACTGCCTCGCGGTAGGGGCCAAATCCCTGTAAAAGCAACCTTTGAAAGGTTATTTTTTTCCCGGCCATTTAATTATTACTCACCTCTCTGGAAAACTGCCAGGCCTTTCAACAAAGCCAGTTTCAATACTTCTTTTTCCCGCTCCTCTTCCGCTTCCTTCATGCGTTCCAGAATCCTTTGGGCGAATGCGCCCCTGACAGTATGCTCACCTGAATATTTTTCAATTTGGGGCCAATCAATAAAACTGCTGTCATCCGCAAGTTGAAGATAAAGAAAATCCTCTTGCAGTTCCTCGCGCACTCTTTCAATATCTACCGCAAACCTGGGGGTCCCTTTAAACCGTATCTCCACAATTTTTTCCGGATCGCGGTAGCGACGGCATTCTGCTACTATCTCCTCCGGGCTGTACAGCGTAGAGAGATCCAGCTCTACCTGCTCGTGTTTCCTGACAGCAACTTCCGGTTTTTCGATAAGCACCTTCCCCTGCTGAAAATTTACTACCGTAAAATGCCCGACCCCTCTTTCTCCCAGGCTCTTATTTTCTACTGCACCAGGGTAAACAGCCAGTGCCTCCCCAATTTTTTGTTCCTGATAACGATGAAGATGACCCAGCGCGATATAATTGTAACCTGCTTTCACCAGGTCAGTGGATTTCAAAGGCAAGCTTCTTTCTCCCGGGTTCCAATCGAGAGTTCCATGAAAGGCACCAATATGTAAACCCTCCTCCGGCTCACGGGGAAAACTGCCCAGTGAACTTACCTTCGTGAGCCCACCGGTATAAGCCAGGGAATAGATCCAGACCGCCTGGCCCTTTATTTCCCTGCGGGCAACCAGCGCGGGCATAGGGTTCTGTACTAGAATGCCTGGCCATTTTTCCTTATTTAGGCGATAAACCGAATCGAAGTAGGATATTTCATCATGATTCCCGGGCACTGTCACACAACAAACGCCGGAGGCCTCCAAACGCTGCAGCTGTTCAATAACTGACCGCACCAGCTTTTTCTCCGGCCGGTGTGTTTCAAAAAGATCGCCGACAATAAGCACCATGTCGATTTCCTGGGCCGGATCCAGGGCAAAATTTACAGCATTTTCCAGGAGCTGGTCACGTTCTTTTTGGCGGGCTGCCGCCCGGGGCTCATCTAAAAAAGAGGGCTTGTACCCCAGATGCAAATCGGCAAGATGAAGCATACGGAGCATTTACCTCTCCTTCCTCCTTCCTTTACTCACAATAGGTTACCCCACCACGTTTTTCAGGTAAACTTATGCCAGAAAACATACTATTAGTTATTAATTCCACATAAGCCATAATTTCCCTGCAAATTTCCTGCAAGAAGTGGAAAAATATTCAGAAAGACTATGAAATACTTTTTTTGTCCCCGTTATTTTACTGTCAATACCCTAATAAGGAAGGTAGGTTACCGCCTGGCCACCCATCTGTTTCCAGGCCGCTACAAATTTCTGACGGGAAGCTTGCTTATTTTTTATATTGGACCGCGGATCATTAATATAGACATATTCGGCATCATAGCCGGTCAAAAGAACGGCATGTTCCCGGTAGGTAATCTCTACAGGCCCCTGCGGCGTATGCCAGGTTTGAAACTCCCCGGAAGCAAGCGGGGCAAAGGTCGCATTGGCCACTACCCAGACCGGAACTTCTTCGCTGACAAAAAGTAAGATCTCCTCAAATGAACAACCAGTTAAATCAATAGTCCGGCCGGGCAAATATTTTTCCAGCAGCTCACGCACAGGTCCGTGGTACACTCCATAACCGGGCTCTCTTAGAGTATACATATTGCCGACAAAGCCGTTATAGGGATTGCCGAAATAAATTTTTCCGCTTTTAATTTGATAGGGGGTGGAATCCTTTTTGATTTCACGGGCCAGGGTCATTTTATCCACAGAAACTCCGGCGTACTGCAGCAGCATCGCCAGGCTTGTTACTTCGCAACCCCTGGGCAGCTCCGGATTCTGTAAAATGAGGGGTACCTCCAGGAGCATTTCTTCTTGCAGCACATAGCGACGGGCAAGGTTTTCCTTTACATCTTGGTTAAAAAATACAGGCTCATTTCCCGGGACACCGGAGTTTAAAGTTGAGGCATCTACTAAACCTTTGTTCAAGACTGTCCATCCTGAAAAAAAACCGGCCATGAGAAAAGATACTACCAACAGCCCGCCGGCAAACCACCTCCTACTCCTAGCCGGCTGCTGTTGCGCTCCCTTCACAGAGAGCAGCGAGTTTTTTTGCCCTGCCCGAATCCGGCGGGTCTTCCGGTCATAACCTTGCATTTGGCGACAGCGTTTTTGGCTGCTTTTTAAAAGAGCCTCCCGGGCAAACCGGAGGTTTTTCTGCAGCACAGCGTGGTATGGATGTTGGGGAACAAGTATTTTTTGCGCCACCACCATTGCCTGTTGTGCTATCTTTACGGCCGCCGCGTACTGTCTTTGCCGGCAGAGGTTGATAAATTCTTTTTCAAGTTTAAGTAAATAATTTATTTGGATTTCCTGCAGCCTGTTTACTCCTTTCCCCCAAAGTTCACCGCACTGGTATTTCCGGTATAGAAGGAATTTATTTCTTTATTTGTTTAATACTTTGATTATACCGGGGAACTGAAATCAAAACAAGCCAAACCAAGCGGACCTCCTGCCCGTAGGAAGGAGGTCCGCCTGGCCAAAATACAAATCATGTTCATAACTGGAAGGACCTATATGCATGCTGATATTTAAAAAAGCTTACCTGCAGCGCAAGAATTTTACGGATAATGCAAAAGAAAAACTTTTCCGCAGAGGCATCATGGGTTGATCGTCACTGTTTTTAACCGGTTGTTCCAGTGGACATCTGCCCCTAAAAACTGCGCCACAAAACGTACCGGCACCATGGTCCGGCTGTTTTTGATCACAGGAGTGGTATCCACTTTTTCCCGTGAACCGTTCACCACGACAACCGGGCTGCCAATCCTTAAAAGCACGGTCTGCCCTTCCCCGGTAATCGTGACTTCCCTGGCAGAGGAACTCCAAACCACTTCCGCCCCCAGGGCCTCGGCAATTGCACGGAGCGGAACCATCACCCGGTTGTTCAAATCAATATAAGGATCAGAATCAAAAGAGATGGCCTTTCCGTCTACCACAACAGTAATCTCCCCCGGTTTAAAATCATATTGACTTAAAAGATACTTTTTCCTTTCTTCTTTAAAGCGACTCAATGCCGAGGCATAATGCGCTTCGATCTGCTGCGGGGTCAACCCCTGTTCCAGGTACTGGCCGATTTTATCTGTCCCCATCACCTTGTCAAACATGACGATGGTCTGTCCACTTTTAGGGACCTTAAAATTACCCAGGGAATAACCATAAGCCAGGGCATAAATCCCGGTCCGCGCCGGGTTGAATGTGCCATAATCCGTAATCTTCAGTCTTACTCCCCCAGCCTCCCCTCTTTTTTCCGGAAGAAAGGTTGCCCCGGGGAGTGCCGCCCCGTTGAGGAGCTCAGCATATTTTTGGGCATCAATCCCTTTGCCGCCTATCCACTTAAAATTATCGGCCTGAAAGATGCCCGTGCCCTCGCCCAAGCCGGTAGCCATATAACCGAAAACAGCATCAAGATCAGGAATGCTTGGTGATGTTTGGACCCACTTTAATCCTGTATCCGAATATATCATGGACCTTTGATAACCTTCCATGGGTATAACAGTCAGATCGGCCCCGATTTTCCGGTTAAAAAACCGCGCCAGTTCTCCCGCCGTCATGCCATGGGCCATGGGCAGATTATCAACACCTACAAAAGTAATCAAAGGATCTTCCAAAACAGGCCCCTCCACAATAAGGCCCCCAAGTGGATTCGGCCGGTCAAGGACCACGATCGGTTTCTTATATTTTTGTGCGGCAACCATACAGTAATTCAAGGTGGACATATACGTATAAGTACGCGCCCCAATATCCTGGATATCAAAAATAAGGAGATCGACACCCTCCAGCATCTCAGCTGTGGGCAGCCGCGTTTTCCCGTAGAGGCTGTAAACAGGAATACCCATTTTTTCATGAACATATGATTCTACGTACTCTCCAGCCTTGGCTTTACCATCAATTCCATGTTCGGGAGCATAAAGAGCAACCAGGCGGCACGTGGGATCCTTAAAAAGTAGATCAATTGTGCTCTCACCGCGACTGTTTACACCGCTCTGGTTGGTAATCAACCCCACCTTTTTCCCCTGAATTAAATAGGCATACTTACTCTGGAGAAGCTCACTGCCGAGTTTGAACGGCGGTTTCCCAACGCAAACAGCTGTAGAAAAACTTGCACACAACAAGGCCGCAACGACAAAAAGGATGACCAACCTTTTCTGCATCATTTTCCCCTTTCTATTTTTCTCCTGATGTTCACGGCATGCTTCTACATGCTTCTACAAATATAAACGTTTCAGGTCATTATAAGTTTCGCTGCCGCTGTTGTAAATCCTGGAAAGACCAGATCAGGAGAAAGCCGGCTAGAAAGAAAGGAATCAGCCTTGGATTCCAGGAAGAAGGCAAAAGTACCCGCGCTGAACCGGCGATCAGCCCGGCAAAAAAATAGGCCGTCGGCGCCTCGTAGCGGGAATATAGCTGATCCAGTACCCGTGCAAAAAAGAAAATGCCCGCCAAGCTCCCCACACCGAATATCAGCAGGTTAAACAGCGCCAATCCTTTAATATAGAGCAGCAGGTCATCATAGATGCCCAAAAGAATAAGCACTGCGCTTCCCGGAATACCGGGAATGAGCATTGCCGCGCTGGAAAGGGCACCGCCCACGGCCAGGGTAAACCAGTTTACCGGGCTGCTTTTTACGGCCAAACCCAGGGGCTCACCGGCAAAGAGCAAGGCGATGAGCAGCCCGGCGATAAAAAAGAGTAATCTGGCGGGGTTAAGGCGGAGGCGGCCCCGCAAAACAGTCCTGATCGAAGCCAAAAGCAGGCCCATCAGAAAAACTACGGTTACATCGCGGTAAGAGGCAAAAAGCAGTGTAAAAAAAGTTCCCCCCAAAAAGATGCCAAGAGCGATCCCGCTAAACAGCAGCCCGTAGGGCCGAAGATTAAGCCGGGCCAAATCTCTGATCATCTTTTCGTAAAGCCCCAAAATCATCAAAGCCGTCCCTCCGCTGATGCCCGGCAGGACGATAATAAAACCTAAAAAGATCCCCTGCAAAATCGAAAACAAGGACACCGCCCCCTCTCTGGAAAACCAGTGCCAGAATAATCGATAATTCTATTACATAATATAAAGCGATATAAGTCAAAATTACAGCACACCTTGTACAATAATGTTCAGCAGTTTTATAATAGACCCCCATGAAGCTTTGCTTCACCATCAGAAAATGAAAACAGTGGGGTGCTATTTTCGGGATAGAATAAGGTGGCTGGCTTTGCACATATTTGCACATATATGAGAACAGCCCCTTCCAGGCGGAAGGGGCTTCCTCTGCTTATATTTGCACTGGTGCAGCTACAGAACCATGTCAAGACGCTCAATCAACTGGCAGCTGCAAAAAAGTTTCCTGTCAGCCGGCGGTGCCCCAAAAAGCCGGCTGCAGGGCCGTTCCTTCTTCCCGTCCTGTTCCATCTCTTCTGCCGGCCTTTTCTAACCCAGATACTTCCTGGCCAACGCCATAAAAAAATCCGCCCGGAAATAAAGGCTGGCGATATCTATTCTTTCATTTTTGCCATGAATGGTAGACCCCAATTCGGGGTCGGAATCCTTAGCCATATGTCCGATACCATAAGCAGGTATGCCGGCTTCCCGTAAATACCGGGAATCCGTTGCCCCGGTAGAAATATGCGGCAAGCAGAGCACTTCCGCTCCCGTCAGCTCTTGCGTTGTTGTCGCAATCAGCCGGTAAGGAGTGGATTGAGAAGAAGAAAAGGTCGGGGCAACATAATTTCCTATTTCAACAACGATCTCCTCACTAATACAGCGACGCAGTTCATTGAGAATATAGTTCCGATCCTGACCCGGTAATATACGGATATCCACATTGGCCGTACAGGCATCCGGAACAATGTTGGTTTTGCTTCCTCCGGCGATCGTGTTGGGTGAAACAGTCAAACGCGTCATGGCCCGCAGGGTCTCCGCAAAGCTGCGTTCTGTAAACCTATCCAACAGAGTATCTACATTGGTTTCATTTAACGGTTCATCCAGCCCCTTTACACGCAGCAGCTCCTGCAACAAAAAACGGACTTCCGGTATAAACCTGATCTCGGGCTGATAATTCTTCAGAGCATCCAGGGCACGGGCCATTTTCAGCACGGCATTATCACCCAAGGTAGGAACGGAACCATGGCAGGAGCGTCCCGTGGCCTGCAACCTGCTCCAGGCGGTCCCTTTTTCACCTACCTGTACAAAATAAATTTGCCGGCCGTTGATCTTGCGCGGCCCTTCTCCTCCCTCGTTAACAGCAAAATCAGCCTGAATTTTCTCCGGACAATTTTTAAGAAGATACTGTACACCATGACGGCCGCCTTTTTCCTCATCGGCGGTTGCAGCAAAAATCAGCGTTCCATTCAAGGAAGGGGCTTCCCGGGCCAGCCTTAAAAAAGCGTAAGCCTGGGCCGCCATCAGCCCCTTGCAATCCAAAGCGCCCCGCCCAAATACCATCCCTGCAGCAACCTCCCCGCTGAAGGGATCAAAGTCCCAACCTTCACCCGCCGGCACCACATCAGCATGGCAAAGAAAAAGAAGCCTCTTCGTACCGGAACCGAACCGGGCAATAAAATTGGCCCGGCCTTTCTCTGCCTCGATAATCTCATAAGAAATTCCCGCTGCCGCAAAAAGTTCCTGCAGATAGCGGGCTACCTTAAATTCATTACCCGGGGGATTAACCGTATTTAAGCGTATAAGATCAGCCAACATACGCTCCGGAGCCGGGATCATGGGCATCACTCCACATCAGAGATATACATACTAATTTAATTATATTACAACCGGCTATTTAAAGAACCTGTAAAAACATTGCGGGCAAGTCATAAACCGCTCCTGCCCTGTCTTACGACGGCGGGGTATAACGTGGCGTATTTTTGCGGGTGATTCATGAACCGTCCCTACCATAAATACTTCATTTTGTAGGGGTATTTCATATAATGCCCCCTTGCGGCTCAAAGTTAAAACAATAATCTGCACAGCGCGCATTCCCGGCCGTGCTGCCAGTGCCCCAATCCAACATGTCAAGCCCGCTTGCCGATAACCCACAGGAGGTTTATTCCATCAACGCCAAGACTTTACTCATTACTTCACCGGCCTCGCCCCTGATCGTCACATCAGCAACACCATCCAGAGGGGTGGGCTCCCTGTTAATGATGGCCAGCTTAGCTCCCGCACTTTTGGCTATTTCCGGCAGCCGGGCAGCAGGATAGACAGCCAGAGAAGAGCCGATACAAAGAAGAAGAGCACATTGCGTACATTGATACTGGGCTTCATTAAGCACATCTGCCGGCAAAGATTGTCCAAAAGACACGGTAGCTGGTTTCAACAGCCCCCCGCATTTATGGCAGTTCCCCACTTCTTTTTCCTCTTCCAGAAGCTGATAAAATTCTTCCCAGGGGGAGATATGACCACAGGATAGGCAACCCACCTTCCACATCGTCCCATGAATCTCCAACACTTTTTCCGGGCTGCTACCGGCTGCTTGGTGCAGCTCGTCAATATTTTGTGTAACGATAGCGTTCACTTTGCCTTTTTTCTCCATGGCAGCAAGAGCCAAGTGGGCCTGATTGGGCTTTGCTCCCCTCGATACCTTCCAATTTTCACGATAAAATTTCCAATAATTGCGGCGGCTTTCGGAACTGGAAGTAAACCTCTGTAAGGTAAACTCCGCTGGATTAAAGCGGTCCCAGATGCCTCCCGGGCTGCGAAAATCAGACAGACCGGATTCCGTGCTAATTCCTGCACCGGTAAAGACAACCATTCCCCCATCATTTATCCAATGAGCCAGCTTTTTTAATTTTTCTTCTCTTTCCACACCCACTGCTTAATCCTCCTTTTTCCCATGATTGCTAGTTTTATTAGCTTAGTGCAAATCTTCCTCTTTTTTCTGATCGCCAGAAATAATATCCTGGTAATCATAGGTAAACTCCACCAGTCTGGGAGCCATATAAATAGTAGCCCTCCACCGTAAAGCCAGGGCAATAGCATCACTGGGCCTGGAATCCAAAACCAACTCCTGCCCTTGATACTGAATATAAAGTTCAGCATAAAAAGTGCTCTCGATAATATTTGTGATAATGATCTTTTGTAGGGTACCTCCCAGACTTTCACAGACAGATTTAAGCAAATCATGCGTTAAAGGACGCGGAGAGGTTCTTCCCTGCAATACCAAGGCAATAGATTGGGCTTCAAAAGGCCCAATGGCAATGGGCAAAATTTTTGTTTCCGCCTGATCCGCTAATAAAACTAAAAAGCCGCCGCCCTGATCCAGAGTTACCGCTTTTACTTTCATCTGCAACAGCTTAATCATCCCCTTTAAGGCTTTCTAAGCAAAAAAGTGCCCTTTTCTTAGCCAATAAAGTCATTGCCAGCCTTCAGCAAAAAAACTTTTGCTGCACAATAACTTTTTACCTCCAAGAAAACATTGTATTACAGGAAAGTTAAAAAGTAGCTTACTATTCTTATTATACCAAACAAGGGCGCTTCTGTCAGGAATTGCGGAGTTCAAAAGTTCAGGTTGTGCTTTCCTGAGGTTAAAAGTCAGGTAAGATCAGCCGCCGAAAAAGCCGCAGGTAATGCAAGATGTTCCCGGTTACCAGAAATTCCTTTTTTACCTTTTCCCGGCCAGCCTCCTTCATCTCCTCCGCCAGCATGGGATTCCTTAATAACTTCAGGGTTTTTTGGGCGCATTCTTCAACAGTATCGACCAGGTAACCCGTGACTCCATCTTCGATTTGCAGCTTAATGCCGCCGACATTTCCTCCAATTACCGGGGTTCCTTTCCATAAACTTTCGGCAACAGTCAGGCCAAATCCTTCCCGCAGGGATTTTTGCAGGATTATATCAGACACCGTCTGAAAAGCATTGACTTCCAGATCAGAAATACCATTAAAGTTGGTAATCACTTTAATATCATAATCTTCTCCGGCCCGGCGTAAAGTGTTGTATAAATAATCCCATCCCTCCGGATCATCAGAAGCCATGGAACCAACCAGCGCCAGCTGGATACTGGGAAACTCTTTTTTTACAATTTTATAAACATCAATGACCCCTAAAGGATCTTTCCAAGGATCAAACCTGGAAACCTGAGAAATTAAGGGACGGTGAGGATCAATACCAAACCTGCTGATGATTGCCTTGGCTTCTTCCTTTTCCAGGAAAATATTTTTAACACTGAGCGGATCAATGGAAGGAGTAATAAAATCAATTTTTTTAAAGTAATTCTCCTGGACGTAATCCTTCATGGTAAAAATAACCGTGTCATATTGTTCGGTATATTGATAAAGAAAATCCCAGTATTCCTCGTTCGCCACTGAAGTATCAATATGACAGCGCCAGAGCCAATTTTCATGCTCTCTCTTTTCCCGGTAAGCGATTAAGGCTGCAGGCTGAGGATCATGAACAACAAAAATGTCGTAAGGCGGCCATTCTTTCATGTAAGAAGCGTTCATTTGATTATATTTAAGGTAGATTTCTTTTTGACCGGGGGTTAATTCCCCCTCCTGGCCCTGCAACCTGTTATGAAAAGTTTTTGTAACTCCATAAAATTCATCATGCCCAAAAATAACCCACCAATCTATTTCCAGACCCAGATCCTGCATTAAGGGCACTAACGAATGCATTTTTTCCGCCACGCCGCCACCATAAGCCGTGGCGCTAATCATGGCGATTTTTTTATTCTTTAATTTTTGCACCAGAAAGGCAAGTTCATCCGCAGTCTCTTTGTCGATAAACTGCAGATAATCACTAAAATTTTTCCTATTTACTTCAACAAGCTGCAACACCTTAGCCCCCTTAACCTTTCAAGCTCTTATTTTAAATAAAAGGCAAATCAGAATGGTAAGTAAAAAACCTTCCCGCCCTTGCCTTTCGATAATTATACATCCCTGGCCGGGAGCTGTACCGATCATCCCGCCCGTACCCATTACGCCACTCTTCCATAATTTGCCCCTCTTGCCGGCTCTTCATCCCTGTAAAAAATAGAACCTGGCGGCGTAAAAACGCGACATAGAAATTTTGCAAGATGGTTATGCTAGTATAAAAATGATGTGGGGCAGAAAGCAGACCTTCAAAACAGCAGGCCGTAAAGTTATCTAAAACAGTCTTTCTTTCTGACATACATTGTTAGGTATGGCCCGCAGATTTTTGGGGGTTAGCATTATGAAAAATATGGGCGCAAATATTTTAGATCATCAAAGCAGTAGAGTTGAATTCCGTGTTTTTGCTTTTGAAAAAAAAGGAGTTGCACTCCTGCTGAAAAGCGGCGGGACAACAGAAAAAGTTATACCCATGCAGGAAGAAGCCCCGCACATCTACAGTGTGATCATCGAAGGACAGAGGCTAGATCTTTTCTACAAATTTAGAATAACAGATGAAGGCGATTTCCCGGATCCGTGGTCACGATTCCAGCCGGAAGGTGTCCATGGTTTTTCCCAGGTCATGGACCCCCAAAGTTATCGCTGGAGAGCTGAAAACTGGAAAGGTAAAGATCTCAGCGAGCTGATCATCTACGAACTGCACACCGGCACTTTTACCCCGGAGGGAACCTTCAAGGCAGTTAGAGAAAAAATCGGCTACCTACAGGAGCTGGGGATCAATGCTATCGAGCTCATGCCGGCAACCCAAACACCGGGAAAATGGAACTGGGGGTATGATGGCGCCAATCTATTCAGCGTCAACAAAAATTATGGCACCCCCGATGATCTAAAGGAGCTCATTGATACCTGTCACCAAAAAGAAATAGCCGTTATTCTTGATGTTGTCTATAATCATTTCGGCCCGGAAGGGAATTACCTTCCCGTTTACGGCCCATATTTTACCAACAAACACCAAACCGCATGGGGAGCAGCCGTCAACTTTGATGACCGGTACAGCAAATTTACACGGGCAATGGTTATTGATAATGCCCGCTACTGGCTGGAAGAATTTCGCTTTGATGGTTTAAGGTTGGACGCCATACACGCCATCCAAGATGAAAGCGATACCCATATTCTAGAAGAAATTGCCGCCACCGCAAGGGAAATTGCGGCCAAATATAATCGTAAAATAGCCCTCATTGCCGAAACAGATGAAAATAACGTGAAAATAATCAACCCCCAGAAAAAAGGGGGCTACGGCATCGATGCCCAGTGGATGGATGACTTCCATCACGTCATTCATACCGCCCTGACCGGCGAAAAACAGGGTTATTATCAGGATTATAACGGACTGGAAGGCCTGGAAAAAGTTTATCAGAACTACCTCTATACCGGAGAATATTCCCGTTTCTGGAAAAAAGATCGTGGCAGCGATGCCTCCCAAACCCCGGGAAGCCAGTTTATCGTCTCAATTCAAAACCACGACCAGATCGGTAACCGCGCCGGGGGCGAGCGGCTCTCGGTTCTGGTGGATTTTCCCTATCTAAAAGCAGCCTGCGGGTTAATGTTTTTTTCCCCTTATATACCATTACTTTTTATGGGGGAAGAATATGCTGAAAAAAATCCTTTTCTTTTTTTTACTAACTATGAAGATCCCCGGCTGAAAGAAGCGGTTTCAACCGGCCGGAGAGAGGAATTTATGGACTTCGACTGGGGTGATTTCCCGGATCCGGAGGATGATCGCACCTTTTATGCTTCCAGGTTAACCCCCCAGGGCAACTGGCAGGAAGAAAACAAAGCACTCTTTGCCTTTTATAAGGATATGATCAATTTAAGGAAAACGCATCCTGCCCTCCGTCACCTGGAAAAAAAGCATACGGAGGTGCAGGTGGACAAAGAAAAGAAAATGGTCACGCTCACAAGGTGGCATCACGAATATAAATTAATCGGGTTTTTTAACCTCAGCACCAAAGAAGTGGAGATCACTTCCCCCCGGGGAACACAAATCCTCAATTCCGAATGGAAAAAATATGGAGGCCGGATCGAAGGCGAATCCAAAACTTTGTTCAAAGGGAATATGTTAGTAGTAGAAGAAAAACCATGAAACTCATACTACCGGCTCAAACCGGTAGTAGCAGATTGGCTTATGTTTGGTGTGCTGGTAGAACTTATTGATTAAAAACCTTAAAACCAAATCCAAAATTCAAATAAATTTTTATTCAGCTCCATGCCGTTCTTTGTTAAATAGCTAAAGACACGATCCCTGGACCTAAAGTTACTCAGGATCACCGCTCCGTCCAGTTTCTTCCGTTTAAAAAAATTTATAATCCCGGGCAAATAACTTAGATCTCTTTGATCCATAACTTTTAGCACATTCAAACTATTTCTTGCTTGTAAAGTATAATTTTCAGCTAATGTTTTGGGGCCGAAGACAACCATCGCCGGCCTTTCTTTCTTGTTTTGATAACAGGTATGGCGAATATATTTTGCACAACTAAAAAACATCTCCTTGATGTTTTGCTCTGGATATTTAGTTGTTAAAGAGTTGCTATGCATACGATATTTGTATAATTTTTCGGGAAATTTTTCAATTCTTCCTAATGTAATCAGACGAGTCCAGAGATCATAATCATAAGAAACCCTTAAATTGGGATTATATTTGCCCAGATTGATGAATGCTTTTTTGGAAAAGATCATTGTTCCGTGAGTCAGGGGGCAAGTTCTGTATAATTCCGATTTTATTTCTGCACTGGTTTGCATGCGGTTGATCAATCTTTCCAGTCCCCTTAAATTTTGTGACGGGATCTGACTATCTCTATCCCGGATGCACTCAATGAATGAACCAACTGCCACCAGGCCAGGGTGTTTATGGAGATAGCTCACTTGTTTTTCAATGCGGCGGGGGTAACTCAGATCATCGGCGTCGTGGATAGCAATCCAATTCCCTTGGGCCTGTTCAATACCCAGATTAAGAGCAAAGGCCGCTCCCTTGTTTTCTGCCAAATGTATCACTTTTACCCGTCCATCGGTGAATTGTGCCAAGATCTCTTTTGTCCCATCAGTGGAAGCATCATTAACAACAATAAGTTCAAGATCAGTATAAGTTTGCAAAAGTATGCTGTCTAGCGCCTCTTGTAGATATTCCTGGCCGTTATGCACGGCCATTACTACTGAAACAAGCATTTGTCTAACCTCCCGGCAATATTGTATTAAATGGGACCAAACCTTGCCCGTTGCCTTCAGCATAAATGTCCTTTTTTCGTCATCCCCTTGTTACTACAAGGCCAACAATAGATCCAGAGCGCTTACAAAATGATCATATTTTCCCATTTTCCGCAATGATGACAACTCATTTAAAAGCATTTTCTTTTTATCGGGTTCGTTCTCCAGACCTGCTTGCTGCCAAAGCCTGGCAACCTGTTTTCCCTCCCCCATCAGGAGAGGAATTTGTTGGGTCAGCTTGATAAAAGCATTTTTGGAATAAGTAAATTTATGAGGGAAATCATTGTTCAGATGATAATAATCCGCAACGATCTCGTTATTCTCCAAAAAACCCCTTTTCCCCAGGATACCTAAAGTTACCACGCAGACCTCAACTTCAGGGTGCAGGGTGGTAAATTTAGCATAATTAAGCATCTGATCCTCCCTGCGGTTCTCCTTGGAAAAGGGATGCTCCTGATGATAACTGACAATCTCCGGATCCTCTATAATCTTTACGCCATTTTTATATAACCTGAAGCCCATTTCCCAGTCCTCGGAACCCCAGCCTTTAAATTCTTCATTAAAGAGCCCCACCTCTTCCAGAAAACTTTTTCTGGTGGAAACATTTCTGGTGATAAAAAATGTCCAGGCCAGGTAAAACCCGGTCAAATGAGTGCCATATTTCTCCATTATTTGCGGGGGAAAATATGGCGCCAGAAAGGATAACTGTTTAAACAGCCGGTCATCAAGATCTTCCTTTGTAAACAAAGGTATCGGCCTCTTATTTTTTCTGGCGTACTGCCAAAATTCACTAAAATCCATGATGCGTTCAGTAGACACCCATAAGCGTTTGCTCAAACGCTTAATTAAAAAAGGTTTACTCCAGGCCAAAGAATGCAGGCGTTTTATCTGTTCTTTTGAAAACCCGGGGCAGAGCACTGAAAAAGTACTATATTGACTTGCATTACCTGAAACAGCGATTTTTTCCGCGGTGTGATAATGCCGCCAGTGATTGGCCACAAAATCAGGGTCAACCATTACTTCTCCGTCCAAAAATATAACAATTTCCCCTTCAGCTTCCCTGACACCTAAATTTTTTGTTCCGGAACGGCCCAGGTTGGTGTTGCTGCGAAGATATTTAAAACGGAAGGGTGCAGTATAATGTTTTAAGGAAACAGTCTGATCTGTCGAACAATCATCAACAAGAATGACTTCCATTTTAGCCGGAGAAAATGTTTGTTTTTCCAGTGAATATAAGGCAAACTTGTTTTGAGGAAATTTGTTGTGGGAAATTAAAATTATACTTACCTCCGGATTCACAGTAAGCCTCCTCTCAATACTTTTAGTAATTGAACGGGGTTAATGGACATGTTATCAAACCCGGTCCAGTAATGATGTAGGTTTTCTCTTTTGCCGACAATCAAACGATAGTTTAAATGTAATAACCGGCAAATCAGCCAATAATGTGGTTCCATAAAACTTGGTGAGAATAGCTCAATGATTGTTGTGCCGGGTTTACAAAATACAAGATTGGCAAGTCCGGCACCATGCGGTGCAATGATCACTTTAGCATTATAAAATACTTCCAGTTGTTTTTTTAATGGCATTACTTCCAATACTATGCTTTTAAAATTAAACTTATCTAAAATGCCAAGGATTTCTTTTTCATTGATTACCTTTCTATAAGCCCGGCGCTTGATGTAGATTCGTTCATATCCATCCACCCGGATCATATTGCTGTGCGACATAAATTTATTTCGAACATAATTAACAGACCATAAATTAGGCAAATTTACATATGAGGGAACAACCAATTCTTCTGCCTGTAGATGAAAGCGGTTATCAGGTTGAATTATTTTATCCGGAGCTATTCCGCATGCCGTCAGTGTTTCCAGCTGAAATGGTAAGGCGCGGTGGTTAATGATATATTTATCTATTTTTAAGCGGCTTTCTTGTAAAAGATGAATGCGAGCCAGAACTTCCAGCATCCAGTGATAATAATTATAAGCTGCCGGGTGGTTGAGAACTGCCACTGTTTTATCCGTTTTCTTAAGGGGTGGCAACCTTTTATCCTGAAAAATAGAATGTTCCGCGGGCCATTTTCCCCATTCCGCTGAAACGTCCCATAACAGTTTATGATCCGGTGAAATGACGGCTTTTTCTCCAAGAACGCGTCCACAGGGCAGCTTGAAAACAAATGCCTTCTTGCTGAATTTTGGTTTGTCAATAATTAATTGTAATTCTTCTTCGCTGATAACCTTTGGTATTGGTATTGATGGATAAATTTCAGATAATATTTTTGTTTTATTTATACCAGTGCACTCAACCCAATCTAATGATGATTCATAAAAACCTTTGGGAGGAGATAACTTATCTGCTTCGTTCATGGTTGCCCACCCTCAGGATACTTAAATATAAGATTTCATTCTGAAAAACTTATCTTTACATAAATCCCTTCCCTGAGTAAGCAGCTCACGCCAAGAATGCGCTTTCCAATTTCAGGAAATGGCTGCAGAAGAACAGGGTTCAGGGGCAGCTAGAATTGTACATAAAAAAAAATCAATGCCAACGGTTTTTATTTTTTTCCCAGATCTCCTCCATAATCATGCGTACATTTTTTGTTATTTTCCATTGAGGATAATGAGAGGTAAATTTCTTTAAGTCGCTGATGTACCAGATATGATCGCCGGTGCGATGCTTTTCCCGGTAATCATAATTTAATTTTTTACCCGTAATTTCCTGAGCTAAATTTATCGCCTCCAGAAGCGAAACATTGGAAGCGCGCCCGCCCCCCAGGTTATACACTTCACCGCCGGGCTGGGGATTTTCATAAAAGGCATGTATTGCGGCAATGACATCGCTGGAGCTGATGACATCACGCACCTGTTTCCCTTTGTAACCAAAAATTGTGTAAACAGTTCCGGTCATCAGGCATTTCATCAAGTAATTGATAAAACCGTGCAGCGGTACCCCGGACTGCCAGGCGCCGCTTAACACTCCTCCACGAAAACAACAGGTTTTTTGATGGAAGTACCTGCCATATTCTTGCACCAGTAAATCTGCGGCAAGTTTGGAAGTTCCGAATAAGGAGTGCAGGCACTGATCGACAGCCATCTCCTCGGGAATACCCCGCTGATAAGGGTGTGCAGGATCGATCTCGTAGCGGGTTTCCAGTTCTATTAGTGGAAGTCGATTGGGACGATCACCGTATACCTTATTGGTAGAGGTAAAGACAAACACGGCCTCCGGGCAATACTGCCGCATGGCTTGCAGCAGATTGAGGGTCCCGTTGGCGTTCACGGCAAAATCGGTTAAAGGCTCCCTGGCAGCCCAATCATGGGAGGGCTGGGCTGCAGTATGAATGATCAAGTCAATGTTCTCTCCGTATTTGGCGAAGACACGATTAATATCATCAACATTCCTGATATCCAGCTCATAATGTTTATATTTTGAGCCGGAATGAGCTTCCAGCCGCCGGCGGTTCCAAACTGTCGAACCATCCGCTCCAAAAAAATGTTGGCGCATATTGTTATCAATTCCCACAACATCGAAGCTCATATCCACATAAAATTGAGCGGCTTCGGAGCCGATCAGGCCGGCAGACCCTGTGATCACGATCACCGACATTGGAAATTCTCCTGTCAAACCAAAATTTGAACACCTTAAAAACTATGGGACACCTTTGCTTATACCAAAGCAGTTGGTTTTTAGAATACTAAAAACATGTTAAACCGGAATTTCCCTGCAAGACTAGAATTTTCCACTCCCTCTCTATTTATTAAACTATGCAATTTGCCAGGGGTTTGACAAAAATAAAAGAGGCTTACACATACTGGATTATTTCCCGGGTTCCTTGAGATAATTAGGCAGGAGGGGGTTTACCATGTCTTTGTTGCCATAACTTCAGGTGTTCTTCCCAGTCTTTGATTGCTTTCAGCTTTATTTCAGGGTTTTTTTGAAGTTGTGTTTCGTGGATTCTAAAGTAACTCAGAGGCTCGACTAAATAAACAGCGTCACCTTTTTCCAGCAAATTTAGCCAGGAAGCCACATCATGATTACACCCCGCCTCTTTACCGCAATATACTCCAAACGGTTCACCAAGCTTATCTTTTTTAAACAATACCGTTGTGGGCTCACCGATGTAATTGGTACGACTTCTTAAAAGTATTTTGGTCAGTTCCCGGCCATTTATTATTTTATTTTTGGCAGACAGCTTCATCGTAGCTTTGTATTGTGTATGAATAATTTGTCCTTGCGCATTTATCGTCAGCCTGGAAGATGTCACCAGGGAGATATTTTGATGGTTGAGGAAATAAGGCAGCATTTTTTCTATTTTTTGTGGTTGAAATAAATCATCATCATTCAAATAATTTATAAACATCCCTGAAGCCAAGTTAAAGCATTTTTGATAATTGGCAGCAAGCCCCAGCTGATGAACATTTTTAAAGTATTTTATGGAAATATCGGACGGCAGCGGTAAAACTTTCATGATCTGTTCTGTTTCTTCATTTTGGCTATCATCGCAAATAATTATTTCCATGTTTCTATAAGTTTGTCCGATGGCACTCTGTAGCGCCTGTACAAAATAATGCGGCCTGTTGCAAGTGGTGATTAAAATACTTACTTTTGGTCTCATAAAAAGTTGATTGCCTCCCAAAAAGTATTGCTAAAAACCGGTTAACCCACAATTATCTAAACCTCTAAAAACCTGCGTACTATTTTGTTACAGTAGCCACGCCGCTGCTTCAATTATTTAACTCCCAATAAAACCCTAAACAACAAAAAGGGCTTTTAATAATCTTATGGAACAACTGTTAAGGAAGTTACTTCTTTTACCACCTTTAGAAAGGAATGGACCATTTCTATAAATACTTAAATCGATCGCAATCATTTGGGGAAAAATCAGGCATTTCAAAAAAGCACTTTCGCACTTTCGGAGCACCAAAAAGCAAATTGAACATATATAAATGAATAAAGTGTCTTTTTAACCAAGGCCAGAGCTTTATAATGTTAATTAGATTAAGCAAAGAAGGGATTTTATGATCCTGGTAACAGGAGGTGCCGGCTACATCGGCAGTCATGTCGTAAAAAAATTATTGCAGCAAAAGTACAAGGTTATCGTTTTGGATAACTTATCAACTGGCCATGTTGAAGCGGTAGACAAGAGGGCCATATTCGTTAAAGAAAACCTGGGTAACGGTAAAGTTTTGGAAAAAATATTTTCCTCCTATCCGCTTACCGGCGTTCTCCATTTCGGAGCCAGCTGTTATGTCGGCGAATCTGTACTTAACCCCCTTGTTTATTATCAAAACAATGTTGCCGCCACCATAACTTTACTTCAAAAAATGTTAAAGCATGGTCTTAAAAATATCGTTTTTTCTTCAACATGTGCTGTTTACGGCACTCCGGCTGTAAAATTTATCGATGAAAAAACTGAAACCAAGCCAATCAACCCGTACGGTAAATCCAAACTAATGGTCGAACAGATCATCGCTGATTTTTCCAAAGCTTATGGTTTACAATATATTGTCCTGCGTTACTTTAATGCAGCAGGCTCCGGGCTTTCCGGAGAAATAGGCGAAGACCATTCCCCTGAAACACACCTGATCCCCATTATATTAAAACACCTCCTGGGGCAAATGGACAAAGTTGTTATCTATGGCCATGATTACCAGACAGACGACCGTACTTGCGTGCGAGATTTTATTCATGTTCACGATCTGGCAAATGCCCATCTTCTGGCTCTGGAGCAACTTTTGAAAAACCAAACAAAAAATGAGATCTTTAATTTGGGTCATCAAAAAGGTTATTCAGTTCAAGAGATCGTAAAGACATGCGGGAAGATTACAGGAAAAAAAGCAATAGTTGAATTTGCCGGCCGCAGGGAAGGGGACCCGCCCAGGCTGGTCGCCTGTACTAAAAAAGCGCAAAGTATCTTAAATTGGAAGCCCGCGTACAGTATTGAAAAGATAATCGAATCGGCCTGGGAATGGCACCGCAATCACCCCCACGGGTACCAAAAATAATCTCACCACCACCCGGTAAACGGCTTGACATACCGACCTGCGGCACCCCATTCTCTCATCCTGCATTTTCCGCAAGTTTTGAAGTAAACGTGACCTGCAGCACCAGCAGCACGCCTTACCATCTTTTTAGCCCCATACCGCCAAAGACGTCGTTGCCGGTAGACTTACGACCGAGTAGCCAGCAGCGCTCCTCCCTCCCCCTCCAGAGCCTTTACTCGTTATCGACCCTGAATGAACAATTTTTTTACCTGCGGAATAACATAAAATGATTCACTACCACAATCCCCTTCAAGTCCTAAAAATAGATAGAAATGAACTATTATTGATCCTATTATAATCAGGTTTTAATCAGGAATATTTCCGGCGCTTTTCAAGCAAATTGACATGCTATCTTGTGGCACCAGTAGCACACGCTGGTAATGCATGCGCTGCGCTGGGGTTTTGTAAAAAATTGTTAATTCGAGGTCGATAGTAAATGGAGAAAACAAAAATTGGTATTGTCGGAGGTCTGGGGCATATCGGGCTTGTTCAGGCAGCCTGCCTGGCTAAACTCGGTTATCAAACCGTAGCCTATGATAAAAATTTGACAAAAGTAGAGAAAATATTTCAGGGCATACTGCCTTTTTTTGAAGCTGGGTTGGAAGAGATTGTGCAATCAACAATAAAGAACGGATTACTGCACTTTACATCCAGTGTCAGGGACTTACAGGAAAGTGATATTATTTTTATCTGTGTTGGCACACCTTCCTTGCCCACCGGAGAAGCAGATACCTCCCAGGTATATGCAGCGGTGGAAGAAGTTGCCCGAAATAGAAACAATCACTGTCTGGTTGCAGTAAAGAGTACGGTGCCTGTAGGCACAAACCGTAAATTAACAGTTTACCTGGAAGAAAACAACCTTTCGGAAAAGGTGGCCATGATTTCCAACCCGGAGTTCCTCCGGGAAGGGTCGGGAGTACAGGACTTTTGGGAACCGTCCAGAATAATTGTTGGCGCCCGGTCGCAAGAAGCTGCGGAAAAGGTTGCCCGCCTGTACAGCCCTCCCGGGGTTCCTGTAATCATGACAAGCTGGGAAAACGCCGAATTGATTAAGCACGCCAGCAATGCTTTTCTGGCTAACAAGATCTCCTTTATTAACGAAATAGCTCTCTTGTGTGAGAAAGTCGGCGGCGATATTCGCGTCGTCAGTAAAGGAATCGGCCTGGATCCCAGAATAAACCCTTATTTTCTGGAAGCAGGAGCGGGTTTTAGCGGCCCCTGCCTGGAAAAGGACCTCAAATCTTTAATTTACCAGTTCCATACAGCAGAGAAAAAAGCAAAATTACTGGAATCCGTACTGGAGGTAAATGAAGGCCAACGCAGCAACATAGTGCACAAACTTCAGGAACATCTGGGCACCCTGGAAGGAAGGCGCATCGGCGTCCTGGGAATGGCCTTTAAAGCGGAAACGGACGATATAAGAGATTCCCACAGCCTGCCCATTGTGAGACACCTTCTCTCCCTGGGAGCCGTATTGACCGTCCATGATCCCGGGGTTAAATCTCCCCAACAAGCCGGGCTTGCCGCGGCTGATCTTCCGAAGGTCGAATGGGCCTTGTCCCCATACGAAGCAGCACAGGGAAAAGATGCACTTTTAATTTTGACCGCTTGGCCTGAATACCGGGAGTTAAACCTTAAGCGTTTAAAGGATTCCCTGGTATATCCCCTGATCGTTGACGGCAGAAATCTGTTTGACTCACAAGAGATGCAAGCCCTGAACATTAAATACCTGGGGGTAGGAATATGAACTATTTAGTAACCGGAGCCGCCGGTTTTCTCGGCTCGCATATCTGCACAGCATTAATAGCAAAAGATAATAAGGTTTGGGGTCTGGATGACCTCAGCAAAGGAAAGCTGGAAAACCTGGGACACATCCTGAATAACCCTCATTTCAACTTTATCCCGGGCTCTATATCCCAGGAAGATGTTTTGCTGGAAGTGATAAAAAAAACCGATGTTATTTACCACCTGGCAGCCATTGTAGGAGTAAAACGATATGTCGAAGACCCGGCAAAAGTAATTGAAGTCAATGTGTGCCAGACCCTGCACCTCCTGGATTTGGCCTGGAAACTGGGTAAAAAAGTAATCTTCACCTCCACCTCGGAGATATACGGAAAAAATAAAGAGGTTCCTTTCCGGGAAGATGCAGACCGGGTTTACGGTCCATCTACTGCAGATCGCTGGTGTTATGCCGTCTCCAAAAGTGCGGCGGAACACCTTTGTCATCATTATGCCCGGCGGGGACTTCCCCTGGTTATTGTACGTTACTTTAACGTCTACGGCCCCCGGGCGGACGGTTCCGCTTACGGCGGAGTGGCAACCCGTTTCATTAATCAGGTTCTTAACAACAAACCTATAACCGTACACGGCGATGGCAGCCAAACCCGCTGCTTTACTTATATGGAAGATATTGTCGGAGGGACGCTGGAGGCGGGCAGCCGCCCGCAAGCAGAAGGAATGATTTTTAACCTGGGGCACCGCCGGGAAACCTCTATCCTCGAGCTGGCACAAATGATCCTTAATATTTCGGGAATAAAAGGAGAAATAATTTTTCAACCACACCAAGATTTTTATGGACCGTATTACGAAGATATCCCCAGGAGAATCCCCGATCTCTCCGCTGCCGAACAGATCCTGGACTACCGCCCCCAAGTTTCTTTGGAAGATGGCTTGAAAAAAACTTTCAAGTGGTACCGCCATAAAATCTTCAGTTAGAAAACCTCAAACTTCCAATAAAATGCCTCCAGATCTTTCATTTCCAGAAAGATTACCTTGGAAAGGCCAAGGGGCTGCCCCTAGTTTTGGAGGCAGCCCCTTGACTTTTTTTAAGTGTTACTTCTCAAAAAACGTTGCTTTCGGCGAAATACTACCACTTCTGATATGATACCTAGCAAGTATTGACCTGTTCCCGATAAAATGGACACCCTTACGTGCAAATAACTTTTTTATCGCTCTTTTTCTGTGGTCTCTGCCCACACCCGCCCTCGCCGGGAGGCAACCCGTCATGTTTTTAAAAATATTGCCGACTGGATTGCAGGGGTGTAACTTTGGTCGGCATTATGGCTTCTTGTTCATGCTATTATGTATATATTTTTATTAACACAAATATACACCCTTTGGACTCTACGACATATTATAAACTAAGGAGGCAAATCAATGAGTCTTTCACCAAGTCTTATGTCCAAACTAAAGCAGATTATCGATCTAGATATTCAAGCCATGGGCTTACTAGCAGAAATAGTTGATGATTTAGACGATCCGGCCCTTCGTGCCATTATTACTAGCATTATTGGAGATGAGAATAGCCACGTAAGGATCTTTACGTTGTTACTGTCACTCGCTAGCGAACGATAATTCCCAAAGAACCTCCGCTGTTTTCCAGTGCTCTAAAGTAGAAAAAACTTTGCAGACAGAGCCTCTTGAGAAAACTCCACTTCCTTCTGCTAATAATCCGGTAGTGGATATTCTCGTCTCAAAGAAAAACCCTTTGCATTATCAAACACACGATTCCAAAACTGAAGAAAAAAGAATGGATAGACGTACGTTAAACCAGCGGATGGTCCCGGCAAGAGTCCGGATGAACCCCTACAAAAAAGCAAAATAAAATGGTTTGGACATTTCGCAGTTAAGTTAAGAAAATGCAGCAGTTGCATTTTGTTTGGAAACAAAATCATGCTCAAAAAAGCTGAGAAAAACTCAAATAAAAAAAGAAAGGGTGTTTGTTAATGTATCAACACAAACCAACCCCCCCAGTGCCATGTCCCCAATGTGACAATTTCCGTGAACAGCTAGAAGAATCGATACAAGATGAGATCTGCGATGCTGGATTTTACGCTCAGATAGCCAATGAGGCTCCTACTGACATTCTTCGGGAAATCACCACAAGTATTGTCGGAAACGAATATGGGCATGCGCGACTACAGGCTTCGCTTTTAGGCGTTTGTCCACCTCCGGTATCATGCCCTCCAGATTGCCCGTCAGCGACTGGTGACTTCGAGGCAGATGTGAGGGTAGCTATCAGAGGTGAATTAGAAGCAATTAGACGGTATGCGGGGCTGGCAGGATGTGCTCCAAACCCCGAAGTCCGTTATTTGTTGACCTCAATCCTTGGAGATGAATACGCGCACGCAAGGATTTGGAATGCAATGCTCCTTGCTCCTTCACTCTGCGAATAACCTTTCCAAAAACAGGAACAGGATACTGTATGAAAAATATGTTGGATAAATTATCTTAATAGCAAAACACACTAAAAAAATGAAGGCCGGTGTATATTCAAGCACTGGCCTTCATTGTGGAGCACCAGGCATGAGTGCCAAAACGGCACAAATAATACCTGTTATGATTGCCAGATTTATTTAATGACACCCTTGCTTAAACCCAATAAACCCATACCTTGCCAGCTGTTTAATACTGGTTTTTTATTTCATAAAGTTGGAGAAACGCCCCCTGTCCTTCCAGTATTTTGTTAGGGTTTACATGATCCCTTGGCGTTAAGTATAATTAAGGTAAGGAAAGCGGGGTGTTGGGAAATTGCGCACAGGAACTACCAGATTGCCCCTACACGGGGGGAAATGCCCGGCCTGGCTTTTTCAGAAAATGAAACACCTTGCCGGCCTGATCATTGAGGTTGTTGTCCTAGAGTTTGGAGCAAAGGAGGTCTTGCGCCGGGTAGCAGACCCCTACTGGTTCCAGGCTTTAGGTTGTACTCTTGGTTTTGACTGGCATTCTTCCGGGCTTACTACCACGACCTGCGCAGCCCTTAAAGATGGAATTAAAAACAGGGAGAAAGAGCTGGGTCTTTTCATTGCCGGGGGAAAGGGAAGGACTGCTCTGCAGACGCCCCGGGAGATTGAAGCAGCCGGCAGCAAGTTTGCCCTGGACCGGCATGTTGAGGGTCTGCAGGAAACCAGCAGACTCGTAGCCAAGGTGGATAATACAGCCCTGCAGGACGGTTTTGACCTCTACCATCACTGTATCTTTTTTACAGATGAGGGGGATTGGTCCGTGGTGCAACAGGGTATGAACAAAGACTCCCGGTGGGCCAGGCGCTACCACTGGTTGGGGGAGGAATTAAAAAATTTTGTTTCCGAGCCCCATCACGCTGTATGCTGTGATTACCGCCAGGACAACATCCTTAACCTGGTGGCAAAAGAAAGTGAGGGAAACAGGCGGGCAAGTGTTCTTTTAAGCAAGGAAAACCCGGAGAAGTTTCTGAAAGAGTGGTCAAAAATCAAAGAACACGAGACTTCACTGGATCTCCCCCGGCATCATCCTTTACCCCAGGGAAAAAGACTTTCTGCTTCCCTATATAAAGCTTTTCTGGAACAGCCGGCAGATTTCCAGGGACTTTTATCCGTCTCCGGGGTAGGGCCGCAGACCGTTAGGGCATTAAGTCTCCTGGCGGAGCTGACTTTCGGAATGCCGCCCAGCCACAGGGATCCGGCCCGCTATAGTTTTGCCCACGGGGGTAAAGACGGCCACCCCTACCCTGTAAACAAAGAAACATACAATCAGTCCATCCAGGTTTTACAGGAAACCGTATCCAAGGCCAGAATCGGCGAGTTTGAGAAGATGAAAGCTTTAAAGCGTCTTGCCGTCTTTAAAAATAAATAAGGACAAGGGGACGCTTCTCCCGTCCCGAAAGGATGGAAGGAAAGGACTTGAGAACGGCAGACTGTGTGGTAAATAATGCCAAATGAAAATCGATTAGTTGCGGTAAATTTTTCATTTCAGTACTGGCCAAGGGGTTGCTCCTAGTTTTAGGAAGCAGCCCCTTGATCTTTTTTAAGCGTTACTTCCTGAATACTTCGTGGTAATTGAGGATTTCCATGGTGTCACCTTTGAGAGCCATAACAAAGATCTTGTTTTTTGTAGCCTGTTTAATGATGTTTTCTTCTATGTTTAAGGAGGCAAAGATGGGAATCAATCTTTTTACCGGCTAACTCAGGAAAATAATTGAAAAATTCCTTGATAGTTTGGGAAAAATCCTTCACATACTCCGAACGGGGAGTCGATTTTGTAGGCGGATAAGAAGCGCTACCGCGGCCGGCACCAGGGCGGCGGTTTAAATATTCCTTTAGTTTATAACACCGGGGGATACGACTTGCCGGAAACCCTGGGCCTTCTTGCAGGTGTTGTTGATATTTATATGCCGGACATGAAGTTTGGTTTTGGCAAGGCAGCCGCCTTGTGTGCGCAGGCTCCTGATTATCCGGAGGTTAATTTCAGTGCGGTGCAAGAAATGCATCGTCAAACCGGGGCCCTGGTTACGGATCAGCAGGGTATTGCCGTGCGCGGTTTGTTGGTGAGACATTTGGTTTTACCGGAGGACCTGGCCGGGACGGCTGCGGTTATGAAATTTATTTCTGAAGAAATTGGCCAGGATACCTATGTAAACATTATGGATCAATATTACCCCTGCCACGATGCGGTAGGGCACCCGGTTTTAGGGCGGCGCATTAGCAGTGAGGAGTTTAGCCGGGCGTTGGAGACTGCCCGGAATTTCGGATTAACCCGCCTGCTGCAAAAGGAGTGACTCAATCTTGGGTCAAACACGGGGACGGTTCTCTGTTTGTGCGCCAGGTAACAGCCCAATTTGTTGATTGACGCAAACAGGGGATCAGCCTTTCATTCGGATCGAACGAATAGTTGTAATCCGCTTCGCCCTTATTTTTGCAAAGTGGAAGTGGAGCCATTTTCTTTGACTGGCAAACAAAGAACCGTCCCCGTGTTTGACGTCCCCGTGTTTGACGTCCCCGTGTTTGACGTGTTTGAAGAACCAGTTCATCACAGGAATTTACGCAGGCCTTTCCTTAAAATAATTCCCTGCCACTGCTAATCCATAGCGGATTTTCACTGCCAGGCTATCGCCCATGCCATGTTTCCTTGGTCACTATCAAAATATCAATGTCTAATTCGGGGGCACACGTACCTTTTGTTTTAGAAACCATAAAACTTTATCTCCAATAAACCTGCTCCGAGAATATCTTTACACTGATTTGGTCTGGCTTCGCTTAGGTTCTTTCCCTAAAATTTTCTGTCTCTGTTAGGGAATTCAGGTCAAGTTTATTGGCAATACGCCAGCACTCTTCCTCTGACACAATGTAGTAATAAATTCCATCAATGGTTTTATCTGTACCTTTAATTTCTAACGTTTCAATATTATAACTGCTCCCGTCTTTTCTGAACTCATCGCAGAATAATTTCATCTCTTTAAAAGGGATATTTGTTTTAATATTTTCCCCTAAAATGTTAATTATTTCTTGAATTTTGAAAACAGAGGAGAATGCAGTTGATTTTTGTACAAGAGCGATTAAAACTTGCCGTTGTCTTTCATTTCGACCAAAGTCACCTCTTGGATCCGATTTCCTCATTCTGGTGTAATGCAATGCTCTTTCTCCGTCTAAATTAACAAGTCCTTTGTCGTAATAATAAACTTTTTCCCCTAATTCATCTTTTTCTTCAAATGGGAACTCATTCTCTACCTGGATTCCACCAACAGCATCCACAAGTTGCCTTAAACCTTCCATATTTACTTGGATTACGTAGTCTATAGATTTATTCAGAAAATGTTCAACAGTTTTTTTAGTCATTTCAGTTCCACCGTATGCGTATGAATGATTAATTTTATCTTGAAATCCTTTTCCGATGATTTTAGTACGTGTATCCCGTGGAATACTGAACATGACTGCGGATTTAATAGAAGGATTCACAGAGATAACAATAATACTGTCTGCCCTGCCTGGGTCGCCAAGGACAGGACGATCGCCAATACCAAGCAGTAGGAATAATAAAGCTTTCTTACCGTTATTCTCTTTAGGAAAAATATCCGTATCTTCCTCAAAAGTAATTTGTATTCTTTCTACATTTCGCTCTAAAACTGCATGTAGGTAATATAAATAGCTGGACACAGCCGTTATGATGATCAAAATGGTCATTACTCCGATTTTAAAGTATTTATTCATATATAAAATCTCCTTATTTTTCTCGCAAATAGCTCTAAAACCCTACCATTTCATTTGTATTATATGAAACCGACATAAATCGTCCTTTTACACATTCATATATTAACCATTCTACCAGGGATAACAGAACATATCAATGTAAGCGTTTACAAAAGATTAGGTATAGCCCTGGGTACCCCTGTTTGGGCGGGAAAACCTCCTTGACGAACATCTAACGCGTTTTTACCTACTGTTTTGGTTCTTAATTTGAACCGGCCTGAGTTGGATTCTGCAGCCCCATGCCACGCCAAGCCGGTGATATTTGTAACACGAAACCCCCGAAATGAATAAAGTGTAGGGTAACTTTACATATTCGGGGGAATAAAAAATGACAATTAAATTTTTCTCCACAATAGAAGCAATATTGCTTGTCATGGCATTGGCAACGGATGCTTTTATAGCAAGCTTTGCTTATGGGACCAATAAAATAAAAATTCCATTTACATCCGTTACAGTCATTAATGTTATTTGCAGTACAGTCCTTGCTGTATCACTCTTTTTAGGTGCTATTATTAGTCCATATCTTCCTCCACATCTAACAAACGGTATTTGTTTTACCATTTTGTTTTTGTTAGGAACTGTTAAACTGTTTGATAGTTCAGTTAAAGCGCTCATCAGAAAACATAGCAGCTTGAATAAAGAATTAAAGTTTTCCATGTTTAATTTAAACTTTATCCTGAATATATATGCTAATCCCCAGGAAGCAGACAGAGATTATTCACGAGTGCTTTCACCATTTGAAGCTGCTTCCCTTGCAATTGCAGTGTCCCTTGACGGGGTTGCCGCCGGTTTTGGCGTAGGGCTTGTTAACCTCAACTACATAGAAGTTGTACTTTTTTCCCTCATTTCAGATATGGTAGCAGTACTGCTTGGGTGTTATATTGGCAATAAAATTGCTGAAAAGCTGTCTTTAAATATTTCTTGGATAAGTGGAGCGCTACTCCTTATTTTAGCAGTGATGAAATTATAAATGGAAAAGAAGATATGTTAGCTGATCAAGAAAATGTTCAGAGGGAATGGATGCGGTCGAACAGATCCGGATCGGCGACATCATGCAGTCAGTTACAGAATAGCCAATATCTATGAGACCAACAGGACAGGGCTGCAGATGGTTGGTAAAAAAAGTAGACAGACTATTTTGAGGGCTGTCTACTTTTATTTGCAGAATAGTCCCCATGGTTCTTTGAAACAGCAGAACCGCCTCTGCCCTACTAGTTTTTAAATTTATCCTCCAGATCCATCCTCCATGCAGTTTCAGTAACCGATATAACGGATCACGCATAAATTATAGTGGCTGCCAATCAATACTATTTATTGTAAAGGAGGAACGGCTATGGGTAACCTTACTCAGTACCAGCAGTGCCAGTGCTTTTTTAGACACCGCTTTTGCATCCCTCAAGGGAACGAACTGATAATTAACGGAGGGTTCGAAAATGTGCAAAATCCCTTTTTCCACTGGGTAATCAATTCCGGAGTTGATCAAATTGATCCTGGCTCGGGTGACACCCCTCACCAGGGGATAAACGCTGCCAGACTAGGGTTTATTGAACCTTATGCTTTAATATACCAGGATATAGCCGGCATCTGTCCGGGTCGCTTTTACGAGTTAAACTTTTTTATGAGCACGGAGAAAAATCTGTGCAATGCGGCTGTTAGTGCACGTCTGTTGTTCCTGGATAAGTATAAAAATCCATTGGGCAATCCTGCTCTGGATATTCTCATCTCTCAGAACAGTTTGTATGAGGCATATGGCGCCTTCATAAATGCTACAAGCCACCCTGCGCCCACTCGGGCCCATTTTGCCCGGGTTCTTTTTGAAATCAATACAGATGCCGATGCTGATGGGAATGTAAATCTTGATGATGTTTCCCTGATTACCCTTTAAGGCACCCTGGCAATGGCTAAACTGAAAATCAGAGTTCATGAGGAGGTCATGGCAAGTGAGGATTAGACATTATGTTTTACTTGCAACCGATGGTTTTATAACCCTGCCGGCTGGCCCGGAACCCTGTGCCACCGGCCGTATAGATACCAGGCCTTTGTATGTTTTCGGTTTTACCGGAGGTCTGTTCAAGGTAACTGACCCGGTCACCGATAATGTGGAATATTACGATGAGAGCCTGGATCCAACCGTAGCGGCCAACTGGCCGGCCTTTCTTCAAAAAATGGGTACGGCGATCATTCCCTCGCCCATAATCTGGGGTGAAGTGGATGACAAGATTTATATAACCTTGATCAACCTGGGCATGAAATTCAGGCCGGACTTATTGGATTTTCATACCGTTCATATGCATGGCGCCCATGTGGCCACGCAATTGGATGGCTTCCCGGAGTCTTCCTTTGGAGTCCCCATATGGATGGACACCGGCAGTGCTCCCCCCATGGCCACCTATTTGTTCCGGCCGGAGAATCCTGGAACCCATATGTATCACTGTCATATTGAGGCTTCAGAGCATGTTCAAATGGGTATGTACGGAGCTTTGGTCATCTATCCTTCAGTGGACAGCCTGGCTGCCCAAGGGATCACTCAGGATTCCCCCGGGAGCACCTGGAGGCTTAACGGAGTACCGCAGCCGCAAATACCGATAACCGCTACTAATAGGAACTTTGCTTATAATGATATTAGTACATTTTTTAATAAGGAATATGTGATGCTGCTCTCGGATGTTGATTCTGTATGGCACCATGCTGTACAGACAGGGAGCTTTTTCCCGGCATCTAAGTTCAAGGCTGATTACTGGCTGATAAATGGCAGGGCCTTTCCGGATACCATAAACAGGCATCCCTTGACCCTACCCACTGATGCTGATCCTAATGTTCGCCAAATAAACTACGAATCCTATGTCCATGTCAAAACCAATGACAAATTCTTACTGCGAATGATTAACATGGGCTACCGGGTAGTTCCCTGGCATATACACGGTTGGCACTTCAATATAGTTGGCAAGGATGCTCATATCAGCCCGTTCATACCCATAGCTGCCCAACTTGATGTAACGGGGATGCATGAATTTATGAATATGGGCTTTACCTTGAATATTGCCTCGGGTGAGACTTATGATCTGATAGTGACCGCTGATGATAAGCGCCCCCTTTACCGGGATTATATTGTCAACGGAGATGCGACCGCCGGTTTTGGCAATCCACCTGCTGTACCGTTTGTGCCGCTTACTTCTCTATGTGCACAAATGGCGGCCATTCAGGCAATTGATCCGGGGGCTATATTTGACATTCCCTATTCACCCAATCCCGGTGAACCGGTGGCCTGCCCTCCCGATACGATTACTTCCCTTGATATCTGTAATCAAGCTCCGGGTGATCCTAATGATAATTTCTTCCCGCAGTTCTATCCGATGCACAATCATGACGATTACACCGTTACCAATAAAGGCCGTTACCCCGGGGGGCAGCTTACCATTATTCAAACCGATGCACCGGATGATCTGTGATGACGTGTTTAGAATATCCAGCAGATTGAGGCGGCTTGCTATAATCTATAATGGAGATATCAAATGGGCAGGATTCTAAATAAGTTGAAAAGGTTATGGTTAAGGCTTCGCTACTGCTTTATCAGGGAAAAGATCGTGGTAACCGGGGCGTTCCTCAGTGGAGACGGTAGTTTTGTCGACATTCGTTACTGGCTGAGCAGACCGGATAAAATCAGTCCACAAACCAGGTGCTATCTTATTCATCAGGAAACCGGAAGACGCCTTGAAATAATGAGATTAACCAAGATAGGTTTTATAAAAACCAATCATGCGACCCTAGCTAAAAATGGAAATGTTCTTTTCAGAAACCAGGGCAATATTATTACACCCGGGTCCAAGGTTAGTTTCGTTATGGGCAGCTTAAAAATCGGCAACATCGAGGTTGTATAAAGCACTTCACAAGGAGAAGGGAAGGACAAGGGGACGCTTCTCCCGTCCCGTTACGATCGGGTAGGAAGCTACCCATTATTTTGAGTAGCCGACCTCCCACACCACCGTGCATACCGTTCGGTACACGGCGGTTCCTCAGTTTACGCTGTAACTTGCCGATAATAATCTGAAAAGAATAGGAACCCAAACCCTTTAATAGCATCGTTTCTAAGGGATTTGGATATGATTGGGCTATGGGAAATTCTCCAATAGCCTTTCCTACATAGTCGACCACTGTTTTCTCTCTGTTAACTTTAAGGAATAGTTTCTTCTCAATGAAGGGTAGTATGTTGCTCAGTGTTCGTTGTGCACTTCTTCTGCTTCTGCAGAAGATTAGGAGTTCGTCCGCATAGCGGACGAACCTGTGCCCCCTTCTCTCAAGTTCCTTGTCCAGCTCATTGAGCATGATATTGCTCAGAATTGGACTGAGTGGTCCACCCTGTGGTACGCCGATTTCCGTTTCTTCGAAGCTGTGCTTGATTATTACTCCTGCTCTCAGGTATTTATGGATAAGCGATATTACACGCCCATCTTTTATCGTTCTGGATAATACTTCTATCAGCTTACTTTGGTTGACTGTATCGAAGTACTTCTCCAAGTCCATGTCTACCACATATTTGTAACCTTCATCTATGTTGTCTTGGCTTTTCCTGATGGCATTGTGAGCACTCCTCCGGGGTCGGAACCCGTAGCTGTTATCTGAAAACTGCTTCTCGAATATCGGAGTTAGTACTTGATGCCTTCCTGCCGCGGCAGCCCAACGCTCTGCTGTATCTTTAATTATTTTACCATCACGACATGGATCGCTTTAATCAGGGCTGTTACCTTATCCCCTTCACGTAAATCTGCGTCATTGAGAGACTCGGTAGTCATAACCGAGGTGATCATATTATCCCCAACCTGCATGGTAACCTGAGACATAACATCACCTGTTTTTACCTCTGTGATCTTGCCACTCATTTGATTGCGAACGCCTGCCTGCATTGTTTCACCTCCAATTTAAACTCACTAAAATTTTTCCCAATATCTATTTAATTATACAATTACCAAGAAGCTAAAATAGTCCCCCGTGTTCTTTGGACACAAGGGGGATTGACCTTTCTCCTATATTAATATAATATATAATTGATATTAGAATGATATCACTTAAATAACTCATGAATGAAAGGGGTTTTAAAATGTCCGGGATGATTAATTCAAACGTAAAGCAATTGCATGATGAAGAAATTGAACCGAAGACCAAAAGTGGAATGGGAATGCTCCTGCTGAACATTGTACTTATGATCGCCGCCCTTGTCGGATTTATTTACGGCATTATCTTTGTCCAAAACGGAACAAGTCATGTTCCAGGCATTACTTTAATTATTGTGAGCTCTTTGTATCTTTTCTTCATAGGTCCGCTTCTGTTTGTGGGTTTGAAGGTGCTGAAGCCCAACGAGGCACTTGTGCTGACCCTTTTTGGCAGGTATTACGGCACACTTAAAGGCGAAGGGTTTTTCTTTGTCAATCCTTTTGTCGCTGCCGTCAATCCCTCAGCTTCGTCCACATCTACCGGAAAATTATCAGCAGAGCAAGCCGCGTCCCCTAAAAATGCGGCGCAGGCAGCCAATATACGCCCGGTAAACAAAAAAATTTCCCTCAAAGCCATGACCTTGAATAATGACAAACAAAAAATCAATGATCAATTGGGTAACCCGATCATCATCGGAATTGTTGTCATTTGGAAAGTTGTAAACACGGCAAAGGCAGTCTTTAATGTGGATAACTATACGGAATTTCTCTCCATTCAATGTGACTCCGCGCTCCGAAACATTGTCCGGCTCTATCCCTATGATTTATCGGGTGACGATAATAACGAAAAAACTTTGCGCGGCAGCAGTATGGAAATCGCAGAAAAGCTAAAAGATGAAATCCAATCAAAGGTGGAGATCGCCGGCCTGGAAATTTTGGAAGCAAGAATCACTCATTTGGCTTATGCTCCGGAAATTGCCTCCGCAATGCTCCAAAGACAGCAGGCTTCCGCAATCATTGACGCCAGACAGATGATTGTGGAAGGAGCTGTCGGAATGGTGCAAATGGCTCTTACAAAGCTGAACGAAAATGACATCGTGCAATTAGATGAAGAACGCAAGGCGGCTATGGTAAGCAATTTGCTTGTTGTCCTCTGCGGAAACAGGGACGCCCAGCCGGTTGTCAACAGTGGCTCGCTGTACTGAAAACGGAAGATGGGATGAAGGAATGAAGATGGATGGCAAATAAAGAAAAGGGTAAAAAACAGTTCTTACTCCGGATATCATCCTCCCTTTGGCAGGAACTGGCAGCCTGGGCAGCAGACGATTTTCGATCGATCAACGGACAAATCGAATACCTATTGACCGAATGTGTAAAACGGCGTAAAAAGGGGAAATAGGGACAAGGGGACGATTTCTCCTGTCCCTTTCTGTTTGGGGGGCAAGGGGACGATTCTCATTGAAAATGAACCGGGACAGAACGAATTGGTGGGAGTGGAAATCTCTCATGCACCACGTCCGGGTTGGGAAGCTTACTTTCCCAACCCCAATACAACGACACTGCTTGATGAACCTGCAGACAAAGTACGCAACCTGCTGGGAGAACCTCCTGTACTGCTACGCAGCATCGCAGCAAATACCGCTTTCAACCGCGAGATCTGGGTCTATAAGCCGTATGAGGAAGATCCCACGGGGTTGTACATTTTTTATCCAAGACAGGGCTTTAAGTCTTCTGGCGGAAACAAGCAATTCTATAGAGGTTTTGAATCCATATATACGGAATCTTTACAGATGTTAATCTTATTATTCCAAACTTTATTTGAATCAACATTTTTATCTCGTTCCCAGGCAATATTCCCAAATTCATCGATAAATACTTCTTTGAATTTGCTTTTGTCCTTCAACACTTCAAATACACCATATAAGTGTTCAGACATATCATAAATCCTGCTCTCACCGTTATCAAAAGATACCGTTAACGAATAGTCATCATTGGGGACCACTTTGGTGATTTTTCTTTCCCCTTTTTTAAAATACTCTTTTACTTTTTTCGGCACAATATCCGTTTTCAAGAAAAACACCTCCCTGCAAAGCTACTTCAAAGGGTCGATGGGAAAAAGCTCTCTCTGATGCTGTGCAAGATACCATTCTTCCTTTAATTCTTCCTGGTGCAGAGCTGCCCACCCATAGATCATTTTTAATTGTTTGTTCGGCATCGTCCCGCTGAACAATTCTATTTCTTCAATGCTGATACAGCAATCGTGCTCACCATAATTTGCATGAAAATGGGGTGGCAGATGATCTCGGTAGTTGATATAAATTTTAATCCCTCGAAACATACATATGGTAGGCAAAGTTACTGTGCTCCTTTATAGTTAACTGTCTTCGACTAAATTATTCCTTTTTCTTCTCTTCTACCACTGTCGCCCAGGGACCGTTTTTTCTAATGAAAGGCTGCCTCTCCTTAAAACAGCTTTTACTTTTTCTATTATACCATGGAAACAATTTTAATAAAATGACCTACCCACTGCTAAGCCCATAGCGGACTTTCACCACCAAGCTATCGCCCCATGCCCGGCACACAAAAAGAGGGACGGGAAGAATCTTCACACAGTCGCAGGGTCTTTATGGGAAACGGTACCCTACTGATTTACAGCTCAAAGGGTACCATATATTTCCTGGGGTATTTGCCCATTTTGTTGGGGTTTACATGATCCCTTGGCGTTAAGTATAATTCAGGTGAGGAAAGCGGGGCCATGTTTTACAGGAAACCGTTTCCAAGGCCAGAATCGGCGAGTATGAGATGATGAAGGCTTTAAAGCGTCTGTCTGGCTGCTTTTAAAAATAAATAAAGGCCAGCTCTCTAAAATATTTTGGCGGACGAGCTGGCTCTTTCTTTTATTTTACCAGTATTAACTGAGTTTCAGGGTCTTTACAGCGATGGGAAAGGCGATATAAATTGGACCCGTAGGGATAGTTCCAAAAACAAAGGCCAGGATAAGTCCCCTCGCTCCTGCTTTTTCATCTCCAGCGGAGCCGTAAGTATCCCCACCATCGTCACCTACTCCTTTCACCTCATTATTATTAATAACCAGGCATAATTTTTGAATGAGCACTCATTCATCAACTTTAAAATTTTACATTTACTTTTGCACCCTGAAAACGTCCGGATTTTCCTGAACCTCGGTAAAGTGCATAAGATAGTTCATCTTGGTACTATTGTGAATACCATTATCGCTCCCTCTAGATATAAAAATAAGCTATTGGACATCTAACAAAACCTGCTATAGAGTGAAATCATACTATACAGAGGAGAGTGATAGAATGAGGGGGAAATTTTGGACAAGTATTTTACTGGTTTTACTCCTTGCCTTTTGTTTGTTATCTGGTTGTGCCGGCAACGAACAGCCGACGGCCAAAAAAATTTCCATAAAAATTGGCGGGTCAAGTACCATGGCCCCTATCATAGCCAAATGTGCGGATAATTTTACTGATGAGTTCAAGACCTGGGATAAGGTTGACGCCGGTTTACCGGAAGAACCTATCGTCATCTACGTATCCACCGGTGGTTCCGGCTTTGGTATCAAATCAGCTCTAGACGGAACTTTTGACTTTGGTATGGTTACCAGGGATCTTAAAGATGAGGAAAAAGACCAGTTTGCCAACGGTAGTATTGTTCAACTCGGCTCTGATGTACTGGATATCACCGTGAACTCTGCTAATCCGGTTGCTCAGGTCAAGCCCGACCTGAGCACAGAAGAACTGGTTGCTATTTTCTCCGGTGAGATCAAAACATGGAAAGAACTTGATCCTGCTCTGCCCGATCGCCCCATAATAGTTGCTGTGCGTGACGTCGGTGGCGGCGCCAGTGAAGTTTTCGATAAGGCCATCATGGGAGGAATTCCAATTTCACCTGAAGCCCTGCAGCTTCCTTCTATGGGTGCGCTGGCCGGTAAAGTCATAGATAACGCGGATACCATAGGTTATGTCTCCAGCGGGTTGGTTAATCAGAACCCGGATAAATTAATCCCCCTGAGCGTAGATGGCATTGCTCCTACACTCGAAAACATCAATTCCGGACAATATAAGATTGGCCGCCCCTTGTTGATTCTTAGTAAAAATGAACCGGACAGCTACGAACAATCGTTTTTAGATTACCTGCAGTCTGACCAATGTATGAAAGTGGTAGAGGAGATGGGTTACATACCCGTTGCCCACTAAAAGGCAGAAGTAATTAAATAACGGGCAGGTCAGTCCCTGCTCGTTATTTTTTCATTTTTAATAGAGAGGTAAAACCATGCCAAAGCTAAATTTAAAACAGGATTTCAAGGAAAAAACTTTGAGCACCATTTACATCGGCACAGCCGTGCTCTCTGCTTTACTCTTACTGGCAATGCTCCTCTTTATCTTAAGGGAATCCTGGCCAATCTGGTCCCAGGTGGGGATCACAGGTTTTTTATGTGGGACAGCCTGGAAACCTGTAAGTACTCCGCCCCAAATGGGTATTGCGACTATGCTGGTCAGTACTCTCTGGGTAGCAGGAGGAGCTTTACTGATCGCTGCCCCGCTAGGCTTTGGCTGCGCAATATTTCTGGCGGAATTTGCCCCTGTCCCGTTGGCGGCCATCTTACGCCCGGTTTTGAATATGCTTACCGGTATACCTTCAGTTGTTTATGGTTTCCTGGGGGCAGCGGTGCTTATTAAATTCTTTGAATTAAAATTCGACCTGGCCAGCGGAGAATCTCTTTTTGCCGCTTCCCTGGTACTGGCCATCATGGTCATTCCTTTTGTAGTGGCCAATTCTGAAGCAGCGCTGCGTTCGGTAGCGCCTGAATACCGCCAGTCAGGTATTGCTCTGGGTGTCTCCCAGCAGTACCTGACTCTACGGATTCTGGTTCCCATGGCCGGTAAAGGTATGCTGGGAGCGCTGGTACTGGCCTTCGGACGCGCAATGGGTGAAACCATGGCTGTCCTTATGTTAGCCGGCAATACCTTACAGTTGCCCTCTTCCTGGTTCAACAAAGGTGAACCTCTGCCGGCCCTAATTGCGCTGGAACTAGGCAGCGCCACTCCTGGCAGTGTCCATTACCAGGGACTGTTTGCAGCCGGCCTGGTGCTGATCCTCATGGTCCTGGCCGTTAATCTGGGGATAAACTTCCTCCTGCATCGGTTACAAAAAAGGGGGCATCTTTTTTGAAGAAAAGAGCAATTATTGATAAGTTGATGATGGGATTTTTTTGGCTATCAGGCCTCTTTATACTGCTGGTTCTGCTGGCCATAATTTTGTACCTGATCTGGCGTGGGGGGCCTTTTATAAACAGGGAGTTTATATTGGGCAACCCCAGTGGACTTCCCCTGGGCAGCGAAGGAGGAATATTTCCGGCGCTCAAAGGAACCCTGTGGCTGGTTCTGCTAGCTCTGGTTTTATCCATAGTTCCCGGCTTGTTAACAGCAATCTACCTGAGCGAATACGGCCGTAACAGACTTCTGGTAGAAATAATCAACCTTTTGGTCCAGAGCATGGCCGGGGTACCTTCTATTGTGATCGGTTTATTTGTTTACGCCTTAGGGGTGGTTACACTGGGCTGGGGAATATCGCTGTTAGCCGGAGGCCTGGCTTTGGCAATCATGGTTTTTCCGGTTATCGTGGTCTCGAGCCGGGATGCTCTGCTGGCGATTGATGACAATTACCGGCTGGTGGCTAACTCCCTGGGGGTTTCCAAATCCTATACCCTGCACCGAGTAATACTACCGCGGGCTGCTGCCGGCATAACGGCCGGAGTCCTGCTGGCTCTGGGCTATGCAGCAGGAGCTACCGCCCCCATTATGGTCACCGCCGCCGCCATTAAAGCGAATTCATCAGGAGCGCTGTTAGAACCAGTAATGGCCTTGCCTTACCATCTCTATATCCTGTTTAATGAGCATATATCCATCAACCAGGCCTATGCTACCGCTCTGGTATTGGTGCTCCTGCTTCTTTTTATAAATATTCTGGCCTTGTGGCTTTACAGTTTACAGGAAAGGATTAATCGCAGGTGAAAGCTGTTGAACTTCTAGACTTTAGTACCTCTTACGGGTCTAAAGCAGTTCTGAAAAACGTGAATATCGGGTTTGAATCCAAGGCAATCAGTGCCATTGTCGGGCCCTCAGGATGCGGCAAAACCACTTTATTGCGCAGCATCAACCGTACTGCCGAGCTGGAGAAGGGTTTCAGCAGCCATGGAGAGATACGGGTCTTCGGTCAGTCAATTCTGGCCATCAAGAATGTCTCCGCTGTGCGCCGACAGATAGGCATGGTCTACCAGACCCCGGTAGCTTTACCGCTGAGTATCGAGGAAAATGTGGCTTTCGGCCCCAGGTATTACGGAGTGAAAAACCGCCCGGAAAGAAAGGCCATAGTGGAAAACTGCCTGCACCAAGTAGCTCTTTGGGACGAAGTAAAAGACCGCCTTAAGCAACCAGCCTCAGAGCTATCAGGTGGGCAGAAGCAGCGCCTGGCCATAGCCCGGGCGCTGGCAGTGGAACCACAGGTGTTACTGCTGGATGAACCCTGCTCCAGTCTGGACCCGGCCTCCACCGCGCTGATTGAAGAATTGTTGAACAAGCTGGTTACGAAATTGTGTATCATAATCGTTACCCATAACCTCTTTCAAGCCCGTCGCGTAGCAGACGAGACTGTATTTATGCTGGATGGCCAGGTGGTAGAAAAGGGACCCACCGGTAAACTTTTTACATCTCCAAGTAATAAAAAAACCCAGAGCTTTTTTTCCGGGTTATTCGGGTAAACATCCCAGACCCGTAATATAAAAATAATCCCGTCGGTGCATAATTGCGTTTTCTCGGTGCGTCAATGCTTTAGCGGGTAACCTTTCTCTAGTTTCGCCTTTTTAGACAACTGTAAAAATATTTTTAGTGCCTATTGACTTTTGTTTTAGGCAACTGTATAATATAAAAAACGCTTCTAGGCGGTTGTCTAAAAAGGAGGTGACGATGTGCAGAGCATGAAAAAACTACCCGATACTGAGTTTGAAATCATGAAGGTGGTATGGGCAAACAAGCCGCCTATCACTACCAACATGATCATGGAGCAGTTGGGTAATGAAAGAAAATGGAAAGCGCCTACCGTTATTTCCCTGATGATGCGAATGGTTAAACGGGGCTTTTTAAGGACAGAAAAAAAAGGTAAGGAGCGCATCTACTTTCCGCTCGTAGCAAAGAAGGATTATCTGAGGTTTGAAACAGGCAATTTCATGAAACAGTACCACGAAAACTCTTTTCTTAGCTTTGTCAACACCCTGTACGATGGAAAGCAGCTCAGCGACAGTGATATTGAAGAATTGATAGAATGGGTAAAACAACGGAGGGATTGACATGCAAAGCTTTTTAAAGGCATTGATACAATGCTCCGTAACCATGTCGGTGCTTATACTCCTGTTGATTTTCATTACTCCGTTGCTGGAGAAAAAGTATGCGGCAAAATGGCGGTACTATGCGTGGCTGGTAATTGTGATCGGGCTGATTATCCCTTTCAGACCACACCTTGATACAGCTTTTATTCAAGTCGATGTACCTGTATCTCCAGCGGAGATTCAGCAGATTATGCCAGGCAATGCCGCAACAGATGCGATTGGTTCCAACACAACCCAGCAGGCATTCCCAACAATTCCGGGATATCAACTGGCAGGCTGCTTATGGATTGCAGGAGCAGCCACAGTCATTACTTACTATACTTTGAAGCACCGCCGTTTTATAAGGATGGCAAACCGGTGGGGCGAGAAAATCACAAATCAGCAAATGATAGATACTTTGCAGAGGCTAAAGGATGATCTGGGAATATCCAAAGAAGTAAAATTACAGGCGTGTCCTGTATCACAAACACCCATGTTAATTGGTTTTTTCCGGCCGGTCATTTTACTGCCGCCTACTGAAATCACTTGCGACAGGTTGGCCCTCATTCTAAGGCATGAGCTGGTTCATTTAAAGAGAAACGACTTGTGGTACAAAGCATTGGTTCTACTGGCAACCGCCATCCACTGGTTTAATCCTGTTGTCTATCTTATGGCAAAAGCGATTGCCGTGCAGTGTGAAATTTCCTGTGATGAACTGGTTCTACAGGGAACAAGCTTTCAACAACGCAAGCAATACGGCGAAACCATTATGAGTGTACTTAAAGACGGGACCATGCTACAAACAGCGTTATCCACTAATTTTTATGGAGGGAAAAAAGATATGAAAACACGCCTTTTTTCAATCATGGACACGACAAAAAAGAAGGCTGGCATTACTATCTTTTGTGTTGCTCTTATTGCCACAATCGGGGTAGGGATTGTATTTGCCGCTAATTCTGCAAACAATTCTGCAAAAGAAACCGCCGCCGAGACAGAAATGTCATTCAATTCCACAGAGGATCCCCAAGGTGAATCCGCAGCAATTCATTATTCCATGGATAATTATTCTGATTTTTTAACGAAGGTCGAAAATGATCCGGCCCAGTATTATTATAACGACTGCTGGGTACGTTCTCTATATGATGAGAACGATCAAATTCTTTATTTTAATGCTGTGGAAGATAAAGATGTTGTGGGCAAAGGAACACCTCTTTATCTTCAAACCGTACGAAATACAGTAACCAATGAGGTTGAAAAACTGATTGAAATGTCCGAAGATGAAGCCTGGCAACTAATAAACAACCCTGATAATAATCTTATTATAATGACAATTACTCCTCCAAGTCTGTACTTTCCTGCAGAAGAACAAGAAACTCTAGAACCTATGGAAATCGATTAATAGCGGGTAAGTTTTCTATTCCAGTAAGGCCAAGGGGCTGCTCCTGGTTTTAGAAGCAGCCCCTTGGCCTTTTTTAAACGTTACTTCCCGAAAACTTCGTGGTAATTGAGGATTTCCATGGTGTCACCCTTGAGGACAAGGGGAGGACAAGGGGACGCTTCTCCCGTCCCGTTAGAGTGCTCGTTCAATCACACCCTTGCTTACACCCAGCACCCTTGCTAGCTGCCTAATACTGGTTTTTTCATTTTTATAAAGTTGCCGGATCAGTAAATTACGTTTTTCCTTTGTTAATTTTTCAGTAAGCATAATCTCGTAGTTTTGCTGAATAATTTCTGCCAGCTCTCTATCCGTAACTCTGTCCAAGGTTTGATACTCCAAGCAATTATCATCTTGTTGAATATTCATAAATGCTTCGAATTCTTTTTGGGAGTTGAAATAATCCTTGATTCTTTTTGTATCAATGTGAACAGTCTTGCCATTATATGCTTCGATGTATTGCAGATAGCTGCTCCAGGGATAACCTTTTGCTTTTATGACCAAGCCTGCTTTCACTGGATTTTGATGAATGTATCTAGCCACTGTCATCAGATAGGAATCTTTTTCTACAGGTTCGCTTCGGTAGCGGTTACGCAACAGGCGACCAGTTCTGCCATGATGATGGTTATACCATAATACATATCCCACATTAATCCGCTTCATAGCGGTTCCAAGCTCTTCTATTTCTTCTAGTAATAAGTGAACATGGTTATCCATCAAACAATAAGCTAAAAGAGCAAAACTTCCTTTTTCTTTGGCCTTTAATAACTGACTTATGAACTTTTTTTTGTCTCCATCTTCAAGAAAAATGTTTCGTTCATCGATCCCTTTCACCATGACATGATAGATACCTGTTTCACTTTTTTGTCGTGGTTGCCTTGGCATAATATCACCCTCTTTAAGCATAACATAGGCAAAAAGAAGGGACAAGAGAAGCGTCCCCTTGTCCTCGAGGTTATTTATACTGGATAAATATAGCTTACCGGCGTTGGCCCTTTTTTGCTTTCAGCAGTCTCTCCAGGGTGGAATCCATGGGTTGGTCTGGCTGGTCTGGCTTCTCTTTGGCTGGGCGGCCCGATCGGGCAGGTTGGGCTGTCGTTTTACCGGCGGCCGGCAGGGTAATCCCAAAGCGGCGCAGCGCGATATCGACCGGCCAGAGCAGCGCGGCAGCCAGGAGCAGCCAGAGGGTGATCTCGGTGGAGCGGCGTGCCGGTTCAAAGGGGGCGCTGTATACCTCCCGGGGATGTTTGAGCAGGTGGCCTCCCGTTTGGGTACAGACCGCCTCCAGCAGCTTTTTCCCCGCAGCCGCGGGGATTTTGAATTCCGGGGGGTAGGGAACGGCAAAGCCGCTTACCGCCTGGCTGATAGCCGCTCCGTTTTGCGTTCGCCGGGCACTGAACAGGTAGACCCCTTCCGTAACCTGTTCCAGCCGGGCACTGTAACGGCTGTTTCCCTCCGGTTTTAAGAGCAGCTCCTGCGTCTCCTGATTTTCTTTCACCACGGTGACCTTGATAGATTCGCCTTCGTCGAGCGGTTCCTTGGTTAAGGCGGAAATCTCCGCCTCGCCTCCGGCCAGTCGAACATCCAGGGCCAAATCGCCGCTGCCGAGCTGCGGTGCCACCCAGCTCAAGCTGTCTGCCCAAAAGTCGGCAAACTCCGGGTGCTGTAAAAATTCGGCGCTCCACATCCCCCAACTGTCGCTGTTGAAGGCTATCGCCCGCCCCAAGCCGTACTGCCAGCGTGCCAGAAGAGGGTGTTCCCGGTGAGTGGCCAGCAGGACCTCCGCCAAGGGTTTGGGCGTGCTGGCCACATAGCCGCTAAACAGAGGTTTGGCGGCGGCAAACAACTTGAAGGCGCTGTCGGCCACAGAAGGCCTGAACTCCTCCTCCACCAGATAATCACCCCCGGCCAGCGCCGTTTCCTGCAGGAATATTCCCGGCAGGTCGGCACTGGCCGGCACATAGTAGTAACGGCCGTCCATGTTTTGGGCCAACTGCTGCATAAACGCTTGATCGGCATCGCTTCCCAGGGCAATGGTCGACAGGGAAATTCCCCGCTCGTTCATGCTATTCAGCAAAGCGCTGTAGCTGTAGGTTCTTCCTTCCTGGCCATCGCTGAGCAAAATAATGTGCTTGGACCTGCTGCTGCCTTTCAGCATTTCCGCCGCTTGCTCCAACGCCGGATAAATAATGGTCCCGCCGCCGGCAGCAATTTCTTCTATTGAGCTTATGGCTTGGTCTTTATCTGTAAGCTCGTTCAGCGGGAGGTGAATGTCATACCGGTCATTAAAGGTGATGACCGCCAGCCGGTCCCGCTCTTTAAGCACATCCAGGGAGGCAATGGCCGCATTTTTAGCCATATTTACCTTTTCTCCGTGCATGCTGCCGGAGCGGTCGATCACCAACACCAAGTCCAGCCCGGGCAGTTCTTCCTGCTCTTCCACGGCCATGTTTACCGGCAGGAGCTTTTCCAAAGGTGTATCCTGATAAAGGCCGAGTCCAAAGGAATTTTTGCCGCCTACCGCGACCAGGCCCCCACCCAGGAAGTTGACGAAGGTCTCCAGATTTTGCAGTTGGTGTTCTGCCAGCCGGTAAGCAGGCACGTCAAACAGGTAGACGGCCCGGTAGTCGGCCAATGCGGCCAGGGAATCAGGAAATTGCTCGACAGGAAGAAGCTCGGCTTTGGCGCCACCAGCGGTTAAGCTGTGATAGACGGCAGCGCCCTTGCCGACAGCCCCTTCGACCATCAGTACCCGCGGCGGCGCCTGGACAAAGGTCAGGCCTGTGCTCTGGTTGTTTTGCGGTAAAGTATCCCGCCGGGGTTCAATTACCGCCTGCACCCGCTGGAAGCCGTCTCCGGCCACGGTTACCGGGATGGAGAAACGCTGTTTACCGGCGGTTAAGGAGACGGATTCTTTGTGCAGCAGGGCCCCACCCCAGAATAGGGAGAGCTCCGCTTCTGTATTGACCGTCGATTCTACGGCCGCCTCCACCAGAATCTGCTGTCCGGGGTAACTCTGTTTAGGGAGGGTTAGATCGAGCATGGCAACTTCCTCACCAGGCTCCACCTCTACCGGCAGGATATCCACCGGTATATTTTGAGCGGCGAGTATACGGGCAAAGCTGAGACTGTCTCCTGCTGTCTCCAGGCCGTCGGAGATAAGGACGATGCGCCCGTTGGAGTTGGCCGTAAAGAGGCTGCCGGCGGCTTTCAGGGCCCCTTCAATATCGGTAAAATCACTATCCACCGCGGCAGTGGAAGCGGCCAGCCGTTCCATGGTAAAAGGCTTCAACAGCTGGCTGCGCCCGGCAAAGCCCAACACCGCCGCCTGATCGTCAGGTTTGGCTGCGGCCAGGCTGTCATTGATCCAGCCGGTAAAATCCGGGCCTTTTTCTACACTGCGGGACAGATCGAGCAAATAAACTACAGTCTGGCCCCTGAAGCTTTGCACCAGACAGGGCTGGGCCAGCGCCAGAATGAGCAGGCCGAACAATAAGCTCCTGGTCGCCAGCACCAGGGGACGGGCTTCCCGCAAGTAGCGCTGCCGCCCGCTGTACTTCCAGAGAAACAGGGCCGCCGGCAGCAGCAGCCATAAGCTCCAGGGGTTCAGAAAACTAATAGCCACGGTTATCCACCCACCATTCCAGCCCCACCAGGAGCAAAGTTAAAAGCAATAGCGGCGTATGGAGAGGCAGCTGGCGCCTGTTTCCCGCGTGTCCGGCCACCGGTTGCCCGTTAATATTGATCGTCTCCCGGAAATTCAACCTTCCCGTAGACACCGGCGGGTTTACTGCTACCAGATGCTCCTGGTCGCCGGCAGCCAAGGTATAAATCCCCGCTTCCTGCAAAAGAGGCCCGTGGTAAGGGAAGGGAGAGCGGGCTACCAGGCTGTCCCCGCCGGGAAAAAATACCTTGAGTTCTTCTACCTGGTACGGGGGCTCAAGAATGAGCGGTTGTCCGTAGGCAAACTCGCCCAGGTTTAAAGTAAGCCCGGTAAAATAGTCCATGATATTGCGGAGCAGAATGGGAAAGGCCGGGCGCAAGGGCAGATCCCCGGCCTGGACGGCAAACCCGAAGGCAATCAACGGCTGACCCTGTTGCTCAAATTCGGCGCCGAGCGTACCCTGCTCCGAGGTGAGGAGCGGCTGCCCCCCTGCCAGAAACTTGCTGAAGCTGATGCGGACCTCTGCAAGATCGACGTGGGTCAGCAGCCGGTGTGCAGAAGAAAGCAGGCTCCCCACGCCTGCCGGAGGGAAAGTCTGCAGATGGCTGTTCGGGTGCGGGGGATCGAAAACCAGCACCGGAGCCGCCGGCAGGCTGTCTGGCAAAAAACCGTCAAATATAAACAGGTCATGGTTTACAGAGAGCTCCGGGCGGTAGTGTTCCGGCCTGACTCTGGTCAGGGAGAGAGAGGGCTGCAGCATCAGCGCCCTTTCCAAAAACAGGTTGCCCGCTGTAACCAAGAGCAGCCTCCTTTTTTGTTCGGCACCGCTGACCATGAAGCGGCAGTTGTCCAGAGAAAGCCGGTCGCCGGGGCTCTGGATCTCCCCCTGGTACCAGGGGGAAGGTTCAAGGGCCCGCCAGACCAGTGTCTTGCCTTCACCGGGATTAAGCGCCACTTCCCGCTGCCCGCTCACCCGGCCGTCACTGTTTTTTATCTGCACCGTACCCCGGGCGGAAAGGGTGCCGTTGTTGTAAACGGTGAGGTACAGACGGGATTGGTCGACGACCATATTTTCAATCAGCAGGTTTTCCACCTCGCTGCTGCCCAAGGCAAGGTAGGTAACTGGGCAGCTCACTTGCAGCGCTACATCGTCAAAGCAGCCATCGCTGATGATGACCAGAACGGGTTCTTCTGCGGCGCGGACCATGTTTTCGGCAACCACTAACGCCTCGTTGATCTTTGCCTCGGCGCCGGTAACGGCAATTTTCTCCACAGACTGCAGCAAGGCGGTGCTGTCGGTGGAGATCCCGCTGAGCAGGCGGGCCTGTTCGGACATGCCGATGATGGCCACCGCCTCTTGGGCTCCTTTGGCAGCAACAAAATCGCGGATGTACTGCTTGGCCAGGTCCAGCCGGGTGCCGCCCTGCTCTTGAACCGCCATGGAGATCGAAGTATCGACAATAATAATGGTTGTTTGGGCCCTAGTTTCAGCGCCCGCCCAATTAACCGTCGGCTGGGCCAACGCCAAAGCCAGCAGCAAGGCGGCGGCCAGCTGAAGAAAAAGCAGCAAATTTTTTCGCAACCGGCTGATGTTTACCGCCGGGGCGACAAACTGCTCGAGCTTCTCCCAAAGCATTGTGCTGGAAACCGGCTCCAGCCGGCTCTTTCGTTTCAACATGTATAATATCAGAATAAGCGGCACAGTCAGCGCCGCCAAGAGACCTGACGGTTGCAAAAACGACACGACGGTCACCCTTTAAAAAAATATTGATTCTACGGTATAAAGCCGATTACTTAGATAAAACAGTGTTTTCCACTTATCAGGGGAAAGGAGCTATTTTGACATTTGAAAGATGTTTTTCTTATAATCAAGACTTGATCGACACTCTAGCTTTGTGATGAATAGATGAATAAATGAAGTTTTTTTGCAGTGGAATCATGTTTAATACTAGCACTACGGCGAAAAATCATTTATTTGTGCTACTCCGTTTAGCCATGGGGACGGCAGACTGTGTGAAAAACAGCTTTTGGATTTTTGTCACCCGGCCATAAATCCTGGTTTCTTGAAATAGTTAAAAAATAAACCTATATGGCACTTTATACTGTTACTGCTTCCCTTTTTTCTCTTAATCTTCTCAGCATTTCCTTATTGCCGAGTATATTCATTACCCGTTTCATGTTATATGCTAGAAATGTAAGCGCTGCTTCAGCAGTAACAGACAGTTTCCCCTTCGTCAGGAAGTAGTATGCTCCCCAGTTCCTTTTTATTGTTCCAAAGGGGTGTTCTACAATCATCTGGCGTTGTCTATATTTTTCCATATTCAGTGCCGTTTGTAAATTAATGCCATCAAGGAAATCCTGATCTACATGCCTGAATATTGTTCTGCCCCTGACACTTTTGGTACACTGTTCCTTGCAGGCACAACGGCTGCAGGCCCCATAGTTTCTGTAATCAAAACCAATAATCTGCCCTTTGGATTTTCTTTGCCTGCCACGGGTAAGTTCTTCCCCCATAGGGCATATGTAAACATCTTTATCTTTATCATAGATAAATTTATCAGGATAAAATTCCCTGTTACCTGAACTATTTGAATACGTCTGTCTGGCTACGTAGGGGGTAATTCCATGGTCTACACATTTCTTTAAATCTTCTGCTTTGTAATAGCCTTTATCTGCCAGTGCTTCAAAGTCTGCGCCGCCAAAAACATTTTTGGCCCGCAGGGCCATGTCAGCAAGTTCGCCAAGGTCGTTTGGACTATTGGTTATTTTAAAGTCGATTAATAGTTTGTGCCTGGAATCTACAGCTGTCTGTGCATTGTAGTTCATTTCTACGCTGTTTTTGTTATTGGTGGTCATCAAACGGGCATCGGGGTCAGTGGTAGAGATCTCGCTTTGGCCTGTTTCTTCAAGTTCTTTTTGATAGTTTTCATATTTTTGCTTGCGGTCTTTAAGTTCTTTAATTCTTTGTCTGATTTCTTCGGTGTCGGGTTTCCGGTCAAAGGTTTCGTTTTCGTCTGACTCGTCTAGTTCCTGCAGGTATTTATTTATTTTTTCATCAATGTATTTTAGGTGTCTTTCAAGTTTTTTCTTGTTGTAGTTGTTCTTTTTAGAATTACAGGCACGGAATTTGGAACCATCAATAGCTACTATTTCTTTGCCGAATAGATCCCATTCATTACACAGCCTGGTGAAGCCCCGAAAAACTTCTAGTAGTGCTTTTTTGTTGTCCTTTCTAAAATCAGCGATCGTTTTAAAATCAGGCTTTAGTTTGTTAAGAAGCCAGATGACTTCGAGGTTCCTGGTTGCTTCGTGTTCCAGTCTGCGTGAAGAACGGACCCGGTTAAGATAGCCGTATATGTAAAGTTTGAGGAGGTCTTTGGGATTATATGGTGGTCTTCCTATTCTAGACGGTGTTGTCCTTTTAAAACCGTATTTTTCTAGATCGAGCTGGTTCACATACTCATCTATGATGCGGACGCTGTTGTCTTCACTAATATAGTCATTTATAGTCTCAGGGAATAGAATAATTTGGTTTCTGTCATGGCCCTTTATATACCCCATAAGCTCACCTTTTTCTATGATATCCTATAGTTAAATTATATCATATTTGTGGGTTTTTAGGGGGTTTTTAGGGGGTTTTTAGGGAAAAAGGTTGGGTTTTCACACAGTCTGACGGTTCCGTTGCCTTCCCAATTAGCTAAGGTAAGGCGACACACCCCTGCGGGGAAATGTCCCCACCAAGTCTTACGCTACGTTTCGGGGACACTCGAACCGTCCGAGACCACTGAAAAACTATGTTTTTTTATTTATCATTCTAAAACGAAATTGAGGAGTCTGATGTTTTCAATGGTTTAGGGATCCTTCGCTATTGCTCAGGATGACAAAAGGGACTTTTTCAGTGGTCTCGAACCGTCCCCATGGCACCGCTCATTGCTAACTTTGCGCTGTAGTGCTAGATAGGAAATATTTGTTTATTACATCGTTTACCGGGTTATAGTATGTAATTATAACTTACGGTGCAACACAGCCACTGGCTAAAATACTAAAGCATAGGCTGAAACAGGCGCTGTGCATTACCCAGCAAAAACTCCACCGGCTCCTGCCCGGTGTTATACAACAAATAGTTGATCTTCCGCCGGGAGCAAAAGTCGGCGATCTCCTGCCGGTAACACTGAACGGCTTCCCGGTAGCGCTGCCGCAGGTAAGGGTCCACGATAACCTCTTTTTTACGGTTGGTTTCCACGTCCAGCAGAGGCCACCGGCCCGGCATACCCCGGCTCCAGCTCGTCAGGGCTGATGATCTGTATGACCAGCAGTTCCTGCCGGGCGGCCAACAGGCGCTCCAGGCCGGCCTGATAACCGCCCGGGGAGAGAAAATCAGAGAGCAGCACGGTCATCTGCCGGGGCTTTAATACTTTTTGAAAGGAGCCCAGCAGGCGGTTTAAATCCCCCTCCGCGTGAAACTCCTGCCGCTGTAAAAATTGCTTTACCCGGGGGAAAGCTCCCTTACCGTAGAGGGGGGGCAGGTAGGCACCGAGATCTTTACAGCCTAAGCCCACTGCCACCCGGTCATAAGACTGCAGGCTGATATAGCTGAGGGCGAGGGTTAACTGCAGCGCCCGCCATCCTTTGTGAGGTTCCCCCCAGTTCAGGGAACCGCTGCCGTCAATCAAAAAATTGACGGTGGCATCCACCTCGCTGCGGTTCAGTTTGGTATAAAGGCGCGCCGATCTCCCGTATAACAGCCAGTCAATCCGCCGGATATCGTCACCCGGCAGATAAGGGCGGTAATCGGCAAATTCCAACGCCGTGCCGTATTTGTTGGTCAGCCGCTGGCCGCTGTAAAACCCGGTCAACCCCCCTTTCAAGGAGATGATCAACCGGTCCAGGCGGTGAAAATCGAGAGTCAGGGGCTGTTCCATGCCTATCCCCTTTCCACGGTCTGCAGGATTTCCTGCACGATCTCATCGGGAGTTACCCCTTCCCCCAGCGCTTCAAAGTTTAAAATCAGACGGTGGCGCAGGGCGGGAAGAACCACCCGCTCCAGATCACTGAAGCTGACGTTGAAACGCCCGTCCAATAGAGCCATCACTTTAGCCGCCAGGATAATGCTTTGCACGCCCCGGGGGCTGGCGCCCACCTTGACGTACCTGTTTACCCGCTCGCCGGCCAGCACATGGCCGGGATGGGTGGCCAGCAGAACCTTTAAAGCGTATTCCAGCACCTTTTCAGCAATCGGCACCTGGCGCGCCAAACGGTTAAACTGTAAAATCTCCTCGCCGTTCATTTGAGCCCGGGGGCGGGCCTGCTCTGCGCCGGTGGTTTTCAGCACAATCTCCTGGAGCTCCTCCAGGGAAGGATAGCGCACCAGAATCTTAAACAGAAAGCGGTCCAACTGTGCCTCCGGAAGAGGGTAGGTGCCCTCCATCTCCAGAGGGTTCTGGGTGGCGATGACAAAAAAAGGAAGGTCAAGCGGCCAAGTCTGGCCGAACACCGTCACCCGTTTTTCCTGCATGCACTCCAAGAGGGCACTTTGGGTTTTAGGCGTGGCCCGGTTAATCTCATCGGCCAGGACCAAATTGGCAAAGACCGGCCCCGGCTTAAATTCAAATCCATGGTCGTTGCCGGGAGTAATCAGATTGGTGCCGGTAATATCGGCGGGCATCAGATCGGGGGTAAATTGGATCCGGTTATGGGAGATGTTCAATACCTCGCCCAGAGTGGTCACCAGCAGAGTTTTCCCCAGACCCGGCACCCCCTCCAGTAACACATGCCCGCCGGCCAGCAGCGCCACGAGGCTCAGCTCGATCACTTCCTGCTGCCCGACGATCACCTGTCCGATCTCCGCTTGCACTCTTCCGACTTTTTCTACCAGCTGGTGGTTGGAGTCCATGCCCCAAGCCCCCTTTTCTATGATGATGGCGGCGCAATCGCCTGAAAATAAGCACGCAGGTAATTTTCCAGCGGCGGCGGCACCTCGCCGCGGTTCAGGGAGCTAATTCCCTGACGGTAATAACTATCATAATAGCGGGCGCAGTCCTCCGTGACCAGCTGCGGGTTGAATTTTAGAAGCTCCGTCCAGGTACAGGAACCTTCCTCCCCCGTACCGCCAAGCTCAACCTGCTGCTCGCCGGGGATAAAATAAAAATGTTCGTTTGTTAACGGACCGCTACCTGTGCCAGCACCTGAACCCTGATCTCCGCCTCCCGCACCGCTGCCGCTCCCCGAGTTTCCACCAGCCCCTCTGCTCTGCCAGCCGGAGCTTCCTCCGCCGGGGGAAGCGCCGGCGCCTTCCTGGACGCCAGTACCTGTGCCCGCAGCAGTTTCTCCTGAGCTCTCCTGCCCCTGTCCCTGTCCGGACCCTTGCCCCGACTCTTGTTGGCTGCCGCCTGCTTCACTGCTGGTACTGGCACTTCCGGCAGCTGCCTGCAGGTCGCCCCGGCCGGAACCTGCCGGGCTGGAAGCGATTTGCTGCAAACCCTTCTGGACTGCCTGCCGGGCAGAGGCGGGATTAACCCCGGCTATTTGTGCTCTCAAATCCTCTATTTCTGAAGCTGTTATCCTGCCGGAGCCGGTTTGTGCCCCTTCCATCAGGGAAAGACCTTCCCGGAGCTGCAGGGCACCGGCCGCGTTCAAGGCAAACAGGCTGTCCTGCAGGCCTTGCAGGCTATCCTGCAGCTGCTGGCTAAACCGCGGGTCCTCCTCCAGTGCAGAAACAACTTCAGCGGCACTGTTTGCGGCCAGCAGGTTCTCCATTCCCTCGTAGGCATGTTCCGCCTCCGCCAGCGCTTCGGCATATTCCGCCAGCAGCTCCCGGGCCTCCTGTAACGCCACTTCCACCTCTGCTACGCTGCGGCTTTCAGTTAGTTGTTCTTGAACCAAGGCCAGCTCCGCAAGCAGTTCTTCCAGCAGCTGTTCCTCCGACAGCTTTTCTTCCAGCTCTGTAAGCAGCGCGGCGGCTTCCTGTTGCGCCACATTAAGCTCCTGCCCGCGGGCCACATTTTGGGATAGAATAGGGGCAACATACCAGGACCCCAGACACAATATCAGGGCGAGCAACAGCGCCGGCAGCCACCGCCGGAACATTCGCCTTTCCAATTTAATCGCCGGAGGGTGGGCCGCCAGGTAGCGGCTGATCTCTGCATAAAGAGCAGCCCGCAGCTCCGGACTGGTTTGAGCCCGGTAATTCCCGGCGCGCACCGGCCGTTTCTTTTTCTTTCCGCTGATTACTGCCGCCGTCACCCGCCGGCGGTGGCTTGCCGGCGGCCGGTCTTTGTGTTCCAGTTCAAAGAGGGTCTGCAGGCGTTCTTTGCTGCCGAGCCGGTCATCCAACCAGCAGGCGAACTGCAGCTCATCGGGCCGGTTAAACCAAAAACAGACCACAGCAACAGCTGCGGCGGCCAGATTCAGGGCTATCCGGAAAAGCAAAGGCCAGGGGAAAAGTGCCGCGGCTAACAAGGCCAGGGCGTTTAACCCCAACAGCATAACCATTAGTTTCAACAGGCAGAGAAGGAGATACTGCCCGTAATATTTGCGTTTTAAAGGAAGCAGGACTTGCAGTTCGCCGCGGTAGATCAAAATGTCCGCTCCTTTCCGGATAGGCGCCGGGATGTTCTTCCGGCGCGCAAAGGGTTCACCAGCCTGGAGGCTCCCCACAGGGCGGCGAAAGCCAAAAGGAAGTGCGCCAGCAGGCTTATGTGCCAAAATTTCAGCCAGCTCAGCCCGCCGCTGAAAGGATACCCGCTTCCGGGGGTACCCCCTCCGGAAATGACCCGGATAAGATCACTGAGCAGTTGCCGGGCCGGTTCCGGGAACAGCCACTCCAACAGGGCTCCAGGGTTAAACAGCAGCAGGTAATACAGGGGAAAACCGCCGCCCCGGTTTCGGACAATCATCGTGTAGATGGCGTTTAGCATTAAGGTCCCCCCGGACAAAAACAGCGCCAGGGCGTAACTGGCCAACACGGCCAGTGATGATCTTTGAAAAATAGCGGAAAAAAACAGGGCATAGCTGCCGTAGTGAAAAGCAGTGAGCAGCAGTATGGCCATGAGTATCGCCAGCTCAGCCGGAGCAACACCACCCAGCAAAAAGACAACACTATATAAGGGCAGCGAAGCTAAAATCAGCAGCACCACTGTGCTCAATGCCGCCGCCAGTTTTCCCCAAACAATGCTCCAAGGGGTCAGCTGTGTACACACCAACAGATCAAACGTCTGCCGCTCCCGCTCGCCGCTGATCACATTGGCAGTCAGGCCGGGAACCAGAAAAAAGATGAGTGCAAACTGCAAACAGGCTAACGCCGTAAACAAATTCCGCCCGACAGAAGAGGGATCTTCGTAGCCATACCTTAAAGCACTGGTGAAGCCGGCAAAGAAAAACAGGCCGATCCCTCCCAACACCAGCAGGTAAAGGGAAATCACCGTAAACGAGCGCCAGGTCCGCATGCGCAGCCGGAGTTCTTTAGCTAACAAAGGATTAATTCTCATCAGCGGCCTCCTCGGTAATTTTCATAAACAGTTCCTCCAGATTGTTGCCGGTGGGGTTAAAATAATACACAGGAAAACGGGCGGCTAACATTTGGAGCAGCTGCGCCTGGTCTTCCTTGCTACCGGCAAACACTACCTCCAAAGTCCCTTTCTGGTTCAAAGCCACATTTTTGATCCCCTGCTGTTCCAGCAACCATAGCTTGGCTTCGTCCAGCGAGCCCAAAAGGCCTATTTCAATCAAGGTATCACCGGCGATAAAAGCCAGCACCTCGGAAATCGGCCCGCAAACAGGAAGTTTACCATTATTAATAATACCTATGTGGCTGCACAGCTGGGCCAACTCCGAAAGGATATGAGAACTGATAATAATGGTCTGGCCCATACGCTGCAGTTCCTGTAAGATATGCCGTAGCTCAATCCTGGCGCGGGGATCGAGTCCGGAGGCGGGCTCATCCAGAATTAAAACCCGCGGCTGGTGAATAAGCGTCCGGGCCAGACAAAGCCTTTGTTTCATTCCCCGGGAGAGATGGTTCACAAAACTGTTTCTCTGTTCAGCCAAACCCACCAGCTCCAGCAGAGAGGGTATGGATTGCCGCACCTCCTTCAGCGGAACACCGCCGGCTTCACCGTAAAATTCCAAATATTCGCTTACCCGCAAGTCATCATACACGCCGAAAAAATCCGGCATATAACCGATCAACTTTCTGGTCCGGCGAGGGTCGGCAAAAATTGACCGGCCGTCAATCTCCGCCTCACCGGCGGTTTTGGGCAGGAGGGTGGCCAGGATGCGCAAGGTGGTAGTTTTACCGGCGCCGTTGGGGCCGACAAAGCCAAAGATACTGCCTTCCGCTACAGTAAAACTGATCTGGTCGACAGCGGTAAAGGAGCCGTACTGTTTGGTTAAATTTTTCACAGAAATCATTTTAACCTCCCTCCCTCAACACTTAAGATCCGGTCGGCCTCTAGATACAAATCGCCGTCATAACTTATTCGGAGCAGCAGTTGGTCGTTGGCTATTATTTCTTCCAGCCCGGAAAGAATAAAGGGCCCGTTGCCTGGACTGCCGCCCCCAAATCTCAAATCGTCGATTTTTTGCCACTTCTGCCGCTGGTGGTTAAATACCTGCACCTCGCTGTAACCGCCGCCCCCGGCATGCAAAAAATTAAGCTGATAGGTTCCACTACAGTAATCAACTCCCGGAGGAAAAGTATACTGCAGGTCAACCCAGCCCTTGCCGTAAAAATGGCGTTCAAATCCTGGGCCACTACACCCGTGGCTGGAATGTTGGCCATCGCCGCCGAAACCGACCTCCTGGGGGATAAGCCATCCCTCCCGGAGATTAAACGCCGGCGCCAGTTCATATTGGGACAGTTCACGGTTGAGGAGCAAAATATTTAAAGGAACCTGTTCCAGATCTCCTTTCGGTCCAGGATATGGCAGGGTATCGTTAAAACCTATCCATTGCAAGCTGCCTGGCCAGCCGCTGAAAAAAGATCCTTCCAACTGGTGAAAGGGATAAAGCTCCGCCGCTTTGTCGCCATGATAGCGCTCCAGGATTTTGGAAAAACCAAGCGGCTGCTCCCGGCGCAGGGCAATGGTTTTGTTTTCACCCGCAGTTATGGGCCCGGTTTTATACCAGGCGCTGCCCAGCCGGGCATAGCTGTCGAACAGGTCCAGGCCGCTGCGGTTGTTAATCGTCATCGTTACCCCGGTTTCGTCAACCGAGACGGTTAAGTCGAAAGGGCCCTCCAGTGTGAGCATATCCCGGGTATAAAATCGTTGCAGCGACCAGAGCGGGGGATTGGGCCAGGAGATTTCACCGCTTGCTCCGCCCTCCCCGCTGACCACGGCGCCCTTGCCGACAGCCAGAACCGGGCAGGCAGTGTTCAAGGTCAGACTGCCCCGCCGGGGGATAAACAAGGCGCTGTAGCTTTCCACAGCTGCCTGATTGCCCTGGCAGAGATCGTAAATATTCACCTGGTAGTGGGTCAGCTCCGAGCGGCGCCCACTGCTGCCGGCAGCATAGATGACACCGGTAAAAAGCAGCGCCAGTGCGGGGATGGTCAGCCAACTCCACTCCCACCGCTGCCGGCGTTTGAGCACCAGATAGCTGACCGGGCCAACCAGTAAAATATAGAACAGCAGGCCTAAGAATAATTTCGCCGGAGAGGAAAAAACAAAATCAACTTTACCGAAGACCAAAGCGGAAATCAATTGAAAAAAACCCCAGTGCTCCCGTTGTTGAACTGACCTGAACAGCCTTGCCCGGTTGGTGCTGAGCAGATAGTTCCAGAAACTTTCAAAGTTAAGCGGGTGCTGAAAAGGTGGATCCTCTAAATTCAGAGCAGAGTATATTACCTGCCCCTGCCCGTAATCGCCGGCAATCAACAGGGGGCCTGCCGTGCTCTCCAGCAGGATATGCCCCTGGGGAGAGGACAAAGAGCCCACGGTCAGCAGAAAACGGCCGCTCCCGCTGTCCACAAAGTTAACCTGGCCCGCTAGCGGCGAGAGGTTCTCCGTTTCAACCGTGCCGGTGGGGGTAAAGGGCAGCAGATCCTGAGGCACGGCAGCTTTGGTTTTCTGCCAGCCCCGGCCGCCGCCCACCACTAACAGGCCCCCGTTCTGGGCCCAGCGGGCCAGATTCTCCTGCTGTTCCGGTTTTAACTGCAGGGTTGAGGGATCGCTGATGATCAGCAGGGCAAAATTATCCATAAACAGGTCATGGTCGAGATGCCGGCTCTTCACCGGTACCACCGCCGATGCGGGCACCAGGTTGGTTAAACGATTAAACTTTTCCGGCGCAGCTGAGAGCACACCGATATGTAATGGTTTTTTACTTTCATCCGAGAAACGCACCGGCTCCGATTTTACGAGCCGCTGCTGTTCATCTTTTAAGTTAATCCGTGGTTCTTCGCTATAATCCCGAAAATATGTATTGTTCAGGCTACGGGGAGGCAGGTAAAAACAGACCGTGGCCGCTGCCCCCTGCGCTACAAAGAGCTCCTTTACATAACGGCCTCCCCACTCCACTTCCACTGTTCCCTGCCAATCCGGCCCCTGCTGGTTTTGGACGGTCACAGTCAGGGCGTTCCAGGTATAATTGAAGTAGCTCTGGTCGAAATTTAGTTCATATTTTAATTCCATCTCAGCCGCAGCGGCCCCCGCGGGCAAAATAATTATAATCAACATGAGGGCAAATAAAACCGGGCCCAACAATTTCCGCAACTCTGTTCACCTCTTCCGTCAATAATTATAATTTATCGCTGTAGTATCATACAGTAAGACGGTTACTATCTGTTTTTGGTTCAAGGGACAGGGGGACGCTTCTCCCGTCCCGTTAAAGGGCCCGTTTCGCTCATCGATTCCTTTCACCATGACATGATAGATACCTGTTTAGTTCTGTGAGACTTTCCCGTCCAACGACTCCCTTGCTGAAGGACAAGGGGAAGGACGGGAGAAGCGTCCCCTTGTCCTGCCCTTGTCCTGGAAGCGTCCCCTTGTCCTGGCCCCTGTCTTGCACGCTAATGCAGTTGTTTTAGATATTGGTTTAATGCTTCGGAAACCGGCCAGTCCCGGTGGATGGTGCGGTGAAACCAAAAAGGGCCGGCAGTTGTTTTACCGTAAAACGTGATGCTGATCGCCTTTTCCGGCCCGGTATTGTAATTAAAGGGCCCGTTTATACTGAGCAACTCCGCAATTAATTGGGGATCTCTGATTTCAACCCGTTGGGGCGTCGAACCGGCCTTAAATAGCTCCACATATTTGACCTCCTCCGGTAGCAACAGAATTTGCTCATAATATCCTTTTTCCTTAAGCCAGGCGATAACCGACTTGTAACCGGGGCGGAGAGCATATTGCCTTTCTTTTTCGTGCACATCCACGATATTGATGTACACATTTTCTTCCATAATAGTCATTCTGGTCATCCCGGCCGTCAGTTCTGCAAAAGAGGTTTGAAGGACATCCTGTTTCAGCCGGGCGGCAAACTCCTCAATCTCCACACTGTCTGTCAGGAGAGCCGGTCTTTTGGAGGTCCGGTGGTCACCAATTTCAATCAATTTAATCTCAGCGGGGTCCTGCGCCACTACCGGAAATCTGGCCTCTTTATACTCCAGGGATTCATAGATGGGCTGGAGGGCGGAAGCGTATTGTCCCTCATCGATATTATATTGGCGGAGTAAATGAGCCCCGTTATCCAGGGTATAAATGATATAGCAGTTAATTCCCTTCCTCGCGTGGGGTTTTTGCAGTAATTGACGGTGCAACAGTGTAATGTTTTTGATGTTTTCTCTGTCTGTAAAAAAGTAGCTGCCACCGTATACATGGTTCCGGTCTATGCTGTTATTCATCTTTTCCAGATGTATCCATCCACTAATATTGCTCCCGAAGTAAACTTTTTGCACCTGTTCCGGTGCAGGAACGCGGTGCACATAGCCGGTGACGTCGATGGTAATCCCTAACAGCAGCACCGTTATGACCGCAACATACCCCAGGTAACCTTTGTACGACGACCAGACCTGTAGGGATTTCTGCAGCAGGATTTCGGCTGTCAAATAACCCAACAACGAACCGATTACATACCCCACAATAATAATGGGCAAAGCGCCTCCGGAGACACCGGCGAAGTACACCCCCGCCAAGAGCATAGTGCAGGCGGTTACCCCGTATTTAAAAACCGGCCGCATGCTCGCAAAGGCAACGACCTCACCGGCCGCTTCGGCGTGTCTTAACTTGTAGACATAGGCGGCAGCAGCCAGAAACAAGACGGCAACCAGCAGATAAACAGCAACGGTTCCGGCCGTGAAAAAAGTCCTGTCGGTACCGTCGGCCAGCAGCATCAATGGAAAGTCGTACGGCAAGATACTGATCCGGTTGACGTCAGCATAGCCGTAAAGCAAATGGCGGAGGTTTTCCACCAAAAGTAGACACAGGCCGGTGGGCAGAACCTGCAGGATATAAGCAAAAGCGATATGGGCCCCGGCATGACCCGTAAACATGCCTACAAAAACGGTGATGGCAAAAAACAGGATATCAAAAAGAGCAGTCTGGCCCATCCACTGTAAAATGTTCAACAGTGAATAACATTCCTTCAAGTGGGTCGTCGTCTGCAGGATGATCAGCACCAACCCATTGGCCACGACAGGCAGAAGCAGCAGCGCCAGTCCGGCCGCAATGTGGCTGCAGAAAAGGGTATTCCGATTGAAAGGCAGGCTGTGCAGCACCGCCGCCGCACGGCTGTTGTGCAGATAATTGAAAAGCAGCACCGCCAGGATGACGGGCACAGTACAAATCAGAACGATTTGCAGCCCGTTCTGGCCGGAAAAAATGTTCAGGGATCTTTGCAGCATTTCCCGGACCCAGCTATGATCAACATCGACGGGTATTTCCCGCATCATGTGTTGAAAAGGCAAAATTAAAAACAGGAACAGGCCGTAGAGGGCGCTGACCCACCAGAACCGTTTGAGATCACTGGCCACCAACCCTTTGTTAAATAAGGACACTTTGAATGTCATAGCCGATTCCCCCCAGTTCATAGATAAAAATCTCCTCCAGTGTCAGCGGCAGAATATCGAGGATAACCGGATTGGCCCGCTGCACCTCAGACAGAAGCCGGTCCCTATCTCCCCTGACGATCAGCTGCAGGATGCTCCCGCTTTGTTCCCGGTGCAGGATCGTTTCCGACTGCAGGAGGTTCGGCGGCACTTCTCCGGCAAACGCCACCTGCAGTTTATGAATATCCGTCTTTAAATCATCAAGATCTTTCTCCACCAGGATAGTGCCGTTGTGCAGAATACCCACATGGTCACAAACATCCTCCAGTTCTCTCAGGTTGTGAGAGGAAACCAGCACCGTGGTTTGGCGTGCGGCCACGTCCTGCAGCACCAGGTTCCAAACCTTTTTACGCATTACCGGGTCCAGGCCGTCGACCGGTTCATCGAGAATCATCACCCGGGGCAGGATACAGATGCCCAGCCAGAAGGCCACCTGTTTCTGCATCCCTCTGGACAAACGGATAATCCTCTTTTGGGGATCAATGGAAAATACCTTTTTTAAAACATGGTATCTCTCCCAGTCCCAGGTGGGATAAAAGCCGGCGTAAAACGCAGCTGTATCTGCAATACTGTATTGAGAGAAAAAATAAAGGTCATCGGGTATGTAAACCAGGCACGACTTTATAGCCGGATTCTCGTAAACCGGCCGGCCGTCAATGGTAATGGTGCCTGCATCCTGACGATAGACACCGGCCAGGTGTTTGATGAGTGTCGTTTTACCGGCGCCATTAGGGCCCAGCAAACCGTAAACAGAGCCTTTCCGGACACTGATATTAACATTCTCCAGGGCTTTAAAACCGCCAAAGCTTTTGGTAAGCTCTCTGACCTCAATCACCTCATCGGACCTCCTTTTTTTTGTAGATGGCGCGAATGGTATGGAGCAATTTTTCTTTTGGTTCGTGGAGATACATTAACTCGGCCACGATTTTTTCCAGTTCCTCCAGCAGTGCCTTTCGCCGGGGATGGTCATTGGAGTGGTCCTGCGGGGCGACAAAGCTGCCTTTGGCCCGGATGGAGTAGATAAACCCCTCTGTCTCCAGGTTCTTGTAGGCTTTTTGGATGGTGTTGGGATTGACGGTCAGCGACTGGGCCAGCTCGCGTACCGAGGGTATCTGTTCGTCCGGCTTCAACACCCCGCTGATAATCAGCATTTTCATTTTTTCCTTGATTTGTTCGTGCAGAGGTTGGCGATCCCTGAAATCCAGCTGTAACATCGGCACCCTCCTTCTACTGTATTAAATACACTAATACAGTTAATACAGCACCATCATATCTCCATCTCTTGCAATTGTCAAGAAGCGGGTAAAAAAACAAAAAAAAACCGGACACAATAGTCCGTTCACATAAACAATATTTTATTTTGTAAGCAATACATGCTTTAATATCTTCTGTTTCCAAATCGGGATAATCAATTAATATTTCTTCTAACAAAGCCCAAAGCCTCTTTTTTAATAGGGAAATATAATGGCTTTTATTCCTTCCACCGCAACATGCCGGACTCCAGGCCTTGCAGCTCCTGCTTCAGACGATACAGTTTGTTCTTGACTAGTCTCAAAGCCCGCAGGTAGTCTTCCTGACGTAGATAAGTAACGGAATCCAAAGCAGCTAATCGCGTCTTTTGCTCTCTGATCATTCGCTGCACCTTCTTCTTGCGCCGGGTAATCCTCTGTTGAATCTTGCGTTCCTTGGTATTCATGTTCCACCTCGTTTCGTTCCTCCAGCAACTGTTAACATAAACCGTATAAGATGGAAAAACCTCTGCCGTTATTTCTATTTTTCTATTGATCAGCATTCTGCTCTTCGTCAGCCTCTTTTTCAGATCATCCCGATCTTTATTTTTTTCCTGCGGCCAATGCTTTTTTACAAAAGCATCCCTGCCCGAACCCTTACGGTACTGGTTATAGTGCCAATTGTTTTTCTTATAATAGTCCTGATGGTATTCTTCAGCAGCATAGAAGGGCCCGGCCGGCAGAATTCTGGTGACAATCGGCCGCTCAAATTTTCCGCTCTCTGCAAGTGCTTTTTTAGAGGCCTCCGCTTTTTCTTTCTGCATTGCATTATGGTAAAAAATAGCAACTTGGTATGGCTCCCCCCGATCAAAAAATTGGCCCCCGTGATCGGTGGGGTCAATCTGACGCCAGTATATCTTGAGCAGTTCCTCATAGGATATTATTTGGGGATCAAAGGTTATTTGGACAGCCTCATAGTGGCCGGTTTTTTTTGAACATACTTCCTCATATGTGGGGTTCTCCTTATGACCGCCGGCATAACCGGAAACAACCTTTTTCACACCGGGTATTTTGTCAAAGGGAGAAACCATACACCAAAAACAACCTCCGGCAAAAGTAGCCAGTTCATAAGTTTTCATTTCTTTAAGGCCAACCTCCATAAAATATCTAGCCTTTAAATAATTATATTAGGTGGAAAGATATCGATTCGATGAAATCTCATTTATGAAAGGCTCCGCCTTTGCCTTTTACCTCTTTCTGACGCTGATTCTCAAAAATAAAAATTGAAGAGGCAACCGCAGCATTTAAAGCGGCAATTTCACCCCTTAAAGGTATATAGGCCCTTATCCCTGCTTTCCTGAGTAGGGATTCCCGTACCCCTCTGTTTTCATTGCCGATCACAACAGCACAGGACTGGCCGGAATAATCCACCGTATAATAGGGCCGGTCACCGCGGGGATCAGCCGCCACCAACTGAACATCCCGTTCAGTAAGAAAATTTATGCAGGATTCTATGTCACGCACATGCATTACAGGAAGATAAAAAATACCCCCCATACTTGCCCGCAAGGCTTTGGGGTTATAAGGTTCCACTGTACCGGGTAGAAGAAAAATACCGCTAATCGCAGCGGCAGCGGCTGTACGGATAATCGTTCCAAGATTCCCCGGATCCTGCAGCCCGTCTAAAATTAGAAAAAAAAGAGCGTGTTCACGGGGAAAACCAAGTTTCTTTTCATCCCCGGGAAAAACCGCAATATTTTCTGGAAGGCGGGCAATCACACCGACCCCCTGGGGGTTTTCAGTTTGGGCAACAGCATGAAACATGCGCGGTGTTACCTCTACCAATCTGGCCTTTCCGCCGGCCCGGGAAAGCAGTTCCTGGTTGGCATCTTTTTGCAGAAATTCCGCAGTAAAAAGAACTGTTTCAACTTCAATGCCGGCCTGAAGCGCTTCGTTAAGCAAATGATAGCCTTCCAGGACAATTTTCCCGCTTTTTTTTCTGTATTTCCGCCTGCCTAACAGGCGGTACTCTTGCATAATTTTATTTCTGTAGTTGGACATAACCTATTCCTTAATTAATTTTTCCAGAGCCTTGTTTTCACCGATGACAATAAGAAGATCATCCTTTTCAATAACATCATCAGCCAACGGTGAAATATTGATCTTTTCACCGGAGCGGATCGCAATCACGTTGACCCCATGCCTTGCCCGTAAATGCAGCTCTCCAAGGGTTTTGCCGAGCATCTTTTTGGGGGCTATAAACTCCGTTACAGAATAATCCGGTGAAAAATCGATAAAATCCAAAATATTCATGGAGGACAGGCTGCGGGCAATACGCAACCCCATATCCCTTTCCGGAAAAACTACACGGTTAACACCAATCTTTTCCAGCACCTTACCGTGAAGATTTGTCTGGGCCTTGGCCAGAACATATTTTGCACCCAATTCTTTGAGAATAATAGATGTTAAGATGCTCGCTTGCAGGTCAATACCGATACCCACTACCACAGCATCAAAGTTGGTTACCCCCAGGGTCTTTAAAACCTGTTCATTGGTAGCATCGGCCTGGACAGCATGCGTTACTTGGTCCGAAAGTTCCAGGATCTTCTTTTCATCAGAATCTATAACCAGGACGTCATGCCCCATTTTGGTAAAAGCAAGGGCCACACTGGCCCCAAACCGGCCTGCACCAATCACGGCAAAAGATTTTTTCTTCATCCTGCAGCCTGAAGAGGCTCTTCACCTTCCTGTTAAAAACTTAAAAAAACGGTAAAAATTCTTTTTTATTTTAACCAATAAGAATTTTTTCTTCGGGATACCTGATCCCGCTAGGTTTAAATTTTCGTGTCAGGGCATAGAGAAGGGTTAAAGGACCGATACGTCCCGCATACATAGTGATAATAAGCAGGAGCTTTCCCGTAGTACTAAGATATGGCGTAACGCCCGTGCTGAGCCCTACAGTCCCAAAAGCGGAAAAAACCTCAAAGGTCAGATCCAAAAAAGGCTGCTCCTCCACAATGGTCAGCGCAAAAATGATGATAAATATCAGGGAGATAGAAATAACTGTAATCGTAAAAGCCTTCAGGATCAGGGAGGGAGGGATACGTTTTCCTCCAAAAACCACTTCATCCGAACCCATAAGCAGAGCTCTTACTGTTCCAATGATTAGTATAAAAGTCGTCGTTTTAATTCCCCCTCCCGTTGAGGCAGGGGAGGCCCCGATAAACATTAGGATAATAATAAAAAAAAGTGTGCCGGGATACAAAGAATCCGTGGGCACCACATTAAAACCGGCTGTGCGAGGCGTTGCCGCTGTAAAAAACGCCTGGAATACTTTACTGCCTAACGGCAGGCCCCCTAAAGTAGCCGAGTTATTGCCTTCCAGGCAAAAAATAAACAAAGTGCCGAAAATAAGAAGAAAAGCGGTGAAAAACAATACCAGCCTGGAGTGCAGCGCATACCTGGCTGCTTTTTTACGCTGGAGGAGATCAAGGACAACTGTAAAACCCAGGCCGCCAAAAATAAACAGGGCGGAAATTGTACCGCTTACAAGATAATCACTGGCATAAGAGGTCAGGCTTTGAAAGTTGCCGAAAAGATCAAAGCCGCAATTCCCAAATGCAGAGATGGCGTGAAAAAAGGAAAATAAAAGTCCTTTCTTCCAACCATACTGGGGCAAAAAACGAAAACCAAGCAGCAAACTCCCCAACAAAATGGTAAGAGCAGCCATCCGGGCAATGATGATAATTAAATGAACAAGGCCCTGTATGGAATCAGTATTTAACGCCTCTTTGATCATAAGTCTGTCTTTTAAGGTAATTTTTTTGCCTAAAAGAACGAAAATCAAAGTGGCGGTAGTCATAAAGCCCAGAGCACCGCCAAGGATAAGAAACATGATCACAAACTGACCAAAGACAGTATAAAAAGTACCTGTATCCTTTACAGCCAAACCCGTAACGCAAACAGCGGAAGTGGCCGTGAACAAAGCATCAACAAAGCTGACCTTCCCTGCGGTAGAAGCAAAGGGCAGGGATAATAATAAAGATCCTAGAGCAATCATCAAGGCAAATCCCGCAGCCAAAAAACGAGCCGGTGTCAAATTGATTTTTAAAAATCTCACAAACAACACCAACTCCTTACGCTGTAAAAATAATGCCTTTGTTCTAACAAGATTTTGGGGAATTTCTTTTTTTGGTTTTTTCTTTTAACCCTGTTCTTCACGGGCAACTTCAACTATTGCGCTGAAGCCGGCAGGATCATTAACAGCCAGATCAGCAAGCATCTTACGGTTTACTTCCACCCCGGCTTTTTTCAATCCATCGATAAACTTGCTATAAGAGAGACCATTTTCCCTGGCAGCGGCATTGATTCGGGTTATCCACAATTTACGAAAATCTCTCTGGCGGGCCTTACGATCCCGGTAGGCATAATCAAGAGATTTCATTACCTGCTGGTTAGCTACCCGGAAAAGTTTGCTTTTCGCACCGTAATAGCCACTGGCCATCTTTAGTATTTTTTTTCTTCTTTTCCTGGTGGCAACACTATTTTTTACCCTTGGCATTTTTCTTACCCCCGTCACTATGTTATTTGAGCACCAGTACTCCTGAAATCAATAAGGCAGCATTTTTTTAACCCTTTTCATATCACTACTATGCACAATCGCCGAGCTGCGCAGCCTGCGCTTCCGTTTGGATGACTTTTTTCCCAGGATATGGCTATGGAAGGCACGAAATCTTTTCACTTTTCCGCTAGCCGTTTTTTTAAAACGCTTGGCTGCACCCCGGTGTGTTTTCATTTTAGGCATAACTTTTCCTCCTTAGCATAAACAACATGAGCTTAAGCAACATTATTTCGGAACAAAGTTCGGAGCAAGAATCATGACCATATTTCTCCCCTCCATACGGGGAGCTCTCTCCACAGTACCGGTATCATTGATTTCTTTGGCCAGCTGTAAACAAAGTTTTCTACCAAGCTCAGAGTGGGTTATCTCCCTGCCGCGAAAAAAAACTGTAACTTTAACTTTATCCCCACCTTCTAAAAAGCGCACACTGTTCCGTACTTTGACCATAAAATCGTGTGTTTCAATGTTTGGGCGCATCTTCACTTCTTTTACTGTAATCGTCCGCTGCTTCTTGCGCGCTTCCCGATCCTTTTTCCGCCGTTCATATTTATATTTACCAAAATCCATAATCCGGCATACGGGTGGTCTGGCCTGCGGCGCGATATTTACAAGATCTAAATTTTTTTCCCGCGCCAATTTTAAAGCATCTTGCAATAACATAATCCCCAATTGTTCACCATTCGGATCTATAACCCTGACGTCTTTGGCCTTTATTCTCTCATTGACAAATAATTCCTTATTGCTAATCTTTAAGCCACCTCCTGTTTTTCCTAAAAAATATAAAAAAGCAGGTAAAGGCCCCACCTGCTATAAAATACCGTACCGTTATACGTTACGTTATCTCTGCTATCTAAATACGCATAACCCTGCTAACAGCTTAAAAAGCGTTTCAAGGTGAGAAGCGGGGGCTTCTACTTTATCGATAGTTAATATATCATAAAGAAATTTCTCAGTCAAACAATTTTCTATTTTGGACGGCCTACTACCTTCTTTCTTTGATTTCCCCTTTGATATTTTCCACAAAGACATCCAGGGGAACAGCTCCCAGATCTTTCCCGGAGCGGAGACGTACCGCCACCGCACGGTCTTTGATTTCTCGATCACCGGCAATCAACATATAAGGGATTTTTTGGAGTTGGGCTTCGCGTATTTTATAGCCGACTTTTTCCGCACGATCATCCATTTCAGCCCGGATCCCTTCTTGCCGCAAAAGTTCCTTCACTTCTACAGCATACGGGTGCTGCCGGCTGGTGATCGGGATGACAATGACCTGCAGCGGTGCCAGCCACAGAGGAAAAGCCCCCCCATAATGTTCAATCAAGAGCGCAAAAAACCGTTCCATGGCCCCGTAAACCACCCTGTGAATCATAGCCGGGCGATGTTTTTGGCCATCCGGGCCGATGTAGCTAAGATCGAATTTCTCCGGCATCTGGAAATCAAGCTGAATCGTTCCACACTGCCAAGTACGTCCCAGAGAATCCTTGATATGAAAATCTATCTTGGGGCCGTAAAAAGCACCATCACCCTGGTTAATATTATAAGGAATCTCCTTTTTATCCAAAACTGACTGCAGGGCCGCAGTAGCTTTTTCCCACATCTCTGCCGTGCCCATTGATTTATCCGGCCTAGTGCTCAGCTCAACATGGTAGCTAAAACCAAACGTTTTATAAAATTTGTCGACAAGCTCAATAACCGCCGTCACTTCGTCCTCAATCTGTTCCGGAAGCATGAAAATATGGGCATCATCCTGGGTAAAAGAACGAACCCGCATCAGGCCGTGCAGGGTACCTGATTTTTCATGCCGGTGAACTAAACCCATCTCTGCAATTCTTAAGGGCAAATCACGGTAGCTGTGCAGGGCTGTATTGTAGATCAGCATGGCCCCCGGGCAGTTCATAGGCTTAATGGCATAATCCTGCCGGTCTATTTTCGTAAAATACATATTTTCCTGATAATGTTCCCAGTGTCCCGACTGCTCCCAAAGCTGCCTGTTTAAAATGATCGGGGTCTCCACCTCCAGGTAATCGGCTTTAAAATGTTCCTCCCGCCAAAATTTTTCGAGCTCACGCCGTACGATGATCCCCCGGGGGTGATAAAAAGGAAAACCGGGGCCTTCTTCATGAAAACTGAAAAGATCAAGCTCCCGTCCAAGCTTGCGGTGATCCCTTTGACGTGCTTCCTCCAGAAAATGCAGATATTCCTTCAGCATCTCCGGTGCAGGAAAAGCCGTCCCGTAAATGCGCTGCAGCATGGGCCTGTTTTCGTCTCCCCGCCAGTAGGCACCGGCCAGATTAAGCAATTTAAAAGCCTTCAACCGGCCCGTGGAAGGAAGATGCGGACCGGTACAGAGATCCCAAAACTCACCCTGCCGGTAACAGGAGATGGTTTCTTCCTCATCCAGGTCAGCAATCAACTCAACCTTGTAATCTTCCCCTTGTTTCTGAAAAAACTCCAAGGCTTCCTCCCGGCCCATTTCGATACGTTCCAGGGGCAGGTCCTCCTTGACAATCAGCTTGACCTGCTTTTCTATTTTCTCCAGATCCTCCGGGCTGATGGGCGTTACAAAATCAAAATCGTAATAAAACCCGTTGCTGATAGGCGGCCCAATCCCGAGACGGACATCTTGATAAAGTCTTTTTACTGCCTGCGCCAGAACGTGACTGGCAGTATGATGATAAATCTGTGCACCTTCTGCATCATCAAAAGTAAGTATTTCCAGCCGGCTGTTCTCTTGCAAGGGAGTATGAAGATCAACTACTTTACCATTCATCCGGGCTGCCAGAGCCGCTTTTGGCCCTCCCCGCTCTATCTCCCCCACCAACTCTAAAATTGTCGTTCCGGGGGAAACTTCTTTTGAACCCCAATCTTTAATCTCAATTTTTAGCTTTTTCTCCACCCGATCGCGGTTTTCTTCCATGATAACTCCTGAAACCCCCTTGCTAAGGATTAACACCGGAATAAAAATTAACCAGATCATCTTACATCATAATTCTTCTATTAGGGCCTGTCAAGATCCGTGCTGGGATAAAAAAACAAAACCCCTGTTTTAAAAATACAGGGGTAAATCTGGTGGGTCCTGTGCGGATCGAACGCACGACTTCTTCCGCGTCAAGGAAGCGCTCTCCCACTGAGCTAAGGACCCCTATTTTACAAGAAACCTTTATCCAAAAACCTTCTTATGATTAATGATTAGTCATCATAAGCAAAAAAAGTCTAACAACTTTATGCTTTCAGGTGGTGCCGGAGACCGGAATCGAACCGGTACGGTTTTCAATTAAACCGAGGGATTTTAAGTCCCTTGCGTCTGCCTATTCCGCCACTCCGGCATAAAAATGGAGGCGACACCCGGATTCGAACCGGGGATAAAGGATTTGCAGTCCTCTGCCTTACCACTTGGCTATGTCGCCTTTCCCTGTAACAAATAAAAACTGGAGCGGAAGACGGGATTCGAACCCGCGGCCCTCGCCTTGGCAAGGCGATGCTCTACCACTGAGCCACTTCCGCATCATCTGGTGCCGAGACCCAGAATCGAACTGGGGACACGAGGATTTTCAGTCCTCTGCTCTACCGACTGAGCTATCTCGGCAAATATGGCGGAGCTGACGGGAGTCGAACCCGCGATCTCCGGCGTGACAGGCCGGCATGTTAGACCACTACACCACAGCTCCGCTTTGTAAGCTTAGTATACACAAAAATAAATTAAATGTCAACCGGCGGGACCCCCTTTTCCTGCTCTAATTTAAGCTTCCTTGGGAATTTTCCCCACCAAAAATTAATTTATCGGTTTTGGAGTAAATTTTTTTCTAATAAAGTAATAATACCGGGTAGATCCTCCCTGGGGAGAACAGGAATTTTACTATTTTGTTTCCTGGCCTCGAGAATCTCTTTTTCATCCCCTTTGTTATAAATTACGGCCAGTAACTCCGGGGATCTTTCCTTGAAAATCTCCTTTTGGCCGGACCAGATTACTATTTTGGGATAATCCCACCCCTTATAGCCTTCTAAAAGCACACAATCCACATCCCCGCAAAGAGGTACAATTTGCTCCGGCGCAGTATCTTTTTCTACCCGGCGAAAAATGACCAGTCTTGACGGCGAGGAGAGGGCCACTGTCTTACAGCCAACTTCCCAAAAATTGGCTGTATCACTCCCCTGTCGATCTACCTCACCATGGTCCAACGGGTCATGCTTGATCACAGCAACCCTGTAGCCCTTGGCCTGCAAAGCCTGAAGAATCTCCAGAATAAGAGTCGTTTTCCCCGTTTTGGCATAACCTGTAATAGCAAAAATCGGTATCATCGCTAACCTCCTGCAAAATTAATACGAAAAAATGAAAGCTTTTTTGCGGTGAAATCAAGCTTTTTTTGCAGTAAAATCAACCTTGCATTTATGGCTAACAAGTGGTAAACTTGATTGGAAAAATTAGGCTCTTTTTTCAATCGCCAGTAAGGAGGGGGGGGCATTAACCTGGTTTAAAATAGCATAATGCAGGACCGTAAAACTTTTCTGCTCCAAACCTTGCAGAAAAGTTAAGAGAGCCGCTTTTTCTTCCTTTCCCCCCTCATGGCCGGTATAGCAAACAATCGTAATAACGCCTCCTGGCCGAAGCTTCCACAAGCTGGCGCCCAAAGCATCGAGGGTGGTTTGCGGCCGGGTAATAAGCGTATGATCGCCACCGGGTAAATATCCTAAATTAAACATCACAGCAGCTACCGGACTATGAATATAGTTGGCCATATGCTCATGGCCGTCCTGGATTAAATCAACGCGCGGCAGCATGTTTTCGGCCTTTAGACGCCGGTAAGTGTTCTCAATGGCTTTTTTTTGTTTATCAAAAGAAATGACCCTTCCGTTTGCACCGACCAGACGGGCTAGGAAAAGAGTATCATGGCCGTTGCCCGCCGTGGCATCTACAGCCAAATCCCCGTTTGAAACACAGGCGGAAATATATTTCCGGGCCATTTTCAGCGGTTTCTCAATAACAGGCATCCTATACCTCCCTTGGCATTATGTTCAGTTAAGATCCAAAAACTTAAGCGGGGAGCTTTCTTTTTTGCCTTTCCCTGCCTCTTCATAACCACTATAACCAGAGGTGCTTGCAAATGACCAAAAGAAAATCTGTTTGTTTCCTGGTGCTTTTTTTCCTCATTTTAACCTTTTTATTGGAAGGCTGCAAAGTACATACTAACCCCGAAAAACCGGCTGCTGATGCTCAACAGTCCGGCACGGAGGAAAACGAGGGCCTGAAAAATGAACCACCCGCTACCCCCGAGGAACTATCCCCTTTCACAGGCCTTCCGGCCAGCGAAATTTTTAACCGCCCTTACGCGATCATAATTGAAAATGAACGGGCCGCCAGGCCGCAAGCAGGCTTACAGGAAGCGGAACTCGTTTATGAAGCTCCGGCAGAAGGAGGCATTACCCGTTTTCTGGCCTTTTTTATCTCTCCCTTTGAAGGAGATATCGGACCGGTCCGTAGCGCCCGGCCTTATTTTGCTTATCTTGCTGATGAATACGATGGCATTCTGGCCCACTGCGGGTATTCCATCCATACAGTAGCAGTGTTGGCCGACTTAAAATTAAAACATATCAATGAAATCCCCAATCCCCTCTATTATAAAAGGCTAAAGTCCCGGAAGATGCCCCATAACTTATATACAAGTCTGCCCATGCTGGCCACCGGGGCGGAAAAATTCAATTACCTGCAAGGAAGTCCGCCGGCAGACTTTTTCCCCTTTGCAGAACACGAAAAACCGGCAGAAATTGTCTCTTCCATTGCACTGACCTTCAACTCCCGCAACAGCGTTGAATACCGCTGGAACCCCCAGGGAACATATACCCGTTATAACGATGGCAGCCTTTTTATTGACAGTAACCACGGAAAGCCCGTGGAAGTAAAAAATATTATCATCCAACTCGTCAATACCCGCATCTTTACAGAGGAGGGCCATCTGGAAATTACTTTGCTCGGCGAAGGAAAAGGCTTTTTTTTCAGCGGGGGCAATATCAAAGAAATAAAGTGGGAAAAAGATAGCTACAGTGAAAAAACACGTTTTTCAGGGGTGGATGGAAGTGATCTGCGCCTGGCGCCAGGCAATACCTGGATACACCTACTGCCACAAAGCGGCAAAGTAGAATGGCAGATGGAAAAGAATCCGGAACAAAACAAAGGAGGGGTCTAGTATATTTCTTTATCCAGGCCGATTATTTGCACACGGGCATCCGCCTCGACAAAGTTAATAACCTTACCCATCATTTTTTCCAGGTAAGCCGTTTCATTGCTGACCAAAGCCAAGCCCAGTGCGGTCCTTTTTAAAGCTTCCAAATGCCCCACTTCGGCAATGGAAATATTGAAACGCTTCTTAAGCCTTTCTATGATGCTGCGCACAACCTGGCGTTTATCTTTTAAAGAAGCACTCTCCATTAACAACAGTTCCATTTTACAAATACCTATAAACATCCTCGGCCCAAGCAAAACTTTTTAACCAGGTAGAGGGAAATTTCATGGTGCTAAAGATAAGTATGGTGAAAAGCATGCGCCTCATAAGATATCCCTGATAAATACCCAACAACCAGTTAAAAAGCTTGTCAGCTTGTATCCCCCTTCCCGGCATTACAGTTGCTTTTAAAAATATTTTTATCCTGGCTACTTTTTTAACCGCTTTTTAGAGAGGCGGCTTACCCTACGAATATTACAAATCGCTTCCAAAAGCCGACAAATTTTGGAGGGGAAACTTGAAGCCATCGCTGGCCGCTATAACCCTGATACCCAGCTTTTCTTCCAGGCTATGGGCCAGAAGATGGGGTTTTTGCTGCAGCATGGTCATTCCAAAATGAGTCAGGATAGCAACTTTGGGGTTTATATTTCCAATCAGCTCCGCCGCCTGATTAAAATTTAAGTGGTAAATACGATTGCTGACAAGATCCTGAAAAATAACCACGTTAAGGATTAAAAGATCAGAACCACTGTAATAATCGATTAATTCAGGGAAAAAAGCGGTATCCGCAATCAGGGAAATATTTCCGTAGGGCAGAAAGAACTTTAGGCCATATGTTTCCACCGGGTGCCGGTGCTTTACCGGCGTCCCCAGTTTAAACCCCGGACGCTGAATCAATTTACCTTCCTCCAGGCAGCCGATCTCCCCCAAAAAAGCACGAGCATACATCTGCACTACCGGGTCCGGTGGGGCAAAAGCATCCCGGGGAGCATATAAAAAACCCTTCCTGTCTCGCCCTCCGTTTGTCATCGCTTCAATCATAATGTTAACATCGTTGGAATGATCTATGTGGCGATGGGTTAAGATAATGCCGCTTAAACGAAAAGGATCAAGCTTGGGGCGAGACGATAAACACCTGACCAGTGCTCCGGGACCGGGATCGATGATCATCTCCTCACCGCCGACCGAAAGCCAGAGCCCTCCCGAAGCTCTTAGTTGTTTGGTGACCACAAAGCGGGCACCGGCCGTTCCCAAAAATTTTAGATAATCCCCCTTATATTTCTCCATCCGCTCTGTTTCCACTTAATTAGGCCACCTTTTTTATTTCGGCAATAAATATATGAGCATGTATTCTCAAAAATTTTTTTCCAAAAAATCCCGTTTAATAAACAGTTCGTCAAGAAAGTTTCTGAAAAGCAAGCAGGATCCTTCCCTCCTTAGTACTATAGCACAAAAAATGTCCGGAAAAACCTGTAATAAAAAAATTTTTTCCTCAATTTTAAGTATAAATTTTCTAATTACGGGTAAGATATGAGCCGAAAGGAGGGACGACTGTTTATGACTACTTTCTATATTATCCACCTTATTTTAGGTATCTGGTTAGCAATAGTCAACTTTACTCCTGTTATGGCTTCCAGTTCTTTGGCTTCCAACAATATTATCATCGGGGTAATCATTGCTCTTTACAATGCCTACTACCTCTTTGCCAGGAAAAACGTTGAAGCCGAACAATCATAAAACAGATCTATTTCACTAGTCATGGTTTTTAATTTCTAAACATCACAGAGACGGTAAAAACACCGTCTCTTTTTTTGATATAATTTTAACATAAAAAACTTCTCCTTGCTAACAATGTTTAAACTGTGCTTTCCGCTTTTCCAGAAATGACGTAACACCCTCCCTGGCATCTGCAGTCCGAAAAGCCCTATCCAACAAATCCCTCTCCACTTGGCAGCCCTCTTCCAAAGAAGTTTTCATACCCCTGTCCACTGCTTCTTTGACCAGCTGCAGAGCTTTTCCGGGTTTGGAAGCCAAAAAATGTGCCAGTTCCTTGCTGGCAGAAAGAACTTTTTTGTGTGGAACCACCTTGTTTACCAGACCAATCCGCAGTGACTCGGCCGCCGTAATCGGTTTGCCTGAAAAGAGCATCTCCTTGGCAAAAGGAACACCTACCAGGCGGGGTAATCTTTGGGTGCCCCCGGCGCCAGGGAATAGCCCCAGTTGAATCTCCGGTACACCCAACAAGGCCGTTTCCGAAGCGATCCGCAAATCAAATGTTAAAGCCAGTTCCAAACCTCCTCCTAGTGCCAGGCCATTAATCGCGGCAATTGTCGGTATAGGTAAATTTTCCAGATAGCCCAGGGTTTCATGTAATATTCCGGTATAGGGCAGCGTGGAAACAGAAAGATTGATCAATTCTGCCAGCTCCTTGATATCTGCGCCGGCCATAAAAGCCTTCCCCTCTCCTGTTAAAACCATTACCCGACAGTCATCCGATTCATTAATTTCCTGCAGACATTCCTGTAGCTCCACTACAACATTGGAATTGAGAAGATTTAGAGGAGGATTATCAACGACCACAACAGCAATATTCCCCTCTTGTGCCCAGCGCACAAAATTCCTGGACATGCTTACATTCCCCCGTAATCATGATCATGATTGCAGCGCACCTCTCCTCGCTTGCAGGTGTTGAAAAAGAGGTCCCCATATCAAAAGAAAAAATAAAATAAACCCCCTGGCTGGCGTGTTCAGAAAGACTTCTCACCCATCCAGAGTTAATTTCTTTTACTCCGTATATTCGACGAAGCCAACATTATACCTGCCTTTAAAGTGGAATAGGTTTACAATCATGCCAGCATGCCGGGAAAAATCACATTCTTCTTGTCTATTCTGAGTTAAAATAACGCCGGCATCTTGATTATTTTATTTTATTATGCTACAATCAAAACGATAAAAACATGTCGGGGTGGCGGAACAGGCAGACGCGCACGTTTGAGGGGCGTGTGGTTACACCGTGTGGGTTCGAGTCCCATCCCCGACACCAGAAAATATTTCCAGTTAAAAGCTGGCAGGTAGAACTGCCAGCTTTTTAAATGATTTATTAGCTTTTCTTTTTTTAATATCTGGTAAATAGGCGGAAAAATTGTTGTTGGCTTTTTCAATAACAACAAGATATTTCATTTTTCTGTAATATACTTGTACGGCCTATCAAAAAAGTGTGGCCGGTATTCATTTTTGATTGCCGGAAAAATGTCGCTGCCAAGTAGTCCTTGTATCATTTATGGTAATCAAGATAAAAACCCTGTTGAGCATTTGAACAGGCTCGCATCAGAACCATTATGTTCGGTGCGATGAGATCAGTTACAAATGGCCTTTTCGGTTTTCTTGTCGAAGATATGTATTTGATTGGCATCTAGTACAACTTTGATAACATCGCCGGAGCGGACTGTTTTATGCGAGGATGTGCGTGCGACTATAGGATAATCTTCACAGGTTAGGTGAAGGAAACGCTCGGCACCCAGCACTTCGGTAACATCGACATTGCAGGTAATAACACCAGCGGTAACGTTGGAGACAGATAAATCCTTGACATGGATATTCTCCGGGCGGATACCCATAACGATCTCATTACCAACACTCTCCTTGAAAGCCCGATCCTTGGTTTTGCTTTCTGGAAGTTCAATTTTGTAAAGGCGCTCTTTGGAACCAAACGTAACGTAGTACTTATTGCCCTCGCAAGTCAGAATACCGTTGATGATGTTCATTGGCGGAGAACCAATAAAGCTGGCCACAAAGATATTGCACGGAGCATGGTATAGCTTTTGCGGTGTACCGACTTGCTGAATAAATCCGTCTTTCATAACCACGATGCGGTCGCCCATAGTCAGGGCTTCGGTCTGGTCATGAGTGACATAGATAAAAGTGGTGTTGAGCTTCCTGTGTAGCTTGGACAATTCAGTCCGCATCTGCGCACGTAGTTTAGCATCTAAATTGGACAGAGGTTCATCGAACAAGAAGACCTTAGACTCGCAGACGATGGCACGGCCTAATGCAACACGCTGTCTTTGTCCACCGGACAGAGATTTCGGCATGCGATCCAAAAGATTAATAATATCCAACATACGGGCAGTTTCTTCTATGCGGCGCTTGATCTCATCCCTGGAAACTTTATGAATCTTTAGGCCAAACGCCATGTTATCAAACACGGTCATGTGTGGGTATAATGCGTAATTCTGAAACACCATAGCAATGTCACGGTCTTTAGGTGCAATTTTGTTGACCAAGCGGTCGTTGATATAAAGCTTGCCTTTCGTTATTTCCTCCAGACCAGCAATCATACGAAGTATCGTGGATTTACCACAGCCGGACGGCCCCACTAGGATAATAAATTCCTTATCCTTTATTTCCAGACAGAAATCCGAAACGGCAACTACCCCGCCGGGATATTCTTTGTAAATATGATTTAATGATAAACTTGCCATATCTGCAATCCTCCCCTCGATAGAGTAAACGACTTTTATTGAGAAATGGTATCATTTCGTGTTTTTGGGGGCAGACAATATGCCGCTGTCAATCAAATAATTTTTTCCTATAAAAAATATAAAACAGGCGGGAATAAGGTAAAAACAGGCTCCTGCAAAGAACATGCCGGGTTCTGTGCTAAGCATGTTGCCTAAATACACGGACAATGGCTGTTTGTAAGTCGATTTTATAAGGACCACCGCTTGGTCTACGACATTCCAATATTCAGCGAAAATCAAAACGGCCAGAGAGAAGATGGCTGGCTTTAAATTTGGTAGAACAATGTGGCGAAATACCTCCCACTCAGAAGCGCCACTTGACTCCGCTGCTTCAATACATTCCTGCGGAAATCCTTTTAACTGTTGTCTGATCCAAAAAACGCCCAGCGGACTAAAAATACCCGGAAGAATGACGGAAAGATAGTTATCTCGTAAGCTCAAAAAATCTGCTACAAGATAGTTAGGGACTAAAAGAACCTGCAATGGCATCATCATAATCACGATATATCCGAAAAACAGAACCTCTTTATATTTCCATCGCATCCTTTCGAATGCATAGGCCGCCAGACATGAAATGACGCATTGTCCCAATACGACCGGCAGAGTGATGAATATGGAATTCCAGTAAAACCGCAGATACGCAGGATGGTGAAATAACAGGCGTTGATATTGCTCCAGTGTTGGATCGTCGGGCAAAAGCCCCATGTCTACAAAATGCAGCCCATCTCTTGCCAAGTCGGAAGCGTTGGCAGAAGTCACTTGGCTTGTATAACGGTTTATCACCTCTTGACTGCTCATCATAGAATTGGAGAGTGTAAAAAGCAGGGGTAGCAACATTAGCAGTGCAACGAATACTACGGGTAAATATCTAAGGATATGAGGGTATGACAAGCGCTTTGTCTGAGCGTGCAGCGCATGTCCACCCAAATTAAGGGAAGTAAATGTGTCCGACAACTTTTTCTGAGTGAGAAACAAAGCGAAATTAATCATTCCGATCAAGAAAAACAGAATATAAGACGCAGCAGTCAGCTTCTGCAAATTTAAGCTAAAAAATTGATTGTTCATGTAGTGTTGCAACATGTACAGATTGTCCGGGGGATAGTTGCCATACAGAATATAGAGTTCCTTAAATATTTTAAATGAGTTTACAAACGAAAGAATCAGAACAATAAATGTAGTTGGCAAAAGGTAAGTCCATGTAATATGGCGAAACTGCTGCCAAGGACTTGCTCCCGCACAGTTTGCATGCTCGTAGTATTCATTTGGAATCCTCTTCATCCCTGCATAAAAAATTACCGCCGAAAACCCTGCGTTTTTCCAGAGGAACATGACAGTTGGAATCAAAAATGCCCACCCGCTGCTTGCAAAATTGGTGATAGAAAACCCGCAGCTATAAAATGTTCTGTTAATCAGTCCGTTGAGATCAAAAATAGATTTCCAGAAATATGCGGTTGCCCCGGAGGGAACGATTATAGGGAACATCAATATGGCCATGAATATTCCTTGACCACGAGGCATTCTTTTTAGTAACAGCGCAATGAGCAAAGAAATAGTAATCAAAGCAGGAATGCTTATAACCATAAAAACAGAGGTATTGAATAGCCCCTTTTGAAACATTTGGTTTTGAACAGTATCTATGAAATTCTGCAAGCCTATGAATTCTTTACTGACCATGTTATCCACCAGTGCGTAATAAAGCGACAGCAAAAAAGGGATAAGGTAAAACACAAGCAGACCAGCAAAACTGGGAAGAAAATAAGGAAGGCTGTTTGGATCGCTAGCACTATGAGAAAGAGAAGTCCAGTAGCGCTCCGGAATTTTTGACCGGTCTTTATGGCAAATCACCTCTGTTCACCAAGATAAGCAGAGACCTTGGCTTGAATCATGGAGGCAGTTTCCTCTGCTGTTGCAAGGTCATAGTAATAGTAATTTTCCAAATCTGAATGCATCAGAAACCATAATTCCGTTTCGGACGCAGCCCTGTTACGCTGCAAGTTCCATCCATGAACAAGTGCAAGCATCTCATCTACTCCATTTTTTGGGTTGTCCTCTTTCCATTTAACAGAATCCCCAAACATATCTATATCCAATTCGCACTGCAAACGAAACGCATGGTGAAAATTTTTGATATTAATCGGAATCCATGTATGATAATCCATAACATATTCTTGTGCCTTTTCTCTGTCGGAGGAGTCGGGAGGTGTTTTTCCCTCCACACAGAATTTCAAAAATTCCCATGCAAGTTCTTTATTAACACTGCTTGTTGGTATGCCGTACTCAGCCTGCTTTGTTCTGAACATAGCATCGCCACCGCTGCTTACAATCGGGAGCGGCGTTGATATATTGGAGTAATCAGCTAAAAGATTAAATACATCAATGGCTGTCACATCCAAGCCGCAGAACAGATAATCAGATTCCATAAAATCATCGTTACCGGCAATCCGGGTCTTATCCCAGTCCATATTGACAGGGATCATAGGGCGTATGAACTGTGTTGGTTTTTTTGAGATACTCCACAAACTCCGCACTGTCGAACCATGCCTCTCCTGTGTTTGTATCGTAATAGGCCGGAAATTCATAGCGCCAAAAATACTCCTTAACAATTCCCGGTAGAATCCGAGGCTCCGGGCTGGGCCTAAGAGAAAGGACAGACTCGTATATGGAAAGCATGGATTTATAATCCAACGCATCATAATCGGCGGAAATGCCCTCTGTCAAAGGGCGGCTGACCACCATCATATCGTAAGTAAAATGAAAGGGCATAGTATACAGCGAACCGTCGATTTCTTTTGCGGTAAAAATATTGGTATAATAATCAGCTTTATTAAAATCAGGGTCGTTATCCATAAAATCGTATAAATTACAGAGGAGGTCACTTCCCGCATACCGGTATGCCGAAAAATTAGATAGGTCTATCAGATCAGCTCCCTTTCCGCTCATTATTTCTATCGCTGTACGCACACCGTACTGTTCAAGGTTTTCAGATTCCCATTCGCCCATATCCGGTGCTTCCATTTCAATCTTCACCTTGGGATGAAGCCGCATAAATTCCTGCGCATATTTCATGATTACAGCATCATAGTAGGTGCTTATTGTCAAGGTTCCTGCCAACGCCCCGGCTTCGTTTTGCTTCTCGGATTCACTGGGTTGGGTTTCTGGTGCTGTATCAATGTTATCTTTAACTTTTTGGTATTCATCGGAAGCCCGGTCAAAACAACCGCTAAAAACAAACAAACTTATTAACAGAATCGAAACGATTGATTTTATCAAACTTTTGCTCATGTACTCACTCCTTACAAAAAAACAACTCTATGCAACTGAAAACAGTTTAACAGAGAGTTGTTTCTAACTTGTATCATCGGAATCGCCTATATTTTTTTATCGGATTCATTTAAGGGGAGTTCAAAACGGATTGTAGTGCTAACTCCAATTTCGCTTTTAATCATTAAAGAAGTACCGTGAAGATGTAATATTCTCTCGCATAATGCCAACCCCAAGCCAAAGCCGTCATGGGTTCTTGTATGGGACTTATCAGCCATATAAAAGGGTTCTTTTATTCTGGATATATCTTCCTCAGAGATGCCTTTTCCATTATCATGAACCACTATTTCATATTGATTTTCCTTTATACGGCCTTTGATTAATATCTCGCTGGCCTCCGCCTTTTCGGCGTTGCGACATAGATTTTTAAGAACCGAAACCATAAGCGTTTTATCCACAAGGATGGTGGCCGGTTGCATATCCCAAACAACACGATCACCCATGTCAGTCTTAAGATTCTGCGCTGCTGTCTGCTCTATGGATATATACTCATCGGACAAGCCCATTAAATCCATCAGTTTCATAGAAAGCTCCGACAGTCGCTTGCTTTCTTTGTAGATGTAATCAGCAGCCTTAATTTGGACTTCGGGGCTGTTTTCGTGACTTCTCAGCATATCCGCATAACCCATGATTGCGGTCATGGGTGTTTTCAACTCATGGGAAAAGTTCGCCACAAAATCCTCTCTGGAACGAACTGCCTGTTCCAAGGAGTTCACCTTTTCTTCCACGGCTTCTGCCATCTTGTCAAAGCTTTCTGCCAAGGCGCCAACCTCGCCATTGGTTTTGATATTAGTTCTTTCTTTATAAGCGCCAGCAGCTATTCTTTGACTGGTTTGGGTCAGCCTTTCAAGAGGACGGGTCATGTGTTTGGAAAATATCCATATACCAATGACTACACAAATGAGCAGAGACATATTGAGCAAAAGGGCTTGCCTGTACTGTTCCGCCCTTTGAACGAATACATCGCTGATATCATTGGTTGTAATAAAATAGACGTTCCGATTTTCTATGATGAATGTGGAGACGATACCTAAAATCTGACGATCCCCGAGTGTTTTTATGCGATACCCATCTTTCAGGTTGGTCAATTCATGCATAAAGTCCGCATCCGGATTCATCCGATAGGAAACATACAGTTCCTGCTCTTCATCGGTATAGAGAGCGGTGCTGTTTAAGCTCCCTGCAAATTCCGCTGCTTCACAGAGCTTTTGCAAACTGTCATCAAAGTTTGGTGCATCCTCATATACTTTCCCCTCCATAAAAATACGAAAATCGGTGTGCTGCATTTGGTACTGTCGGATGATTTGACTCAATGCAAAGTCGAAACTTTTTTGTATGATGAGATATCCGCCCACAGAAAACAAAGACACAGCGATTAGTGAGATCATTAGCGTTAGCTTGGCCCATAGTTTCACTACTCCGCCTCCAGCCGATACCCCAATTTGTAAACAGTTTTGATTTTGTCTGCCCATCCCAATTTTTTACGCAAACGCTGAATGTGCAGATCAATGGTACGGGTATTTCCTTGCCACTCTTCGTTCCATATCTTTTCATATAAGCGCTCCCGGTAAAGAACAATATTTTTGTTTTGAACCAGCATCACGAGTAAATCAAATTCTTTTACAGTTAGAAGAATGGCCTCCGCTTCTTTTTTCACGACTCTTTGGATCGTATCTATTTGAACATCATCAATTTCGAACAATGTCCTTCCTTTGCCCACTCGCCGCAGTACGGATTCTACCCGTGCAATCAATTCCTCAATTTCAAAGGGCTTAACGATATAGTCGTCCGCACCCATCTGCAGTCCTTTTACCCGGTCTTTTAAGCTGCCCTTGGCAGTGATGAAGATGACGGGCACGCCTGTGGGTTCGATATACTCCATCAATTCATATCCGTCAATTTCGGGCAACATAATATCCAGCAGAATCAAATCATATATATTTTTCTCAAGCAAGTCTGCCGCCGTTTTTCCATTGTGAGCAGTTGCACAGTCATATCCCATCCGACTTAAATTCATTGCGATCAATTCACATATAGAAACTTGATCTTCAACAATTAAAATTTTAATCATAAAATGATTCCTTTCAAAGGGGTGGAAATGTATCTTGTTTGTATCATGAATACTGGTAGAAAGCAATTCAAGCTGGTATTCCGCTAATATTTTAATGAGCTATTTTGCTGCAGTTAGTGATGAAATCGTTGTTCACAGTAATATATTATTAGCAGGAAGTTTTACTATAATAGTCGAATTATTCTTTATTACCTAAAATAAGGAGAATATCCTTGCATTCTTTGGATTGTTTATATAAACCAAAATCAATTGCTGTTATTGGTGCTTCAGCCGATAAAACAAAAGCCGGATATCAGATGGTATACGCATTAAGAACATTCCCCGGTAAAATTTATCCGATCAATCCGAAAGCTGATACGATTCTCGGCTTTAAAGCGTTTCCCAACCTTAAGGCCATTGGCAATCCCGTAGATCTAGCTATTCTTACTATCCCCGCCCAAAGCTGCGTTAACGCATTACAGGAAGCAGGAGAAGCAGGCGCCGGCGCTGCCCTTATTATAGGCGGTGGTTTCGCGGAAGCTGGCGGAGACGGAATAAAAATTCAGAACAAGATAACTTCCATTTGCCGTAAATATAATATACCGCTGCTTGGCCCGAACGCTGCAGGATTTGCAAATCCTAAAGCCAGAGTAACAGCCAACTTTAATCCATGGATCGGCGATGTGTCCGCTGGAGGTATTGGAATAATTTCACAAAGTGGGGCTATGAGTTTTTGTTTGGCGGCGCTTATTCAGTCCTTAAACCTGGGAGTAAGCCTTGTTACCAGCATTGGAAACGGAGCAGTTGTGAATATTTCGGATGTAGTCGAATACCTTGGGGATGATGATGACACAAAAGTTATTGTTCTTTATCTTGAAGGATTAAATGAAGGCGAAGGCAGGCGTTTATATAATGCTGTAAGAAAAACTACTGAGAAAAAACCAGTAATTTTTTTAACCATAGGCAAATCAAATATATCAGAATTCGCAGCATCTCACACAGGCAACCTGATTGGTTCATATAAACTAAAAATAGCTGCTTTAACTCAGGCCGGAGCGGTGATGACAGACTCATGCGACGATGCGATAGACGCTGCCAGTCTCTTAGCGCGCGTGCGCCTTCAACCATCGAAAAGATTAGAAAGGAATTGCCGCCAATATCATTTATAAAAAATCCAGTCGATACAACACGTCCAAGTAATACATTTCCCAATGTATTGAAGGCGATGGCAGAGGATCAATCGATTGATATACTAACTGTATTTGCTCTTCACGAACCGGTAATAATAGATCCGGTAGATTTTTTTAAACAATTCAAAGATATCAAACAGCCGATAATTTTTGGAACCGGCGGCTTTCCTGAACATATTAATCCAACCCGAAAGCTTCTTGCAGATTATAAAATCACGACTTTCACATCTCCAGACAGGACAGCAAAAGCAATACGCGCCATGGTTGATGACTCTAAAGCAGCTTATCGCAAACAAAAAACACCCGACCTGCACTTATTTAACATTAATATAAAAACAATTAAAAAAACACCAAACGAAGCAGAAGCACTAAATATTTTAGACCAAATAGGCATACCTACCCCAAAACGCGCCATTTGTTCAACACATGATGAGGCATTAACAGCATTTGCCAAACTAAATAAACCCTGTGTTGTTAAAGTGCTTGACAAATCAATTAAACATAAAACAGAAGTCGATGGCGTTATACTTGGAGTCAAAACTGAAAAACAATTACTAAATGCTGTTAAAAGCATTGATAAGATCAAAACTGGAACTAAAAAAAAGTATCTTCTAGAAGAGACTGCGGAACAAGGCCTTGAATTAATAATAGGAGCTGTGAATGACTCGAGTTTTGGACCAACTGTTTTACTTGGTTTAGGCGGAACAACAGCAGAGGCCCTTGGAGATGTAAGCATGCGTTTGGCGCCAATAACTGAATTAGATGTACTAGAAATGATCAATGAGCTAAAAGGAAAGGAGCTGTTCAACGGTTGGCGCGGGTCTCCTGCTGTGGATAAAGATCAGTTGGTAGAAGCACTTATTAAAATCGGGCTGCTGATGATCAGCCATCCGGAAATTAAGGAGATAGATATTAATCCTGTAAGAATATATGAAAAAGGACTAATTGCTCTGGACGCATTAATTGTTCTTAAGTAATATCTGTAACTCTTTGACAGTTTTTACTTGAATTTTTCTTCGACTAATCTGCAAATGCATATTTTTAAGTTGCATTTGCAGATTTTCTTTTTGTTGTAATTTTAGTTCATAAATTTTCGCCTTTCCGCACAAAATAAAATTAATAGTCATACACATTCACAATACTACCAGACTAACGGAAAAAGAAATTCCTGTCGATAAAGCAAATGGAGGCTATCAAATGGATTTATTGGTTAAAAGGGAAATTGAAATCTCAGAACCAGTACAATGGGCTATTGATTTTTTAGAAAATATGATAAACCTCTACTCTGAAGAAGACGTGGAAATATATTATTGGGAAAAACTTCTTAAAGAAAAAAAACGTGAATTACTGGAAGATTTTTATGCCCTTGCCCCCTCTTTTTCCTCGTTTTACCATGGGCTGGGCTACTGCGAAGGATTAGATGGTGGAAGAATGCTTGTCATGAGGATTTTAATGGATGTCTTGCCTCCTTACCATGCCTTGGGCTGCAGCCGTGGAAAATGTGTTAAAGAAATTACTTATCAACTAAAAACCTTTGAAAAAGTAATAGTTTATTTAAAATCACTTCACCTCACCTACGAAGGTGATAGAGCGCTGTGGAAGAATTCTTTTTTTTCTGCTGTAAGAATGCTTCTTCGCAGCAACTACTCACCTTATCTTTTCAACCGGGGCGGTTGGCCAGCCTTGGTTGCAGCACCACCATACCGCGAAAAAACAGCAGCCTGTTACCTTTTTAATCCCCATGTTGTTGTTCTCTACAGCCTTCCCGAAAAAAATACATCAAAACGTATCTACCTCATCTTGCATGAAATAGGGCATTTGATCTTTGAAAAGTTTCTGGCCGGCAAGCCTCTCCCCAAAACTTTTATTACTGTGCTCGCCAATATGGAACCCAAAGATTACCCCGAACTGATTTGCCCTTCCTCTCAAGGCATTACGGAGATTTTTGCCAATCTTTTCGCCATGGCGATTATGCATGGAACTGAGGAGGGAAATGAGCTTTTCCACAACTATTACAGTAAAATGGGAAAAACTACCCTTTTGTTAAAAAAGTCCTTCCTTCCCAGTTCCATTTTCCAAATTGCCGTAGTGATGTAGAAGATAAATAGCAACCTTATCATATAAATACCTATATTTATGTAAACTTAGTAATTTACTTTTCTTGCATGCCGTATTATAATAAAAATGGTTTAACATTCTTGAACGTCTTACCCCTGAAGGAAAAACCGCAGAGGAAAATGTGTAACATATTTTGTAAGATTGGGAGAATTTCAGGATGAATGTACTGATTGTGGACGACCATCCGCTGGTTTGCAGCGGAATCAGAAATATTTTGATCTCAGAAGAAAACATTGCCAACGTCATGCAGGCAAACAACATCAAAACCGCCATGGAGTTGATGTCCACACACAACTTTAACCTGGCTTTGGTGGACATGAGATTAAAAAATGAAACCGGTGTTGATTTTATTGAAGATGCCAAAAGTCGTTACCCGGAATGTAAATTTGTGGTCCTCTCATCTTCTTCCACGGCCAAGGATTTTGAGAAAGCAATAAAAGCAGAAGTTGACGGGTATATTTTAAAAGATGCCTTTCCTGAGGATATCATCTATGCTGTGAATACGGTACTCAGAGGAAGAAAATATTTTGACCCTGTTTTTATGGAAAAGAAAACTGACCCTGATCCCGGGCAGCCGTTAAAAAGCTCACATGAGCTGCTGTCACCAAGGGAGATGGAAGTGCTATTCTGCCTTGGCGCAGGACTTTCTAATAAAAAAATCGCTGATAAGCTCTTTATCAGCGAAAATACCGTAAAAAAACATGTCAGCCAGATTCTTGCCAAACTGAACCTCGCCGATCGCACCCAGGCCGCCTTATATGCAAGTAAAATTAAGAACAATAACAATTGACTGCTCTATCCTGCCCCATAACAAAAACCACACTGCCAATATTTACCTTTTAATTGCCATTACTAACTTAGCCAATCTTCTCTTTGCCTGCTTCCCGTACTGCTTTAATTAAATCTTCGATGTCCTTAAGTTTTTCATCTTTGAGTTGTTCCTGTAAATCACATAAACTATTATGTTGATCCCAAAAATCAGGAACCTCGTCTTTATCTTCCTGGGAAGAATTCCTGTAAAAGTCGGCCAACCCATCTAGGCAATGCTTGTATTGTTTGATTATATTTTTTAACCCCTTAGCTACATTTTGATAATTTTTGCATTCTTCCTGAAGCTCCTCAAGGGTAATGCCCCCCGGGGGAAGGTTGTTCAACTCAACTACGCGTGCTTCAAGAGCATTTTCAAACTGATCCATTTTATTGTAAATATAAATATATTTGATATCCCTAAGAATGTTGATACCTTCCTGAATTGTCGTGTAATGGCCGCAACAGAATTCTTCTTCCTGAGGCTGGGAAATGTTCAGGGTAAATCCAACTTCCGCCTTGTGACTCCATAATGCAAAGCTGGTTTTTATCAGAAAAATAGATGCCGCCAGTACCACCAGCATAAAAATAATGTTGGCTGCCGGTTTTTTCATATCAATCACTCCAAGTAACCTTCACTGATTAACCTTCTACTTAATTTTCTGCTCAAATACTAAAAATATGTTGAATTTAAAATTATTGCAGTAACTTTTCGTTATCCTGACCTCGATGGATTCTGTTCCCCCGACATCAATGATAAGAGGGTCTTCAATAAGAGGGTCTTTGATAATTTCAAATTCCAAATCACCCAAATCACCTGAATCGCCGGTAGTACTTTCAATTTCAACGCCTGTACATGTTACCGGTATGGTCCCGTTATTTTCAACAAAAAAAACCAAAACAGCGTGAAAAGGGTTATAGTAACTTACTACATCCATATCTACCTTATTTATCACATCATTACCGTCTTGCTGCGCTGTTAATGAAAGGGATTCATAGCCATCAGATTTTTCCCTTTCCAGCTCCACATCTATAATATTTACATTGATCTTGCCGGTAGAAATGGTACTGAAAATGTTAAACTGCTGGGTCCAGGAGGCATAACTTACCCCCAGAAGCCCCAAGGCAGCAATAAGGACAATAAATATGGTCCCTTTCTGAAGAAGTTTTCCTGCTCTTTTTTTGCCTTTACGTTTTTTAAATAAAGCTGCCATCACTGTTCACTTTCACTTTCCGGTGAAGTCGGATCATTTTTGGGGAAGTACTGCACAAAAACCGGTACCAGCTTATATGACAAACCGGTCCCTCCCGTAAATTTTTCCCGGTTATCCTCAAACTGCTGGTTCAATTCCAGCACTATTTTTTCCGCTGGCTCTATTTTCCTGTATTCCAGGATCGCTGTCAAGGTATCGCCAAGCTCCTTCAAGCTAACATTTTTAAAAGAGCCCAACTTATCATCATGCTGTCCCCCATACCTGATTATTTTAATAACGCCCGAAAAAAAGATTAAATTTGCCAAGGAATCATCATTATGATCAATTTCCATTTTGAATTCATCAACTGAAAGGGTAATGTTACTGATATTCTGAGCCGTAATACAAAATTCAGCGTGGGCCCCCGCATAAACATTTGCAGCTACCAGGTTGAGATCAGTTTTACTCATAATATGACCAAACCTGTTGCGCTGAAATTCCACCTCGGCGAGCACACCCACACTGGTGTCCAGCACCCGGCATTCCTCAGGAACAAGCTCCATCAAACTACCGCGGGCGGAATCCGGAGAGCCCTGAGCGCTGGCGATGGCAAAACTAAGCCCGATGATTATTAATAATACCACTGCAATCAGTAAAAGTGACTTATCCTTGCTAATCTTGATCCTCATGCGAATTTAAACCCCTTTATATAATGAAAGGGGACAGACCTGAGAGCGGAATGTCCCCAAATGATTTGGATTTATTTTAAATGTTACTCGGTGGGGGCGTTGTACTGTTCAAAGGTAAGCATAACTCTGCCAGAAAAACTCCGTTAATGATTTTCAGTTGTCATTTCGCACTGGTCCCAATAGGCAGTTCCTGGACTATGGTAACGTGTTGCCTCATCACCCGGGTTCAGTGTCCCCAATCGCAGCAGCGACAGCATTTGCCAGGTTATCTAGTTTTTCTTGGCGAGTTTCACCACTTATTTCGTCATCTCCAACCGTTAATGATAAGATCATCCCATATAGCAGTTGATCGGTAACAGATAATCCCTCGCCGGAGGCCCTGAGCTTTTATTGTTCCCAGGTTTTTAAATTTACCTGGCTGGTAACTTGCAGTACCGGGATACAACTGTTCAATAGTATATTCTAATCTTGAAAGCGTGTTTTCACCCTCTCGAGACGAATCACCCTCAAAGGTTGCTACTGTAGGATACCTCGCAAATAATTAGCTCCAGCATTATCTGCTGTTACTGTCTATATCTTCCTCATCATCATAATGAGCCATTGCCATTGGCATCAACAATGACACTCGTTATGCCCTCGTCGCTCACTCACCATCACAAACAACTCACCGGTGGAAACTGCTGCTTGTGATGGTAAACGTCTGACTCCAGGCGGCATACCCGGCGCCCATTAATACCATCGCAGCTACAAGGGCCAACAGAATAAATCTTGTTTTCTTCATCTTAAATCTCCCCTTAATTTGTTCTTATCTTTAATTTCTTTCATTAGATATTTCTTACTACAGTATCATTTTACTATTTATTTTTGTGTTGTTCATTACCCGGGATTACCATTTCTATGTAATCATATAGTTTATTTTTAATAGCACTATAGTTTACCGTTATGGCACTAAAGTAGTATTAAATGCTGATCTGATCGTTTCTATCGATTTCTACCGGAGGCAAACTTTCAGCTTCCGGCTTAATCTCCCCGAATATTACCATGTAGTAAATTCTGCTGCTGTCAAAAACGTAAAACTCAATCTTTCTCTCCGTCCGCGTGTTAACTTTATAATAAAAAACCGGCTGGCCCACTTCATCGGCAATTTTAACCATATCCTCAACAGAATTGATGCTGATGAGATCCGAGTATTCATCTGGTATGGCCTGTTCCAAGCCCGCCAGCCTTTCCCCGTACTCCTTGAAAATGCCTGCCAAGGTTTTGTCAAAAGCATCCGGAGGAACTGCTTCCTGGATAAATATTGCTGCTAAAACTGTGATTACGAGGAAAAGAAACGAAAACACAAAAAATATCGTTACTTTCCCGGTATCAACAGGCAGCTGCAGGTTGATCAGCTCTGTGATGGCATCTTTCCCGACAATTTCAGGCGCACATTCTATTTGAAAAACATTTTCACCAATCGGAATAACAATATTGGGGCTCATTATGTCTTCCCTCGTACCTTTTTCTGTTGACACAAGAGTACGGAGGTCAAAAACAACATTGAGTACCACCGGGCTGTTAACCTCTGAATCATGGAAAATTATTTCTTTTAATGTCAGATATTCATCAAGAGTTACTGGAACTGTTATTTCAATTACCTTTTCTGACCTCTCGCTCCGTTCCACCTTTTTGGGAACCAAAATAAATTCCTTGCTCCACAGCACCTCATCTTCTCTTCCATGGAGGCCCTGCAGATACGCTTTCACAAGATAATCAGTCTCGAGAATTGCAGGGGTACTACCTTTAAATTCGTATTTGAACTTTATATCCACGTGGTCAACATAATCGAGGACGTAATAGCGATCCATTCCCAGGTACTCTTGATCATACATGAGGTTAGGCCTTAAAAAAACTTTGTAGTCAATATTCCCCCTGCTTTGATAGGCATAATGTACTTCTTCTTTCTCCTCATATTTTGCCACCTTTAATTCCAAAAGAGCATAGGCAGAAAAAACAAGGGTAAAAATTATACCTAATATGACTACAATTCTTTTCATTGTTTTAGTTAATTTCATTGTCTTACCTCAGGCAGTTGTTGAAATTCGGCTTTTCCCCTGCAATATTATTATCAGTGTTATCAGTTTTTCAAAAGAAGATTTAACATTCCCAGTTTGGGAATCACACCTACCATTTTCCCCTTTAATTGCTCGGGCCCAACCGGCTTTGAATCCGGGGCACTGTTATTGTCCCCTTTAGTACGGAAATATCCATTTTCGTCTATTTCAATTATTCTATGAATAATGAATACCCGCTCCGCCGTCCAATAATGGATAACATCCCCCACCTGGACATCCTCAGCTTCACATTTTCTTATTAAGGCAATATCTCCCGGGTACAAGACAGGTTCCATGCTCCCCGTCAGGATTACGGTAGGAAATACTTGAAATACACCTACTGCAAACCATATGATGATCACAGAAATGATACTCACGGCGATCCATGAGCTGGGGTTGTTTTCCTTTTGTTCCCGGAACGTTACTTTTCTTGTCTTTTCTTTGTAGACATGTCTGATTACCAGCAAAAAGACTACCGGCATCATGATGCCGACAAATGCTTTGATGATCCATCTAAGATTTGGAAGAACAGGGATTACCCAGAATGGGAGGGAAGTAATGGAGGCATAGATGATTGCCGGATAGGCTCCCCCTAAATAAACCATATAAGTAAGCAAAATATTGCTCATTATTTCTGGAAGGGCATATTCACCCAGGTACTGCACAATCTGCGGCCAGCCCTCAAGACTCGTTATTATTTTAAGGTTCAGCCTGTATAATGAAAACACAACGACAGTCAAAATACTAAAGAGCCATAAATATTTTTTTTTGATACGGTTTATAACATAATTGCGCACATATTCCATCAACACCACGACGCTTCCAAAGCAAAATACGTTCGTAGCGATCCCTCGAAGGTCTTTGTGGTAAGGACTCCTGCCAATACCATCCCAGAAACCACCGGAAAAATAAACCGAAATATATAAAATGGCACAGATAGCACTCCACATGAGCATAAAATTATATAGTTTTAACTTTCCCTTAAACCTGGTCCTGTCCTTTTTCCATACATAAAGGGATAACCCCAGCCAGAACAGGGGCTTAAAATAATACAAATAATTGGCGGCTCCTATTAATGACGGCAAAACATGATTGCCTAAGAGCAATGAAAACAGAATTATTAAAATTAATATCAGCGCTTCGTATTCCCTTTTACCCATAAAGTCATCCTTTTTTCAGGCGAGCTTTTGCATAATATCTTTATTTGGGAATATTGCTTCAATTATGGTGCCGCGTTCTTGATCGGAAGTAATATCAATGCTGCCGTTAAATATTCTAACCAGGCTTTTAATATTATACAATCCCATACCCTGCTTTTCCATTTCTGCTTCAGCCAGGTCAAACCCAAGGCCATCATCTTTGATTGTTAAAAAAGTATTTGTATCGCCGCTGTTCAACTTTACCCAGACATTTTGGCATTTTCCATGCCTGATGGCATTCCCGGTACTCTCAATGATAATCCGATACAGCGCTTTCTTGGCTCCAGTGGAAAGATGGTCTTCAGCACCATCTAGATCAAGATGTATTTTCGTCCCGCTCAGCCTTTCCATATCCAACAGGTATGAAGACAAACTCTCCTTAAAAAGTTCTATCTGCTGTTTTTTATGGCTCAGATTATAGATAGTGGAACGCAAATCCTTGAGTGAGCTTTGAACAGTCTCCATAATTAGTGTCATTTGCTCTTTCTTTTGATTGTCAGCAATCCGCTCCCATTTTTTGATCGTATCGTAAGACATGCAAGACATGGCAAAAAGCCTCTGCGCTACACTGTCATGTATATCATCGGCAATGCGATTCTGCTCATCTGCAATCGCCAGCTCATAGTTTACTGTTTCCACCTCAATTTTTTCCAAAAGCATGGCCCCGAGCCTGGAAAAAAAGCGGAGGCCTAGCGAATATTCGTCCTTATTCCATCCATCTTCCCTTTCCGGAAGTACTAAGCCAAGAATACCATAATCCCTGATATTGGAGACTTTGATCAAAACCACCCTCTTGCCTGTTTCCAGAGTATATAGGGAAATATCGTCTTTTGAAATTACGGAGTAATGCTCCTTGATTGTATCGACAAGCGACTCCCTTAATCCCCCGTTTATTGTTTTCAAAGACACCAGACGCTCCGTACACTCCGTCCTGCCACAGTCATAGTCATTAGGTAAAAAAAAAGCCGCTGACTTTGAAAAAATCTTTCCTGTAAAATCCAGAAGAATATGTAAAACCTCGCCTCTGTCTCTTTGGTTTGAAATTGCCTGCATTGCTTCATACATAAACATGATATTTGTAATCAGCTGCTTGATTTTTGCATGGGAGCTTTCCAGCTTTTCATTGGCCTCCCGCAATTCCTCTTTTTTTTGGGTAATAAGTCGATTATAATCAAAAAGTATATTTACCAGGATCAAAATCAAAACATAACTCAGGATAATATTTGAATGTGACAGGAGATAATCTTTTAATTCCGGAGTGCCGGCCTGGTAATAACCTATTGCTGATAAAAGCATAAAATTGGCAATCAGATAAAAAGCTTTTTCTTTTGCCTGCATATAACAGGAGATAATCAGTAAAGGATTTAAAAAATACCAAATAAAGGGACTGTCCAGCCCCCCAGTCAGCACCATAAGCACAGATATGCCGGTTATTTCTACCAGGAGCAAAAAGTTTAGCTTCCATCTTACTTCCAGGCTGAGGCGATAAAGATACATTAAAAGTAAAGCAGAAACAGTGATGCACAGCGCCAGTAAAAGCATGGCAGAAACGGCATACTGTTCGAATATGCCATTGATCATATAAATGGACAGAGTCAAAAATATGGATATAATCCGGTATGACTCAATGAGGCCGGTGATATTGCTTTTATAACTTTCCTTCAACATGCTAATATCTCTCCTGAACCAATTTCTTTGATTCATTCCCTCTGATTATGTGAGAAGCTCAAAGCGCTTTCTTTCGAGATCAATCCCCGGGAATAGAGAGAATTAACATAATCTTCGATAGTAATCATCCCCAGAGATTTACTGGCCTTGATTACATCCGGGATCTGATAAATTTTATTTTCAATGATCAGGTTTTTTACAGCACTGGTCGCCAGTACAATTTCCATAGCAGGTATAGTGCCCTTTTCATCCTTGGTGGGAATCATCTGTTGTGAAATAATGGCCTGCAGAGTATGGTAAAGCCGCATTTTAATGTTATTCCTTTTATCAACGGGAAACATTTCAATTATATAGCGAATTGTTTTAACTGAGCCAACAGTATGCAGAGAGGCAATTACCAGATGGCCGTTTTCTGCTGCAGTAAGAGCGGCGGAAAAGATGTCAGGATCGCCGGAAAAGCTGATCATAATCACATCAGGATCCTGAGTCATGGCCGAATAAACCCCCTCCTGGAAGCTGTTGACGTCAATACCAATTTCTTTTTGATTGACAATGGACTTATCGTGTTTAAATAAGTATTCAATCGGATCTTCAATGGTAATGATGAGGCACTCCCTGCTTTCACTTATTTTCTTGATAATAAAGGCCCTTGTTGCTGATATGCCGCTGTTTCTGTTACCGCAAATGAGAATGAGCCCGCTCTTTTTTTGATAAAGGTTCATAACCACATCAGGAATACCCAGTTCTTCCGCTGTTTTTAGCAGTCTATCCAAAATCCTGAAATTGATGGAAAAAGAGCCTCTCTGCATATAAACATTGGCCCGCAGCCTGCCGATATCTTTAATAACTAGCGGCAAGCTAAGATAGCGACTGGCCCTGAGGATATTTTTCTGTTCTTCATTAAGAAGCTCATTTAAAATATTTTCCGTATCCTTGGGAAAAACGGTTTCAAAGGGTATATAGCTCAACTTTCCCTCGACCCGCATAGCCGGAACAGCCCCTGCCGTGATATGGATATCAGTAGCATTGCGCTCCTTTGCATATGACAGAATGTTAATAAAATAGTCAAGATTGGACATATCTTCTCCTTAATAATTAATCGTCCGGATCCTCTTCAAATTGAAGAATATCATATTTTCTCAGCTTATTCCAGAACATCAGAACCCGGCTTCTTTAAAAAAATTTTAAGAATAAAAAAAGACCATATCTCCCATGGTCGGTTACGCTACTGGCTCAATCCCGGCTTTAAGCGTCCATCTATTAACCAGAGAGTCATCGCCTCCATAAAAATAGGATGTCATGATTCAACAAAATATTCTAATAAATATCATTTCTATTCCATCCCATGAAAATCCTGCTACGGGAGGAAAAATTTGTGGCAAAACAGGTAATCCACTGGGTCTTTGTTATACCAAATATTAGCAATGAAAATAAAGGAAATCCCTTTTAAAATCCCTCTTTCCTCATAAGGTAAATTTACACCACAAAATGGATGTTGACATTATTAAATAAAAAAGGGTTTTGGAAAGTTATGTAGAAATTAACCATAAATTATTAGCCGCTTATACAATTTTGCGCTCGGATTACATAAATTATCAGTTATACTATTACAAGCCTTGTGGCAATATTTTGAAAGTATTTTGTGCAATATAGAGAATAGTATTGCATAGCAGGAAAGACAGGGAATCGTGTTACCGGGGAAAGACCTGACAGCGAAGGGAATAAGCCAGGTAGCAGAGTCTTTTTTGGTAGATATACGCAGGGCTTAATACACTTTGAAGGCTTATTTATTAGTACATATATGTATCATAATTGTATAATAAAACCTTTAAAATAAGATTTTCGGTAATCGGCTATTGGAGGATTACAAAATGGATTATATGATCTTGAGCCATATTTTGTACGAACTGACTCTTTCTGTAAGCGGTGAGCAAAAACTGGACAGGCTTGTAAAAAAGGCCGCATCTGCATTTCTGAAAAAACTGGACTGCACCCATGTCAGTATTTTACAGTATAAAAATAATTGTCTGGAAACTACCTGCGTTATTCCACGGGTAGCCCTTAAAAATCCCGCTTATTATGAAGCTTATTGATGAATTTGAAAAAAAATTGCTGCAGGATGGGGACAAAAACTTCATCATTTTGAAGAAAGATTTATATTACTATGGGTTTCCGCTCCGAAACTTCGGATTGCTTCTATTGGGAAGAAAGGTTCCTATTGAAGAAATGTTTTTAAAAGAGCTCTTACCTATTACCAATATACTGGCACAAAACTGTTTTTTTAATCTCGATGCCGCTATAAAACGTCAGGCGATAGAAGCCGAGTTGAAAAAAGAGCGTCATTTACTGCGAGTAATTATAGACACCATTCCGGATCTGATTTTTTACAAAGACACAAATGGGGTTTATAAAGCAGCAAATAAAGCCACAGGAAAATTTTTTTCTCTTTTACCAGATGAAATAACCGGGCGCACTGACTGGGACATTCATTATCAAGCAGCAAGTAAATACAGGGAAATTGATCGTAAGGTTATGCAATCAGGCCGTGTGCAGCGTTATGAAGCGTGGTTTAAACGTCATGATGGCCGCCTGGTTCCTTTTGAAACAATGAAAGCTCCTATTTATGATGCGGAAGGCAGATGCATAGGGACAGTTGCTGTTTCCAGGGATATCACCGAGCGCAAACATTACGAGGAGCAGTTGAAATACTTGAGTGTACACGATCAGCTCACCGGCCTTTACAACCGCAGGTTCTTGGAAGAAGAGATCGAGCGGCTGGACACGCCGCGACAGTTGCCCATATCCATAATCATGGGCGACCTCAACGGCCTGAAGCTGGCCAACGATGTGTTTGGGCATCAGGAGGGCGACAGACTGCTCATCAAAGCTACAGAAATCATTAACGGGTGCTGTCGCCAGGAGGACCTTATTGCCCGCTGGGGCGGGGACGAAATCGTTATCCTTTTGCCTCAGACCGGCATCAAAACCGCAGAGGAAATCAGCCGGAGGATCAAAGAAAAATGCGATTACGAATCCCGGGAAAACGGGCCCGTACAAATAAGCATTGCCCTGGGTTATGCAACAAAAAGCAAAGCTACGGAAAACATCTGGCAGGTATTAAAAGAGGCTGAGGACTCTATGTACAGCGATAAGCTTTTGCATGCCAAAAGCAATAGAGATGCCATTATATCCTCCCTGAAGGCTGCTCTTTTTGAAAAGAGCATGGAAACGGAAGAACACGCCCAACGATTGAAGGAATTGTGCAGAAAAATCGGGAAGAGTATGGGCCTGAACCCTCATCAAATGGATGAACTAGAACTTTTGGCGACACTCCATGACATCGGTAAGGTGGCGATTAAAAAAAGCATATTGATGAAGCCGGGGCCTTTAACCGAGGGAGAATGGGTCCAAATGAAAAAACACCCTGAAATAGGCTACAGGATCGCCCAGGCAGCGCCGGAATTGTCCTCTATTGCCGAATATATCCTCTCCCACCATGAGCGCTGGGACGGCAAAGGCTATCCCCGGGGGTTAAAAGAGGAAGAAATCCCACTATTATCTCGAATTTTGGCGGTTGCTGACGCTTTTGATGCTATGACCAATAACAGGACTTACCGAAAGGCAATAGGCCGGGAAGAAGCTCTGGCTGCCATAAAAAGAAACGCGGGAAAGCAGTTTGACCCGAAAGTAGTAAGTGTTTTTTGTCAATTAAACATTACAGAGCTACCAAGCTGCTACTGGACGTGAAATTGGGATAAACTGCGGGATTAGGGATGAAAACTTACTTTCTCAAATTAACCCTCCCTCCGCTCACGCACTAACAAAAAGATACCGATAATGATCAGTAGCAGCGGCCCAAAATAGTAAAAAAAGGAACCTAAAAATCTGCGGGACAAGAGGAAAACTCCCAGGCCGATCAGTAAAAAACCTGCATTGCGCTGCCTTTTAGACCTCGTCTCCGGGTCCCACTCGTTTTTTTCTTCATGGTATTCTACAGAGGAGTCAAGTTCTTCGCCTGCAATCTTTTCCTCAGGAATAACTATCCAGGCAATAATATAGGCCAGAAGCCCACCACCGCCTAAAAACACAGCCAGTACAAATAATATACGCACAATCACGACATCGACATCAAAATATTCGCCCAGGCCACCGGCTACGCCGGCAATTACTCTGTTTTTCCGGGAACGGTAGACACGATTTTTCAATACTAACCCCCATTTGTAGGATGTTAATTTAAGGATACAGCTATTATAACAGTTTTTTCACCTTACAACATCAATCAATTAAAACTAACTTTGGCAGGAAAAGGGAAACTGCTCCGCTCAGGTTCAATATCTACTAATTCTAACCGGATTTGATCATGGTCAGCATCATTTTAAACTTTTTCACTGCTTTAAGAGCGTGAGGTTCATTAGCCGGCATAATGATCATTTCACCTGCCTGAAGTATATATTTTTCTCCCGAGATAATAATTTCAACCGTACCATCTATTATATAGACCAAAGCGTCAAATGGTGCCGTGTGTTCGCTCAATCCCTGTCCTTCATCGAAAGCAAATAAAGTAACTGTTCCCTCTTCTTTTTTTATTACTTCTCTACTAACCACTGACCCACTCTGGTAAGCAACAAAATCAGCTAACTCAATGATCCTTTTTTTCAATTTTTTCCTTTCCTTCCATTTTTATACCTCCATTTGTTTTATAACAACACTACTGCAGAGCATTTCGACTATTTCCCGGGAAAAACCCTGGAGCAGCCAAAGGGACGGTCCTCTTGGCCGCAATCGGCTAAAAAATGTTCTCCCTGAAGTATTGTTATGATCACCTATGCTCTCTGATTACCCGCAAAAATTCTTCCCCGAACCTTTCCATTTTAATTTGGCCTACACCCTTGATTTTAAGCATGGAGTCCCTGTCCTGAGGCAGCCACTCGCAAAGCTCATGCAGGGTGCTATCCGGAAAAACTATGTAGGGAGGCACCCCCTCACGTGCGGCGATTTGCTTGCGCAGCAGGCGCATTTTTTCAAACAGGAGGCTATCTTTCCGGGCTTCTCTTTTTTTAGGCCGTCTCTGCCATACCTTCTCACTGCCCTTGAGTACTGCTGCTGCTTTCCGCCCCAGCTTCAGCACGGGGTATTCTCCTCCGGTAAAGGCCAGGTAACCCTCGGCGGCCAGCAGGTTGATCAGGTCTTTAATGCCCTGCAGCGTGTATTCACTCATCAAACCGTAAGTGGAAAGCCTGTCAAAACGAAGCTGCTGCACCTTCTTATTTTTTGAACCCTTCAGAATTTCCGCAATCAGTCCTGCCCCATAACGTCCCCTCACCCGCACCACGCATGAAAGAATTTTCTGGGCTTCCACGGTAATATCGTTCATTTCACAATCAGTGCTGCAGTTGCCGCAGCGTCCACACTGTGCCGGCGCATCATCTTCCCCAAAGTATTCCAGAATATACCGGCGCAAACATCTTGTTGTATGGCAATAATCAACAATCGTCTGCAGCTTGTGGTATTCATTTTTTTTCCTGTGTGGCGAATACACTGTCTCCCTGATCATAAACTTCTGCAGCAGAACATCCTGGGCACCAAACAGGAGGATACACTCCCCCGGATCACCATCACGCCCTGCCCTCCCCGCCTCCTGGTAATATGCTTCCATATTTTTAGGCATATTATAATGAAGAACATAGCGGACGTTGGATTTATCGATTCCCATGCCAAAAGCATTGGTGGCCACCATGATCAGTACGTGATCATGGATAAACGCCTCCTGGCTGGCCTCCCTTTCCCGGTCGCTCATACCGGCATGATACCGGCTGCAGGGATAGTCCTTTTTCCCGCAAAAGTTTAAAAACACTATCCACTTCCCGGCGTGTAGCCGCATAAATAATACCGGGTTTCCCCTTATTACTGCGGACATAATCCAGGACAAAATCTTTCTTATTCTCCCCCCGCGCCACTTCAAAAAAAAGGTTCTCCCGGTCAAACCCGCTTACAAATACCCGCGGAGCCTGAAAATCCAGGAAGTTGATAATATCTTTGCGTATTTCCCCGGTTGCCGTAGCTGTAAAAGCGCCCAGCACGGGCCTCTGCTGCAGGCCGTCAATAAAATCGGCAATCTTTCTATAGCTTGGCCTGAAATCGTGACCCCATTGGGAAATACAGTGGGCCTCATCAACCGCCACAAAAGAAACGCTTAAAGACCGGGCCAGTTCCTGGAAATCCGGCAGTTCCAACCTTTCCGGCGCCACATAAATCAGCTTGAATCTTCCCTGTCCGGCCTGCTTTAGCCTTTTTGCCACCTCTCTGCGTCGCAATGAACTGTTGATAAAGGTGGCGGGTATGCCAAAAGCAACCATTTCATCGACCTGATCCTTCATCAAAGCGATCAGCGGTGAGATAACAAGCGTTACCCCTGTAAACAGCAAGGAGGGTATCTGGTAACATATCGACTTTCCCGCCCCCGTAGGCATGATCGCCAGTGTGTCGCTGCCTTCCAAAAGACTGCTTATGACTTCAGCCTGTCCCCTTTTAAAAGAGGAATAACCAAAGTATTTTTGGAGCAGTTCCTGTGCCTGAGCAAACACCCGGCAGCCTCCTCCAAATTATGCTGCAGCCTGCAATGATCCGCCAGGCTTTCTTCCTAATAATTTCTCTTTATCACCACTTGTTTCCTTCAAAAATAATTGATACATTAATTCCCACTGGGGATAAAAAACGAGAGCGCCGCCTGATGAAAAGAGCGGCACTCTCGTTATTCTTTGACAGGGGGTTAGTCATCCACTCCCGTCCGGCCTAAAGTGCTATTTTAAAAGGTCCCCAACGCATTAACAGCATTATCAGTATTAATGACCATAAAACAATCAGAGCGATAATAATCCCTATGAACCTGCCATCACGTTTTTCATAACGCATCTCGGGATCACGATGAAAAAGTACAGGCTTGAGTTCATGCCATGCTTTGATTTCAGCTGTAGTTTTCTCTGTGAACATGCTGAGGGACACAATACACACAAACCCAAACAGCACTCCCCATATGACCGGGTGCGGTTGAAACCACCCATATGTGGTCCATCCCAGCACGACGAGCACAGATGCCGGAACGCTTGCCCACATGGTATACTCAGCCGCTTTAGCAGTAACCTCTTTCCCAAAAGAGCCCGGCAACCAATGACGGGAAATATCCAAATGATAGTATTACACCTGTAACGGTTCCGGCCATGACCATGAACCATGGTCTAAAGGCGGTAATTACTCCACAAATGGCAAGCACCGCGATCATAGCATATGATGTTAGTCGCAGGACATCTTTCTCGGAACTTTGGGGGTTAATAATTGATTGGTATATATCCTTGGCAAAGCCCTGCGCGCAAGTTATTACCTGGGTATTTGCCGTGGTAATACCAGCTGAAAAAGCACCTCCAAGATATAAGCCACCAATCAATGGCGGGAGTACTCCCAGCGCAATATTTACTGCAACATAATCCACCGGGATTGCGCTCAGATTCAGAAAGTTAACCGCACCGGTAAAAGCCAGCAGTATTGCACTGGCAACCACATATATAGCCAGTAAACTGGCGATACCCCCTTTGTATAGCTCCTTAACGTCCTTTACGATTAGCGCACGGTTAAGCAGGTGCGGAGAAGCAGCGGTAATCACCGTCCAACAAAGATTGTTTGCAATATGATGGGACATGGATAATCCTGATTCTCCGATAGGACGCCAATAACTGGGGCCAGAGTATTTTATTGTCCCCATCAGAAAATCCGGCCATCCTCCGGCTGCGTAAATCATGTAGAATAGCGTATATACGCTTATACATATGATTATGAAACAGCCTATGGCATCTGTAACTACCACCGCCCACATCCCGCTAAACAATAGTCCGATAATCAAAAGAACTCCGAATAGCAGGATGCCCCATAAATAAGGTATGCCCAAAACCTCTTCCATCAAGATAGCTCCACCTTGCAGTTGAACAACTATATATGACAGAAGAGAAACGATAGTACAAAGGACTGCTGCAGATTTTACCCTGTCACTGGCATAGCGGGCCCCGAAAAACTCCGGTATGGTTGAAAAACCGGCCCTGCGGAACGGGGGACCAATGAAAAACACGAATATGACCATGCCTATAGCCGAGAAATATAACATTGCCGGAACAAGGCCCCATTTTGATGCAAGGCCGGCGGCCCCGATGAGGGTCCACATGCTCATGGCGGTTGCTGCAGTGGTACCGGCAAAAAGCCACCAGGAACCGTTTCTGCCACAGACATAGAAATCATCCAAGCTTGTAATATACCGTTTGCAGTACCAACTAGCCGAAATGGAGATAACCATGATCAGAAGCATGCAACCAAGCGCTATGGGATTAGACATTATAAACCACTCCTAACGTTCTTCCGCATGGTTGTTGTTTTCTTCGTTCCGATCCGCTGTTTCCGAAGATTGCGCAACAAGCCTTCTGAGGAAAATCAAGCACCCCACAATTCCTATAATTCCATAAAAACAAACCCAAAATACCGTATCCCAACCTGGTAGCGCTCCATCCAAACCGGCCATAATACTTCACCCTCAATCTCTCATAGTTTCACGTTTATAGTCTATCCTTACTCGCTTCTGTCAGGTCAAGTTTCTGATACTCCTCAAAGCCAAGCTGCACCGAAGGAAAGAGCACCGGCAGATAGCCAACTTATAGAACTTCACCCTGGACCTTTGCTTCAGTTTTAAAAAATCGGCTTAGTTTCTCTGGGGGAGTAGCCGGCGTTAAAAGCGATACAACAACCCCACTTAAACTTCCGAAAATAAAAGCCGGAATTGCCGGGTGTAAAGAGGCTACACCTGGGATAAATGAAGGTTGACCTAATAACTGCCAGATGATCGCCAGAGCTGTGGCGACAATCATGGTCGTCATAGCGCCGGCATTATTGTATCTCGGCCACAGAAAGCCAAGTAATATAGGCGCGGCGATAGCTGATGCATAAATCCCAAAAATATACACTGTCATCATGCCGATGCCCATCGGGTATGAGACAGCCAGCGGTATCACAAGAAGTCCCATAACCATGGTTGCAATTCGGGATACCTTGAGAAGAGTCTGATCATCTGCTCCAGGGTTGATCATAGACTTGTAAATATCATTAGCAAAAGACGTTGAACCGGACAGAATAATTGAGCTTGCTACAGAGATTCCAGCCCCAAGTATTGCGGCATAGATTACTCCCCCGATAATGGGCGGAAAGAAATCCCTGGTGAGGAACAATGTTAGCTGATCAGGAGTGGCCAACTCTGGATAAAAGACACGTCCGCCTACACCCACCGCCACCGAAATGAAGTAGCATACTCCCAGAACAAGTGCGGAAACGCCAAACGAGGCGCTCGCCACCCGCACAGACTTGGCGGAAAAACACCGGGCCACGTAAGCGGGCTGCCCGAGATTACCAAATCCCCATGTGATAAAGAACGCCACAATCATCATCGGGGAATAGAATCCTTTGAAAAGTTCCGGATTGGCACTATAGACCACATTGTTCATTTTCACAAAACCGCCTGCATGGTACAATGTCAATCCAAACAGTAAGAAGAAGGCCGCAACCTTCACAATGGTATGGACGATATCCACAACGGAGTTCGCCATATACCCGCCAAGGGTACACCACAGCACGAAAATCACGCACATAATGGTCATGCCAATGGACAGCGGTATGCCCATAGCAATTTCCAGCACCAGGCCTCCGCCAATCGCTGTGGCGGCTGCGTAAAGTACTGATCCCAACGTGATGATGAGAGAACCCAGTGCACGCGCCGATTTGCCATAACGCCACTCAAAAATGTCAGGTATTGTAACGGCTCCTAATTCGCGATATTTTTTTGCCAGCCACAGCGTATAGACCAGCATCGATCCAATCGTCCCACCGTACATCCATAAGCTGCCCCATCCTGACCCGTAGTGAAGCCCGATCAGACCAAGCAGGCTGGCGGGGCTGATGAATGCCGCAACAAAAGTCGCCACAGTTTGTGCAACCCCCAATGTGCGGCCGCCAACCCAGAAATCCTGCGTATCTTTCATGAGTTTGGAACTTAGTATCCCCACAACTACAATTATGCCAAAATATAATATGAGAATTGTGCCGTATAGGGTCACTATTGTTTCCCCCTTGTTTCTCGCTTTTCAGCAAGCCATTGTTTTATTGCTACAATAAGACTGATCAAAGCCATTCCGTAAACAACTACAAACATAAATATCAGGTCGGGTCCAAACATGGTTTTTAATCCTCCTTGGGAAGCGGCCCGGAGAAACGGGCCGCTTCTCTTAATCTTAATGGATAAGACTAGATATTTCTGGCAAAAAGATATCCATCGTGGATGGCCTCAATGACCTTTCTCGGTTGTACGCAATCTCCAATCGGTAAAACTTTCACCTTACCATTCAATTCATCAATGAGTGTGCTATTTGGTTTGGAACCAACAGCAAGAATTACAGTGTCCGCGCTGTATTCTTTTGCAGATTCTCCTTTTGTTGCAGAGACAGCCTTATCCGAAATCTGTGTCACTTTGGTGCCCGTCTCAATTTTGACCCCAAGCTTCTCCAGAGATTCAAAAATCGCTAAATTCGAAGTGTAGCCCAGATCTGCTCCAATCTGAGGAAGCATTTCGAGTACCGTGACATCCTTGCCTTGTTCAGCCAGAGTCTCCGCCGTCTCAAGTCCTACCAGGCCACCGCCGACTACAACCACTTTGGAGCCTGCTTTTTCGGGACTTTCCAATATTTCTTGAGCCTGAAAAACGTTGGGGAGATTGATGCCGGGGATTTGAGGCAGTATCGGAGTTGCTCCGGTTGCGATTATTACCACATCAGGTTTGATTTCTTCAACTACAGACAGATCAACTGCTTTGCCCAATTGTATCTCAATACCATACTGCCCTGCCTCACGTTGTTGATAATCCAATAAAGTTTGCATACCTTCTTTGTGCGCGGCAAGAGCGGCATACCTGGCCTGTCCACCCAATTGGGATTCTTTTTCATATAGGAAGACTTTATGTCCCCTCTGGGCAGCAACTCGCGCCGCCTCCATTCCGGCAGGCCCGCCACCGGCAATCAGTACTTTTTTCCCACTTTTGGCGTTGCCAATAGACAGTAATGTTTCTTTGCCTACTTCCGGGTTCACAGTGCACGTAACACCGGGGAATCTGGAGATATTCTTATCAATGCAACCCATATTGCAGCTGATGCAGGGCCTAATCTTGTCAAACTCCCCTTTTGCCGCCTTGTTAGGCCAATCCGGATCAGCCAGAAAGGCTCTTGCCATGGCCACCAGGTCTGCTTTTCCGGAGGCCAGGACCTCTTCCGCTTGTTCTGCTGTGCGTATCTTGCCTACCGCCATAATCGGGATGTTAACTCTCTTCTTAATATCTTCCGATAAGTCGGCTAAACAGCAGTCCGGCAGCCTCATAACCGGTATTTGCCAGTGCAGGGACTCAATGATACCGGCTGAAACATTCAAAACGTCAACTCCTGCTTTTGCAAGCAAGTCCGCATGAACTCTGGCCTCTTCAATCGTGATGCCACCAGGTACATGGTCATCGCCGTTCATACGCATGAAAATCGGGTAGTCGTCGCCGACACGAGCTCTGATGGCTTCGACTATTTCAACCGCAAACCGCGCCCGGCGTTCCGGGGTTCCCCCATACTCATCAGTTCGTTTATTGGTAAACGGAGAAAGGAATTGGTTAATTATATAGCCGTGGGCGCCATGAATTTCAACGGCATCAAAGCCTGCCCTTTTTCCCCTTTCGGCTGCCGCAGCGTACCCTTCAACTATTTCAGCTATTCCATCCTTTGCCAGTACTCTTGGATACAATCCAGAGAATTTGCAGGGCATTTTGGACGCGCCTACCGGCTTTGTTCCCGGAAGATGCGATTCGGCCAATCTTCTTCCGGCGTGGTGAAGCTGCAGGGCCACTTTTGCCCCATATTTGTGAATTTCATCTAACATTTCACGTATTTTCGGAATCAGCTCGTCAGAGTAGATACCGAATTGATTGGGGCGAAACTTGGCCTCCGGAAGTATATAGGCTGCTTCAGCGACTATTAGTCCTACACCACCCTTTGCCCTGGCAACATAGAAATCGGTCAGCCTCTGTGTGGCCATGCCGTTTTGGTCACTATAACGCAACAACATACCCGGCATGACAATACGGTTCCTGATTGTGAGGCTTTTGACAGTAAATGGTTCAAACAGGTGTTTTAATTTTGGCATTATGATTCCTCCTTATTTTTTTATTACCCTGGTTTGTGATTCAGGGCACTTATTAATGCCAACCACATCTATCTTTTGCAAAGAGCGTACCACCTGCCTGTTTTCCCACACAGCCGCATACAACCGCATACACACCGGTTCATTTTAACCGGAGATGGTTCAGGATCATACCATAAAACAATAACTTTGGTTCATATTTGAACCAGAAGGATATCCAGAGTCCCCTATAGAATTAGTATTAAAACGAGGTAAAGCAGGTGAAAGAGGTTTATTAAAAGAGGTTCATTAGTTGAAGGAAGGTGAAAGAGCATGGCCCCGGTTAAAGTATCTGACCATTTCAATGATTCTTCGGACCGGGAAAAGAAATATATAGGTTGCAGTCATAATAATCATGATTTGCCCATGGTCAAATCCAGTACGCTTCTTGATGCCATTTTAGACACTTCTTTCGACGCCATCGTAGTTGTGGACAAAAACGGCGTGATTCTAAAGATCAGTTCCAGCTACCAGCGGCTTAATGCCATAAGCCCTAATATGGTTTTGGGAAAAACAGTTGACCAAATTGTGCGGGAAGGGTTGACATCCACCGTTGTAACTCCTCTGGTCTTGAAAAACAAAAAAACTGTCTCTACAAAATGCAGATTATTGCATAGCGGCAAGGAAGTGCTGTTAACCGGCAGTCCGGTTGTTAACAAGTCCGGTGAAGTAGAGTTCGTTGTTATCAACATGCGGGACGTCACTGAATTAGGCTTTCTGCATGAGGAATTGGAAAGGTCAAAAAAACTGATCAGGCAATATGACGGGCAACTCAGGCAGATGAAACTGATTTCAGATAAGTGGATTGGCAAGAGTCAAGCGTCACAAAAACTCAGGGATCTGATCATGACAGTGGCTAATTACGACTCAATAGTATTGATTACCGGCGAATCAGGCGTTGGAAAAGGGGTCGTTGCGAGGTTAATACATGATATTCATTTCAAGGAGAATGCCCCTTTTATACACGTGAACTGCGGCGCGATTCCTGAGACTCTGGCGGAATCCGAGTTTTTTGGATATGCCCCAGGGGCCTTTACCAGTGCATCCAAAGCAGGAAAAAAGGGGTATTTTGAACTTGCCCATAATGGCACATTATTCTTAGATGAAATTGGGGAATTACCACTGAACCTTCAGGCAAAGCTCCTCAAGGTAATGGATGATAAAGCTTTCTATCGCATTGGCAGTGAGAGTATTACCAAAGTATCTACAAGAATAATCACTGCCACTAACCGAGATTTGGAGGAGTTGGTCAATAAGGGAACCTTTCGCCAGGATCTTTTTTACAGAATTAACGTAATACCAATTAATGTGCCCCCTCTAAAAGAAAGGCGTTATGATATAGCCCCCCTTGTCACTTACTATCTCCAAAAATATTGTGCACAGTATGATAAAAAAATGACTCTTGCCCCGGCAACAATGGAACTCCTTGAATCTTACAATTGGCCCGGCAATGTCAGGGAAATATCCAATGTTATCGAAAGACTGGTGATTTTCAGTACGAAAACAGAAATCGGTATAGATGATCTGCCAGAGTCCATACAAAAGTCGAAAAACATATATTCTACAGATCGCTCCCATGAGCATGACGGGAACAATGGGTTACAAGAAGCCTTGGATAATGTAGAGTTCAAAATCATTAAGTCAACCCTGGCAACATCCCGAAGCATCCGCGAAGCTGCCCGCTCTCTGGGGATAAGCCATTCCACCCTATTGCGCAGGATGGACAAGATGGGAATAAAATAATAAATCTATAAGTAAATTTATGTTCCTGCCCAAACTTCAGTTCAGGCATTACCTGGCTGGGGTTTTTTTTGTAACTTCAGCAGTTTGCTTCTACCCAGACCGGTGGTATCCAGATCTTATTATATCATAATATGCATACGGATTTTTCCAATTAAAAAACGCCCGTGTAATAACAAATCACCCTGGGGGTGATTTGTTCTTGGGTAAAAACATTAATATCTCTATTCAACAGGCGTCCTGAGGGATGTGGATATGCCGCAGTTGAGGATTTGATGGATAACCCCCCAGGGTCTACCAGCATGCATCTAGTTCCGTTAGGCATACGAAGATGTTATGAGCCTTTTCCGCAGGCTCAGGGCAAAAAGAAGACCGGCGATAATGCCCCCTTTTGAATCCCCTGGCGCAGGAAAATATTTCCGAATTTTTGTGAGCGGAATAAACCCCAAGCATACCTATATTCTGCAGATTAAAAATCTGCCCAGGCAGGAATTACCGTAATTCCTGCTCTCCCCCCTTACGCAGGGAACCTGCCCTTTTCCATATATAAAACCCGGTGGGCGCAACGCTCTGCCAGTTCGCGATGATGGGTAACCATAAAAACAGCAGTATTTGCTGCAGCCAACTCCGCAATCACCTCCATAAACCTGCCCGCAGAGATACAATCCATGCCATGAGTAGGTTCGTCCAAAAGCAAAAGGGCTTGTTCCTGAGCCAGAACGCCGGCCAAAGCTACCCACTGCCTGTCCGATTTTGTCAGAGAATAAGGATGTTCTTCCGCCAGATGCTCTATCTGCAGGCGTTGCAGCCATTTCTCAACACGGGGCGGGATAAGCGAAGGGTTAATCTTTCGCATTTTCAGCCCCCAAGCTACTTCCTTTATAACCTTATCTTGAAAAATCTGATGATCCGGGTTCTGAAACAAAAAGCCGCTCCCGGCGGTGGCCTGGGCGATGGGTAGTCCCTTAATAGATTTACCCAGGATGCAAACCTCGCCTTTTTTCGGCTGCAGGATACCGGCGGCAAGCTTTAGCAGCGTACTTTTTCCCGACCCGTTAGGCCCGGTCAAAGCCACAATTTCGCCCGCCCTTATCGATAAACTGATGTTATCGACTGAAAAATCCTGCCCGTAGGAATAGAAAATGTTGTTCATAATCATTACAGGCAAGGGGGTTGCTTTTTCTTTTCTTTCGGGACTTTTCCACAAGCAGTTTTTTAAAAAACTACTTCCGTCTACGTCAATGCCCAGACTTTTGGCTTCTTCCCAACGCTTCTGAAAGTCTTGGCTGGAACCCTGCCAGTAAATCTCCCCCTTTACCATTAAAAAGCACTTCGTTTCAAGGGCTTGATATAAATAACTGGAGGTAGATGCAATCAGGATACAAGTGCCCTTGGAGGCCATTTCTTTTAGCAGTGAAATGATTTTTGCCGTAAAATCAGAATCCATCTGTGCCAATGGTTCATCAAGCAGCAAAATGGGAGGATCCGGGGCCATTGCTGCGGCCAGCGCCACTCGCTGCCGTTCTCCACCGGAAAGAGTATGGACAGGCCTGTTCATTAACGGATCCAGTTGAAACAGGGAAGCAAGTTGTTGTAATTTGCAACGACGTTTTTCTGCCGGCCATCCCTGGTTGTACAGGGGAAATTCCAATTCTTCGGCCACAGTGGGTAAAAGAAATATATCGCTATCCTGTAAGACGATTCCCGTTTTTTGGCTTACCCTGCACTCTCCCTCAATTCCGGCCTGCTGCATATGCGGGATCAGGCCGCTCAAGCAGTGCAGCAGCGTGGATTTTCCGCTACCGTTGTGCCCCAGCAAAAGCCCTATTTCTCCCCGTGATAGCTGCAGTGAGACGTTTTTTAGGGCCGTCTGGTTACTCCAGGGGTAAGTCACGGTGATATTTCGGACTGAGATCACTTTATATCCGTCCTCTTTCAATTTGGGTCACAGCTACAACAGTTTATACTGTATCAATAAAGCCAGGTTTACAGTAAAAAAGGCGACTGACAGGGCAGTAGGCCGGCGATAACCTTTTGACCAGATGGGCAAAAAAGTTTCTCCTCGGGATTGTTGTTTTTGTACGTTTTCGCCGTAGCCGCGAAGATAAAGCAAATAAGCCATACCGTGTGCCCTGTTGAGGGCCTTGACAATGACCGGAATAATCATGGCCAGGTAGGCCCTGATTTTGGATGCCAGGTTGTTCCAGCAAAGCCCCCTCGTCTGTTGCGCCTGCGCTGTAATTTCCATTTCTTCCCGGAGTACGGGCAATAAGCCCAGCAGCAAGAGCATTATCAGGCCAAGATCTCTGTGCCAGCTGCTGAAATAAAGAAATATTTCCTGCGGAGGCGTAGTCATCAGAAAGAGTTGTGCCAGGGCCACAATCCCTGTCAGGCGCAGGGCTACAATACTGCCGTAAATAAATCCCTCCCATCCCAGCCATCCCCAAAAAGTCTCATTGGCAGGATTCAATAAGCTGTGGAAAAGTATTATAAACAGGGAGAAGAGCAAAAATGGCCGCAACCTCAGCAACCAGAGTTCCTGAGGGCAGGTAATTATCATCTGAATGCGTAGTTATCTCACCTCCCCATTTGGCCCGGTATGTGTAGTGAATTCCACAGGAAGGACTTCCTTTGATTCCCAACACACCGGTGAGCTTATAACCTTGCTGATGATAATCTGCAAGTTGATCTATTACCGGTTCAAGGATTATACGACAGTGACGTCGATAAAAAGGATTATCGTACTGATCTTTGGATTGGCCCCAGCGCGCCCCGCCTGCAAAGGAATGTTCGGGACAAGGCAATTGTATGATGCCTGCATCCTGCTGGAGAATGAACTGAATAACGGGCTGCAGAACAGTTCCGTGAAGGGCTGTCCCCTTGATTTTACTGTTGGCGTTAAGCAAACAATGACTTAACAGCAATATTTTCCCGCTGCGTAACATTTCACCCACCGCTTCCGGTTAATTGTTCTCATATTAATACACTCTATTTTGTTGTACCTCAAACCTGCTGGGGACAGGATAATCCCCTGTTATCAATTGTTTATGCTTCAACAGCAAATTTCCCCTTTAATTTTGGTACAATATTATTTATCCATGACCTCGTTCGATTTTGAGCATACCAGAAGTTTGAAACACAGCCCAATAGATTATTTCTATAAAGAAACTTGCGTTAATCATAAACGTCAATAAATAAAAATCATTAAGCCTATATTCACCCAGGGCAAGTTTGGAACGGTTCTTAAAGGGTTCAATTGGAAGTTTTGCAGAAAAAAGGCACAGGAGTGTAGGTCAATACCAACTCCTGTGCCTAACATATTGAAGCATTGCTTCTTCATTATAGCTAAAGATTCTTCATATATCGTTTTAATTCCTCATAGAAATTTTCACGGGTGCCGGCTAGAATAACAACAACGGTATAGTCATTTTCTTCAAGGATAGTATAGGCCAATTCATAGTTTTGTCTTGTTGTAATAAATATCGTAACCATAGATGCCCGATAAGTCGGCTGTTTTAGGATTGCCAATGAAAGGGTTTAGGAGTATTTCATCAACGGCTTTTTAAAAGGCAACCTTGAGCGGTTTTTCTTGGAGCTTTTTTAAAAAACGGGCAGCTGGAGGTAGAATAATCAGTTTATGCATTATTAGTCCTCCGCACCAAAAACATCTTCGTATAAGGAAAATTGGGCTTGGCCAGTAGCAGCAAGGCGAGCTTCATCAAGTAAGCGTTCTACAGCAGGACGAATTTGACGGCGAGTCTCCTTGAATTTTACGAGAAGTTCCTGGCCGGAAAGGCCCTGCGAGATTAAATCTGCCAGGATTTCCTCATCAAACTCACCACTGATCTCCCGCACAGGACGGATAACAATGGCATCTTTTTGGAGATAACATTCAACCTCCTTTTCAATACCAAGACTATTAAAAAAATCAATAGGAATCGTTATTTGACGCTTCTGTGATACTGAGATGCGTTTTTTTACCACAGGATTATCTTTCGGTTGAGCTGTATGTGACATAAATATTCACCCCTTTAGTATAGGCCAAGCAAGCTTGATCATTCTTTGTTTCTTTGAATTAATCATATCAAAGAAACAAAGAATGATCAAACAGAGGCCCTAAAGATTTTTTTCTTAATAAATCGATGGAGGAACTGATTATTTTTTTGATGGTCTGATTGTTGAGGGTTCTACAATAAAAGATAATAAATTTTGTTTCCATCTAGAAAACAATGATTCTTGACCAGGCCATACCCATAAACAGCTGCTAAACCTCCTGACAGTCTCCACCTTCTTGCCAAAAAGTTTCTATTATGGTACTATTTAGTCAAGTGCGATTTCACTACACCATTAATCCAAAATGCCTCCAAATCTAGAAAAATGAACATACAAGAAAGAGGAGAATCTAAATGCGAATTGCCATGCTCGGGCCCATTGCCTGGAGAACGCCTCCCCGCCACTACGGTCCCTGGGAAAGAGTTACTTCCCTGCTCACTGAAGGCCTGGTAGAAAGCGGAGTGGATGTAACCCTCTTTGCCACAGCGGATTCCTTAACAAAAGGAAAGCTTAGAGCCGTCTGCCCCCGTGGCTATGAGGAAGATCGCAGCCTGGATCCCAAAGTTTGGGAGTGCCTGCATATTGCCGAGATATTTGAGTCCGCCGTTGACTTCGACCTCATCCACAACAATTTCGACTTTTTGCCGCTGAGCTACAGCGGGCTTGTCAATACACCGGTCGTTACCACTATTCACGGCTTTTCCTCCCCTCGTATTTTACCGGTGTACCGGAAATATAACGAGCGCACCTTTTACGTTTCGATCAGCGATGCTGATCGCTCGCCGGAGCTGAACTATATAGCCACCGTCTACCACGGCATAGACCTTGAAAATTTTACTTTCCGTCCTGAACCGGGAGAATACCTTCTCTTTTTCGGCAGGATCCATCATGACAAAGGAGCAAGGGAAGCGATTGAGATTGCGCGGCGCACAAATATGAAGTTAATCCTGGCGGGAATTATCCAGGATAATACTTATTATGAACAGGAAGTCAAACCTTTCCTGGACGGCAAAAAGATAACCTATATCGGCAGCGTAGGGCCTGAAGAACGCAACAAAATCCTGGGAGAAGCTTATGCTTTGCTCCATCCCATTAATTTCAACGAGCCTTTCGGCCTTTCCGTGGTGGAGTCAATGGCCTGCGGGACACCGGTAATCGCCTTCCCCCGCGGCAGCATGCCTGAAATTATCGAGGATGGCGTAAACGGTTTGTTAGTTTCCGATCTTGATGAAGCCTCCTCTGCTGTAAAAAAAATAAATCTCCTGGACCGGCAGCAGTGTCGTCAAATCGTAGAGAAACGCTTTTCCAAGGAGAGAATGGTCCAAGATTACCTGAACGTATACCGGCGTATACTTGAACTCAGCGACAAGAGTTCGGCCACATAAATTTAGGATGGAGGTTTACAGATGAAAAAGCCCCTAGTTAAAAGATATCCCGGCAATCCCATCCTGACCAAAAAGAATGTCCCTTACCCGGTAGCGACAGTACACAATGCCGGGGTAGTCAAGCACCAGGACCGCTATATCATGCTCTTCCGCTCACACCGTTTTAACGGACGATCGGTCATCGGCCTGGCCAGCAGCGATGACGGCTTTAATTTTTCTGTGCATCCGGAGCCGTTCCTGGAGCCGGCCACAGAAGAGCCCTTTGCCACGTACGAGGAATTCGGAGTGGAAGACATGCGCATCTGCCCCCTGGAGGGGGAATACTTGCTGACTTACAGCGCCTACTCCCGGCATGGGGTAAGAGTGGCACTGGCTAAAACAAAGGATTTCAAGCGGGTTGAGCGCGTCGCTCTGATCACCGCCGCAGATTACCGCAATGTCGTCATTTTCCCGGCGCGTTTCGGGGGTCGTTTTGCGCGGCTGGAAAGGCCGCACACACAGATCTCGCCCTGGTCCATCTGGATCGCTTATTCTCCCGATTTAATCCACTGGGGAGATGCCCGTCTGCTGATGAAATCCCTGCCCTATCACTGGGATGAGATGAAAATAGGGCCCGGAGCCACTCCGGTGAAAACCCGCTGGGGCTGGCTGCACATCTACCATGGAGTCTTCTCCACCATGGACGGTGCGATCTACAGGCTGGGTGTTGCCCTTCACGACCTGCAGGATCCTTCCAAGCTGTTGGGGGTGGCAGATGATTGGATCCTCCAGCCCGAGGATCCCTGGGAGGTTACCGGTTATGTGCATAACGTGGTTTTCACCTGTGGAGCCATAGCCGAAGAAGATGGCACCCTCAAGCTCTACTGGGGCGGGGCAGACAATGTGATGTGTGCCGGAACCGCAAACATAGAAGAACTCGTCGAGCTCTGCCTGCGCCATCCCCGGCCGGCCATTTTGGGCTGAAATCCATCAACTCAAGAAGTAAGAGCGGGCTTGTTGCGCACCAACACAGAATCGCCCAGGTCCACTTCCAGATGTGCCGCGATCACCGGACACTTGGCTTGCAACAGAAAAAAAGTTTTATCTCCGGCAAAAGACGTTCCTTCCAGGGTTTCATAATTGGCCTGGCCCTTGGCCAGAACCACGTTAGCAGAAGCAATCACGGCGCCAAGTTCCCGGCTGCTAAATTCCGGGACCACTCCAAGGTAGTTGCTCCCTGTAGTTACTATCTTTGCTAGAAAGTCCATCCCCGCATCCTCTGCATCCTCCCTTGTGGCATCATTGAGGATCGCCCCCCCTTTGACAACATAAAAAAGATCGGTAGTAAAGCGGCGTAAGGTAGCCATCAGCAGGGAATCGAAAACAATCTCCCCGCTGTTGTCCCCGATCACAACCAGGGCCCCCTCTTGACCCAAAAGTTCCCGCAAAGTTTCAACATCACTGCGCCGGAATTCCCGCTCCAGTTCCCGGCTGATACTTGCTCCAACATCAAAATCCGGGTTGATCCCCATATCGATTGCGTTCCCGGCGACAGAAGCTTTTAGGGCCGTCAGAAGGGGGTCCTTATTAGCAGAGACAATCCTTTCCAAAATAGGAAGAAAGGTACGCGCCAGTTCGTTGGAAGCTGCTTTGGCCTCTTTATAAGGATCCTCTACCCCCATCAAACGATAAACTTCAAAAAGAACCCGCGAAGAATTCTCCGCCGGAGTTTTCAAAGGGTCCAGCGCGGCAATCGTGGGAAACAACGCATAAATAATATCATAATGTTTCTCCTCCTCCACCCCTGCTGTCCGTAATGTAGAGATAACCTGCCTGATATAACAGGGAACACAGTCAATAGTTGACCTCATCCCATAACACACCTCCATTTTTTATCCTAAAGATATTGCATTAAAGATATTGTATTGATGAATCTTGAATTTAATTGTGTCATTACCTTCGATTTCAACATCAGGCCTTTTCTTTCCTTCTGAAAGCAATTAACTATTGCCCTGGCGCCGGAAATCTACAGTAATATCCGTTTTGCCTGCAGGATTTCATCCAAAGTTTTGCTCGTCTACTGTTGGAAGGCCTAGTCCCGGGCCTGCAAAAGATCTTCCAGCAGGGCTGCAGGTAACGCCAGCCCCCTGGTATCTTCTTCATCCTGCCCCTCCACTGCGGCAAAGATAACAGCAACAACTTTGCCCTCCTCGTTAAAAACCGGGCTGCCGCTGCTTCCCCCGTGAATAGAAGCATCTATCTCCAGCACCGGCCCGGGAAATTCGTCCAGCTGCCAGTATCCTGTAATTTCTCCGCGCATTGCCACCCCGGAATAATTGAGCGGATTACCAATAATAATCACCTGATCGCCTACTGCAGAGAGTGACTCCCTTTCAAGAGCAACAAAGGGAAATTTCCCGCCTTCGAGAGTTATCAGCGCCAAGTCTGCAGCGGAGCTGATTGACCAACCGGTAACCCGGCAGCTTCCCCGTCCAGGAAAAGAAACACTAAGTGAGCCGGCATCCTCCACCAAATGGCGATTCGTGACAATCAATCCCTCGGCACTGATATTAAAACCGGTTCCCCTCTGCTGCCTGGAAATCAGATCGGCTTTCCCCTCAGGAGCTGCTGTGATACGGACAACTGCCTGTTTTAATTCCTGAACCAGGGGATCCCGGCTTAACTTTTGGGATTCAACCAGAAAATCAAGTGCTGGAAGTGTGAAAATCTCCAAAAAACCGCCAAGAACAAGAACCGTAAAAATGATAACAACAAGTAAAGCCGTAAGTTTGAAGAAAAGCGATCCCTGCCTGCTGGGGAGGGAGCAGGTATCCTCCCCAATTTCCTCTTCATACCGTTCATTGGGCCCTGCAAGTAGCTCTCTGTTTTCCTCGTTCAGTGCACAAAAACCTCCTCTACAGCAAACAAATGCAACAAACAGACCATCTTTAATAGAATTATTTCGGCAGGAAGGCAAAGCTCACCTTTTTTCGAAGAACAGTATCCTGCTATTAACATCCAGGTTTTCTCTTATTTTGCCGAAGGTAATAAGAAATTTTCGTCGAAATAGTAAGAATATAAGGTGCAGCAAGACCAAAAAATTATCTAATGCTAGAACCAGAACTCTTTGTACCCTTAAGAATTTTGGACTATATTGAAAGATATTTTTTATAAAAAAAGAGATGGGAGGTGAAGAGATATGAAGGAGATCCTGATCAACCTCGAACACTGTGTAGGCTGTAAGAGCTGTGAACTCGCCTGTGCTGTGGAACATTCGGTGTCCAAAAACATTTTCGCAGCTATCTTTGAAGATCTGCCTCCCATCCCCCGGGTTTACGTAGAGGCGGGGCAACAGTTCAACTTTCCTCTGCAGTGCCGTCACTGCGCCGATGCACAATGCATCAAGTCCTGCATCAGCGGCGCCCTGTGGCGGGAAGAAGAAACCGGACTCGTAAAACATATTCAAGAAAAATGTGTTGGCTGCTGGATGTGCGTGATGGCCTGTCCTTTCGGAGCAATTGTCCAGGACAGGAGGAAGCAGATTGCCTTGAAGTGTGATCGCTGTCCCGACCGGGAAATCCCCGCCTGCGTAGCTTCTTGTCCGACAAAAGCAATTTCACTGCAGGAAGTACCATCCTTTGCAAAAGAGAAACGCAAGGCCTACCTGGCCAATTTTCAAGAAATGTAGCTTTGGCCGGCATGATTAAATTGTTAAAAAGAGGAGAGAAGAAGGTATGAACCAGAACAAATATGCTCAAAAAAGCATTGACCCTGCTACTCAGGCCATGCTTTCCAGGGCCGAACAGGACGGCGTGGAAACTGCCTGGGACCGGTTTAATAAACAGGAGCCCCAATGCGGTTTTGGACTCCTCGGCTTATGCTGCCGCAACTGTAACATGGGACCATGCCGCATAGATCCCTTTGGCAACGGCCCGGACAAGGGGGTTTGTGGAGCTGATGCCGATACGATCGTTGCCCGCAACCTGCTGCGCGCTATCGCCGCCGGGGCTGCCGCCCACTCGGACCACGGGCGCGATATTGTGGAAACCCTCCTGCACGCTGCTGAAGGAAAAGCACCGGACTATGAGATCAAAGATAAAGAGAAGCTTTTAGCTCTGGCCCAGGAGTTAAACGTTCCCAGCGAGGGACGTTCAGAAAAAGAGATTGCTGCAGATATTGCTCATAAAGCCCTGGCTGAATTCGGCACCAGCAAAGGTAACCTCGAATTGCTGGAGCGCGCCCCTTCCCAGAGAAAAGAAAAATGGGACAAGCTGGGGATTGCTCCCCGGGGTATAGACAGGGAAATCGTAGAGATTATGCACCGGACCCATATGGGCGTGGATACCGACTATGTCAACCTGATTTTACAGGGGCTGCGGGCAGCGCTGTCCGATGGATGGGGCGGCTCCATGTGGGCCACCGAACTATCCGATGTCTTGTTTGGCACTCCAAAGCCCCATCGCGGAGAAAGCAACCTGGGGGTTTTAAAAGAAGACGAAGTAAACATTGTCGTCCACGGACACGAGCCCACCCTCTCGGAAATGATCGTCCAGGCGGCAAGAGATCCGCAGATGATCAAACTTGCCCGGTCAAAAGGCGCCAAGGGGATCAACATTTGCGGCATGTGCTGTACCGGCAACGAGATATTGATGAGGCACAATGTCCCCATCGCCGGCAATTTCCTGCAGCAGGAGCTGGCCATGATCACCGGTGCAGTGGAGGCGATGGTCGTTGATGTGCAGTGTATCATGCCCTCCCTCACAGAGGTGGCCGGGTGCTACCATACCAAGATCATCTCCACCTCTCCGAAAGCCAAGTTCCCCGGCGCCCAGCACGTTGCCTTTGACGAGGGGAAAGCCCTGGAAACAGCCGGAGAAATCATCCGCATCGCCGTAGAAAATTACCCCCGTAGAAACAAGGCCAAAGTTTTTGTCCCGTCTGACAGGATGGAATTTATGGCCGGCTTCAGCGTAGAGGCAATTGTTTCCGCCCTTGGCGGCTCTCTCGAGCCCCTGTTAAACGCGATCAAGGAAGGAAATATCAAAGGAATTGTGGCCATAGTGGGATGCAATAACCCCAAGATCAAGCACGACTACGGCCATGTTACGCTTGCCGAAGAGCTGATCAGCAAAGATATCTTGGTAGTGGAAACCGGCTGTGCAGCTATTGCCAGCGCCAAGGCCGGGCTGCTCCTGCCGGAGACCTCCGCCAAGGCCGGCCCAGGCTTAAAGGCGGTCTGCGAAGCACTGCAGATACCACCTGTACTGCACATGGGGTCCTGCGTGGATATCAGCCGAATTCTGGTTGTGGCGGCAGCAGTAGCCAAGGCCCTGAATGTTGATATCAGCGACCTGCCCCTGGCCGGAGCCGCACCGGAATGGATGTCTGAAAAGGCTGTAAGCATCGGCGCTTACGTAATTGGCTCGGGAATTTTAACGGTGCTGGGAACAGTGCCCGCGGTACTGGGAAGCAGCAACGTTGCCGCGCTGTTAACAGAAGGAGCCAAAGATGTTGTCGGAGCTTCCTTTGCCGTGGAGGGGGATCCGCTGAAAGCTGCCGAGCTGATCGTAAACCATATCAACGAAAAGCGTGCCAAGCTGGGACTTCTTAAATGAAGAAACAACCTGGGAGAAGTGATAAAGATGATCCGTACAAAGTATGCCATTATCGGCAGCGGTCCCGCCGCTTTTTATGCCACTCGTACCATCCGCAAAAGGGATCCTGAGGGAAAACTGGTCATAATCGGAGCCGAAGGATATCTGCCTTATTTCCGCCCCCTGATCTCTTATTATCTGGCCGGCCTGGTGCCCCTGGAAAGGCTGTTTATGAAGGAAGCTGATTATTATCGCCAAAAGAAGATCGAATTCATCAGCGGAACAGTCATAGAAGTCAAGGGCCAGGAAAAGATCCTGGCCTATCAACCTCTGGCCAGTGAAGAGCAGGGAAAAATTGCTGACCATACTCCCAATGCTCACACCACCCAGTATCTGCAATTTGAAAAGCTGTTGATCGCTTCCGGCGGCGTTCCAACCAAACCCGATATTCCGGGGATAAATACCCCGGGGGTATATTTTTTTCGCACCATTGATGACGCTAAAAAAATTGCTGCCGGGGCGAAGGGATGTAAAAAAGCACTGCTGCTGGGCGGGGGACTGGTAAATCTCAAGGCCGCTTACGCCTTACACAAACTTGGCCTGGAAACAACCCTGGTAATCACTTCCAGCGGAATTCTTTCACAGATGCTGGATAAAAAAGGCGCCGCAATCATCGCTGCTTACCTGACAGAAAAAGGCCTGAAAATGATCTTTCAAAATGATGTGGCTGAGATACACGGCAACGGTTCAGGAGTGACCGGTGTTACCCTGGCCAACGGCCAGGAACTGGAAGCCAATCTCATCGTGATCGGCAAAGGTGTCCGGCCCTTTACGCCTTTTCTCAGGGGAAGCGGTGTAACAGAAAAATACGGTGTTGTGGTAGACGAACAGCTGCAGACCAACCTGCCCGGCATTTATGCTGCCGGAGACGCAACTCTTTGCAGAGACATGCTGCTGGACGAACCGGCAAATAATGCTCTCTGGCCCAACGCCACGGCACAGGGAGAAATTGCCGGGGCCAACATGAGCGGAGACCGGCTTACTTACAGGGGTTCGATGAAAATGAATGCCACAGAATTTTTTGGGCTCCCTGTTATTGCCGCAGGGTTGGGCAGGGTGCAGAGCAGCGCAGATCATCCCTGGGAGATCTATCAGGTGCAGCATTCCTTGCGTTCCCGGCAGGAACCGTGCTATCTGAGACTGGTTTTCCAAAAAGATTACCTCGCAGGATATGTGGCCATCGGGGAAAACCGTAAGGCGGGGATGCTGACAAACCTGATCATGGGCCAGTATCCCCTGACTCCACAGCAAAAAGAGCGGCTGATCAACGGAGACCTGACTTTCCCGTTCTCCGTTTAGCTTGCTCCTGAAAAATGAGGCAGCTTCCGCTGCTTCCGTGAAACAATACCGAATCTGCCACGGGGACAGTCCGAGACCACTGAAAAACTATGTTTTTTTTATTTATCATTCTAAAACAAAATTGAGGAGTCTGATTTTTTCAATGGTTTAGGGATCCTTCGCTATTGCTCAGGATGACAAAAGGGACTTTTTTAGTGGTCTCGGACAGTCCTTGTGGCAGGTCTTTTTTCCTGAAAACAAAATAAGAGCAATCCCTTTATTAATCAATTCATACTATATTTCTGTTTGAGCCTAATTATCCTTGTATTGCCTTCTACTAAACAAAGGCAACAAAGGAGGAATTTTGCAACATATTCTTTGCAATTTTTTATTTATTTTAACCGGCAATGAATGGATTTACGGCTTTAATACCTTCATATAATTGATTTGGATTGAGATCTTCCGTCCAGATAGTTTTGCAGCCCAGTTCCCTCGCGCTGCAAATAATCATGGCGTCCCAAAATGATATTTTGTTTCGCTGTTGAATATGAATGGCTTCCACCACGCTTTTAAGCTCCGGTTTATGAAGGCGCCATTGGCCGAGGTCGGCAATAATTTGAGCTGTTTCCTGTGGTGTTAATGGGTGGGGAATCTTCAGTGTCAGATTAACATAAAACTCTTGTAATACCTGGATGCTCAAGCATCCCTTGCCCGAGTCCCACAGTTCTGAGACCAACTCCCGGGCACGCTGATGTTTTTCTGCACTTGATACATCGTAAGCATAAATAAAAATGTTAGCATCCACAAACAGGGGTTCGGTGTCATCTGGCATGTAAATCTTCTCTCTTCCAGGTTATTTTGCCTTTTGCCCCCAAGTTGAAACCTTGTTTCATTGCAGCAAGCTGCCTGGCTTTTGCATTGTTATATGTGTCCTCCCTTTCAACAATATCTTCCAGGGTATCTGCCAAGAGGCGGGAAAGGGATGTTTGCCTGTTAATTGCAATATGTTTTGCTTTTCTTAAAATGTCTTTGGGAACCGATATGGTAACATTTTGTTTTTCCAATCTTTTCACCTCCACGTAAATAAGTGTAGCACATTTTTCGTGATACGGCAAACAGCGTATTAGGTCCCCTTGCTTCCCAGTATCGTATTAGTTGATTTTATTAACTTAAGTTGAACACCAATCCATTGCTTAACTCGGTACGGCTGACTATGATATAGGCAGGGGTGATTCATATGAAGGAAATCAATATTGCAAAAGTGCTTGTGAAAAAGCGCAAGGAAAAGGGTGTTACCCAGGATGAACTGGCTAATTATATAGGGGTTACAAAGGCGTCCGTTTCAAAGTGGGAAACAGAGCAGAGTTATCCTGACGTAACTTTTCTTCCGCAGCTGGCTGCATACTTTAACATCAGTATTGACGAATTGATGGATTATAGGCCACAAATGGCAAAAGAAGAGATTCGAAAGCTGTACCGAAAACTATCCTCTGATTTTTCATCAAAACCGTTCGATTCGGTGCTGGACGACTGCCGCAAGATCATCAAAAAATACTATTCATGCTTTCCTTTGCTGCTACAAATGGGGATACTGATGATCAACCATGTCGAACTGCTGAAGGACCCGCCAAAATCGGCATCTTTGATTGAGGAAGCCAGGGCTCTTTTTACCCGGGTCAAGGAGGAAAGCGACAATGTATCGCTTTCAAAGCAGGCTTTGTATATGGAAGCTCTGTGCAGCCTTACTACCGGTGATCCAAATACCGTGCTGGAACTGTTGGATGGAACAGTCGCGCCTGCGTTGCCACCCGAATCAATTTTGGCATCCGCTTACCAAATGACGGGACGCAATGATGAGGCAAAATCCGTTTTGCAGGTTGGTATTTATCAGAACATCGTTGTCCTATTTAATTTTTTCCCGGCTTATCTTATGTTGTGTACTAATGACCCTGGCAAATTTGACGAGGTACTAAGACGCGCATTTAACACCGCCGAAGTGTTTGATATGAGGCATTTGCATCCGGGCGTCCTGATCAACCTGTACATTTGTGCCGCCCAGGGGTATATTGCCCAGAATAAACAGGATAAGGCCTTGGATATGCTGCAGCAGTATACGGAGATCGTAACCAGTGATATATATCCTATGAACCTGCATGGTGACGACTTCTTCAACCTGCTGGACGACTGGCTTGTTAAGCTTGATCTTGGGAATGATCTTCCGAGGGACGAAAGAACGATCAGGAGAAGCATGTCCGACATGGTCGTTCATAATCCAGCTTTCACAGTACTTTCGGATAAACAGCGTTTCCAAAATATTGCTGAAAAGCTCCAAAGAAATTGTTGTAAAGATTAACCAATCTGGAGGTGAAATCATGGA